>CBDCMR010000004.1:1842500-1975859 GCA_965219035.1 Longimicrobiales bacterium | reverse complement strand
ATCACCTCGAGCAGCTGCTCCGGTGGACGGCCCGGGGTGCGGAGCCCCTCGACGATGCGCCGCGCCTCGCGGTTGAACGAGACCGGATGGCCGGTGCCGGCATCGAACACCGCCACGCCGACCGGCGAGGTCTCGATGAGCGCCTCGAGGTCGGCCCGCGCCCGCTCGAGATCGCGGTACGTGCGCGCGTTCGCGATCGCCGTCGCCGCCTGCGAGGCGAAAAGCACCAGGATCTCCTCGTCCTCTCCCGTGAACGCCTCGCCGTCCTCCTTGTCGCTCAGGAAGAAGTTGCCGAGATGCTCGCCCAGGTGGTGCATCGGGGTCCCATGCAGCGACCTCGACGTCCAGGGCGTCGGCGAGAGGCCGAGCGAGTCGAGGTAGCTGGGCAGATCCGCCACCCGGAGCGGCTTCGCCTGGTCGCGAAGGTGTTCGAAGAGTCGCCGCCCGTCGGACCACTCCACCATCTTCCGGTACTCTTCGGGAGAAAGGCCGGAGGTGACGAAGTCCTGGACCTCTCCCTGCTCGTCGATCGTCGTGATCACGCCCGAGCGGGCGCCGGTGAGCGCGCGGGCACTCTCGACGACCTCCTCCAGCACGGTGGCCACGTCCAGGCTCTGGCTGATGCGGAGGATGGCCGCGCTCAGCCGGGAGATCCGGTCGTCGGATGGCCCGCTCCCGGGCCCCGTAGGGTCTCGATCGTTCAATGCTCCACTCCCGCCGAAGGGTGAGGCGGAGCGGACGAGGCTCCGGACGATCGGCCCGGCCGCCTTCCGCCGGACCGCGGGGGGTGGAGAATAGCGCTCTTCGCGCGTGAAGTCACTAAAGGGCCACGACGCTCGCCCGGTAAGTCACAACTCACTCACAAAATAGCGCTTAGCTTTCCAGATAGCTCTCGATAATTGTAGTTATCGAGAGTAACCCGCGGCAAAGATTGTGACCAGAGAGGCCCCCGGGTTCTTCGGGGCTCATCTGCGTTTCTGAAGCCGTGCCAGCTGTGCGGCGCCGTTGCGCTTGGCCAGCAGCCCGCTCGCCGTAGCGCTGCACCATCTGGGCGCTCTTCCAGCGCCCGGCCTGCATGATCGCGGGGATCCCGATCCCTTTGGCGATCATGTCCTGAGCCGCGCCCACGCGGGGGCTGTGCCCGGAGAGCCGCCGCACGATCTGCTCCGGGAGCCCGGCCCGTTCGGCCATCGCCTTGTAGATGCGCGGCACCTGGCTCTCATGCAGCCGGCCGCCCAGCGTGCCGTCCTTGCGCATCGAACGGAAGAGCGGCCCGCCACTGATCCCGCTCGCGCTCAGCCACTCCGAGAGCAGCCTCACGCTGTCTCGGTGCAGGTAGAGCATCGCGCCGCCACCCTCCGGATCGGTCTTCGCGCGGCGCACGAGGAGCGAGGCCGAGCCGCCGCCGATTGCGCATGCCGACGATCTCCCGCCAGGGGATGTCGGGGTGTGCCCGCCTCGCTTCTTCGCTCACCTGTGCGGCGGCCTCGCCCAACGATCTCCACCGACTTGAGGACCGAGAGCTGCGTCCGCCGGTCCCGCAGGAAATCGTCGAATGACATGCCTTCCGTGAAGGGACAGTGCATCGCGCGCGGCGAGCAGCATGTCCAGCAGATACGCGGAGTCGTCACGCGGCATAGACAACCCGCGCGGATTCCAGGATCGCCTTCCGGCGAATGTAGTTTCGGCTCTCCTCGATCGCGGCTCGGTGCACCAGATCGACCTTTCGTGCGAGCAGGTCGGCCAGTTCCTGTTCCATCCCGGCGATGCCGAACAGGCCGGGCGTCCGTTCCGTCTTGAACCGGATCAACACGTCGATGTCGCTGTCCGGCCCGAAGTCGTCGCGCAGCACGGAACCGAACAGCGCCAGTTCCCCCACCTGCCAACGGTCGCAGAACGCTTCGATGGCGCTCATGGGAACACCGATTCGGGCTGCCAGCTGCTCGCGGTCTTCGACGGCTCCGGTCCCCGATCGCATTGAAGTCTTCATTGCTCCAACTCCACGATCTTGAGGCTCTCGACGCCCCGGTCGTCCACGATCTTGACCGCCGCGCGCCCGTGCTCGCCGGGCTCGAAGGGGAGCGAGACGGTCCCCCGGTAGGCCACCATCCGGGTCGCGTCGATCTCCGCCTTGAGGCTCTTGGCCAGCTTGGCCCAGCCGTCCTTGGCACCGGCCATCGGGAAGAACACCTGGCGCGGGAACAGGCTGCGCCCGTCATAGTCGGGATCCAGCATCCAGACGGCGATCCGGTCGGCGTTGCCGGACTCGACGTTGCCGGTCTTGGTATTGTAGTAGTCGAAGCCTTGGACCGAGACGCGAAACTTGCCTTCGTCTTCTCCGTCCCGGAAGCGTTCTAGCACCACATCGGGTTGGCCGATCAGCCAGAAGCTCTCGTTGCTCGCCCGCTTCCTCTTTAGGTCATCGGTCAGCAGATCCGCGTTCATCTGCGCCTTGAGCAGGGTCACGCCGGGCCAGTTCGTCTCGTCGATGTCCTTGGACGCCTCGGGGTCGAACTGGAAGGCTGCGAAGACGATGACCGCCGGTCGTGGAACCAAGTGCGATGCTTCCTCGATGGCCCGCGCCACCTGCCGTTGCTCCATCGGCGCATGATCCGGGCCGAAGGCGACTACTGCCCTCACGCCAAGCGCGGCGTCTCGAGTGCTTGGCACCGAGGCTTCGTCGGGCATCGTCTCGCCCTCGGCGTGAAGGTGTTTCTGGCCGGGCAGCGGCTCCAGTCGCACGAATCTGACGCGTTGGCCGCCCTTGCCCCGAATGCCGGTCTTCAGAAGCTCGTCGCGCCAGTCGCCTTGCCGAATCGTCGGCCCCGTGCGCGCCACCGAGGTGTCGGCCGGCAGTGCCTCACGCTCGGCGACCTCGTCGAGCGGGAGCACGGACGGCGCGGGCACTGCTTCGACCGTGAACGGACCCGTGACGCGGGCCTTCGAGCGGTCGATATAGGGTTTGTCCCAAAGTATGGTTTCGACGGGCGGCTCATCGTACCCAAGAATCTTCGGCGAAACGGTGGGAACGCCGTGGTACCGGAATCCGCCCCCAACCCCTTCAATAGAGTGGGCAAGATCGTAGTAGTCAAAGCTCGCTGTCATCAGGCGCTGTTTGGTCAGGGCAGTCGCGACTCGCGACGTGTCACAGGTGATCCAGCGGCGTCCCCATTGCTCGGCAACGTAGGCAGCCGTGCCGGCACCGCAGGTAGGATCGAAAACCAGATCTCCGGGGTCCGTGGTCATCAGGATGCAGCGCTGAATCACTTTGGTAGCCGTTTCCACCACATAACGCTTGTTGCTGGCCGACATCGGCGCGGGCCAGATGTTGTTGATCCGCCTACCGGGGACCTCGCTTTCGTAACGCTTCCAACTCAGAGACTCGCGGCTGGTCGGCAGATCGAGTCGACCCAGTTCCGCCAACCGATCCAATCCCGAGCGCGAGACCGCCCATTGGCGGCCCGGTCGACAGGGGATCACATGCCCGTCGTACTCGTATGCCTCGGAGCGGCCGGTCGTCGAAACGCCTTGCGAATCGATTGGCATGCGCCGATAGATCCGCGCTCCCTGTGGCAAGTGCTGATCAGGGTCAAACCGTTCTTCGGGAGTCGGCTTTCGGCATTCACCGTCCTCAAGTTCAACTATCACATAGGAGCTAAAGAACTCGATGATCTCTCGCCGAGTGAGCAGCTCGTATAGCTGCCGGTACTTCACCTGTTTCCCGTCCTTCGCGTACCATAGGAGATAGTCCGCCACCTGCGGCAGAGTGCCGGCGGAACTGGCGCCGGTGGTCGCGTAGGAGATCGTCGCCATCCGGTTTTCCGCGCCGAGTACCTCGTCCATGAGCATTCCGACACGATAGACGTTTTCTTTGCCGATCTGCACGAAACAGCTTCCGCTCTCATGCAGGAGTGCGCGCGCGAGCAGCAGCCGGTCACGCAAGTAGGAGAGATACGAGTGAATGCCGAGCTCCCAAGTGTCCCGGAACGCACGAATCTGCTCGGGCTCCGCCGTCAGATCTGCATCCCGGCCGTCGGTCACGTCGCGCTGGTTCACGAAGGGTTGGAAGTTGGAGCCGTAGCGGATGCCGTACGGCGGGTCCATGTAGACCATCTGGACCTGTCCGCCCAAACCTTCCTTCTCGATCAGGCTGTTCATGACGAGAAGGCTGTCGCCCGCGATCAGCCGGTTGGTCCAGTTGTGCCGGTGCCGGTAGAACTCGATGGCTTGGCGTAGAGGAGGATTCTCCTCCGGTGTGGCGAACAGCGACCCCTGCTCCTCGGTGTCCTTCGGCCTGCGTACGGCTTCGATGATCGTACGAGGGTCGATCCGCTCGTGGACATGGAGCGAGACCGTCGGCACCTCGAACGCAGTGTACTCCGCTTTGCCGGACCAAGAAAGATGAGGATCGAGATGCGGATCATGGGCGTAGGACTTGTCGCCAGCGTCTCGATCCGTCTCCGGCGTGACCAAACCCACCGGCGGGTTGTTCACGCGCTCCTTGTCGGGATGCTCGTACGTTGTGATGTTCCGCCCCGTCTTGCTGCTTCGTCGCGCCATGATTGCCCTTGGGTGCTGGGCTCCCGCTTGGATAGCCGGTGCCTCGCCCGATGCTGGCCGAGGCGCGTTCGCCGTACCGCGCCTCGCCGAATGCCTTGGAAGACCATACGAAGTTTCGGTGGTTCGGGGCGAGCTATCAAGCGCCGGGACTCGGTGGGCAGCAGGATTCGCGCCCGCTGGAAGCGTCGGCATGGCTGCTCATGCCCGGCGCGCTCACCGCTACGCCCCCATAACGGGAAAGCAGCGACCGGATCGGCGAGCGCGAAGCAAGCCGGGACGGCCCGAACATTGCGCGCCATCCGGTGATCGCCCGCTCGGAAGTGGGTGTTGCCGAAGCGACCGGGGTCGGTCGGCTCTGGAACGGCGACCGGGTCCGGTTCAGGCTTCCTCCGAATTAGTCGGGATTCCCGCCAATCGACTCTGTCTTTCCGGCAGTTGTGACACGACGGAATCAGATATGGTCCAACGGCAAGAATGGCAGATCGTGCAATCCTGTTTGAACTTAGACGATTCCTTGCGTGCGCCGTGGAAAGGCGCGCTTTCCTGGCGGGTGCGAATCCCGCCCGGCAGCTGTCGCTCCAGCCGGTAGTAGCCAGAGCGGTGCATGGAGGTAACGACATGAGCTGAAGCACTCTGGTACGGGCCGCGCACGATATGCGATTCCCTAAACGGGCGCGCAACTGGAAACGGTGGATACGGCCAAGGGAGGAGCTAAGTCGGAAGGCGGTTCAGCGACCACGTGGGCCGAAACGTGCAGTGAACGCCGAGCAGGCCTCGAAACCGTCAACGCGGAAGCCGACCCTGCGCAAGAAAGGGGAAGGCCGCTGACTGGCCGGGAAGCGAGCGACACGAGCACTGGCTGGTTTTCGCCGGGGTAGTGGCGTCGGCACATGTGGAAGATGGAAGGCGTGGCAACACGGGAAGCCCTGTCGGTGCCGTGCACACGGCAACCGGGACCCCGCGAGGGGCAGGCTGGGCCGGCAGGGTGGCGGATGGGCCCGTATTACTGAGGACGCGGGGTAATGCCCGTCGAGGGAAGGGGCCCTGAGTTGGGAGCGGTGCGGAAAGGAGGCAGGGACTTGACCACTGACGGGAGTCTAAGAGGGTCGGCAGGAAGTGTCCGGAAACTCCAGAACGTGCTACACGCGAAAGCGAAGGAAGAACCTGACCGGCGCTTTCACGCCCTCGTCGACAAGGTATGGAGGCAGGATTTCCTCCTGGAGGCGTGGAGGATGGTTCGGCGCAACGGCGGAGCGGCAGGAGTGGATGGTGTGACGGTCGCGGATGTCGAGGCGTACGGAGTGGAGCGTTGGGTAGGGGAACTGTCGCGGGACCTGAGGGATGGCGGCTACGAGCCGAGTCCGGTGCGTCAGGTGCTCATCCCGAAGAAGCAGCCGGGGAAGTTCCGTCCCCTGGGCATACCGTGCCTGAGGGATCGGGTTGCGCAGACGTCGGCTATGCTGGTGCTGGGGCCGATATTCGAGGCGGACCTGCAGCCGGAGCAGTATGCATACCGGCCGGGACGAAGCGCGAAGGACGCGGTGCAGCGGATCCGTGGGTTGCTGTACCGGGGCCACAACGAAGTGGTCGATGCGGACCTCTCCAACTACTTCGGTGAGATACCGCATGCCGAGTTGATGAAAAGTATTGCTCGGCGCGTGAGCGACGGGCGGATGCTTGGACTCATCAAGGCATGGCTGGAAATGCCGGTGATAGAGGAGGACGGCAAGGGCGGCACTCGCCGCACGAACCGGGCGCGGAAGGAGAGAAAGGGGACTCCGCAAGGGGCTCCGATCTCACCGCTGCTGAGCAGCATTTACATGCGGCGGTTTATCCTTGGCTGGAAGGTGCTGGGCTACGCCCGGCGCTTCGGTGCGGAGATCGTGAACTACGCGGATGACTTCTGTGTGCTCGGGAAGGCCTCGACGGCAGAGATGCTGGCGGCGGTCAACCGGCTCATGGACAGGCTGAAGCTACCGGTCAACGCAGAGAAGACCCGATGCCTCCGGTGCCCCGAGGAGCCGCTTGAGTTTCTCGGGTATCACATCGGCTGGAACTATCGTTCCGGGAACGGAAGCCGGTACATCGGCACTCGACCGAGCAAGGCAAGCGTTCAGAGCATCTGCCACCGGATCAGCGAGCAGACGGACTGCAGACGTGAATGGCTGGATGCCGAGGAAGTCGTAGGGAGCCTGAACCGGATGATGTTGGGGTGGGCAAATTACTTCAAGATGGTGTCCCGCTGACAGTTGAAGGTGGTGGCTCCGGAGAGTCTCCTTGTTAGCCTGCCTTTCTCATTTGGGCAACCGGTTCATGGTCGTCGAGGTGGGCCCTGAGCATCCAGAGCTGGTCGTAGCCGATGATCCTCCGGTAGCTCTTCTCGGTCTCCACGAACGAGGCCGCAGCCCAGCGCAAGGCCATCGCTCCGTTCTTCCAGTTGGTCACCCTGCGGGTCTTCTGTCTTACGCCCGAGTGGGTGCTGTCGATCAGGTTGGTCGAGCCCAGGCACTTCCTCAGCCGCGGCGGGAGGCCGAGCCGGTTGATCGTGAACATCTCGCTGAGGCCTTCGCGTAGGCTGGCCGAGGCCGAGGGGTGGTCGCGCTCGAGCCATCGGGCGAGCTGCTCGAGCTTCTGCTCGCCCTGCTTCGCGTCCAGCTTCATCGCTGCCCGGAACGCCGCCTTCATCTGAGCGTGCTGATCCTTCGGCAGATGACCCAGCACGTTGCGGAGCTTGTGGTTGCGGCAGCGCTGGATGGGGTGACGTTGGCCGAACACCTTCTCGATCGCCTTCCTGAGCGCTTTCGAGCCATCGATCACGAACAGCCGCCGCCTGCCCGGGTCCAGGCCGCGCTCGACCAGATCCTCTAGGAGCGCGCTGCTCACCTCGGCGTTCTCACTCGCTCCTTCCCTCACGCCCAGCACGTGCTTCTTTCCGTCTGAGTCCACGCCTACCGCAGCAAGCACGTGGTGCGAGCCCATCCGGATCCCGTCCAGGTAGATCACCAGGAGGTCCCACGCATCCAGCCGGCGCTCCATCAGCTCCTTCAGCACGCGCTCTGAGGCCTCGACCGTCTCACGGCTCACCGCCGACTTGCTCACCCCGACCGTGTCGGCCATCTCACCGATCACACGGCCGTACTTCCGCGTGCTCACCCCCGCCATCAGGACCTCGAGCATCCGATCCGCCACGGCGCCCGGTCTCCGCATCGCTGCGTACGCCGGCACCTCGACCTCGCCACCCTCCCCGGCGCCCCGGCGCCTGAGCCGTGGCCGCTCCACACGCACCTTCCGGTCCGACAGGTAAACCACACCACCCTGCCGGCCATACCACACCGTGTCGTCTTCCGCTCGTGACCGACCTGCCTGCTTCACGCCTGCCACACCCTCGGCGCTCATCTCCAGCACCGCTTCGATCGTCGCTCGTCCCATCACCTGGATGACTTCGTCGATCACGACCTCCGTCTGCTCCACGAGCTCAAGCATCGGAAGCAGAAACTGCCCCTCCCGCTTCAGGAACTCCCTGATCGCGCGCTTGTCCGCCCGATCCCTTACCTCGTACGTTCTCTTCATCGTGGTGGCTCCGTGTTGGGGTTTTTGCCTACCCGAGCCTATCGGCCCGGGACCCCCGGAACCACCACTTTTCTTTCTCCCCTATCAGGAACCTTCAACTACGGTTGGGACAGCTTCTACTTCAATCTCGGGCAAGTCAATCCGGCATACAGGGCTGTGGACCAGCACGCCACCTGGCGGCTACGACAGTGGTACTGCCGGAAGCACAAGGGGCGATCGGGGAAATACGTGCGCTTTCCCTACACGTGGCTGTGGGAGCAGTGCGGCCTCACGTGTCTTGCGCGGACGACCAGGTACCTTCCGTGGGCGAAGGCGTGATCCCGATTGAGAGCCGGATGCGGGAAATCCGCACGTCCGGTTCGACGGGCAGGGGGTGGAAACGGACCTATGGGAGTCGGACTTGGCACCGCCGCGAAAGCAAGGCGGAAGAAATACACACCGTACCCCTAAGGGCACCGCGCCACCTCCTGACCCTACCGGGATTCGGAGCTTTGGCAGTCTGCGCTACCAGCAGGCATCATCAGATTTGTATCTGTTTGTGAACGTGTCACTTACGGGATTTACCGGTTCGGTTCCCGCTGTTTGATTCCCGCCGATTGGGATTTCAGGCGCGAACAGTCCGGCGGCTTTCCAGAGCCTTCCTGAGTTGTCCCTCGTCGGCTCTCTGATAGCATCTGAGCACCGTGTGTGCGTTCTTCCATCCGCCCAAGTCGCAGAGGACCTTGAGCGGCAGGTCCATGAGGTCAGTGGCGAACTTCCTCCTGAGCGAGTGCCAGCCCCGCCCGCCCTTGCGCTCCAGCCCCGCGAGGGTCTCCGCCCTGCGCCACAGCCTGTACGCCCAGCCGCGACCCATGCATCTGGAGGCATCCGTCCCTGCGGGGAGCACCGGAGCGTCTCCTGTCCCACTGCTCATCCGTCGAGCCTCTTCCAACGCCGCTATCGCCTCGGCCGTCACGGGCGTGGTGTGTTCGTAGCCGTTCTTCTCGTGCTTGGCCCGCCACCGGATGGTCATGCCTTCGAGGTCAATGTCTGACCACCGGAGCTGTCGGATGGCTCCGATCCGGTGCCCGGTCTCGTGCGCGAGCACGAGCGCGACGTGGAAACGCCAATTGACCTGCCGGGAAACCGCGAGCAGCGTCCGGTATTCCTCTTCATCGAGGACGACCCGGGTGGGGTTCTTCTCCCTGGGCTTCCTGAGACCCTTCAGCGGATTCCTGTCGAGGAGCAGGCGGCCTTGGTCGTCCCGCGACCTCGCCGCCCAGTTGAGCACCGCCATCAGGAAAGTCAAGTCCCCCTCGATCGTCCGGTTGCTCACGGGCTCACCCGAAATGCCGGCCCTGCCCGCTCTCCGCTCCCGGATGAACCGGTCCCAGTCGCGCTGCGAGAGCGTTTCGGGTCTCCGGTCCCTGCCGAAGAAGCGGAGGAACATCGCGGTCCCGACCCTGTCGCGCCGCCGGGTCCGGTCAGCCTTGGTCGGCGTCACCTCTTCACCGTAGATGTCAAAGAGCGTGCCCAGCGTGAGCGGCTCGGGCTCGGCTTCCGCCTTGCCAGCGGGCTCGTGGACCGCGAAGCCGGCGGCAACCTCGTCCGCCTGCCTCTTGGCCCGCGACCAGTCGCGGTGCTTGAGGGACCGGGTGAGCCTGCGCCCGTTCTCGCGCCACTCCATCTGGTACAAGCCGGTCTTGGGATCGGGGAACACCCTCACCCGGTTCCGGCCCCATTCGCCGGCGCTGTAGCTCCGCCGACTTCGTTTCGTGCGTGCCATCATTCGATTCCTCTCGTGATGGACCGCACGATCTGCGCGCCCGAAAGCTCGCTGCGGGAGGCCGTCCGCGCCAGGTTCGTTCATCAGCGGCTCGGACCATGATCGCGATCACGGTCCGGCCCGCGCTGGCGCATCACCGCCACCATCATCACAAGGTCGCGGCGAGCGTGCCGTAGCACTCGGCCAAGCGTGTCACTTGCCCGTCGAGCCGCTCGATTCGCTGCCGCAAGGCTTCGTTCTCCGCGCTTTGCCGCTCGACGCGCCCTCGCAAGGCTTCGACGTGCTGCCGCAAGGCTTCGACCTGCCCGGAGTGCCGCCGCTGTTCCGTCTCGTACTGCGCGGACAACCTCTTCAAGGCCTCCGTCAACTGCCGTTCCAACTCGCTCATACAGTTCCCTCACTCGTTCGACAGCTTCAAGGCCGGCCGGTCGTCCACCCACCAGGGCGGACGGGCCAACACCCCGTCCGGCACCACCACGAACCTCTCGCCCTTGATCTCGTGGAACACGAGCCCCCATGTGTCCTCCTCCAGCTGGGCCAGCGTCCGCCGGGCGTCCTCGATGTCCCGGCCCAGTCCGGCGACCGTCTCGATCCGGGTTTGGATGCTCCTCGACAGCCACCGCATCGTCGCCCAGCTTCCGCCGAAGAAACCGAGCCAAAGGCTCAGGCCGACGATCAGGGGCCTGAGCCACGCCTTGAGCAGCAACTCGCGCATCCTCCCGGTCGCCTCCTCCGTATCGCGCTCGATGGTACTGAGCGCGTTCCTCGCGACGCGACGCGAGTTCTCGCCGAGCCGCCCGAGCTCGCTCGCGGTCAACTCCTCGATCTCCCTTCGTTCGCTCTCCAGCCGCCTCCGCAGCCTCTCGGTCAAATCGTTCGCGGTCGAAGTTCTCTCCATACAGTCCTCCTTTCAGCCGCCACCGGTCCCCGGTCTCGGGGTCCAGCGCGGTGAGGTAGTCCTTGCCCTGGCGCGGCACTTCGAGACCCGCCTCCCGCAGTGCGGAGACGACATCGGCACGATTCCGCACCATGCCGTGCTCGACACGCTGGAGCAGGTAGTCCCGGATCAGGTCGCGGGGTGAGGCTTCCAGCCGAAGCCCGGCCCGCAGCCGTGCTGCCTCGACATAGGCGCGGTGCCCGGGTTGCTCCACCCTGGCCCGCGCCGGGTCGTCCGGGCGGCTCCAGCCGTGTTCGTGATTGAATGCGTCCCGGAGCGGGCCGAAGGTCTTCTCCCAGCCCGGCGGCGCGATGTTGAGGCTCCGCCCGGTCTCCAGATCGCACCGCGCGGCAAGGACGTGGACGTGAGCGCCGCCGCCACGCTCGCGGTGCAGCACGGCCGCCCATGCGTAGCGGTCGGGTTCGAGCCCGGCCCAGGCCGTGTCCTCGAAGGATTCCAGGACCGCCTCGATCTCGGCGTCGGTCGGCTCGTCCTCCGGTGCCCAAGCGATCACGCCGGACGTGTACCTGTGCTCGAAGTCGAGCGAGTCGGCCACGTCGGCCACTTCGTTCGGATCGCCCCGGAGGACTTCGACGCCCTCGCGCGGCTTCCCGGCCGCGTCCCGCTCCCCGAGGAGGTAGTCGGCCGCGTCCAGCGCCGAGCCGGTCCCGCGGGCCAGGAACTTAACCAGCATCCGCGTCCATGCTTTCAGGAGGGGACAACGCCGCGAGCGCCCGCTTGATGGCGATGAGATGGGCGATCACCTCGACGGCCTCGACCGCCCCCTTGTGGGTGTTTGCCCACCGTGCGATCTGGTTGAGGTTGTTCCCGATTCGAGAGACTTGCCGCGTACGCTCGCGCTCGACCTCGGCCGCAGGGACCGTCCAAGTCCGCGTGCGCGCCATCGCCCGGCGTATCAGCGCCGAGAGCGGCACGCCGGCGGCCTTCGCCTTGGCCCGCCAGTCGGCGGACTCGTCCGGCGTGAGGCGGACGGCGACGAGGATCGGGCGGCGTCTAGCCATCGGGCTGCGCCGCCACGGGGGGAAGGGGGGCGACGCCCCCGCCCGCGCAATCCACCGGAGCGCGGGCCTGTTGGGGTTCGAAGGGGCGGAGTCCCTCGCCAGCCCCTGGGTTATACCCAGGGTATGCTGGCTCTCCCACCTTAGCGGCGGCCGACAAGCACGTCCGCCGCAGCCGCGGACGCTCCGTCTCGACGCACCGCAGGAAATCCGCCACATGCCGCTCGAACTGCTTCGTCCGGTTCTCCATACGCGTTCACGAAAACATCGAGTCGGCGAATCGCGCAATAGGATGGCAAATAGGCTATTTCCCACCTGCTTGACGCCCAACGAGATGCGGGAATCGGGGTTCCGCCGCCCGTCGCCAGTAGGGTCCGGAACGGTTCCTAATAGGGAGTGCTCCGGGAGATGAGCCGGCTTGCCCGGGGTGCAGGTGGTGGGTAATTTCCTACTCCATGGGACGACGAACGGGAAAGAACGACGCGCAGCTGGATCCGGTGCGCAGGCGGCTGCTAAGGCTGATGGCGGAGAGCCGCACGAACCCCCGCACGGCCTCGCTGTTGACGGACGAGTTCGAACGAGGCCGAGCGACCCGCGCACCCAACGTTGCTCTCTGCGGAGCGCTGAGGACCATGATGGCGGCTCAACGCAGACGACGTGATCGCCCCCGCGGCGTTCATCGTCTCCACGCCGCGGCATCGGGAATCCCACGGCTGAAGAGCACGTCGAGGCTGTCGGGACCTGCTTGAGGGGCAAGAGCTGCCGCAGCGTCCGCTTGCGGCAGGTCGCGCAGGATGGCCCTCACCTGTCCGGTGCCCGGATTGAGAAGAATGGTCATGGGAAGGTCGGTATCTCCGTCCAGAATAGCCGATCCGCCCGGTCCGGAAAGCGTGATGCTCGCCAAGTTGCCGGCCCAGCCGGGCTGCACCGGCAGAACGAAGGCGAAGGAAGTACTCCCGTCGCCGTCCGCCGTCTCGGGCACGGCAAAGTCCAGCGAGAAGAGCTCGTTTCCGTTGGCCGTCCGTCCGGTGATCCGGTGTTCACCGGCAGCATCGGGGAGCACGGGCGGGGCGTCGACCACGAAGGCGGGGTTCAGATAGAGTTCGCCGTCGGTGTCGGCACCGCCCCACAGCAGGAGGGACTCAGCTTCTTGTGCGGCCAGGATCGCCGCCGGCGACGGCCGCTCTTCGAAGAGGCGGAAGTGAAGTGCCTTGGTGAAAAAGTAGTCGCTGATCCAGTGGCGGCCGCTACAGTACCCCATCACGTCGAACCAAGTTGGCCGTACCAGATTGCCGGTGCGAAGGTTGTATCCCCAAGCGCCTATGGATCCGTCTGGGTACGGATATGCCGGATCCGGGTTGGCCGCGCCGCCGCACGGCGTGTGCGGAAGACTGAAGTTGTGTCCGAACTCGTGCGCGATGACGTAGGCCTTGGGAACAGCAAAACTCGCTAGGCCGCCGCCGAGACCGCCCGCGCCCGTAACGTCTCCCGACATCGTGCCCATCCAGTACCCGGTCCCGCCCTCCATGACTCGGATGGCCCGAGTCTGATCGATCAGGTCGTATGCGTCGTTGCTTGAACTCAGCACGGGGTCGTGGGCCTTCACGTCCAAGGCACCCACCGGGAGCAGCGTGCGGGTGTCCTCGAGCAGTTCGTGGCCCTCAGGATCGGCGGCCATCCCGCTGGCTGATTCCAGAACCGTCGAGTCCGGATCCGCCGTCCACAGGAACGGCACGACCGTGAGGTCGAAAACCGGCAGGGCCTGAACGTCGATGGCCGCTCGGCCCGTGGCCGGGATGCGCCTCGCCACGCCCAGCGCTGGTTCGAGCGTCTCGTCCGGATCAACCTCGACCACCATCTCCAGCCCCGGCAGCACCACGTCTGCGGGAACCACAGCGTTAGCCGATGTCGCCAGAGATCCCTCGTCGACCTCGGTCGGGATCGGACCCGGCCTAGCGGGGATTTTGACAACGTGCGCGAGGGCGCCATTCAGGTGAAACGAGGCCCGGACGGGGGGGAGGCGCTCGTCGTTGTCACGGCCGGCCGTCACGAAAACGCGCAGCAGCGCCTCCTCGCCGGCGACGAGCGAAACCGGGAACTCCCGCGACTGGACGGCCTGGACAAGATATGCCGCGGCGGGTTCGCCTTCGCAGAGGGCCACCCGCCGGTTCGGGACGCCTTGCAGCCATTCGAGGAACCCGGCGTCGGAGGGCGCGCAGAGAGCCGTGCCTGTAGTCTGGAACGTCTCCAGCGCGGCGAGATTGGTGAGGCCGAACGGCAGGACCCCGGACATGTCGGCGTTCCCCTGCACCGCGAGGTTTCGGAGGCGCATCAAGCCGCTGAACTCCGGCGGTACCGGCCCCGTCAACTCGTTCTCGCCAAGGTACAGGGACTCCAGGTCGGCGAGATCGCCCAGCTCGGATGGGACGTCGCCCGTCAGGTGATTCGCAGCCAGGTTCAACTTCCGCAGATCGGTGAGATCGCCGAGCTCGGGCGGGATCGCGCCCGTCAGGTCGTTCCGGCCGAGGCTCAGGGTCTGCAGACTGGTGAGACCGTCCAGCTCGGGGATCCGGTCAGTGAGGAGATTCGCCGCCAGATTCAGGCGTCGCAACCCCGTGAGATTGCCCAGCTCGGGCGGGATCGGGCCCGTCAGGTCGTTCTCGTGGAGGTACAGTCTCCGCAGATTGGCCAGACCGCCGAGCTCAGACGGGATGGCGCCCGTCAAGTCGTTTTCGCCGAGGGACAATCTCTCTAGGTTGGCGAGGTTGCCGAGTTCCGGCGGGATGGAGCCCGTCAGGTCGCCCCGATAAAGCTCCAGCCACTGCAGATTGGCCAGACCGCCGAGCTCGCGCGGGATCCGGCCCGTCAAGCGGTTGGCTACGAATCCCAGTCCGACAACCCTGCCCTGGTCGTCAACTTCGACGCCGTACCATTCTCCGAGCGGCGCATCCGTCAGCCAGTTCTCGTTATGCGTCCAGTCCGGCCCACCGGTCACCTCGTACAGCGCCTCCAACACCTCGCGGTCGGAGAGGGGGGCGCACTCGGCATCCGTGCCCTCGTGGGACGGGATCGCGCCCAGCCAGTCGCGGAAGGACGTGTAGACCGGAGCGCAGAGACCCGTGCCAGCGTAGTGAAGCGTCCGGAGGGCGAGGCGGTCTAGCGAGAGCGGAAGGCGACCGGAAAGGTCGGGGTTGTGAGCGATCCTCAACTCGGTCATCTGAGCCAGTTCTCCGAGTTCGACCGGGAGCCGTCCGACGAGTCTGTTCCGGCTCAGATCGAGCGCCGTCACCCGACCGAGCGGGTTCGCCGTCACGCCGTACCATTCCCCCACTGCGGGAGTCTCGAGCCAGCCGCCGGAACTCATCCACTCCGGACCCCCCGGCAGTCTCGTATAACTGGTTGAGCACGTCCGTGTCCGACTCGTTGCAGTAGGGTCCGGAGGTATCCTCGATGTCCTCCAAGCCAAGTCACGAAATCGATCGTGCCAGGGGCGCATAGGTCCGCGTTCCTCTCGAAGCGGAACCGCTCCAGCGCATCGAGCGCGAGAAAGCTCTCCGGGATTAGGCCCGTCAGGTCGTTGGCCCCGAGCCACAGCGACTTCAGATTGGCGAGGCCGCCCAGTTCAGCCGGAATGGGATCGGTCAGGTCGTTACCGTAGAGGTTCAGCCCGGTCAGGTTAGTCAAGCTGCCGAGCTCGGGGGGGATCGGGCCCGACAGTTCGTTACGGTTGAAGTCGAGGTTACGCAAGTTCGTCAGCTTACCCAGCTCAGGCGGGATCGGACCCGAGAGATGGTTGTTGAAGAACTGCAGGGATTCCAATCTGGCGAGGTCACCGAGCTCGGTCGGGATCGGGCCCGACACGCCGTTACTGATCCATTGATCTAGTTGAGAATCATAGTAACTCATAGCCACGCGGACGACCCGCCCGGACGCGTCCGTATCGACCCCAAACCAGTCTGCCAGCGGTGCGTCGGTGAGCCAATTTTCTGAGTTGACCCAGTTGGGCCCGTCCGTCGCTTCGTAGAACGCAACTAGCGCCGCCCGTTCCAGGTCCATGACGGTGATCTCTGCCGTCCCCTGTCCGCTGCCCGCGCTCGCCGTGATCGTTGCCGTCCCATTGCCCACCGCTGTGACGAGGCCCGACGCATCCACCGTCGCCACCGAGTTGGCGCTACTCGTCCAGGTCACGGTGGCCGCAGCCATGACCCTGGCGTTCTGGTCACGCACCTCGGCGCTCAGTTGAACGGTGGTGCCCAATGCGGTCAGCTCGTTGGTGGCCGGGCTCACCGTGACCGTCGTCGGACGGGGCGGATCGGGCACCGGAGGAGGTGCCGTGGGGCTGTCACCGTCCCCGCACCCCTTGGCCAAGGCTACAACCGCTAGCACTGCGGACAGCCGGATGATGGTGCGGCGACGGCTCATGGGGATTCTTCTTCGCACAACTAGAGTGGCTCGTCGGTCCACCAACTTCACCCCGAACCGTCAAGAATGATGCGTTACACCTAGTCCATGATACGTGCTCTTCCAGTGATGGCACAGAAGCAGGCGGACGCTGCGGCCGCGGTGGTCGAACGTCGTGACGGATCCGTCCGGGGGCTCAGGGACGCCGCCCGGTAAGACGGTCCAGAAGGTGGCCGCCGTTGGGGTTTCGACCATCGATGAGGGTGGCCCCACGGTGACCGTCGATGAGGGTGACGTCGTGCAGTTCACGGTCACCGTAACAGACGAGCGGCCCGGCATCATTACGACCTTAGGTGGAGAGATACCCCCCGAAGCTGTAACTGGTGCTATCGTCGTGGATTTACCGCCACCTGGGCTGGTTTACGGTGATCACGACATTACTACAGGCTCCACAACGTCGTCTACAAGCGATTTGGGTTTAGCGCTGAGCGAGTACAATCCGGCGACTGGAGAGTGGGACGTCGGGGAGTTGCTGGGAACCGTGACTCTCATCATTTGGGCGACAGTGGGCCCCGGTACCCAGGGCCAGGTGTTGGTCAACGAGGCGAGTTTGACCCGGGAGGGTGACACGAATCCGGACAACAACGCCAGCAGCGCCACGGTGACCGTCGGGGCGAAGGCGGCGGATCTGGGGTTGAGCAAGAGAGTGAGCGAGACGAGCCCGCTGGAGGACCAAGAGGTGGTCTACACGATCACGGTCACGAACGGCGGTCCAGACCAGGCCGATGACATCGTCATCGAAGAGCTAGTGCCGGATGGTCTCTCGATCACGGGAGGAGCCGACCCGAATGCCATCGGACGATTCGACCCCGACACGCGCCTCTGGCAGATCCCGACGCTCGCCCCGGGCGCGACGACCAGACTCAGCGTGGAGGCAACGCCGGGCATAGGGTCAGCGGGCCAGGTGCTGACGAACACGGTGCGGGTCGCTTCGGTCGGGGCGACCGACCCGAATGCTAGTAATGACGAGGCGAGCATATCGATCTGCGTACAGCCGGCACCGACCCTGCCGCTTGGCCCGTCGTACACGACGGTGGGGAATACCGATCTGGTAACAGGAAGCTTCAGCTCTACCACAACCCACGTCTCGGATCTGAACAACCTGTTGTTCAACACAACATTCACCATGGTCACGACAACCGGCACAATGCCGACGGCCAACGGCGGGACCGTCACCATCGACGCGACGACTTGGGGGGTGATGAGGAGCCCCAGCACTAAGGCGTTGGCCTGATGATAAAGGCCCGGAGGAGGCCCGAAAAACGAACACCCCTGCGGAGTCTCTCAGAGTCTGAACGGCGTGAGCGAGTCCGGGTCGCCGGAGCGGGATCTCCCTGTACATCCAGGTGGTAAGCCAAATCAGGGCTACCGTCGCCGCAATCGCCTGAAGGGCCAGAACCCGCCATCCGTGCTCTGAAGTCTTCACCCAAATGAACACCCCGAGCGCAGCCAGGATCTTTGTACCGGCATCCAATGCCGAGGGGGCCCTCATACGTTCCAGGCCCAGGAAATACCAGATCGGGCTGAGCCCGCGGGCCACGGCAAAGGCGGCGGCCCAGAGTAGGAGGGCAGGTTCTCGCTGAAACGTCGGAGCGGCCATGTACACGGCGATAAGGCCAACCGGTACGCAGAGGAGGGTCAGGAGCTTGGCCCCCTGCACGCCGGCCACGACCTCGGAGAGTCGTGACTGATCTGCGCCGACTCGAGCCACGGCCCGCGTACCTGACAGATCGAAGCCATACTCCGTGACGAGGGCCAACCATGCTCCAAACGATTGGGCGAATAACACGAGCCCCCAACCTGTCGGCCTAAGAACCCGGGCCAGATACGGAATCGTCAGAAGGGGAACGATCAGTCCGGCGAAATGAGCGGCGTAGAGGGCCGTAGCGTTCGCAGCCATGCCGCTCCCCCTGACTTCCGCGAGCAGGGTCCCGTACCGGTGGTCTTGAGGTCTCTCGTTCGGTTCTTCCATGTGGGCATGAAGCTATGCGGCGCACATGGGATGGCACAGGCGGGTTACTCCAACAGAAGCGGATGTCCCGGTCGCCGATACCGTACCAACACCCCGCACATCGGATCTCACGGCAACGGATTCCGTCCGGGCCCATGAAGCGGTGCCGTCCCTGCGTTCCCCTTCCTCTTCGGAGAGGTATACGTATCTCTCATATCATGAGTATACGTATGAACGTTTCATGTCCAAGAAGGTCCGAGATGGGCGTATCGGGGCCCTCGGGTTGCCGCCAACATCTGGCAGGGACCCGAGCCGCTTACTACGTTGCCCATCCGCCCGAACGGATTACATCGCTGGACATCGTTGGACTGCCCCAGCGGGAGGAACCGCTCATGTCACACCCCCGGACCATCATCATGGGCACGATTGCCGCCGTGGTTGCTCTAGCCACCGTCGCCCCAAGGCCTTCCGAGGCTCAGTGGACCCCCATGAAGCGGGGGAGCGACAACATCGAAGTGCTCGGACACCTGCCCCTGGGCCCCGCCCTCAACGTCGCGGACATGGACGTGGAGCAGGAGCTCTCCCGGCCCTATGCGTACGTGGGCCGCATGGTCTACGGGGGCGTAGGCGAAAAGGGCATGGACATCATCAGCATCGAGGACCCGGGGCATCCCGAGCTCCTGTACGAGTGGCGCATCGACGAGCCGGATCTGCACCTCGGCCGGGGCGGGATGGATGTCAAGCACTTCAAGGTGAACGGCCGCTACTACGTGATCCAGTCGGTCCAGTTCGGCCAGGGTGGTCCGGATTCGGACATGGGCGGGGTCGTCCTCGACGTTACCGGCCTGCCCGACGTGTCCACGGTTCGCGAGGTCGCCAGGATCCGAGAGCCTCTCATGCCGGGTGGCTTCCACAACATCTTCGTCTACAAGCACTCCGACGGACGGGTGCTGCTGTTCGCCACCGTGTCAGGCCCCTTTGCCCAAGTGTACGACCTGGGCAAGGTCGTTCAGGGCGCTTCCGCCGAGGAGGCCCTGGCCGGCCGTGTGCCCAATCCCAGCGCTGGTGAGGGCCGGGGCAACCGGGGCTACCACGACTTCTACGTGGGCTACCATCCCGACACTGACCAGGATCGCTTCTATGGTGGCGGCGGTGGCGGCTACTACATCTACAACGTCACCGACCTCGAGGAGCCTGAGCTACTGATCACCCTCACTGGCGTCAGTGGGGTTCGGCGCGGGCACACGTTCACGCCGGGACCCAATGGCAGGTACGTGGTGGCCGAAACGGAGTACGAGTTCGCACCGCTCCGGATCTTCGACCTGCAGCCCGCCTTGGACGGGGAGACCACCAACCTCCGCCGACCCATCTCGGGCTGGACGGCCGACTACAAGAACCTGACCCACAACCACGAGATTCGGTGGCCGCTGGTGTTCGCGTCCGGTTACCTGGACGGACTGCAGATCTTCAGCCTACAGGATCCCCACAATCCGGTGACCGTGGGCTACTACGACACGTACATCGGCCCTCGCGCGACCGAGACCAACCCCGTGTTCAACGGTGCGTTCGGAGTCGATGTCCGGAACGCCGACGGCCTGATCATGATCAGCGACATGAGCACCGGGTTCTGGACGTTCCGCATGGACGGCTTCCAGGGCTGGAATGGGAAGCAGTGGGGCGTTCCCGATATCTCCAGCGCCCAAAAGTGGGACGAGCCCATACGGCGCCCCATCAGCGAGTAGAGCGAGTCGACGGACTCTTCAGCGTAAGGACTTTTCGGGCCAAGTGCGGTGGCGCCGCGGCCCATCAACTCAAGGGGGAGCAGTGTTCATGTCATCCTTCCGGTCCTGTGTATTCGGCCTGGCCGCACTCGGTCTAATGGTCGCCATCATCACACCGGAGGTTTCGGCCCAGTGGACCCCCCTCGAACGGGGAAGCGAGAATATCGAGCTCGTGGCGCACCTCCCCTTGGGGGGGCGGGTGAGCGCGGCGGACACCGACATCGAGCAGGAACTCTCGAGGCCCTACGCCTACGTGGGGCGGATCTCGCAGGGTGACGGTGGCAAGGGCGTGGACATCATCGACCTCTCCGACCCGGAGCGTCCGAGCGTCCTGTATCAGTGGCGCATCGAGGACCCAGACCTGCACATCGGCCTGGGCGGCATGGACGTGAAGCACTTCAAGGTGGACGGCCGCTACTATGTGGTACAGTCCCTCCAGTTCGGCCAGGGTGGTCCCGACTCGGACCTGGCGGCGGTCGTCCTGGACGTGACGGGGCTACCGGATCCGTCGGCCGTTCGTGAGGTGGCGCGGATGCGGGAGCCCCTGCTTCCCGGTGGCTTCCATAACATCTTCGTCTACAAGCACTCCGACGGTCGGGTGCTCCTGTTCGCTACGGTCAGGGGCCCCCGTGCCAACGTCTACGACCTGGGGATGGTCGTTAAGGGTGCGGACACGGAAAGCGCCCTCGCGGGTCGAGTGCCCGTGCCGCAGACGGTTGAAGGCGAGTTCGGTGGGGGTTACCACGACTTCTACGTGGGCTATCACCCCGACACTGACCAGGACCGCTTCTACGGGGGTGGAACGGGAGGATACTACATCTACGACGTTACCGACCTCGAGAACCCCCAGCTCCGGATCGGCCTCACCGGTATCCGAGGCGTGTCCCGTGGGCACACCTTCACGCCGAGCCCCGACGGACGCTACGTGGTCGCCGAGACGGAGTATCAGTTCGCTCCGCTCCGCATCTTCGACCTGCAGCCCGCCCTCGACGGACAGGTGACGAACGTCAACCGGCCGATCTCGGGGTGGACCGCCGACTTCAACAACCTCAGCCACAACCACGAGGTCCGCTGGCCGCTCGTGTTCGTATCGAGTTACCTGGACGGGCTCCAGGTCTTCAACCTCCAGGACCCCACCAACCCGGTGACGGTGGGCTACTATGACACCTACATCGGGCCGCGCTTCACGGCGGATCTCAACCCGATCCTCAACGGCATGTTCGGCGTCGGCGTGCGCAACGCGGACGGGCTCATCATCGGGAGCGACTCCAGCACCGGGTTCTGGGTCTGGCGCATGGAGGGCTTCCAGGGGTGGAACGGCGAGCAGTGGGGCATGCCCGACATCTCGAGCGCGCAGAAGTGGGACGAATCAGTGCGGAGGCCGATCAGCTAGTGTCCTGAGTCAGAAGTTCGGCGCAGAACCCCCGGGCTAAAGACCAGGGTAGAGGGGCCACGAAGGGCCAGACAGGCCGGGCGAGTAGCCCGAGGCAGCGCTCATCCCTAGGTTGTCTTTCCCGTCCAACCCTTGGTGTTCGGCCAGGCACGCCACGTTCAGCGGGAGGACCCCTCATGTCGTACCGTCCTTCAATCCAAGTCAGAGCGGCCATCACGGTCTGTGCTCTACTCGTACTCGCTTCGGCTCCGGCTTCGGCGCAGTGGACTCCCCTGAAGCGGGGTAGCGACAACGTTGAAGTGCTGGGGCACCTTCCGCTGGGTCCTCACCTCAACGTCGCGGACATGGACGTGGAGCAGGAGCTCTCCCGACCCTACGCCTATGTCGCCCTCATGGTCTGGGGAGACGGTGGCGCCAAGGGGATGGACATCATCAGCGTCGAGGACCCGGAGCACCCGGAGCTCATCTATGAGTGGCGGATCGAGGAGCAGGATCTACACACGGGGACCGGCGGGATGGACGTGAAGCACTTCAAGGTGAGTGGACGCTACTACGTGGTGCAGTCGGTTCAGTTCGGCCAGGGCGGGCCCGATTCGGACATGGGCGCGGTCGTTTTTGACGTGACCGGCCTCCCCGATCCCTCGACCGTGCGCGAAGTGAATCGAATCCGTGAGCCTCTGCTGCCGGGCGGATTCCACAACATCTTCGTTTACAAGCACTCCGACGGCAGGGTCTTGTTGTTCACCACGGTGTCGGGGCCCTACTCCCACGTGTACGATCTGGGGCGGGTGGTGGAGGGCGCGAGCGCCGAGGAGGCCCTGGTGGGCCGCGTACCCGGTCCCGAGCGGGTCGGGGGCGGATCGGCGTATCACGACATCTACGTGGGTTATCACCCCGACACGGACCAGGACCGCTTCTACGGGGGCGGGACGGGTGGCTACTACATCTACGACGTCACGGACATCGAGAATCCCAACCTCGAGATCACGATGACGGGCATCAGTGGGGTCGGCCGCGGGCACACGTTCACGCCGAGTCCCGACGGGCGCTACGTCGTTGCCGAGGTCGAGTACCAGTTCGCCCCCCTCAGGATCTTCGATCTGAAGCCGGCGCTCGACGGTGAGGTGATGAACATCAACCGGCCCATCGCGGGCTGGACGGCCGACTACGAGAACCTGGTGCACAACCACGAGGTCCGCTGGCCGTTCGTCTTCGCCTCGTCCTACCTGGACGGGCTTTCGATCTTCAACCTCCAGGATCCGTCGAATCCCGTGACTGTGGCCTACTACGACACCTACATCGGTCCACGCGGGACCAGGAGCGCCGTCGTTGGCGGCGCGTTTGGCGTGGACATTCGCAACGCCGATGGCCTCATCGTCGTGAGCGACATGAGCACGGGACTCTGGACGTTCCGCATGGATGGCTTCCAGGGGTGGAACGGGGAACAGTGGGGCATGCCGGATATCTCCAGCGCCCAGAAGTGGGACGAGCCGGTGCGGAGGCCGATCAGCGATTAGCCTTAGACGATCACATCACAGTCCCCCCGGGCGCGGGACCTCCGCGTCCGGAGACGGCGGGGGGGGGTAGATCCGTGAGGGCGGTGCCCCTCGCGGCCCTCCACGCGCCTCTCCGTTGGCGGGTTTTTTCCTAGTCACGTAGGTTGTTTGCCACGTCTGGTCTGGCAGTTCGCGCCATCCCCGCCCGGCGCGTCATCTTCAGGGAGGAACCGCTCATGTCGCACACTCGGCCAACCGTCATCTCCACGGCGTTCGCGATTGCGGTAATGATCGCCTTGGTCGTGCCTCCCGTTTCGGCACAGTGGACCCCCCTGAAGCGCGGAAGTGACAACATCGAGGTGCTCGGGCACCTCCCCGTGGGTCCGGCGCTCAGCGTCTCGGATACCGACGTGGAGCAGGAGCTGTCCCGGCCTTATGCCTACATGAGCCGCATGGCCTACGGGGGTGAGGGACCCATGGGCCTGGACATCATCAGCATCGAGGACCCCACGCATCCGGAGATCATCTACGAGTGGCGGATCGCAGACCGGGACCTCCACCTCGGCAACGGGGGGATGGACGTCAAGCACTTTAAGGTGAACGGCCGTTATTACGTGGTGCAGTCCACGCAGTTCGGCCAGGGGGGCCCCGACTCGGACATGGGAGCGGTGGTTCTCGACGTGCACGGCCTGCCCGATCCCTCAACGGTGCGTGAGGTGGCCCGGATCCGGGAGCCCCTGCTTCCCGGCGGCTTCCACAACATCTTCGTCTACAAGCACACCAGCGGTCAGGTGTTGCTCTTCGCCACGGTCAGCGGCCCCTACGCCCATATCTACGATCTGGGGCGGGTGGTGGAGGGCGCCAGCGCCGAGGAGGCCCTCGTGGGTCGCGTGCCCGTGCCCGCCACGGCCGACGGTGCCCCCGTCGGCCGCGGATACCACGACTTCTACGTGGCGTATCACCCCGACACCGATCAAGATCGCTTCTACGGTGGCGGCGCCGGCGGCTACTACATCTACAACCTCACCGACCTCGAGAACCCCGAGCTGGCCATCTCCATGACGGGAATCCGGGGCGTGGCCCGGGGCCATACGTTCACGCCGAGCTCCGACGGGCGTTACGTGGTGGCCGAGACCGAGTACCGGTTCGCACCGCTCCGCCTGTTCGATCTCAAGCCCGCCCTGGACGGGGAGGTGACGAACATCAACCGGCCCATCTCGGGCTGGACGGCCGACTTCGACAACCTGGTCCACAACCACGAGGTCCGCTGGCCCTTGGTGTTCGTGACCGGCTACCTGGACGGGCTCCAGATCTTCAACATGCAGGACCCAGCGAACCCGGTGACCGTGGGCTACTACGACACGTACATCGGCATCCGCGACCCTGACCGGTGCCAGGAGTGCAACGGTGCCTTCGGGGTGGATGTGCGGAACGAGGACGGGCTCATCGTGATCAGCGACATGAGCACGGGCTTCTGGACGTTCCGCATGGACGGATTCCAGGGATGGAATGGTGAACAGTGGGGGATGCCCGACATCTCCAGTGCTCAGAAGTGGGACGAGCCCGTACGGCGGCCCGTCAGTGAGCAGCCATAAGACTACACACCGTAACACCTTACAGCGGGAGGACACCGATCATGTCGTACAATCGGTCAAGCACTGTCGCGACGATGCTGGCTGTCGTGGCCCTCGTCGCCCTCGCCGTGGCACCCGCCTCGGCGCAGTGGACTCCCATGAAGCGGGGCAGCGACAACATCGAAGTAGTGGGCCACCTGCCGCTGGGGCCGCCCTTGAGCGTCTCGGACATGGACGTGGAGCAGGAGCTGTCCCGTCCGTACGCCTACGTGTCACGGATGCGCTACGGCGTCGCCGGCCCCAAGGGCATGGACATCATCAGCATCCAGGACCCGGCCAACCCCGAGATCATCTACGAGTGGCGAATCGAGGATCAGGATCTCCATCTCGGGACCGGCGGGATGGACGCCAAGCACTTCAAGCTGGGCGACCGCTACTACGTGGTGCAGTCGACCCAGTTCGGCCAGGGTGGACCCAACTCCGACATGGGCGCCGTGGTCCTCGACGTCACGGGACTACCCGATCCGTCGACGGTTCGGGAGGTGGCGCGGATCCGGGAGCCGCTCCGCCCCGGCGGTTTCCACAACATCTTCATCTACAAGCACTCCGATGGCCGTGTGCTTCTGTTCACCACCGTTTCCGGGCGTGTCGCCAACATCTATGACCTCGCTCTCGTGGTGGATGGTGCGGACGCCGAGACCGCGCTCGTGGGGCAGGTACCCGTGCCGGAGCAGCCCGAGGGCAGCAACATGATGGGCTATCACGACTTCTACGTCGGATATCACCCCGACACCGACCAGGACCGCTTCTACGGTGGTGGTGGGGGCGGCTACTACATCTACGACGTGAGCGACCCGGCGAATCCCGAGCTCACCATTTCGCTGACGGGGATCCGTGGCGTGTCGTGGGGCCACACCTTCACGCCGAGCCCGGACGGGCGCTACGTGGTCGCTGAGGCCGAGTATCGGTTCGCGCCGCTGCGGATCTTCGACTTGCAGCCGGCCCTGGATGGCCGGGTGAGCAACATCAACCGGCCCATCTCGGGTTGGACGGCGGACTATGACAACCTGGTGCACAACCACGAAGTCCGCTGGCCGTGGCTGTTCGTGACGGGCTACCTGGACGGGCTCCAGGTGGTGAACCTGCAGGATCCGACGAACCCGGTGACGGTCGGGTATTACGACACGTATCTGGGCGTCCGTGACCCGACCCGGTGTCAGGAGTGCAACGGCTCCTTCGGGATCGACGTCCGAAACGCCGACGGGCTCATCGTCATGAGCGACATGAGCACCGGATTGTGGACCTTCCGGATGGACGGCTTCCAGGGCTGGAATGGCGAGCAGTGGGGCATGCCGGACATCTCCAGCGCCCAGGAGTGGGACGAGCCGGTGCGGAGGCCCATCAGCCAGTAGCTCACCCTGCCTCGGTGAGGAGGTCCCCGAGGGGGGGGCTGCGGAGGCTCTGGCAACGTTCCCCGCGCCTTGTACATTATGGTGCACGTCAGTAACAGCACTCACTGAAGGCAGCGCTTCATCCCAAGTGGGAGAATGGCCCATGCAACGACCTCGGACTAGCGGCCTCGTTACGGTTGCTATCCTCTCCGCTCTCGCCACCACCCTTTCCGCCCAGGCGTCGGCACAGTCGACCCCCCTGAAGCGGGGTAGTGACAATATTCATGTGCTGGGGCATCTCCCCCTGGGGCCCGCCCTGAACGTGTCGGACATGGACGTGGAGCAGGAGCTGTCCCGTCCGTATGCGTACGTCGGCCGGATGCGGTACGGTGATGCCGGTCCGCGAGGGCTCGACATCATCAGCATCGAGGACCCCTCGCACCCGGAGATCCTCTACGAGTGGCGCATCGAGGACCAGGAGCTCCACTTGGGCTTGGGCGCCATGGACGTGAAGCACTTCAAGGTCGACGGACGCTACTACGTGGTGCAGTCGCTACAATTCGGCCAGGGTGGCCCGGACTCGGATCTGGGAGCGGTCGTCCTGGACGTCAACGGACTGCCCGACCCGTCCACGGTTCGTGAGGTCGGGCGGATTCGGGAGCCTCTGCTTCCCGGCGGCTTCCACAACATCTTCATCTATAAGCACTCCGACGGCAGGGTGCTGCTCTTCGCCACCGTCAGCGGGCCGTATGCCAACGTGTACGACCTGGGCAAGGTCGTTCGGGGAGCCTCGGCCGAGGAGGCTTTGGCCGGTCGGGTGCCCAACCCGCAGTCGGCCGAGACGAGCGGCAACCGGGGGTACCACGATTTCTACGTCGGTTACCATCCGGACACCAATGAGGACCGCTTCTACGGTGGCGGCGGAGGCGGCTACTACATCATCGACATCTCGGACCTGTCCGATCCGCAGCTGCGCATCACGCTCACGGGTGTCAGCGGCGTGGGCGGTGGCCATACCTTCACTCCGAGCCCCGACGGCCGGTACGTGGTCGCGGAGACCGAGTATGAGTTCGCTCCCCTCAGATTCTTCGACCTGAAGCCGGCGCTGGACGGCGAAACGACCAACATCAGGCGGCCCATCTCCGGATGGACGTCCAACTACAAGAACCTGGTCCACAACCACGAGGTCCGGTGGCCCTGGCTGTTCGTGTCCGGATATCTGGACGGCCTTCAGGTCGTGAACCTGCAGGATCCGACGAATCCGGTGACAGTGGGGTACTACGACACCTATATCGGCCCGCGCAACACCACCCGAACGCCCGTGTTCAACGGCGCCTTCGGTATAGACGTCAGAAACGTGGACGGGCTAATTTTGATCAGCGATATGAGCACGGGGTTCTGGACCTTCCGGATGGATGGGTTCCAGGGCTGGAACGGTGAGCAGTGGGGGATGCCCGACATCTCCAGTGCTCAGAAGTGGGATGAGCCCGTGCGTCGTCCTATAAGCGAGTAGATCATGAACGTCTTTATTCCTCTCGCGGTGGCCGTACTGGAGGCTGTTGGTCCGGTGACGCCCGGCATGTGTGTCGCCACCTTCAGTGATTCTCCGGTGTTCTACCAGGTGGAGCTGGTGACCACCAAGCGGGTCGCCGGCTCGGGGATGGCCACGGGCGTGGGCGAAGTCACGTTCGCTCCTTCGCCCTTTGGCGTGAACCTGACCCAGAACGGTGACTACGTCCGCGATATCGCGATCAGCGTGACCCGTTTGAAGGCACCATCCAAGGGCTCGTACGTGGCCTGGGTGACGACGCCGTCACTGGACAAGACCAGGCGTCTCGGCGTCCTGGGTGCCGACGGTAGGGTCCATGGACAGGTCGAGTACAACAAGTTCCTCCTGGTCATCTCTCTGGAAGACGACGACGGCTCGTCCTCCGAGCGCTGGAAGGGTCCGATCGTGCTCCGAGGCATGTCCAGGAGTGGGGCGATGCACACCTCCGCCGGGCATGGTCCCTTCGTGCAGGAGAACTGCATCGGGTACGGCTTCAACGGGTAGGCAGCCGACTCGTTCACACCGGTCATCCCCGTCGGTCTCGGTCATCCGTGGGCCGACGGGGATGTTTCGCTTTCAACTGAAGTCATGCGCATGCGCAAGACGGACAGCCGGCGGTCCATCGGACCGCGGAGATCATATCGGTTTTCGGGGGCACTGGTCCTCGGCCTTGCCCTCCTCGCAGGTCAGGTGGGGGGCCAGGAGACGGACCACGCCGCCCACGCCATGGACATGGGCGACAGCCTGGTGTGGACGATGCCGCCGCACCCCGCCTGGATGAATCCCGCCATGATGGCCCCGTTCATGGGGATCCTACCGAACGTCTCGCCATTTCTGCCGGGTCCGGACTTGGACATCGGCGTGCTGCCGATGGCCCGTGCTCCTGAGGTGGTACAGCTGGCCGACGGCGATACGCTGCGGCTCGAAGCCGGGGTGCTGCACGGGATGATCGGCAACCGGATGGTCAAGGTGTACGGTTTCAACGGCCAGTTCCCGGGCCCGACGCTCAGAGTGCCCCAGGACGCGACCATCGTGGTGGAGTTCACGAACAACGTCGATTTCGCGACCACCCTGCGCTGGCACGGGGTGCGGGTGGAGAACCGATACGACGGGGTTCCGGGCCTGACCCAGAGGCCCGTCCGGGTGGGGAGCACCTACACTGCCCACGTCCGTTTCCCGGATGCCGGAGTGTTCTGGTATCACCCGCATCAGCGTGGGCACATCGCGCAGGATCTGGGACTGTACGGCAGCATCATCGTCGACTCGCCGGATCCCGACTACTACGGTCCCGCCAACTCCGAGGAGTCGCTGATCATCGATGACGCCCTCATGACGGAGACGGGGTGGACTCCCTTCGGGCTCGAGGCGCCGACCAACGCCCTCATGGGGCGGTTCGGCAACGTCATCCTGGTCAACGGGCGACCCGGATTCCGGAAGACCGTCAAGAAAGGCGATGTCGTGCGGCTCTTCCTGACCGACGCGTCGAATACGAGGAACTACAACCTCAGGATCGAGGGCGGGGTCCCGATGAAGCTCTTGGCTGGGGGACTCAGTCGGTTCGAACGCGAAGAGATGACGCCCACCGTGATAATTGCTCCCGGCCAGCGCTACGTCGTCGACGCCAAGTTCGACGAGCCGGGCGAGTACGCGCTCACCAACCGGATCACCGCCGTCGATCACTGGATGGGAGAGTACTTCTACCAGGTTGATACGCTGGGCGTGTTCGTGGTGTCCGATGAGAGCACCGATCAGGACAACGGCGCGGCGTTCGAGACCCTCCGATCCAACGACGAGGTGATCGCCGAGTTCGAGGCCGTGCGCGCCGAGGCGAACCGGCAAGTGGACGAGGAGCTCGTCCTGTCCCTCAACATCGGCGAGCTTCCCATCCCGGTCATCCTGATGATGGAGTTAGACACGCTCTTTTATCCGCCGGTGGAGTTCAACGACGCCATGCCGATGATGAACTGGCTTTCCACCGGCATCAACGTGACGTGGCTCATGCACGAGCCCGACCCCGACGCGTCCCCCCGCGACCTAGGGCCGGCGTTCGGGTGGCGGTTCAAGGAAGGGGACATCGTCAAGATCCGCATCTACAACACACACGAGTCCTGGCATCCCATGAGCCATCCGCTGCACCTCCACGGTCAACGGTTCGCGGTGATGGTGCAGGACGGAGTGCAGACAACGAATCTCGTGTGGAGGGACACCGTCCTGATCCCGGTCGGCACCACCATGGATCTTCTGGTGGAGATGTCGAACCCCGGGACCTGGATGTTCAATTGCCAGATCCCGGAGCACGTGGGGTCTGGGATGTCCATGAACTTTACTGTGGAGCCAGCCCCCCCAGGGTAGCCTGTTCGGGCACTCCGCAGCGAGTGGGGCGAGCCCACCTGACCCGCCCCCTCCAGTCCGGCCGCGGATAGCCGCTAGAACACCGGCTGCCTCCGCTTCCGCACCACGAAGAGCCCTTCGCGCATGCTGGTGAAGACGATCACTCCGCTCTCGAAGAACGGGTAGTTGCTCCAGGAGCCCGCGAAGCCGGGAGAGTTCTCGCCCACCGGAACACTGTCGAAGAATCCTACTTCCTTCGGGTTGGCGGGATCGGAGATGTCCAGGATTCGGAGACCGCTCACGTAGTTGGACTGATACATGAACTGGCCCTGGATGTAGAGGTTGTGGTCGGACGATGACGTCTCGCCCATGTGCTCCTTGACCAGAACGGGGTCATCCAGGTCCTCGATGTCCCACACCAGCGTCCGAGTGCGCTCCACTCCGGAGAGCTCGTCCAGCTCGTCGTTGACGTAGAAGTAGCGGTGGTCGTCCGAGATCCAGCCTTGGTGGACGTAGCCTGGGTTGGGGTAGGTCGCCGTGGCGATCGGAACGGGGTTCGATTTGTCCGAGACGTCGGAGACGCTGATCGCCGTCTCGTTGGCACCGAAGCACACTTCCTTCCCCTGATGCTGCGTGTCTGGACCCTCGTACACGATACACTGGGCGTCGTGGCTTTATCCGGTTCCGGTATTCCCCGTGGCCGGGTCCGAAAAGCACCCGGCGAATGTGGGGTTGGTGGGATCGCGGACGTCGATCATGTGGAGACCGCCACCGCACGTCTCGCCGCCCATGCTCGCACCGACGACATAAGCGAAGCCCGAGCCCTCGTTCATCACGATGTTGTGGGCACTGAAGATACCGTCGTAGTGAGCCGTCTCTCCGAACGTCACGGGCGGATTCTCCACGTCGCGGAGCTGACGGAGATCGAAGATCTGGACTCCGTGCGGCCGGGCGCCGTCTGCCACGATGAAGGCATGGTCGGCGTACACCTTCACGTCGCGCCACATGTTCGCCGTGGCACCTTCGGTAAGGGGAAGCTCGCCCAGGTAGAGTGGGTTGGCCGGATCCTGGAGGCTGACGAAGGTCATGGCGTCCATGCGCCCCACCAGGGCGTACTCGATTCCAGTCTCGGGATCGGTCCAACCCCAGATGTCGTTCACCATGATTCCCCGGGCTCCGCCCAGAGCCTTTACCGGCAGGAAGGAGACCAGGTCGACCTCGGAACAGTCGAAGCCACCGACGGTCCCGACGTCACTGCAGTCCTCGGGTGACCCGAGGATACCCTCCATGCCACCGCCCTCGTCGATGAGCGATTCGATCGCCGCCCACTCCCCGACGGCGCTCTCGAGTCCATACAGGTTGCCCACTCCCTCGAAGAAGTCGGCTCCCGGGGCTCCCACGACGGCGAGGTCCTCGCCGCCGGCGATGGCCATTCCCATGAAGGACATCGGAGACGTCATAGTTAGTGTCTGCAGCTCCTGCCAATCACCCCCACTGGAAGCCCGGAAGACATAGGCCATTCCGGCAAGCGTAGGACGGAGGATTGAAGCTGCACCGCGGTCGATACATGTTCCCGAGGGGCCGTTCACGCCCTCCTCTTACAGGGGTCGGAACATGCGCGCAGCCGTCCTGGAGACAACCGCCGACATCGATAGTGATCCACTCCACCTCCGTGAAGTGGACGATCCGAGCCCGGGACCCGGCGAGGTCCGAGTCCGGGCGCATGCCTGTGCGGTCTGCCGGACCGACCTCCACGTCATCGAGGGTGACCTTCCGGAGCAGAGGAGACCCGTGATACCCGGGCACCAGGTGGTGGGTATCGTGGACCAGGTAGGGCAGGGCTGCACCCGACTGGAGCCCGGGATGCGCGTGGGGATCGCATGGCTGCGTGAGACCGACGGAACGTGTCGATTCTGCCTGAGCGGGCGGGAGAACCTCTGCGAAGGTTCTCGATACACGGGATATCATGCCGACGGCGGATACGCGGACTTCGCAACGGTGCCGGAGGCGTTCGCCTACGACCTTCCTGAGGGTTTCGACGACGTGTCCGGGGCGCCCCTCCTCTGTGCCGGCTTGGTTGGCTACAGAGCCCTCGAGCGGGCGGAGGTGCCTGACGGCGGGAGACTCCTGCTAGTCGGCTTCGGATCGTCGGCCCACATCGTCCTTCAGCTCGCCCTTGGTCGTGGCCATGAAACCTTCGTGGTCACTCGGAGTGACAACCACGTGCGACATGCTCTCGAGATAGGGGCGGGATGGGCCGGAAACGATCTCCGGGACCTGCCCGTGAAGATGGATAGCGCTGTGCTCTTCGCGCCGGTGGGGCATCTGGTACCGCCTGTCATGGCCGCACTCGAGCGAGGAGGCACGCTGTCCATTGCCGGGGTCCATCTGAGTGACGTGCCACCGATGGAGTACGAGGCGCACCTCTTCCACGAGAAGCAGATCCGATCGGTCGAGGCCAATACGCGGGACGATGGCCGTCGACTGCTCGAGGAGGCGGTGTTGGCGGGCGTCCGTCCACACGTGACGACGTACGATCTGGGAGACGCCAATCGGGCGCTCCAGGACGTGAAACACTCGCGGATCAGCGGAACGGGAGTTCTGGTGCTGGAGTAGAGGGCTAGTGTCCTGCCTGTTGCTTCGGCCGGCACGTTGCGTGCCCACCGTTTCTGGTGTCAGGAAGAGAGGTACGTGGACTCCATGCTCCGCTGTGGAACGGCCTTGCTGAGAAGCGTGGTGAGTCGCCCACGGGCGGCTGCGCCGCTGGCGATCGCCGTCGCCGTTGCGTGCGCACTGGCCCCCGAGGGCGCGGCGGCCCAAGAGGGCTCGCTCAAGTCGACTCAGGATGGTGTCTTCTCCGATGCCCAGGCGAAGAGCGGAGAGGAGACCTTCCAGAAGGTATGCGCGGCCTGCCATCTGCCGGAGCAGTTCGGAGAGACCTTCATCCAATCGTGGGCCGGAGCCACCGTCGGGGACCTCTTCGACCTGATCAGCTCGCTCATGCCCGAAGACCAGCCAGGCTCTCTCGAGCCTGGGGAGTACGTTGCCGTCCTGTCCTACCTCTTCAAGATGAACGGCCTCCCCCCCGGACCGGTCGCGCTCGACGAGCGGAGGGACATCCTAGGCAGCATCCGCATCGAGAGGTGAGAGGAGACCCTACTCGCTATTCCTTTTTCGACCAGGTTGCTCGTATACTGGGCGCCTGACGTCACAAACGAGAGGAGAGCCGACATGAGCAAGATGCGATTTCTTCTAGCCGCCGTTCCGTTGGTCTTGTTGGGCTCGAGCCCGAGGTCCGTTCAAGAGCCCGCCATGAGCTTCTTCCTTACGAGCACGGGTCCCGGAAACGGAGCCGACCTGGGTGGTCTCGAGGGCGCGGACCGGTACTGCCGGATGCTTGCCCGGGCCGTGGGCGGCGATGACGAACGCACGTGGCGGGCCTACCTGAGCACCACCGGAAGGGGTGGGGTCGACGCACGAGACCGTATCGGTGACGGCCCGTGGTACAACTCCCGTGGCGTCCGGATCGCCGACAACGTGGCGGACCTGCACAGCGACTCGAACAACCTCACCAAGGAGACCCAGCTCTCCGAGATGGGTTTGACGATCAACGGCCGGGGCGATAGCCCCAACCGCCACGACATCATCACGGGCTCTCAAATGGATGGCACAGCGGCTTCAACCGGAGACGACACGACCTGCTCCAATTGGACCAGTCACGGAGAGGGTAGTGCACTGGTGGGCCATCACGACCGTCAAGGCGGCGGGACGAACCCCACGTCCTGGAACTTCGCGCACGCCTCCAGGGGCTGCAGCCAGGAGAACCTCCAGGGCACCGGCGGCGACGGCCTCTTCTACTGCTTCGCCATCAACTGACGCCGTGGGCTCCCCCGGAGCTGGGGGAGTCCAAGTCCTCGATGAAGTCCGCGGCATAGTCGATGGTGCACATGGTGCGGAAATTCCGGTGGGGGCCGCAGGCGACACCGATGAACCGGAACTCGTCGCTGAAGATGTTCTTGCGGTGGCCCCGGTCGGGCACGCCGTCGTCGATGATGAGGCCCATTACGACCCGCCGCGCCCGGTCGGGTCCGTAGGAGAGGTTCTCACCGACCACCACGTCCCAGGTGCCATAGCGGCCGACCCGGTCCCAGGGCTTGGAGCCGTCACTCCCCTCGTGCCCGGTGGCGCCCTTCGGGCCCTGGTCACGGACGTGGTCTTCGGCTGCCTGCGACATGCCTTCGGATGAGATGAGAGCCGGAAGCGGATCTGCCCTGCCCAGGTAGTCGATAGCTTCGTCTACGGCCGCCACCCCTTCCCGCGTGAGGATACTCGGTTCCCCGGGGAAGCGGAGCAGCCTGCCGTCGAACTGCCGCCTCAGGGCCTCGAGGTGGGCTGCGTACCCTTTCGGATCCTGGCGGGCGCGGTTGTGCTCCTCCACGATGGCGTCCTCGATGGCGCCGGCCCCTTCGGAGGATGCGTCCGCGGCGAAGCTGGAGGCGACGACACCGTCCGCGGGGCCCGGCGCCGACGGCATTTGGGCGCTCAGTCGGATGACGGAGAGGACGCCCGAGGTGGCCAGTATGAGAACGAGAGTAATGCGTATCATGGTGTGTGTGCGTATAATGGGGCCTCGCGTAGGTTCCTGGCACCGACGAGAAGGAGGGCTCCCGATGCGACTACGCTGTACTGCGTTCGTCTTCGTCCTTTCCTTGGGACTCGCTTTCGCCCAACCCGCGGCCGCGCAGGACCAAGAATCCACCCTCATTGCCGTGGGTGAGACGGCGCCGGATTTCTCCCTGCCCGGTGCAACCCGCTACGGAATCCTCCAGGATCCGGTCCGCTTGTCGGATTTGAGGGGAGAAGCGGTGGTACTCGCGTTCTTCTTCAGAGCGCGAACGCGTGGCTGAACGATCCAAATGGAAGCGTACCGTGATCAGTACGCAAGCATATTCCGGGGCGGCCGAGGCGTGACGGTCATCGGCATCAGCGACGACTCGCCCGAAGAGCTGGCCTCTTGGGCTGCCGACGCCGACTTTCCCGTCCTGCTCGCGCACGACAAGGCTCATGCAGTGGCCCAGGCCTACGGTCTCGGGCTCCGATCCAGCGGGAACATCGCGTCCCGGTCGGTGATCGTGGTCGGTCCGGATGGCAGGGTCGCGTGGACCGCCCTCCAGTTCCGGGGGATCGACCCCTCGGCCTACGAGGAGCTCGGAGCCGAAGTCGCCCGTGTGGCGCCGGCACTGGACGAAGGCGTGGAGGATCTCCCGCAGGGCATGGACGACGGGTTCGATGGAGAGCGGCTAGAGGGGATCGAACTCCCCGACTGCTAGCCTAGCCTAGTCGGTCCCCTCCAGGGAGGTCATGACCGCCGCCTCGATGTCCTGTTCCGGTCCGACTCCCGTATAGGTCACGACGCCCTCGGTGTCCAGGACTACGATGTAGGACGTGGCCGGGGCCAGGAATGCCCGCACCGCGCGGCCTCCTTCGTCCCAGACAGTGGCATAGTCGACGGGATGCTCCTCAAGTGCTCGCTTGACCGATCGGGGCGACTGCGACACGGCAACGCTGATGACCAGGAACTCGATCCGGTCCCGGTACCGGTCGTACACGTCGATCATCTGCGGCAGGAGCGCCTCGCAGTTCTCGCACCAACGAGCATAGAACTCGATCAGGAGCGGCTTTTCCCCGACGTGGTCTGCCAGCTTGAACGGATTCCCATCCAGGTCCTCGATCTCCACCAGCTCCGGTCGCTCGCCCAGGGCGATGCCCACTTCTCCCCGCTTCTGTCCGGAGGCATCGGCGGGCAGGATAGCGACCATCGCGAGTGCCATGGTAGCGGCCAAAGAGGGAAGAGCATCCGCAAACGGACGCCACGGGTTACGGAGATCGATCGTGTTCACAGTACCATGCCTACCTGAACGAAGTAGTACTCGGCCATCACCAGCATAATCACCGCAGCGGCCCGTTTGATCCAGACCATCCACGGGCCGGAGGCGGGCAGCGCCGCTCCGAAGCCCGAAGACAGGCCCACTCCCACCAGTAGCGCCGTCATTCCGAGAGAAAAGACGAACAGATAGAGAAAGCCCATCGCCCCCGACTGGGTCGCCGCGACCCACGTGAGGACCACGGCGAACGCCGGCGCACCGCAAGGAGCCGCCACGATGCCCGAGGTCGCCCCGAGGAGGAATACGGCCGGGTACGAGCCGCCTCCCAAACCGCCCGCCCACTCCAGCCAGCGCTTCGGTGCCGAAAGGGGAATGATGTCGAACATGGCCAGTCCGACGACCAGGAGCAGGTTGCCGATGGCGAAACGTGCCCACGGGCTGGCGCTGACCGTCCCGAACAGGGTACCCGTCAGGCCGGCGATGAGCCCCACCGTGGCGTAGAGCAGGGCCAGGCCCAGGACGTACGTGAGCGTGAGACCCACGACCTTGGACTTGGGGGCATCGTGGTCCGTCGTGCCTGCCAGGACCGACGCCGTGATCGGGATCATCGGATAGATGCAGGGTGCCAGGCTGGTCAGGACGCCGGCGCCGAACAGCGTCGCCAGCGACAGAAGCGGGCTCTGGGAGAGGCTCTCCGACAGGCCGGCACTCTGAAGCATCAGGTAGGGCATGGTGGCATTCTAGTCGCAGTCGTAACTGTGGGACAGCCATTCTTCCAGGCCGGGCGGCTACCGAAGCGCGTGGCTCGCGAATTGACTCGAAGTGAGTGTCAGCGTTAACTGGTAGTCGTTTCCAGCCCTGCCCTGGCGCCGGGGGCTATCACACTGTCCTTCACACTCTAAGGATCCCCGACTTGCGAAACTCCGCTCTCCGGAGGCTTGTTCCCTGGTCCGTAGCTCTTTCACTGAGCCTCACGAGCTGCGGTGGAGGAGACGGGACGGCCCCGGAGCCCCCCAGGGCCACGTCCATGTCGGTTACCCCGAGCTCCCTGGCGCTGACGTTCTTCGGCGAGACCCGGAGCGTGACGGCGTCGGTGCGCGATCAAAACGGCCAGCCCTTCAACACGATCGTCTCCTGGACCAGCGACGACCCGGCGGTGGCTACCGCGAGCGCGACCGGAGTCGTGACGGCCACGGGCAACGGAGCCACCACGGTGCGGGCGATGGCAGGATCAGTCTCGGCCACGGTGTCGGTGTCGGTCCAACAGGTGGCTAGCCAAGTCACGATCGTATCGGGGGATGGACAGACCGCCGTCGTTGGGACGACACTGGCAGACGAGCTGGTGGCCCAAAGCAGCGACGCAGGTGGATCACCTGTGCCCTCCATCGACATCTCTTTCAGCGTATCGACGGGCGGCGGCTGTGACCGTGACGTCCATCACCACCGACGCCCAGGGGAGAGCGTCGTCGGCGTGGACCCTGGGCATCGGCGCCGGCGTTCAGCAGGTCGAGGCATCGATCGTGGGAGTGACGGGCGGTGACGCGACCTTCTCGGCCACGGCGAGCCCGGGACCGGCGATCGAGCTGCTCATGATGTCCGGTGACGGACAGGTCGCCAGCAAGGGGACGGCCCTTGCGAACCCGATGGTCGTTCGCTCGGTGGACGAGTTCGCAAACGGAGTGCCTGACGGGACGGTCGCCTTCGCGGTGACCGGCGGCTTCGGCTCCGTCGATGCGACAACGGTCCAGACCGGCTCGGATGGCTCGGCCCAAACCGTCTGGACCGTGGGGCTGATACTGGGGGCCAACACGCTCACCGCCACGGTGGAGGGATTGGATCCGGTGACGTTCACCGCCACCTCCTCGGGGATTCCCGATCTGGGCGTAGGCGCCCTCACTGCCAGCCCCATGAGCCCGACCTTGGAACAGACGGTCAATCTCCAGGCTAGCGTGGCCAACCTGGGCGACGGGCCCACCGGAGCGGGCTTCAACGCGCGCCTCGAGCTGGACGGCACCGTCGTCGGAAACGCCGCCGTCGGGCCCCTCGATCCCGGCGGCCTTGCCGTCCTATCGTTCTCCGACGTAGGACCTCTGACCGAAGGTGGTCACACCTTCCGACTGGTGGTGGACGCGGGCGGAGCCATCCTGGAGTCCGACGAGTCCAACAACAGCTCGGAGCTCCAGATCACGGCGGTCCAGGCCACAGCGCTCGAGGCAGGGACCCCGATGCCCAACCTCGCCGGCGCCGCCGGCAGCATGACCTTCTTCACGGTGGAAGTGCCTGTCGCTGCTGCAGCGCCTTTGCGGGCGCCGGCTCTGGCGCCGGTCGCCTCACTGGACGTGACCTTGTCCGGCGGCACCGGAGACGCGGACCTCTACGTGCACTTGGGCGAGCGCCCGAGCCTGCTCGCCGACTACGACTGTGCGTCCGCCGGTTCGACGACTGCGGAGTCGTGTGCGATCCCGAGCCCGACTCCCGGAACGTATCACATCGCCGTGCACGGCCTTGCCGACTACTCGGGCGTGTCGCTCCTCGCGTCGACCACCGAGAGCACGGCGGGTGCCTTCGACATCGAGCTGGTGTTCATCAACAGCGGAACCGCCACCCAGAATGCGGTGTTCACGGCGGCCGAGGTCCGCTGGGAGAGCTTCATCCAGAACGACCTGCCGGATGTCAACTTCGCCACGAGCCCTATCGCGGCGGATGAATGTATCGAGGGCCAGCCCCTCATCGACGACGACGTCGATGACTTGCGGATCTACGTCGACATAGTCACCATCGACGGTCCATTCGGCGTCCTTGCCGAGGCCGGTCCGTGCCTGATTCGACTCGGCAGCTCCCTGCCTATCGTCGGATCCATGCGGTTCGACGTGGCGGACCTGGGGTTCCTCGAGGTGAACAACGAGATGGTGACGGTGGTCCTCCACGAGATGGGGCACGTGCTCGGGATCGGGACCCTCTGGGGGATCCTGGGGCTCATCCAGAACCCTTCGGTTCCCTCGAGTCCGGGCGTCGATACCCACTTCACCGGACCAAGAGCGATCGCCGCGTTCGACGGGGCCGGAGGAGCGGGTTACACCGGAGGAGAAAAAGTGCCCGTCGAGAACGAGCTCGGTGAGGGCTCAGGCGATGTCCATTGGAGGGAAAGCGTCCTCGGCGAGGAGCTCATGTCGCCGAGTCTCAACCCTGGACAGGCGAACCCGTTGAGCGCCATATCGACGGAGTCGCTGGCCGATCTGGGATACACGGTGGACAGCTCGGGAGCCGACCCCTACAGCAAGGCCTTTACGGGCCCGGCCCGGGCTCCTCTGGGCGGCCGGGTCATCGTCTTGGAGGACGACGTCTTAAAGGGGCCGTTGATCGTGGTGGACCGGAACGGTCGGGCGATTCAGGTGATCCGACGATGAGCCGGCGGAAGAACGCGTGGCCGACGGCGTGCCGGAGGACTCTCCACGCCGCCTGGCGGGCCGTACGGCCCCTTATGGCTCTCCTGGCCGCCGGGATCCTCGCCGCTTGCACCTCCTCAGGGGGCGACGCCGAGTCGGCTGGCGCCGGTGAGGCCCGAGCGCCTGCCGGGGGTGGGCCCCCGCCGACGTGCGTGCCGCCCTCGGGCGAGCTGGCCGCCGCCGCCACCCTGGACGGCTGGGCCGGCGAGTACACGTTGACGATGGCGGGGGGTGCGGAGGGGGACGCTGCCGCATCTGCTCAGGGGACTCTCATCCTACACCAGCAGTCGGCGGATCTACGGCAGTTCTCGGGGAGCGATGGAAGCGCGATCCCGGGGGTCGTCGCTCCATTCTTCGGGACCACTGACGTGGGCGTCGAGGCGGTGGGTGCGCTCCGCGTCGGCGATCTCTCGAGCACCGACCCCGCCGCCCCCGGCGTTCTCGTGATCGAGAGTGAGACGGCTCAGGGACCCAGCATCCTCCTGCGCTTCGGATCGGACGCCAACCGCCGGGACATGGTGCGCTTCGACGGGGGATACACGGTCCTGGAGGTCCGGGAGATCGGAGATGACGGGTTCAGCGGAACGTGGACTAGCGGGGCCCGGGGGCGGGAGGCAGGCGGGTATTTCTGTGCAGAGCGGGGTGGCGCGGTCTAGGAGGGCCCACCACCCGCAAGCAGCGTTAGAACCGACTCAGCGAGCCTTCGTGTCGGCTCGGTGGCTCAGAAGTAGTACCGCAGCCCGATCTGGGCTTGGAACTGCAGCACGAGGTTGTTCCCCAGCATGCCCTCGGTTCCGAAGGTATTGTTCACGTCGTAGACGATCCGCCGGCCCGCTGCATCGAACCGGGCCGGCACAATCAAGTCCGTGTCGGCTCCGAAGACGCCTGTCCAGCGGCCGAGTCCACACACGCCCGACGTGAAGTCGGCGTCATCCGCCGATGCGTCGCAGAATAGCTGGCCGATCCCGTTCAGCACGTTGAACAGGTCCACCTGCACCTCGAGCCTCTGGGAGCTCTGGAATTCGAACCCCTTAGAGAGCCTCATGTCCAACTGGTGCGTCCAGGGGAAGCGACACGTGTTCCGCTCCAGGATCTCGCCCTGGAAGTCGCTGATGCAGCTGTACTCCTCCAAGATCGATCGGTACACGTCCCGGTCCCCCTCGTCGTCGGTCGGGAGATTCGCGGCGCTGAAGACAAATAGCCGGTCGTTGAACCGGACTCCGTCACCATTCAGGTCGTCGTCGCCCACGGGCGACCACGGGCGGCCGCTCTGGCTCCGGAGGATCGCACTGGCCTGGATCCCCCAGGGCAAATTCACGAAGCTGGAAAAGACCAAGGTGTGCTCGCGGGAGAAGGTGCTCCGGCCCCATCCCCTGTCGAAGTCGCCGATCCCGCCGATGTCGTTGGGGCCGAAGATGCCGATGTCGCCGCCGGTGTAGCCCTCATTCGAAGTGCAGCAGGTGTACGCAGAATTGTCCCAGGCCCGGGTCCAGGTATAGGAGCCCTGGAGCTGGAAGTTGTCGTTGAACTGGTGCCTGGTGTTGGTGGTTAGGTTCCAGGCCCGGGCTCGACCGTCGTTGAAGTTCACCAGGACGTTGCCGAACTCAAGGTTGCGGCGAGCCGCCGAGCTGTTGCCTCCAGTGGGATCGAACTCGCCGGCAGGGCTGAAGATGCGACGATCGGCTTCGCCGGTCAGCGTGAATTGGGGCTCACGGAGGTTGAGGTTGCGGACCGTGTAGAGGCTGTTGCTCTGGCTGAACAGCAGGTCCACCGAGAGCTGGGTCCGGTCCCCGATCAGCGTCTCGTATCCGACGTTGGCCTTGAAGTGCTCGGGGTGCTCGAAGCTTCCGCTCCACAGCGTGTACACCGGCACCCCGCCGGCACCGGAACTCGGCCGTCAGAGCCACGCCCCTGAAGGGCGCCGCCACAACCGGTGTCGTGGCGGTCGCCAGAACAGTGCCCGTGGGAGCCGCTCCCGCAATGGAGAGCTGGTAGCTTCCGGGCGTCAGTGCCGGGAAAGTGGCCACGCCGTCCGCGCCGGTGGTGGCTGTGGTGGGGCCGCTTGGGCCGGCGGCCGTGATGGTGGCCGATGCCACCCCCTCGTCCGTGTCTGCGTCGTAAGCACCGTTCCCGTTGCCGTCCACGTATGCCCGAACCGTGAGGCTGGAGGTGGTCCCGCTGTCGAGGCTGATCATCTCTTGATCGCAGCCCGTGACGGCGAGAAGGGCGCCGAGGAACAGAATCCGCGAGAAGGGAGGTCTCATGCGGTGCTCCTAAGGTGCTCGGAGGTTGGACGAGAGACGGGATCCCAATGTGGGGCAGGGTCGCTGGAGGAGCAACCGGGGTTGCGGAGCTGTTACGTCTAGGCGGACTCCGGCCCCGGTCCTACCTTGCTCTTCGTGCGCCGGGGACCTCTCTGCGCAAGACCAGCACCTCCCTCGACCATGTTCTCACGCACTCCCAACTCGACATCGCAGGGCCACGTCGCTGCCTTGATGATGACCGCGGCGTTGGCCGCCGGGTGCGGCGGGAGCGACGGCACCGCACCGTCACCGCAGGCGCCTGTGATCACCGTTCAGGGTCCGGTAAAGAGACATGGTACACACTTAAGTAAAGGGACATGGGTTACAGTCGGCACCTCTGAAAGGAGGAGGCCGATGCCGTTCGAGGAGACTCATGTCATGGAAGAGAGAACGCGGTTTATCGAAGAAGCCCATCGCAGTCTTCGGAGCTTTGCTGCGGTGTGCGATCGATACGGGATTAGTCGCAAGACAGGCTACAAGTGGATGGATCGATGGCGGCGAGCCGGGCCAGCAGGTCTGGAGAATCGAGCGAGTCGACCCGGGCATTGCCCATGGGCTACGCCTAGTGAGGTGGTCGAGACGATCCTCGAGGTTAGACGCAAGTATGACGACTTCGGGCCGAAGAAGATCCGGTGGTACCTGCAGACGCATCGGCCGGAGCTAGCACTGCCCTCACGACAGACGATGCACAACATCCTGGTGCGTCACGACCTGGTGCCGAGGCGTCGGCGAAGGGTGCGCCGCTGGCACCCGGGTCGACCCGATACCAACGCATCTGAACCGAACGGGACGTGGACGGCCGACTTCAAGGGCGAGTTCCCGATGGGTGACGGTGAGCTGTGCTACCCGCTTACTGTGCAGGACATGCATTCGAGGTTCGTACTGGAGTGTTGGGGTCGTCCGGACGTGACAATCGACGGCGTGATCCCAGTGTTCACGCGGCTATTTCGCCAACACGGTCTACCCGAACGGATCCGTACGGACAACGGCACTCCCTTCGCTTCGAACGCACTAGGCCGTCTCTCTCGGCTGTCCGTGTGGTTCATTCAGGTGGGCATTCTGCCTGAGCTCATCGAGCCTGGCTGCCCTCAGCAGAACGGCAAGCACGAGAACATGCACCTGGTGCTAAAGAGGCGTACCACCCGACCTCCGAGCTCCAACATGCGGACCCAGCAGCAAGCGTTTCGAAGATTCAGGAAGCTCTACAACGAAGTCCGGCCTCACGAGGCGTTGGACGGTGCCGTGCCCTCCAATCTCTACCGACCCTCACCTCGACCCTTCCCGAAGCAACTCGACCCGGTCACGTATCCGGGCCACTTCGAGACCCGGCTCGTCAGCACGAACGGTGGCATCCGCTGGTACGGGGACCGTGTGCCCGTCGGCCGACTCTTCGCTGGGCATGAAGTCGGACTGGAAGAGATTGACCACGGTCTCTTTGAGGTCTACTTCGGACCCATCTGGCTAGGACGCTTTGTTGAACCCAAACGCCTCATCTTCGACTCCCTCGGACGAGGGAAGAGACGAACTGGAGGCACTTGCAAAGGACGGAGAACTGTTACTCAGGTCTCTTGACTTAACTGTTACCCAGGTCCTTTACCGCTCACAGGGGGTGTCGGACGGGGCCGTTGTCGAGGGGCCGGTTTCGATCACCATCTCGGTGAGCGTGGGGACCTATGCGGCGACCCTGAACGGGATCTCCTTCTTTTCGGGGAGCACCGTATCGGACCCGGGCAGCTACGTCCTACAGGTGGAAGCCCAGAACCGTGGATCGACCTCCCAGGCGATGGTGAGCTTCGAGATCCGACTCGCCGGAGGAAGCGTACTGGTCATCAGGGTTTTCGACCTCGGCGACAACAGTGCAGGTGGAGGCGGGGACGCCATCCTCCTGTCCGACTCCACGGCCGCTGGACAGCGGCACATGATGATCGACGCCGGATCCGGCGGGGTTGGGGGCACGGACCTGGACTTCGTTCAGGAGAGGCTGGCCGCGCTGGGAGTCGACACGCTCGAGGCGTTGCTCCTGACGCACGCCCACACCGATCACTTCGACGGCATGCCGGACATCCTCAGGGGGGTGCACGTGCGTACGTTCTATAACAACGGCCAGGTCAGGAGCTTCTCGCGCTACAACGAGCTGCTCTCGCTGGCGGCGTCCCGGGTCGGCCAGGTGACGGTCCCGGCCGAGATAGTCGACGTCGCCCTGGGGTTCTCGGGCGCCTCCAACCTGCGGATCATTCCGCCGCGGACCGCCGACCTGGCGGACCCGGATGCAGGGGGCAGCGAGCTGAACGACGGCTCTCTCGGCACCGCTCTGACCAGGGGTGGCTTCACGATGTTCTTCGCCGGAGACGGAGAGGTCGAAGCCAACCTGCGTTGGCGGAACCAGTTCGCCGACCTGACTCAGGGAGTCGTCGCCCTGAAGGTGGGTCATCACGGCGCCAACGACGCAGTGTTCGACAGCGGCTCGTCGGGCACGTCGAGTTGGCTGCGCCACTCTAGCCCCAGGCTGCAGATCATCAGTGCCAATGGGAAGAGTCACCCTAGGATTCGGGCGTTGGACGTTCTCTTGGCGCGGGCCGATAGCGAGACCTACTGTACCAACGTTCACGGCGACATCGAGATTCGAGTCGACGAGGAAGGCGCGTACACGGTGGTCGTGGAACGGAACACCGCCATGGATTGCGTGCCGGGGGATGACGCCACGAGTTGACGCCCGAGAGCAACTTTTTGCCCACTCGGGTGGTCCAACTGTGCGAACGGAAACCCCTCAGGCGTCACATGCGTAGGGGGGTAGCACGAAAGAACGAGAACCCTTACCGGAGCCGGACGACGGCATGATGACCATCCTCCGGAGGATCGCTCGGGTAGTGCTGAGCTGGATTCTCAAGAAGATCTGACCCGCCCCACCCCCCCCGGGGGGGGACCCTACCCGGTCGGGCGGCCGGCAACGGCGGGCCAGGAGCTCCGGATGGCGGCGCCCACCGCAGCTGCGGTCCCCGCTAGAACGGCCGGGAACAGCGCAGTCGCCAGGAGTAGCGCCAAGCCCGGCAATCCCATGACAGCACCGAGGGATCCCGCAAGCTCCGCCACGGGGCCCTCAATCCAATTCCATGCCATGAGGACGCTCCATCCCAAGAGCGCGCTGGCCGCTGCCACGGCCGTGCCCCTCTCTGCTCCTCGCCAAGCTCCGTAGATCAGCCCCAACAGGGGGACCGCCCACCACCCGAGAAGGGCGGTGCCCAGCGCCATCGCGCTTGTCAGGAGCAAGATGGTCATCGTCCGGTCCCCGGTCGAAGGGTCGCCTGGGACTGTGAGAGCTCGGCGAGCTCCTCCGCGCTCTCGGGGAACCGGAGCGGCTGGAGCTCCCTTCGACCCAGTCGTCGAGCCGGTCCCTGTAGTCGGGGCTCAGGGGATGTCCGGACTGTCCCCCTGGGTAGGTGCCTCGCGCCTCGACCTCGTCGCCGAGCTCCACGACCATGCGCCAGCTGGCACCGTCCCTACCGTTGCCCGAGTTGGGATTCAACGTTTCGGGCCCTCCGCGAATCGGGAGATCCAGGGCCGAGAACGCCGATATCCCGAGGAAGTGGACGACGTTGGCGTTAGCCACGCGGCTCCAGAGCCAGCCGTCGTCCGACTCGGGACCGTATGCATCCCGGGCTGCGGTGAGGGCGGCCGCCAGCGCGGCTGAGAGAATGTCGTTTCGCGACTCGACGACGTTCGGGGTGGAGCGGTCGTCCCACCAAGCGCTGGCCGGATCCGCAAGGAGGGTGGCGAGGATGGCGGTTCTCGGAGTCGCGACCCGCCGGCCGCTACTGTCCGTGAGCTCGTCCCAGGTGCGGCGCGCCAGCTCGTTCATGGCCAGCTCGAACAAGGCGGCACGGGTGTTGTCCTTGGTGTAGCGCCGATCCCACTCGGCCAGGAGCCGGGCGGCTTCCGCGGCCGGGGAGCCGCCCCCGTCCGAGCTCCCGCCGCTTCCACCGGTGGATGCTGGCGTCTCCGAGCTCCGGCCCGCCACCTGGAGGAACGCCTCCACGAACACATCCGCTCGGGGGCTCCCGGGATCGGTCTGGAATCGGGCCAGATCCGCCGCCGTGAAGACGGAGTCGGCACGGAGCAGTTGGTTGATCCGCATGGCTCGCCATGGCGACGGCCAGTTGGCTCCCAGGTAGCTGTCGTCGTACTTCGGGTCAACCGGTTGCTGGTTGTTCGAGGCGAGGTAGCCCTGAGACGGATTCACGGAGCCCGGGTAGCTCGACAACGCATACCTGCCTTGCCAATCGTTGCTCGAAGTCGAGCCGTCAAACACCCAGTCTCCGCGGGCACCGGCCGGTCGTATAGGGTATCGACCCGAGGACCGGATGGCGATGTTCCCCTGTCGGTCGGCCACCAGGCCGTTCTGGGTCGGTGCAACCCAGCCCTCCATGGTCGACAGCCACTCCTCCACTGAGCCGGCGCGGTTGACGCCGAGGAGCGACATGAGCTCGCCCTGGTCCTCCAGCACCGTCCAGCGGAGGGAGACGTACTCACCGGAGGCGCGGCTCACGGGACCCCGGTGCGTGTGCAGGATCGTGTCGACCGCGAGCACGGACCCGTCCTTCGCCCGATAGGTCTCGATGCGGCGCTCGAACCGGCGCCACCCGCCGTCCAGCCGATAACTCCGGGGACGATGGGCGTCGTCGACTGTCTCGCGGTACAGATCCATCACGTCGGACCCGGTATTGGTGAAGCTCCAGGCCACGTCGCGGTTGAAGCCGATGCTGATGGCGGGGCTCCCGGGGATGGTCACGCCATAGACGTCCAGCTCTCCCCGAACCACGAGATGAGCCTCGTACCAGATGCTGGGCAAGGTGAGATCGAGGTGGGGATCGCCGGCGAGAATGGCGTGTCCCTCGGCGGACCGTGAGGGGCCGATGGCCCAGTTGTTGGAGCCCAGAACCGTCTCACCCGAGCCGGCTCCGGCGTCGTCCATGGGACCCAAGAACGCCTGAAGGGTCTCCAGCTGAACGACCATGCCGGGAGCCGGCTCGCCCGGCGGGGGCAGGGTCACCGGGTCGAAACGGGCTTGCCGCAATCCGTTCGGCTGGATCGGCTCCTGGATCGGTGCGTTCACCGGGAAGAGCCCGTCGGCCGCCTCCCGACCCACCAGCGCCGCCGCGGCGTTCTTCTTGCGCTCGGTATTGATCATCGCCAGTGTCCAGCCCATGCGCTTGAGCAGGTACAGGGAGTACTGCGGTTGCCAGGCCATGGGTGTCCGGCCGAGCAGGTGATACTCCAGTGGGACCTCCGATGGGGACATCTCACGCATCCACGCGTTGACGCCGTCGGAATAGGCCTCGAGATAGGTGGTCAGGTCCGACCCGGGCTCCATTCTCGCGTAGTCCCGCTCCGCCGACCAGGCCAGAGCCAGCTGCCTGGATCGCCGATCCGCCGGCAAGGCGGCCACACCCACGAGCTCCGTCAACGTGCCGGCGGTGGCTCGCGTCTGAAGCTCCAGCTGAAAGAGGCGATCGCGGGCCACCGCGTATCCAAGGCCGCGGACCACGTCCTCCACGGTCTCGGCGAAGATGTGGGGAACCCGCCTGTCGTCGTAGACGATCCGGACCTCTCCCGAGAGGCTCGGCACGGTATGCGTGACCGCAGCGGGCAAAGTGGTGCCCCGGGCGCTGGCCCAGACGCCCCCTACGGGGTCGAGCAAGGGACCGAGAGCGGGGATGGACCCCACGGGCTTGGCACCGACGTACAAGCCGGCCGCGAGGAGAGCCGCGCTCAGCCCGATCTTGCCGGCGGACCTCAAGCGGTGCTCACTCCCCGACGAGGTTGACCACGATCTGCCGATGCCTGGGCCGTGTGTCAAGGTCCACCAGGACCACCTGTTGCCAGGTGCCGAGGGGCAGGGAGCTCTGGACGATGGGAAGGGCCAGGGAAGGCCCGATGAGGCTCGCCCGCACGTGGCTGTGACCGTTGTCGTCGTGCCACATCTTCTCGTGCTCGTAACGGCCGTCCCGTGGGGCGATGCGCTCCAGCGCCGCAGCGATGTCGTGGCCCACCAGTCCTGGCTCGTACTCCACGGTGGTCAGGGCGGCCGTGGAGCCGACAACCATCGCCGTGAGCTGTCCCGTGGTGATCCCGCTGTCGCCGACCAACGCCTGAAGGTCGGCGGTCAAGTCCAGAATGTGATCGTCGCCCTCCGTCTGTAGCTCGAGGGTCCGAGTGAGCGCTGTCATTCCGACCTAGCGTCCCCTCCCGCCTTGACGTTGTTGTGGTGGATCTTGGCCGCGGACCGACCTTCCCTCTCGAAGCGCTTCCGTGCGGTCTCGTCTCCTGCGAGCTCGGCCTTCATGACCTTGATGGCCACCATGCGCCTGAGGTCTTGCTCTCTGGCGAGGTACACGTGAGCCACGGAGCCCTCTCCCAGAAGACGGACGATCTGGAAGTCGGGGGCCAGCTCGGCGTGGACTTGAGTTTGGAGCTCTTGGTCAGCCATGTATTCGTATAGGTCGCGAAAAAGTCGCTCCTCTCGGGCGGAATTTGAGCACCCGGTCACGGTTAAGGCAAATGTCCGGCCCGCCTCCACGGCCTCGACGGCGGTGGCGAGACCCACCGAGCCCGCCATTGGTAATGTCCGAGCACCTCGCTAGAATTCGACCGTTACCTCCATGTCCACAGGGACACTCGCACCAGATTCTTTCTGGTGAGGACAGATCTCATGATGAATAAGAGGATCGCGGCACTGGCCGGGAGTGGCGTTCTCGCGCTGCTGGTCGCCGGGCTTTCGTCGTGGTATAGCCCTTCAGCGGCCAAGGCCGGCGTCGTCACCGTTTACAAGAACCCGTCCTGCGGTTGCTGCGGCGCTTGGGTGGACCACATGCGGGCCGCCGGCTTCGAGCTCGAAGTCCATGACCTGACCGACCTGCAGGCCATCAAGGCGGAGCACGGCATCTCGGCCAATCTCGGGTCGTGCCACACGGCTCTGGTGGGCGGCTACGTGGTCGAGGGTCACGTGCCTGCGGAGCTCGTCCAGAAGATGCTGGACGAGAAGCCGAATATCGCGGGCCTGTCCGTTCCGGGCATGGTCGTCGGAAGCCCCGGTATGGAGGTCCCCGGTCAGCCGGCCCAGCCCTACGACGTGATGGCGTTCGACGCGAGCGGGAGAACAGCCGCCTACGCGAAGCGTTGAGCGCAGCCCGGGCCCCCTCGGGGTCCGGGCCACCGTTAGTTGGCGCTAACCGTGCTCATGCCGGGGCGCGCTAGGGGCTCAGGACCAGGGCCAGTCGAAGACCCATAGCGTTCCCCGTGCTATCGGTGTTCGCGAGCGTTTGGCCTTCCAGGTCGAAGTCGCCGAACGACAGGTAGTACGCCGTCACCGCGGCCTCCAACGCCACCGTTGGTGACACCTGATAGCCGAACCCTGCCAAGCCTCCCACGCCGATACCGTTCGCAGTCCGGCTTCCGGCAGTCAGGTCGATGCCCTTTCTCGCCCAGCCAACTCGGCCCGCCAGGAAGGGCCGTAAGTCGTTCGTCGGGGCTGCCAGCTCCAAGCGGGGCTCGGCGAAGACGGAGATGACGTTGTAGTCGTCCGTGGAAGAGTCCACGTCGTGGACGTTCCACTGCACACCGCCTCCCACCCGGAACCTCGGCGCGACCGAGAACAGGGCAACGGCGTCGAACCCGGGTCCCGGGTCGGTGCCTTTGAAGTCGTTTCCGCCCGGATTGTACCAGCCTGCAGCGATGCTGAGCTGGACGTCTTGGGACGAGACCGGTACAGCGAGGAACAGAATGGTTGATAGCGCCGCGAGCGACATGAGCATGTGCCGGCACATGCTCATCCTCCTTCCGGCGGTGTGGCGGTTACCCATTAATTTGCCGAACCGAAGACGGTCGACGCAAGGACCCCAAGCGGGGCTTTCCCTACAGCGCGCTGAAACTTCCTACTGCTGGAGTCCGTCCTGTTCAATGTCTACAGTGTCCACATCGATGTAGACATTGTCGACACATAAGGCACGCAATGGCTCGGAGCAACCATCCGTGCGAGTTCGAGCAGATGGTTCTCCTCAGCGTCCTGAGGCTGGGGGACGGCGCCTTCGCGCTTGCCGTCCTGCAGGAGCTCGACGAGCAGGCGGGCCGACGGGTCTCCAGGGGCGCCCTCTACAAGACCCTGGACCGCATGGAGGCCAAGGGGCCGGTGGAGTGGAGCACCGAAGAGGCCACACCGGACCGGGGAGGACATCCAAGGCGCCTCTTCCGCGTGACGGCCGAGGGTGTCTCGGTTCTCAAGGCCTCGCGGAGCGCCCTCTTCCGGCTGTGGAACGGACTCGATCCGATCCTCGGGGAACCGGCCAAGTGAGCGACGCTCCGAGATGGGAGCCGCCCCGGCTTGCCGAGCGCGCGCTCAGGTGGTGGCTTCCCGACGGAGTCCTTGGCGACAGCATCCTGGGCGACGCCCGGGAGGAGTTCCTCGAGTATGTCCGGAACGACCGTCGCCGGCTCCCGCTCGCTCTGTGGTACTGGCTGCATGCCCTGCGCATCGCCGGCTACTACGTGTGGCGGTTGCCGGACACACGCGAGCTGGACCGGTTCAACGGTCATGCGAGAAGGTCCCTAGCCGAGCGGCTGAGCCCTCCCCTGACCGAAATCAGACGAATAACGCGAAACGGAGGTGGTGTGGAGATGGGAAGCTTGATCAAGGATCTCATGTTCGCTGCTCGTGCTCTGGCCAGGAAGCCCAGTTCGGCCATCATCTCGGTGGTGGTTCTATCGCTCGGGATCGGCATGTCGACGTTCATGTTCTCCTTCGTATACGGTGTGTTCTTCCGCGGGCTCGACATTCCCCAGGAGGATCGAGTTGCGACGATCTGGCGTGTCGACACCAGTAGACCGGGCCTACAGGGCCAGCAGCTCGCGATCTCGAGCCAGGACTTCACAGACTATCGAGACCGGCAGACCTCGTTCGAAGGCCTGGCGGCCGGCTGGAACTCGACCGTCAACGTGAGCGGCACCGAGGGTCCCGAGCGTTATGCCGGGTCCTTCGTCACCGCCAACACCTTCGACCTACTTCGTGTGCAGCCCAGCCTGGGAAGGGCCTTTCGGCCCGGTGAGGACACGCCCGGCTCGGCCCCGACGGTGCTCCTGGGCTATGAGATGTGGCAGAATCGTTACGGCGGAGATCCCGGTGTGCTGGGTGAGGTGCTCAGAATCAACGGTGAACAGGGCACCGTCGTCGGCGTTATGCCCGAGGGCTTCCTCTGGCCCGCCAATCATCAGATCTGGATCACCATGGATGACGATCCCCTGGCGTCCGACCGGGGACAGGGCCGGTTCTACACCGTCTTCGGACGACTCTTAGACGGAACGACCTGGGATCGGGCTTCGCTCGAGCTCGCGAACGTGGCCCAGCAGCTCGAACGGGAGCATCCCGATACCAACGAAGGCATGACCATCCGGCTCCTCACCTGGGCCCAGTCCCAGTCGCAGGGACCCATCACGACGCTATTCACGGCCATGATGGTGGCCGGCCTCCTAGTATTGCTCGTGGCGTGCGCCAACGTCGCGAATCTTCTCCTGGCCCGGGCCGCACTCAGGACCAAGGAGGCGGCCGTCCGGGTCGCCCTGGGTGCCGGCCGCCTCCGGGTCATGCTGCCGTTCTTCTCGGAGGCGTTGGTGCTTGCGCTGGGGGGAGCCCTCCTGGGGATCGGGATCGCGTACTACGCCGTGGGGCTCTTCGATAGTGCCACGGCTGGCGCGGTGACCGGCCGGCCCTACTTCATGCGGTTCCAGGTGGATCTGCCGGTCCTCGTCTTCGTCGTGGGCCTGACGGGCCTGACGGCTCTGGTGGCTGGGGCGGCTCCCGCGCTCCAGGGGGCGAAGACCGACGTGAACGGCGTGCTCAAGGACGAATCGCGCGGATCGTCCAGCTTCCACATGGGCCGGCTCTCCAAGGTCCTGGTCATCGGCGAGGTAGCCCTGTCCTGTGCCTTACTGGTGGCCGCGGGCCTCGTGACGAAGAGCATGGTACAGCTCAGCCGGCAGGAGTACGCTTTCGATCCGGATGGAATCTTCACCGCGAGGGTTGGCCTCTTTCAGACCGACTACCCGGATCGCGAGGATCGCCAGCAGTTCTTCGACGACCTGCTTCGCAGTCTCGAGGGGCTGCCGGACGTCCGGGCTGCCGGGCTGACGAGCACACCACCGGGAAGCGGCACCGGTATCGTCCCCATCCGACTCGAGGGCGAGGTCTACGAGGCTGACGGTGACCGCCCCCAGGTCCACAACGCCCGGGTCACGTCGGGCTTCTTCGACATGCTTGGGGTGGGGCTCTTGCAGGGTACGGACTTTTCCGCCGCGAACACGTTGGACGCGGAGCGGGTCGCCATCGTGAACCAGTCCTTCTCGGATCGCTTTTGGCCGGGCGAGGGCGCGCTGGGCCGCCGTTTCCGCACCGGAACCACCGACACGATCCCCTGGATGGGCGTTATCGGCGTCGTCGGCGATCTACAGATGGAGGGTTTCAGTCCGCCGGGCATCCCGGGATCGGATCCAGCCGGATACTACACGCCCGTCACCCAGTCCGACCCGAGCTTCCTGACCATCACTGCGGTCCCGACGGCGGGCCCACCCATGGGCATGGCCGCCGACGTGCGAAACGCCGTGCGGGGCCTGGACCCCGATCTGCCCATCTTCAACGTCCGGAGCGCGGCCGAGGTGATCCAGCGTAGCAGCTGGTTCTACGGTGTGTTCGGCACGATCTTCATCGTCTTCGGTGTGGCGGCGCTGTTCATGGCGTCCGTGGGACTCTACGGAGTGCTGTCCTTCTCGGTGAGCCGACGGGTCCAGGAGATGGGCATCCGCATGGCCCTGGGAGCAGGCTCGCGCGATGTGGTCAAGTTGATCCTCAAACAGGGCGCCGCGCAGATGGCGATCGGCCTCCCCATCGGGATGGCCCTTGCTTGGGGAGTCTCGGCAGCGATCACCATCATCATGTACCAGGTGGACCCCCGCGACGTGTCGGTCTTCGCGACGGTCTTCGGAGTGATCTTCTCCATCGGTTTCCTGGCGAGCTGGATCCCGGCACGGCGTGCCACGAGCGTTGATCCCATGACGGCGCTTCGGTACGAGTGAGGTGGTAGCACGGAGCGGGTCGGGCCGGCGTCAATCGGTGGACAGGGTTTCGATCACGCCATGTCGTCCGTCACGACGTCGGCCCCTCGCTGGTCAGCGGGCGCCTACCACGTTCTTCGTCGGCCCCTCGGATGGCCTCCGCAAGCGCCTCCCCGAGCTGGTGGGTGTGGATCCCGCGCTCCGTCACAATGCCGGAGACGAGGCTCGCGGGCGTGATGTCGAACGCCGGGCTCCACACCTGGGCGTCGGATGGGGCGGTGAGCGATCCGAATCCCCTGGCGACCTCCTCCGCTCCCCGGAACTCGATGGGGATGTCGGCACCGGACGAAGTCCCGAGATCCACTGTGGATGTCGGCGCCAGCACGTAGAAGGGGACCCCGTGGTGACGGGCCAGGACCGCCAGGGCGTACGTCCCGACCTTGTTGGCCACGTCGCCGTTGGCGGCGATCCGGTCGGCTCCCACGAATACGATGTCAGGGCGGAGCTCACCGAAGAGCGCCCCCGCCATGTTGTCCGTGATGACCGTCACGTCGATTCCGGCCCGGCCCAGCTCCCACGCGGTCAGCCTGCTCCCTTGCAGGAGCGGACGCGTCTCGGTGGAGAACACCCGGACCGAGCGACCCACTTGGTGGGCCAGGTATAGGGGCGCCAGGGCGGTGCCGATCCCCCCGGTGGCCAGGGCACCGGCGTTGCAGTGGGTGAGGACGGACGCCCCGTCGTCGACCAGCGGTAGTGCGTGCTCCCCGATCTGCCGGCACATGATCCGGTCCTCGTCCAGGATCCGGCCGGCCTCTTCACGCAGGGCACGGGCCAGCTCGGCCGGGTCGTCCCACGGGGCTCCCAGTGCTGTGGAGGTCATGCGCTCAAGGGCCGAGCCGAGGTTCACGGCGGTGGGACGGGCCTGGGCGAGATGGCGGCACCACTCCGTCACCTCCTCGGCCGAAAGAGGCGGGGCGTGATGGCCCGAGGTGTCGCCGGCCCTCCCTCCCGCCTCGCCGATCCGGGCGCTGGCCAGCGCAGCCACGCCCATCGCTGCCGTGATGCCGATGAGTGGAGCGCCACGCACCCGCAAGCTCGTGATGGCTTCGTGCACTTCTTGAAGCGTTCGGAGCTCCCGGTAGACCTCCGAGCCGGGAAGCTCGGTCTGATCGAGAATGACCAGGCCCGCGTCGTCATCGGTCCAGCGGATCGTGACGGGCGGTCCCGGGGAGCAGTCCATGGGTGTGCGCGCGTTCATCGTGGGCTAAGATACCATCGCTTGTGCCGCGCGCGACGGTGGCGGATCGCGACCCCCATCGACGTCCAGCGGCCTGTTCCGAAACTGGATCCTCGCCGTTCTCGTCGTAGATGGTATATCGGTCGTCATCGATGTCACCGACGTGGCGTCCGACCAGATGATCCTCTTGGACCGACCTCGGGAGACGACGGGTGAGAAACTTCGCGATTCGCCTCATCATCAACGCCTTCGCCCTGACCGGGGCTGCCTACTTCGTCAACGGCATCGACCTGACGGGGGGGTACCTGGATGTGCTTCTGGTGGCCTTCGTGTTCGGGCTGGTAAACGCCCTGGTGAAGCCCATCGTCTTCTTCTTCTCGCTGCCGTTCCTCTTCTTCACCCTGGGCCTCTTCTATCTGGTGATCAACGGCGCCATGCTGCTCCTCACCGCCCAGCTCGTGGACAACTTCGCGGTTCGGGGCATCTGGCCGGCGGTGGTGGGCAGCGTGGTCATCTCCATCATATCCATGCTCCTCTCCGTTCTCTTGAAGGACGAAAAGAAGAAGAAGTGATCGCCCATTCAGCACCTGCCACCGTCATCACCCCCGCCACCAACCCGTAGAGCACACCCAGCACCACGTCAATCACGTAGTGGTGGTTCAGATAGACGGCCGCGAAGCACATGACGGCGAGGAATGCCACCGTGAGGGTCCGGAGCGCTCCGAGCCTGAAGGCGAAGAAGACGGAGAGCGTTGGGTACGATATGTGGAGCGATGGGATCGCCCCGAACGCGTTCGACTCGTACCCGTACATCCCAGCGAAAAAGCTCGTCCCCAGGAGGTTGTCGAAGCGGGCAGTTCGAGCCGGGCTCCCCGGCACGTCGAGAAGAACCGTCTCGAGGCCGTACGCCTCGATGTACCACGGTGGTGCGGCCGGATAGAGATACCAGGTGGCGTACCCCACGATGTTGACCACGAGGAAGCACCACACCAGGGTCTGAGCCGTCCAGAAACGGCGCTCCGGGCTCCAGTCATCGCGCACATCCTCGGCTCCGGCTGCCACGCCGGCCCGGTTGACCCGAAGGGTCAGGAGGAGGGCCACCACCATGAAGATCCCAATGAACGTCAGGTACGCGCCGCCCGCGATGAAGTCGAGGACGGGGTGGAGATGCAGTCCGAACCACTCGTTGAGCGTCAGGGGCCCACCGTCCGATGGGATCCCGAACAGGCTTCTCTCCAAGAGGTAGGGCTCGGCGATGTGGGGAGCGCCCCGTACGTTTGGACCCCAGTATCGTTGGCTGTCGTAGATGACGCCCGTCAGGATGAATGGGAGGAGGAAGAGCAGCACCTGTCGCCCACGGGGCCCAAGGTGAGCCAGGAGGAGCACGGCACCACCGTATGTGAGGTGGTCGAGCTTGATCTCCCCCGCCAGCGTGGCCAGGACAAACCAGTAGAGACCGACCAGAAGCCAGGGTAGGACCCGCTCTCGCGTCACCCTCCGCAATTCCGGGTTACGTAGTCGTCCGAAAGCACGCGGTCCATCACCTCGACGACGCGGTCGGCGTCGTTCTGATCGAACACGAGGGGTGGCTTGATCTTGATGACGTTGTAGTCGGGTCCGTCGGTGCTCAGTAGGATGCCATGGTCCTTCATCCTCTCGACGACGTACTCGGCGACTCCGGGGTGGGGCTCGCGGCTCGCATGATCGGAGACGATCTCGATCCCGAGAAACAGGCCGAGGCCGCGCACGTCTCCCACCGCCGGGTGCCGCCCCATCAGTGAGACGAGCCCGTCGCGCATGCGGTTGCCGACGCGTAGGGCGTGCTCCTGGAGACCCTCGTCCTCGATGACGTCCAGGACCGCCAGGCCGACCGAGCACGATACCGGATTGCCGCCGAAGGTGTTGAAGTACTCCATTCCGTTGGCGAAGCTCTCGGCGATCTCGGGCGTGGTGACGACTGCACCCAGTGGATGCCCGTTCCCCATGGGCTTGCCCATGGTCACGATGTCGGGCACGACGCCTTGAGTCTCGAAGGCCCAGAAGTGGCTTCCCACGCGGCCGAAGCCCACCTGGACCTCGTCGCAGATGCACACGCCGCCGTCCTCGCGCACCAGGGCGTATGCCGCCGCGAGGTAGCCCGGGGGGAGCTCGATCTGCCCACCGCAGCTCAGCAGGCTCTCGCAGATGAACGCGGCGGGGCCGAACGATCGCCGCTGCGCCTCCGCCGTGGCCTCCAGGAGCAGATCCGCAAACCGCTGGCCGCGATCCGGGTCCGACCGCTGGAAAAGCCCCCGGTAGTCGTCGGGCATGGCCACGGTATGGATGTGCGGGGCGGCACCCTCGCCCCCCGGTCCGTCGAACTTGTAGGGGCTGGCTGCAATGGTGGCTCCCGTGTTCCCATGGTAGGCGCCCTCCACCACGATGAAGTCGTCGCGTTGCGTGTGGGCATGGGCGAGCCGGAACGCCAACTCGTTCGCCTCGCTCCCCGAGTTCACGAGGAAGCACACCGAGAGCGGATCGGGCAGGGTGGCGGTGAGAAGCTCGCAGTAGCGGCCGATGGTCTCGTGGAGGTAGCGGGTGTTCGTGTTCAGGACCCCCATCTGCTTTCGGGCGGCCTCCACGACCCGGGGATGGCAGTGGCCCACGTGACAGACGTTGTTCACCCCGTCCAGGTAGGCCTGCCCAACCGCGTCGATGAGGTGCTGTTTCCACCCTCGGACGATGTGGAGCGGCTCTCTGTACGAGAGGCGGAGGGATGGCCCCAGATGCTCCCGGCGGAGGTCTCTGATCTCGTCGAGCGGCACCTCGGGAGCGAAAGTGGAGCCCTCGCGCAGGTCCAGCATGAGGCCCGGGTCGGGGGAGATGCTCAGCCACACGTTCCGCTGGCTGGGAAGCGCGACCCCCGGGAAGGTGCCCTCCATGTCCAGGAGGTCGGTGATCAGCTGGAAGTGGAGATGCGGCGGCCAGTCCCCGTTCTCGGGCAGGTCACCGAGCCGTGCGATCTGCTGACCGCGCTCCACAGGCGTCCCCACCTCCAGGCCCTCCAGCGACTCCTCATCCAGGTGCCCGTAAAGCGTGTAGAACGTGGGTCCGTCCTCGGGGGCGTGCTCGAGGATGATCGTGGGCCCGTAGTCCAATCGCTCCGAGTTGTTCCGAACACTGTGAACGTGGCCGTCGAGGGGCGTCAGGACCGGGCTCCCTACGGGGAGGAAGATGTCGATGGCGGTGTGCACGCTGCGACGCTCCGGGAATTCCCCACCGGCCTGCCCGTAGTTGTCCGAGGCGTAGCACACACGGGGCTCGGCGTATCGGCCGATGCCCACCGTGGCGCCCTCCTCATCGAGGCGCCGCAGGAGGTGCGTGTTGAACGCCCCGGCGTCGAGGACCCGGTCCAGGTCGTCGATCTCGGGGCTGGCTGCGCTGAGGTCGAAGACCAGGGCATCGTCCAGGCTCTCGCTGACCACAGGGCCCATCTCCTGCCGGTGCCACTCAATCCAGCGCGTGACCTCGTGGTGACTCGGGCACGGCTCAAGCTCACACGCGTCTCTGAGGAGGTTCCGGGCGAGGCGCGGATGGACAGCGGCCAGATCGGTCAACGCATCCCATGCCGGAGCCTCGCTGATCGTCAGGTACGAGTCTTCCGAATCCTCTCCACCCCGGGAGGCGGAGATGCTGACGCTCACGCCCAGCCGCGCCCGGACGAGGGGGAAGAGAATCTCTAGCTCCGTCTCGGTGAGGGGACGAGCGCGATGGTACCCGCGCACCACCGAGATCATGGCGGCCATCCGGTCGGACGCCCCGAAGAGGGCGTAGGCGGCGCCTATGGCCAAGTCACACACGGTCGCGCTTTCGAGAGCGTCCCCGAAGTCCAGGAGTCCGACGACCGTCCGCCCCTCCGGTGTGGGAGGACTGACGAGAACGTTGTAGTCGTTGGCGTCGTTGTGGATGACGCTCCTCGGCACGTCGGGTAGGAGCGGCACTACGACGGTCTCGAATTCGCGTCGGACCGCCTCGACCCGGGCTCCCCGCTCCTTTTTTCGAATATGGGGGAGGTTGGCGTCCATGACCTGGTGGGCGCGGGTCAGATCCCACTGGAAGTCCGGGCGGACCGCGGCCGGGTGGTCGAATTCCGAGAGCGCTGCGTCTAGGCGGCCCATCGCTTCGCCGAAAGACTCCAGGAGGGAAGGCGTCCTGGGCCGGACGGTCCCCATGATCTCACCCTCGACGTAGGTGAGGAGTTGCACCCAGTGCGTGGCTCCGTCGTCGCCAGGTGCGGCAAAGCCGGTATCCCCGGTCGTGGTCGGTACGATCCTGGGGAGATCGACGCCGATGTCCCGTTCGGCCAGGAACGCCAAGGCGTCCGTTTGGAGCTCCAGAAGAGCCGTGGGCTCGTCGGGGTGGGCGATCTTCAGAACGAACCGGTCCCCTCGGTTGGACACCACACGGAAGTTCTGATCGCGCTCGCTCGCTAGGGACGCGAGGTCGCCCACGAGTCCGAAGTGGGACCCGAGGAGGTCGAGGGCTTGCACCTTGCTGAGGCGCGGGCGTCGGTCCGGCTGTGGCTGGCTCACGGCGGGAAAGGTACCCGAGTCCGTGCGGCTGTGCTATCCGCGTATGGAGGCCGGAAGCCCGTCTGCTCGGGGCTCGATCGCCTCGATAATTCTGATACGTGCGGGCCCAAGGCCGACTCATACGATCGTTTGACCCTTGATCCGATCAAAGAGAGACCTTCAGATCATACTTTGCCTTGACTAAAACTCCTCACTACTTAGATTAATACGAACGTTTGAATCAGTACAAGGATCGACATGGTCAAATCCTCCCTGAAAACCGACACGGCCACCCGGCTGCGGACGGCCGGACGACGGATCTTCTCGCGCCAGGGATACGAGGGGGCCTCCGTTCGGGCCATCACACGAGAAGCTCGCGCCAACCTGGGGGCGGTGACGTATCACTTCGGAAGTAAGGAAGGCCTGTACGAGGCCGTGGTGGACAGCGCTCTCGCTCCCCTCAGAGGCCGAGTCACCGAGGCTGCCTCCGTTCCGGGAACGCCGCTTCAGAGGATCGACGGTGTCGTCCGGGCCTTCTTCGCCCACCTGAGCGAGAACCCGGACATGCCTCACTTCATGCTCCAGCAGGTGACCTCGGGAGTCGAGCCCATCAAGCCGGTCCAAGAGACCATGCAGCACGTCATCGGAACGCTGTCGACCCTTCTTCGCGAGGGACAGAAGGACGGGAGCATCCTCGAGTCGGACATGCTCCCTACGGTCATCGGGATCATTGCCCTCCCCGTCCACCTGACTCTGGTGGGCAAACTGTTGTCTCGGGCGGGCGGCGTCGCCGGCGGTGTGCCCGCGGACCAGGCGGAAGAGCATGCAGTGCAGTTCGTGGGACGGGCGCTCAGCGTCAAGGAGGTATCATGAATTCGGGTGCTTGGCTGTGGCGGGCGGTGGGGGCCGACTCGCCGAGGCTCCGGAAGGTTCTGGCGGGCCTGGCAATGTCGTGGATAGGCGGGCCGGCGCAGAGCGTGACCGCCCAGGCAGCGGACCGTACGTCCTCCGAGGCCACGCTGACTCTCTCCCGGGCTGTGGCGATGACGTTGGACACCCACCCCTTCCTGCTGGGCGGAGTCGCTCGCCAGAGAGCTGCCGAGAAGGCCCACAGAGTGAGCATGGGAGAGCGCTTCCCATCTCTGAGCATGCGCGGTACCGCCACGCAGTTCAACGAGCCCATGGTCGTCACGCCCATTCATGGCTTCTAGCCTTCCCTCGTCCCTCCCTTCGACGAGACGCTCTTCCAGGCCGGAGCCATGGTCGGCTACACGGTCTACGACGGCGGTGCGAGGGGAGCCCGTATCTCGGCGTCGAAGTCGCAGGCGAGGGGCGCCCAGTCGGATCTTCGATCGGCCCGGCAGGAGCTCATCGGCCAGGTCGCCGCAAGCTATCTCGGCATACTCTTGGCTCGGGCTCAGCTGGACGCCCACGACCAGCGCATCGCCGCCCTGCAGTCGGGACTCGAGCGTGTCCAGGATCTTCTGGCCGTCGGGCGGGCTCCGCGGGTGGAGGTCCTTCGGGCCGAGGCGGCCCTGGCTGACGCCCGCGCGGACCGGGTCCGGACGGTCACTATACGCCGCGTGGCCGAGGGCGACCTGGGTCGGCTCATGGGCCTGTCCGACGGCTCCCTCAGCGAGCGTGCGTTGCAGGAGGTCACCCTCCAGGGAGGAAGCGTCGTCGATCGGACTCGGCTGTTCTCGGCATCCCTGGCCGCCAACCCAGGCGTCCAGCGCGCCAGGGACGATCTCACATCCGCCGAGGCCGCGGTGGGCGTCGCCCGGGGCGCCCGCAGGCCCAGCGTGGGCCTTCAGGCGGCCTACGTGGACCAGGGTAGCCTCGACGGACACTTCACCACCGAGTGGAACGTGGGCCTCGCCATCTCGGTGCCCGTCTTCACCGGTGGCAGCCTGCGGCACGGTGTTTCCCGCGCCGAGGCCCTCCGCGAGGCCTCACACGCGAACCTACGTCTCGCCGAGCTCGGAGCGGCGGCGAGCGTCGACGGGGCGCTGGCGACGCTGGAAGAAGCCGAGGCCCGTGCGGCGAGTCTTCACACGGCCGTTGACCGCTCCGCGGAAGTGGCTCGCATCGAGCGGCTGCGTCTCGACACCGGCACCGGCGTGCAGGCGGACTATCTACAGGCCGAGGCTACGCTTCTCTCCCTGCGAGCCACGCTCAGTGAAGTGGAGCACGGGGCGGTGCTGGCGCGGATCCGACTCGCCAAGGCGGTGGGCGAGCTCGACGAGGGCTGGCTCGAAGAGAATCTCGGAGGTGCATCATGAGCGGACGTCGACCCCCTCGACGTGTTCTGGCGGTGGTCGTGTTGGCAGTCGCCGGTGCCATCCTGTGGTTCGGATTCCTGCGGGACGACGAGGTTGGGGACGGGCTCACGGCTTCCGGGACGGTGGAGGCCACCGAGGGCCAGCTCGCCTTTCAGGCGGCAGGCCGGATCGAGGATATCGGCCCGCGGGAGGGTGACCGCGTCACGGCCGGCCAGGCGCTGGCGAGCCTCGACCGTTCCGAGATCAACGCGCGCCGTGCTCAGCTGGTGGCTCAGCTCGCGGCCGCGCGAGCCGGATTGGCGGAGCTCCGGAGCGGGTTCCGGCAGGAGGAGATCGCCCAGGGGCGTGCCGGCCTCCGGGCGGCCGAGACGCAGGTGCGCGACGCCGAGCGCGATTTGGAGCGGGCCCGGCTTCTGCATGACGGCGGGGCCGTGAGCAAGGAGGCCCTGGAGAAGAGCGAGCTCGCCCTGAGCCTCTCTCGGATCCAGGCCGACGAGCGTCGTGAAGCGCTGCGACTCCTGGAGGCCGGACCCCGCCCGGAGAGAGTCGAGGCCCAGGCCGCACAGGTGGCGGCGGCCGAGGCCGGGATCCAGGTCGTTGACGCCGCGCTGTCCTTCGCGACGATCACGGCCCCGTTCGACGGCGTGGTGACCGTGAGGCACCGGGAGCCGGGTGAGACAGCCCCGCCGGGCGCTCCCGTCCTAACGCTAATGAACCCGGACGACCGCTGGGTGCGGATCTATGTGCGGGAGGACCGGATCGGTAGGGTCGCGCTGGGGCAGCGGGCCACCATCACCTCCGACAGCTATCCCGACCGCACCTATGACGGGCGAGTGACCTTCATCGCTTCGGAGGCCGAGTTCACGCCCAAGAACGTCCAGACGCCCGAGGAGCGGGTGAAGCTCGTCTATGCGGTGAAAGTCCAGGTGGTGGGCGACCCGGGCTTCGAGCTCAAGCCGGGCATGCCGGCCGACGTGCGGCTGGACGAGGGCGGGGCAGCTCCGTGAGTGCGCGAGAGGGGCCGACCGCCGACCGCGCTGGACTGTGAACGGAACGGTAGACGCGAGCTGGGCGGTCCGGACCGAGGGCCTGACCCGATCCTTCGGTCCGCTGGTGGCTGTGGACGGCCTGTCCCTCGAGGTTGCCGCCGGCGAGCTCTTCGGCCTCGTGGGCCCCGACGGGGCCGGAAAGACGACGACGCTGAGGATGCTCGCCGGCGTCCTACCTCCCTCGAGTGGGCATGCCTGGGTGTTCGGTACGGACGTGGGTGTCGATCCGGAAGCGGCCAAGGGACAGATCGCCTACATGTCTCAGCGCTTCGGCCTCTACCACGACCTCACGGTCAGCGAGAACCTCGACTTCTACGCCGACCTCTTCGGCGTGCCCCGGGACCAACGGCCCGAGAGGCTCGCACGACTCTACGAGTTCTCTGGCCTCGCCCCCTTCATGGACCGCCGGGCGGAGGCGCTCTCCGGAGGGATGAAGCAGAAGCTCGGCCTCTCGTGCGCCCTGATCCATCGCCCGAGCCTCCTGCTCCTGGACGAGCCGACCTTCGGCGTGGACCCCATATCCCGTCGGGATCTCTGGCTGATCATCCACGAGATGGTGGACGAGGGTGTGACCGTCGTGGTGAGCACGGCCTACATGGACGAGGCCGAGCGATTCGACCGGCTGGCCTTCCTCGAGGCGGGCACAAGCCTCTCGGTGGATACCCCCGACGCTCTCCGAAAAGGGCTGGCTGGTCGGCTGCTCTCGGTCCGTGTCGGTGATCGGTCGAGGGCGGCCCGGGACGTCCTGAGAGCGACCCCGCTCGTCACCAGCGCATCCGTCTTCGGTGATCGGCTGCATGTAGTGGTGGGGGACGCAGTAGCCGGCTCGGGCGCGGTCCGAGCCGCTCTCGAATCGCAGGGATTCTCGGACGTGGTGGTGGAGTCCATCGACGAGCCGTCGATGGAGGACGTGTTCATGGACCGAGTCGGGGCCGGCGGAGACGGAGGCCATGAGACCGACTGACCCGGAGCACGCGGTCATCGCCCGCGATCTTACCCGTCACTTCGGTGACTTCGTCGCCGTCGACCGGGTGTCGTTTCGGGTACGCTCGGGGGAGATCTTCGGCTTTCTGGGACCCAACGGGGCCGGCAAGACCACCACCATCAAGATGCTCACCGGGCTGATCCCTCCCACCTCGGGGGAGGGCCGCGTGGCGGGACTGGACGTGGAGACGGAGCGCCGTGCCATCAAGCGCCGCATCGGCTACATGTCCCAGCTGTTCTCGCTCTACACCGATCTGACCGTCGAAGAGAACATCCACTTCTTCTCACGGCTCTACGGGGTTCCCCGGAACCGCCGGCGGGAGAGGGCGGACTGGGTCGTGGAGATGGCGGGGCTCACCGAGCACCGGGACCGCCTGACCGGCGAGCTGCCCCTGGGTTGGAAGCAGAGGCTCGCACTGGGCTGCTCCGTCCTCCATGAGCCACCGATCCTCTTCCTGGACGAGCCCACGTCCGGGGTGGACCCGATTTCACGTAGAGCGTTCTGGGACCTGATCTATGGGCTGGCGGACGGCGGGACTACGGTCTTCGTCACGACCCACTACATGGAAGAGGCCGAGTACTGCCACCGGCTCGCTCTGATGAATCGGGGACGCCTCATCGCCCTGGACACGGCGGCGGGGCTCCGGGCCGGCATGGAATTGCCCCTCTTCGAGGTCCGAGCCGAGTATCCGCCCCGGGCCGTACAGGCGTTGGACGGTGCCTCGGGGATCGTGGATGCCGCCATGTACGGCCGCTCTCTCCACGTGACCACGAACACGAGAGAGGGCGCCGACGACCGCATCCGGTCCCATCTGGCCCGGGCGGACATCGCGGTGACGTCCGTGAAGCAGATCAAGCCCTCTCTCGAGGACGTGTTCGTGGCCCGTATCCGTGACGAGGGTGGGGCGAGGAGCGGGTGAGCATGCTCAGTCGAACGCGGCTCATGGCCATGGCGCGCAAAGAGGCTCTCCACCTGCGTCGCGACCCCAGGAGCCTCTTGCTCGCCTTCCTCCTACCGGCCCTCCTCGTCGTCATATTCGGGTACGCCATAACGTGGGACGTCGAGGACATTCGCACGGCCGTACTGGACCTGGACGGATCCAGTCGGAGCCGGGAGCTGCTCGATGCCTTCGAGGCGTCGGGGTACTTCACGGTGGTGCGCCGGCTGACGCGCCACGGGCAGGTGGAGGAGGTACTGGACCGGGGCGAGGCCCTCGTGGCCATCGTGCTAGCGCGTGACTTCGCCCGTGATCTCGACGGGGGGCGGTCCGCCAAGCTCCAGATCCTCGTCGACGGCAGCGACGCCAATACGGCGACCATCGCGTTGGGATATGCCCAGGCCATCGTCCGTTCATTCTCCACCGATGTCCTGCTAGAGGGAGCCGAGCTACCCCCGATGATCCGCGCAGAGACCCGGGTCTGGTACAACGAGGAGCTCCTGAGCAAGAACATGATCGTCCCGGGGCTCGTGGCGGTCATCATGATGATCATCGCCGCCATGCTCACCTCTCTCACCATCGCCCGGGAGTGGGAGCGGGGTACGATGGAGCAGCTCGTGTCCACCCCGGTCCATCGGCTCGAGGTGGTTCTCGGCAAGCTGCTTCCTTACGTGGCCATCGGGATCATCGACGTGGCCCTGGTGAGCGTCATCGGTGTGTTCCTCTTCGACGTTCCCTTCCGGGGCAGCGCCGGCCTCCTGATGATCCTTTCGCTCACCTTCATCTTGGGAGCCCTGGGAATGGGCATGTTCATCTCGGCGGTGGCGCGCTCACAGCTTCTGGCCACCCAGATGGCGATGATCCTCACGTTTCTCCCGGCATTTCTGCTTTCGGGGTTCATGTTCGCCATCGACGTCATGCCTCCGGCCCTGCAGGCGATCACCTACCTGATTCCCGCCCGCTACTTCCTTGTGGTGACCCGGGGACTGTTCCTGAAGGGCGTGGGCATCGAGGTGTTGGCCACCGAGGGCCTGCTCATGATCGCCTTCGCCGTCCTGGGCATCTTCGGTGCGACCCGGGCGTTCAAGAAGGAGATCCAGTGAGCCGGGTGACCGGCGGACTCGAGCGTGTGTTCGGCCTTCTGGCCAAGGAGTTCCTGCAGATCTTCCGGGACCCAAGGATGGCACGGGTGATCTTCGTGGCTCCCATAATCCAGCTCGTGGCGTTCGGATACGCCGTTTCCACCGATCTCTACGACACGCCGACCTTTGTGGTGGATCACGACAACACGCGTGAGTCGCGGGAATTGGTGTCCGCCCTGACGGCCTCCGGATACTTCGAGGTTACGGGTCGATCGCAGACACCCAGGGACCTGGTCAGGGCCCTGGACCGTGGGGAGGCGATCGCCGGGGTGGAGATCCCACGGGGGTACGCCCAAGCGCGGCTGGGGGACGGTGGGGCGCAGGTCCAGGTGCTCCTCGACGGCACCAACTCCAACACCGCTGCGGTGGCCCAGGGCTACATCACTCGCATCATCGAGGGGCGTGCAGTGGAGCGTGCGATGACGGGGGTCCCACTTCCCGTGGATCTGCGCGAAAGGGCCTGGTACAACCCCGAGCTGGCCAGCCGCAACTACAACGTTCCCGCGGTGGTGGGGACCCTCATCATGCTCGTCTGCCTGCTCCTCACCTCGTTGGCCGTGGTGCGGGAGCGGGAAATCGGAACGCTGGAGCAGCTCAAGGTCAGTCCACTCACGGCCGGCGAGCTCATCGTCGGAAAAACACTGCCCTTCGGGATCATCGGGATGGGAGATCTGGTCCTGGTGACAACGGTGGCGGTCCTCTGGTTCGGCGTGCCTCTTCGGGGCAGCCTCCTCCTCCTGTTTGTGGCCAGCCTCCTATATGTGATGGCGGGCCTGGGGATGGGTCTGCTCATCTCCACGGTCTCCAAGACGCAGCAAGAGGCCTTCATGGGCACGTTCCTCGTGTTCATGCCCGCCCTGCTTCTGTCCGGGTTCATGTTCCCCGTGTCCAGCATGCCCGAGATCTTCCAGGACATCACGATCTTGAACCCGATCCGGCACTACCTCGAGATCGTGCGGGCCATCTTCCTCAAGGGGATCGGTATCGATGTCCTTTGGCCGCAGTTCGTGGCGCTCCTGCTCCTGGGGCTCACCCTCTTGACCCTGGCGACTCTGCGGTTCAGACGAGAGGTCGCCTAGGACCCCGATACCGGCTCCCGGGATCCACTCCGCAACCGGCTCCTGAGCCGCCCCTCGACTGTCCTCGCCCACAGCGGGCTTGTCCCGTATCTTGCTCCCTTGGGGCAGAGGGCCGCCAGTTCTTCTTCCGTTGTATTCACGTAAGGGGGGTAGGCTCCATGAGCGACGTCGAAATCATCGGCACTCCGGAGCGCACGGTCTCCAGAAGGACGTTCATCATGGGGGTCATCGCTGCGGGGGCGACGACCTCTTCGGCGGGCTATTTGTTCAGGGGGTCGAGGCCGCTCTTGGGTGCCCTGCCGGTTCAGGGTTCGGTTGAGAGGCTGGTGACGCTCAACGTGAACGGTCAGCAGCGTCGCGTAGACGTGCTGAAGCAGGAGACGTTGGCCCTGACCCTCCGCTACAAGCTCGGGCTCACGGGCACCAAGTTCGGGTGCGATCGAGCGGAGTGCGGGGCGTGCACGGTGCTGATCGACGGTGTGGCGAGCTACTCATGCTCGGTCCTGACGCACACCGTCCGCGGGCAGGAGATCACGACCATCGAGGGGCTGGAGAGCCCCGACGGCACGCTCCACCCGGTCCAGCAGGCCGTTCTGGACGAGGGTGGTTTCCAGTGCGCCTTCTGCGCACCCGGCTTCATCATGAGCATGGTGGCCATGGTCGAGGCCAACCCGAACCCCACACGTGAAGAGGCGGCGCACGCGCTCTCGGGCAACCTCTGCCGCTGCGCCGACTACGACAAGATCCTGACTTCCGCCATTCGGGCTGCCGAGTATGCCCGGCAGCGGGCTTAGGGGGGCATCATGGCCGAGAAACTGGTAGGACAGGATATCGCCCCTCCCGATCTCCGCGCGAAGATCACGGGCCGGGCCAAGTATGCGGAAGACTTCAGAGTCGACGGCATGCTGTTTGCCAAGCTCCTGCTGAGCCCCATGCCCCACTGCCGCGTCCGGCGCATCGACGCCAGCGCGGCGCTCGCCATGGACGGGGTCGTGGGCATCCTCACGGCCGACGACATACCGGCGGTCGACGCTCCCAGAGAGGCGTGTCTCACCATGGAGCCGCACTACGAGGGGGAGCCGGTCCTCGCCGTGGCGGCGGTGGACGAGACGACGGCTGCGAACGCCATCGAGGCGATCAAGGTCGACTTCGAGCCCTTGCCGTTCGTGTTGAACCCGCTGGACAGTCTCAGGCCGGACGGACCCAGCGCCCGTCTCGACGGCAACACGATGGTCGGGCGGGACATCGCCACCATCAAGTGGACCGAAGAGGACTTCGCCAACGCCCCCGAGGGGACTCTCCCCATGGGTGAGCCCGGCGCCGAGTGGAGCGTCGGAGACGTGGAAGCCGGCTTTGCAGAGGCCGACCTGATCATCGACGAGACCATCGTCCATCAGTCGCTGACGCATCACCCGCTGGAGCCCCGCACCACCCTGGCCTACTGGCAGAACGGCAAGCTCTACATGCACACCTCCACGCAGAGCGTGGCGAGGACGAGAGCGGCGGTGGCCGGTATGCTCGACCTGGACCTCGAGGACGTGGTCCTGGTCGGCGAGTTCTGCGGAGGCGGCTTCGGGAGCAAGATCACGGGCAGCGTCCACATGCTGATCCCGGCGCTCTTGTCGCGTAAGATCAACCGCCCCGTAATGATGCGGATCAATCGCTACGAAGAGAACTACATCGGCCGAGCCCGCCCGGGCTTCCAGGCGCAGGTCAAGATCGGCTTCCGCGCCGATGGCCGGATCACGGCGCTGGACATGTACATTCTCGGGGACGGCGGGCCGTACGGCCGCTCCGGCGACAACATGTCCGCGGGATCGACCGCCTCTCTGACGTACACGCCGCTCAACCAGCGGCATCGTGGGGTTGCGGTCTACACCAACACGCCGCCCAAGGCGGCTCAGCGGGGCCCCGGAGGAGCTCAGATCGTCGGGATGCTCGAGCCGCTCATGGACAAGGCGGCCCGCGAGCTCGGGATGGATCGCCTGCAGCTCAGGCGAGTCAACGCGCCCGGTGGCGATGTGCTCTTCGGTGCGCGCCAGACCGGCCTTACGAGCGTCTTCGTCCGCGAAGCCATCGACAAGGGCGCCGAGCTGTTCGGCTGGGACGAGAGGATGGCGAGGAGCGGGCAGCGAAACGGCTCCAAGGTCACGGGCATCGGGGTCGGGGTGAGCCCGTATACCGCCGGCAGCTCGGGCTTCGACGGGCTGTTGGTCATTCGCGCCGACGGCAAGGTGTACATCCACCAGGGAATCGGGAACCTGGGGACCCACTCTCTCGCCGACACGGCCCGGGCGGCCGCCGACGTGCTGGGCGTCGCCTGGGACGACATCGAAGTCGTGTGGGGCGACACGAGCCGCCACGTGCCGTGGAGCTCCGTGCAGGCCGGCAGCCAAACCACGTTCGCCCATACCAGGGCGAACCACGCTGTGGGGACGGCGGCCAAGCGCCTGCTCCAGGAGATCGCCGCCCGTGATCTGGGCGGGTCACCCGGAGACTACGATACCGCCGACGGCCGGGTCTTCCGTCGCTCGAGCCCGTCCACGGGAATGAGCTTCGCGAGGGCCGCAACCCGAGCCATGGAGCTGGGCGGGCGGTACAGCGGGGAGGAGGTCGCCGACGATCTCAACGACATGACGAAGGCCGCCGCTGCGGGGCTGGCCGGACAGGGTCTGGTGGCCGCGGCCAAGGACAACTACCCCCGCGAAGGTGGAGTCCAGTCCTGGGTCGTGGGCTTCGCCGAGGTGGAGTTGGACGTCGAGACCGGCCAGGTGGACATCGTGAAGTACACCGCCGTGGCCGACTGCGGCACCGTGCTCCATCCCCGGAGCCTCGGAGGCCAGATCCTCGGCGGTTCCATCCAGGGCATGGGCATCGCCAGAAGCCAGAAGTGGGTCTTCGACCCGGTCTGGGGCGTGTCTTTCGCGAACCGCCTCTATACGGCCCGGCCGCCAGGGATGCTCGACGTGCCCATCGACATGGAGTGGGCCGCCGTCGAGATCCCCGATCCGCAGACGCCGGTCGGCGCCAAGGGGATCGGAGAGCCGCCCGTAGGAGCGGGCTCTGCGGCCCTCACGTCGGCCATCGCCGACGCGCTAGGCGGTAAGTGCTTGTGTCGAACGCCACTGACCGCGGATGTCATCCTTGCCGAGATAGAGGGCCGTCCGCCGGCGTACGGCCCCCTCGACCTTCACGTCTAAAGGGAGAAGCGAATCATGGCGGTCATCAGAGACATGATCCCGGCGTTCGAGCTCTTCCAGCCGACGAGCGTCGACGATGCCATCGACCTGTTGGATCGGTACGGTGAGGATGGTTGGGTGCTGTCTGGCGGTTTGGACAGCTTCGACTGGTTCAAGGACCGCATCGAGCGACCCGCCGCGGTCGTCGATCTCGTGAACCTGGACGAGCTGCGGGGCGTGCGCTCCACGGGCGACGGGGTCGAGATCGGGGCCATGACCACGATCACGAATGTGGCGACCCACCCGGAGCTGATGTCGAGCTACAGTGTCCTCACGGACGCCGCGGCTGGCGTCGCCACGCCGCAGATCCGGAACCGTGGCACGCTGGGTGGCAACCTCTCACAGGACACGCGCTGCTGGTACTACCGGGGTGGGTGGCCTTGCTACCGGGCCGGCGGCAACACGTGCTACGCGTCGGCGCCCACGGCCATGAACCGCGAGCACTGCATCATAGGCTCTAGTCGTTGCGTTGCGGTGAGCCCTTCGGATACGGCTCCCGCTCTCATCGCTCTGGATGCCCAGTTCGTGATCCAGGGTCCCAGGGGAGAGCGCGTCGTCGATGCCGAGGACTACTTCATGCGGCCCAGCGTCGACATTGAGCGCATGACGGTCCTGAAGCCCGGCGAGCTGTTGACCGCGATACGGCTGCCTGCCCGGTGGGCGGGGGCCCGGTTCTATTACGAGAAGTTGGAGGACCGCAAGGCGTGGGACTTCGCTCTGGTGACGGTGGCCTCGGCCATGCGTATGAATGGCGGCGTGATCGAAGAAGCGCGCCTGTCCGTGAACGGAGTCGCTCCCTATCCAGTCCGGCTGGCGTCGGCGGAATCGCTGATTCGGGGCCAGACGCCGTCGGACGATCTCGGGATTCGAGCCGGTGAACTCGCCATTGCGAAGGCCCAGCCCCTGAGGCACAACGACTTCAAGGTCCAGATGATGCGGAATCTGGTCCGCAGGGCCATCCGCGGGGCGGGGAGTTAGCCATGGAACTGTGGCGGAGAGCGGTAAATCCGTGGAATCAGGAGGTCCTGATCGGAGTGTCGTGGGATCTCATGTGGGCTGCCATAATCGCCGGAGCCGGCTTCGTGGTGCTGCACGCCGTATGGGCGCGCTTCCTGGCGCCGGCGGCTGCGGCTCCGTCTGATGACGCGGGCTCGGGCCTTCCCAGCCGGATCTTGAGGCACGCCATGTCAGAGCGGGTCTTCCACTGGCTCATGTCGCTGACGATGCTCGTGCTTCTGGTGACGGCCTTCTTCCCGGTTCTGGGCATCCAGTTCGCCTGGGTGACGATCCACTGGGTGGCAGGCGTGATCCTCACCGCCATGATCGTCTATCACATCATCCGCGCCACCTTCTGGCAGGACCTGTGGGCTATGTGGATCGACAAGGCGGACATCAAGGTGGGGATAGCGGAGGTGAACCACATGCTGGGGCGCGGTGGGGAGGAGGCGCCCAAGACAGGCAAGTACCCCATCGACCACAAGCTCTTCCACCACGCTGCGGCGGTGGCGGGCCTGGTGGCCATCGCCACCGGGGTGCTGATGATGCTGCGGCTGGAGACACCTTTCTGGACGGCGAACCCGTACATGCTCGCCGACAGCTCATGGGGTGTGGTCTACGTGCTACATGGCCTCGGAGGAGTCGTGTTGATCGGCTTGACCATCACGCACATCTACTTCGCCATAAGGCCGGACAAGTGGTGGATCACGAAATCCATGATCTTCGGATGGATTTCTCGGAGCGAGTACCTGGGGCACCATGATCCCGAGCGGTGGGTCATCGCGGGGGCCGAAGAGCCGGAGCTAGTGTCGGCGGCGGCTGCCCATGGGTCAGTGGGCGAGGTGGCGGCGTCCGAGGCGGTAGCGGGCGAGACGGCTGCGGGCGACGAGAGCATGACGTTCGATGCGGGAGCGTCCTCCTGACGTGACGGCCGACGAGCTCAGAAAGCACATCGACACGATCGAGGAGAGCTACGAGTTCTTCCTCGCGTACGCGGCTCAGGGGTTGTCGGGCGACGGCGGCAGCGCTTCCGGGGGGGAGCTGCGCGAGTACTTGAACCGCACCGACGAGGCCCTCGGCGCCCTCATGGAAGGGATGGGGGGTGTCATCGACGGACTGCAGCCCGAGGATGCCTACCGGGACGTCGGTAAGGTCATCGAGCGGGACGCGGGAGATACCCGGTCGGCCGTTCGGCTCGTGATGGCGCAGCAAGCCATCAGCTCGCAGCTCGTCGACAATCTGAACGCCTCGATCCACTTCCGCGCGCTCCTTACCGACCTCTTCCTCTTCGACGAGGTTCTGAAGAGTTTGGCCCGGGAGAGTGGCTAGAGACCGGTCCGAGTGATGGGGCGAGCCGCGTACGGTCGGTGAGCACTTGCCGGGCCTTCTTGGACATGCAAACTCCGTACGTATACTCACGACATAAAGATACGTATACCTCTCCGAAGAGGAACTCCTCTCGTCCTGATTGACGAGAACATCAGGTGAGCCCTTCGGTTTGCCTACCCGCCTCCCGCACCGCAGGCTGATGTAGCATCCACTCAGGATACGTAATCTGCGCTTCGCTACTACGTCATTCGACGTATCAAATCGGCACCCGCCTGAACGCATCTTCCTCGTAGACACTCACGACGTCACGAAGGGAAGATCGAGATGAACAAGCATGCACTACTTCCAATCCTAGTGACAACAATGCTTGCGCTATTCCTGTTGTTAGGAACTGCGCCGTTGTCAGCCCAGACATTCAATGATTACTCGCCTCGTGGTCATCTGATGGGTAGTGCAAGCCAGGCTCTTTTTGCTAAACCCACTGCCGAGATTCTGTCAGCCCCGATGCACAGCGGAAGTCGGAGTGTCTTAACTGATGTCGATTCCCAATCCTCCGTTCGGGAAGAACTGGGATATGTATTAGCCATGGAAACCGTCTTTACTGGAATGAGTTTCCTTGGAAGCCGACAAAACGGTTGGGGTCCCGGAGCCTGTCAACGCCAGTGTGTACAGAGATGGTAATGACCTGACAGTTGGCCCTCGCCGGAGCTGTGTCTAGGCTGCCTTCGTCTTAGCCTCCTCCTTCCTGGCCTTTGCGGCCTTCCTGGCGTCGGTGAGACCGGCCTTGAAGACCTGATAGGGCGTGCGGCCCTCCATGGCTCGACCGCGGTGCGGCCGCTTCCGGTTGTAGGTCTCCAGATACGCCTCGAGGTCCTGCTGCATCTCCTCGACGGTCTCGTACCAGGTGGTGCGGCCCTTCACCCTCAAGTGCTCGTCGAGGAGCGTGCGGTGGAAGCGCTCGATGAAGCCGTTGGACTGGGGCCTGCCCACCTTCGTCGTGCGGTGCTCGATGTCCTCGAGCTGAAGGAACAGCTCATATGGGTGACGGTCCGGACGGCCGCAGAACTCGCGGCCGTTGTCGCTGAGCACGGTCTTCACCCGGACCCGGTGCTCATCGAAGAACGGCAACACGTCGTTATTCATCACCTGCACCGCCGTGAGCGGGAGCTTGCTCGTGTAGAGCCGGCCCCAGGCGTAGCGGCTGAAGCAATCGAGCACGGTCTGCAGGTACACCTTGCCGACCCCCTTCAGCGTTCCGACGAAGAACGTGTCCACGGCGACGAGGTCGCCCGGGTAATGGACTTCGATGTGGCGCTCCCGGAACTCGGGACTGAAGCGCTCCAGCAGCTCGATCTGCTCGTCGGTCAGCTTCAGCTTCCGTTCCCTGGCCGTCTCTTCGAGCCTGAGCAGCCGTTCGTGCTTCGTGGTGAGGCCATGCCGGCTCCACACGCCCCGTACGCCTCCTGAGCTCACCTGGATCCCTCCGAGCAGCAACTCGTCCGCGACCCGCTGAGCTCCGTGCGTCGGAGCCTCCAAGGCGTGGGCCAAGACCGCCTGCTCAATCTCTTCACTCACCCGGTTCGGGTGCGGTCCCTTCGGCCCCGGAAGCTGGTCGATCAGCCCCTCGGCCCCGTAAAGCTGGAAGTTCCTCCTGATCTCGTAGAACTGCTGCCGGCTGTAGCCCACGATCTTGCACGCCTTGCTCACGTTGCCGAGCTCCTGGGCCAACTGTAGCAGGCTCAGCTTGCGGCGCGCTATCTTCTCCCCCTGGACGGTGGTCATCTTCTCTCCCGTGCTAAGTGAGTGACTTCGACATCTCTCAATTAGCTCCGGCGAGGGCGGCTGGCCACCGTCCTCTCTCGTGGTCAACTGTCAGGTGAATACCGTCTCAGCACAGCCAGTGAGACACTCTTGGGAATTAATTAGAGAGCAATCTCCTGTGTCGTGAGGGAGGGGGTTGGAGGATTGATCCAGACGGCCTCCGGGAGCGGTTTGGGCTTCGGCTCACCGGAGACGAAGCGGTCGGGATGAGCGGCCCAGGCCTCGCGTAGCACGGCCTCCCTGCCGGCGATGACCTGATCGGCGTGACCGAAGTGGACCTGTTCGGGGGTCAGCATCGAGATGCCGCCATGGCGGTGCTCGGCATTGTACCAGCGGAAGAACGAGCGACAGAACATTTTGGCCTGGCCCTGATCCTCGAACCGTCCAGGAAACGAGGGATGGTACTTCAAGGTCTTGAACTGGGCCTCGGAGAACGGATTGTCATCCGACACCTGAGGTCGGCTCAGCGAGCGGGTCACCCCGAGATCGGCGAGGAGCTGAGCCGTGCATTGGCTCGTCATCGGAGCTCCTCGATCCGAGTGCAAGGTCAGGACCTGGGGCTGGACGCCATGCTTCAGGCAACTCTGCTGGATCAGGCGCCCGGCCAAGGCCGAGCTCTCCCGATCCGCCACCATCCATCCCACGATGTAGCGGCTGAAGATGTCCATGATGACGTAGAGGTAGAAGTAGCTCCACTTCCTCGGCCCCAGCAGCCGTGTGATATCCCAGGACCAGACCTGGCCCGGGCCCGTCGCCATCAACTCGGGTTTCTGGTATTCGGGATGACTCCGCTGCGCTCGGCGCTCTCGAACTGGCACTTGGGAGGCCAGAACGCGATACATCGTACGTTCGCTGCACAGGTAGACGTCTTCGTCGAGCAGGGTCGCCACAACCTCGGCCATAACCTTCTCTGAGTTGAACGCGCGGGGAACTTGGGTCCTGGTCGACTTCCGTTTGTTCGACCTTTCCAGCAACATTCGGGTTTACACCCGTCGCCCAGCTGACGGCTTCCTCTGCCATTCCACGCCGTCCGGCGATATCTGCCAGGACTTCGGGGACACGGAGATCGTCGTGCAGTAGAGTGGTTGTGCGGGCCTTTTCGGGGTCGAGGTGGCCCTTCAGCGTGTCGCTTTCCACGTAGGACGATCACATAAAGAGAAAGCCATTAGTTTCGCTCGAGTCGTAGAGTGGGAGGATGTTGCGGTGCTGGAGTTTCGCTGTGGTCTTGATATCGGCCAGGAACCGGTCCGCTCCGACGACCGCAACACAAAGGGGAGAGGCCGAGGCCCCTCCCCTCTGAAAAGTGTGCACGTTAGCGTACTCTAACCCCGTGTACAGGCAGAAAATCGTACTCGAGCTTAGTGGACGAATCCCTTATTCGACCTGGAGAATCGAGAAAATCGAGGTCTGTCCGGCGGGCTTGCGAAGCCAGCGCTCGCCCCACTGAGCTATGGCCCCGGCGGGACCGGAAGGCCCCATTTGTTCAAGCTCTGATCGTAGATGACGCGCCGCTTTTGCGCAAACGGGCCTTCACCCAGCTCACGCTCGATAGCGTATGGCCACGATGGCTGCCTGATCCTTGTAGTCCACGCGGCTGTTCCCGTTGAAGGTCTTCTTGGGAGAAAAGGACACGAGGAGGCTCTACCGCGGCATCTCCTTTATGTACACGTCCTGCTTCAGGTAGGGGATCTCGATTCCCTCCTGGTTGAAGCGGCGATACACCTCGGTGTTGAGCGCGTCGGTTATGCGGCCGCGGAGGACGGGCTCCTCAATCCAGCCTAGAAGCTCCAACTCGAGCCCCGAGGGGCCGAAGGCCCGAAACCGGACCCGTGGTTCCGGGTTGCTGCACACTCCGTCGAGATGAACGGCGGTTTCGAAGAGCACCTTCTTGACGTGATCGATGTCGGATCCATAGGCGCATAGGATCTTGATGCGTATGCGCTCTTTCTCGTGAGGTCCCCCCGTCTCATTGATGATCATGGTGTTGCCCATGACCGCGTTCGGTACCGTTACCTCGATGTCGTCACGGGTCAGGAGACGGGTGCTGCGAAGCCCGATGTGGGTGACCCGTCCCCGTTCTCCGGAGTCGAGAATGACGAAGTCACCAATCCTGTACGGTGCGTCGGCCAGGATGAAGACACCCGCGAAGAAGTTGGCGACTGTATCTTTGGCACCGAAGCCGACCGCGATTCCGACGATTCCAGCCGAGGCCAACCACCCGGTGACGTCAAGTCCCCAAACCAGGAACAGAAAATAGGCGCCAGCCCCCAACAGCAGCACGCTCGCCAGGTTGCGAAACAGGGGTAGCGTTTGTTCGTCGACGAACCGGAAGCGGTCTGTGCGCTGACTCAGGGTCTCGAGGGCCAGTCGACTCACGCGCATCGCGAGACCGAAGCCGATGAAAACGGCCATCGTGCCTAGGCCACCGAGCGTGACCCGTCGCATGACACCTTGAAGTGACAGCAGATCTGCGGCCACCGACAGACCTCCGAGGAGTACGAACAGAAACAGGGGGCGATGCACCATTTCGATGATGCGATCGTCGAGGTCGGTCGTGGTTTTTTGTGCCCAGCGGGTGACCAGCCTGGAGATGATCCAGTCGGCGATTTTGGCGACCACGACGCTCAGAACGACAACGACAAGGGCCTGAAAGCGCGGGTCAGCGGCTAAGTTTTCGAAGGCACCGAATTGACTCAGGAAATTCTCCAGGGCCTGCATCACTCACCTCCCGAACTGCGGACGGTACGTGTGGGTCACATCGTTTGCAACACAGGTCCGCTCGATCAACATGCGAACCGTGAGTGAAGATTCAACTACATCGACATCGAGCAGCGCCCGGTTGACTTCGACGATTGGCAACCAATGGGGCGAGGGGATGTTTGGACGGGCGGGTCGAGGTGCGCAACAGGAACTCAAGTCTTTGTTGCCGCTTCAGATACGAGGGCGTAGGATTCGTGGCCGTGGGCACTGCGGGGTCGGCCCAGGCGCTTGGACGGCGTGGCGCTGGTCCTTCTCGGGCTTTTCATACTGGGCCATGGTGCGGGAACCGCCTGACGAGGGAGTCGGTCGGATGAAAGCTAGCAGCCCGCGGTGCTTTGCCGCGTCGTTGTCCCTCGCACCTCTCACGGACTAGCTTCCCAACATGAGTGATCGAGTACCAGTTGTGGAGCTTCTGAACCTTCAACAGCTCGAAATCTATCGTGCCATGTCCTCTGATCGTCGGATAGAGGTCGGGCTCGACATGACGGAACTGGTCCGGGCGCGCCTAGCGACTCACCTGATCGATTTCTTGGGACTCGAGCCAGATCAGGTCGGTCCGGAGATCGCTCGGAGACACCGCGTTGCAGGCGGCTGATCTTCTCCGTCATCTCGTCTCCGCTCTCGAAGAGCTGGACCTTCCCTACGCCCTTGCCGGCTCGATCGCCAGCATGGCTTATGGCGAACCCCGAGCCACACTCGATATCGATGTGGTAGTGCGCCTCGCCCCGACCGACATTGAGCGACTCAAGACCCGATTCCCGAGTGACGAATTTTATCTCGATGTGGAAGCTGCGGGGGAGGCGATCGTAGAGGGATCCCAGTTCAACATCATCCATGCATCTTCGGGTCTGAAGATCGATGTATTCGTCGAAGGGGACGAGGTCGAGCGCGTCCAGATCGAGGATCGGCGGCGTTTGCCGGCTCTCCCCGGTCTCACAGCGGCGTTTTCTCCTCCCGAGGAGTTGATCCTGAAGAAGCTCCTCTACCACCGCGATGGTGGGTCGGAGAAACATCTAAGGGACATCAAGGCCATGCTGGAAATCTCCGGAGATGAGATAAACGTGGATCGTGTCGAGCGCGGCGCGGAGGCCCTCGGTCTTCAGGAAATCTGGTCGTCCGTCTCTCGACCGAGAAACTCAGGAGAAACCTGAGCGTAACGCTGCAACGTAATCGCTTGCGACCGCTGCCCTCTGCAAAGGCCGGGGCGTGTGTCCCTCCTGCAACGCGCGCCGTATGGTCGAAACCGCCGCCCATCTCACCGACGACGTCCTGCCTCCGCTCCCCGTCCGGCAGTGGGTGCTCTCCTTGCCGAAGCGGCTCCGACCCTTCCTGCACCGCAACCCTGCCATCGCCGGCGCGGTGCTCTGCATCTTCCCGGATCACCACCTCCCGGATTCGGGGCCGGCGCCCATCGGTTTTCCGCGGGAACTGCTTCCCTGGGAGATTACGGACGTGCTAGGGCTGAGGTGGACGCCACGCAAGCGCCTTCTTGGACATGCAACGTACGTATACTCACGATATAAAGATACGTATACCTCTCCGAAGAGGAACTCGGAAGGGCGGATACCCGGATACCCGAAGGAGCCTGTGGGTGGCGAAGACCCCGTCCGCCTTGAGATTGATCCTACGCCCGTCTCGGAAGACGGTTCCGAGGTGTGAGTGGGGAGCAACTCCGAGGGCACGGTGTGTACGGAGCTCCAGGCGTGGCGTGTAGTGTAGCTAGCTAGGCCTGCCGAGCCATGTGCCGCCACCGGACCACGCCTTCCACGAAGACGCGAAGCCAGGGGATCTGACGGGTCAATTACCCATCCGCTCTCGAAGCTCAGTGAACCAGTTTTCGACCAGGATGAACCGGGTATCGCCACTGGATTCACGGCTGATTGCCCCACGTACCATCAGGAACTTCTCGTCGTCGGGCCGGATGTCGTGGAAGTCAGCACCCCCCACAAGGAGGTATTCCGACCCGATGGTGAAAAGCGTCTCTCTCTGAAGGACGCGGAACACCGAATCCGCCTCCACCCCAGCCGCAACGAGCCCTCCCTGGGCATCGACGAAGAACAACTCGCTGCCGCTGTGAGCCCACAAGGGGTGATCTCCCCCGGCGTGCGAGACTGACACTGGGTCTGAATCGACGTCGGGGAAGGGCCTGACGTAGACTTCCCTCCGACCTGTCCGGTCAGACGTGTACGCGAGCCAGCGCCCATTCGGGGATAGGGCCGGAGATTGTTCTGAGAACTCGGCGCTCGCAACCAACGGTATCGCGGCGCTGTCCACGCCTGGCCGGAAGCCAACGATGTCGTCGTCGGGCGACGGCTGGAGTCCTGTAGCTGTGCGGAAGACTATCCACTCGCCGTCGAGGCTCCAGCGGCCCTGAAACAGGCTGCGATCCTCGTCGAACAGTAGCTCCGGCGCCCCCGTTCCGTCGGCACGCCTTTGCCAGACATCGTAGCTCCTACTGTACGCGACGAACTGACCGTCCGGACTCCAGAAAGGGGAGGTGTCGACCAGGTCATCTGATGTGAGCCGTTCAAGCGGACCGTCAGGAAGCTGTTTGATCCAGACATCTTCGTTGCCATCAACCCTCTGTGTGATAGCCACCCGTGCGCCGTCCGGCGAAAGCATTAATCCGAAGCCCTCCATGAGGTTGAACCGCCAGCCAGGATCGACAGGTGCCGCCTCGCCTGAGCGCGTCACCCATACTGGCTCGAAGATCCCTTCGACCGCAGCCAGGTCCCCGGTCGAATAGATCAACGTCCCGCTCTCCGACACCTCATAGGTTGCAATGCCGATGGTGAGAGCGAGGCCCTCCGCCACCGGGACGGCGGCGCTGGTAAGCTCTGCCGTGGCTGGGTCGATAGGCTGCGCCATGAGGACACCGTCGGGTGTTACGAACAGCAAGTGCCCCGTCGAAGCGTAGCGCGGTGTGGTTCCCGCCGTGAGGAACCTTCTCTCGCGGCTGTCCAGGTCTATGGCCCAGACCTCAGCGTCCTCTCCAGTCAGGGAGTGCATTACCTGGAACACCCCCATGGTCCCCCCCGGAAGCACGCTGAGAAAGCCGTGGTAGGCTTCGCCTTCTAGCCGCTCGGTAGTGCTCTCGACTGCCTCGCTACCTCCGCCTGCGGCTGGAACGCGGGCGAGTACGAGTGAGGGGGGGGATTCAGTGAAGTACACAGTCCCGTCCGAAGTCCACTCCCAGACCGCGCCGTCCAGTTCGACCAGCGCCCGGCTCGGGCCACCGTCGAGTGGGGCCACACGCAACGCACGCTGGGCCACAAATGCCACCTCTCGCCCGTCGGGCGACAGCGAGAGGTCTATCGCACCTTCTGTTCCCCGAATGGGTGTTGCATCGAGGTCGGCCCAACGCCGTAGCCACAACTGCGTGCCCCCGCCTGACGCATCCGGTCCCACGTACACCAACGCGGAGCCGTCCGCCATGAACTCCATCGTAGACGGAAGGCGAGCCGGGAACTGTCCCTCCTCGAACGGTGACGAGAATCGGGCGAGCGGCGTGGGTGGTTCGGGGCTGAGTAGCGACCATCCGAGCGTCACGGCCAAAGCAAGCGCCAAGGCGATCGACAATCCCTTCCACGGACCCGCGGCGGCACTTGCACCTTCCGTTACCAGTTCGCCGTACCGGAAGTGCTCATCCCCCAGCGCCAGCGCGAAGTCCTGAGCGCCCGTGAAGCGATCCGCTGGCAGCTTCTCTAGAGCGTTCTTGATCGCCGCGTCCACATTCGCCGGGACCGATGGACGGTGCTCGGTAGCCGACACGGGTTCCCCCGCGATGCTCTTGCCGAGGATCACCTGCGCTGTTCTGCCCGTGTACGGCGGCTCACCGACCAGCATTTCGTACAGGACACACCCGAGCGCGTAGGTGTCGGTGGCTGGCCCCACTGTATGATCCCCGGTCGCCTGCTCGGGCGACATATAGTGCGGCGTGCCTACACTGAGTCCTGTTTCAGTGAGGCGATCCCCTCCAGCAGGCCCAACCGCGAGCGCGATCCCGAAGTCAGAGATCACGGCCTGTCCATCGTGGATCAGCACGTTCCCCGGCTTGATGTCCCGGTGGATCACACCCTGCCTGTGCGCGTAGTCAAGCGCCTCCGCAATGTTTGTGGCGATACGGACCCCTTCATCCACAGAAAGCTGATGCTCACGATTCAACCTCTCCCGTAGGCTCTCCCCCCCCACGTACGGCATCACATAGAAGAGGAACCCGTCGGCCTCCCCGGAATCGTGCAGTGGCAAGATGTGTGGGTGCTGGAGCTTCGCTGTGGTCTTGATCTCGGCCAGGAACCGCTCGGCTCCGACCGCTGCTGCGATTTCAGGCTTGAGGATCTTGAGGGCGACTTTCCGCTCGTGCCGCAGGTCCTCAGCCAAATAGACCGTCGCCATGCCGCCCTGGCCTAGCTCACGCCCTACGCGGTAGCGGCCCTCAAGAGCCGTGTTCAGGCGGATGGTGGCGTGCAACGCAGTAGCAGGCGCACGTCGAATCTCCGTAAGAACGTCATTGCGAGTCGGGACGGCGAGCACGTCTGAAACGATCCCGAAGACCTCCAACGACTCTTCGACATTCTTTAGCTCGAACTCGCCGAGCGGGGTCGTAGTGATGTCAGGCTGATTCTTGATCTCATCGTGAGCCTTCGCAGAGATCAAGATGCTACCGCTTGTCGCCAGCGATTGGATTCTAGAGGCGACGTTTACACTGTCGCCGTAAGCGCCCTGGGTGTCGTAGGAGATGTCACCCTGATGGATGCCGATCCGTAACGGGACGACGGGTTCCTGGCGGAGCCCGCCTTGAACATCAATGGCGGCGCGTACCGCATCGACGACACTTGGGAACATGGTGAGGCTTCCATCGCCCAAGTACTGAAGCAGATCACCACCGTGCGCGGAAACAGCCGCCTCCTCGTCCCGCTGCATCAATGCCGTGTAGCCCACCACATCTGTGAACATCACGGCGAGAAGGCGACGCTCCTTTGAGCTAGTCATCGAGCGGCGGAATCGGACATCGAGCGGTCCTCGGCATCGGAGGATCAGACCGAGGTCAACATCCGAAAGCGGGCCCGGGAGGCGCAAGCAGAAACCCCGTCAGACGCTTGCAAGCACGTCCTGAGCGTAGCCGCTGGGACAACAGGTTACTTGCTGGAGCGACCACGCGTCGCCTTGCTTCTAGAGCACGACCTCGGTGGCGGGGGACCGTAGGTTGTAGGACGAGCTCATCACCCGCCCGTAGGCACCCGCGTTCGCGATCAGGAGAACGTCGCCTTCGCTCGTGCGGGGGAGCAGGCGGTCGACGCCGAGCCGGTCCCCGGACTCGCATATGGGCCCGACGACCGTGACGACTTCCTCAGGGTGGCCGTCTAGGCGCGATAGGTTGGTGATCTCGTGATGGGCCCCGTATAGGGCTGGTCGGATCAGCGAGTTCATGCCTGTGGAGATTCCTACGTATCGGTGCCGCCCTTTGCCCTTGGTCTGGGTGACCAGACTGACGAGTACTCCGGCCTCCGCAACGAGGTAGCGTCCAGGCTCTAGCCAGATCTCGAGGCGGGGGTGTTTCTTCCTCAGTCCCTCCAAGCCCTCCGCCAGACGCACGAGATCGACGTCGGACTTCCCCGGGCGGCTCGGAACGGCGAGGCCCCCGCCCAGGTCCATGATGCGTACGTGGGGCAACCGATCCGCGGCAGCGCCGAGGATCTCTCCGACCTCGACCCAATGATCCGCGGATGACACGCCGCTTCCCGAGTGGGCATGAAGGCCTACGATCCGCACGCCAACTGTGCCCGACAGCTCTCCCAACTCCTCCAACTCGAAGAGCGGCACTCCGAACTTCGAGTGGCCGCCGGCCGTCCGCACGTTGTGGTGATGTCCCTTCCCGACACCCGGATCCAACCGGACGAGAAGATCACGATCCTCGAACAGTTCGGGCCAGTGCCGGAGCGGATACAGGCTGTCGAGCGTCAGCCAGACGTCCAACTCCAGGGCGGCGAGATACTCTTCCTTGGGTGCGAAGTTGGGAGTGAACAACACCCGCTTCCGCTCGATGTCGGGGAAGCGATCGAGTACCGCATGCACTTCGGGTAGAGAGACGCACTCGAAGCCCAAGCCTTCTTCTTCGATTGCCGCGAGGATCCCCTCGTGGGAGTTCGCCTTCATCGCGTAGAAGACCTGGTCGATGCCCGTGACGGCTCGCACGCGCTGCGCGCGATCCCGAATCGTCTCGAGGTCGTACACGAACGCCGAACGGTGCAGGCGAGCGATCTCTTCGAGACGTGGTGCCTGGTCGATCCACCAAGCGTGTGGGCGGGGGTGCGGTTCAGGGGACACCAACTCCTCCCACGTGGGCCCGAATACTTCCGGATCGGAGGCTTCAGAAACCAGGAGGGCATGAAGATCACGGGTCAGCTTCTCGGCTCGATCCTCGTCCACGACGAACGTGAGGTTCAGGTCGCTGGCTGCCTGACTGACCATGTGCACCGGGTGCTCCTCGAACGCCTCGAATACCGGGCTGAGACGGTGCAGGAGCGCTCGTACGCCTCGCCCGACAAGGCTGATAGCGGCGCAGGAGTGGATCAGACGAGCCCGACAATAGGCGCCCAGATCTTCCAGTAGGGCAGACAAGCTGTCCGAGTCGAGTTCGATGGCGTCAGCGTCGAGCGAAACGGTGACGGTCGTCTCGGACGTCGACACCATGTCCACCGAGATGCCCCGTCTACGAAAACAGTCGAACACGTCGGCCAGGAAGCCGACTTGCTGCCACATGCCCAGGGTTTCCATCGATACGAGACATACCCCTCGCCGGACCGAGATCGCCTTGAGCTGGGGGACTCCCCTGTCTGGCCAACGCGAGATGATTGTACCTGGGTGGTCGGGGAAAAGCGTGCTCCGAATGTGGATCGGAATGCCCCGATCTCTCAACGCTGGGATACAGCGAGGGTGAACGATGCTCGCGCCGGTCGTAGCGATCTCCTGAGCCTCTCCATGGTCGAGGCGGCGAAGTAGACGCGCCGCGCGCACGACGTGGGGATTTGCGGTGAACAGGCCGGGCACGTCGGTCCAAATCTCGACGCGCTCGGCCTCCAGGTGTCCTGCGAGGTAGGCGGCGGAGGTGTCCGATCCGCCCTTTCCGAGGACCACCGTGTTGCCCTCTTCGTCCCGAGCAACGAAACCCTGCGTGATAATGACATCCCCAAGGCTGGCGAGCTTGCGGTCCAGCACCGGGTCTGGATCAGCGCCACACTCCGCTGAGAGGTAGTGACCCCAATCTCCTCGGGTTGAGGGCCCGGAGACCAAGAGGTCCCTGGCGTCCACCCAAACGGCCTCCACGCCCGACGCGGCGAGTAGGGCGGCCCCGACGCGGGTCGCCATGTACTCGCCAATGGCGAGGGCTCGCGCCTTGTTGGCGGGGCTCGCCTCTCGGGCCATCGAGATCGTTTCGAGCAGGGTTGTCAGCTCGTCGACGTCTCTCGCAAGCAGGTCGGGCTGGTGCACACCTCTTGCATCGAGCAGTTCCGCGTGCGCCTGTGCGATGCTCTCGACAGACAGGGCCGCGTCGCCCATGCTCGCTGCCTCTACGAGCCGTTCCAACTGGAGGGTCACACCCTCCAGAGCCGATTGAACGATGAGCGGTCGGAAGCCCTCGACGACTCGCTCGTTCACGACATCGGCGATCGTACCCCAGTTCTCGGGCGTCGAGACGCTCGTTCCCCCGAACTTGAGGACGATCCACGGTACGCGTATGCCTGACAATAGGGGCCTTTCGGTCGACCATGCCTCGGATCGCGGGGCACGGGCAGTGTCAACTTGAGCCCGTCAGCCCCCCCCCGCAAACTCCCGAAGGAACCCCACGACCCGGTCCATAAACTCCGCCATCGACGGATAGGCCTCCCGTCCCTCTCGTATTCCCCCAGAAGCTCACAAAGCTCCCCAGTCCATACGAACCCGGCCTACCCGGCTTCAACCTGCTCCTCGATCTCCGCTGCCCCTCCGCGGCCCTACGGGGTGCGAGGGTTCTGGAGATTGGGTCCGGGAAGGGGTAAAATGTAATTATGAAAGCAATGATCATCCGCGAAAGCGGCGAACCATCGGTCTTCGAAGCGGCGGATATCCCGGTGCCACGGATCGGCCCCAGCCAGGTTCTGGTGCGGGTCGCGGCGACTTCGGTCAATCCGGTGGATTGGAAGATCCGCAAGCTTGGTCCGCCTTTGGGCCCCGATATGCCCGCCGTGCTACAGGGCGATGTGGCCGGCGTGGTGGAGGCGGTTGGCGTCGATGTCAGCGGTTTCGCGATAGGCGAAGAGGTCTATGGCTGTGCCGGCGGGGTCAAGGGTACGGGCGGGGCCTTGGCCGAATTCATGGCCTGTGATGCTGATTTTCTGGCGCCGAAGCCGACCAATCTGTCCATGGTGGAAGCCGCGGCACTGCCCCTGGTCTGTCTGACCGCCTGGGAAGGCCTGGTCGATGGCGCCAATGTAGGCTGGGGCCAGACTGTTTTGGTGCACGCGGGCGCGGGCGGTGTCGGCCATGTCGCCATACAGATTGCCATCGCCCGGGGGGCCAAGGTCTACACCACCGTATCCGGCCCGGAAAAGGCTGCCGTGGTCAGCGAGTTTGGCGCCATTCCCATCAACTATCGGGAAAACAGCGTTGAGGACTACGTCGTCGCCCATACGGGTGGGGCCGGCTTCGATATCGTCTATGATACGGTTGGAGGTGAAAATCTCCCAAAATCCTGGGCCGCCGCCAAACTGAAGGGCACGGTGATCAGCTGCCAGACCAATTCGACCCAGAATTTGACGCCTTTGCACCTAAAGGGATTGCAGCATATCGCCGTCATGATGCTGATCCCGTTGTTGCATGGAGTGGGCGCGGCCGCGCACGGCCAGATCATGCGGGAGATTGCCGCCCTTGCGGAAGCCGGGCAGATCCGCCCGCTGATGGATGGCGAACCCTATGCCCTTGAAGATGTGGCAGGGGCCCATGCCCGCATGGAATCCGGTCAGGCCATGGGGAAGGTGGTTGTGCAGGTTAGCGTCTGACCACGACCCTGTATCGACATGCGACGCTAGTCGTGTGAGCGGTCACAAGATTAGGCGCGTGGCAGACCGGCACCCCCCCCTTCGTTGATGGAGCTCAAGCCTCGTCCTTGGCCGGTGATGATCTGCTCGGGGAACGGTCGTTCTGATGGTGCTCCGCTTCCTCGTAATGCCGGCGGAGCAGATCGTCTCCGAAGTCGTTCTGGGGGTCCCGCCACACCGAATGCACGTGGTTGGCTCCACCCTGTACGTTGTCGTACTCGATCAGCACAGTGGGTCCGTGGATGCGGTAGTAGTGACCCTCGCCGCGCTCCGTGCTCCCCACCCACGCGAAGTGGAGGTTCTCGAGTCCGGCCTCGTGGATGCGCTGCATCTCCGCGTCGGCAACGTCGGCGTTGGCATTGTTCAGGTATTCCTCGATGACATGCATCAGCGCGTGACTCTGCGCATCGTTCATTTCCGAGGCGGGCAGCCCTTCGAAGCGATCCAGCTCCACCGTCCGCGCGTTCCCGGTGACGATGTCGGGGGGAGCTTCCGCCTCGATGATGACGGTCCGGAGTTGGGCGTCGGTGAGGAGGGCCAGGAGCTCGCGGGCCAGATCCTCCTCGGATCCCAGGAGGCGTCGCCCGGCGTTCGGGCCCTCTCCCACCACGTGCGGATTCGAACCCAGGAACGCCGGAGTCACAGACGGAGGACCGCCTCCGGCCGCGGCGAAGTTCATCGAGATGTGGTGTCCCTCGAACCGCCAGGCCCAGGCCCCGTCCTCGGAGGGGGCGCCGAAGATGTTGAAGTAGTAGTCCTCGGGATCACGTCGATCCGGCCGGCCCTCGATCTGGCCGAGGATCCCCTCGAGCTGCATGACCCCGGTCGCCTTCAGGTAGCCCTGCGAGCTGAGAACGCTCTGCAGGAGCCCGTGGGCGGCGGTGCGCTGCTCCGGGTTCATGTCCTTGAGCCGGACACCGTATCGCTCGCGAGGTATGAAATGCCAATCGAAGCGTTGCTCCGCATCCAGCTCCCACGTGCCGCGATCGCGCTCGGCACTACTGAGGGTTCCGACGTACGCTCTGGCCGCTGTGGCCATGCGGCCGTCTGTGTCGGCGGGTAGGGGCTCAGGGGCTCGGACCATGAACGCGGCCACAAGGATGAGGGTCAGGAAGGCCGCCCCGAGGGTGGTCAGGATGTCGCGCATGAGTGTCCTCCCGCTTCCGACGTGGAACGGCGACGGTACCAAAGGGGCAAACATGCGGCTAGGAAGCCGGCCGCGACAGAGGACTCTTCGGAGGGCAGAAAGGGAGAGCCGCCACCTCTCGTACTCCTCTTTCACAGCGGACACACAGAGGCCCCGGACAACCGGGATTCCCACTGCATCACTAGACCGAAGGCGGCTGCATATGCGCCATGCGCCGAGGCATTCACTCGGGGGTCATCGCCCTCCGCGGCGTTGCCCGCCGTCGCGGGGTCCGCTGGCTGCGGCGACTCTGCCACGAATCCACTCGAGGTTCCTGTCATCATCACCTTGACCGCGGCCATCGACACCTTCCACTCCATCGGCCAACGAGTGCAGCTGGAGGTGGTGGCCACAGACTCGGTGGGCAATCCACATTCGACCGCCTTCCTGAGCTGCGTCACCAGCGACGAGGGCGTCCTCCAGGTTAGCGGACCAGGTCTGGTCACATCCGTCGGCAACGGTACGGCAACGATCACCGCATCGATCGGGGCATCCTCTGGGACCATAGCGCTGGCCGCTTCCCAACGGGTGGCGACGCTCTCGGTGAGCGGTCCGGCCGACACCATTTTTTCGCTGGGGATCCGGTCCCGCTTTGTCGCCGATGCGGTGGACCTTCGTCGCGCCTCCCGATTTCGCCCCGGCACCGGATGGAGCGCCTCGCAGACCGGATATTACCTCCTCGGCATGATTGCAGAAGCGGTTACGGGCTCGACGGTGCGCGACGAGCTGCGTTCACGCTTCTGGGAGCCGTTGGGCCTCACGAACATCTACATGGATGGAAGAGAGTCTCCGCCCGGCCTGGTCGCAGGGAGCAGGCGGCGGGCACATCTGGAAGAAGCGGGCGGCCTCCTTGCTCGGCCGGTGGTCCGGATCTACGGTGGTCCTGCCGGCTGCGGAGGGCATAGGACGTGGGACGACTCGAAAACCATCACGTCGGCCTGGATCGACTGAGATGGAGGTAAGGTTGCATGGATCCCGACGAAAACGGTGGCGAGTCTAGGGCCGGCCTCGGTCATCCGATGTCTCAAGGGGGCACGTGCTTCACCTTTAATTGCGCGTGATTTCTTCGGCCTGGAGCTGAAAGCACTGCCGTCCAGACCCGTGGGCCCAGAGGTTGCGGAGCTGGATGTGCGCAGTGACCGCCTCGCCCCCCTGGTTCGGCGCGACCGAGCCCGGACGATGGCAGATCTGACAGCTCTCCTGGACGATCGGAGGGATCATCGCCGGGTCCCCGGAGGTCTCAGCAGACTCCCGCTCGAAGCTCGCGCATACCTCGTAGTGGGCGCTGTCCAGCGGCTGGTAGCCGTAGATCTCCGAGCTTACGGGGTCGCCGGTGCTGATGCTCACGCCGGGCTCGGCGGTGAGATCGTCTAGGGACGCCGGCAACCGGGAGTGCCGGGTCCAGTAGAGATCGGTGGCCGCCACGATCCCATGCAGGTCCGCCACTCGCCGATCGTCGACCCGACGCGCGCGCTCGTCCATCGGGGACCCGAGGATGAAGAGTCCGGCCACCACGGCCACGATGACCGTCGCCACCGAAGCTCCAAACAGCACCGATCCAGGCGAGGTCTTCATTCCGCGACCTCCTCCTTACGGAGGTCCCGGAGAAAGTATCCGAACACCGAGCCGGTGATTGTGCCGACCGTGAGGACCTTGAGAACGAAACGGGTCGTCATCTCGCCGCCGAGGAGGTTGTAGACGATGCTCGTCGCGACACCGATCAGGATGCTTGCCCCCACGAAGAGGGTCACGTAGGTCAGCCACCGCCGCACCTTCGAGAGCCGTCGGCTCGGATCGTCCCGTACAGCCCGGTCGTTCGTCCACGAGACGAGGACGAAGACGGGGAAGGTCACGATCAGCCAAGAGATCGACCACCGGATCACCTCTCGACTCGCCTCCAGAGCGACGGCCGGATCGGCGGAGGGGTCAGGGAACGCCCGGTTGATGAGCTCGAATAGGAGGCTGCCCAGGCTGAACGCGCTCACGTACAGCGTGCTGAAGAGAACGAGGTAGACGAAGGCCTCGCGGGCGGACAGGTACGGCTTCGGGCGTGGGACGGGGATCGGAAAGGTGACGTCGGCGAACGCTCTCAGGGCGCCTCGAACCTGGTCGGGGGGCCACCCGGTGTCGAGGAGGACCTCCTCGAGCTGCTCGCGCGGCAGGCCCCGCTCGAGGCCTTCCTTCAGAAATCCGGTTACCTCTTCGTTGATGGCCATCGGCTGTTCCTCTGTGGATGTTGAGCTCGGTTTGAGGACCGCGGAAGCCCTGTCAAAGCCAGGGTGGTCATTGTTGACGCCGTCAACATACACTTGGGAGTTGACGGTGTCAACATCTTCGTTCATGTTGGGCGCATGACCGACCAAGCCGGCACATATCATCACGGAGACCTTCGGGCGGCACTGCTCGCGGAAGCCGCCGCCATGATCGCCGAGGGAGGGGCTGCGAGCGTGACGATGAGGGCGATCGGACGGCGCCTCGGCGTATCGCGGTCTGCACCCTATCGCCACTTCGCGGACAAGTCCGCGCTTCTGGTTGCGGTCGCCGCGGCCGGGTTCAAGCGTCTAGGAGGCCGCCTGCAGGCCATTGAGGCGGGCGCCCCAACCAGCGTCGAGCAGCTCCGGCGCATTGCAGAGGAGTACGTGCGCTTCGCTCTCGAGAATCCGGCGCACTACCGCCTGATGTACGGCAAGGAGGCGCTCACTCGCGAGGACCAACCTGAGTTGAGGGAGGCCGCAAACGCGTTGTTCGAAGAGTTGGTCGGCGTGATCCAGTCCTACCAGCGGAGCGGCACGATCAAACGGCAGGATCCCCGAGCGCAGGCCTACGTGGCCTGGAGTGCCGTACATGGGCTGGCGTCGTTGGTGATCGAGGGACAGATCCTGGCTACCGTTGACGTTGATGGGCTCATCCGGCAGACGACCTCGACCCTGTTGGACGGGATGCGCACTCGCTGAGGACTCTTGGCGCGTTGTAGCGGCAACTGCGGGGAGGTGAGCGCGGAGAGCTAGTGTCCTGACACTAACCCAACAGCGTGGCCAGCTTGCCCACCGCACTCCCAGAAAGTCCTTCAAGTCGGCGAGTTCAGAGAGATCATCTAGCCACGACATCACTCGGACGCCGACCTTGCTTCCCCAGGCCGGCCCGCGGAACGCCTTGATCTCGAGAACGCCCTCGATCTCGTCCCAACTCCACAGAGTCTCGTGGGGCGTCTTCCGAAGGATCGTTCCGGACAGGGTCCGGCCGTCGGCGAACACGAGCTGAACCGGATCGCCGACGTTCTCGCCCACGGTGCCCGAACGCGTAAGCCACCGTGACAGCCCCTCCTCCGTCCGCTGCAGCTCGAGGAGCCCCTCGCGGTCGAACTCGGCGTCGTTCAGCACCATGATCTCGGTGCGTTTACGCTCGAAATAGCGCTCGGCGAAGTGCTTCAGGATCGCGAGCGCGACCATCCACCCCGAAAGCATGCCGTCGTACTGATCGTCCCACGCCGGGCCGTCGCCGAACCCGGACTGCACGAGGCGCAGTAGGCTGTGCCCGCCCTGCTGCTCGATGGTGAGCTCGAGGAGCGTGACACCCTGTGGCACGCCCAGCTCCAGCACGATGCGCCGGGGCGGGTCAGCCTTCACGACGCGGTGGGTCATACCTTCACCCTCTGCGGCCCAGGACCAGTACACGGTCTCGCCCTCCTCCATGCGGCCCTCGGCCCGGCTGACGAACCAGGCCGGCACCATCTCGGGATCGGCCCAGGCCTGGTAGACCACCTCGGGCGGCGCCTCGATCAGGATCTCATCGCGGATCTCGCGGCCCGTGTGACGTGCTTCGGATTCGTTGGTCATCGTATGTCCTCCAGTCATTGCCAGCTCAAATCAGCTTCGTCCGGGGGTCCGGGCTCGCGGGCGCCACCTCACCGATCGGGTAACAGCCCAGCACCAGCCGATACGGCCGGCCGTCGGCCGGTCCGCCGTCATTATAGACGGCCGGGGCCGTGAATCGCCCGACCAGGTCGGCAACCGCGTCCCGAAGTGCCGTCGCGAACTCGGCACGCTGAGCGGCCGACTCGAATCGCAGCTCGGCGTCAAGCGAAAGGGTCGGCACCTCTCCGCCCCCACCCCGACCCTCACGAATCGCCCGAGCGAGCTCGGATTGAAGGCTCGAGGCGAGCCGGATGAGGTGGGCTGCGCTGGCCTCGTCGGAGAGGCTCAGCCGCTCGGGGTTCATCTCGCCGAGGACCTCGGGCGACAGAACGTACGCTCGGGCCGTCGCGCGGTACCGCTTCTCCACGAGATTGCGCTTGAGTCGCTCACCCGCCGGAACGAGCAGCCCCGCGTCCACGAGCGCACGAACGTGATAGTTCACCTTCTGTGCTGGAAGACCGACCCGCCGGGCGATCTCGGCGGCAGACGCTGGTTCGCTGGCCTCGCGCAGGATCGTCTGACGCAGCGGGTGCAGAAGAAGCTCCGCGGCCCGCGGGTGCTCCACGGCCTCGATATCGGCGATCTGCATTGGGATTGCCATACAATTATAATTATACGTACAATCTTTACTGTCAATCCACGCACACGTGGATGCTGTCTTTCTGGTGGCGTTCTCCTGCAGGAGCCGGGGGAGTTTCTCTCAGAAGCGTCCAGGCGCGACCGTGGCGCTTGTATCCTTTCAAAGGAGCAGATGGAAGGTGCGTATCATCGAGGTCACCGCCCCCCGGGCGGGAGATGCTCGAGCCAGTAGCGTGACATGAGCCGGTAGAGATGCGGCCGGGTCTCTTCTCCTTCCCTCATCCCATGATTGCGGTTGGGGTACAGCATGTAGTCGAACGGCTTGCCTAGCTCGATGAGCCGATTCACCAGATGCTCGACGATCTGAAGATGGGTGTTGGTCTCGCCCGAGCCGTGGACGATGAGGAGGCGCCCCCTCAACCCTTCGGCATAGTAGAGCGGAGCGGCGATGCGGTACCCCTCGGGATTCTCCTCGGGCGTCCGCATGAAGATCTCCTGGTACCACGCGTTGTACAGATCTGCTTGTGGCTTCGGCACGACGGCGATGCCGACGTGATACTGATCCGGCTTTCTGAAGAGCGCGTTCAAGGTGTTCGTGCCGCCGCCGCTCCACCCCCAGATCCCCACGCGTGATAAATCGACGTAAGAGTGCGTGCGGCCCAGCTCGCTGAGGCCGTCCGCCTGCTCTTCCGTCGACAGCGGACCCAAGCTTCCGAAGACCGACCGGCGCCATGCCGCACCTTTGGGCACAGGCGTTCCCCGATTGTCCATCGAGACCACGAGATACCCTTCGTCGGCGAGGGCATGGTGGTAGAGGCTGTGGTCCTGGGTAGAGCCTGTGGCCGTGCTGAGCCATTCATCCAGGACTCTCTGCCCCGCAGGCTCTCCGTAGACGAAGATGACCACGGGGTATTTCTTGCCCGCATCGAAGTCCCGGGGCTTGATCATCAGCGCGTCCATCACGACACCGTTCCCGATGTCCAGCGTGAAGAACTCGGTCGGGCGCGTGATCCACGCTTTCAACTTCTCACGAAGCGCGGCGTTGTCCTCCAGCACGCGCACGGTGCGGTGCGACGGCAGCTCGATCAGCTCGAACACGGGCGGCGTGTCGAAGGTCGAGTATGTATGGATGGCAAAATGGGCGTCGGGTGAGAAATCGTAGCTGTGCGTTCCGGGCTGCCCTACCGGCGTCACCCGCTCGGCGTCTCCAGTCGCATCCAGGCGCACGCGATAGAGATACTTCCGGGTGCCGTCGTCGGGTGACGCATGGTAATAGAGCCAGCCACCCTCCTCGTCGATCTTTCCCTTCCCGCGCGTCACGATATCGTGCGCATCGCGAATAAGCAGCGTCTCCTTCCTGCCGTCGCGCGAGATGAGATACGCATGCCGCCAGCCATCCTTCTCGCTCACCAGCACGAACGCCTGCCCGTCGCCCAACCAGTCGATGCCGCCGTTCGTCTGGTCGCTGCTGTCCACCCAAGCCGAGTCGGCTTCTTGGTAGGCACTACTGACCCTGCCGGTTCGAACGTTGGCGAACAGCACATTGCGCCGATCGCGCGCTCGGGATAGCTGCTCCACGACGAGCTCCTCCGAGCTCCCCGCCCAATCGAGGCCTCTGAGGTAGAACGTTCCTGGCTGGCCTGGAAGAGCCATCCAACGGGTCGGGCCGCCGTCGGCGCTCACCACACCCAGGCGCAGTTTCGCGATCGGAGTTCCCACCTTCGGAAAGCGCAAATACTCTGCAACCGGATACAGGTTCTCCGTATAGTTGATGCGCGGGAACACCCCGACCTCGCGCGAGTCCACCTGAATGTAGGCGATCCGCTCGCTGTCAGGGCTCCAGCGCACACCGCCTCCAGGCCCCCAGTCGCTGACGCCATTGCCCAACGATCCGGGCATCCCGTCGTGCGTGAGTCTGATATTCCGGCCACTCGACACGTCATGGACGTAAAGATTGTGCCCATGGATGTAGACGACACGCTGGCCATCGGGAGAAAACGCATCCCCCACCCGGCAGGACGCGACTCCGGACAAGACCATCCGCAACTCTGTGGACTCCAGATCGAGCAACCAACAATCGCGGACCGGGCCGCCATCCGGCAGCTCGCGCGTGTTCACTTGGAGAAGTAGGCGCCGCCCATTAGGCGAGAGCCCGAAATCTTCGATGACGAGGGGCCCGGATGCGCCGGATGGGACTAGCTGCGACGAGGACCCGATCACCTGGCGTGTGCCGCTGGCGGCATCATAGCGCACGAGCTCCTGCGCCCCGTCGGAGGTAGGCTCGAGCACCAGAAGGCCGGATCCATCCGGAAGCCAACGCGCCGATGGACGTTTGGCCTCCATCTCGTTCGTCTCATAGATCGCACGGATCCGTGCATCCAGCTCTGCAGGCAGCTCGGCGGAAGGAACGATCGGCGGTGGTCCGCCGCCGCACGCGAGGAGAATAGCGCAGCACGACAGCACGAACGCGGTCAGCGTGGTCCTGCGGGGACAAGGGGACATTGCTAGGCACCTCCCTCACGACAGATGGGCAGCGGCGCGATCAATCTGCCGACCGCAAACGAGGTGCGCCAGGTGCCTACCGCGCCGGCAGTAAAGGCTTGCTAAGGTGTGAAGCGCGGTCGCCGCTTCAAGCGAGGCCTAGAGCCTTCCTTATCCACGTCTCCATACTCTATACTTTGCGTCCAATCCTTACTAAGTCGCCAGTCTCAAGATGATAAGAAATCGTTTCTCCATCGTTGTACTCACCGCAGCGCTTGCTGGTTTCTCCGAGGACATCACCGTGATCAGCATGTCTCCGACGCCGACGATCGCGGCACCGGCTCATGAGTCGAGCTTCATGATCCTTCCAAAACTGGCTGGCGGGGCAGACGAACGGCCGCAACCTCCGAATGGACACCTTCGAGGGTGAGCTCGACATCACGTTCGTCCGTTTGACTAGGACTGATGCCGTGATGGCGAACTACGGTCGTTTCGTGCGCGATACGATCGAGAAGGATCTCGCACAGATAGACTTCGACAGTCCGAACAAGATCTATGCGGTTTACTATGACGGCAGTCACTACTTCACGTGTGGGGGCGGCGCATGGCCACCTGACCTGCCGGGTCTGGTTGGCGCTTTGTACCTGCAGGGTACACCTCCTGGCGCGACACCGTGCAGTTCCAACCCTTTCGCAAGCTCGCCGAGAATGAGCATCTATCCGCACGGCAGGACCGCAACTGGCCCGTTCTTTGCACCGTGACGGAAGTGCCCGATCGACGAAGCCGACTCTCCAGAGCAATGAAATCAACCACTGGCCGCATCCTCGAGCTTCTCGACGACTCCCAAGGGCTAGAAGCGCTATATCGGCAGGATCCGGAGGCGTTTCGCGACTCGCTCGACGAGGCCTCCCGGGCCGCTCACGACTCAGTAGCGTTACGCGTTTGGCGGGCTCGGCTCGAGTACCGCGAGCCGGGACGTGGAGCCGAGTGGCGTCGTCGGCTGTGGAGCGCGATCGCGATCGGTCTAGCCGTTGGTGCGTTCGTCTGGCTCCCAGCTGTCTGGCTCGGGGAGGACTGGTACTACCCTCGTCTCGCACCGTCGTGGGTCATCATGGCGCTTGTCGCGTATTTCTGGATCGGACGTCCCGATCGAAGGCTGCTGATCGCCGGCTTGAGCCTGTCCCTTGCAGCGGTCGTTTATGTCAGCCTGCTCCCAGACTACACCGATTCAGTAGTCATGGCCCTGATCCACCTCCCGTTCGTCTTCTGGGCCTTCCTCGGGCTGGTGTTCATGGGAGACACGTGGCGCGATGCGGATTCGCGGCTCCGCTTCATTCGCTACAACGGTGAGTTGGTCGTTCTAGCTAGCCTCGTGGCGCTAGGCGGGATGGTGTTCAGCGGCGTGACGGTCGCGTTGTTTGAGTTGATTAGCGACAACGTCGAGGACTGGTATTTCACCAATGTCGCGGTTTTCGGCGCCACCGCTGTACCCGTCGCCGGGACGTATTTGTACGACGCCGTGTTCAATCGACGCACTGAATCGTCCCGGGATCATCGGAGACTGTTTGACTTGAGTGCCAGGGGCTCAGGTTGAGCTGTCTGGCGTGAACGATACTGCTCTTAGTACTCGGCTGGGGGGACGTGGCCGAGGGGCTCGAAGAGGCGGTGGTTGTTGAACCATCATACCCACTCGAGGGTGGCGAGCTCGACGTCTTCGATCTTGGACCACGGTCCCCGGGGGTAGATGAGCTCGGTCTTGTAGAGCCCGATGATGGTCTCGGCCAGGGCATTGTCGTAGGAGTCGCCGCGACTGCCGACAGATGGTTCGATGCCGGCCAGCGCCAAGCGCTCGGTGTAGCGAATAGACAGATATTGCCCGCCGCGGTCGGAGTGATGCACGAGGCGCTCGCCGTCTTCACCCCAACGCTCCGTGATGGCCTGCTCGAGCGCGTCGAGTGCCAGGTCACTCCTCAGGGAGTTCGAGATCTGCCAACCCACGATGCGGCGCGCGAATGCATCCATGACGAGCGCCACGTAGACGAATGTGTGTCCTGTCCGGACGTAGGTCAGATCCGACACCCACAGCTCGTTGGGACGAGACGCCGAGAAGTCACGATCCACCAGGTCCAGGGGCCGCTCCATACCCTCGACGGCGTAGGTCGTGACTTTGAAGGTTCGACCCCTCACTGCTCCGCGCAGGCCCATCTCGCGCATCAGGCGAGCTACCGTGCATCGGGCCACCCGAGTGCCCTCTCGGTTGAGCTGCTTCCAGACCTTCTTGGCCCCGTAGACCTGGAAGTTCTGCATCCACACCCGCCGTATCTCAGCCTTCAAGCCCTCATCCCGCTGAGCCCGTGCCGAGCGCCTCGTCGGCTCGGCCTCGAGCGCCTTGTACGTGTAGTATGTTGACGGAGCGATCGGCAGCACATGGCAGATCGGCTCGACTCCGTACTCGGACCGGTTATCGTCGATGAACGCCACCATCAGCGGGGTCGGCGGTCGAGTTCCGCCTGCGCGAAATACGCGGACGCCTTGCGTAGAATCTCATTCGCTCGCTTCAGCTCGCGGATCTCCCGCTCCTGATCTTTGAGCCGTTGACGCTCGTCCGTCGTCAGCCCTGACCGTCTCCCTGAATCACGCTCTGCACGCCGTACCCACTTCCGCAGGGTCTCCGCCGTGCACCCGACCTTCTCTGCGATCAAGCAGATCGCCGCCCACTGTGACGCGTGGTCCGACTCCTGCGTGAACACCAGCCGGACTGCCCTCTCCCGTGTCTCGGGGGAGTACTTCGTTACTCTCTTCATGACCCCATCCTCTCAACTGATGGAGTCTCCGGCAAACCCGGGGCGGTTCACTCAGCCCCTTGGTTGGATTAGCCGGATCGTCAGAGAGCCCTGTGCTGGATGAGTCAGTCTTCGTGTCGGCCATGATGATCCTCGCTTGGATGATCGATCCGTCCGGACTTGATTGAGTGGACCTGGGTCGTACGACGCGAACCATGGTTCTATCTGAGACTCAGCCTCGGGCCGGCCTGACACTTCTTCGGGTTCTGCGGAAGGGCCTGGAGTTAGACTCGTGCCTCGGCATGACTGCGAGCCGGGCGTACGTCTCGCGTTGAGACTGCCTCCCGCACCGTCGTCCGGGGATTCGACGTTGCAAGGGATCGAGGGTCATGCGCTGCACCCTACGCTCCGGGACGACGAACCCCCTCTATATTTGGGGTCGACTCAGCTGGGTCGGATCAAAGACTTCTCCGGTTTTGAGTAGACGAAGGGTGAGCGCGGCGAGCTTGCGCGCCAGCGTCACACGGGCGAGCTCCTCGCGCATCCCGCGCTCGATCATTCGGTGATAGAAATCTTGTAGAGGGCCCCGACGTCCGATGGCTACGTTGGCGGCGCCCTTAAAGACATTCTTGAGTACGCGATTGTGATTACGGTTCAACCCTCGCGTGAGCGGAGGGCGGCGCCGCCGGCGAGGACGCCCGTCGAACAACTCGTAGTCGGCGCTCGAGCGCGTGACCACAGCGAGTCCGGCATAGGCCCACAGGTTGCGCTTCGTGCGGAAGCGCCATGGCGTACCAATGGTTGCCAGCAACAGCGCGATACGCACGGGCCCGAAGTAGGGGATCGTCTCGAGCACCCCAAGGCTGGATCGCGCTTCGCTTCGGCGACCATGGCCGCCTTGGTCTTCTTTCGCTGAGTCCGAAACACATCAAGCTGAGCGTACAGGGTCTCGGCACGTAGCCGAGCACCGTGCTCGGGTAGCTGTGCGACCCAGGCGGCGCGCCCCTTCGGCTGGTAGACACCGCCGCCCGTGGTTCGGATGGCCCGCGCACGGAAGAGTGCCTTGAGCCGCAGCATCACACGCGTGCCGTCCTCGACGAGGTTGCGATAGGCTCGAGTCAGCTCCTTGAGGTCGGCTCGGCCGCCTGCGCCGTGGTATACCGCTCGCAGACCGCCACACCGCAACTGCTCCGACAACTCGTCGGCATCGACTTGGTCCCCCTTGTTACCCGATCGCTTCTCGCCTCTGCGGTCGCACACGATCACCCGGTCCACCCGAGGACTCAGTAGGTCGTAGAGCCACTGCGCCTGGGTTCCCTCCTCGAACACCACGTGCACCGACCCAGCCATCGCGTTGAAGAACTCCCGGATCGATTCGTCCCCCGTCTCGACCACGCTGCGTGTTCCGCTTCATGAGAGCCGCCCTTTGCTTCGGTCCATGGTTGTTTCGCAACTCCACGGTACCCACAGGGGGCGTGCTTTCAAGTTGTGTTAGACCGCTGCCAGCACCTGCTCCATCGGCTGGATCGGAACGTTACTCACGTCCCTGCGTTACTCGTCGTCTCTGCGCCCCTTCCACCACGGTGGCTTTTCGCTCCACAGCTCGATCCGCGAAAAAGTTAGGGACACTTTTTCGGACGACGTGACAAACGAGGGGGCATAGCTCACCGGAGCCTGTCAACGCCAGTGAGACACTCTTGGGAATTAATTAGAGAGCAATCTCCTGTGTCGTGAGGGAGGGGGTTGGAGGATTGATCCAGACGGCCTCCGGGAGCGGTTTGGGCTTCGGCTCACCGGAGACGAAGCGGTCGGGATGAGCGGCCCAGGCCTCGCGTAGCACGGCCTCCCTGCCGGCGATGACCTGATCGGCGTGACCGAAGTGGACCTGTTCGGGGGTCAGCATCGAGATGCCGCCATGGCGGTGCTCGGCATTGTACCAGCGGAAGAACGAGCGACAGAACATTTTGGCCTGGCCCTGATCCTCGAACCGTCCAGGAAACGAGGGATGGTACTTCAAGGTCTTGAACTGGGCCTCGGAGAACGGATTGTCATCCGACACCTGAGGTCGGCTCAGCGAGCGGGTCACCCCGAGATCGGCGAGGAGCTGAGCCGTGCATTGGCTCGTCATCGGAGCTCCTCGATCCGAGTGCAAGGTCAGGACCTGGGGCTGGACGCCATGCTTCAGGCAACTCTGCTGGATCAGGCGCCCGGCCAAGGCCGAGCTCTCCCGATCCGCCACCATCCATCCCACGATGTAGCGGCTGAAGATGTTCATGATGACGTAGAGGTAGAAGTAGCTCCACTTCCTCGGCCCCAGCAGCCGTGTGATATCCCAGGACCAGACCTGGCCCGGGCCCGTCGCCATCAACTCGGGTTTCTGGTATTCGGGATGACTCCGCTGCGCTCGGCGCTCTCGAACTGGCACTTGGGAGGCCAGAACGCGATACATCGTACGTTCGCTGCACAGGTAGACGTCTTCGTCGAGCAGGGTCGCCACAACCTCGGCCGGGGACCGGTCCACGAATCGCTCCGAACACAGCGTGTCGAAGACCTTGTCTCGTTCCTTCTCGCTCAAGGCACGGGCTGAGGTCGGGCGGGGCTGCTGATGCCCGGGCTGTAGTGATATTGTTGTAAGTCATTGCCATTATTCTACTTATCACTATACACCTATCTATTGTCCCATCATTACACCCCTCTTTCTGAACGGGAATCCAGTGGACCGTAGCGGAGGTTCCCGGAGGCGGCGAAGGAGCGAACCTTGCGGGAGGGCAGTTTGTCGATGGCCCCCGTCCCTCTGTCATTGCGAACTGTCAGATGATTTCCGTCTCAGATCACTCGGCACTGCTGCGGCTCGCGGCGATCTGTTCTCGGATCCACGCATCCACTTCGGACTCGATCCAGCCGACGGCGCGCGCGCCTAGCCGGATCGGTTGGGGAAAGCTCCCGTCGGCCACCCGCACGTAGATCGTGCTCCGCGCCAGCCCGGTGCGGGCCTGCACTCGAGGTAACCTCAGGACGCGCGCGGGCGCGTCCATGCCCTGTTCCATTGCTCTCGTCATCGGTCTGCCTCCGTTCTGTTCGGTGAAGAATTCCGGGGCGCGTTGCCCCGGGAGGGAGCAGGGGCCACATGGGCCCGGCGGCAGGCTTCGATGAACACGGGGACCTGACAGGCCATCGCCAGTCTCGGGGGAGCGGCCAGGACGGAGCTGACGCACCAGGTTGGGATCTCCCACCGCCTGCAGGCCGAACGTCGACGGCTTCACGCCCGTGCGCTCGAGGGTTGCAGCCACTCGCTATTGGAACTGCCTCGTCAGCGTCTTCATGGCAGTTGGGGTCGAGATCCGGCCCACGAGGACCCGCTCATGCACTGCGGCGCGTGGCCGAGCGCGACCGGATGCCGCCTCGGAGGGTGCTTCCAAGTGAGTCGAGGGCCGGCGGGTCGCGGGGAGGGTCACCCTGGATCTTGATCTTGCCGCATCGAGCGGGCGCGGCCCCACACGTCAAGGTGGGCGCCGTGCCCAGCGCTCAGCGGGAGATCACGCTCCCGTACACGCTCAGGTCCCCGAGCGTGAAGTCCTCGGCCGCCACCTGCAGCAGCCTGATGCGGTAGCGTGCCTCATCGCCCCGGTGGGGCACCCAGACCCGCAGTACGGGCGCGTCCAGCAGCGCTCCGGCGATGATGACCTCGCGTCGCGTCGAGGACGATTCTTCCGTCTCGAACATCTCCAGACCCGGCGCCTGAAGCGAGTCGATGGCCGGACCCTCGATCACCAGCATGGCTCCGATGTCGCGAGCCTGCGCCGGGGCCGTCAACCGGACGTGCAGAGGGCCGGGATCCACGACCGCCGCGTTGGCTACGTCACCCCCCCGCGGGTCGACAATGCCGTCCCCGCAGCCCCAGACCGAGATTACCACGGCCAGCAACGCCGTCTGCAACCACCCGGACCGCCGGGTCGCGGAACCGGTGGCGGGTGGGTCGGGAACCGTTCGGCGGTGGCGGGCAGGACCGCGCGCGCCCTTTCGCCGGCGGCTGGCCCCTCCCGCCGGCCCCGACGCAGGCAGCGCGGAGGGCGGGGAGGGCGGTCCCGAGCCGGCAGCCGGCCCGGATGCCTCGCCCCCGCGGCAGCGGGCGGCCCAGGCGAGCATGTCGCCGAGGTCATACCTTCCGTTCCCGTTGCCCAAACTGTCGAGGGCGCCGAGCCGGTCCTTGCCGGGATCTCCGTCCCCCCACAACGCCGCGGCCGCCGACGACGGGGTCAGGCCGTCTCCCGCGGCCAGCGCTGAGCAGAAGCGCGCGGCCCGGTCTGGCCAGCCGGGGGCGGCCGCCGCGGAGCTCGCCGCCGGACCCTTGACCGTCGCCGACGGGCTGTTGGTCAACTGCCGCCGGTTCTCCCCCTTCGTGCAGATCGCACCGGACGTCGCGCACTCGCGCCCCGCCGGAAGCGTGATCGTCACGTCCCCGTCCGCGTCCGGCCTCACCGTCATCTTGAACAGGTCGCGCCGGCCGTCCACGCGCGAGCCGCCCGTGACCCGCCCGCCGGTCACCGTGAACGCATCCTCGCGCAGCGCCCGGAAACTGATCCCGATGTCCTCGCTGAACGCCACCCGGAAGTGGAACCCGCCCTCGCCACGGTGTTTGGCCGGCATGCCCTCGAACGACGCCGTCAGCTCCGGCGGCCCCGAGCCGCCCGCCGGTTCTCGCCCTTGGTGCAGATCGCACCGGACGTCGCGCACTCGCGGCCCGCCGCCAGCTCGATCGTCACGTCCCCGTCCGAGTCCGGCTCGACCGTCATCTCGAACAGGTCCCGTCTGTCATCCACGCGCCCTCCGCCCGTGACGCGCCCGCCGGTCACCGTGAACGCGTCCTCGCGCAGCGCCTGGAAGCTGATCCCGATGTCCTCGCTGAACGCCACCCGGAACGTGAACGCGCTCTCCCCGTCGTGCGTCTCCGGCATGTCCCGGAACTCCGCCGTCAGCTCCGCCGCCGGCGTCGTCTCGCTGTTCCGGATCGTGCCCACCGCCTCGTTGTCCGCGAGCCCCGCGCCCAAGGCGTTGCTCAGCACCAGCGTGAACGTCTCCCCGTCGTCCTCCTCGTCGTCGTCCGTGATCGGCACCGACACCGTCCGCTCCGTTTCCAGCGAATTGAACCTCAGCGTGCCGCTCGTCTCCCTATAGTCCTCGCCCGCGACCGCGCCCCTGTCCCCCGAGCCGTCGGCCGTCGCGTAGTCGACCGTCACGATGCCCAGGCCGTGCGGCTCCAGGCGCACCGTGAACTCCATCTCGCCGTCGGCCTCGTGCGCCTCGGCGTCCTCCACCGACAGGTGCGACCCCGCCGCCCGTGACCCGTCCACCTTGTGGCCGCGCTGCGTGCCCTTCCCCTTGGAGGAAAGGTGCGCCTCCTGGTCCGCGGCGTTGCGGATGCCGTCGCCGGACACCACCTCGATCGGGTTGCCGCGGATCGCGATGCCGTTGCGGTCGATGTCGACCTCCAGCACCAGGTACGCGAACACCAGCGTGTTCGTACCGCTCCCCGACTCGTAGTCGGCCTCGCACACCGCCAGGCAGGGATTGCCCACCTCGAGCGCGAACGTCGGCTCGCCCTCGACCACCACCGGCTGGTCGAAGCGCACCTCGATGCGGATGTTCTCGCCCTCGCCGTAGGTGTCCCTGTTCGTGGTGCCCTTCGAACTCAGCCGCGGCGTCGAGACCACCTCGATCCGTTCGATCATCGGCACGTTAGCCGTCCCGTCAACCTTGTGGTCGGACTGCGGACCGAGCGCGACATGGTCCAACTCCGCGTCGCTGCCGACCTCATTTCGAATCTGTGCCCCGGAGGCGAGCCGCAACGCGTTGGCGCCGATCCGCACACCGTCCTCGTCGCGGTCGAACAGCTGCACCTTGTATTCGAAATGCAAATGCCGGCTGACGGAGACCTGCGGGGTGTCGGCGGTCGGCCGCTCGCTCTTCGATTGGCCCCAGAACACGGCCTCCACCGTGCTCCCGGACGCCCCGCCGGGATTGTCGAGACCGACCTTCAGCCTCAGTCGCCCCGGTGTGACCCGCACCGGTTCGCTGAACGTCACCGTGAACAGGATCGTCTCGTATGAGCGGTACGTGTCCCCCGACTGCGGCGCGGACGCGACCACCACGGAGGTGACTCTGGGGGGCAGTCCCGTCGGCGTCACCCGACCCGCCTCGACCGCCGGGCTGTCGCCGTCGTCCCCGCCCGCGCGGAGGTGGAAGGTGTAGGCTCTGCCGTTGACGATGTCCGCCGTCACCGTGAAGCCGGCCGCGTTGGTCTCGCCCGGGCCGCTGTCGTCGATCTCGATCCAGTCCCCGTAATCCCCGTCGGTCCTGAATCGGTAGTCGTGATGCGTGACGTCCGAACCCGACCCCGGATCGGTCCAGGACAGCGTCACCTCGCCGTCGCCGGCCTCGGCGCTGAAACCGGTCGGCGCGGGGAGCGGCTGCACGGGCGTGGTGCCCGGCAGGATCGTCGCCGGCAGGCCCGAGGTCGACCGGACGAAGGTTGACCCCCCGACGTACACCCCCGGGGCGAACGTCGGCTGGGTCGTCAGGTCGACGTCCGCCGTCACTGCCGCCGTCGTCCCGTCCGTGCGGATCACGGTGACCGCGGTGGTGCCTTCCACCGAGCCTTGCGCCACACTGAGCGTCGTCACACCGCCCGCGAGCGTCCCGTTCGCCACCGTCACCGTAAAATCGACCGTGTCCGGCGCCCCCGCCCGCACCTTTGCCCGCACCTGGTCGGTCCCCACCTTGTCCAGGGTCACCGTGAGCGGCAGAGGATCGACGGTGTTGCGGTCCAGACTGACGAATGTCAGCAACGTCAGTCCGGAGAACACCCCGGCAAGAGCGCCGTCGCGCGCGGCAGCGAGGCGGCGCGGCTGAAGGACGGCAAGCGGGCCGCCGATGCCGAACGGCACCGCACCGCCGGCGAACTCGGACTCCCCCTCGACGACGAAGGGCACGTGCTCTATCCGGACGCCCAGATCGAGTACACCGACTCTGAGGGGCGCACTGGACGCGTCAACATTGAGGTCGCGTCCGGCAACTACCGCGAAGGGGCCATCAAGGCGAAAGCGGCGGCCGGGTTCGCGCTCCACGCCAACGGACCGGCCGCGGCGCGGCTGCTGCGCACGCTCGGCCTTGGCGGCGGCGGCGACGGCTCCTGGCTGCGGGGACCCGCCGACCGCGATCCGGCCGCAGTCGAACTCTGACTACGGGAGAAGCCCGCCATGCAACCCTGGAAAATCAGCGCCGGTCTCACCGCCGCGATCGTGGGGTCTGCCGTGCTGCTCGCCGGGCCGCGCCTCGAATACCTCGCGCCGTATTGGCCGCTCCTCCTCGCCGAACACGGCGTCTTGCTCGCCCTGCACCTGGCGCTCGCACTCGCAGCCGTCGCGGCCGCCATCTACGCCGTCGCACGCGCCGCCGGGCTCGCCGACCTCGGCCTGCGCGTCGATCTCACCTATATAAAGAGACCGTAAGTCGTTGTAGCTAAAAGCTCATCTGCTCGGGGTATCTGTATTGTGCCCCCAGAGTTGCCCCATAATCGCACCCGCATCCAGCGCTCGCCATCAGCGTCCATTGCGATCCAGCATAGCGGAGCCAGGAGCCATCGTCTCGGCCCCTCGCGTGCCAGCTGGCCGGCGCGGCCGCTCCGCAGGGCAGCCTATTAAGGAGTAAGCATCACTGCTTTTTTCGCGGCAAACTCCTTGGCTCCCTTAAGGTCCTGATTCTTGGAAAAGATGCGCAGACCAATCAAGTAGTCGAGCCAAAAAGCGACCACAATATCTTTGTCTAAGTCTAATTCCAAATCTGGGTGAGTGAGGTGGTCCCGGTTTTTTGGACAGGTCGTTAAGGTGGATTCCAGAGCGGAAGAGGAGGCACCGAGATGGCCAGGAAGAGACGGCGGTTCACGGCGGAGTTCAAGGCACGGGTAGCGCTCGAGGCGCTGCGCGAGCGGGACAGCGTGCAGGCGATCGCGGCGCGGCACGAGCTTCATCCGAACCAGGTGACCACATGGAAGCGGCAGCTGCTCGAAGGGCTGCCGGAGGTGTTTGCCGGGGGCGCGGGCCGCAAGGCCGCCCTGGAGCACGAGGCGAAGATCCGGGACCTGCACGCCAAGATCGGGGAGCTCACGGTCGAGCGGGATTTTTTTCGGCGCGGGCTCAAGCGCTGAGCCGGGCGGAGCGGGGGCGGATGATCGAGCGGGACGGACCGCTGAGTCTTTCGAGGCAGTGCGCGCTGCTGGGCGTGAGCCGGTCGTCGCAGTACTACCGGCCGAAGGGGGAGAGCGCCGAGGACCTGGCGCTCATGCGGCGCATGGACGGGCTACACATGGCGTATCCGTTCTACGGGAGCCGGCAGCTGATGCGGCATCTGCGCCGCGAGGGCGTTGCCGCGGGCCGGCACCGGATCCGGCGGCTCATGCGCCTGATGGGGATGGAGGCGACCTACCGGCGGCCGCGCACGAGCGTGGCGAGTCCGGAGCACCGGGTCTTCCCCTATCTGCTGCGGGGCCTCACGATCTCGCGGGCGGACCACGTGTGGTGCGCGGACATCACCTATGTCCCGGTGACGCAAGGGTTTTTCTACCTGGTGGCCGTGATGGACTGGGCGACCCGGCACGTGCTCGCCTGGCGGCTGTCGAACACGATGGACGCGTCGTTCTGCGTCCAGGCGCTGGACGACGCGCTGGGCTGGAGGGCTCCGGAGATCCTCAATACGGATCAGGGCTCCCAGTTCACCAGCGAGACGTTCGCCGACCGGGTGCTGGGTGCGGGCGTGCGCTTCTCGATGGACGGCCGGGGCCGCTTCCTCGACAACATCTTCATCGAGCGGCTGTGGCGGTCGCTGAAGTACGAGGCGGTGTACCTCTACGAGCTCCGGGACGGGCCCGACGCCCAACGCATCATCGGCTCGTGGATCGACTTCTACAACGAAGCGCGCCCGCACTCGTCGCTGGGCGGACGGACGCCGGGCGAGGCCTATCGCGAAGGCGCGGAGGTGTGGTGAGGACGATCCGGCGCGACGCCACCCAACCGGCGCAACGACGCCTGCGATCGTCGCGGGATCTACGCGCGGCCCTTCCCTCCGTCTTCCCATCGGGAACCAGTCCCGACGGGAAGACGGAGGTTATATTCAAACCGGGCTCGAAGGAGAACACCCGGCCTCAAGCGGGACCCCGAGGGCTTTGGAGACCATCGGAATCCACCTTAAGATCGCCCTCGGACTGTCCAACGAAGTAGGACCACCTCATGAGCTACGTCGAGGATACCAAGCTCGTTAGCAAGATTTTGGCAATTTACAGTCAATTCAACCCCGCGCACAAAAACAAAATTGCCTTGTTTAAGTCTTTCATTGAGGACCTCAATACAATTGTCGATTTGAGGAAGGAGACCTTTAAATTTGTGGCTTTTCCCTCTTGTCGTGTTCCTTTTCGAATCACGATTAAGCCAGATGATGAGAACGATCAAGATAAACAATAAAGAAGCGGGCTCATAGCGTTCGGGAATCATTTCAAGAATCTCTCCCAACACCACAAGCCACGACAATACCTTGTCTTGGAACCGTTCCATACCCCAAACCGAACGCCATCCCCCGATGGTGAGACCCCCTGCATGAAGATGCGCCCAATGCAGCCTGCTGACTAACGTATACAATCGCCGAAAGACGGAATCCAGACGTCTGTACGATGCCGGTTGTGTGGGAGGATGACATTCCTGAGTTACGGGATCACGCCGACCGCCTCTCGAGTCTGCACCCGCTCGTCGGTCACGAGAACGAGGGCACGTCGATCGGGTTCCCGTCCAGTCACATAGCCGAACCATGGGAGTGCTAAGTTTGCGAAACATCTGGGTTGTGCGGGCGGGCGGTGGGGTGTCCATGAGGATGAGTTCGAACAGGCAGGCACCGCCGCGAATCGGATGTTCTCGCAAGAAGGACATCTCACGCCTGAAATCTCGGGACGCTTTCCTGTCGGAGTTGACACATGAGCAGTTATTGACGGCGCTCTATCCCCCCCCGCTTTGAAAGCGATTTCTCTGGCCCTTCGTGGCCGTGAGCGGGACACGTCGGCCCCGGATTTTCGCTCGGTCGTCCCGTGGTGGGGGGAGGGGTGTTGGGGTCTTCGTCAGCGCCGGGCTGAGTTCGGGTAGGGATCTGGCAACGCAATTCGATGTGGGCTATCGTAGAGCGCATGGCGATAGGCGACGGGGATGTTTGCGCGGACGCGCAGGCCGAGGGGCGCGATGGGTTCCGGTAGATCCAACGCCCCCGGCACGGCATGACCGAACCGTTACGACGACCCTCAGAGACCAACTCAGGCAAATACCACGTAGAGCGCCGCACCGTCATGGTCGCCGCCCGCGTCACGCCGGCGGAGCATGCCGCCTGGCAAGACAAGGCGGCGGCGGGCCTGTCACCGTCCGCGCTGCTGCGGCAGGCGATGGCGCGGACGCGAACGTGGACCGCGCCGGCACTGGCCATCGAGCGCGAGCGCAGCCGTCAGATCGCGCGCATCGGCAACAACCTGAACCAGCTCGCGCGCTGGGCAAACACGACCGAGTCGCCCGTCGTCGACGAGGCCTCCAACCAAGCCGGTTTCCACCCTACCCGTACCCCTCGGAAACCCGAGATCGTCGATCCTGGGCGATCCTACGGCCCGTAGGTTCCCCGAAAACCGCTCCTGAGCGTCCTAGCGGCCTTCTGGCTGTCCTGGCCGCCGGTTCCGGAGTCCCGCCAAGTCAGGTACGCCGCCCAGGCCGCCGTTACCGCGTGCGGGCAGCGCTCCATGGGCGCAGCGGAAGCCAAAGGGCGGCCAAGATTCAGGATCGTATGACATGGCGGACGCCGCACAGCCGGATCATCCTCGCCAGGTGGCGGAGGCAGCGCTGGCACACAAGGTCCGCAACCAGATCGAGGTGGCTTACCGGCGCACGGACCTGTTCGAGCGCCGGCGCCGGCTCATGGGTGACTGGGCAGCCTACTTAGCTGGCGAGCTCGGCGGCCCGGGGATCGTCAATGCGCACGTTCGTCGAACCTGAGCCGACGATGGCGATTAAGACAGCAGTGCCGACACTCGACGCTCGGCTCGGCTGGCAGCCGAGTTAAACCGTCCACGAAACTGGATCAAGCCCAGAAGGTGCTGCGCGCCTCCGCCGATTGCGCCACGGCCCTCTTGGACTTGCCACTTGCGCCAGCTCCAATCGACTATCAGCCTCCGATGGACTTCAAGCGAAGCCATGACGAGGCAGAATGAGGCCGCCTTCTACTCCACCGCTTCACATCCACGGCGGAAGCTTTGGCTCCCCGTTGCTACGGGAGGAGCCAAGACCAACTCGGCCTTGCCAGCGCAGCCGCCGTGGTGGGGATGAGCCATGTGCTCGTCCCCATGAATCTGCCACGCGGAGGCGGGCCATTTCCTGGGCTACCCCCCGCGTGGGGCGATTGGAATCTCCCGTTACCGGCTCGATAGTATGGGATCCGTTGATCGGGGTCCTTGGGAGGCGGTATCCCTGAAGGCCATCGGACTCAACTGGAGGTGACTCAAATGCCTTTGTCCTGGCAGTTACACGCCTTCGGAGCCACGCTTGCGATCTGCACCCTGCTCGGCCGAGCGGAACAAGGTGCGGGTCAACAGCCGGGGTCTTACGGGTGGTACGTGAGCGCGAGCGGCGGGACGAACTGGAATCCCGTCATGAAGCAGGCGGGCCATAACCGGGACAATATCTGTTACCCGAATTTCCGTTGCAGCGGCACGCCGGAGGGCTATCGCTGGTTTTACAACCTTCCCTCGGATCTCGGTACTGCTTTTGAAGTCGCCGTCGGTCGAGATTTCGGCGACGTGCGCGTGGAGGTGTCGGTCTCCCAGCGATCGAACAACATCGAGCAAGAATTCACCGACATTACCTTTCTCGATGGATCTCCGATCCTGCCTAACGAAGACAGCAACTATACGTCGACCAACACCACCAGGGTCGATGCCTTGGCCGCGCGCACGCTGTCCCTGAACGCCTATCACGACTTCGCGTTCGCAGAAAGCCGGGTCATGCTTTACCTGGGCGCCGGGCTGGGCCTGTCCTTCGTCGAGCTGTCGGGGCTGTATTTCAGCAGCGAATACTCGTGCATTAGTCAGCCATGCGGCGGTCGTCCCGCGGCGGAGTACAACAGTCTGCAGGACGTTGATCTGTCCGACAGCGGTCTTTCCAAGCAGCTCTTTGCCGGCACCGACTATCGTCTGGGCGACAAGCTCCTACTCGGCCTGAAGGCGTCCTACAGCTGGGTCGACGACCTTGTGGACACGAGTCCTTACGAGGTGCATCCGTTTCCCATAATGAACGACACCGAAATCAGTCGCATCAATCCCTGGTCTATGATGCTCGGCTTGAAGTACCTGCTGCTCAGCGATTGAGGGATCGTCCCGACGGATATTGACATGCGCCGCGTCGGTGCGGTCCGACCACTACGCGGCCAGCGCTTTGGGATCAACATTGCCTGGTTTTCCACGGTGAGCCTGTAGGGCTGTTCGGAGCGCAGACTTTGCTCGTGTGTCCTCGGCGAGTTCCCCATTGATTTCGCCGACGCTCTAGTCGCCTCTCCTAGTCCGCGTCCCCTCAACCGACCCCAGCAGCTGCCAGCCGCCATATGTCCTTCGTGTGGCGCGCGACTCAGGACGCACCGGCAAGAGGGACGGGGGGCGAGCCCCCCGCCCGCGAACTCCGCCGGAGCGCGGGCCTCAGGGGGGATCGAAGGGGCGGAGTCCCTCGCCAGCCCCTGCCGGGGACCCGCGAAGCGTGGCCCCAAAGGGTAGGCTGGCTCCCGTGCGCCAAAACCGCCGGACTCGCCGATCTGGAACGCCGTGTTGATCTTGTCGAGCGCTCCGTCCCACGCGGCGAGGGGCGATCCCGAAATCGCCCGTACCCTCACCTCAAGAGGGACACCGAGGGCAACTGGGACCGAGCGGCGGGATACAAGCCGAGCAGAACATGCTGGCAGCTGGCCAGGCTTGACCGTGGAGCCATTGCGCTACGTGCATCCTTCGGCCCTCACAGTCAGTCTGCCAGGGCTTGGCGTGAGATGCCGAACGGACCCGACCTTGACGAAGCGGGACTTCGGGTCTCGATGTTTCTTCGATGTTTTTTTCTGGAAAACCTTACTGAAACATGCGGGCTTTTCATCGGGCTAGAAACAGACGACTAAGCCCTTCTCCTGCTCTATGAGCAGGCGGTCAGTCCCCGTTTGGTCCCTTGGCTAGAACGATCTGTCGCCAAGGCGCACACGATACTGTGCACGTTCACGACACGGATCCTTGGGGGGTGGGGGAGGGGTGAACTATTTCGCCTCTTATCTCTTAACCCCAGAATCGCAAGTCCGTTCTATGAGAGCGATCGTCAAGGGCGGACTTCTCCCCGTCCGATCGCCCCGGCTTTAGCTCGTTGACGATCAGCCCCGAAGGTTGGGATGACGAGGTCGTTGGGTGCTTCCGGGTCGGCTGAGCAGTCTTCTTTCGCATCGTTCTCCTCGGTCGGTCACCGGATCCAGTGATGGACACATGCAAGCGTTGGGTGGGTCGCGCGCGGCGAACCATGGTTCTATCTGAGACTCGGCGGATAGGCCGGCCTGACGCTTATTCGGGTTCTGCGGGGGGGGCCTACGGTTAGGTGAGTGCCTCGGCTTGACTGGTGGCCGGGCGAACGACTCGCTCGAGACTGCCCCCCGCACCCTGGTCCCGGACCCTGGAGCCGACGGCGAGGGGAACGCCCCGCACCACCGCCTCGTGGGGTCCGGGCGCTAGCGCGCTTGCATCGTCAGCTTCGTTGGATCGTAGAGCTCTCCTGTCTTCCAAAGCCGTAGTGTGATCGCCGCAAGCTTGCGGGTCAGGGTCACCCGTGCGAGTTCCGGTCGCATCCCGCGAGCGATCATCTCGTGATAGAAGTCCTGCAGCGGGCCAGGCCGTGGCGGCCGTGGCCGCGCCCTTGAAGACATCCTTGAGCACCCGGTTGTGATTGCGGTTGAGCCCCCGCGTCATGGGTGCGCGGCGCCGCCGCACCGGCCCCAGGAAGGGGATCGTGCCCAGCACGGGCCATGCCGGGTCGCGCCGTGCTTCCGTCACCATGGCGGCCTTCGCCTTGGGCCGCAGTTCACGGAGCACGTCGAGTTGGGCGTACAGCGCCTGCGCCCGGAACCGGACCCCGCGCTCGGGCAGCTTGGCGAGCCACTCGGCCTGGTGCCTCGGGTGGTAGACGCGCTTGCCCGGCGTCTTGATCCCGCGGGCCCGGAACAGTGCCTTCAGCCGCAGCATCACCCGGGTCGTGTCCTCGACCACACTCTGATAGGTCCGAGTGAGCTCCTTCAGCGTGGCCCGATGCGCGCTCCCGTGATAGACCGCCCGTAGCCCCCCGCGGCGCAGCAACTCCGACAGCTCGTCGGCATCGACCTGGTCACCCTTGTTCCCTTGCCGCGACTTCCCACGCCGGTCGCACACGACGACTCGATCCACCACTGGCTCGAGGAGATCGTGCAGCCACTGCGCTTGGGTCCCCTCCTCGAACGCCACATGCACCGCCCCGCGCATCCCGGAGAACCATTCCACGATCACCGGCTCCTCGGTGGCCATGATGCTACGCGCGATCACACGCCCGCCCTCCGCCCGAACCGACGCCAGTGTCGTTGCTTGATGTACATCCAGTGCCACATACTTCGTCGTCCGCTTCATGAGGGCCGCTCCTTGTTGGGTTCCAAGCGTCTTCGTCGACATCTTCTTGGTATCCGCAAGGGGCGTGCTCTCAATATCCGTTAGGAGGGCGTGGCCACAAATTTCCGCCGCCGCAACTCACGCCGATAGATCAGCTGGGGTGCATTGCACTTGGGCTCCCGTGGTACCGTGAGCGCACTCACGTCCTATAACGCCGGACTCAAGCACGGCCCTCGGGTACGCTGTCGCGGGGAAGCCGGAAGCTCTAACGTGAGCAACGGGCCGGCCGCTTCGCGGACACTCCGGTGGCTGTGCCACCTCCGCGTCTTGAGCCAGTGAGCCCGTTACGCGACACGCTAAAGAGACGTCTTGACGTTGTGACGTATAGCGCTATAGTGACCCATGAGCACGAAAACAAAGCGTACAACGGTCTACTTCTCTCCTTCCGTACATCGAGCCTTACGACTCAAGGCCGCCGAGACGGAGCAAAGCGTATCCGACCTCGTGAACGAGGCAGTCCTCGGGATCCTCTCCGAAGACGCGGAGGATCTCGAGGCGTTTGAGGCACGCGCGAACGAGCCAAGCCTCTCCTTCTCCGATGTGCTGCAGGAGATGAGGCAGAGCGGTGAGCTATGATCTCCAGATCAAGCCCTCTGCCGTCAAGGAACTGAAAGCTCTCCAGGAAGCGGATCGCGGCCGGGTCGTCGATCGCATCCATGCTCTGGCCGAGGACCCCCGGCCTCGTGGCTGCGAGAAGCTAACCGGTGGATTTCGGTACCGGGTACGCCAGGGATCGCATCGTGTCTTGTACGAAGTCGACGATGAAGCCCAGATCGTCACCGTCGTGAAGATTGGCCACCGCCGAGACGTGTATCGATAGTTTGCGGTGTACGCGCGTCGCGTAACGCCGCTCTCCCGCCGAACCCTTCGGTGCGCCTTCGCGCATTACGTGTTGTGGCACTATCGTGGAGACCGACGGGCCCGTCCCTTCGGGGCACTCCGTTCGCGGACGCTCACTCCGCGCCGGGAGCGCGTGAGCCCGTTACGGACATGCGCTTTAGCGGGAAGCAAGACTTTGGCCCCCGAGGCTCCCCGTTAGGTCACGGCCATAGCGCGGCGAAGATGGCGCCGGTAGCGAGCCCATAGAGCACGGCGTCGATCACGTGTTTCCACGTATTGCTCCACGGTGCTCCGAAATAGACGGCGGCCGTGATGACTCCTGCGCCGTGTCCCATTGCCGCCACTGTCGCCGAGATCCGAAACACATCCATGGCCGGCTGCCCAGCGGCGAAGCCTGTACCTGTCACATACGCCACCAGCCCGGACAATACCAAATAGAAGATGAAAAGCTGTACTAACTTCCTCCCTATCGCACTGATCGTGGGAACGCCGGACGGCACGATAAAGATGAACCCGACCGGGCCTTGGGTCAGCTTCTCTGCGATTTCAGGATCCTCCACCTCCGCGTGGGTCCAGGCACGCGGCAGCATGTAACCGCCAGGCGCGGGAGGCCGTTCTCGCATCGCGTTGATCACGCTGTCTTCGTCGGGGAGCTTCTTGAAGTCGGACTTGTGGTGGGGAAGCGCCGTCCACACGAGAAGGCTCAGGATGAACACCGCTACGGTGGACAACAAAATGGGCAGCCACAGATCTAGCAGTGGGACCACATGCTTCTCCAAGTTGGGGGCAGCCAGCAAGGTTCCCCGCCCGATAACGCAGCGCAAGAGGCCGCACCATCAAGTCACGGTTCAACCACGGATAGAGACGGCGATCTCTTAGACACGCGGGTCGCATCGAGACCCGCCAGTTTGCCTCCGGTGTTCGACAGCGCGTCGTCCTCCGAAACCGGCCTCTCAGCTGAGCTACAGCCAATCCGTGGGGAATTCCTCCCGGTACCGCTCAATCGCGTCGGCAGTCCCACAGATGTAGATGGCGTCGTCCGAGGCGAGTTCCAGATCGGTCGGAAAGTCCATGGTCACCGTTCCACCGCGGTCCAGTGCTACGACCGTGCATCCGGTGCGCTCGCGGATCCGCTCCCTGATCGGGTTCTTCCCTTCGAGCTGGCCCGCGCTCACGAGCGCGAGCTTGATACGCGGCTGTAGCGAGACGGTCTCACCGAGCACGTGGTGGGCCGGGAGCTGGCCGGCGACCTGACTGATCGACAGGGCGAAGTCGGCGCCGGCCCGGTGGACGCGCGCAACACTCTCGGCCAGCCGGGCACCCGCGATGATGGGAAGGTCTGGTGCGTGGTCTCGCAGCAGCGTCGCCGCATAGACCGTAGGGCTTTCAGCGCCGAGAGCCAACGCTGCCACGCGCGCGTCGGCCAAAGGCAGAAGGTCGAGCACCTCGGGGTCGGTGACGTCTCCGACGAGGTCGACACCCGGACGCTCCTCGGAGTCGAGCACACAGACCTCCTCGCCCACCGCCCGCAGGATCTCGGCGAGCTTCTGACCCACGCTTCCGAATCCGACCACGATGATCACGCCCTCCTCGCGGATCGGCCGTGCCATCTCGCTGAGCTGCTCGATGCTCTCCGGCGTCCCCGCTGCGACGAGGATCGTGCCGGGAGGGATGGTCTCGTGCGGGTCCGGAGCGGCGCCCAGCTCGGCGTCGCGCCACTGTCCGATTATGTTGGCTCCGGTACGCGTCCGTATCCGCGTGGCCGCGAGCGTGGCGTGCGCGAGCGGGCTGCCGTCGTGGACCCTGAGCTCCGCCACCTCGAGGAGTCGGCTTAGCGGCCGGAAGCCCATTACCCGCGGCCCGACTTTAGCGCTGGCCCGCGCGCTCAGCATCGCCGCGAGCACGTGCGTCGGTGCGAAGGTCACGTCGGCCCCCGCGAACAACATGGGCGAACGGCGACGCGGGTCCTCGATCATCGCAACGATCTGTCCCTCGAGGCCGACCTCGCGGGCTCCTAGCGAGAGCAGGACGTTGTCGTCGTCGTCGCCGTTCAGGACCAGCGAGCGTGCACGTGCCAGCGGCCGCAGGTCCACCTCTTGCTCGGAGATCCTCGCGTGAACCATACTCCTCCCCCGTTCGTGGAGTCGACGCGCCACATCTTCGTCCTCCTCCACGATCAAGTAGGGGAGTCCCCGTCGCTCCAGCTCGCCCACGAGAGACACGATCTCCGGTCCGTGCCGGTACAGGACCACCGCGTCGGCCAGGTTGGGAAGCGTGGTCGGCGGGCGAGAGCCGTTGGCCTCCGGGGCCGCGGACTCCCTGAACTTGTCCGACCACAGGATCCCTACGCCCGCGCCTTCGAGGCGGGCAGCCCGCCCTGCGAGCAGAACGGAGCACCCCTTGAGCCCAATTGGCGTGAAGAGGTTGAGGAGGAACGCGGTGAAGATCAGCACCGAGAATATCGCGGGTGCGATGGCGCCCTCGGCGAGGGCAAGCGATGCGAGGATGAACGCGAGCTCGGCACGCCCGCACATCCCCACACCGACCGTGAGAGCCTCCCGCGCGGGAAGACCCATCCGGATCGCCATGCCCCCGGCGCTCACGACCTGCCCGACGATCACGGCCGTGGTGAGGACCGCGAGGAAGCCCAGGCCCGACGCGCTGATCTGGAAGGTGATCGAGAAGCCGAGGGAGATGAAGAAAATTGGCCCGAGGAAAGAGTACGCGATCCCGTACGAGCGATCGGCCACCACACGCACGAGGTTCGGGTGGGCGACCTTCTCCTCGAAGAAGAGCCCGGCCAGGTACGCGCCCAGGATCATGTGCAGCCCGATCGCCTCCGCCACCAGTCCGGCACCGATCGCGACAACGAGTACGAACGTGAAGCCCTTTCCACCCTCGGACCGGAACGGGAGCGTCAGACTCGGATAGACGTGGCGGCCAAGCACGAAGGCGAACGCGAAGAAGGTGATGACCTTGACGAGCGTGACCACGACGGCCGCCGGCGTGAACGAGCCGCCCGACAACACCCCCAGGATCAGGCCGAAGAAGACGAGTGTCAGCAGGTCGTCGATGACGCAGCTCGCGACGATGATTCGGGCGACCCGGGTGTCGGCAAGCCCGAGGTCTCGGAGCATCTTGAGCGTGATCACGACCGCCGTTGCGGTCATCGTGAGGCCCACGAAGGTCGCGCCCACCGGGTCCAGCCCGAACGCCGTGGCCACGCCGAAGCTCACCCCGAACGGCACCAGCGCGCCCACGACGGCCACGCCGAGCGAACGTCTCAGGGCGTCGAAGAACTGCCGGGGCTGCGTCTCCACCCCGGCGTGGAACATGAGGAAGAAGATGCCGATCTCGGCGAGCAGCGTGATCGCTTCGCTGGGCTCGATCCAGCCGAGCACGGCTGGGCCGACCAGAACGCCCACGATCAACTCACCCATGATCGTCGGCAGCCCGAGCGGGCGCAGAGTTACAGCGACGAGCCAGATGGCGGCTAGCAGGATCAGTAGGTCGACCGCGATGTCGTGCATCCGGTCAACCTACAAGGCCGGGAGACGCCTGCCGAGCGGCCAACAGAACTCGATGCAGGCCACCATCGCCGGTGCTGAAGGCCCCGGGGTTCGGCGTTAGTTGACCATCAGCAGAAAGGATGGGACAATCGAGCGCACGTCCGATAACGCCGGACTCACGCGCTCGCCTGACAGCTATAACGAGCACACACACACATGCCTGATAGGTATGCGGTTCGTGCTCGCGGACCTTACGGGTCCGTTTCGCTATCAGGGGGAGTGCTCGTCATAGTCCCTGCGCGCTGTCGCGCTCCCCTCTCTGCCAACTTAGGTGAGACACGGAACGAGTAAAGAATTAGAGTAGGGCGAAGGCAGAGAAACCGAGGATGCTGGGACACCGAGAGAGAATGGAAGAGAATGGAATCGCCCCACTAACCTGGGAGGGTAAGCGAAGCGCGGCAGCTGCTCCGGACGCGGAGGTGGTAGATAAGCCGACGCGCCGACGGTTTAGTCCGTCGTACAAGCTGCGGGTCGTCGAAGAAGCGGACCGGTGCACGGAGCCGGGAGAGGTAGGGCGACTCCTGCGACGGGAGGGCTTGTACTCGTCGCACCTGACGACATGGCGCAAGGCGGTGCGGAGTGGGTCGCTGAGAGTGCTGTCGAAGAGACGAGGTCGAAAGCCGAGCGAACGGAATCCGCTGGAGGGGAAAGTGCGCAAGCTGGAGCGCGAGAACACTCGCCTGGAGAAGGAACTCGAGAAGGCGCGCCTGATCATCGACGTCCAGGGAAAAGTTGCAGGGCTGCTGGGATTGAGCCTCGAGGACGGGACGAACTCGTGAAGGCGGCCGAGGCGCTGGCCACGTACGTAGGGGTAAAGCCCGCGTGCGATGCGCTCAGGGTCGCCCGAGCCACGTTCTATCGTCGTCGGAGGCCATCGACCGGGCATCAACACCCAGTCATAGTTTACCGATGTCCGTAGGGATCCAGTAAGTGCTATAAACAGTTATATCATAAACGGTTATGACTGTTCTACAGCGCCCTGAACCACCCGTAGCGTCCCTTGATATCCGCTTGCATCCCCTATATTATTGTGGGATGAATAGTGTGAAGCACTCGGCCAACCCGCCGCGAAAAACCAAGCCCAAGGGCCGCCATCCCGACAAGGCGTTGTCGGCCGCCTTCGTGCGCACGGCCCCGCCCGGCAGACATTGCGACGGCAATGGCTTGTACCTCTACGTGCAGCCTACGGGAACGCGGAGCTGGATTCAGCGGCTTGCGATCCGGGGCCGCAATCGCGAGCTCGGACTGGGCAGCGTGGCGCTGATTTCGCTGGCCGAGGCCCGCGAGCAGGCGCTGGCCAACCGCAAGCTCGCGCGCTCGGGCGGCGACCCGCTCGCCGAGAAACGCCGCACGCAGGGCGTGCCGAGCTTCGCGGAATCCGCCGTGAGGGTGACGGAACAGAAGCGGGCCGGTTGGCGCAGTCCGGGTCATAGCCGCGAGTGGATTTCGAGCCTCAGGCGCTACGCCTTCCCGCGCATCGGCGAGATGGCGGTCTCGGAGGTGACGAGCGCCGACGTGCTGGAGATCCTCACACCCATCTGGCACGTGAAGGCGCCCACGGCCCGGCACGTGCACCAGCGTATCCGCACGGTGCTGGAATGGGCCGTGGCGATGGAGTTCAGGATCGACAACCCATGCGACCGAATCGGGCCGATCCTCGGAGCGCAGAACGACGTGGTGACGCACATGCGGGCCTTGCCGCATCGCGACGTGGCGTCGGCGATCGAGACGGTGCGGAGGTCGGGGGCGCAGCCGGTCGTCAAGCTCGCGTTTGAGTTCGTGGTGCTGACGGCGGCGAGGTGGGGCGAGGTCCGGGGGGCCGAGTGGGCGCAGATCGATCGAAGGCAGGGCGTGTGGACGATTCCCGCCACGCGGATGAAGGCGCAGCGCGAGCACCGGGTGCCGCTGTGCCGCCGCGCCACAGAGATTCTCAGCGCGGCGCGCAAGCTCGGGGACGGCAGTCCGCTGGTGTTCACCCGTGGGGGTGGCAAGCCGCTCTACGAAAAGCGGCTGCGCCGGCTTCTCCGGAACTGCAAGATCGCGGCCGTGCCGCACGGCTTCCGCTCGAGCTTTCGGGACTGGGCGGCAGAAGAGACGGATCATCCGCGCGAGGTCGTCGAGGCTGCGCTGGCACATGTGGTCCAGAACAAAGTCGAGGCGGCCTACAGGCGAACGGACCTGTTCGAGCGCCGGCGTGTCTTGATGGACAATTGGGCTGCGTATCTCGCGGGCGAGACTCGAGAACCGGACGCGGCACCGATCCCTTGACGATCGGCCTCCCCGGAAGTGAATTTGGAGCATCAATCAGGGAGGGCTCGTGCCGATCGACGAGTGCTTCCCTTGAATTGCTGAGTGTCCATGTGAGGTACAATTTGCAGAACGCATCGAGCAAGCGCAGGCGGAGGGTGATACGCAGTTGGTCTCCGGAGTCCCGGCGCGAGTTCCCCGGAATCGCTGGTGCCGTGATTGTGCGAGACTCCGAGCATGCGTAGCCGTACGGCGATGCGACGCTTGCACCCCCTGTATGGGGTTCAGGGGGTCGCCGGTTCGAATCCGGCCGTCCCGATTGTGCGAAAGGATTGCCCCGCTTGAGGTTACGGCCTTGGGCGGGGTTTTCCTCTGCCTGCCAGATCTCGATTCCCGCTGTTTATTCCCGCTATTGAGAACGCCCCGCGACCCGCTTCCGATCCTCCAGCGCCTCCCTCATCTCTCCTTGGTCCGGGTGCTGGTAGCACTCCAACACTGTGCTCGGGTCCTTCCAGCCCCCCAGTTTGCACAACACTTTTAGCGGCTGATGCATGAGGTCTGTGGCGAATTTGCGCCTCAAGGAATGCCAGCCCCGCCCCCTTTCGGGCTCCAGACCTGCCAGCCTCTCCGCCTTCTCCCACCAATCCCTGGCCAGATAGCGTGAGATGGGTTGGCTGGCATCCTTGGCCGATGGAAGCACCAAGGAACCACCGATACCCGGAACATGACGGCGGGCTACTTCAAACGCGACCTTCGCGTCTTCCGTCATCGGCGTTACGTGCGCGTAGCCTGTCTTCTCGGCCTCGGCTCGCCAACAGATGAGGTTTTTCTCAAGGTCGATGTCGGACCACCGAAGCTTTCGGATAGCTCCAATGCGGTGTCCAGTTTCGTACGCCAGAACGAAGGCGACTTGGAAACGCCAATCCATCTCAGGCGTGACTTTGCGAAGAGCCTCATAATCCTCTCCCGTGAGCACAATCCTGAGCGGGTTCTTCTCCTTGGGCAGGGGGAGCCCCTTGAGCGGGTTTCTCTCAAGAAGCACCTCTCCGCCTACTCCACGGGCTATGGTGGCCCAGTCAAGGACCGACCTGAGGAAACTCAAGTCCTTCTGCACCGTACGCTCACCTGCACCAGTCCACGGTCCAAGACCCGGACCAATTCGCGCCGTGCCTCGATCACGAATGAACCTGTCCCAATCGCGTACGTTCAGTGTAGACGCACGTCGCTGCTCGCCCAAGAAGCCCACGAACATCTTAGCCGTGGCACAGTCGTACTTCTGATGTCGCTTTCCATTGGTCGGCGACACCTCACCTAGATATATGTCAAACAGCCTGCCCAGCGTGAGTAGCTCGGGCTCCGATTCGGACTGAGGAGCCACATAGTCTGCTGCGAACTCGTCGGCCTGTCTTTTCGCCTGATCCCAGTCTCGATGCTTCAGCGATCTGCCGAGCCTTCGACCGTTCTCCCGCCACTCCATCTGGTAGATGCCGGTCTTCGAGTCTGGAAAGACCCGAACCCGATTCCGGCCTCGTTCGCCAGCGGAATAACTTTGCTGGCTTCGTTTCGTGCGTGCCATCATCCGACTCCTTCCTTGATGATGGACTGCACGATCTGCGCATTATATGTGAGATTTCTACTGTAGACATGCCCAGTGGGAAGGCCCTAAGGGACACTCCCCATTGAATACATGACACCCTTGCGATTAGGCTAGCGGTCCACACAGTCTGGGACAGGACGAGTCTGTCCTTACGCTGCGGTTGCTATCACAGATCCGGCGGAGAGTTCCCTCCCCGCGCGTTCGTTTCCACCACCTGCGAGCCCAAACGTTTTCCGCTGGGTCCTACGATCCCCAGCGTGCAGCTCGACGCGTGTGCGTCGAGTCCGATATATCTCTCCATCGGCGTTCTCCTCTTGGATAGGTGGGTTGCTTCCTTGCGCGAACAATGATGAACGCGCACCCGTTCCCGGAGGAGAACGCCTCTTCGTCTTCGGGCTGCTTAGCTGCTGATCGGTACCGGTAGCGGTCGCCATGAAGCTGTCCCAACCGTAGTTGAAGGTTCCTGATAGGGGGAAAGAAAAGTGGTGGCCCCGGGGGTCCCGGGCCGATAGGCTCGGGTAGGCAAAAACCCCAACACGGAGCCACCACGATGAAGAGAACGTACGAGGTAAGGGATCGGGCGGACAAGCGCGCGATCAGGGAGTTCCTGAAGCGGGAGGGGCAGTTTCTGCTTCCGATGCTTGAGCTCGTGGAGCAGACGGAGGTCGCGATCGACGAAGTCATCCAGGTGATGGGACGAGCGACGATCGAAGCGGTGCTGGAGATGAGCGCCGAGGGTGTGGCAGGCGTGAAGCAGGCAGGTCGGTCACGAGCGGAAGACGACACGGTGTGGTATGGCCGGCAGGGTGGTGTGGTTTACCTGTCGGACCGGAAGGTGTGTGTGGAGCGGCCACGGCTCAGGCGCCGGGGCGCCGGGGAGGGTGGCGAGGTCGAGGTGCCGGCGTACGCAGCGATGCGGAGACCGGGCGCCGTGGCGGATCGGATGCTCGAGGTCCTGATGGCGGGGGTGAGCACGCGGAAGTACGGCCGTGTGATCGGTGAGATGGCCGACACGGTCGGGGTGAGCAAGTCGGCGGTGAGCCGTGAGACGGTCGAGGCCTCGGAGCGCGTGCTGATGGAGCTGATGGAGCGCCGGCTGGATGCGTGGGACCTCCTGGTGATCTACCTGGACGGGATCCAGATGGGCTCGCACCACGTGCTTGCTGCGGTAGGCGTGGACTCAGACGGAAAGAAGCACGTGCTGGGCGTGAGGGAAGGAGCGAGTGAGAACGCCGAGGTGAGCAGCGCGCTCCTAGAGGATCTGGTCGAGCGCGGCCTGGACCCGGGCAGGCGGCGGCTGTTCGTGATCGATGGCTCGAAAGCGCTCAGGAAGGCGATCGAGAAGGTGTTCGGCCAACGTCACCCCATCCAGCGCTGCCGCAACCACAAGCTCCGCAACGTGCTGGGTCATCTGCCGAAGGATCAGCATCCTCAGGTGAAGGCGGCGTTCCGGGCAGCGATGAAGCTGGACGCGAAGCAGGGCGAGCAGAAGCTCGAGCAGCTCGCCCGATGGCTCGAGCGCGACCACCCCTCGGCCTCGGCCAGCCTACGCGAAGGCCTCAGCGAGATGTTCACGATCAACCGGCTCGGCCTCCCGCCGCGGCTGAGGAAGTGCCTGGGCTCGACCAACCTGATCGACAGCACCCACTCGGGCGTAAGACAGAAGACCCGCAGGGTGACCAACTGGAAGAACGGAGCGATGGCCCTCAGATGGGCTGCGGCCTCGTTCGTGGAGACCGAGAAGAGCTACCGGAGGATCATCGGCTACGACCAGCTCTGGATGCTCAGGGCCCACCTCGACGACCATGAACCGGTTGCCGAAATGAGAAAGGCAGGCTAACAAGGAGACTCTCCGGAGCCACCACCTTCAACTGTCAGCGGGACACCATCGTCGCCATGCCCCTATGATGCCTTTGATCCTAGCTCAAATCAGAACGCGTATTTCATAACCAGAGTGACACCAATCGAGCTCAAGTCCTCGGTCTCAATGGTATAGACGACGGCGTTAGTTCCCGAGCCATTGTCAGAGCTATGACTGCGCAACTGATCCCATTCGTTACTGTCACTAAACTTGGCGTGCTTGATCCAGCGTCCCTTGACTCCGATAGAAGCGTCGTCGGTCAGCATATAGTCCACTCCCACCATTGCTTGGTAGCCCAATATTGTATCGTGAAGCGTGTGACTGGCCGTTGTGGTCGTACCAGCGATTCTCTCATGCAGAGCCTGGCGGTCGACCGCTTCGTTGCCTCTGCCGTTGTAGGTAGCTTCGTCCGCCGTCTTGATGGCGTCAGGGTCTAGGTTTCGCGAAAAGAATCCGGCATAGTCTAGGCTGGCCATGCCGAGACCCACGCCGCCTCCGACATATGGACGGAGTTGTCCGGAAACCGGCAGGTCATAGTAGATGTTACCGACCAAACTGTTTATGTTGACACTTCCTATGCGTTCCTCCCCGCGGACGAGTTCCTGGTCCGATTTGTCCTGAACGTCCGCTCCTCCTCCACCGAGCACTGAGGTCGCATTGTACTGCATGCCAGATCGAAAATATTCCACTTCAATTCTTGCCCCGATGTCGGTCTTAAAACCCAGAGCGACGCCGGAGATTATTCCGGTTGAACTACCGAAGCTGTTGATCCAAGTGGACGCTGCGGACGAGCATTATCCGGGCTCAGTAATTCCCGCTGGCGAGAAGTGGTTGGCGGGATCCAAGTGCCTGTCGCAGAGAGTTGGAAAATCAGTATCGCTACCTAGGGTACCCAAGGAATTTCCGATCCCAAGGCCCGACTCAGTACTCACGTATAGCTGTTGGGCCTCCGATACACACGGAAGCATCAATGAGACCAAAAAGCACGAGACAACAGATATGAGCCGATTCATGTCATGCTCCTCTTCTTAACGGACAACATAGAGTCCACACCGTCAAGGCTAGACTCTGACGATATATCCTGACTCTCTCCCTTGTTCTTCGTGTACAGAGATGGTAATGACCTGACAGTTGGCCCTCGCCGGAGCTGTGTCTAGGCTGCCTTCGTCTTAGCCTCCTCCTTCCTGGCCTTTGCGGCCTTCCTGGCGTCGGTGAGACCGGCCTTGAAGACCTGATAGGGCGTGCGGCCCTCCATGGCTCGACCGCGGTGCGGCCGCTTCCGGTTGTAGGTCTCCAGATACGCCTCGAGGTCCTGCTGCATCTCCTCGACGGTCTCGTACCAGGTGGTGCGGCCCTTCACCCTCAAGTGCTCGTCGAGGAGCGTGCGGTGGAAGCGCTCGATGAAGCCGTTGGACTGGGGCCTGCCCACCTTCGTCGTGCGGTGCTCGATGTCCTCGAGCTGAAGGAACAGCTCATATGGGTGACGGTCCGGACGGCCGCAGAACTCGCGGCCGTTGTCGCTGAGCACGGTCTTCACCCGGACCCGGTGCTCATCGAAGAACGGCAACACGTCGTTATTCATCACCTGCACCGCCGTGAGCGGGAGCTTGCTCGTGTAGAGCCGGCCCCAGGCGTAGCGGCTGAAGCAATCGAGCACGGTCTGCAGGTACACCTTGCCGACCCCCTTCAGCGTTCCGACGAAGAACGTGTCCACGGCGACGAGGTCGCCCGGGTAATGGACTTCGATGTGGCGCTCCCGGAACTCGGGACTGAAGCGCTCCAGCAGCTCGATCTGCTCGTCGGTCAGCTTCAGCTTCCGTTCCCTGGCCGTCTCTTCGAGCCTGAGCAGCCGTTCGTGCTTCGTGGTGAGGCCATGCCGGCTCCACACGCCCCGTACGCCTCCTGAGCTCACCTGGATCCCTCCGAGCAGCAACTCGTCCGCGACCCGCTGAGCTCCGTGCGTCGGAGCCTCCAAGGCGTGGGCCAAGACCGCCTGCTCAATCTCTTCACTCACCCGGTTCGGGTGCGGTCCCTTCGGCCCCGGAAGCTGGTCGATCAGCCCCTCGGCCCCGTAAAGCTGGAAGTTCCTCCTGATCTCGTAGAACTGCTGCCGGCTGTAGCCCACGATCTTGCACGCCTTGCTCACGTTGCCGAGCTCCTGGGCCAACTGTAGCAGGCTCAGCTTGCGGCGCGCTATCTTCTCCCCCTGGACGGTGGTCATCTTCTCTCCCGTGCTAAGTGAGTGACTTCGACATCTCTCAATTAGCTCCGGCGAGGGCGGCTGGCCACCGTCCTCTCTCGTGGTCAACTGTCAGGTGAATACCGTCTCAGCACATTCTTCGATTGCCGAAACTGACGTACCCCCTCCTGCGGTACCACTTGCTATGTTAGACCTGAAGCCATTGGCGGTCCCTGGAGCTGAGGCATTCTGAGGAACCAAGGTGATGGTTTCAATGCTTCCGGAGCGGGGGGTAGACCGCCGCAGGCGAAGCTCAGGTCACCTGCTTCGCCGACCCAAACTGCATCCAACCCGTCACAGGCTACCCCATCGGCCAGCCCGGAACGCCCAACATCGAAGTGGTTTCGCACCTTCCTCTGCCGGGCGTGCTGTTCAGCCACACCGACATCGAGATCGAGCAGGACATGTCGCGGCCCTTCGTGTACGTCGCGCAGCGCTACGGTGCGTCCGGCTTCTACGCCCTCAGCGTCGAGGATCCGAAGAGGCCACGGGTGCTGTACCGGTGGACGATCGACAACCCGGATCTGCACCTCGGCGCCGGCTGCGTCGACATCAAGTACGCCAAGGCCGAGGGCCGCTACTACGTGATTCTGTCGTGCCAGTTCGGGCAGGGGGGACCGGACGCCGATCTGGGCGCGATGCTCTTCGATGTCACGGGGCTGCCGGACGCATCCACCGTTCGTAAGGTTGCCGAGCTCCGACTGCCCGACATGCCCGGGGGGTTCCACAACGTCTTCGCGTACAAGCACACCAACGGCCGGTCATTGCTCGTGGCGACGACACCGTCAGCGGACGCCTTCGTCTACGACATCGCGCAGCTGGCGGCAGGCTCCACCGATCCGGTCTCCGCGATCACCGTCCCGGAGCCCTCGGCCGCCCGAAGCCGGCAGTGGCACGACATGTATATTGGCTACTTGCCCGAGGCCGAGCAGGATCGCTTCTACGGTGCCGGGACCGGTGGCTTCCACGTTTTCGACGTAACGAACGTCGAGAACCCACAGCTCCTCACCTCGGTCACCGGCATACCAGGCGTCGCGAACGGGCACACCTTCACGCCCACGCCCGACGGCCGCTACGCCCTGGGAATGCCTGAGCCCACCTACCAGCACTCGCCCGTGCGCTTCTTCGACCTCCGGCCTCCGGGGTCCGAGGGACAGACGCCCAACATCGTCAGGGGCTCGGGGATCGGCGCGTGGATCCCCAAGTTCGGGGGTGCGACTCACAACCACGAGATCCGCTGGCCGTACGTCTTCATCTCGGCGCAGGACGATGGACTCCAGATCGTGAACATGACGGACCCCACCCGGCCGTTCACGGTGGGGTATTACCACACTCGCCAGAACCCCATGCTACACGACCCCGTGGGCCGGAACCCGACGCAGGCTACTACCGGGAACATCTACAACGGTGCCTGGGGCGTGGACGTTCGGAACGCCGACGGGCTCATCGTCGTGAGCGACGAGAACTCCGGATTCTGGGCGTTCAGGCTGGAGGGCTTTCAGGGTTGGAACGGGAACGACTGGGCCATGCCGAACATCTCCAGTGCCCAGTTCTGGGATGACGGTCCGGTCCGGCCCGAGCAGATTCGGTAGCCGTCCGGATGCTTCGGGACGCCAGAGGGTATGATCAATACTACACGTACGGGATCGGTCACTTCATCGGTATGGAGGTGCATGACGAGGGTGACTACGAAGCGGATCGGCCTTCCGCTTGACTCCTTGTACGTTGCTTGCACGTCCCGCCCCGCCCGTACACTTTGGGCCGTTCCCTTTCAAGCTGGTGTGATAGAGAGGTCATCATGAGAGCTCGCGTTGGTCTCGGGGCGTTGCTCGTTCTGCTGGTCGCCGGTCCTTTGCAGGCCCAGGGCTGGGCGGAGAGGCTTTGGACAAGGCGTCAAACCACCACATCGGACGAATCCGGCCGATGACCGGAGAGGCTTTCTGATGGCTCCGCGCGGGCGCGGTCTCGAGGGGTCGGCAATCACGGGGACGCTCAGGCGCATCGATCGGCGGGTGCGGCTGAATGGAGCGCTGGACCACCTGTCGATCGCGGTCTGTGTCGTCCTCGGGGTGCTGCTGCTCTTCCAGGTGGGGAAGATGCTGCTCCCCATCGCTCCGCCTCCGAACCTCTCGGTGATCGGAGCTTCCGCTGTCCTATTCGCCGTCTTCCTTGCCTGGTCCCAGCGGGGGGGTAGTCGTCTCGCCCGGGCTGCCGCGGTCGCCGACGCACAGGGCGGCCTCCACGACGAGATCAAGACCGCGCACTGGTTCATGGGTCATGGCGGCGAGTCGCCGTGGATCGATCTTCAGCTCACGAGGGCGGCAGACACCGCGCGACGTCTCGATACTCGGCGCCTGGTTCCGACCACCATCCCACGGCGCTTTTGGACGGCTCTCGGACTCTTCGCGGCTCTCCAGATTCTGTCCCTCATCCCCATGGAAGGGCCGCTGCTCACCTTCGCGTCGGCCGCGGATTCGACGGCCCTCGCCCAGGCCCAGGTCCGACAGCTCGAAGACATCCGGGATCTGGTGGAAGGCGCAGAGGAGCTCGAGGGCGAAGACCACTCGGAGGCCATGGCACAGCTCGAGGAGACTCTACGGGAGCTCCAGGCCGAGCAGTTGACCATGGAGGAGCTCCTGCGCGATCTCCGCGAGGCTAAGAACATCCTCGAAGAGGGCAACCTCGAGATGCACGCCCTCGAGGAGGCCTTGGCCGGCCTCGCTCAGGAGTTCGAGGATTCGAACGAGCTTGGCGATCTGGCCGAGGCCATGAAAGACGAGGATCTTGCCTTGGCGTCGGAGCTCATGGGCCAGCTTGCGGACAACCTGTCCGGGCTGACGGAAAAGGAAGCCGCCGAGTTGATGGCGCAGCTCCGGGAGGCAGCCATGTCCGATCTGCCCGGCCTGGAGGAGCTCCTCGAGACTCTCCAGGAGGCTGCGGAGGCCATGGAGAACCGGGAGATGGGGGACGCTCGGGAAGCCCTTGAAGAGGCGGCCGAGCGCATGGAGGAGATGGCCCGACGCCAGGAAGCACAGGAGGGAAGGAACGAGGCGTCACGCCGGATGCAGGCAATGCAGAAGTCCGCCACCGAATCGCAGATTGGGATGCAGCAGCTATTCGGTCTGCAGCAGGGCGACTCCGGGGGTGAGGAATCCGCCGAGGCCGGCATGGCCATGCCCTCTGACGAGGTGAAGCAATCCGCCGGCAGCAGCGAGGCGCAGCACCCCAGCGGTCCCCCGGGCCACGCCACCAGCGAGCCCACTGGTTCAGAACAGGAGCTGGGCGCCGCCACGACCCTCGAGGTGCAGTTGGCCATAGAGATCCTCGACGAGCCCGAGCCCGGGCCTGAGGAGGAGCCCGACCCGGAGGACATCTTCCGGGGAGCGAGCCGGCGGGAGAGCTCGACGGTGGAGTACCGTGACGTGCGCGGCCCATCGAGCTACGCGGCGGGATCGGCGCTTGGCGTCGACCGGATTCCATGGCGGTATCGGAGACTCGTGAAGAAATACTTCTTGGCCATACGGCCCCGTGGGAGCAAATGACGACCGAAGTCGCCAGTCAGATCGAGCTGTTCACCGAGCAGTTCCAGAGAGTCAAAGAGGAGATCTCGAAGGTCATCGTCGGCAACCAGGAGATCATCGACGGGACGCTCATCAGCCTCTTGGCCAAGGGACACGTGTTGCTGGAGGGGATCCCCGGGATCGGTAAGACGAAGATCGTGGCGACGGTTGCCGACGTCCTCCACCTGGCATTCTCTCGAGTCCAGTTCACGCCCGACCTCATGCCCGGCGACATCGTGGGAAGCGATGTGGTCCACGAAAGTGACACGGGTGAGAAATATCTCGACTTTCAGAAGGGGCCCATCTTCACCAACATCCTCCTGGCCGACGAGATCAACCGCGCCACGCCGAAGACCCAGTCCGCGCTGCTGGAGGCCATGCAGGAGCGCACCGTCACGGTGGGCACGACCACCCACCGTCTCGAGCCTCCTTTCTTCGTTCTCGCTACACAGAACCCTCTGGAGATGGAGGGCACGTATCCTCTTCCGGAGGCCCAGTTGGACCGGTTCTTCTACAAGCTCAGGATCATGTACCCCGAGCCCGACGACATGCACGAGATCATGGACCGCACCACTCGTCGTGAGGAGCCCGAGGCGGCCACCGTTCTCGATCGTGAGCAGATTCTCTTGATGCGCGACACGGCTCGCTCCGTGCCCATCGCGAGGCCGGTGCAAGACTACGCCATACGCTTGACCCTGGCCACGCATCCGGGGACCCCGCACGCCCATCCCATGACGGAGCGTTACGTGCGCTTCGGGGCCAGTCCACGTGGGACCCAGACGCTCGTCATCGGAGGCAAGGTGAACGCCTTGCTGAACGGTCGAGTCCACGTGTCCTGTGAGGACGTTCGTTCCATGCTGCTGCCGGCACTCCGCCACCGCGTGTTGCTGAACTTCGAGGGCGAGGCCGAGCGAATGGAGACGGACACGATCCTTGCCGCGATCATGAACGACGTGCCCGAGCTCACGGAGTAGTCGGCGAGGCTCATTCATGAGTGAGAAGGGAACGCTCTTCGACGACGAGTTCCTGAAGAAGCTTGAGTACCTCAACATCGTCTCAAACCACATGATTCCCGGGCACCTTCACGGGGAGCACCGGGCCAAGAAGAAGACCGATTCGGGGATCGAGTTCGCGGACTACCGCCAATACGTGGCGGGCGAGGACACCAAGAACGTCGATTGGCGCACTTTTCTTCGGCTGGACAAGCTCATACTCAGGCTCTTCGAAGAGGACGCCGACCTTCCCATCTACATCTTCTTCGACGCGAGCGGGTCCATGGACCATGGCGAGCCTCTCAAGTTCGACTACGCCCGGAAGATCGCGGCGGCTCTATGTTATATCGGGTTGCTCAACCTGGACCGCGTCAACCTGGTGGGTTATGCCGACGGCATCGCGCAGGAGATGTCGGCGCGGCGCGGCAAGAATCAGGTATGGCACGCCTTCCGTTTTCTCGAGTCGGTCGAGTCGAACGGCACGACCTCCATCGAGAAGGCGTTCAAGAGCTTCTTCTCCGCTCGCCGCCGCCGAGGTTTGGTTGTGGTGGTCTCCGACTTTCTCGATGAGACGGGCTTCGAGAAGGCGTTCGATCTGCTGCGGCACTTTCGACAGGACCTGTTTGCGGTGCACGTGTACGGCTCCGACGAGCTGCGACCCGAACTCCCGGACGAGGTCCTCTTGGAGGACTCGGAGCTGGGCACGACCGAGCGGGTCAAGGTGACACCCGGGCTTCTGGACGCGTACGCGGAGAAGTTCGAGGAGCACTGTGAGGAGGTGAGCGCCTACTGCCGGAAGAACGGCTGGGGGTACGTGAGGACGAGCACCGAGGTGCCGTTCGAGGATCTCATCCTCCAGGTCTTCAGGCAGGGAAGGTTTCTCGGGTGAGCTTCTTGTCCATGAGCCCGCTGCTCGCAGGCCTGATCCTGGGAGGGACGGCTGCTGCTGTGGCCGTGCTGTATTGGCTGAAGCCGCCACCACGCCGGAAGGTCGTCCCGTCCAGGCTGTTGTGGAACCGCCTTCTGAAGGAAAAGCGTCGGAGCACGTTCCTCGATCGGCTTCGGCGGTGGATCTCGCTCATGATCGCGCTGACCATTGGGCTCTCGGTGGCAGCCGCCATGGGGCGCCCGGTGTTCTCGTGGGCCGGTGGGGACATTCCCCGGATGACGATCGTGATGGACAACTCGGCGACGATGGCGACGCGGGCGCCCGGCGGCTTCACCCGGTGGGAGCACGCCGTGGCCCTGGCCAGAGGGCTCTTGCAGCGGGGGAGCGTCGACGGGGAGTTCTTCATCCTCGATACCTCGGGGCAGGCACCCTCCAGAGATCCGGGAGATCGCCGATCCGCGCTGGAGATTCTGGATGGCCTCAGCGTCTCCTTGGGCGCCTCCTCGCAGTTCCCGACTCCCGTCGTCGCCGACGGTCCACTGTACTTCATCTCGGACGGCGTCATGATCGACGACGTCCCGGCCGAGGCCGAAGTGATCTCGGTCTACGATCCGGCGGACAACGTGGGCATCACCGCTTTCGAGGTCGGGTCGGTGCCTTCGGCTCCGTTGGAGTACCAGGCGTTCCTCGAGATCACCAACGCGTCGCTGGGGCCCAAGGAGGTCTCGGTCCGTCTCAGCGGGGCGGGCGAGGGCGGGCTGCGTGAGACCGTCACTCTCCGTGCGGGCGAGTCACGGGGGCTGACCATCGATCTCTCCAGCTTCGATCGAGGTCCCGTCCGTGTGACGGTGATCACCGACGGTGACGCCTTTGCCGCCGACGATCTCGCCTTCGCCTTCTTGCCGGTACGGAGCCGCACCCGAATCGCGCTGGTCAGCCCGGGGAGCGTCTATCTGCAGAGCGCCCTGGCGGACGAGCCGCGCCTGAGGGTCAGCTCTCTCACTCCGGGGGAGTACGACGAGAGCATCAGAGCCGACCTGTACATCTTCGACCGTTGGGCGCCCGAGGAGCCACCCCCGGGTCCCGCATTGCTGTTCCTCCCGCCCAACGTCGGGTGGCTGGCCCCAACGGTGGCCGTCCTAACGTCTCCGGCGGTGTCCGGATGGGATTCGGACCACCGGCTCATGCGCTTCGTGTCGTTGGAGGACCTGCGCGTCGACCGGGCCGTGCGCTTCGTGGGCGCGGTGGGTGCTCCGGGCGGGGCAGGCGCCCCGACCGGTCCGGGCACGACGGGCACCGCGTCCGACGTGGAGGTCATCGTCGGCACGACCGAGCTGCCTCTGATGATCGCAGCGGAGGTGCCCCAGAAGATCATCCGCGTGGCCTTCGCCCTGGAGGACTCCAATTTCCCGCTGCAGCCCGCGTTCCCGATCTTCCTGAGCAACGTCCTGAGTTGGATGATGGACGAGCGGGGCGCGCTTCTACGGAGTCCCCGCCGTGTCGAGGTGCCACTCCCGGAGGCCGAGGTCACCGACATGGAGGGTGCGGAAATCGCCGCCTCCCACGTCTCCGGTCGCACGGTTTTCGTGGCCGAAAAGCCCGGCCTCTATACTGTGGCCGCAGGCCCTCGGCGTCTGAGGGTGGCCGTGAGTCTCGCAGACCGCGAGCGCACTGTGGTCAACGCTTCGAGCTTCAGTCCCGCGGACCGTGCCACCGCTCCCCCGGCGGCCCTACGTCTGGCCGGGGAACAGGCCGGAGGCGGTGAGCTGTGGGTCGTCCTCCTGGCGGTGGCCACGTTGCTTGTGATCGTCGAGTGGTTCACCTACCACCGCCGGTGGACGGTATGAGGATCACGTTTGGCCACTTCTGGCCCCTTCTGGTCCTTCTGGTGATCCCGCTTTTTTGGAGTATGACGCGGCACACCACCATCGGTCTATCGCATCGACATCTGCGGGCCTCCGTGATCGTGCGGACGACCGTGCTCGTGCTGCTGGTTCTGGCCCTCATGCGGCCGGTCTGGCACCGGGCGGGAAAGTGGATCTCGGTGGTCTACGCGCTGGACGTGTCCAGCAGCATCGATCCGGCGTTCATCGATACGGCCATCGACTGGATCGCCTCCTCGAGCTCATCCGGGGAGCCGGCCCACGCCGGGTTCATCGCGTTCGGGGGCTCTGCGCAGAACGTCGGGAGCGTGGACGGGATCCGAGCGGTGGAGGTCTCGTCGGACGGGGCCAACGGCTCCATCGATCAGGGTGCTACCAACCTCGAGAGGGCTGTTGGCCAGGCTCTACGGAGCTTCGATCCGCGATACCTCAAGCGGCTGGTTCTGATCACCGACGGGAACCAGAATGTCGGCGACCTGACAAGGATCGTGGGGCAGGCGCAAGAATCCGGCGTCCGTATCTTCTCCATGCCGGCCAACGTCAGGGGTGAGGGAGACAGCTGGATCGAAGCCATCGAGCTTCCCCAGGACATGCGCGAGCAGGAGCCGGTGGCCACGACCGTGCAGGTCTTCAGCCGCGTCGCGGCCACGGCCACAGTCGAGGTGCTGGGCAACGGTGCCACCCTAGAGTCCCGGGAGGTAGAGCTGGAGCCGGGACTGAACACCATCCCCTTTGAAGTGCGGTTGCCGGCGGAGGGCCGGGTGACGATCTCCGGCCGACTCGAGACCGACAGCGATCCGTTCCCACAGAACGATCTCCACGCCCAGTCGATCTGGGTGGGCTCGCGGCCGCGGATCCTGTACGTCGAGGGGCACCCGGCCAGCGCGCACTATCTGCGCGACGCCCTCGTGGGCGAGGGGATGGAAATCGTCCTGGGACGGCCGGGATCCATTCCCATCACGGTCACTGGCCTGGAGGCGTATGATCTGGTCCTCTTGAGCGACGTGCCCAGCACGAGCCTCAGCCCGGCTCAGATGAACGCCATTCTCGCCTACGTCCGGGACTCGAGCGGGGGCCTCATCTTCGCCGGGGGCCAGTCCAGCTTCGGTGAGGACGGCTATGCGGAGACCCCTATCGAAGAGACCTTGCCGATCTGGTTCGAGATCAACGAGAAGCACAAGGATCTCGCGCTCATCATCGTCCTGGACAAGTCGTACAGTATGGTGGGCCCCAAGCTCCAGCTGTCTAAGGAGGCCGCGAAGGCCGCCCTGGACCTCCTCGAGCCGACCCACCGCTTTGGCGTGATCAGCTTCGATGACACGCCCCACTCCACGGTCCCGCTCCAGCTGACCACGAACAAGCCACTGATGACAGACTTCATCAACCGGATCATCGCCAGCGCCCAGACCAATATCTATCCGGCCCTCGAGATGGCCTTCGAGTCACTCGCCGAGAGTGATGCGGAGGTGAGGCATATCATCCTGCTGTCGGACGGCAAGACCTACCCGGACGAGTATGAGGCACTGGTCACGCGCATGGCCGAGGATGACATCACGGTGTCTTCGGTGGCCGTGGGTGAGGAGGCCGATCGCGAGCTGCTCGGAAACATCGCCGAGTGGGGGAACGGGCGGAGCTACTTCATCCGCGACGCGGCCAGGGTCCCGCAGATCTTCATCCGGGAGACCCAGATCGCTTCGCAGCAGACCCTGATCGAAGAAACCGTGGAGACCACCGTCGCCAGCCGCGTGGAGGCATTCACGGGCATCGATATGGAGTCGGCGCCGCCTCTCAGGGGCTACGTAAGCACACAGGCCAAAGAGAACGCCGAAGTGCTCCTCGCGTCGGAAGCCTCGGCACCGATTCTCGCCCACTGGCACTACGGGCTCGGCAAAGCCGCCGCGTTCACATCCGACGTGAAGAATCGCTGGGCGACAGACTGGCTGACCTGGCAGGGCTACGGCAAATTCTGGTCGCAGCTCGTACGGGAGACGATGAGAAGGCACGAAGGAGAAGGAGTCGACTTCGTGATCGAGCGCGTCGGCGACGAAGCCGTGGTGACCGTGAGTGCCGTAACCGAAGAGGGTGTCTACCAGGCCGGCCTCGAGCCGCTGCTGGAGGTCGTCGAGCCGGGCGGCGAGAGGGCTGCCGTTGCACTAGATCAGATCGGGCCCGGGACGTACCAGGGGAGGTACTCCCTCGAGACCTCCGCCGAGTCTCCCTACGGATTCCACCTGTCGGCCGAGGGATTCGAGGACCAGGCCCTGTCCATGTACTACACCTACAGCGACGAATATCGGCTCTACCCTCCAAACATGGCGTTCCTGACCACCATCAGCGAGGAGACGGGTGGCAAGCTACTGGCCGACAACGACGAGATCTTCGCCGACTACGGTGAATCCGCATCCGTGCCCACGCCGTTGTGGCCACTCCTGGCCGGGCTTGCCTTGGTTGGCTATCTGCTGGACATCGCCATGCGGCGGGCCCCCTGGTTCTGGCGGCTGTTCGCTTCGGCGCCCGCCTGATACGTGCGATGTGATTCCGGGTATACGTATACGTACGACTCGAACATGGATCGGCTCGAAGTGGTCGATTCTCCGGAGGGAGGTTGAGGCGATGGTTGGGTCCTACAGCGGTGGGAAGGTGGCGCTCCTGGTGACGATCGGAGTCGTGATAGGTGTGGTGGGGATCGGAGCGGCACGGTTCGCGACCCTACCCGAGCTCCCCGACAACGAGGGACCCCACTATCATGCGAACTTCGCCGTTTTTCTGAACGGAGAGCGCCTGGACCTGAGCGCCATGCACTACATGCAGGATGTATCGGCGTGCAAAGTAAACCCCGACGTGATACTCGCTGTGGAGAGGGCTCACATGCACGAGGGGATCCACGACGTCGTCCACGTACACCATGAAGGTGCCACCTGGGGACACTTCTTCCAGAACATCGGCTTTGCCCTCGGCGATGACTTCTTCA
>CBDCMR010000004.1:0-1837500 GCA_965219035.1 Longimicrobiales bacterium | reverse complement strand
CTCTGGTCCGAAGCCGAAGCGAAAGCGAGTCTGAAGTGGGCTACGAAGTACGCAGGGGTAGACCCGAAACCGAAGCGATCTATCCATGGCCAGGGTGAAGCTGGGGTAACACCTGGTGGAGGCCCGAACCGTTGTGGGTTGAAAACCGCTCGGATGAGCTGTGGATAGGGGTGAAAGGCCAATCAAGCTCGGAGATAGCTGGTTCTCCCCGAAATATATTTAGGTATAGCCTCAGAGCGATGTCTCCAGGAGGTAGAGCACTGCGTGGGCTAGGGGGCCTACCCGCTTACTGACCCCATGCAAACTCCGAATGCCTGTGAGATGGACTCTGGGAGTCAGTGGGCGGGCGATAATGTCCGTCTGCGAGAGGGAAAGAACCCAGACCGTCAGCTAAGGCCCCGAAGTGTTAGCTAAGTGAGAAAGGATGTGGATTTGCAAAGACAACTAGGAGGTTGGCTTAGAAGCAGCCATGCCTTTAAAGAGTGCGTAATAGCTCACTAGTCAAGTGGATCTGCGCCGATAATGGTCGGGACTAAAGCTAGCCGCCGAAGCTACGGATGTGGAAACATGGTAGGGGAGCGTTCCCTAGGCATTGAAGCCGGCCTGTGAGGGCACCGGTGGAGCGTAGGGAAGAGAGCATGCCGGAATGAGTACGCGATAAACAGAGTGAGAATCTCTGTCACCGAAAGCCTAAGGGTTCCGGAGCCAGGTTCATCCGCTCCGGGTTAGTCGGTCCCTAAGCCGAGGCCGAAGGGCGTAGGCGATGGGAAACGGGTTAATATTCCCGTACCACAGCGTAGTGCGTTTGACCCCAAGGGGGGACGCAGGAGCGAAGCAACCGTCGGGTGGTGGAATATCCGATGCAAGGTGGTAGGCGTTTCCGGGGAATAAAAGACCTGGATAGCCGAGCGCCGATGCCGAAGGGGCCTTCGGGCCCCGCAAAGGGTAGTGGAGCATACTGCCGAGAAAAGCCTCGTGGGGGAGTGCTTGCTGTGACCGTACCGTAAACGGACACACGTAGGCGAGGCGAGAAGCCTAAGGTGCTCGAGTGAATTGCGGAGAAGGAACTCGGCAAAATATCCCCGTAACTTCGGGAGAAGGGGAGCCCGTGGTAGGTGAAACCGATGCATGGTGGAGCTGAAGCGGGCCGCAGAGAATCGGCCCAAGCGACTGTTTATTAAAAACACAGGTGTCTGCAAAGTCGCGTAAGACGACGTATAGGCACTGACGCCTGCCCGGTGCCGGAAGGTTAAAGGGAGGGGTTAGCCGTAAGGCGAAGCTCTGAACTGAAGCCCCGGTAAACGGCGGCCGTAACTATGGAGACCACCGTAGTTATAAAATCTGGCTATATGCTGGGATACCCGGTCGAAATCGCGGTACTCGCCAATAGGTGACTCGATCCGAGTCGCTGAAGAGGGTGGCAGTGACAATCCGCGGTGGACGGGCAATCAGCAGGAAAGACTCAAGTTCGGACGAGGACATTCTCGCCCGTCTTGGGAATCCTCAGAGACTACACGCCAGACCGCCCGCGAGGGCGGATGATATAGTCCGGACTGCATGGTAACATGCAGAGCGTGGCAGAAATGACCACGCCCGGTGCTGTGGCGACCTGTCACAGTGCTGAGTAACAAATTCGAACGGTCCTAAGGTTGGATTTCAGCCTTAGTAAAACTGAACCATATGCGGGAATACCCTCGCACAGCCGTCCGGTACTCGTAGACCACCCGGTCTTCAGTAAAAATCCGGCGGACATGGGGGCAATCCGCAGGGAAGGCCCGGGTTCTGCAACCGGGAACCCTCAGAGACTTTACGTTCAGGATTGCATCATGAGACTCGAACCGCAGTGGATTGTGGGGTTTGTGGACGGTGAGGGGTGTTTTCACGTCGGCATCAATGAACACGCTGATATGAAGACCGGATTTCAGGTTCTACCTGAGTTCACCGTCGTGCAGCACGAACGCGATGTTCAAGCGCTCCATGCGTTGAAAGCCTTTTTCGGTTGCGGAGTGGTTCGTAGGAACCATGGCGACTGGCTGGCCTATCGCGTGAGGGGTAAGGATCATCTGCTCGAGCGCATCATCCCGTTCTTCGAAAAGCACAAGTTGAAGACGAAGAAGCGAGTAGACTTCCAGAAGTTCAGGAAGATTGTGCGGATGATGGGCGAAGATCGGCATTTGACCAGCGAAGGAATCGATGAGATTCAACGCATCAGATGAACCGAGGGCAATCAAGATAAAGTCCAGCTTTATAGGAAACTGTAGAGACCAACTGAGCGAAATTCCTTGTCGGGTAGATAAAACTGCCCCGAGTGGGAGCGATCCCGCTCAGCAAACCGGCTCAAATCGGTGAAACCCTACCGGCCCTGTGCAGGGGCCGCGGGCAATACCGAGGGTAAGATGGCCTATCCAGCCATCCCTGTAACGACTCAAGGGTGAGATCCTTGGATGGTGAAGTGGCTCCAGCCGCCGATCCATAACACGCCGGCCCTGATCTTTGCCGATGGATGTGATCACGATGGGGATGAATCCATCCGGCAGACTCAGAAGCAGACTCAGAAGACGAGATTCTCAACTCGCTTCGATCAGGTGAAGGTATAGTCTGTGCCCACGGGACAACCGTGGGATAACACGAAGTTCCGACCTGCACGAATGGCGTAACGATTTGGGCGCTGTCTCCTCCGCAAGCTCGGCGAAATTGGAGTCTCGGTGAGGATACCGAGTACCCGCGACAGGACAAAAAGACCCCGTGCACCTTTACTACAACCTGCCATTGGGTCTTGGCTTTGCATGTGTAGGATAGGTGGGAGGCTATGAACCGGAGTCGCTAGGCTTCGGGGAGCCACTGGTGAAATACCACCCTTACAATGTTGAGGCTCTAACCCAGGGGAGTGAATCCTCCTCGGGGACCGTGGCAGGCGGGTAGTTTGACTGGGGCGGTCGCCTCCCAAAAGGTAACGGAGGCGCGCAAAGGTTCCCTCAGCGCGGTCGGCAATCGCGCGAAGAGTGTAAAGGCAGAAGGGAGCTTGACTGCGAGATCGACGGATCGAGCAGGTACGAAAGTAGGCCTTAGTGATCCGGCGGTTCCGAATGGAAGGGCCGTCGCTCAACGGATAAAAGGTACGCCGGGGATAACAGGCTTATCGCCCCCGAGAGTTCACATCGACGGGGCGGTTTGGCACCTCGATGTCGGCTTATCGCATCCTGGGGCTGGAGAAGGTCCCAAGGGTCGGGCTGTTCGCCCGTTAAAGCGGTACATGAGCTGGGTTTAGAACGTCGTGAGACAGTTCGGTCTGTATCCGTCGTGGGCGTAGGAGTGTTGAGGAGAGCCGTCCCTAGTACGAGAGGACCGGGATGGACTGACCCCTCGTGTACCGGTTGCTCCGCCAGGAGCATCGCCGGGTAGCGACGTCGGGAAAGGATAACCGCTGAAAGCATCTAAGTGGGAAGCCTCCTCCAAGATGAGCACTCCCAGAACGTAAGTTCTCAGAAGGGCCGTGCGAGACTAGCACGTTGATAGGCGGCAGGTGGAAGCGTGGTAACACGTGTAGCCGAGCCGTACTAATGGCCCGAGAGGCTTGACCAGTTCCCCTCCTTTCAAGGGGTCCGATCCATATCCTCACCCCAAACCAACACACGCTTGGACAACGAGCCAGAGGTCTCTACGGTTTCTCTCTCTACCCTGATGCTAGTGCTGGTGGCTATTGCGCAGGGGACACACCCGTTCCCATCTCGAACACGGCCGTTAAGCCCTGCCGCGCGGATGGTACTGCTGGGGAGACCCGGTGGGAGAGTACGTCGTCGCCAGCTTCTTTTGGGGCCTACATCCTTCAATGGGTGTAGGCCCCTTTTGTGGAGGCCAACAGGAGTGTGGCGACGCCGTACTCTCCCACACGGTGCGCGGCGTCCCGCCGTACACCTTCATTGGCAACGCGTTACGTGACGCGGGCCCATGCTCGGTGAAGCGGGGGGTGGCGGCCAGCTGACGTTCCCTGGACCTCCGTCCTGTGTCATCTTTCGTCGATGAGTCACGAGCCAACGACGGAAGAAACCACTGCCGACACCCGCGCGGGCTACATCGCCTTGGTGGGGCGTCCCAACGCCGGGAAGTCCACGCTGATGAATCGGCTCATCGGTCAGAAGCTGAGCATCGTGACGTCCAAGGCGCAGACGACGTGGCAGCGCGTGACGGGGATTCGGACCACCGAGACCGCGCAAGCGGTGTTCCTGGACACCCCCGGGCTCCTCATGGTCAAGGACCTCCTTCAGAGAGGCATGCTCGAAGAGGCCCTCGAGGCGATTCGCGAAGCGGATGTCATCGTGCTGCTCGTGGACGCGATGGACCCGCGCGACGACAGGGAGAAGGCCGGCATCAAGGAGGCACTCGCCCTGTCGTCGGCTCCCGTCTTCGTCGTGATCAACAAGATTGACGAAGCCAGTCCAGAGGATATCGCGGTGGCCGCCCACTGGGCCGAAACCGAGCTGGGCGCGGAGGCGCGAGGGATTTCGGCCCTGCTGGACCGCGGCGTCGAGGAGTTGTGGACGGAGCTGGCCCAGGCATTGCCCGAAGGCCCGTTTCTGTATCCGGTGGACGATATCGCCTCCGCTCCAGTCCGACTCTTCGTCGCGGAGTTCATCCGAGAGACGGTCTTCGAGCAGTTCAGAGAGGAGGTCCCGTACTCGGTCTTCGCCGTCGTAGAGGAGTTCCGCGAGGATCAGGATCCGGTATACATTCAAGCCAACCTCTTTGCGGAGCGGAACTCGCAGAAGCGCATTCTTGTTGGAGACAAGGGGAGGGCAATCCGCGAGCTGGGCCGGGTCTCCCGCGAAAAAATCCAGGAGTTCATCGATCGTCCCGTCTATCTCGACCTGTGGATCAAGGTGCTACCGAACTGGCGCAGAGAGCGTCAGCACCTTGGCCAGTTGGGGCTTCGCGTCCCAGCGGAGGACCACGAGAGTGCGCAGACGACCTGAGCTGCTAATCGCCGTCCTGCTCGCATTGGGGCTCGCTCTAGTGCTCCCGCTGGGGCTTCACGGCCAGGATTCCGAGCCCGGGTCCGCGGAAGGGGCTCTGTTCCTGCTACTCCCGGTCGGTGCGCAGGGCGTTGCCCTGGGGAGAGCCATGACCGCGGTGCCCAGTCCCGAATCCGCCTTTTGGAACCCTGCCGGGCTGGCAAGCATGGAGAAGAGCCAGCTGGTGATCATGAGGGGCGACCATCTGGTCGGAGAGGGGACCGCGCTCTCGGGACTGATGGTCAGGCAGCCGATCGGTGTGGTTGGACTCTCCTATGAGCTCCTCGACGAGGGCGAGCAAGATCTCACCGACATCGAGGGCAACGTCCGTGGAGCGATCAGCGTGCGGAGCCACGTGGGCATCGTCTCCCTCGCCACTCGCCTGACCGGCTGGCTGGATGTCGGCTTCAATCTCAAGGTAGTCCAGTTCAACCTGAGCTGCACGGGGCAGTGTGACGGCGCCGGTGTCCGATCGACCGGTTGGGCCATGGATGCCGGTGTTCAATCCCAGCCCATCGGTGGGCTTCCCCTTCGTCTGGGAGCCATGCTGGCACACCTGGGTCCCGACTTCCAGGTAGTGAACGCGGAGCAGGCGGATCCGCTGCCTTCGCGGATTCGGGTCTCGGCGGCGTACAATTTCCTCAGACACTTCGTCGATACGGACGGCATCAATCTCTGGGTACGCTTGGAAGTCGAGGATCGGTGGCGGGACCCCGGGGATGCTACGTCGTATTACGTGGGCACGGAGCTCACGGCCGGACGAGGGGATGTCATCTACGTTCGCTCGGGCTACGTTCAGGGCGAAGTGGGCCAGGCGGATGGTATGGCCATCGGCGTGGGCCTGCGTTATGAGCGCTTCGAACTGGGCTTGGCAAAGAACCTTGCAGGCTCCATCACCGGAGAGAGCGAACCGGTTCACGTCTCCTTTGGCATCGGCTTCTAGACCGCTGGCCCCGGGTGGGGGCCGTCTGGCGGTCGCGATCGCCGCTACCTGTGGGATACTCGCGCTGATGCCGGAGCCCGGGGAGGCCCAATGGCCTCCGGCGTGTCCGACGGTGGAAGATCAGCTCGCGCTCTCTCTTCCGATCCGGAGCTGCGCGTCGCACAACTCCGGCGGAATCCTGAAGGATCCTGCTGCGCTCCAGGGTGAGCATGCCGACGTCCAGAGCAATGAGGCGCTGCTCGGACCCGGGCGGGCTTTCCTCTACTCTGCTCTACTTCCCGGGGCCAGCCAGTGGAAGATGGGTCAGCGGCGTTGGATCGCCTACTTGATCCTGGAGGGAGCCTCGTGGGTCGCCTTCGGCCAGGCACGGACATCGGCGCTGAACCTGAGGGACCGCTATCAGACGTTGGCATGGGATATTGCGAGGACCTTTGCGGGGCCTCGCATCGACGGTGACTTCGCCTACTACGAAGCCCTGGAGAAGTTCGAGAGCTCGGGGGCGTTCGATCTCGATCCCTCGGCATCCGGAGTTCAGCCGCAGACCGACGCCTCGACGTTCAACGGAAGGACGTGGGCGCTCGCCATGGAGATCTTCTTCGCGCCGGGCACCAATCCCATGCCGGGCGATCCGGTATATAACGACGCTCTGGCCTTCTACCAGGCGAAGGGGTACGACGAGCGCTTCGAGTGGACCTGGGTGGGTAGGCCGGGGGAACGGGAGGACTACCGAGATCTCATCGAGTCGAGCGATAAGGACTTCAGGCGTGCCTCCCAGTTCGTGGGGGTCGTGATCGCGAATCACCTGCTCAGCGGTGTGGACGGGTTCATCACGGCCCGAGCGCGTGCAGCCGCTGGCGAGAGAAGCACGGCCCGGCTCCGCATCTCCCGTGACCATAGCGCAGGGGGGGTCCAGCTCGTCCTCCAGGTGCGACGCTGACGTGGTTCGGCGCCCCAAGCTCCCGAGCGAGGAAGCAGTACTTCAGCATCTCAGCGAGTCCCGTAAGGGCCCACTGAAGGCCAAGGAGCTCGCGAAGGCACTCTCCGTGCCGACCGGAGATCATCGGGCATTCCGAGACCTCCTTCTGGAGATGGTCGACCGGGGCCGGCTCTACCGAGTAAAGGGCCAGCGCTTTGCCGTGCCCGAGAGGATCAATCTGGTGGTGGGGCGTGTCGCCCTCACCTCCAAGGGAGACGGCTTCGTCAAACCGGACTCGGGTGGCCAAGAGGTGTTCGTGCCTGGGCTGTCCCTGGAGTCCGCCATGGACGGAGACCAGGTGGTGATCCGGGTGGAGGGGCGTCCGCGTGGGCGGAGCCCGGTCGGACGGGTCATCAAGGTCTTGGAGAGGGCCCACGAGACTCTGGTCGGCACGTATCAGCCCACCCGCTCCTTCGGAATCGTTCGCCCTCAGAATAGAAAGATCCAGAGAGAGGTCCTCGTCGTGCAGGGTGACGAAGGCGCGGCCACCGACGGAGACGTGGTCGTGGTACGGATCACGACCTTCGGAAGCGGCAAGATGAATCCCACGGGCACGATCGAGACGGTCCTGGGCAACGCCGGCGACCCCGGGGTGGACATCCTTGCCGTGATCCACGGCCACGGGCTACCGATGGAGTTCCCCTACGAGGTGGAGCAGTACGCGGACGACGCCGTCGCTCGCCGGCGCGCGGATCGGGGAGAGGGACGGATCGACCGAACGGACCTTCATGCCTTCACCATCGATCCGGCCGACGCGAAGGACCACGACGACGCACTCTCTATCCGGCGTCTGGACGAAGGCTCCACGGAGGTCGGCATTCACATCGCCGACGTCTCGCACTTCGTCCAGGCCGGTGATCCCGTCGATCTCGAGGCCCTCAAGCGAGCAACCAGTGTCTATCTGGTCGATCGGGTCATCCCGATGCTGCCCCACGCCCTGTCCACCGACGCGTGCTCGCTGCTGCCGAACGTCGATCGCTTCGCGCTGTCCCTCTTCACAACCGTGGACGACTCGGGTGTCGTGCGAGACGCCCGGCTTGAGCGGACCTGCGTTCGGAGTCGGCACAAGTTCAGCTACGAAGAGGCGCAATCCGTTCTGGACGGCACGCTCTCCATCGATCCAACGACCGATGAGGCATTGGCAGAGCTGGCACGGCTCGCCCGGGCGCTCCGGGACCGGCGGGAGGAGCGGGGATCGCTGGACTTCGATCTACCGGAGACACGCGTGGTGTTGGGAGAGTCGGGTCGGCCCTTGGAGATCCAGCGGGTGGAACGTCTCGCGAGCCATCGCCTGGTAGAGGACTTCATGCTGCTGGCCAATGAAATCGTCGCTCGTAAGGCCAAAGACGCTCGGCTCCCCGTTTTGTACCGGGTCCACGAGCCGCCCCCGAGGGACAAGATGCTCGAGCTGAAGTCGTTCTTGACCAGGCTCGGACTCAAGACATCCCGGGGCGAGTTGGGCCCGAAAGAGCTGCAGACGGTTCTCAGGAAGGTGCAGGGGAGGCCCGAGGAGGGGCTCGTATCGAGGGTGGTGCTACGGGCCATGAGCCGAGCCCGGTACGGCCCCCGAAATCTGGGCCATTTCGGGTTGGCGTCGAACCACTACACGCACTTCACGTCACCCATTCGGCGCTACCCGGACCTATGGCTGCATCGAGTTCTGGCCCTGGCTTCGATCCAGGATGAGCCGATCCCGGAAGGGTGGGGTGGAGAGGAGCTGGAGAGGAAGGCCGAGCGCTGCAGCGTCCGGGAGAGGGTGGCCGAAGCGGCCGAGCGGGAGAGCGTCGATCTGAAGAAGGTCGAGTACATGGAGCGACACCTGGGTGACGAGTTCACAGGTACGATCTCTGGAGTGACCTCGTTCGGTCTCTTCGTGCTGTTGGACGAGGTGTTCGTCGAGGGACTCGTTCACGTAAATAGCATGATGGACGACTACTACGCGTTCCAGGAAAGCAATTATCGCCTGGTTGGGGAGCGCTCCCGCCGGAGCTTCCGGCTTGGAGATCGGCTGGCCGTGCGGGTATCCCGGATCGACAAGGAAGAGCGGTTCATCGACTTCGTGATGGTGGGTTCTCGTCTAGACCGTCGTTGACAAGCGTCAATCGCCGGGAGTAAGCTCGAAAAGCCTTTCAACTCCTTTGGATTCCAAGGTGGCATGGCCGCACGGACGATCGTCTATTCAGGATCGAGCTCAGATGGGGGGCCGGATCTACTGACCCGGTTCTGCAGCGAGCACGATTATAATCTCGAGACGGTGCATGGGGCGACGAGCGTCCACGCCTTGCTGAACCGATCGTTCCCGTCGTGCCTCGTGCTCGACGGCGGCGAGGATCTCGAGCCGATGCTCGAGCTGTGTACACAGCTGAAGGGAGATACCTTCACGGCCATCGTCCCGGTCATCATTCTCATCCCCTCCGACGAGAGCGAGCTCGCCGCGGATTGTCTTGCCGCGGGCGCCGACGAGGTCGTTTCCTAGACCGGCTCGGATAGGGAGCAAGGTCTACGGTTCGAGTCGGTGGTGCGACGGGCCCAGCGAGACGTGGCCGTGCACCCCACCACACGTCTTCCGGGGACGGTACAGATCGAGCGGGACATCGGCGATCGCCTCGTCAGAGAAGAGGAATTCGCGGTCTGCTACGCCGACCTGGACAACTTCAAGGAATTCAACGATCGCTACGGGTACAACCACGGCGACCACGTCATTCTCCTGCTGTCCCGCATCCTGCGCGACGTGGTTCGGGGGTTGGCGCCAGGTGGCTTCGTGGGGCACATCGGCGGCGACGACTTCATCTTCATCGTCAATGTGGAGTACGTGGAGCGTTGCTGTGACGAGATCATCTATCTCTTCGATGAGCTGATCCCGTACCAGTACACGCCGGAAGATCGACGGGCCGGCTACTTCCTTGGAAAGGATCGCCGCGGTAGTATCCGTAGAGTACCCCTCATGACGCTGTCGATAGGGGTCGTAACCAACCAGATCCAGCCCTTCACGCACACGGCTCAGGTAAGCGAATTGGCTGCGGAGATGAAGAGCTACACGAAGTCGCTGCCCGGATCCGTCTACGCTGTGGACCGTCGGCGGCCGCTCAAGGAAGAAGTTGAGGAGTCATGACCATCACCGTTTCCTGCCCGGCATGCAGTACATCGTTTCCGGTGGACCCCGCCAAGATTCCCCCGGATGGCGTGAGAGCTCAATGCAGTGCGTGCCCCGAGATTTTCGACGTCGACAAGCCCAACCACGCCGGCGCCGAGCCCACCTTCGCTGAATCCACCGAGACCTTCGCCGAGCCTGCGGCACCCGTCGAGTCGGAGGCACCCGTTGAGTCGGAGGCGACGGAGGTGCCACCCGAGGTGCAAAGCCCGTTCGGCGCCGACGCTGAGGTAGTCGCCGACATCGCCCAGGAGACGACCGATGAGTTCGGTGGTCGTGAGATCACCTTCGACTCCGCCCCCGTGGAGACGGACGAAGGGCTCGCCGCGGAAGCGGATCTGGAGGTCGAGACCACCGAGGAGTATATCGGAGAGATCGAGGTCGAGGCTCCGGCGGTGGAGGCTCCGACCGAGGACGTCGCACCGAGTCCGGGACCCATCGAGTTCGGAAGGCGTACTCCGGAGGACAGGGCCAGGAGTCTCGCCAGGAGCCTCGTCTCCGACCTGATCGCGTACAACCCCGACAAGCACACGGAGGCCCTGGCTTCCGGGACGCTCGTTGAGGTGTTCGGTGAGGAGATCGAGAAGTCCTGGAAGGACTATCAGGAGCAGGTCGATCCAGAGGCGAGGGTGCAGGGCACGTTTTTCGACGACGCACTCAACGAGCTTCTCGCCGACGGCGAGAGCGTGTTTAACGTCGAGGGATAATCACGAAGGTCACGTCGGTTGATGGCCCTGTGGATCTCTAATATATTTTGCGCGGTCGAGGGGTCGCCCTTTCGGGTGGCCCCTCTCGTGCATCCAACCAAATATCAGACGGGACCACCCAACTATGAGCAGGGAAGCACTGCAACGCTTGGAAGGGCTTCACGGCCGGATTTCCGACCTCCGGGGGTATCTTTGACGTCGTCGCCAAGGACGCTCGCATTGCCGAGCTCGACAAGGAGATGGCGGCAGCCGGCTTTTGGGATAATCAGGAGAAGGCCCGCGAGGTTATAGCCGAATCCAACCGGCTGAAGAGCTGGGTTGGGCCGTGGCAAGAGCTCGATGCCAAGACCGCCGAGCTGGCGGAGCTTGGGGAGCTTCTCATGGAGGACGAGGACCTCGAAGCCGAGCTGATCTCCGAGGCCGAGGGACTCGAAGGACTCATCGAGGCTCTCGAGCTACGGACCATGCTGCAGGGCTCGGATGACCACCGTGGCGCGCTCCTGACGGTCCACCCCGGAGCAGGCGGTCTCGAATCGCAGGATTGGGCTGAGATGCTAACGCGGATGTACTCGCGGTGGGCCGAGAGCCATGAATACGAGGTGAACGTCCTCGATCTGCAGCCCGCCGAAGAGGCAGGCCTCAAAAGCGCCACCCTAGAGGTCACGGGGGACCATGCCTACGGGTACCTGAAGGCCGAGAAAGGCATCCACCGGCTCGTGCGCATCTCCCCCTTCGATGCCCAGTCCAGGCGACACACGTCCTTCGCCAGCGTGTTCGTATATCCTCTGGTCGACGACGAGATCGAGATCGACATCGACGAGTCCGATCTACGGATCGACACGTTCAGGGCTTCGGGAGCGGGTGGGCAGCACGTCAACAAGACGGACTCGGCCATCCGGATCACGCATATGCCCACCGGGATCGCTGTGGCCTGTCAGCAGGAGCGGTCTCAGCACAAGAACCGTGCGACGGCCATGAAGATGCTGAAGGCCGCCCTCTACGAGCGCGCTCTGGAGGAGCAGGAGCAGGAGAAGGCGGCCGTGGAAGCCACCAAGACCGACATCGGGTGGGGCAATCAGATCCGATCGTACGTTTTTCAGCCGTACACGATGGTGAATGACCACCGCACCGACCTGAAGATCGGTGACGTGAACAAGGTGATGGACGGGAATCTCGATCCGTTCATCGAGGCCTACCTCAAGCAGTTCGCTTCGCAGAGCGCTGGGAAGTAGAGCGGGAGACACCGTGAGCGAAGACCTCAGTCAGGTGCGCCGGCATCGCCGGGAGAAGCTGGACGCCCTGCGGGAGAAGGGCCTCGAGCCGTACGCCTACATGTACGATAGATCCCATCTAGCCCGGGATGCCGTGGGCCTCTTCGAGCAGGAGGAGGCCGCGGGCTCGCTGAACGAGCAAGGGCAAGGCACCAAGGTCGCCGTGGCCGGCCGCATGCTGAGCTACCGGAGCCATGGGAAGAGCGCGTTCGGACACATCGAGGATCGCTCGGGCCAGATCCAGATCTACTTTCGTAGGAACGTCTTGGGAGACGAGAGCTTCGAGGCGCTGGCCCTGCTCGATCTGGGCGACTGGATCGGGGTAGAGGGGATCCTGTTTCGGACGCGGACCGGTGAGACGACGATCCAGGTGCAGGCGTGGACGGTCCTCGCCAAGTCCCTGACGCCGCTCCCCCTGGGCAAGACGGAGGTCGATGCAGAGACCGGCGAGCGTACGACCTTCAGCGGGTTCGCCGACACAGAGACCCGTTACCGGCAGCGGTATGCCGACCTGGCGGTCAACCCGGACGTGAGAGATGTGTTCCGGACCCGGGCGAATATCATCTCCGAGCTCCGGGCGTTCCTGGACGAGGCGGACTTCCTGGAGGTCGAGACCCCGGCTCTGCAGCCGCTCTACGGTGGCGCGGCAGCGCGGCCATTCCTCACGAAGCACAATACGCTGGACAGAACGCTCTACCTGCGGATCGCCGACGAGCTCTATCTGAAGCGTCTCATCGTGGGCGGGCTCGGGCGCGTGTACGAGATTTGCAAGGACTTCAGGAACGAGGGGATCGATCGGTTCCACAATCCGGAGTTCACCATGCTCGAGTTCTATCAGGCCTTCATCGACTACCACGGCTTGATGGACTTCACCGAGGAGATGTTGTCCCGGGTGGCGATGGCGGCCACCGGCTCCACCGACGTCGTGTACCAGGGACAGGAGATCAGCTTCGCGCCCCCCTACCGGCGCGTCCCCATGCTGGCCACGCTCTCGGAGGCGCTGGGCGTCGATGTCATAGAGCTCTCGGAGGCCAACCTGCGCGAGCGGGCGGAAGCGCTGGATATCCCCGAACTCGAGGGCGCAGGCTGGGGTAAGCTCATCGACGAGCTGTTCGGCGAGCTCGTGCAGCCGTACCTGATTCAGCCGACATTCGTGATGGACCATCCCAAGGAGATCAGCCCTCTGGCGAAGCCCCATCGTGAGCATCCGGATCTCAGCGAGCGGTTCGAGCTCTTCATCGCCGGCGAGGAGATCTGCAACGCCTTCTCGGAGCTGAATGATCCCTTGGAGCAGCGGGAGCGCTTCGAGGCTCAGGCGCGACTGAAGGACGCCGGAGACGAAGAGACGCACCCCATCGACGAGGACTACATTAGAGCCCTGGAGTACGGCATGCCTCCGACGGGCGGACTCGGGATGGGGGTCGACCGCCTCACCATGCTGCTGACGGATCAGGCATCCATTCGGGACGTGATCCTCTTTCCCACACTGCGAGACGAGTGATGCCGGGCCGGTCTTCGGGTGGGCTCGAATGGTACATCGCCCGGCACTATCTGTCGTCCGCCCGTGGGGGACGGCTCCTCTCCTTCATCACCTGGATCGCTCTGGGCGGCGTGACCCTCGGGGTCAGCGCCCTCGTCATCGTCATCGGTGTGATGTCTGGGATGCAGGAAGATCTGATGGGCAAGATCCTCGAATCGTCACCTCATGTGCTCGTGCGGCAGCAGGGCAGGAGCCTCCGCATGGACGACTGGCAGAAGGTGACGGCCGCTATCCGCGAGGTGGAGGGGGTCAGGGGCGTAGCGCCCCTCGTCCTCACCAGCGTGGCGGTCTCCCGGGCTGGGTATACCCAGCCCGCCGATCTGTACGGTGTCGCCCTCGATCCGGAGGGGCCCCCGGTCACGGAGATGGAGGCGCGGATCCAGGGGGGGATCCACGACCTGGGACCGACGGCCTCCGGGCTCCCGCCGGTGGTCCTGGGCAGCCGGCTGGCCGCCCGGATGTCGGTCTTCTCGGGAGATACGCTCACCGTCATCTCCTTCGAGAACATCACCGTGGACGTCATGGGCATGCCTACGCCTAGCCTTCGTCAGTACGAGATGACCGGTACGTTCACGACGGGCATGTACGACTACGACCTGAAGAACATCTACGTCCCCCTGGAGGCTGCGCAGGACCAGCTGGACATCCTCGAGGGCGACCGGATCTCGTTGCTCGGGGTCCGCACGGATGACCCGGATCAGGCTTCGGTAGTCGCCCAGGCCATCCAGGAGAGTCTGGGCTTCGAGTTCTACGCGGACAGCTGGAGCACGACGAACCGTGCCCTCTTTTCGGCCCTCAAGCTCGAGAAGCTCGCCATGGGGATAATCCTCACCCTCATCGTCGTTGTGGCTGCCTTCAACATCGTGAGCACGTTGGTCATGGTGGTGGTGGATCGGACGCGGGAGATCGGCATCCTCAAGTCCATGGGCATGACCGACCGGATGATCCTTCGGGTCTTCGTCATTCAGGGCCTCTGGATCGGAGTGATCGGTACGGTCATCGGGACGGCGCTCGGCCTCTTCCTGGCCTGGCTGGTGGACACGTACGAGATCATCCGGATTCCGCCGGACGTCTACTTCGTGGATCGGCTCCCCGTCTCCATCCATGCGACGGACATCGCCATGATCGTGGGCATCAGCGTCCTCATCGCTCTCACAGCCACGATCTACCCGGCGATTCGGGCCTTGCGGCTACAGCCCGTGGATGCGATCCGGCATGAGTAACGCGACGCCTGCGGCCGTCGAGGCGAGGGCCCTGTGGAAGAGCTTCATGGGCGGCGACGGCCATGAACTCACTGTACTGGAAGGGGTAGAGCTACGCGTCGAGCCGGGGGAAGCCGTGGCCGTGGTGGGGAGCAGCGGGGCCGGAAAGTCGACCCTGCTGCACCTGCTCGGTGCCCTCGACTGGCCGAGCTCGGGCGAGGTCCTGATCGGTCGTCGCGACCTCTCCCGGGTGGATGCCGAGACGCTCGCAGGGATCAGAAACGAGACTGTCGGGTTCGTGTTTCAGTTTCACCATCTGCTCCGGCAGTTCACGGCGCTGGAGAACGTGATGATGCCGTGCCTGATCTCGGGGCTGGACCGACGGGCTGCCGCAGAGCGGGCCCATGAGCTTCTGGCGGTGGTGGGACTCGAGGGACGATTGGAGCACCGCCCGGCACAGCTTTCGGGAGGAGAGCAACAGAGGGTCGCCGTGGCAAGAGCGCTCTCGAACGATCCGGTCGTGCTACTGGCGGATGAGCCTTCGGGCAACTTGGATACGCACACGAGCGAGGAGCTACATGATCTCCTCTTCCGCCTGAGGGGAGACAGGGGACTGGCAATGGTGCTGGTGACACACAATCGAGAGCTTGCCGGGAGGGCCGATCGGATCATGGAACTGAGAGACGGTCGACTCCACGAGGCGGTTTGGGTCTGACGAGCAGTGGAAGGCAAGCAATCCAACGACGTTTGTGAAATCTGCGGGTCGGCGCACGCCGTTGTGCACCTCACGCAGATCGAGAACAACCAGATGTCGACATCTCATCTGTGCGAGAAGTGCGCGGCCGCGAAGGGCGTCGAGGACCCCGACGAATCGGTGAACCTCCCCCTGACGGGATTCCTGGCCCAGCTCGGCGACGAGCCGACCGCCGAGGAACCCGCCGAGTCGTTCGGCTCGTGCTCCTTTTGTGGGCTCACGTTTAGCGACTTCCGTGAGGCCGGTCGACTGGGGTGCCCCCACTGCTACACCACGTTCGAGGGCTATCTGAGGGGCCTGCTGCGCCGGGTCCACGGCAGCACACAGCACGTGGGCAAGGTCTACCTGCCACCCGATCCTGCGGCCTCCGACGTGGAGAAGCAGCTTGAGGTACTCCGGCACAAGCTGCAACGGGCCGTGGACTCCGAGGACTTCGAACGGGCTGCCGAGATCCGGGACAAGATCCGAGCCATGGAGCCCGCCGGAAGCTGACCCCCGACATGAGCGATCTCACGACACTCCCCGATTACGGCCTGGGCTGGCTGGATGCCAGCGGCGACCACTCCGACGTGGTGCTGTCCACTCGGGTGCGTTTGGCCCGGAACCTCCAGGGGCACGCTTTCGGGCCGAGGGCGCGGGTAAACGACCGGGAAGCCGTTCTCGAGCACACCAAGCGAGCCGCGGCGAAGGTAGGCCTGTTGAAGAGGGCCACCCTCCTGGAGCTACCCGAGCTGAATCATCGCAGCAGGCGGATTCTCCTGGAGCGGCGTCTGGCTTCTCGAGAGCTCCTCGGCGACGTGAAGACGGGTCCCGCTCGTGCCACCGGAGTCCTGCTTGCATCGAAAGATCCGCTCAGCGTCATGATAAACGAGGAGGATCATCTCCGGATACAGGGGCTGGTCTCGGGTCTTCGCCTCAAGAAAGCGTGGAATCTGGTTGATCGTTTAGATGAGGAGCTGGGCCAGGAGCTTCCGTTCGCGTACCACCACGAGTTCGGCTTCCTGACCAGCTGCCCCACGAATGTGGGGAGCGGGCTGCGTGCTTCGGTGCTGGTGCACCTTCCCGGCCTCGTCTTGACCAAGGAGATCGGGAAGGTACTGCAGGGCCTGGGGCAGGTGGGCCTGACCTTCAGGGGCTTGTACGGTGAGGGCTCCGAGGTCGTGGGCAATTTCTTCCAGGTCTCGAACCAGACGACGCTCGGCAAGAGCGAGGAGGATCTGGTCGAGCATCTGGACAAGGTCGTGCGTCAGGTGATCCAGTACGAGAGCCAGGCGCGGCAGGTGCTCCTGAGGGATGCACCTCAGGTTACGGAGGACAAGATTTGGCGAGCATACGGTCTCCTGCGGTATGCGAGGTCGCTTTCGTTCGAGGAATTGATGAATTTGTTGTCGGGGATTCGCTTGGGAGTGGGCCTGAAACTCCTTCCAGAACTCCGGGTATATACGCTGAACAAATTGATGATTTTTACCCAGACTGCTCACTTGGAGCAGGCAGCTGGACGAGACCTGTCGCCCTCGGAGTGCGATGCTCACCGGGCGGCTTATGTGCGACGGATCCTGGCCACGGAGGGGGCTTCGCCCCCGGATGAGGAAACTGAAGAGGATGGCTCGTCCACGAAGGGATAGCCACCGAGCAGAATGAATTACAACTTCACCGATCGCGTTCGAAAAGTGTTGGCCATGGCCCGTGAAGAGGCCATCCGCCTCCAACACGACTACGTAGGCACCGAGCACATACTCCTGGGACTCATCCGGGAGGGTGAAGGCGTAGCTGCTGCGGTTCTCACCAACCTCAACGTGGATCTGGACCAGATCCACGATCAGGTGGAAGAGTCCGTCAAGAAGGGGAAAGCGACGATCGCCCTCGGTGAGCTTCCGTATACGTCCAGGGCGAAGAAGGTCCTCGAGTTCGCCATGGCCGAGGCCCGGGAGCTGAATCATTCGTACGTCGGCACCGAGCACCTGCTCCTGGGGCTCCTCAGAGAGGAGAAGGGGATCGCCGCTCAGGTCCTCAACTCTTTGGGGGTCAGCATGGAGGAGGCGCGGTCCGAGACGCTCAAGGTCCTGGGCTCGGACGTGGGACCCTCGGAGCCGGCGGGGATCGGTGGGGGAGGACCGGTCACGCCGCCAACGGGCAAGGGCGAAAAGAAGTCCAAGACTCCGGCCCTAGATCATTTTTGCCGAGACCTGACCAGCCTGGCGCGGCAGGGGAAGCTGGATCCCACTATCGGACGCACGACGGAGATCGAGCGCGTGGTGGAGATCCTGTGCCGGCGGAAGAAGAACAATCCGGTCCTCATCGGTGAGCCCGGCGTCGGCAAGACCGCCATCGTGGAAGGACTCGCGCAGCTCATCTCCCGGAACGAGGTCACCGAGTCGCTCAAGGACCACCGGGTGCTGGCCCTGGACATGGCCGCGGTGATCGCCGGGACCAAGTACCGGGGCCAGTTCGAAGAGCGCCTCAAGGCGGTGATGAACGAGATCTCCCAGAATCAGACGGTCGTCCTGTTCATCGACGAGCTTCACACGCTCGTGGGCGCTGGGGCCGCCGAGGGAGCCATCGACGCCTCCAACATGCTCAAGCCGTCCCTGGCCCGGGGTGAGCTACAGTGCATCGGCGCATCGACTCTGAACGAGTACCGAAAGTACATCGAGAAGGACGGAGCGTTGGAGCGACGCTTCCAGCCCGTCATCGTCGATCCGCCGTCCGTCGAAGAGACCGTCGACATTCTCCATGGTCTGCGGACGCACTACGAAGAGCACCATCGTGTGGTAATCCCCGATGAGGCCCTCAAGCAGGCCGCGAAGCTCTCCGATCGCTACATCACGGATCGGTTCCTGCCGGACAAGGCTATCGACGTCATCGACGAGGCAGGGGCCCGTGCTCGGATCGCCGCCCAGGTGCCGCCGCCCCAGGAGGAGGAGCTCAAGGACGAGCTGGCCGAGATCGCCGATCGCAAGGAAGGGGCGATCCGGGACCAGGACTTCGAGCGCGCTGCGGAGCTCCGCGACGAAGAGCGGGCGCTACAGGAGAGGATCCGGGGCGAGCAGGACGACTGGGAAGAAGAGCGGAAGCGTCACCGCCCCGAGATCGGGTCCGAGGACGTGGCCTTCATCGTCAGCCGCTGGACGGGCATTCCGGTCACCCGGCTGCAACAGGCCGAAACGGACCGTCTCGTGCACATGGAGGAGGAGATCCACCAGCGTGTGGTGGGCCAGGACGATGCCATCACGGCCATCGCGAGGTCCATCAGGCGCAGCCGTGCGGGGCTGAAGGATCCTCACCGCCCCATCGGGTCGTTCATCTTCTCGGGCCCCACCGGAGTCGGCAAGACCGAGCTGGCCAGGGCCCTCGCGGAATTCCTGTTCGCCGATCGCGACGCTCTGATTCGGGTGGACATGAGCGAGTACATGGAGAAGTTCTCCGTCTCGCGACTTATTGGAGCCCCTCCGGGATACGTGGGCTACGAGGACTCTGGTGCGCTCACGAAGGCGGTGCGCCGCCGGCCCTACTCCGTCGTGCTCTTAGACGAGATCGAGAAGGCCCACCCGGACGTCTTCAACATCCTTCTGCAGGTGCTGGATGAGGGACATCTCACGGACAACTACGGCCGTGTGATCGACTTCAAGAACACGGTTCTCATCATGACCTCCAACCTGGGCGCCCGGGACATCTCCAAGAGCGGAAGCCTCGGCTTCCACGATGACGATCCCAGGTCGTCGTACGACATCATGCAGCGAAAGGTGCGTGACGAGATCGAGAAGGCCTTCAATCCCGAGTTCCTGAACAGGGTGGATGACACGATCGTGTTCCACATCCTGACCCGGGAAGAGATCGGACAGATCGTCCTCATCCTGCTCAGGGACATCAGCGAGCGTCTGGCGGAGGAAGAGCTCAGCCTCAACCTCTCGGACGGGGCCATCGACTTCCTCGTCGAGAAGGGGTACGACGAGAAATTCGGAGCACGGCCCCTCAGGCGGGCCATCCAGCGGTATCTCGAAGATCCTCTCTCGGAGGGGATCCTGACGGCGGACTTCTCGGCGGGTGACGAGATCGCTGTCGACGTGGACGACGAGGGAGAGGCGCTCACCTTGGCCGCGGCCTCACAGAGCAAGACGTGACGCCCGGGGCCAGACCTTTGTCCAACTCGATGCTCAGGGCCGTGAGAACGTTCCCGCTGTGTGCTGTCTTGTTGGCTCTTGTGATGGCGCCCCCCATCGCTCAGGCGCAGCAGGACATGGCGGGTGGGCCCATTCTCATCGACTCTGTGGCGGTGAAGGGCAACGTACGCCTGGCCGATCTCACCATCATCGCGATGGCGGACATCAACCGCGGTACCGCCTACACCATCTTCGACATCCAGAAGGCCACCAAGGAGCTGTGGGCCACTAGGCAGTTCTGGGACATCACCGCCCACATCGAAGGCAACGTCGGCGAGCACGTCACCCTGGTGTGGGAGGTCGAAGAGCAGGATCTCATGCGGAATGTCGTGATCACGGGCTTGGTCAACGTGGACGCCGACGAGGTTCGTGACACCACGGGCGTACAGGCGGGGCTGCCTTACTCGCCCGGGAGAGTGGCCGAAGCGAAGGAGTTCATCCGGCAGCAGCTGGCGTCGAAGGGAATACCGTTCGCGGACATCGTGGAGCGAACCGAGCCCATCACGAACCGTCAGAAGGAGATCATCCTCTACCTAGATGTGACGGAGGGCACGATGATCACCGTGGCCGACGTCGTCTTCACGGGGAACGAGCTCTTCTCGGACGGGGAGTTGAGGGGCGCCATGTTCGTGAAGCCCGAGGGGTTCTGGTGGTGGAAGGCGGGCTCCTACGACCAGCAGCGTCTGGACGAGGATCTCCGTGTACGTCTGCCGGCCTATTACGCCGCTCGAGGCTATCTGGATTTCAAGGCCCTGGGGGATTCCCTGATCATCGATCCGACCACCGGAAAGACCCGAATCGAAGTGACGGTGGAGGAGGGCGTGGAGTACCATCTCGCGGACTTCTCCATCACCGGGAACAGGGAGTTTTCCACCGAGCGGCTGGAGCGGTTCTTTCAGCCGGAGGAGGCGGGTCTTTTCACGACCGTTCTCGGCGAGGAGCGGCTCCCGGTCTTCGACTCCGTCGCCTTCCAGGCGGCCGCCGACGAGGTGGCGAAGCTTTACCAGAACGAGGGATATCTCTACTCCCAGATCGTTCCGTACGTGAACCGGAATCCGGCGCGCGAGGGGGAGCCCGCTACTGTGAACGTGGGTTGGACGATTCGGGAGGAAGCTCAGGCGTACATCGCGAGAGTCGATATCGAAGGCAACGAGTACACGTACGCGCGGGTCATCCGTGACAAAATCTTCATCCTCCCAGGGGACGTGTACTCGCAGGAGCGCATCGTTCAGAGCTTCCAGAATATCTCTTCGCTCGGCTACTTCGACGTGCCGATGGACGTTCCGTCCATCCAGCCCAACGATGACGGGGACGTGAACGTCACCTTCAAGGTGACCGAGAAGCCGACCGGGGCGATCAACTTCGGTACCTCCGTCGGCGGCTTTACGGGCGTCTCCGGGTTCGTCGGCTACGACCAACCGAACCTCTTCGGGAAGGGCAAGTCCGGAAACATACGATGGGACTTCGGCCGGTGGGCGAACAACCAGACGCTGAGCTATACGGACCCCGGAATCTTCGAGTCACTCGTGAGTGGTTCGCTGAGCCTGTTCAACACCCGTGACCGGTTCATCAGCTTCCAATCCGGACGGCGACGGAGGGCAGGTGCTTTCCTCCGCTTCGGATTTCCGATTGCCGGTGCGCGCTTCACACGGCTCTTTGCCGGTTACGGCCTGTCCCGCACGAAGTTCACGCTGCAGGGCCGCAGCGCTGATCAGTCCCTCTTCGGTCGTCCTCCGGGCACACAGAGCACAATCTCGGTGGGCATCACTCGCTCGACCCTGAACCATCCGGTGTTCCCCACCGTGGGTGGCCGCCAGGGCGTGAACGTGGATCTCAACGGCGGGCCCCTCGGAGGGAACGGCAAGTTCATCAAGACGACGGCCGAGGGTTCGTGGTGGATTCCTGTGGGGGTGGCGGGTGGTGATGTCAATCAACCCGGCTCCGGCCTCACGTTCGCGTTGGGAATGGCCTTCAGGGCCGGCGCCATCCAGGGAGACAGCGAGCGCTTCCCGTTTGAGCGCTTCTGGATGGGTGGTATCCAGTTCGGTGAGCAGCTCAGGGGGTACGAAGAGACCACCGTCACGCCCGAAGGGTTCTTCCCGGAGCGGTCCAGGGAGATTCGCGACATCGACAGGCTGGGGACGGCGTTCTTCACCATGACCACAGAGCTGGCATTGCGAATGGGAGCTCAGTTCTCCGTATCTCTCTTCTTCGATGCCGGCGACGTCTGGCGCAGCCCCCGGGAATTCGACCCCACGAGGCTGCGGAGGGGCGCGGGCGTCGGCGTTCTCTTGGTAACACCGTTCGGTCCCGTGGGGCTGGACTATGCGTACGGGTTCGACAAGCCTGAGCCTGGTTGGCAGCTGCACTTCAACCTGGGCGGCGGCGGATTCTGATCAGGGAGCATCTCTTATGCGAAGAGTCGTTTTTTTCACGTGCGCCCTCCTCATGTTGGGTGGGACCGCGAGGGCGCAGATCGCGGAGAGTGGTCTCAGGATCGGCTACATTAACTCTTCGGCCATCGTAACCGGGAACGCGGATGCCATGGCAGCCCAGGAGAAGTTCAAGAGGGAGATGGTACCCTTCGAGAGCGAGTTGAAGGCCCTGGAGACCGAGATCGGTCAGCTGCTAAGCCGCTATCAGGCGCAGCAGGTCACGTTGAGTCCCGACACTCGCAGGAGCCGCCAGCAGGAGATCCTGGAGAAGCAGCAGGAATACCAGAATCGCATGGGGGAGATCGAGGCCGAGGCCGCCAGGCGCCAGCAGGAGCTCGTAGGGCCCATCATGGAGCGCATCAACGCCATCATCCAGGATATCCGGCGGGAGGGCTCGTACACGTTCATCTTCGACGTCTCTGCCGGTGGGTTGATCGCAGCCGACGAGGCCTTCGATTTGACGGACGAGGTGATCCAGAGGTTGGCCACCCAAGGAGGCTGACATAGTGAAGGCCGAGCCCGCGGGCCACACCCTGGCTGACCTGGCCTCCCTGGTGGGAGGACGCGCCGTAGGAGACGTCGAACTCTCCGTCAAAGGGATCGCCAGCCTCGCTCATGCGGGACCCGACGAGTTGGGGCTGCTGGCTGATCGTCAGTACCTCAAAGGAGTACCGGAGAGCAACGCCGGCGCTCTCCTGATCTCCGAAGAGCTTGACCCCGAAGCGACCGACGCGCCCAACCGTCTGGTCGTCGATAATCCTCGCGAGGTCTTGGCCTTCCTTATCGGCCACTTCCATCCTGAGCCGCCGCGCCGGCCCGGCATCCACCCCACGGCGGTTATCGGCGAGCGGGTCCAACTAGGTCTGGACGTCAGTGTGGGGCCGTACGTGGTGGTGGAGGACGATGTGGTCATCGGCGACCGAGCCACGCTCCACGCCCACGTCGTGGTGCGGCAGGGCGCGCGGATAGGCGACGATTCGGTCCTGCATCCTCACGTGGTCCTCTATCCCCAGACCCGCGTGGGCAACCGAGTCGTGCTCCACGCGGGTGTACGAATCGGCGTGGACGGCTTCGGGTACACGCCCAGCGGCGGCGAGCCGAAGAAGATCCCTCATGTGGGTCTCTGCCTGATCGGAGATGACGTGGAGATCGGCGCGAACAGCTGTGTGGATCGCGGCTCCATCGGTTGTACCGAGCTCGGCAACCAGACCAAGCTCGACAACCTGGTTCACATCGGGCATAACGTCAGCGTCGGGCCACAGAGCGTGATGGCGGCCATGGTAGGCATCGCGGGGTCGACGAGTATCGGAGCCGGCACGATGTGGGGTGGGCAGTCAGGGGCCATGGATCACCTCGAGATCGGGGACGAGACCAGAGTGGCCGCCCAAGCGGGGCTTATCGACAACCTGCCCTCGGGGAGTACGGTGGCCGGCTTTCCGGCCCGGCCGATCAAGGACTTCTTCAGGGCCAACGCGGCCATGTATCGTGTCGCGGAGTTGAGGCGGCGCGTACGGAACATGGAGAGGGCCCTGGGGCTTGGCCGCAGCCGAGAAGACGCCGAATAGGAATGGTTTACACCAAACAACGCACGTTGGGTAGTGAAAGGACCCTGGAGGGCATCGGCGTGCACTCCGGCGAGTCGGCGACTCTGACCATGAAGCCGGCCGACGGCGGAGGGATCCGCTTTCGTCGCATCGATCTGGAGGGGCAGCCCGAGATACCTGCGGATCTGGACCACGTGGTGGGAACGGATCTGGGCACGAGCCTCGGAGCGGGCGACGTCACGGTCTTGACCGTGGAGCACGTCATGGCGGCTCTGGCGGCCGCAAGTATCGACAACGCCACCCTCGAGCTCACGGGTCCCGAGCCCCCCATCCTGGACGGCAGCTTCCAGCGCTACCTGGATGCCATCTCCGAGATAGGCGCGATGGAGCTGGACGAGCCTGCGGAGGTTCTGGCCGTGCGGAAGGCCCTGACGGTGAGTGTCGATACCGGAGCGTTGTACGTGGCGTCGCCCGCGGAGGGCCTTCGCATCTCGGCGACCATCGACTTCGAGCATGTGACAATCGGGCGCCAGTTCGGCACGTTCGACGTCACGGAGGAGGCCTTCCGGAGCGAGATCGCGCCCGCTCGGACGTTTGGGTTCCATCGCGACGCCGAGGAGCTACAGGCGCGTGGGCTCGCCCAGGGCGCGTCGCTGGAAAACACGATCGTGCTGGATGACGACGGCGTCATGAATGACGGTCTTCGATTCGAAGACGAGTTCCTGCGCCACAAGGTGGGCGACCTCCTCGGCGACCTAGCGCTCATCGGCGGACGGATTCAGGGGCACATCGTGTCGGAGAGGCCCAGCCACCAGGGGAACATCGCCTTGGCCAGGGCGTTGAAGGCTCACGCACGGAAGGGAGCGTCTCAATACCCCGTGGAAGTTCAACGCATCATGGAGTACCTGCCCCACCGGTATCCCTTCCTGCTCGTGGATCGGGTCCTGGAGTTCGAGTCGGGCAAGAGGATCGTCGGCATCAAGAACGTGACGATCAACGAGCCCTTCTTCCAAGGACACTTTCCGGGACACCCCATCATGCCCGGGGTCCTGATCATCGAGGCCATGGCGCAGGTGGGCGGGCTTCTGCTGATGGACACGGTGGCCGACCCGGAGGACAAGGTCGTCTACTTCATGTCGCTCGATAACGTGAAGTGGCGGAAGCCGGTGATCCCTGGGGATCAGCTGGTTTTCGAGATCAAGATGGTCCAGTTCCGCAGGAACGTGTGCAAGATCAGGGGCGTGGCACGAGTGGACGACAAGGTGGTGGCGGAGGCGGATCTGATGGCAAGGATCATCGATGGATGAGCGATACATACTGGGGTGAGCGGGCCGACGAGCGGACCGATGTCCAGGTCCACCCGACGGCCATCGTCGACGCCGGTGCGCGCTTGGGGGGGGACGTGGTCGTGGGCCCGTTCTCCATCATCGGCCCCGGGGTCGCCGTAGGGAACGGGACGATCATCGGCCCCCACGTGTTGGTGGAACGCGATACGACCATCGGGGAGCAGTGCCAGATTGCTCAAGGAGCCGTGCTGGGGACGGACCCTCAGGATCTCAAGTACGAGGGCGAGGCGTCACACCTCTACGTGGGCGACCGCACGGTGATCCGCGAGTACGCCACGCTCAATCGCGGAACGCGGACATCCCGCAAGACGGTGGTAGGGAGTGACTGCCTGATCATGGCGTACGCCCACATCGCCCACGACTGCGAGATCGGGAACCACGTCATTCTGTCGAACGCCGTGAACATGGCGGGCCATGTCGTCATCGAAGACTGGGTCATCATCGGTGGGGTCACCGCCATCCATCAGTTCGTGCGCATCGGCGCGCACTCGTTCTGCGGCGGCGGATCCCGCATACCGCAGGACATACCGCCGTACATCAGGGTGGCGGGCAACCCGGCCAAGCTCTATGGCCTGAATACGGTCGGTCTGGAGCGTCGCGGCGTGTCCGAGGATGTGAAGCGGGCTCTCAAGCAGGCGTATCGGACCCTCTTCCAGTCAAAGCTCAACCTCTCCCAGGCGCTGGACGAGGCGGAGGAAGAGGTGGCACAGATCCCCGAGGTAAGGCACCTCCTGACCTTCATCCGGGATAGCGAGCGTGGCATCACGACTTAGGGAAGCTCTGCACAACTCTGGTGGGCCCCGCGCAAGGGTCTCGCGAGTGCTCACGGTAGGAACGACGACGAGTCGTAGCGGGGCTACGGCGAGGAGGAGAGACGACGCATGAGCCCGCGCGACCCCCCTGCGCCCGCAACCATATGGAAGGCATCTTCCTACAGTGTGTCGGGTTACGGCGGCATGGCCCCGACCACGCTTCGCGCGGCGCCCCCGTCGTTGCCGCTCCTCGACGTAGCTATAGCTATGCCTTCGGAGCAGCGCCTAGGATCTGGGGGGGCACCCGCCGAAGGCGGGTCGGCGCTCGTAACGGGGCCCGCCAGAGTTGTGCAGAGCTTCCCTAGCAGGTCGTCGTCCGGTTCACCCGCTATCGGCGTTGTAGGCGTCGGGAGCCTCGGCTATCACCACGCTCGAATCCTCGCTTCCCTCGACGGAGTCCATATGGCGGGCATTTACGACGTCGACGCGGACCGGGCCCATGAGGTAGGTCATACGCTGGAGCTGGAGGTCCACACCGGCCTGGACTCGCTCCTCGATGCGGCGAACGGGCTCGTGGTGGCGGTCCCCACCGTCGAGCACGAGGCTGTGGCCGTGGCGGCGCTGGGGCGGGGCGTGGACGTACTGGTGGAGAAGCCTCTGGCGCCGTCCCTCGAGGCTGCGGACCGCATCCTGGAGGCTGCCGAGTCAAACGGTGCGATGATCCAGGTCGGGCACATAGAGCGGTTCAATTCCGCCATCCGAGCCGCAGAGCCTTTCCTCCAGGCCCCTCTCTTCATCGAGTCGCACAGGCTCGCTCCCTTCGTTCAGAGAAGTACCGACGTGGCGGTCGTTCTGGACCTGATGATCCACGACGTCGACCTGGTGCAAAGCCTCGTAGGAAGGCCCATCAAGGATGTCGCCGCTACGGGGATTCCGGTTCTGACGCCCAGCATCGACATCGCCAACGCGCGGCTCGGGTTCGAGGGAGGGGCGGTGGCGAACCTCACCGCGAGCCGGGTATCGATGGAGCGGATGCGAAAGCTCCGCATCTTCCAGGAGTCCGGATATATCAGCCTCAACCTCGCCGACGGAACGGGCGAGTTCCTCAAGCTGAAGCAGGATCTGCCGTTGTTCTCGGGCGGCGGAGACATCGAGATCCCGAGGGAGGGTGGGCTCGCCGATATCGTGGAGCGAGTTCCTCTGCAAGGTGACGGGGCAGAGCCTCTGGCCAAGGAGCTGGAGAACTTCCGTGACGCGGTGGCGGGGCGGGAGGCACCGGCCGCGGACGGTGAGGAAGGACGCTCTGTCCTGGCGGTATCCTTATTGATCGAAGAGCGCATCGAGACCTATGTCGCTGATACGCGTCCGGCGTGACCGGAAGAAGAACTGGATCGATAACAAGAAAGGGCTGCCGCCGCGGCAGCTCATCTTCCTCTTGGTCCTCCTCCTCATCGTGATCTGGTACCTGGGTGTCCGATTCTGAGGGCTCTGTGGGCAAAGGAACGCCCACGATCCTCATGCTTGCCGGGGAGGCCTCGGGCGACCAGCAAGGGGCGTCTGTCGCCCGGGCCCTGAAGGCACGATGGCCCGGGTGTCGTCTGCTGGGCCTGGGTGGCGAGGGCATGAGGGCCGAGGGCGTGGATCTGTTGGAGGATCTCGATCGGCTCGCCGTCATGGGCTTCGCCGAAGTTCTCGCGCATCTGCATTTCTTCTACCGCCTGGAACGCCGCATCCTGGCTCTCCTCGACGGTGGCTCCATCGACCTCGTTCTCCCCATCGACTATCCCGGCTTCAACCTCAGGATCGCGAGGGCGGCGCGGCGGCGCGGCATCCGGGTCCTTTACTACATCGCTCCTCAGGTGTGGGCCTGGAAGCCCGGTCGGGTCCGGCGGCTCGCCGAGGATTGCGACCACCTGGCCGTGATACTCCCGTTCGAGATGGACGTCTTCCAGAAGGCGGGAGCTCGAGTGACTTTAGTCGGCCACCCGCTGCTCGACGAGGACGTGCCGGAGCCCGATCCGGTCGGGTTCTGCAAGCGCTGGGCTCTCGATCCGGACAAGCCGATCCTGGCGCTCTTTCCGGGGTCCCGGTCACAGGAGCTGACTCGACACCAGGAGCTGTTCCTCGCCACCGGCAGGCGACTGAAGAGCGAGAGACCCGATCTCCAGATGGCGTGGGCCAAGGCCTCGTCGGTTCACGCTTCGGCGTTTGCGGATTCGGACCTGCCGGTGGTGGACGACGCTCGGAGCCTGCTGGCGCATGCGAGGGCGGCCCTGGTGAAGTCTGGCACGACCACCCTGGAGGCGGCGCTCCGGGCCACGCCGTTCGTGACGGTATATCGGACTAATCCCGTTACGTACCTTCTCGCCCGTCGGCTGATCAGGGTCGACCGTGTGGCGTTGGCGAACCTCGTGGCGGGGGAGGACGTCGTACCGGAAGTGCTTCAGGGGTCAGCAACACCGGAGTACCTGGCCTCCCTTCTCGAGCCTCTTCTCGATCCGGAGTCCAGTGAGCGGGTCCGCATGATCGAGGGACTGGGGCGTGTGCGCGGTGCCCTGGGTGAGCCCGGGGCTTCGGAGCGGGTGGCGGACCTGGTGGCGCGGGTGTTGGAGGGGGCATGAAGAGCCGCACCTCGGGGCTGCGGTATTCCACGGCGGGGATCCTGGGCCAGGGCCTGATCGGATCACTCTTCCTGACCGTTCGCTTCCAGACCATGGGAGAGGACCATCTCCGCCCGTTCCGGGACGCCGGAACGCCGGTCATCTTCGTCTTCTGGCACGGGCGCCTCCTTCCGCTCATCCACGGCCACCGCCGCCAGGGGGCCGTGGTGCTCGTGAGCGAGCACGGCGACGGCGAGTACATCACGCGAATTCTCGAGCGGTTCGGCTTCGGCACCGTTCGAGGCTCGAGTACCCGTGGGGGTGTGCGCGGCCTCAAGGGACTCATCCGTGCGGCCCGGCAAGGCTACGATCTGGCCGTGACGCCCGACGGCCCACGCGGCCCGAACCGCGAGCTCAAGCCCGGGGCCCTTACGGTTGCACGCATGACGGGGCTGCCGCTCATTCCCATCGGTGTGGGAGCGAGCTCAAGTTGGCGCGCCGACAGCTGGGATCGTTTCCTGGTGCCCAGACCCTTCTCGACGGTTCGGATCGCCTATGGAGAGCCGTGCTTCATCGCCAGGAATGCCGTCGAGGCGGAGATCGAAGATACGGTACGGACCGTGACGCAGGCCCTCGCCGACTTGTCGGTGCGGGTTGGGGACACAGTGGACTGTTGAGGAGTCTCCAGGCATGGCTGCGGCGGGTTTGGAGTGGAGAAGCAGGGGTCTTGGGTGGGATCGTGAGTGCCGTGCTCTTCCCCGTGGAGTTGCTCTATTGGGGAGTGATCGGCCTCAGAAACCGGGGATACGATTTGGGAGTTCTTCCGACCACCGAGCCGCCCATCCCGGTGATCTCGGTAGGTAATCTGGCCGTGGGAGGGACGGGAAAGACACCCTTCTCGGGCTGGCTCGTTTCGCGGCTCGAGGAGATGGGTCGTCGTCCGGCTCTCGTCACCCGGGGTTACGGGTCGGACGAGGTACGGCTGCACCGCGCCTGGAATCCGGGTGCCGTGGTGGTTGTGGACCCCCAGCGACTCAGGGGCGTTGCGCTGGCGGCGGAGCGAGGAGCCGACGTGGCCGTCTTGGACGATGCCTTCCAGCATCGTGCCATCGGAAGGCAGGTGGACATCGTGCTGGTCGCGGCGGAGCACGGGGCCCGGCGTGCGCTTCTGCTGAGGGGGCGCCTCCGGGAGACGCTCCGATCACTCGCCCGGGCCGATGCGGTCGTGGTCACCCGGAAGACGGCGAGCCGCGCGGAGGCCGACTGGATCAGCGGGCATATTGAAGCTGCCGTCCCAGGCATTTTGGCACAGATCAGCTTCGAGGCCGCGGCGTGGACCGATCTCGACGGGTCGGTCGTTTCACCTCCACTCGGTGAGGATCTCGTGGCGGTGACCAGTGTGGCCGAGCCCGAGCCGTTCCAGGAGATGGTGCGGGACCAGACGTCGAGTACGGTCGAGAGCTTCGCGTTTCGCGATCACCATGTGTTTCGACAAGCCGAGGTTCGGCGAATCGTGAAGGAAGCGGGTGGACGCTCCATCGTGACCACGGAGAAGGATGCGGTGAAGCTGAAGGACTTCTCGGAGATGCTGGCGTCGACGTACGTGTTACGCTTGCGCGTGGCCTGGGAGTCCGGCCACGACGATCTGATGGCCCTCATTGAAGATGCGCTGGAGGGCGGATGACCATCACGGTCGTCGTCGTCGGGTGTGCCGGATCACCCTTCAAGGCGGCGGTGGAGGAATACGAGGCTCGAGCCAAGCGGTACTGGAAGCTCAGCGTGGTCGAGCTCCCCTCCGGCACGGCAGGCAAGGGGAGGGGTGACGCGGGGCGGGCCGTCAGGACGGAAGAAAAGCTCATCCTGAAGAAGCTATCGGACCGTGCCGAGGTCGTTGCCCTCACGCGGGCCGGTACGCATATGAGCTCCCCGGAGCTGGCAAGGTATCTCGAGGACCGTGCTCTCCATTCGATTCCCGAGGTAACCTTCGTCATCGGCGGGGCTTTCGGGCTCGGAGCCGGCGTACTGGAACGCGCAGATCGCACCTTGGCCCTTTCGGCGGGCACGCTTCCGCATGAGCTTGCACGGCTGGTGTTGGCCGAGCAGCTCTACCGCGCCGGGACGATCATGAGAAACGAGCCGTATCACAAAGGGGGAAGTGATCGAGTTACTCATCGGGAAGCCGGAGGGCTCCCCGTTCGTAGACGCCTATCTGAGGGGTGATCCGGGCGTCGCTCCGTACTTCAGCGGCTCCTGGCTGGATCCCGAGGCGTACCGGGACATGCTCGAGGGCATCGATCGACGCTTCGACGCCGCTGCTCGGCGGCGGGCGCTAGAGGCCTTGGACACGCCGGGTGGGGTGGGGCAGGAGAGGCTCGATCGCTGGGTGGAGGGTTCCGGGCTCGTGGTCACCACAGGACAACAGCCGGGGCTCATGGGAGGACCGCTGTACTCCCTCTACAAGGGGCTCACCACGGTTCGCCTGGCGGAGCGGCTCGAGGCGCTCCTCGACAGACCCGTCCTGCCCGTGTTCTGGGTGGCATCCGAAGACCACGATTGGAAGGAATCCGATCACACCTACCTGATCGACGGGTCCAATCGATTGACCCGCGTACAGGTGCCGGACCCGGGGCACGGCAACCGTGCCATTCACCGGGTTCCCCTCGACGGTGAAGTTGCAGGTATGGTTGCACAAATTGAGGAACTCGTTCCCAATACAGAGTTTAGCGGTTCATATATCGAGTTGATTCGAGATGCCTACGCGCCTGGGGTGACCCTCGCTGACGGATTCCGCACCGTGCTGTCCGCGCTTCTGGAGCCCCTGGGCGTTCTCTTCACGGACGCGGCGAATTCGGCTCTGAAGGCCTCCTCCCAAGCGATTCTCCTGGCCGAGCTGGACCGGGCAGAAGCGCACGAGGAGATGCTTCGGGAGGACGCTGAGAAGCTCGAACGGGCCGGATACTCACTCCAGGTGCCTATTCTCGAGGGGGGCGTGAATCTCTTTCTGGAGGGTCCCGCGGGTCGCGAGCGATTGTACAGGCATCCCGACGGTTTCGAGCTGCATCGTTCCGGTGAGACGGTGACTGCGGACGGTATCCGCTCACGGGTCGAGGAGGATCCTCTGGTCTTGAGCCCCAACGTACTGCTCCGTCCCGTGGTGGCGAGCACGGTGTTTCCGGTTGTGAGCTATGTGGCCGGCCCCGGGGAGCTGGCCTATCACGGCCAGATCAGACGGCTCTACGAGGCGCACGGCCTCAGGATGCCGGTCATCTTCCCGCGACACGCCGTGACGGTCGTAGAGGCGAAGATCCGGAAGGTCATCGACAAGTTCGACCTGGAGCCCGAGGATCTCAGGCGCCCTCACCACGAGATCGCTTCCGAGATCGCCCATGAGGAGGTCTCGGAGGGCGTTCGCCGGGCCCTGGGGCAGCTCAAGGGATCCATCGGGGAAGGGTCTCGAAGGCTCCTGGATTCCGCACGGGAGATCGACTCCACCCTCAAGGGGCCGGTGACCCACGCGCGCAACGCCGCGCTGGCCGCTTTTCAGGACGTGGAGCGCAAGATCGTACAGAGTGTGAAGCGCGAGAACGAGATCGCCCTGGCCCAGCTCGAAAAGGCGCACCTGCACCTCTTTCCGGAAGGTAAGCCACAGGAGAGGGTCCTGAATCCGCTGTACTACCTGGCGCGATATGGGAACCCGTTCATCGAGGCGCTAGTACATGGATTCGAGGTGGATTTGACCGACGGGACGGAGTAGCTTCAAAACATCATGATTCCACTCATCTTCGTGCTCGTCCTGCTGATTCCGATTCTGGCCATCATATTGGATTCGCCGGTGGGACGGGCTCTCGCGGGGCGGCTCGAGAGGCGCGGCTTGGGCTCCGGCAACCATAGGGTCACCACGGAGCGTCTCTCCTACCTCGAAGGGGAGTTCGAGCGGCTGACTTCCGAGGTGCGCCGCCTCGAGGAGGAGAGCCAGTTCCTGAACAAGCTCCTCACGGAGCGCCCGGCTTCGGAAGTGCTTCCGCCCGGTGATCGAGACGCTTAGCCCCGATCCCACAGTGGGCCGACGCTCCCGTGCCGCCTTCATGGTCGGCGCGGGCATTTTTTTCAGTCGGATCAGCGGCTTCGTGCGCGATGTGGTCTTCGCATACTTCTTCGGAAACACGGGACTGGCCGATGTCTGGCGCGTATCGCTAAAGACCCCGAACGTCATCCAGAACCTGCTGGGAGAGGGGACGCTGAGCGCCTCGGTCATCCCGGTCTACGCGGAATTCCTGGAGGAGGGCAGGGAAGAAGACGCAGGTCGGTTCGCCGGGGCGGTCCTCGGCATCCTGATGGTCGTGGCCGGCGGGGCGGCGCTCATCGGTGTCCTCCTGGCGCCTGCCCTGGTGCCCGTCTTCTTCTTCCGGTGGGACCCCCAGAAGCTCGCACTCACCACGGTCATGGTTCAGATCCTCTTTCCCATGACAGCGGTTCTCGTGGTCTCGGCCTGGGCGCTGGCGATCCTCAACAGCCACCGCCGGTTCTTCGTCTCCTATGTGGCGCCCGTGGCCTGGAATGGCGCCATCCTCCTCACCATGGTCGGGTTGGGCTTCGGGGTGGGCTGGACGGGCTCCGCGCTCCTCTTGGCGGTGGCGTGGGGCGCCTTCGGCGGCGGGGTGCTCCAGTTGGTGGTGCAGCTCCCCTACGTCGTGCCGCTCTTGGAGCACTTCCGCCTCTCCGTGAGCCGGACCGCATCGGGAGTGAAGGAGGCCATCCGCAACTTCATCCCGGTGGTGGCGGCGCGTGGCGTCGTGAACATCGGCAGCCTTCTCGACGTGTTCCTCGCTGCGCTCCTCGTCGAGGGAGCGGTGGCGGCGCTGGGTTACGCCCAGACGCTCTACATCCTACCGATCTCCCTGTTCGGGATGTCGATCGCGGCGTCGGAGCTGCCGGAGCTTTCCCGGCAGCGAACGCGACCGCCCGAGGAGTTGGCGGCTCAGGTCTCCAGCGCCCTCGAGCGCATCCATTTCCTCTTGATTCCGTCGACCATCGCGTTCGTCCTCCTGGGAGATCTGTTCATCGGCGGCATCTACCAGCGGGGAAGCTTCCTCGCCACGGACATACCCGTGGTCCACGCCGTATTGGCCGCGTATGCGCTGGGGCTTCTGGCGTCATCGGGCTCCCGGGTGCTCTCTACCGCGTTCTACGCGCTTCGCGATACTCGGACGCCCGCGCGGATGGCCTATCTGAGAGTGGCCGTGTCTCTGGCCATAGGGGTGTCCCTGATGTTCCCCCTCGACCGGTTCAGCTCCGGAGGCCTCCGCTTCGGGGCCGTGGGCCTGGCCCTGGGTGCCTCCATGGCTGCCTGGCTCGAGTACGTGATGCTCCGCGGTCGGCTCGTTCGAGCCCTCGGCTCCCACGGGCCCAGGTCCGACGTACGGTCTCGCCTCCTCGCGGCGGGTGTTATCGCAGCACTGGCCGCCGTGGCGGCCAAGTGGGCGTTGGGCTCCACCGTGCCCCGCCGGGACGGTCTACTCACGGGGCTGATGGCCGATTCCGCTCCCTGGCTCCTCCAGCCGGCACTTGCGGTGGGAACGGCCCTGATATTCGGTGTAGTATACCTCGTCACGAGCGCTCGGCTCGGCGTCGGTGTTCCCGTGCGGCATCTGTTCCGGGGCGGCGCAAATACTCAGTGAATCCGCTTTTCTTCCTCGTCCGGTGATTCAGGATCAACTCCGAGGGCTTCCGTCCCGTCCCGGCGTCTACCTCTTCAGGGACGCAGCGGGCGACATCCTCTACGTCGGCAAAGCGAAGTCCCTCAGACCACGCGTCAGGAGCTACTTCCGCGGCTCTGGCCAACCCTTGAAGACACAGGAGCTGGTCCGGCACGTACAGGGCGTCGAGACGATCGTCGTGGGGTCGGAGGCCGAGGCCCTCATCCTCGAGGCCAACCTCATCAAGGAGCACCGGCCCCGCTTCAATATCCAGCTCCGTGACGACAAGCGGTATCCGTACATCAAGGTGACGACCACCGAGCCCTTTCCGCGGGTCTTCGTGACGCGAACCCTGAACGACGACGGGTCGCGTTACTTCGGACCGTACACGTCGGTGGGATCCATGCGCGAGGCCCTGGAGATCATCAAGCGGCTCTACACGGTCCGTTCCTGCCGTTATGACCTTCCCCGGGAGGCGCCGGAGCGCCCCTGTCTGGACTACCACATCGGACGCTGCCTGGCTCCCTGCGTAGGCTACCAGGACCAGGCTTCGTACGGGGCGATGATCGACGAGATCCTGAAGGTGCTGGACGGAGAGACAGAGGAGGTGCGACAGCGCGTGGAGAAGCGGATGCGCGACGCCTCCGTGGAGCTGGACTTCGAGCGTGCCGCCCGCCTTCGGGATGTCCTCGCGGCCCTCGACGCCCTCGCCCGTCAGCAGAGGGTCGAGAAGCTGAGAGGCGGTGACTACGACGTGGTGGGCCTCGCCAGAGACGGCGAGCTGGCCGCCGCCGTGGTGATGCGCATTCGACGGGGCGTGCTCCTGGGCCGCGACACGCTGCGATTCTCGGACGTAGGCGAGGAGAGCGAGGCCTCACTCCTCACGACCTTCGCTTCGCGACACTACCTGAGCCGGGGCACCGGCGGCGGTCGGAATCTCCCGAAGGAAGTCCTGGTCCCCACCGAATTCGAGGACATGGACCTCTTCGAGGAGATCCTCCTCGACGAGGCGGGGCGCAAGGTGGGCATCTACGTTCCCAAGAGGGGGGCGAAGAAGCGCCTCTCGGAGCTCGCAGGCGACAACGCTCGTCACGCCCTGGAGGATCGCCTGACGGCCACCGAGCGGGTGCAGGATCGGGCCGAGGAGGTGCTCTACGACCTCCGCGATCGCCTGGACCTGAAGGTCGTACCCCGCCTGATGGTGTGCTTCGACATCAGCCACACCCAGGGGACCGAGACCGTGGGGAGTGCCGCCGTGTTCGAGAACGCCGAGCCCAAGAAGGCCGAGTATCGGCACATGCGTATCAAGGGCGATTGGGGCAACGACGACTACCGGTCCATGGCCGAGGTGGTCAGTCGGTACTTCCGCCGCCGGCTCGAAGAGGAGCGGCCGCTTCCGGATCTGGTTCTCATCGACGGAGGGAAGGGCCAACTGGGGGCCGCGCAGGACGCACTGACCGAGCTGGGCGTTACGGATGTCGCACTGGCGTCCCTGGCCAAGCGGGAAGAGCTCGTCTACCGCCCCGGGAGACGAGAGCCCTTCCGCCTCGGGCGGCGGAACAAGGCGTTACATGTTCTCCAGAGGATTCGGGATGAAGCTCACCGGTTCGCCGTGACCTACAATCGGAAGCTCCGGCGGAAGAGAACCGTGCGGAGTGATCTCTCTGAGATTCCCGGCATCGGTCCCGAGAGGCAGAAGCTCCTGCTCATGCGATTCGGGTCGGTTCGAGGGGTCAAGTCGGCCAGCGCTGAGGAAATCGCCAGGCTCCCGGGCTTCAGTGGGACCCTGGCGGCGCGAGTTCTCACCTACCTGGGACAATAGCCGGCAGCACTCAGCACCGGGAGGTCGAGCCCTGTCGCGCGGCAAAGCGACTCGTGTGATGCAACACGGCGAGAGTCTTGCAGTATATTTTATTGGACGCCGTGATCGGCGGATTGCCGCCTCTTGGCAGTAGTTCTAAATTCCGCGGTAGCTCCAAAGTACCTGGTCTAGACACGCTGGTCTTACAGGAGGGTTATCCGATGTACCTCCGTGCCGGATTTTACCTATTTGCCATCGCCGCCATACTGGCGCCTTCCCAAGCTTCGACCCAGGAGCCCCAGAGAAGGGGGGGGAAGCCTCGTATGCAAGCCGCTCACACGATCGCCCAGCTCAAGTTACAGCGGGCGGAGGGTGAGGAGGACCCTGAGGTTGCCGCCGGGATGTACCAAGATGTCCTCAATGACATATACGGCGCTATCACCAACTTCCCGGACAATGGCGCGGGGTATATTCAACTGGGCCTAGCCAGGTTGGGGTTGGGCGAGTATCTGGCCGCCGACAGCGCCTTCGACCGGGCCGAGACCATCTATCCCGGTTACAAGGACGAGGAAGATGGGACGACCCCCTTCCGCGAGAACGCGTGGGCCAATGCCTACAACGAGGGCATCGCGGCGCTCAGGGCGGGGGACAACGAGAACGCCCTGACGCACCTTACCAGGGCCAACCTAATCTTCCAAGAGCGTCCGGAGGCGTATCTCAACCTCGGGGTCACCTACGCGAACACGGGCCAGGTAGACGCCAGCATCGAGGCCTGGAAACGCGCGATCGAGGTCATCAACTCACTGGACTCCAAGCCAGGGGACGAAGAGACCCGGCTGCGGTGGGTCAGCGAGTACGGGCCCCTGGCCCTCGACAACCTGGCCCAGGTCCTGTACCGGGCCGATCGAGCTGAGGAGGCCGTGGCCCTCTACGAGAAGATCCTTGCGGACGATCCCGACAACGGCCCGGCACGGGCCGGCCTTGCCATCGCCCTCGCGCAGTCGGGCCAGGCGGAAGGTGCCTTGAGCATGTACGACGAGATCCTGGAGAGCGATGACGCCTCGGCGCTGGACTACTACAACGCCGGTGTGACGCTCTACGGTGCCGAGGCTTACGACCGCGCCACGACCGCGTTCGAGAAGGTGCTCGAGCGGGCACCCATGTACCGCGACGCCCTCCAGAACCTGGTGCAGGCCCTGGCGCTGGAGGAGAACTACGAAGCTCAGCTCCCCTACTCCGAGAAGCTCCTGGAGATGGACGGACAGAACTACTTTGTCTATCAGCTGCACCTCAGGGCTCTCTCCCTGCTGGGACGCACCGATGACCTCGATCCCATCTTGGAAGCGATGAAGGCGCTCACGTTTCTCGTGGACGACCTCCAGCTCCAGCCGAGGAGTAAGGGAGCCCGCGTCATGGGTACCGTGACCAACAAGCTGCTCGAGGAAGGTGCCTCGGTTACTCTCCGTTTCCACTTCTACGACGACGGGGGGAATGAGCTCGGGACGCAGGACGTGTCCGTGCCCGTGCCGCCTGTGGACGCGGCTCAGCAGTTCCAGGTTTCCATCGACACCGAGACCACTGTGATGGGGTACAGCTACGAGGTCATGAGCTAGTGTCGTGTTGCCAGAGTGTCTCGGCCAGTCGAGGGCACGGTGCATCCGACCCTCTTGGTGGCTCGCGAACTTCGGCAACGGAACACTAGGAGTATCTGTCCGAGGAGACGGCCGACGAAGCAAGCGAAGACCGGGCGTCCCAAGCGGACGCCCGGTCTTTTTTTCGCCCCTACGGTCCGTTTAGATTAACGCCCGCCGCGGGCGTAGCTCAGTTGGTAGAGCGTCAGCTTCCCAAGCTGTCCCGAGCCCGATAATCCGACTGCTCGAAAGCCGTGTCACCGTTGGAAAGGTCCAATGATGGCACGGCTTCTTCGTGCCTACCGTGTTACGGCCCTGTCGATCCGAAGGCATCTCACCAGGAAATGCCCCTGGGCTATTCAAACCTTGCACGAAACGCGGACCGCACCGGGGTCTCAGTGGAGGACGGAGCCCTCCGAACATACTCGAACGCGTGGGCACGCACTTCACCACTTAGAGAATCCAGGTACTCGATTGCGGCTTCGACTGAGAAGTCCTCCCGGGCCTTCCGTCTAAAAGTCGATGGGAGAGCAGTCCAGACAACGGTGGCGAACTGCTTCGTTGAGGCCCAATCGCGAATGATGCCACAAATGTTATCCTGCGCAACTTCCTCATTACACGAGGACCGCCCAACGTCGACATCGAGCCAACCGATTCTGCGGCGTGGACAACCCTCGCGGGTAGCGAGGTTTTGGATGGCGGCGTCCAACCCGAGTCCAGTGTCCGCGTATAGCGTGGTCACATCGTGCCCGTAGGTCTGGTCGATGATCAAAGTAAGGTGACGATCCGCAGAGATACGACTGAATTCGATTGGGAGAATGGGTCCGTTGGACTTCCAATTTGACGCCAGAGTGAGAGACCCGGGCCGCCAAATCAGAGACCCCCAACCGAGCACGACCGCAGTCATCGCCTCAGATCGCCGGGGGCACTGGCGGTATATGGGAGCACACGATGTACGCTGCCGATGTCTCTGACTTGGACTGATTCAACCATGCTCCTCTGACTATCGACACCGTTGCCACCCAGACGAGCACTACTGAATCGCCCCGGGGTCATCGGAGACTGTTTGACTTGAGTGCCAGGGGCTCAGGTTGAGCTGTCTGGCGTGAACGATACTGCTCTTCGTACTCGGCTGGGGGGACGTGGCCGAGGGGCTCGAAGAGGCGGTGGTTGTTGAACCACCACACCCACTCGAGGGTGGCGAGCTCGACGTCTTCGATCTTGGACCACGGTCCCCGGGGGTAGATGAGCTCGGTCTTGTAGAGCCCGACGATGGTCTCGGCCAGGGCATTGTCGTAGGAGTCGCCGCGACTGCCGACAGATGGTTCGATGCCGGCCAGCGCCAAGCGCTCGGTGTAGCGAATAGACAGATATTGCCCGCCGCGGTCGGAGTGATGCACGAGGCGCTCGCCGTCTTCACCCCAACGCTCCGTGATGGCCTGCTCGAGCGCGTCGAGTGCCAGGTCACTCCTCAGGGAGTTCGAGATCTGCCAACCCACGATGCGGCGCGCGAATGCATCCATGACGAGCGCCACGTAGACGAATGTGTGTCCTGTCCGGACGTAGGTCAGATCCGACACCCACAGCTCGTTGGGACGAGACGCCGAGAAGTCACGATCCACCAGGTCCAGGGGCCGCTCCATACCCTCGACGGCGTAGGTCGTGACTTTGAAGGTTCGACCCCTCACTGCTCCGCGCAGGCCCATCTCGCGCATCAGGCGAGCCACCGTGCATCGGGCCACCCGAGTGCCCTCTCGGTTGAGCTGCTTCCAGACCTTCTTGGCCCCGTAGACCTGGAAGTTCTGCATCCACACCCGCCGTATCTCAGCCTTCAAGCCCTCATCCCGCTGAGCCCGTGCCGAGCGCCTCGTCGGCTCGGCCTCGAGCGCCTTGTACGTGTAGTATGTTGACGGAGCGATCGGCAGCACATGGCAGATCGGCTCGACTCCGTACTCGGACCGGTTATCGTCGATGAACGCCACCATCAGCGGGGTCGGCGGTCGAGCTCCGCCTGCGCGAAATACGCGGACGCCTTGCGTAGAATCTCATTCGCTCGCTTCAGCTCGCGGATCTCCCGCTCCTGATCTTTGAGCCGTTGACGCTCGTCCGTCGTCAGCCCTGACCGTCTCCCTGAATCACGCTCTGCACGCCGTACCCACTTCCGCAGGGTCTCCGCCGTGCACCCGACCTTCTCTGCGATCAAGCAGATCGCCGCCCACTGTGACGCGTGGTCCGACTCCTGCGTGAACACCAGCCGGACTGCCCTCTCCCGTGTCTCGGGGGAGTACTTCGTTACTCTCTTCATGACCCCATCCTCTCAACTGATGGAGTCTCCGGCAAACCCGGGGCGATTCAGTTGAGCCAGCCGTGTTCTCGGGGCACCCATCAGACCCCTTCTACCACGCGGTCCACGGTCAGCCTCCCGACGACCGGTATCATACAACACTAGCTGACACGTGAGAAGAAGGACCGAGATGCGCACACGACCTTGGAATCCGAGTTGCCTACGTACAACCTGGGCTTCTACTGGTCGCCCGTTCGTCGAGCCGAGGCCGTCTGCCACTCATCTATGGATCATTGGCGACTCCTGGGTTTGGCTGCACTTCCCAAAGTATCTACGATCCCTCGACCAACTCATGGCGAGCTGGAGCGCCCATGCCGTCACCGCAGGCCACCAGGGGCAGTCGAAACGAAAGCGCCGCAGGGCCGGAAAGCCTTGTGGCGCTTGGTGTTTCCTGAAAGCGGGCGACCGGAATCGAACCGGCGACCCTCAGCTTGGGAAGCTGATGCTCTACCAACTGAGCTACGCCCGCGTTACCTACTAACTGCTTGTGGCCGTTCCCATTACGACATCCCCGCCACGGACCCGAGTCGGAGTGTGTAAGTAAGCGTGCAAGGTGGACCGAATCAAGATACCTCCCTGATTGGTCGGCGGTCGGTCAGAACCCTCTGGCGAGTCTCGGCATCGGGGCGTTGATAGATCTGGAGCGTATCCACACAACTCCACCCACCCATCTCCGCGACATCCACGTCTGCTAGGTGCTTCTTCTCCGAGGCCCATTTCCGTCTATAGCTGTGCCAGAGAGCCCCTCGCAGCGGCTCCAGACCTGCCAGGGCCTCAGCCTTGCGCAGCCAGGAGGCAGTCACCCTGTATGCAACTGCTTTCGCAGGGTCCCCTATGGACGGGAACAGTGGATGGCTACCGATGGCTGGCCTCACACGCAGGATAACCTCAAGGACTGAACGCGATTCAGCAGAAATGGGGGTGGTCCACTCCCGATGAATCGCCCCGGGTTTGCCGGAGACTCCATCAGTTGAGAGGATGGGGTCATGAAGAGAGTAACGAAGTACTCCCCCGAGACACGGGAGAGGGCAGTCCGGCTGGTGTTCACGCAGGAGTCGGACCACGCGTCACAGTGGGCGGCGATCTGCTTGATCGCAGAGAAGGTCGGGTGCACGGCGGAGACCCTGCGGAAGTGGGTACGGCGTGCAGAGCGTGATTCAGGGAGACGGTCAGGGCTGACGACGGACGAGCGTCAACGGCTCAAAGATCAGGAGCGGGAGATCCGCGAGCTGAAGCGAGCGAATGAGATTCTACGCAAGGCGTCCGCGTATTTCGCGCAGGCGGAGCTCGACCGCCGACCCCGCTGATGGTGGCGTTCATCGACGATAACCGGTCCGAGTACGGAGTCGAGCCGATCTGCCATGTGCTGCCGATCGCTCCGTCAACATACTACACGTACAAGGCGCTCGAGGCCGAGCCGACGAGGCGCTCGGCACGGGCTCAGCGGGATGAGGGCTTGAAGGCTGAGATACGGCGGGTGTGGATGCAGAACTTCCAGGTCTACGGGGCCAAGAAGGTCTGGAAGCAGCTCAACCGAGAGGGCACTCGGGTGGCCCGATGCACGGTGGCTCGCCTGATGCGCGAGATGGGCCTGCGCGGAGCAGTGAGGGGTCGAACCTTCAAAGTCACGACCTACGCCGTCGAGGGTATGGAGCGGCCCCTGGACCTGGTGGATCGTGACTTCTCGGCGTCTCGTCCCAACGAGCTGTGGGTGTCGGATCTGACCTACGTCCGGACAGGACACACATTCGTCTACGTGGCGCTCGTCATGGATGCATTCGCGCGCCGCATCGTGGGTTGGCAGATCTCGAACTCCCTGAGGAGTGACCTGGCACTCGACGCGCTCGAGCAGGCCATCACGGAGCGTTGGGGTGAAGACGGCGAGCGCCTCGTGCATCACTCCGACCGCGGCGGGCAATATCTGTCTATTCGCTACACCGAGCGCTTGGCGCTGGCCGGCATCGAACCATCTGTCGGCAGTCGCGGCGACTCCTACGACAATGCCCTGGCCGAGACCATCATCGGGCTCTACAAGACCGAGCTCATCTACCCCCGGGGACCGTGGTCCAAGATCGAAGACGTCGAGCTCGCCACCCTCGAGTGGGTGTGGTGGTTCAACAACCACCGCCTCTTCGAGCCCCTCGGCCACGTCCCCCCAGCCGAGTACGAAGAGCAGTATCGTTCACGCCAGACAGCTCAACCTGAGCCCCTGGCACTCAAGTCAAACAGTCTCCGATGATCCCGGGACGATTCACTAGTTTCATTTCCTTGAGGACACGAATGGCGACGGACTCAGACCATCCCACTGGTGAGAACATCTGGGTCCGAATGCGGGACGGGCTCGCCGCCTGGAGAGGCGGGGGGGCCGACGAGGGAGCCGGTGACTCATACCAGAGAGCTATCCGATCCCGAGCGGAAGCACAGCGGCGGTACCAAGAGCTTGGCGCTGCAAGATCGAAGCTCGAACTATGGAGCGAGGCAGTCGACGCCTATCAGTTCGCGACCGAGTTAGACCCGAATTCCGCTCCGTCGTATCGCGGCCTCGGCACAGCCCTCTCCAAGGTCGACCGGTTGAAGAGGGCGAGCGTGGCTTATGAACGGGCGATAGAGCTCGACCCTGGGCATGCCGAGTCTATTGAACAGCTCGGGGAGGCGCTAGTCGGGCTGGAGCGCTGGGATGCTGCGCTGGCCGTGTTTGACTCTTTGATCTCCGTTGAACCGGCAGTGTCTTGGTTTCACCACCATCGAGGGCGGGCGCTGGCCGAACTGGAGCGCTGGGATGAGGCCCTGGCCGCGTATGACTCGGCTATTGCTCTCGAACCCACAGCGTCTTGGTCGCACCACCAGCGAGGGGATGCGTTGAAGCGGTTGGAACGCGATGGAGAAGCGGAAGCAGCCTATGAGCAGGCGGTGGTGCTCGACCCTGATCGCTGGTTGTTTCACAGGTCGCTCGGAGACGTCCGAGCCGCCGAAGCGCGTTGGGAGTTGGCGGCCGCCGCCTATCTCAGCGCCTTCGAGCTGGCCCATGAGGAGATGGTCGACACGCCGGCTAGTGACATCGTACGTCTGGTCGTTGAGAGGATTGTTCTCCATGCGGCGTTTTTTCCCGCGTACCGGCGGCTCGGGAGGTTGTTGGAGGAGTCTGGACAGGGTCGAGAAGCATCATCGTGCGTAGAGCAGGCATGTCGCTTCCTGGAGGTGATTGCCCAGAAGGAAGAGGCCCCCGGTGGGAGCGACACGGCGCGGCCTATCGACCAACGGCCATCGTCCGTCTCAACAGTCGGGTCTACAGTTATCCGCGGAAAGCGACTGGACACGACCGTCTATAAGACTGATAAGCTTTCGGACCCGCGCCTCCTTCGACGGTACGAGGCTGTCTTCAAGCGATTCCTGGGGCGACCCGTCACGCTTCTGGAGCTTGGCGTCTATCTCGGCGCGGAGCCTGTCAACGCCAGTGAGACACTCTTGGGAATTAATTAGAGAGCAATCTCCTGTGTCGTGAGGGAGGGGGTTGGAGGATTGATCCAGACGGCCTCCGGGAGCGGTTTGGGCTTCGGCTCACCGGAGACGAAGCGGTCGGGATGAGCGGCCCAGGCCTCGCGTAGCACGGCCTCCCTGCCGGCGATGACCTGATCGGCGTGACCGAAGTGGACCTGTTCGGGGGTCAGCATCGAGATGCCGCCATGGCGGTGCTCGGCATTGTACCAGCGGAAGAACGAGCGACAGAACATTTTGGCCTGGCCCTGATCCTCGAACCGTCCAGGAAACGAGGGATGGTACTTCAAGGTCTTGAACTGGGCCTCGGAGAACGGATTGTCATCCGACACCTGAGGTCGGCTCAGCGAGCGGGTCACCCCGAGATCGGCGAGGAGCTGAGCCGTGCATTGGCTCGTCATCGGAGCTCCTCGATCCGAGTGCAAGGTCAGGACCTGGGGCTGGACGCCATGCTTCAGGCAACTCTGCTGGATCAGGCGCCCGGCCAAGGCCGAGCTCTCCCGATCCGCCACCATCCATCCCACGATGTAGCGGCTGAAGATGTCCATGATGACGTAGAGGTAGAAGTAGCTCCACTTCCTCGGCCCCAGCAGCCGTGTGATATCCCAGGACCAGACCTGGCCCGGGCCCGTCGCCATCAACTCGGGTTTCTGGTATTCGGGATGACTCCGCTGCGCTCGGCGCTCTCGAACTGGCACTTGGGAGGCCAGAACGCGATACATCGTACGTTCGCTGCACAGGTAGACGTCTTCGTCGAGCAGGGTCGCCACAACCTCGGCCGGGGACCGGTCCACGAATCGCTCCGAACACAGCGTGTCGAAGACCTTGTCTCGTTCCTTCTCGCTCAAGGCACGGGCTGGGGTCGGGCGGGGCTGCTGATGCCCGGTCGATGGCCTCCGACGACGATAGAACGTGGCTCGGGCGACCCTGAGCGCATCGCACGCGGGCTTTACCCCTACGTACGTGGCCAGCGCCTCGGCCGCCTTCACGAGTTCGTCCCGTCCTCGAGGCTCAATCCCAGCAGCCCTGCAACTTTTCCCTGGACGTCGATGATCAGGCGCGCCTTCTCGAGTTCCTTCTCCAGGCGAGTGTTCTCGCGCTCCAGCTTGCGCACTTTCCCCTCCAGCGGATTCCGTTCGCTCGGCTTTCGACCTCGTCTCTTCGACAGCACTCTCAGCGACCCACTCCGCACCGCCTTGCGCCATGTCGTCAGGTGCGACGAGTACAAGCCCTCGCGTCGCAGGAGTCGCCCTACCTCTCCCGGCTCCGTGCACCGGTCCGCTTCTTCGACGACCCGCAGCTTGTACGACGGACTAAACCGTCGGCGCGTCGGCTTATCTACCACCTCCGCGTCCGGAGCAGCTGCCGCGCTTCGCTTACCCTCCCAGGTTAGTGGGGCGATTCCATTCTCTTCCATTCTCTCTCGGTGTCCCAGCATCCTCGGTTTCTCTGCCTTCGCCCTACTCTAATTCTTTACTCGTTCCGTGTCTCACCTAAGTTGGCAGAGAGGGGTCGGTGGTGTCCTTGTAGCGCATGACCGACGTCCGAGAGACGACCTTCAACTCCTCAACGTGGGACAAATGAGCGATAATGTCCTCCGTCAGCCCGTCCGAGAAGAACTCGTTCTCAGGGTCACCCCCTATGTTTTGGAGGGGCAGCACGGCGACGGACCTTTCGTTACCCAACGTGGCGGGAAATGAACGGAAAACCTCGGGACCGGCACTGATTCTCCCAGAACCCCTGCCTTGTGCTAAGACCTCCTCTCGCGTCGGAACGTCTAGCCCCTCCTGCCGAACCGCATGGACCACCATGGGATGTTTGACGTTCTTCAGGTCGAAGTGACCTAGCGAGGGAGTCAAGAAGTCGCGTTGGTTCTTGAGTTCGTCTTGTGCCTTTTCGGAAACCAAAACACTGCCAGGCGTGCCCACGCCCATGACTCGGGACGCGACGTTCACGCTGTCGCCGTATATGCCCTGGTCATCGAAGGCGATCTCGCCCTGGTGGATGCCGATCCGGAGCGGCACGTCTTCGCGGAGGGCTCGTTGAATCTCGACGGCAGCGTACACGGCTCTCACGGCACTTGGGAACGTGCTGAGACTTCCGTCGCCGAGGTATTGAACGAGTTCTCCCCCGTGCGCAGCGATCGCAGCTTCCAGCGCTTCCCGGTGACGGAGCCGAACGAGCCTGGCGGCCTCTTCGTCACCCTGCATGAGGGCCGTGTACCCGACCACATCCGTGAACATCACGGCTGAGAGACGACGTCGCTGTTCCTCAGTCATGGGGGAACATGCGTCTAAGGCGTTTGGGGCGGCAACCCGCTCAGACGATGACCACCTCGAGAATGCTCGCTGATCATTAGAGCCGGGGGTCATTCTCAGACCCGGTCGGTCTCGTAGGCCCACACCGCCAATTCGACGCGGTTGCGCGCACTTAGCTTGCCCATGAGGCTGGAGAGGTGAGTCTTGACGGTGCTGAGGCTGATGTGGAACTCGCCTGCGATTTCGGAGTTGGTGAGACCTCGGGCGATGGTGAGCAGAACCTCCTCCTCGCGGTCGGTCAGTGGCTCGATTGGCTGGGTGGGCGCCTTTTGAGTCGACGCGCGCGCAAACGTCGTGAGGAGTCGGGCCGTGACGCTGGGGGCAATGAGGGCGTCACCGCTGGCTGCTGCGCGGATCGCTTGGACGAGGAGGTCGGGCCCGGCGTCTTTCAGCAGGAACCCGCGGGCGCCTGCCTTGAGCGCCCCGTATACGTAATCGTCGAGGTCGAACGTGGTGATGATGACGATCGCCATCGGGTCTTCGACGTCGGGCCCCGCGAGCTGGCGGGTCGCTTCGAGGCCGTCCATCACGGGCATACGTATGTCGAACAGACACACGTCGGGTTGAAGTTGTCGGGCAAGCCATACCGCCTGACGCCCGTCTTCGGCTTCGCCCACCACGTCGATACCCGGTTGGGCGTCGAGGATCATCTTTAGTCCGGTGCGGACGAAGTCCTGATCGTCGGCGATGAGCACCCGGGTCGTCTCTACCATCGGCCCGTCCTCGGCAGAGCGGTGCGCTCATGGGGCCTCCAGAGGAAAGGAATTCGTGGGGAGCTACCTAACGCGGGGCCGCTTCAAAGGTGCGCGGCTAAAGATGGTGACCGCAAGCGGAGCGCGCGAGCTAGATGTCTATCGCGTCAGCGGCAATCGCTCCTCTGAAAAAGCAACGAAACGATCATCTCCGACCCGGTTCGGCCCCGCCCGCCTTTAGGGAATCCACAGCCAAGAAGATCTCCTCGAAGATCGGCAGAAGGGGCCCCTCACCGTTCGTGACCACCACAACGCCCCGGGCGCTGTAACGGTGAAAACCCATCACGGCGCTCACGCCAATGTCTCCACCCTGGTGCACATATAGGATCCAGCGGTTTCGCAGAGCCAACTGGCCCCAGGTGTGGAAACCGATTTCAGCGTTGCCCGGCGACATGACGTCGATCACTCGCTCATCGATGACCGAGCCACCTCCGGACGAATAGACAGCCAGGAAGCGCGCAAGGTCGCTTATGCTCGAGCGCAACTGGCCGGCAGGCCAATCTGGGTAGCCATTGTGGCCGTATGCCACGAAACCTGTGTCCGCAGCCTGGCGATACGGCATGGCGAGGTTTCGTGAATCGAGGTCTCTGAGAAACCAGGCCGTCGCAGACATACCCATGGGCGAGAACACGGCATCGTCGGCGAGCCTCTCGAACGGAGTCGATGAGATCGCTTCCCCTAGGTAGCCGATTAGAGCGTAGCAGGTATTGCAGTAGCGGCGTTGCGTCCCAGGTGGAGTCGTAAGGAAATTCGCCGCCGGATCGTAGTTGGCGCCCCCCTCTTCAAGGTAGTCGCGCAAATAGTCGCCGAGGCGAACGGTTGGATCTCCAGCCGCCTCACTCCAGAAGGGGCGATAGTACTCGGAGTTGTCAGCGATGCTCGACCGATGCCGAAGCAGCTGCCGAACTGTGATTGGTACCGACGGATGGTGCGGGTTCCGAACGCGGAACGGGAGGTAGGCGTTGATGTCCTCGTCGAGCCCGAGTCGCCCATCAACGTAGAGCGATAGCAGTACGGTGGCCGTAATCGGTTTGCTCACCGACGCGATATGAAACGGCGTCTCAGCCGTCACCGGGCGCAGCTGCTCGACGTTCGCGAGCCCATACGTGCCAATCCAAATCGTCCGACCCGAGTCCACAGCCGCCGCAGCCAGGCCGGGAAGACCGTGCCGTTCCATCTGCCCCAGGATAAGAGAGTCCAGGCGAGCTTCCTGGGCAGAGGCACCCAATGCTCCAACGAGAGAAGCCAGGATACATGGCAACAAGGCAACCGTCCCAGCGCACCTGGCGTCAAATTCTCCTCTCACAACCGAGCCTCCCCGACCGACCAGCGTTGCTTCCTAGCGTCCTGCCGTTCTGCTGCGGCGCCCTGCTAAATCGTCCACTTCAACTCGCCGCTGCTGGGCGCCGTCTGCAGCAACGGCCAGTTGGGTCGAACAGACTTTCTCACGGTTTGGCTGCGGATTCCGTTGTACGTATCAAGCTACACACCTGAATCTGATAATCTGCAAAAAACTCCTCGCGCCCACGCCCCTGCGCAGCGACATGTTCGGGGTGTGCTTTCCAAGCATCCACTGACTCTAGGGATTCGAACTCCGCAATAACGACACCCTCGCCGTCTTGAGCTGAAAAATCCTTAACAGCGATAAACCCGGGCATTTTGCTCGCAAGCGCTACCATCTCCCCGCTCAAGGCGCCCAACTCCTCAAGATTTGCATTCGGCTTCGCGTGAAAACGAAAAACGACGATGACCATCGATGTGCCTCCTTAGTGGGTTCGAGCTAGTTCCGCTCTCCACCCGTCTGAGGTCCATTTCGACGTAACGTCTCTGCGATTCTGATCTTATAAGGCGAAGGCTGACCTTTCACTCGAGCGGGGCGTTACGCTGGGCTTACTCAAGGGCCTGCGGCACCCGAACCCAAGGAGGCCAGCCATGTTTGTCGCAGGAATTGACGCTCACGCAACGTATGCAGTTATCGCCATCGTAAGCAACACAGGTCAGCTCGTGGAAGGACCCGTCCGTATCAAGAACACGGAAGCGGATCGACTCGATGAGCTCCTCGAGCAATTTCGCCCCGCTCGAGGTAGTCGTCGAGACGAGTCCGGCCTGGCCGCCTTATAGATGCTGTGCGATCAATCTGTCGACCGCAAGCGAAGCGCGCGAGCCAGATGCTCCACGTATAGCAGGGTTTTGTTCTTCGGGTGTTTTCGTCGGGCGACGCTGTGAGCTAAACCGTCTTTGGCCTACACCTACTGATTCAAAGTGGGCTCATCCTTCCTTTTCGGAGGAGTCCTTGGGAGAACCTACCGAGCAGGCTGTCTGCGCTGGATCGCGACCTTGGCGCCTGGTGTCGGTGGCATCGAGCTGTGCCGCGCCAGAGACAGCCAGATCGCCACTCGGAGTGGCGGCGTGTTGCCAGCCATCCGAGCCGTCAACGAGGCCCTAAGCACCAGAAATTTCACCCCCAACATAGAGAGAAACATAGAGACCCCTCCCGAGAAACTTCTGGAGAGGTCTCTTATAAGTGCATTACTGACAGCTAGTTACATCAATCGGGGCGCCCGGATTCGAACCGGGGACCTCCTGCTCCCAAAGCAGGCGCGCTACCGGACTGCGCCACGCCCCGCATTTCCATAAACCTTTTATATTATTGCATTTATAATACAGTAGACCAGTCGTACCGCCCCAACAGTGTCTCTCTTGGGGTCCATATGGGGTCCACTATGCCATGCATATACTTCTGCCCGAAGCCTCCACGTAGACGTCGTGAACGACGATGGCCGGGAGCGCTCTGACTCGTACTGGTTGTTGCGGGAGGTCCAGCGTCCTTCCGACATCTTCGAGCTCATCCTACTCCCGTAACTCGCGGTACTCCTCGAACGACCTCCTTAGATTAAGGTAGCCTACACGAGCATATCTTCAATTATCGCATCCCTGAAGCAAGCGACCCGGCCCGTGAACCGGGCCTGAATCTCGTTCACCTGGCCACTACGACGACGCGGAAGTGGATCCGGTCCGTCGACGGATCCTCAAGTTGCTCCCGGAGAGCGGCACGAACACGCGGCGGGCCTCCTCGCGCGATCGCGCCGAGGCCCGGGCCATATGTACCAGTTCATCCACCGTGGCACGCTCCGGATCCTGGCGGAGCGCGGCCGCGAGGCCTTGGCGGAGCATCTGCACTGTAGGCCCGAAGAGCTGAAACACGACGTGATTCCGCCTCGAAGGGCGCCTTCACGGGAGCGGAAGGGACCGGCGGCCAGGCCGAAAGGCTTCACCGCGGTGCCCGAGATCAACGTCCGTGCAGCGGCGGGTCCGGGGGCGTGGAATGAAGCGCTGGAGAAGACCAAGAAGCTTCGAGCGGATGTCACCGAGACGGCTAACGGCACTCATGCGCGAAGCCGCCGGGCAGATCCCTCCGACAAAGCCGCCCAGCCAGCCGTCTGACGGAGTGAAAAACGCCGACGCCGTTGAACGACGGCGTGTGGGCGGTGAAAGCGGTGGCGGGGCGCATGTCCGGAAGTTGAGCGCCCAACGCCGGACAGAAACTGCCCGCAAAGCCGAAGACGCGATGGCCCGGCGAGGACAAGGGATCATATCGGCCTTAGCTTTCGAACCGTTCCGCCCCCGTCCGATCGCGATTCACCCCCCTCTGACCTGCCCCCAAAAGCGGTACCACCTAGAGTGTTAGTCCAAGCACCTCCTTTTGGCTGGGGGGTGGTCCAAGAAGCATAGGTAGGTTGAGCAGCTTTGGGTCTGGCCGGATCGCTTCGGGGGCCGGGGGTCGATAACTCAGAGAGCTGTGCGGTCGATGCGTGTTGTATTCGCGCCGCCACTGCTCGATCAGCACCTTTGCCTCCTCCAGCGAATAGAAGATTTCGCGCTTTAGCAGTTCGTTTCGGAGCGTGCCGTTAAAGCTCTCATTGTAGCCGTTCTCCCACGGGCTGCCCGGCTCGATGAACAGCGTCTTCACGCCTAACTCACCGAGCCACTGCCGAACCACTCGGGCCGTGAACTCCGGACCGTTGTCGGAGCGAAGATTCGCCGGTGGACCGTGCTCGGCAAACCCTGTTCCATTGCTCTGGCCGCGCATAACTACTCATCGCGGGCGCATATCCTCGCACGCCATAACGGCATGAATGCCTATGCATTTGCTGTGTCAAGTATATAATCACCGAGATCTTCGGCCCGGTCGTCTGTGTGTACCCGTACGACGATATCGATGACGCGATCGCCCGATCGAACTCGCCCCCCTACGCTTTCCAGGCTGTGTTCACAGGCGATATCGACACGGCGCTACGGGCTTCGCGCCGGCTCGACGCCTCTGCAGTGATGGTCAACGATCACCCCGCCTTCCGCGTGGATTGGATGCCGTTCGCGGGCCTGAGGGAGTCGGGGATCGGCGTGGGGGGGATCCCCTATACGATGAAAGACATGCAGATCAAGAAGTTGGTGGTCGTTCGGTCAAAGGAGCTTTAATCCACCCTGGCCAGCTCCTCAATGCACTCCCGAATGTCGACGATACACTGTTCCATGCGGTCGCGGTGCGTCCGAAATGAGAGCACGCAGATCCGAAGGGCGTATCGGCTCCGAAGCATCGTGCCCGTCATGTAGACGCTCTGCCGAGCGTTGATGCACGTGAGCAGCTCGCGGTTCAGTTCGTTCAGTCCGTCTTCGGAGTGGCCTGCGGGAGCCCAACGGAAGGCGGTGAGGGAGAGCTGAGGCTCCGCGAGGATCCCCATGTCCGGTATCTCTCCGAGCACACCCCCACGTATCGATTCACGGCGTTCGCGATGAAGTCGGCGACCGCGGACGGGAAGACGCCACCCCCGGGGATATACGCCAAATAACCCGGTGCAGCCGTATTGTACGAGAGCGGGACCGCTTCCCGGAAGAGGAGGTCCAACAGCCCGTCGAGGTCTGTGCCTCGCTCCGGGAGGGACTCGGCGAGCGCGGCCGTCCTGGCGTGCGTACCGGCCTCGTGTTCCGCGTAGGAGGCCGGCTGACGCGCTAGCGAAGCGATATGATCGATAACCCGCTCCGCTACCTTATCGACCATCACCCGCATTTGGTCCCTCGAGGGCTCCAACGGATAGGCGTGGTCTTCCATCACAAGCTCCGGGCTTCTCGCTTGCAGAGGGACGCGCGGCTCCGAGCCGCGCGCCCCCCGTCAATCACACCCGATCAGCAAGAAGGTACGCTTTCGCCAGCGCGCGCATCACACTCCTGCGTAGGCACCGGATACGCAGTCGGGACGGTAAAAGCAGGAGCAGGCGCATTGGTCGACACGCTCAGAGTGATCTCATCCAGCTTGTCATACAGCCGCATGTCGATCCAACGGTAGCCACCCTCAAACAAGAGTGAGTAACGTTTGTTATAGAGGAGCTCGTCCAACTGCGCGTTCACCGTCATGGCCGCCCACGCAGCCCCGGCAATGGCATCGAGTCCGCCCGCCGTGGTCCGAACGAGGTTGATGTCGGCCAGTGCCGCGGCCGCAGTACCAGCGCCTATGTTGGCCTCGGCCCGGAGCAGGATCAGCTCCTCGTTCCGAATGATCGGCAAGGAGCTCGTGGGGCTGGGGTAATGGGCAAACTTCAGGTCCGTAGAAATTCCCAGGCTGGCCTGATCCGGTTTCGTTGCGGCGCCGTCTAGGAACGTGGTCTTGTCCAGGAATCTTCGGTCGAGCGCGCCCCCCCCCTGCAACTGGGCCTCTGCCCGGATGGACGGATGCGTCAATATCCTCTCTGAATCGTCGTTGAGCAGGTTCTGTGTTTCACCCGAGCCCGTTCCGAAGTCGTAGGACACACCCATGCTGAACGCCGCGGCGTCGTCTAGGAACGACGCGGGAAGGTACGTTGTCAACGCTCCGGCGAAGTCGCCCAAGTATATGGCGATTCGCGCCCGCAGTGCCCGGTTGAAAGCGAGGAAACCGGCGGGGGTGTCGGCTATCGCGTATCCCGGGGGGAGGCTCAGATCTGACGGAAACGAGGCGCCCGCCGCCCCGAGATCCGTTGCCGCGGATTCCATGATCGCGACAATGTCAGCAAATGCCGCACTCTTGGTCTTGAACGGCTCAGGAGTGCCCGTCGGATCGGGATTCACGGCGGTCGGGATCCCGTTCGTGTCCCGCGTGTTGAGGGCCAGCAAAAGCTGCAACCCCATGAGGGTGTTGGCGATGCCTCGGATTCCCGCCTTCTCGGCCGGCGCTAAATCAGCGTCGTCCAGTTCTGCCACGGCCAGCAGCACGTTGGCGGCACCTCGAACACCACGGAATCGTGCGTTCCAGTGGGCGCCCCCAAACGCGGGACTCCCCCCGTCTAGTGGCCCTACGAGCAGCTGGGCGCTGAATCGCGGGTCCGCAGCGTCGAAGTTGTACGATTCACGCCCCACAATCCCGAGTCCGGATACGTATCCCGCACGGGTTGCCATGCCGGTTCGTGCGGAAATGAACAGCCCCTGGGTGGCCGCCAAGACTGCCGACCGCGTCGGGTTCTCCGAAAGCTGATCTAAGCCGGGGTTATTCAGGTCTGCCACGATCAGATCATTACATGAGGTCAGGGCGAGAGCCAGTACTATCGGTAAGTATCGAAGGACTTTCATCCGTATCATCTCCTGGATCGCCATGATCAGAACCCCACGTCGATTCCGAGCCAGAAACTCCGGCTCGGGGGGAACGGAGCGACATCGATGTTCCGTCCGCTGGGTTGGTTACCAAAGTTGCTGACTTCGGGGTCGATCCCGGTGTACTTGGTGAAGGTCAGGAGGTTGCGCCCGCTGAGCGTGAGGCCGACGCGGTCCACTGCTCCCCAAATGGATGATACCATATCGGAGTCGAGCTCATACGAGAGTGTGATCTCCCGCATTTTGAGGAACGTGGCCTCTTCGACATAGACCCCTGTCTGCTGCGAACCGCCGATCGGTGACATGGCGTTCCGCTCCGCACCCGTCAAACCCTGCTGGTCCGGCTCATTGAAGCCTGCCCAGTTGCTTCCCAGGTCGTACAACAGCTTGGTGAGGTTCATGATATCCCCCCCCTGCTGCCAGTCCAGGTGGAAATAGAAGCCAAAGTTGTTATAGGAGAGATCGTTGGTGAACCCCACGTTGAAGTCGGGATTCACGTCGCCCACCACGCCCTCGATCGGACTGCCCGCTGCGTCCTGGCCGATATTGCCGACCATCTGAGTGGCGGACATCCCCTCTTCGATTCTGATTTGCCCCAGACCCACCCCGAAGCCAGTGCTGCCTGGGAGGAACGAGGGCACATCGAGCTGCGTGATCTCACTGCGATTCAGGAAGAAGCTGGTCCGGAAGAACCAATTGAGACTTTGCGACTGTACGGCGGTAATACCCAAGCCGACCTCGACACCGCGAGTTCGGAGCTTGCCCCCGTTGAAGACTTCCTCCCCAAATCCTGACGACGGGGCCAGCCGCCGTCTCACGATCAAATCGCTGATGTTCTTCTGATACACATTGAGCTCGAGGCTCGCACGCCTGTCCAAGAGCGTTGCGTCGATACCGGCCTCGACTTCCTGCTGGCGCTCGGGTTTGAGTGTGGGCGATCCCACCACCGCATCGAGATTGCTCACCGGAATCACCGTGCCGGCGACTCCCCCGATCACGTTCGTGGCCTCCAGCGGCGTGAACCTGTCCCCATAGAGCGGGAGGTTGCCAGACTCTCCATACGCGGCCCGGAATTTAATCTCGTCGAGGAAGCCCCCTCCGAGATCCGGGATCCGCCAGGACGCTGAAGCTTTCGGGAAGTAGTAGAGCTCGGTGTCATCCGCATTCACGCTGCTCTGGTCAGCGCGGATACCCGCAGTAAGGAGCAGCCGGTCGTCCAACGTGAGCATCTCTTCCTGCAGGAAGAAGCCGAGGTTCTCGACCCGCTCTCGTTGCTGCCTGACGTTGACGTTCGATCCAGCGGAGACGTTGGGCTGTCCCGCGGTGAGGCCCCTGCTCTCGATCCGGCTGATGTCGAGATCCTGGGTCTGGTACTGAACGCCTGCCGATGTCGTGAGGGCCGTGTTGCCGCCGCTCAAGTCATACGTGTGCACGGCGCTCGCGTTGAGGTTCACGTTGAGGTTGTCGCTGTTGCTCAGCAGGGACGTCCCTGCAAAACCGTCGTCGTCCTCGAACTGGAGCTCCGGCGGAAAGAACAGCCTGTTCTTCTGCTGGAAATAGTCCACGCCGGCCAATCCCAAGAGCGTCAGACTCGAACGTTCCCCGTCGAATAGGTTCCAATCGACCTGTCCCGACGAGAGGCACAGCGCTCCAATTCCGCACGCGAATCGATTGGGGGGGGCCCCGCTTGGGAAGAGGTGGCGTCCCGGTCGCGTAACGGATCCCATGATTGTAGATCAGGTCGAACGGATGGACGGGAAAAACCGCCGCAAGAAACGCGATCCCGGCGAGTGTCAGCAATAGGGTCGTTGAGGCAAGCGCGGTGCCGACGATCGCCAAGGTCGCGCAAAGGCCGAACGCCAGACGCAACCACGGTGCCACTTGGGCTAGGAGGTCCTCGTCCACCGTGTCGAATCCTTGAACATCGAGACGACACAGGCGCTTCGCTCTCAAGGTACTCACAGCCACCGCCGTACTCGGCTCTTATACCGGTCATAGTCAGCGCCGAACGTCTGACTCAAGGCGGCCTCCTCCCTCTCGATGAACCTCCGGGAAAGCAGCCAAGCCAGTGCGGGAGGCACGAAGAAGGTAAGGAGTGTTCCCAAACCGAACGCCGTGCCGAGCTGGATCACGATCATCGCGAGATACATCGGGTTCCGGCTCACCCGAAATACGCCACCCGTGACCAGGGCTGTCAGAGGGACGGGCTTCATCTATGCGTACACGCCCATGCAGATGCGCTACCTGACGCCCATCGAGGCCGAGCGCTACAGAACCGGTGGGATCCCGTTGGTCACATCACTCCGTGGCACCTTCGATGGAAACCCTGAATCACTACGGTCCAATGTTGCCACCGTATCCACCGACGATCTGGCCGCTGCTCTGCGCGACGTGTTTGCACGCAACATCTACGACGCGCTTGTCGCGCGCGCCCAGGCGGAGCTGCTCGAGACCGTCGTCCAGCATCCGGAGGGCCGCACGATCGCCACCGTGGTGATGGAACCGCCGTCGCGCAATCAGTACACGACAGGGGCCATCGTGCAGCAGACGCGCACACAGTTCGCCATTCACGATGCTGCGCTTGTGGCGATGATGCAGAGCTTGGACGAGGAGCCGATGCCGCCGGTGATCCGCTGGCTTGCCGCCTTCAAAACCGCCGTGTCCGCGATGATCACTACCATGCCGGTGTTCATCGTCAGGAACTTCTTTCGCGACACCTTGTCGGGTTTCGTGGCCGGGCGCTACTGGCAGATGCCGTTCCTTTCCACGCTCTCCGGTAGCGTCCACGCCATCCGGGACCTCGTGACCGGCCGTTCCGAGCTGATGCGTGAGTACCTCCTGCAGGGTGGGTTCTTCTCCGCACTGGTCGAATCCGAGACCTCTATCGAAGACCAGAGGACCGTGACCGCTCCCACAGCCCTGCGGTGGGGCTCGCGACTCGTCTACTTGCTGACACGCCCCGCATGGATTGCCGAGGCTGGCACCCGCGCCCACCAGTTCCGGAAGGCCCGCTCGCGTGGCGCGACCGACTACGCGGCCACGCGGGCGGCGCGGATGATTTCGTGCGACTTCGCCAACATCGGCGCCTCTCGAGCGTGGCGTATGTACGTGCACACTGTGCCGTTCATGAACGCGGCCATCCAGGGCTTCGACCAGCTCTACCAGATCGTTCGGCCGCGGACACGGCTCCACCGAAGTGACCCATGGTGGAGCGACGAACGGAGGCAGCACGTGCGCAAGACGGTGTTTGCCGGGCTCTGCCTAAGCGGCATGACATGGGCCGTATGGCTCTACAACACGTCTGACGACTCCCGGCGCGCCGCCTATCAGGGGGAGACCCAATACGAGAAGGCATCCTGGCTCACCCTCTACGACGTGGACGGGGACAGTGACATCCGCATCCCCGCACCGTTTCAGATCGGCGCGATGTTCATGAAAGTGCCCGAGGTGGCCTTTGATCTCACCACTGGCGTCGCATCGCTGGCCGGCTGGAAATTCGTTTGGTCGTTGGTTCACGGTAACTTGGCTATCGGCTGGATTCCGGTCGCTGCGCAGCCGGTCGTCGAGGTCCGAACGAATCGCAATTTCTTCGGTGCCGACATCATTCCCGCCTACATGCAGAACTGGCCACCCGAGCAGCAGTTCTTTTCGCGGTCCACCCCGGAACCGTACCGCGCCGTCGGCCGGTTGTTCGGGGTCTCCCCGCTTCACGCGCAGACCTTTGTCCGCGGCTGGACGGGCCATCTCGGTAATGGGTCATCACCAGTCTCGATGAGCTGATGTGGGACACGCAGCGGTACGGACCGAAACCGTTTCCCCGCACCGCCGGCCTGCTCACCGGCTTCGCCACCCTGCAGCCGCCCCCGCTACGGACGTTTACCCGGCACAGCAACGAGTTCTACGAGATCTCGGATTGGTTCAATGTCGCCGCGAACGCTGCTCCGGGCCAACGCCCCCCCCCAGCAATCAGGAGGGCCATCGACGGCATCCGAAATGACGCAACCGAGGTACGCCGTGCTGGAGATCGCATCCGAACATCTCCCGGGCTGAGTCGTCGGCAAAAGGAGCAGCTCTTGACGACCCTGTATCAGCGGATCGACACGCGATTTCAACAAGTGCTACCGAGGATGCGGCAACTGTACCAGAGTTGGCGATAAGGAAGACTTCCCGGCGAAGTTCCGAAGATTGCGAGAGGCACTGACCTTCGTTCTAACCGCGGCCTCTGGAAGGCGTTGAGGGAGCGTGGCCGCACAATCGATGTCGTCGCCGTCGCCCGGACCTGGGAGGAGCTGAACCGAGCCCGGACGATGCTCGACAACTGGGCTCGAGAACCCCGCCCTTCCGGGTTCGACGCGGAGGTCAGCCTGGAGATCACCCGGATCGAGCAGGCCATTCTCAAGGGGGATGTCCGGTTGCTCAAGGAGGTGTCACCTTGGCAGGGAGCGGACGGAGGTACGTGCCTGAGTTCAAGGCGCGGATGGGGGAGCTGGTCCGGGCGGGCCGCAGCCCGGACCACCTGGCAAAGGAGTTCGAGCCGTCGGCGACGGCCATCCGGCGCTGGGTGGAGCAAGCCGACCGGGACGAGGGCCTTCGCAAGGACGGCCCGACGACGGCCGAGCGCAAGGAAGTGCGGGAGCTGAAGCGTGAGCTTCGCCGGGTGAAGCTCGAGCGCAATATCTTGGCAAGAGCCACGGCCTAGTTCGCAAGGGAGAGCGAATCGATCCCCAGAGGGAGGGTTCCGGTTCGTGAGCGATCACCAGGCCGTCTATCCGGTGGGAACGCTGTGCCGGCTGCTGGGTCTCTCCTCTAGCGGGTCTACGCATGGCGCCAGCGTGGACCGTCGCGTCGAGCGCGCGAGAACCCGGCCCTGACCGAGGAGATTCTGGAGATTCACGCACGTAGCGACGAGACCGACAGGGCCCCGCGCATGGTCGTCGTGTGCCGGATCCGCACCGACCAACGAACACGAGCCTATGTCCGGCGTACCCAGGAGGGGCTGTCCAAACGCGAGGTGATGTGCTGCCTGACACGCTACGTGGCCGCGTCTAGCAGGCCGATGTGGGAGATGTTCGAGGGGATGGTTTGGGAGAAGGCGCAGGAGTGCATCCAACACCCAGCAGCGGAAGAACGCCTCCTGACACGTTTACACACCTTTTGACCCAACCTCAGAATGACCGAAGACGAATACAAAGCACTCGTTGCTCGCGAGAACTCCGGTGCGCTACTAATCGGAGTCGATCGCGCATTCGCCCGCAAGTTCTATACAGACGTTCCGTTGTCGAGAATTAAAGAGGAAACAGGTGAGGGCCCGTATTTCGCGAAGATGGTGGTCTGGTTTGCCTTTATCTCATCACCCATCGCATTGTTCGCAAGTTTTGCCTTGTCTGCACTTGCATTTCGGTATTGGGCGGCGCTCGCTATCCCGCTTTCAGCTGTCGTGTACTTTTTTTTTGCAGGGCAGTCACCCAGGGAGCGTAGCAGAATGCTGGGTGTCAGTATCCTGCTCGCGCTTGCAATCGCAAGCCTGTTCACAAACTTCTTCAGTTCCCAGCTCGTGCCTTGGTACGCTATCGCTGTCGCATTTGCCTTCTGGGCCCAAAGATTGGTGTACTGTGCGGCCACCATCTTACTCCGTGCGTTCATCCTGCGGAATCAACGAGCGCTCGAATTCACGAGGAACCACATCGTCGTAAGAGAAACCACAGGAGCGGGGGCGCCCTGAGAAACGCCAGAGTGCGCCGTCTTCGTCTACGTCGATCCTGGCTACGAGACACTACGGCGCTCCGGTCCTGGGGTGCGGTACACCGCGGCCTCTGGAAGGCGCTGAGCGAGCGCGGCCGCAGGATCGAAGTCGTCGCTGTCGCCCGGACCTAGGAGGAGCTGAATCGGGCCGGGACGGTGCTCGACAACTGGGCTCGGGAACCCCGCCCTTCCGAGTTCGACGCGGAGGTCAGCCGCGAGATCGCCCGGATCGAGCAGGCCATCCTCAAGGGGGATGTGCGGTTGCTCAAGGAGGTGTGCGGCGATATCCAGGGTGGACTCAGGCGAATGGTAGAGCTGGATGAGCGGGCTCGCAGGCAGACAGGCCGGGGTCTGATCCACCGCACCGCCACATGGCAGACCGTTCGGCTCGCGGGGGTCCGCGGTTTCGATGAGAAGCCGACGCGGCACGCCACGACTATGATGTGCACGACACGTCAGGGGTCGATGCACAGATTTCGCCGGTTGCGATTCACACGGGCATGGCTTGCTATCCGTTGTGGCCGCTTGCAGTTGTGCGCGTCTCTGCCCGGCCGTCGGTGCCAAACGGGGCGGTACCGACGCGGATGGGAGCGACCCCCCAGGCCGAGGGCCTGGTTCGGGCGCGGGGCCCTGCGTGTTTTCACACGCTGGCCCCCGCCCTCCAGGGGTCGCTCCCGTTCCAATGATCCCTCGCGGGAAGGCCATCGAGCGCCGCTGCGAGCGCGGCGGATCAACGGGTCGGTCCGGGCGCCCGGGAGGGTAGCCACGCTTCTTAGGGGTTTCGAGCCCAGCCTCGCGGTCGAGCCACCATACCCCGTTTCGCTTCCTTGGCGTTATTCTTCAACCATCACGTCGCCAAGGCTCCGCGCCCGTGTGTGGCCGTTTCGATGAGGAGAGAGCAATGATCCGTGCACCAGCCGTTTTTCTCGTCGCTATCCTGCTCGTTCTGAGCGCGAGTCCCACCCAGGCTCAGTTCGAGAACGTGGGCTCTTTCGAATTTCCCACGTCGGCATCGCCCGAAGCGCAGAACCACTTCCTGCGCGGGGCAGCTTTTCTGCACAGCTTCAGTTGGATACAGGCCCGCGGAGAGCAACTGCGTGCGGGAGCATTTCGCCCGCCTCGTGGGGGTTCCCGAACCGAACCGCGTCGCCATCATCCCGGCGGCGCGTTCGGATCCCCTCATCCCCCTGGCCTTCGCCCGCAGATCCCCCCTCGCACCCTGAACATCACAGCGCGCGCGGAGCCGGCACAACGGACAGGTCTGTCAATGCGCTCGTCCTCGCTGTCCTAGTGGGCCCCAGCCACGCCGAAGACCCCGGGCCGGCCGGCGGCTCGACAGGGCGGTCGCCAGCCGCTCGCTTATTCGGACGGTCCAGATCTTGTTCACCCCGTCGTCGGACAAGTCCTGCACGGGTCATGTGGCAGCATCGTTCGACCTCTGGACTGAGGAGGAGTGCGCAGGACCATTTCCCACGCTCGGCAGTGATCGAAGCCCGGAGGACAACGCACCCCACTACCCGGCTCCAGGGTTTCCGCCCCCGATTTCCTGTGGCCGGTAGTTTAGCGCCCGTCCTGAAACCGCGTGATGACACCTCCCTGTGGGCCGCGAACCTGGCTACGGGTGGAGCGTGAGCGCCTGCCGATCTCCCGCGTACGGACTACCGGGGCTCGAAAAAGAACGGACGCAGAAACTCGACCGCAGGGGGCCCCACGAAGCTCGCGGTCCACGTCAGCGCTGTGCCCTCGGACTGTCCAACAAGGTAGGACCACCCCACTCGGACTCCTCAACATGAGACCACTCTACGTTGCCTGCGTCGCGGCGATCGTCTTGGCCGCTTGTGACGATGAGACTGCCCCGACTTCCATTTTGGAACCCGGCGGTGCCGCCGTGAAAATTGGATTCCTGGTTTCGGGCGACCGGATCACCTATCTGAACGGAGCCAGGATTGCGGTGGACGAAGTCAACGAGCGCGGAGGGCTGCTGGGTCGCTCCGTCGAACTGGTCATCCAGATGGACCTGCAGGAGGCGGAGGCTGCGGTTCAGGCCGCAGAGACCATGATTCTCACCGATGAGGTCGTTGCCCTCATTGGCCCCAACCGCTCGTCGCACGCCATCGAGGTAGGGGCCGTGGCCCAGAGCCATGGCGTGCCGATGGTTACGACGGCAGCCACCAACCCAGCCGTGACTGAAGCTGGCGACCTTGTCTTCATGGCCGCGTTCACCGACCAGTTTCAAGGGCGAGTCATGGCGCAATTCGCCTCGGAGACCCTCGAGGTGACCGCAGCCGCTGTCCTGACGCAGCAGGGGGAAGTCTATAGCGAGGGGATCGGCGAGTTCTTCATCGATCATTTCGGCGGCCTTGGAGGGACGATCGTCGCCGACGAGTCCTACGAGGGCGGTGCGACGGAGTTTGCCGCGCAATTGGCGCGCATCGCGGCGGCTACTCCTGGGGCCATGTTTCTCCCGGGTCTGCCGGCAGAAGTCGCGCTCGTGACCACGCAGTCGCGTGCCCTGCCGCTGCAAGACGGTGCCGGGGAACCGACGCTCTTTCTCGGGGCGGATGCGTGGGACAATCCGACGCTACTGGACAATGAAGAAGCCGCCATCGATGGCAGCTTCTTCAGCAGCCACTTTTCGCCGGACACGAGCGAGCCAAGCGCACGCGCATTCGTCGACACGTATCAGGGTCTGCACGGGACTGTCCCCACCGGCGGCGATGCGGTGAGTTACGATGCGGTGCGGTTGCTCTTGGAAGCCGCAGAGCGAGCGGGCAGCCTCGACGCAGACGCCGTGCGCCAGGAACTGCTAGCTACCGAAGGATACGCCGGGGCAACCCACATCGCCCACTACAACGAACAGCGCCATCCGACAAAAAGCGCGGTCATCATGACCATCGAGAACGGCGTGAAGAGGTTCCTTCAGCACGTGGATCCGTAAGGAGGCGTGCCGGCACTAAGCGCGGGATCTGAGGGATCCGGAGCCGCTCGCCTGCAGGCATGCCGCCCAGAGCCCGGGTCGGACGGGGTCTGAGTACGGGTTATGGACCCCCAAGGGGGCCCTCCCCGCGGACGAGGGACCGCGGGAGGGGGCGAAGAAACGACGCCCATCCTTGATCTTCGGGGCATCACCCCAACGAGGCGTCACTAAAGGCCTCTCTTCTACCTTAGCGTCTGGATTCACGGGCTCGCCGGACGCGGCGAGACAGACTTGGCCCGAAGCCGGCGAATCACAAGGTGAGCAACGTGCTTGACCGGTTGCCCAAGCGGCCATTCCCTCTTCCGTGTTCAATGGGTCGTTCACGATGATCGCCTCCTCCGATCGTGCCCTGTCGCTCTCCTACTGGAGATTCGTTTAGATCGCTAGAGACTTCCCCGAACAGCGCCCGCTCCTCCACCGCTTGGTTCCCTAGGGTGTAATACTCGATCGGCTCGGACGCCGGGCTCCCCCCGAGGATGGGCCTGACGCCGGAGAATTCCGTCAGACCCGGCGTGAACTCGAAGCTCGTCCCGCTGCTGTCGTAGTTGTTGAAGAAGATGCCGCCGACCCAGCGCCACGGCCCGTCGCCGGTTGAGACCACGCGCGTTTCCCAGTTGAACCGCTCCTCCCACGAATCCTCGCGCGTATAGGCCGAGAAGGCTCGGAACTGCGAGGTCAGGTCGGTGGCCGAGACGCCTGGATCGATCGCCCGCGCTCTTGCCAGCGCCGGGAACTCGCCCGGCAGCAGCCCCGCGATGCCAAACTCCTGGATCAACAGGTCGGTCTGATCCCGCTGTCCGTGCGCGGTGAAGTGCGAGAATCCGACTGCCGTTGTCAGCTCCACGCCACCCGGCGCCCAGGTCAGCTCCAGGCTCCACAACTGGTTCCTCTGATCGTTCGGTTCGAGAAAGCGGTGCGCGGCGACGTAGCGGCCGGTGTCAAACGACCGAGCATGATTGATCTGCCGCGCGCCGACCTGTTGATCCTGCAGATGGTAGGCGAACAAGGCTGACAGCTCCGAGGTCGCCTTCCACAGCAAAGATAGCCGCGCGGAGACCGTCTCCTCCGTGTTGGCGTCGGGCTCCCGGCGCAGATTCACGGCCACCGCCTCGGGATCGCTAAGGTTCGGCTCCGGCTCGGAGACGCCCGGCGTACGCAGCAGGTAGTGGTAGTCGATGAACCCGGGATCCGCATAACGGTCGACGGAGCCGCGTAGCGCCAGCCTGCCGGAAGCAAGCGGCAGGTTGAAGGTGAGGCCGACGTCCGAGCCCGGGGCGCCCCCGTGGGCCAGAGCGAAGAGGTCGCCACGGACCTCGAACGTGCGCCGCTCCGTGCCCGGTCGGCGCGGCAGGTAGCGTACGGCTCCCGCCAGCGTTCCGGCACCGTATAGCGTGCCCTGGGGTCCGAGCAGCACCTCCACCCGCTCGATGTCGTGCAGCCGTAGGTCGACAGCGAGCGGAATGTCGCCCAGGTAGGTGGCGACGCCATTGTTGTAGTTGTTGCCGGCCTGCTCGGAGCCGGTTAGCGCATCCGTGTGCAGGCCGCGCGCGATGACCACGTTGCTGCCGCGGGCACCCTGGTCGACCACCGTCAGGCCGGGCGTCCAGCGCGACAGCTCAGTGAGGTTCCCGATTGCCCGCCGCTCGATGTTGGCACCGCTCACCGCCAAGATGCTCATCGGCACCTGTCGCAGCGGCTCCTCGAGGCGGGTTGCCGTCACCACCACCGCCTCGGCGAAGACGACGAGCAGAGTGATTGCCGGCAGCTCGACCGGCTCGGCGGCGATCACGATACCGTCCACCGTCACCGCGCCGACGCCTCCCAGAGAGACGGTCACCGCGTAGGCCCCGGGCGAGAGGTCCGTGAACGTGAACCGGCCGCGCGCATCCGCCTGCACCTCCCGCGGTATATCGGGCCCGCCGCTCAGCGTGACGGTGGCGCCGGGTAGCACGCCGCCGGTCGCATCCACGACCACACCCGTAATCTCGCCCGCCTGCGCCGCGGCCAGCCGCGGCCACACAGTCAGGAAGAAGCAGAAGAGGATTAGACCGACCGCCGTCCTGCAGAGCCCCTTCACGGCGCAACGTGACCCGATAGAAACCAGAGCGCTGCTAGCACCACGGGACGCACAACGATGACGGCGACGTAGGTGCGGGTCACGGACCCAACGTATAGCGGCGCGAGTCGACATTCGGCGACGTTGACCGGCACGTAGACCACGTGCGTGTCGCCAGTCCGCCGCGGGAGGTCTCCTTTGCAAACAGTTCCTGTGATCCACGGGCCTCCGATTCGGAGCGAGGAAAACGGGCGGCCATCTGGCAGATGGCCACAGCATTACCAGCAGAGTGTCAACCGTGAAGATAATCGATGCGGACGTAGCACAAGCTCACTTGAGTCGAAGAACTCGCAGAGTACTACCGGCCTACCCGCATAAGTGCCCGCTGCCGACTTCTTTGAACGTGGGCCTGGCCCTGCACCTCCTTCTCCACGAGTCTCCCTATGGGTGTCGGTCCGGGTCACCCTCCGCTACGACGACCCGGATCTCATCCTCGCTGCCGACATCCTCGGGGAAGAGGCCGTACCCTTCGGCCATCCAGGCCGGCAGCGCCAAGTCGCAAAGCCGTCGACCGTCGCCTTGCAGCTCCTGTCTGTTTGTATCCCTTCGACTCCCAATACGCCCTACGCGCTGACGGCGAACGGCAACCTGTCGAGGGCGCTCCCCTTGCCGACCGCCGCCGAATTGTTTCTCTGGGGAGAAGTGCAGGCTAGAAAATCCACTCGTCGGCGCTGTGGGCGTACAGATGGTCGACGTGGTGGTGTTCGGTGCAGCCATCCGCCGTGTACTCCAGCGGAGCCTGTCAACGCCAGTGAGACACTCTTGGGAATTAATTAGAGAGCAATCTCCTGTGTCGTGAGGGAGGGGGTTGGAGGATTGATCCAGACGGCCTCCGGGAGCGGTTTGGGCTTCGGCTCACCGGAGACGAAGCGGTCGGGATGAGCGGCCCAGGCCTCGCGTAGCACGGCCTCCCTGCCGGCGATGACCTGATCGGCGTGACCGAAGTGGACCTGTTCGGGGGTCAGCATCGAGATGCCGCCATGGCGGTGCTCGGCATTGTACCAGCGGAAGAACGAGCGACAGAACATTTTGGCCTGGCCCTGATCCTCGAACCGTCCAGGAAACGAGGGATGGTACTTCAAGGTCTTGAACTGGGCCTCGGAGAACGGATTGTCATCCGACACCTGAGGTCGGCTCAGCGAGCGGGTCACCCCGAGATCGGCGAGGAGCTGAGCCGTGCATTGGCTCGTCATCGGAGCTCCTCGATCCGAGTGCAAGGTCAGGACCTGGGGCTGGACGCCATGCTTCAGGCAACTCTGCTGGATCAGGCGCCCGGCCAAGGCCGAGTTCTCCCGATCCGCCACCATCCATCCCACGATGTAGCGGCTGAAGATGTCCATGATGACGTAGAGGTAGAAGTAGCTCCACTTCCTCGGCCCCAGCAGCCGTGTGATATCCCAGGACCAGACCTGGCCCGGGCCCGTCGCCATCAACTCGGGTTTCTGGTATTCGGGATGACTCCGCTGCGCTCGGCGCTCTCGAACTGGCACTTGGGAGGCCAGAACGCGATACATCGTACGTTCGCTGCACAGCGTAGACGTCTTCGTCGAGCAGGGTCGCCACAACCTCGGCCGGGGACCGGTCCACGAATCGCTCCGAACACAGCGTGTCGAAGACCTTGTCTCGTTCCTTCTCGCTCAAGGCACGGGCTGGGGTCGGGCGGGGCTGCTGATGCCCGGTCGATGGCCTCCGACGACGATAGAACGTGGCTCGGGCGACCCTGAGCGCATCGCACGCGGGCTTTACCCCTACGTACGTGGCCAGCGCCTCGGCCGCCTTCACGAGTTCGTCCCGTCCTCGAGGCTCAATCCCAGCAGCCCTGCAACTTTTCCCTGGACGTCGATGATCAGGCGCGCCTTCTCGAGTTCCTTCTCCAGGCGAGTGTTCTCGCGCTCCAGCTTGCGCACTTTCCCCTCCAGCGGATTCCGTTCGCTCGGCTTTCGACCTCGTCTCTTCGACAGCACTCTCAGCGACCCACTCCGCACCGCCTTGCGCCATGTCGTCAGGTGCGACGAGTACAAGCCCTCCCGTCGCAGGAGTCGCCCTACCTCTCCCGGCTCCGTGCACCGGTCCGCTCTCTTCCATTCTCTCTCGGTGTCCCAGCATCCTAGGTTTCTCTGCCTTCGCCCTACTCTAATTCTTTACTCGTTCCGTGTCTCACCTAAGTTGGCAGAGAGGGCAGTTGGATCGTAATGTGATGGATACCGAAGTCATGGGCTGCCGTCGTCCTCCTCTCCTGTACGCCAGACGTGGTACGGGTCAAGTCCCGAGTTGTGTGTAAAAGTGAGAGGAAGCTCCTCGATGCTTCGGTTAGGCTGCCTTGGCTACCTCCTTCGGTTCGAGGAGTGAGAGGTCCAGGTAACGGCGTTCGCTCCAGACCGCAGTGGTCCTCAGAGCAACCGCGGTGATGAGGCGGAGCGCACTGGCTCGGTCGGGGAAGGCGCCGGCGCTCCGGATCCGACGCTTGATCTCGGTGTGCAGGCGCTCGAGGCTGTTCGTGGTGCGTAGCCTGGCCCAGTGGGGCTCGGGAAACGCGTAGAACTGGGTGGCGGCCGTGAAGCCCCGCTCGAGCACCTTCATTGCCTCGGGGAGTTCGTTGTGCCAGCGCGCCGTGATCTCGGCCAGGCGCTTCTTCGCCTCAGCGAGCCCGGGGGCCCGGAAGACGGCGGCAACCTCGCGCGTCACACGCTTGCGCAGGCGATGCGGGACCTTGGCCAGCACGTTGCGTTGCAGGTGCACGGTGCAGCGCTGACGGCGCACCTCAGGCAGGAAGCGGCGCGGCGCAGCTGCCAGGCCCGCGTGCTCGTCGGCGATCACCAGTTCGACGCCGCTGAGACCTCGCTCCAGGAGCTGCTCGAGGAACTCCGACCAACTGTCCTCTGACTCCTCAGGGCCTAGCGTGATGGCCAGGAGCCGGCGGTGACTGTCCGGATCCACCGCGTAGGCCACGAGCGCGCTCACGTTCTCGACCTTCCTGGCCCAGCGCGCATCGAGGAACGTCGCGTCCAGATACAGATAGGGGTGAGGCCCCTCGATGGGTGCGCTCCGCAGCGCTTCTACAGCCCCATCGAGCCGCTTCGCGACCAGCCTTACCGTCGAGCGTCCCACGCGCTCACCCAGCAGTGCTTCAGTCACGTCGCCCATCTTGCGCTGCGACACACCGCTCACGTAGGCCTCCACCATCATCTCGTCCACTTCTTCACTCCTGCGCCGGTAGCGGCCCATCACGTCGGCGGGCGAGCCGCCTTCCCGGCAGAGTACAGATGATGTGAATCACGGCAAGAATCATGATGGATCTGATAAGTTACTGTAGTACAACGATATACATATGCTAGCTCTTTGGTTGTCCCCTTTTCATACCCATTTTTAGGAACTGGATTCCAAACGACCCTAGCGGACCTTGGCGGACGTAACTGTTCGGCCAAGCCGTGGAATCGACCACCTGCTCTGGCCTTGCGGCGTGCGTGCACAATGGTGGCCGAGCTGCTAGACGACTTGTCGCTCTGGCATCTCCATGGTCGATGGGCGAGAACCGGGGACGCGACCCACGGCGGTGGGATCACCGGTCGGATCGAGTCCCTAATCTGACTTCACGGCTCCGGGAATCGCGCTGCCAAGCGCACTGATCGCCGACCTGGCGGCGATCAACCGCCAAGACCTGTCCGGGGAGCTCTGCCGACGCATCGGCTGGCTCAAGCTCGACAGCGGCTAGAAGGACATTGTTGGCGGCGCTGACGATGCTGACCAACATCACCCCCACGGCTTGACCGAACAGTTACTGGCGGACACGTCGGCCACCCGATTGCCATCTTTGACGACTACGTACCCACCCGCTGGAGCCGAAGATCAAGCACTTGCGCTCGGTGTCGTCCACCACAGTAAAGCGCGGCTTCAATGAGATCCGTGATCTGCGCGATCACCTCGCCCACGCAAACTACTATGCCGAGACCCCCGCGGCCGCTCGTCAGGTCTGCCAGGTGGTCAGGAAGATTCGCCGCATCCAAGCGGACCTGCTTACAGGGATCGAAGATCAATAGCTCCCCTCAAGGAGAGCCGCCGTGGAGACCTCATCGGCGGGAGGAGATTGACGAAGGCCCTAATCTGCTATAATCACACCACGGTCTCAGCACATAAGTATCACGGAAGGGAGAGCTATGCCGCAGACATCCTCGAGGGACATTGATGAGAGTGCTCTAACGAAGGGCCACCTCCGCAAGCTGAACGCACTTCGCAAGTCCGTCGGCGAAGATATCGGCGAGCGGGCGTTCGCCGAGTGGCTCTCCCGGCCAGCAACCGCAAGGGCGAGCGACCGGAACGCCGAGTTGATCGCCGAAAGTCTTTGGTCCCTTGTTGAGCAAGGCAAGCTTGCGATTCGTTCCGGCGGCTATGTGGTCAAACGCGGGCGCGGGCGAATCATCGTCGAGCCAGCGAAAAAGACGTAGACGCCCAGCGCCAGCCGCTTGCCCGGACGCCGTAGGGCCAGCGCGGGACGTCAATACCACGGCACGACCGAACGTCGGTTACACCTACCCAACCTCACTGAGCGCCATGTCACCCCCATTGGCGTCGGCAGTCGGGCGACTCCGCTTCCGCCGATGTCGACGCAAATCAGGGAGCTGCCGGGGAGATGGCGGAGGAGCGAAGCTTGCCGGAGGGCGGGTTGTCGATGGCCCCCGTCCCTCTGTCATTGCGAACTGTCAGATGATTTCCGTCTCAGATCACTCGGCACTGCTGCGGCTCGCGGCGATCTGCTCTCGGATCCACGCATCCACTTCGGACTCGATCCAGCCGACGGCGCGCGCGCCTAGCCGGATCGGTTGGGGAAAGCTCCCGTCGGCCACCCGCACGTAGATCGTGCTCCGCGCCAGCCCGGTGCGGGCCTGCACTCGAGGTAACCGCAGGACGCGCGCGGGCGCGTCCATGCTCTGTTCCATTGCTCTCGTCATCGGTCTGCCTCCGTTCTGTTCGGTGAAGAATTCCGGGGCGCGTTGCCCCGGGGGAGGGAACAGGGGCCACATGGGCCCGGCGGCAGGCTCGATGGACACCGGGACTTAGGTAGGCGGCGCCGGCGAGCGCCCAGGACGGAGCTGACGCACCGGGTTGAGATAGCCCACCGCCCGCAGGTCGAACGTCGACGGCTTCAGGCCCGTGCGCTCGAGGGTTGCATCCACTCGCGATTCGAAGTGCCTCGTCAGCGTCTTCATGGCAGTTGGGGTCGAGCCCCGGCATGTGAGGACCCGCTCATGCACTGCGGCGCGTGGCCGAGCGCGACCGGATGCCGCCTCGGAGGGTGGTGCTGAGTGAGTCGAAGGCCAGCCGACGGATCGCGGCGAAGGGCGGCACCGTGCGGTGCATTGACATCGATGCTGGCAGGGCGGCCAGTGCGGGCGGCCGCGACTAGAAGCTGACATCACAGGGGAGCCATGGGATGTTTCGACCGCAGGATCGAACCGGGCCTGCGGCCGGCCGCGCGACAAAGCCGCGCTGGCCCACCGCATGCGGGACGGCCATCGCCCGGAGTACGACGCTCGCAAGGACACCCGGCGCGGCGCCGGGGACACTACCTGTCCGCTAGCGCCTACCAGCCCACTGTGAGTCGGCCCACCAAGCTGTGGTCCGGCTTTTCCTGAAGCAGGCTCTCGCGGCGCTGGGCGTCGAGGCCGAACTGGAAGCTCATGGCGCCACCCTGCACGACAGCCAGGCCGTAGCCCAGCCGGTAGTCGCGCCCGTACTCGGAAGTCGTGACGCCGAACCTCGGGGTCCCCACCAGCCGACTCCCGACCGGCAGCGCATAGCCGAGCTCGGCGTCGATGCGGTCGCCCGATCCCGGGCCTCCTGCCCCGAGCCCCTCCATCGTATCGCGGCCCCAGAGCGCGTCGGCGCCGCTCATCGCCTGTCCGCCCCAGGACGGCGCCACCCGCGCCGTGAAGCCCAGCGGTGTCTGTGGCGTCGGATCGTAGCTGAACGACACCGACACGCCCCGTTCCCTGAACCCTTCGTCCTGGTGCACGAGCAGCGTCCGCACCCGCACGTCGACCGACAGTCCGGTCAGCGGGTCCGCTGCGATCAGGCTTGCGGCGACGTCCGCGCCCGCGCCCGTCTCCGCATCCCCGCCGTCGCGCCTGAGCCCGAGCTCGAGGCTCGGCCGGAGCGCGATGCCGTGCCCGAAGACGTAGCCTCTCGAGGCCTCGAGCGCTGTCCGCACACGCGTCACCACCGCTTCGGTCCCAGCCAGTCGGCCTGCCGGACCCTCCACTGCCTCGCTACCCGTGCCCACCCACAGCGCGTCCGCCTTGAACGCCAGCCCGAACCCCCCCGCACCGGAGTCCACCAGATCGCCCCTCACGCCTCCGGCCAGCATCGACATCGAGAGCCCGCCCTCGAGAGCAACGGGAGCCGCGAGAGACGTTGGTAGAGACAGTGCCTCGCCCGGCGTCAAGCTCAGCGAGCCCCTCCCGTAGCCGGTCACGCCCCAGAGCGTGACTCGCTCCGTCAGCTTGTATCCCACCCAGGGGTGGAGCCCCGTGACCGACGAGGCCACCTGGCCGATATCGGCCCCCTGGTAGCCGCCCAGGCCTCGGCGGTGCGAGAGCATCAGCCCCGCCATCAGCGGCCCCTTCGCGTAGTCGGCGCCGAACATCGTCGTGCGGACCCCACCGTCGAGCGACAGCTCGCCGTCCCGGCCGCTGAACCGCGACTCCATCCCGCGGCTCCAGAGCGACACGCTCGCGCCCCCGCCCGTCTCGCGGTTCAACACGAACCCCGAGCCCATCAGCACGTCCCCGCCCCCGAGACCCGTCCGCAGTAGCTCGGAGCCGCTCAGATCGGACTGGACACCCGTCGTATCCCGGGCGCCCGCAACTGCGGTGGACTGAAGCCGGCTCAGGAAGTTCCGGCCCATATCGCGCTCCATCCCACGCCTGAGCTCACGGCCCGCGAACCGGCCGCGCAGGCCCGGCGCCCTGGACGCCTCCAACCGCGCCTCGACCTGTTCCATCAAGTGCAGCGCCGTCGCCCGCCCGAACCGCGCCAACAGCGCCCGCGGCAGCGGATCGGTGTTCTCGATCGTCCCGGTCGCTTCCGCGTCGGCCAGCCGGCCCTCCGACGGATGCGAGAGCCGGAGCGTCATCGTCTCCTCGCCCTCGTCGTGCGAATCGTCGAGCACCGCGACCTCGACCGTCTTCGACGACTCGCCCGCCCGGAACGTCAGCGTCCCGTTCGCCGCCGTGTAGTCCGTCCCCGCCGCCGCCGTACCGTTCACCGTCTGGTAGTCCACCGTCACCTGCCCGGCAGCCGCGCGGCTCAAGGTGACCGCGAACTCGAGCACGGCGCCCGCGCCTTCCTCCACCCGCGCATCCGCCACGGAGATGCCCACCGGGCCGGCCACCGTCGCCGAGATCGTCTCCGACAGCGCCCGCCCGTCCTTCGTGCAGACCGCCGCCGGGGTGCCGCAGGCCGCCCCGGCCGCGAGCGTCACCGTCACGTCCACCAGCGAATTCGGCTCGACCGTCAGCTGCCACAGGTCCCGGCGCCGGTTCACCCGACTGGCCTTCGTCGCCCGGCCCCCGGCCACCGCCACCACGTCCTCCCGCAACCGCCGGCCGTTCATCCAGCTGAGCGGCTCGCTGAACGCGATCCGCAGTGTGAACGCGCTCTCGCCGTCATGCGCCTCCGGCACGCCCACGAACGACGCCGTCAGGTCCGCCGAAACGGCCTCGGGGCCCGCCACCGTCGCCGTCGGCGTGTTGGCGAGCTGCCGCCGGTTGTCCCCCTTCGTGCAGATCGCACCCGAGACCCCGCACTCGCGCCCCGCCGGCAGCTCGATCGTCACGTCCCCGTCCGAATCCGGCTCGACCGTCATCTCGAACAGGTCGCGCCGGTCGTCCACCCGCCGCCCCCGCGTCACGCTGCCCCCGGTCACCGCGAACGCGTCCTCGCGCAGCGACCGGTAGCTGATGCCGATGTCCTCGCTGAACGCGATCCGCAGTGTGAACGCGCTCTCGCCGTCATGCGCCTCCGGCACGCCCACGAACGACGCCGTCAGGTCCGCCGAAACGGCCTCGGGGCCCGCCACCGTCGCCGTCGGCGTGTTGGCGAGCTGCCGCCGGTTGTCCCCCTTCGTGCAGATCGCACCCGAGACCCCGCACTCGCGCCCTGCCGGCAGCTCGATCGTCACGTCCCCGTCCGAATCCGGCTCGACCGTCATCTCGAACAGGTCGCGCCGGTCGTCCACCCGCCGCCCCCGCGTCACGCTGCCCCCGGTCACCGCGAACGCGTCCTCGCGCAGCGACCGGTAGCTGATGCCGATGTCCTCGCTGAACGCGACCCGGAAGGTGAACGCGCTCCCGTCGTGCGCCGCCGGCACGTCCTTGAACGTTGCCGTCAGCGGCTGGATCTCGCTGTTGTGGATCGTGCCCGTGGCCTCGCCTTCGCCGCGCGCGACCTCCGCGCCCTCCGGGTCGGAGAGCGTCAGCGTGAACGTCTCGCCGGTGTCCTCGTGGGCGTCGTCCAAGATCGGCACCGACACCATCCGCTCCGTCTCCAGCGGATTGAACGTCAGCGTGCCGCTCGTCTCCCTATAGTCCTCGCCCGCCATCGCCGTGCGGTCGGCCGTTGCGTAATTGACCTGCACGATGCCCAGGCCGTGCGGCTCCAGGCGCACCGTGAACTCCATCTCGCCGTCGGCCTCGTGCGCCTCGGCATCCCCCACCGACAGGTACGGCCCCGCCGCCCGTGACCCGTCCACCTTGTGGCCGCGCTGCGTGCCCTTCCTCCTGTAGGAAAGGTGCGCCTCCTGGTCCGCGTCGTTGCGGATGCTGTTGCCGTACACCACCTCGATCGGGTTGGCGGGGATCGCGATGCCGTTGCGGTCGATGTCGCCATCCAGCACCAGGTACGCGAACACCAGCGCGTCCGTGCCGCTCCCCGACTCGTAGCGGGCCTCGCACACCGAGCCGCACGGATCGCCCACCTCGAGCGCGAACGTCGGCTCGCCCTCGACCACCACCGGCTGGTCGAAGCGCACCTTGATGCGGATGTTCTCGCCCTCGCCGTAGGTGTCCCTGTTCGTGGTGCCCTTCGAACTCAGCCGCGGCGTCGAGACCACCTCGATCCGTCGGATCATCGGCACGTCCGCCCTCCCGTCAACCTTGTGGTCGGACTGCGGACTGAGCGCGGCATGGTCCAACTCCGCGTCCGCGCCGAGCTCGCCTTGAATCCGTGCCCCGGAGGCGAGCCGCAACGCGTTGGCGCGGATGCGCACGCCGTCCTCGTCGCGGTCGAACAGCTGCACCTTGTATTCGAAATGCATATGCCGGGCGCGCCGGGCCTGCGGGGTATCGGCAGTCGGGCGCTGGCTCTGCGAGATGCCCGAAAACACGGCCTCCACCGTGCTCCCGGACGCCCCGCCGGGATTGTCGAGACCGACCTTCAGCCTCAGTCGCCCCGGTGTGACCCGCACCGGCTCGCTGAACGTCACCGTGAACACGATCGTCTCGTATGAGCGGTACGTGTCCCCCGACTGCGGCGCGGACGCGACCACCACGGAGGTAACTCTGGGGGGCAGCGGCGGCGTCACCTCGGACGCCCTGCCGTTGACCCTGAAGTGGATCCAAGTCTCGCTCTGGGCCATCCAGGGGTTCTCGAAGGTGCGGGCGCGGGAATAAAGCTGGCCGATGTTCCAATCCGCCGCGCCACCGGCGTCGGCGGAGGACGACGCTGTGTAGCGTAGTGCCGCACTGGGGGCTGTGCCGCTGTAGGACACAAACACGAAGTACGTTGTGCCGGCTACCAGAGACGTGCCTTCCGGGGCGTTGAAGGTGTTGACGCCTGTGGCCCACGTGCCGCTGGAATGGGTCAACGTGGCGATCAAGGCGTTGGGTTCCGGCGTAGTGCCAGTCGTTGCTGACCACAATTCGACAGTCGCGTCGGACGACGTGTTCGGCACTGTTGCTACGTCCAGCTCGACGCTGCTCAGGACGTATCCGTCGGTGTTGGAGCCGGTGGTGAACCCCTGGGAATGTTCTCCACCGCCAACAGTCAATGTTGGAAGATTCTGTGGTCTGCCCGGTGTTGCTCAGTAGCACGATCTCCTGTGCCGGTGCCGTAGCCGGCAGGGCGAGGGCGCCGGAGAGCGCGAGCAGCGCCGCGGCGGCGAACGCCCGGGCGAAGCGGAGGCGCCCGCGCGACACGGGGGCGCGCAGACCCGTCCGCCGGTCGGCGGTGTTTACGGTGTGTGGAGAGGGACGGCCGCCCCGGCGGGGCGGCAGGCGGTCAAGCCGTGGAGGCGGGCAGCCGTGTTCCCTCGCGCTCAAGACGCTCGGCAAGATGGTATCCGTGCGGCGCTTGCGGCCGCGTCCGTCCGGTGTCCTAGTCATCGCGATGTCCCCTTCGCTCGTTCGCCTGCGGTTTCCGCGCGCGGATTTAGCTCTCGATAACTGTAGTTATCGAGAGTAAACTTTTTTGCTGTATGTCATTGTGCAGGTGGCACTTATGCGTATTTCGGCCCCAGGAGGTGTGTCCGACCGTCCCGACCCGGCCACTCAGAAGTCACAAAACGGCGAGCGCCTGACCGCCTACCTGGAGGACGCCCGCGGCGCCCTCAGCGGCCATACCGTGCGAGCGGTGCGAGCGGACCTGGAACGGTTCGGGGCGTGGTGCGCCGAGCGGGGGCGTTCTCCGCTGCCCGCGAGCGCGGCCACGGTGGTGGCCTACGTCGAGGCGATGGCGAGCGAGCGAGCGCCGGCCACCGTGCGGCGCTACGTCTCGAGCGTCGCCACCGTGCACAAGGCGGCCGGGGAGCGGAGCCCGCTCGAGCACGTGACCGTGAGGCGGGCGCTGAAGCGCATGCACCGGCAGAGGGGGTGCCGGCAGAGGCAGGTGCAGGGGCTGACCTGGGCACTCCGCCGGCGCCTGATGGAGGCCGCGGGCGACCGGGTGATCGACGTCAGGAACCGAGCGATCCTGGCCGTGGCCTACGACGCCATGCTCCGGCGCTCCGAGCTGGTGGCGCTGCAAGTCGTTGATGTTACGATGGATAGGGGCGGATCGGCTTCGCTTCTGGTGCGCCGCGCGAAGAACGATCCGGAGGGCGGCGGCGCGATGCTGTACCTTCACCGCGACAGCGTGAGGCTGCTTTCGGCCTGGCTGAGCGCGAGCGGGATCAGTGGCGGGCCGCTCTTCCGTTCGATGCGCAAGGACGGCACGCTGGGCGGCCGGCTGCATGAGAGCCAGGTGCCGCGCATCTACAAGGCGATGGCCGAACGGGCCGGGCTCCCGGAGCAGATCGTGCGGCGGCTCTCCGGGCACAGCCCCCGCGTGGGCGCGGCTCAGGACATGATCGCCAAAGGGATCGGGATCCCCGCGATCATGCAGGCCGGGCGCTGGAAGAGCGCCCAGATGGTGCAGCGCTACGGCGAGCGGCTGCTGGCCAAGCGCAACGGCGCCGCACAGCTGGCACGGCTTCAGAAACGCAGATGAGCCCCGAAGAACCCGGGGGCCTCTCTGGTCACAATCTTTGCCGCGGGTTACTCTCGATAACTACAATTATCGAGAGCTATCTGGAAAGCTAAGCGCTATTTTGTGAGTGAGTTGTGACTTACCGGGCGAGCGTCGTGGCCCTTTAGTGACTTCACGCGCGAAGAGCGCTATCCTCCACCCCCCGCGGTCCGGCGGAAGGCGGCCGGGCCGATCGATACCCTTCGGCGGGAATGGAGCATTGAACGATCGAGACCCTACGGGGCCCTCCGACGACCGCATCTCGCGGCTGAGCGCGGCCATCCTCCGCATCAGCCAGAGCCTGGACGTGGCCACCGTGCTGGAGGAGGTCGTCGAGAGTGCCCGCGCGCTCACCGGAGCCCGCTCGGGCGTGATCACGACGATCGACGAGCAGGGAGAGGTCCAGGACTTCGTCACATCCGGCCTTTCTCCCGAAGAGTACCGGAAGATGGTGGAGTGGTCCGACGGGCGGCGACTCTTCGAACACCTTCGCGACCAGGCGAAGCCGCTCCGGGTGGCGGACCTCCCCAGCTACCTCGACTCGCTCGGCCTCTCGCCGACGCCCTGGACGTCGAGGTCGCTGCATGGGACCCCGATGCACCACCTGGGCGAGCATCTCGGCAACTTCTTTCTCAGCGACAAGGAGGACGGCGAGGCGTTCACGGGCGAGGACGAGGAGATCCTGGTGCTTTTCGCCTCGCAGGCGGCGACGGCGATCGCGAACGCGCGCACGTACCGCGATCTCGAGCGGGCGCGGGCCGACCTCGAGGCGCTCATCGAGACCTCGCCGGTCGGCGTGGCGGTGTTCGATGCCGGCACCGGCCATCCGGTCTCGTTCAACCGCGAGGCGCGGCGCATCGTCGAGGGGCTCCGCACCCCGGGCCGTCCACCAGAGCAGCTGCTCGAGGTGATCACGTGCCGGCACTCCGACGGGAGGGAGGTCTCCCTAGAGGAGTTGCCCCTGGCCCGGCAACTCGGGAGCGCCACGACGATGCGGGCCGAGGAGGTCGAGCTGTCGGTGCCCGACGGGCGGAGCGTCCGGATGCTCATCAACGTCACGCCGATCCGTTCGGAGGAGGGAGGGGTCGTGTCGGTCGTCGTCACCATGCAGGACCTGGCGCCGCTCGAGGACCTTGAGCGGCAGCGGGCGGAGTTCCTCGGGATGGTGAGCCACGAGCTCCGCGCCCCGCTGACCTCGATCAAGGGTTCGACGGCGACCGTGCTCGGCGCCGTGCCGGTCCCGCCCCAGGCCGAGCTGCTCCAGTTCTTCCGCATCATCGACGGGCAGGCCGACCACATGAGGGGCCTCATCGCGAACCTTCTGGACGCGGGAAGCATCGAGGCGGGCACGCTCACCGTCGCGCCCGACCCCGCGAACGTCGCCGCGCTGGTGGACCGGGCCCGCAGCACCTTCCTGAGCGGCGGAGGCCGGCACGCCGTCCTCATCGACCTGCCGCCGGACCTGCCGCGTGCGATGGCCGACCCGGAGCGCATCGTGCAGGTGATGAACAACCTCTTCTCGAACGCGGCCCGCCACGCTCCCGCGTCCTCCCCGATCCGGGTCGAGGCGACGTGCGAGGGCGGCTACATCGCGCTCTCGGTCTCGGACGAGGGCCGGGGGATCGCGCCCGACCGGCTCCCGCACCTCTTCCACAAGCGTGCCGGCCTCGCCGGAGGCACCGGGCTCGGCCTCGCCATCTGCAAGGGCCTCGTCGAGGCGCACGGCGGCCGTATCCGCGCCGAAAGCGGGGGGACGGACCAGGGCGCGCGCTTCACCTTCACGATCCCGGTGGCCGGGCCGGCCACCCCCGAAGCAGCCCCACCCGAGGAGGCCCCGGCCAGCGACCAGCCACGCCCGCCCGGGGACGGGCGGGAGAAGACTCCCATCCTGGTCGTGGACGACGACCCGCAGACGCTACGCTACGTGCGCAACGTCCTCTCCGATGCGGGCTACGCCCCGCTGGTGACGGGCGATCCGGACGGGCTCCCCGGCGTCATCCGCGCCGAGAAGCCCCGCCTCGTCCTCCTCGACCTCATGCTCCCCGGAACGGACGGGATCGAGCTGATGAAGCGGGTCCCCGAGCTCGCCGATCTCCCGGTCATCTTCATCTCCGGCTACGGCCGCGACGAGACGATCGCCAAGGCGCTCGAGAGCGGCGCCGCCGACTACATCGTCAAGCCGTTCTCCCCGACCGAGCTCGTCGCGCGGGTCCAGGCGGCGCTCCGGAACCGGGCCGTGCCCGAGACCTTCGTGCACGGGGAGCTCGCCATCGACTACGGCCGCCGACACGTGAGCGTGGCCGGCCGCGAGGTCCCGCTCACGGCCACCGAGTTCGACTTGCTGCGCATCCACACCGCTAGCACGATCGAGGCGAGCTGACGCGCGATCGTCAGCTTCGCCAGATTCGGCTTCGTGCCGTCTCGGTGAACGTGTAGGAGGGCTGCGTCTTCATGACGCTGCCGCACATCTCCGAGGCGATCCTGGCCGAGGACTCGTCGCTCAAGGACAGGAAGATCCGGGTGCGGAGCGTCTGGACCAGCGTGCGCCAGGCCTCCGTGCCCGACAGCACGGAGCGGAGCGAGGAGATCGACTGCGTCGCGACGATCGGGATGCAGCGGCACTGCCGCGTCAGCGCGAACGCCTTCTCGTCGCCAGCGGGGTCGTCCTGGCCCACGGTGGCGAACGCCTGGTACTCCGAACAGATAGACTCCGTAACCTTATGTAGTCTAATAGGTTACGATTTCATGGACCCTCCCGAAGTCACCCCAACGATCACCCTTTGCGCGGCGGGTAGCGGAATCCCACGGATTGCCGCGTCTCCCCGTTTGCCGTCCGGTCGTCCCGTGGGACCCGGTCTCATCCCATGTGGTCTCCCCGAAGGACTCGGCCCGGCTCGGGTGGGGACCGCCCAATTGACGCGGCGGCCGCCTCCTCAAGCTATCATAGTGGAGCTACTGGACTTGGCCACACTTGCGGCGAAGAGAAAAGGATGACCAAAGCCGACCTCGTCGAACAGGCTTCCGACGCTATCGGACCGCGTGTCACCAAGAGGGATTGCGGGCTGGTGGTCGACGCCTTCCTCGACGCCGTGAAGGACACGCTGGCGCGCGGCGACCACATCGAGATCCGCGGCTTCGGCACCTTCAAGGTGCGGCACCGCAAGGCCCGCACGGGCCGCAACCCCAAGACGGGAGTCGCGGTCGAGGTCCCTGCCCGCAATGTGCCGGTCTTCCAACCGTCGAGGCTCCTCCGCACGCGGGTTGACCAAGGCCACGGCTCGTCCGGGACGGAAGAGCCCCTCGAGACCGCCGAGCCATAGGGTCTGGCCGCCGTCGAGACGGCGTTTGGCGCTGGTGAAAACGGCTGGCTCACGACCTCTACTGGTCGTAAGCCAGCCTACCCTTTGGGGCCACGCTTCGCGGGTCCCCGGCAGGGGCTGGCGGGGGGCTGTGCCCCCTTCGACCCCCCAGCTTCCCGCACCGCTGCCGGAGCAGCGGGCGTTCGGGGGGCGCTGCCCCCCGAACCCCGTCGCGCCCGTGGCTGAGCGCCGCACCGTCATGGTTGCCGCTCGCGTCACACCGGCGGAACATGCCGCCTGGCAAGACAAGGCGGCGGCAGGTGTGTCGCTGTCGGCGCTACGCAGCAGCAGGCCGTGCAGGTCAAGACCTTGCGAAGACTTGGGGCGGCGCGGCGCGTGTCTGCCATATGGATCTTCACAGAGAGCTAACCACGCCGTTGCATCTGGAGTGTCCCCCGACTGAAGAGCACGTCCAGGGCCGTGCGGCTTCAGAGTGGTGCCTAGCTACTGCACATCACCTCGCGGCTCGGATCCGAGTCCAGCATCGACTGCAGAGCGTCAAGCTCAGCGGAATTCACCGACAGCCCATATTTCTGTTTGACGGCGACAATACGGGCCGCGAACCAGCCTTCATTGTGGGCCGGACGCCACTCGCCAGCATCACGGTCCCCCTTCTGACTTCTGTTCACGCTGGGTTGAGCAATCGTGAGGTTCTCAATGTCTCCGCCAAATTCCCGGAACTGCGATTCAGGAAGCCCGGAGTCGTAGGCCTCAGCCAGCGCCACAATATGGTCAATGTCCGTGTCCGCTGTGCCATCAGAGCGGATGTCGTACAGCGTACACGTATATGGGGTGTAAACCTGCGTGGCCCCAAGCTTCGGAAGGCTGACGATGATCTCATCTTCAAGCGATTCGTAGGCTCTGCCGAAGTCGTCTCGGTCGTAGCCTACCCTTATGCCCTCCTCGCATACCGGCAGCTCCATCCACGTCGGCGAACCAACTGGACACGCCCGGCTCAGCCCGTTGCAGAAGGGGCCGGAGTGGAAGGCTTGCAGGCCACGATCCAGCGGTGCCGTGCGGTGCCGAAACCTCCCGGTCGGAAGCGCGTGTGCGTCGCGGACCCGGCACCAGCGCAACGATGGAGGGCGTGGTCGTGTCTTGGCAGCAGTAGCGTTTGAATCGTTACGTTCAGAAGGAACTATCCGTGAACCGGGAAGGTAGGGCGATGGTGAGTGAGAAGAGGATCCTGTTTGCAGCGGAGGACATCAAGGCCATACTTGTCCGAGGCTCTCCACGGAGGATTTGAAGGATGAAAACTTGGTTCTTGATCCAGTTCGCTGATGGCTTCGAGCGCATGGACGCGCATTACTACAGGCTTGGAGGAGGCTTGGGGCAGTACTTTGTATTCTACGATTACGACGACAACGAAGTTGGGCGAGTGCTGTTCAAAGCCATACACTCGCTCCGTCGGATGATCGACCCAGGCCCCGAAACCCCTTGTCCGCTAGGGGGCTAAACCCGACGCCGCGTCCGATAAGGGGCCTACCGCCCCACCTTCTCGATGTATTTCAGGTACGACCGTTGGCGCCACCAAGTGACCACTTCGCTGCCGTCTGCCCACGTAATCGTGTGCTCCCGCAGGCCACCGTTGGTATCCGTCCACCCGGCTGATACGTCGTCCGGCACTTGGGTAAAGAACGCTTCGCCGTGCATGTCTAAGCTCACCCGCGCCATTGCGCCTGGCCATCCGGAGTTGGATGGTCGCGTTCGACATATGAGTTCGCCGCTGGTGGGTTATCAGTCGCCGACTCGCTTCTCCATTCCGTCGCGCAACCCATCCAGCGAATGACGACCGCTATAGGAGGAATTGGCGTTTCCGAATGGCTGCCAATCCTAGCGGCCTGGGTTGGCGCGCTTGCGGCTTGGGTTGGCGTATGGCTGGGCATTCGGGGCATTCGATTGGAGCGTCGCATGTATTCTCTGGCAATCGAGGCGGAACGTCGGAAAGAACCAGCGGTGGAAGTCTACTTGGTTGACTCCGGAATTCTGAATCCTCCAGGCGAAGAACGCCGCATCTACGTTTTCCAATTGCTCATCACGAATAAGTCTCTTTCAGCTAACTCCATCAAGCAAATCGAACTCGCGCTGGAGTACGGCCCGCAAGGCCAGCCGCCGTCCAACGTGATGATTCCTCACGATTCGAGCGCGGCCCTGGCGGCCAACATGGAAGCAACTGAGGTCATCTGCGTCCCCTGTTCCATCGCTGCCGCTGCCACGATTGCAGGCGCAGCACTGTTCCCCATCGCTACCGATCTGATTGGGGATGGAGTCGTGGAGTCACACGTTGTAACGGTGACGGACGCTCACGACCGAGGCGTTGAGTGCCATGCTATTCTCCTGCGGGAAGTGCAGTCATGAGTGGGTCCAAGTGGCAGAGCATGGAGATACCATTGAGCCACCCGTCCGAGGCGGATCCGGTCCCAATCGTTAGGGATGGAATCGTCGCTACGGTTGCCGAAAGCTATGGCAGAAACATCCCGGTCCTAATCCTCGACACGTCCTCCCGTCCAGACATTGAGACAATGGTTCGCGCGCACGGTGAATTGGGACCGGGGGACGCGGTTTCCGGGTGGTCGTTCAAGCCTCGTCACGGTTTTAGCTTCTCTGCCCCCACATTGATCCTCAGATTCACCAAGCCCAGCCAATGTCTCGTTGTGGTCCAATTCGACCTGGAGAAACAGGGCATTCTGGTGGATCAAATTCTCTGGGCAGAGGGTGTCTACTTGCAACCCGGACGACCGGGCGACCGTCTCGCATCTACGATCGACAACCCGAGGATCCTGGTCGAGGTGCCGGCAAACGTGGCGTTCGCCAAGCGATTTCGGTCAGGCTACAGGAAGGCCCTGTTTCGGAAGTTCCGAAACAGGGGCTTGAGCCGAATTGACTCGAAGCACGCGGCAATGATGTTAATGAAGGAATTGCAGAGGTTGCTTCACCGGAATATCCAGTTTGGCTCTCGGGAACCCGCGCCGCGCCAGCGCAAGACCTCCGCCGATTCGTGAACACCGCTTGATTCCCCAACCGAGAAGCATCTGGGCAGCTAGCGGCTTGGACCGGAATCGCGCTCCCGCCCAGGGCGACGCGTCAGATCCATCGCCCGCGCAACGTCGCGGCGAGCGTCCCGTAGTCCCGGCCCAAGCGCGTCACTTGCCCGCTGAGCTGCTCGACTTGCCGCTGCAAGACCGCGCGACCTGTTCTGAGTGCCGCCGCTGTTCCATCTCGTACTGCGCGGACAACCTCTTCAAGGCCGCCGCCAGTTGCCGTTCCAATTCGGTCATACAGCCTCCTCACTCTCTCGACAGCTTGACGGCAGGCCGATCGCGCACGGTCCAGGCCGGATTGTCCAGTGTCCCGGCCGGCAGCACCACGAACCGTTCGCCCTCGATCTCCCGGAGCACGATCCCCCAGGTGTCCTCTTCCATCTGAGCCAACGTCTGCCGGGCCTCCTCGATCCTCACGTCGAGATCGGCGGCCATCTCGATCCGGCTCTGGATGCGCGTCCACAACCAGCGCATCGTCGCCCAGCTTCCGCCGCAGATGCCGAGCCAGAGGCTCAGGCCGACGATCAGGGGCCGGAGCCACGCCTTGACCAGCAACTCGCGCATCCGCCCGGTCGCCTCCTCCGTATCGTGCTCGATGGTACTGAGCGCGTTCCTCGCGACGCGCCGCGAGTTCTCGGCGAGCCGTTCTAGCTCGCTCGCGGTCAACTCTTCGATCTCCCTGCGCTCGGTCTCCAGCCGCTTCCGCAGCCGGTCGGTCAAATCGTTCGCGCTCGAAGTCAAATGCGTACAGTTCTCCTTTCAGCCGCCACCGATCCCCGGTCTCGGGGTCCAGCGCCGTGATGTAGTCCTTGCCTTGGCGCGGCACTTCGAGACCCGCCTCCCGCAGGGCGGCGACGACCTCGTGGCGATTCCGCACCCCTCCCTGCTCGACACGCTGGAGCAGGTAGTCCCGGATCAGGTCGCGGGGGGAGGATTCGAGCCGGAGGCCGGCCCGCAGCCGCGCCGCCTCGATGTAGGCGCGGTGGCCGGGCTGCTCCACCCTGGCCCGCGCCGGGTCGTCCGGACGGCTCCAGCCGTGCTCGTGGTTGAAGGCGTCGCGAAGCGGGCCGAACGTCTTCTCCCAGCCGGGAGGCGCGATGTTGAGGCTCCGTCCAGTTTCGAGGTCGCACCGGGCGGCGAGGACATGGACGTGGGCACCGCCACCCTTCTCGCGGTGGAGCACTGCCGCCCATGCGTAGCGGTCGGGTTCGAGCCCCGCCCAGGCGGTCTGCTCGAAGGCGTCCAGCACCGCCTCGATCTGCGCGTCGGTCGGTTCATCCTCCGGCGCCCACGCGATCACGCCGGAGTTGTACTTGTGGTCGAACGCCAGCGTGTCGGCCACGGCCGCCACCTGGTTCGGATCCCCGCGGAGGACCTCGACATCTTCGCGCGGCTTTCCGGCTTCGGCATGGACATAAACCCGTTCCTCGTCCGGACGACGCAGGGAGGACGAAGAGGCCCTGAGGCAGGACGTGGTGAAAGGTGGGTAGTGTCGCGATATTTGTGTAAAAGGGGGTGAAGGGTCCGGGGAGGGTGGAGAGCCCGGGAAAGAAAGAGGAAGCTCCTTGTGAATGTTCATCATCACACGAACCCGGGGAGTCCGGGCCTGCGCCAGCAGGTCCGGAACCGGAAAGGAGCTTCCTCATGGAAAAGATGGTTGAAGTTGAGCGGGCCACGCAAGGAAGAGTTACGGCAGGATTTGAAGTCGTTGTTTCAGGGCGCGATTCGTGTGACGCTCGAGATGGTGCTGGAGGAGGAGTTGAAAGCGATGGTCGGAGCGCGTCGTTTCGAGCGGGTCGGCAGCCGGAAGGACCACAGGAACGGCACGTACCTCAGGCACCTGCTCACGAGCTTGGGTCAGATCGACGTGATGGTGCCGCGCAGCCGGGAAGGCGGCTCGCCCGCCGACGTGATGGGCCGCTACCGGCGCAGGAGTGAAGAAGTGGACGAGATGATGGTGGAGGCCTACGTGAGCGGTGTGTCGCAGCGCAAGATGGGCGACGTGACTGAAGCACTGCTGGGTGAGCGCGTGGGACGCTCGACGGTAAGGCTGGTCGCGAAGCGGCTCGATGGGGCTGTAGAAGCGCTGCGGAGCGCACCCATCGAAGGGCCTCACCCCTATCTGTATCTGGACGCGACGTTCCTCGATGCGCGCTGGGCCAGGAAGGTCGAGAACGTGAGCGTGCTCGTGGCCTACGCGGTGGATCCGGACGGTCACCGCCGGCTCCTGGCCATCACGCTAGGCCCTGAGGAGTCAGAGGACAGTTGGTCGGAGCTCCTCGAGCAGCTCCTGGAGCGAGGTCTCAGCGGCGTCGAACTGGTGATCGCCTATGAGCACGCGGGCCTGGCGGCTGCGGTGCGCCGCTTCTTGCCTGAGGTGCGCCGTCAGCGCTGCACCGTGCACCTGCAACGCAACGTGCTGGCCAAGGTCCCGCATCGCCTGCGCAAGCGTGTGGCGCGCGAGGTTGCCGCCGTCTTCCGGGCCCCCGGGCTCGCTAAGGCGAAGAAGCGCCTGGCCGAGATCACGACGCGCTGGCACAACGAACTCCCCGAGGCAATGAGGGTTGCTCGAGCGGGGCTTCACGGCCGCCACCCAGTTCTACGCGTTTCCCGAGCCCCACTGGGCCAGGCTACGCACCACGAACAGCCTCGAGCGCCTGCACACCGAGATCAAGCGTCGAATCCGGAGCGCCGGCGCCTTCCCCGACCGAGCCAGTGCACTCCGCCTCATCACCGCGGTTGCTCTGAGGACTACTGCGGTCTGGAGCGAGCGCCGTTACCTGGACCTCTCACTCCTCGAGCCCAAGGAGGTCGCCAAGGCAGCCTAACCGAAGCATCGAGGAGCTTCCTCTCACTCTTACACACAACTCGGGACTTGACCCTCGCGCATCATGAGCACGAACCAGTCGTGCGCTTCACGGGCCGTGTGAAGGCCGTAGGCAGGCGACAGGCCGAACGTCACCTCCGACGGTGGCGAACTGATGTCGGGGTAGACACAGAGCACGGTGAGGCGGGGACTGTCGGCCATGTGGTCAAGCTATGGCTGATCATCGGGCGGTGCGATGGGGCGAGGGATGGAACAGGCCCGCCTCTTATATCATGAGGGCGCGGAATCCGACTTGGACGAAGTCGTCGTCAGTTGTTACTGCATCGGTGAGAGCGTAGTCCCCCATAACAACGAAGGAAATACAGTCCGTGAGTCCGCAGTTCTTGTCGGCATAGCTCTTGTAAAGGTCGAGTCCACGCCCGAATAGGTCAGTGTCCACCTCGATGACGTGCACATTCTCCTGGCGGGGCAGGGCATCAATGAAATTGCGGACCTCCAGGCGGGTGCACTCGTCATATGTGGCGAAGGCGTTTCCCAGCTCGGTCAACACAGACTCGGTGACCCAAACGCCGTCCGCCTCGTCCACAGTGGGCATCAGGTCAGTCGCCTTGGCGTGGTGTTGATCGCGACCGTTGAGGATGCCGATGAAGTAGGAGGTGTCGAGTAAGAGGTGGGTAGGGGCCAAGATCAACGGATCCGATCAATCGCTGTCGGGGGATGGTCCGCGCTTCGGGGTGCCATACAGGTAGTGGTCGGCCTCCGCGGCCCAATCCTCCGGTCCTTCAACTGCTCCCTTCAGTTCACGGAGAATTTCCCACGCGCTGCGCTGCGGCTCATCGGTGGCCCCCTCCTCCCTCGTAACGTCGGCAGGGGCACCGACCTTGGAGATCGCGGCACCCAAACCCATCGCAGCGGCGTGTAGAAATTTGGTGCTGGCAACGCCCGCGATGTCGTGGACGTTGCGCTCGCTCGTGAGGTTGCCGAGCCACACAGAGTGCGAAGTCCCGCCCACGAGCGTCTCGGCGGCTACCAACCCGGTCGAGTAGACATCGGTCGCCGCGCCTGGAGCCGCGGTCGGGGTCACGCCTTCGGCTCCTGACGTCAACTCGATCCTCGCGACAGTCGTGAATCCTTCGTCAGTGAACGCTACTGAGTCTTCGACAGCGACCGAGAACGCATTGCCGACCTCCGAATCGCTACCGAATGTGATCATTCCCGTTGAGTTCATCGTTGCCACGGACGAGTCGCCGATCACAGCCAGCGGGGTGTCCCGGATCTGCGCCGCGTTGCGGTACTTGTTCAAGACGGGTGAGGCGGGCACGTTTCCGAAAACGCCTGGGCGCGCCGCGCGCCGCCGGTCTCTTGGCTGCACCTGCATTGGATGTGCTCTAGCCAGCATCGCCAAACTCCAACTCTAACTCCTTGAGAGAGGCCATTACCAGTGCCTCGCCCTCCGCGAAGAGTACATCATGTTCCACCGCATCTTCAAGGGAAAGCATCACGAACCTCAGGAATAGAGCCTCGCCATGTATTACTGAGTGGTCCAATGAGAGCTCCATTCTCTTTTTCTCCAAATCGCCATGGTAGACGATTCCACTCCCCCTGTTTGTACCAAAACTCTCCAGAGCGAGGTCCGACCTCTCCATTAGAAACTCGGACGCCGTCGTACCCTCCATTTCGTAATGCCCCGAGGCAGTCACCACGTGGGAAGTGAATTGGGGTCCACTTGTTAGAACCCCACTCTTCAACCAACCGTATGCGGCAGCTAGGACCTCAGCAAAGACGGGCACCTCATCATCGACAAAATTAGAAATGTCAGCCAATAAGCCGCCGAGCTTAAACTCTACGCGCGCCCGATCACCAATGCCAAGGGTCACACTGTAGTCCGAGGGGTTGGCGGGCGATGTGATCGCCTCCATGCCATCGATCTGCGCCCCGAACTTGGCAAAGGCACCCAACATGCCTTCGAGCGTCGCCGGGGTGGCACCCCACAGCGCCATTGCGGGACTAGCAAACGCCCCGGCATAGGCCAGGTGATTCTGCTTTGGCGTCAGTTTTATCACAATGGGGATTCCTTTCTGTGCCACGATAAGCCCGCCCTGCCCTGTATGCCAATAGGAAATTCAGGCCAGCGAGCGTGACCTGCCCCCAAGAGCGGTACCACATCCTATGTTAGTCCCAGCACCTGTGGAGGGCCGTGAAGGACGGGCATCCTCAGGAACCAGGGCGACGGCTTAATCGCCTCAGGGGCCGGGGGAAAGCCGCCGCAGGCGCTGTGGGGTCGGACGGTATTGTACTCGCGCCTCCATTGCTCGACCAGCACGGCCGCCTCCGCCAACGAGTAGAAGATCTCCCCGTTCAACAGCTCGTCCCTGAGCTTGCCGTTGAAGCTCTCGTTGTAGCCGTTCTCCCACGGGCTGCCCGGCTCGATAAAGAGCGTCTCGACGCCCACGCGCCCCAACCACCGCCGCACGAGCTTCGCGCTGAACTCCGGTCCGTTGTCCGACCTCAGATACTCGGGAGGCCCGTGTCGGACGAACAGATCGGCCAGCACCTCGAGCACGTCGTGCGAGCGGATCTTGCGAGCCACCGCGACCGCCAGGCACTCCCTCGTGTGCTCGTCCAGCACTGTCAGCAGCTTCGGGGCGCACGCCCGTCGTGCGTCCTCGAGGCCACGAAGTCGTACGACCAGACGTGGCCCCGATACAGCGGCCTGAGCCGGATGCACGATCCGTCGTTGAGCCACAGCCGACCTCGCTTCGGCTGCCGCTCCGGGACCTTCAGCCCCTCCTGCCTCCAGATCCGCTCCACCCGCTTGTGCTTCACCCCCCAGCCCTCGATGCGGGAGCATGTCCGTGACGCGTCGGTAGCCGTAGCGGCCGAATCGACTCGCGAGTCGCACGATATCACCTCGGAGCGCCCCCTCGTCACTCGCCACTTTCCTCGCCCGGCGCTGGGTCGTGCGTGGCTGCCCGAGCACCCGGCACGCTCTCCTCTCCGACGCCCCGAGCTGCTGACGTACACGCACCACACAACGTCGGCGGCGCTCGGGGCTCAGAAGTTTCCCTCGGCCGCTTCCTCCAGGATCAGCTTGTCCAGTGTCAAGTCCGCCACTGCTCGCTTCAGGCGCCGTGCCTGGCTCACCTTCATTCCGGCGTACGCCTGATAGGCAAGGGGTTGTCGCTCAAAGGCATCATAGGGGCATGGCGACCGCTACCGGTACCGATCAGCAGCTAAGCAGCCCGAAGACGAAGAGGCGTTCTCCTCCGGGAACGGGTGCGCGTTCATCATTGTTCGCGCAAGGAAGCAACCCACCTATCCAAGAGGAGAACGCCGATGGAGAGATATATCGGACTCGACGCACACGCGTCGAGCTGCACGCTGGGGATCGTAGGACCCAGCGGAAAACGTTTGGGCTCGCAGGTGGTGGAAACGAACGCGCGGGCGCTGATCGAGGTGCTGCGAGGGATTCCGAGGAACCGGCACTTGTGCCTGGAAGAAGGGACGCTGTCGGGGTGGCTGTACGAGGTGCTGGAGCCGCACGTGGAGGAGCTAACGGTGGCGGGGGTCGGCAAGAGCCGGGGCCCGAAGACCGACAAGCTGGACGCGTTTGCCCTGGCGGAGAAGCTTCGGATCAGATCACTGGAGACGAGGGTCTACAAGAACCGGGGCCAGTTCAGGCGGCTGGGGGAACGGGCGAAGAGCTACGACTTCCTGGTCGGCGACACGGTGCGGGTGAAGAACCGGCTCAAGAGCGTGCTGCGCTCGAGAGGAGTGGCCTACGGCGCGGGGCGCTCGGTCTACTTGAAGCGCGACCGGGAGGAGTGGTTGGCCAAGCTGCCGGAAGCGAGCAGGGCGACGGCCGGGTTGCTGTACGAGGAGCACGACGCACTCGTGGCATTGAGGGCGAAGGCCGAGAAGGCGTTGCTGGCGGAAGCACGCAAGCATCGAGAGTGGCATGTGCTGAAGACGTGCCCGGGTCTGGGTCCGATCCGGACGGCGGAGCTCCTGCCGGTGGTGGTGACGCCGTACCGGTTCCAGAGCCGGAGCAGATTCTGGGCGTACTGCGGACTGGGCGTGGTGATGCGGAGCTCGTCGGACTGGGTGCGGGGTCCGGGTGGGCGGTGGGTAAGGGAAGCGGTACAGCAGACGCGGGGGCTGAACCGGAACTTCAACCACACGCTGAAGCGTGTGTTCAAGGGCGCGGCGACGACGGTGATCGGTCGGGCCGAAAACGAACCCTTGTACCGCCACTACGAGCGACTCCTAGAGGGGGGCACGAAGCCGAATCTGGCGAAGCTGACGATCGCGCGTCAGCTCGCCTCGATCGTGCTAGCGGTGTGGCGCACGGGCGAAGCGTACGACCCCAAGAGACTGGAAGCGACGGAGTAAACCGGGCCGGGATCGGCGAGCGTGGGGTCGAAAGCGGTCACAACATGGGGTCCGACGAAACGGAAGCGAACCGGTTACAGGGGACAGCATCCATACACACCGTGGGCCGGGGCAGAGAGCCCAAGCCCCCACTCAAAGGCTATGCACCCCTGGAGAGCCGAACGAAGCGATGGGCCACAGAGTCCCAGATAGAAGGATGGTTCCCGCTCCAGAGCGGAGAACGCGACGGCTGTGAACGTCTTCCGGACTGCGATGCGGACCCTGCGAGCGCACCCCTCCCCACCCTGAGTCGTCGACCGGGCAATCCAAACCATGCGGACGCCGACGGTCAAAAAATGAGCCGACGGCGCGCGGGGAAGGTGCGTCTTGACCGCCAGCCCCATAGAAGGGTGTGTAAAAAGAGAGGCGACGTACCTTTCCGCTGAGTAATAACCAGCGAACTCCGGGTGACAGCCCGGGGGAAAGGAACGACGCCTCGTGAGGAAGAATACGGTGGGACCCGAGGGTGAGTCCAGGACGCCCGTGTGGGAAGTTCTGGAAGAAGTGGTTCGGGAGAAGGCGCAGGAGTTCATTCAACAGATCTTGGAGGAGGAAGTCACGGAGTTGCTAGGGCGAGAGAAGTCAGAGCGCAGGAGGGTGGTGGACGCGACCGAGGGCTACCGCAACGGATACGGCAAGCCGAGGCGGCTGGCGATGAGCTCGGGCACGATCACACTCCGACGCCCTCGAGTTCGAGGCCTTGAGGAGCGGTTCGAGAGCCGCGTGCTGCCGTTGTTCGCGAGGCGGACGAAGGAGCTGGGCGCTCTGCTTCCGGAGCTGTATCTGCACGGACTGGCGGAGGGAGACTTCGAGTTGGCGATGCGGGGCCTGCTGGGCGAGGGGGCACCGCTGTCGAAGTCTTCGATTCGGCGGCTGCGGGCGGGATGGACGGCGGAGTTCGAGGAATGGAGCCAGCGTCGCCTGGAGGGTCGTGAGGTCGTCTACGTGTGGGCGGACGGGATCTACGTGAAGGCAGGGCTCGAGCGGGACAAGGCGGCGCTGCTGGTGGTGCTGGGCGCGATGCGAGACGGGACGAAGGAGGTGTTGGCCCTGAGATCGGGCTACCGAGAGTCGGTCGAGTCCTGGTCCGAGGTGTTGCGGGACCTGAAGGCACGCGGCATCGAGGCGCCCCGGCTTCTGATGGCGGACGGTAACACTGCGATCTGGGGCGCAGTACGGCAGGTATGGCCTGAGGCGGGTGAACAACGGTGCTGGAACCACAAGATGAGGAACGTGCTGGACCGACTACCTCAGCGGGAGCAGGGCGAGGCGAAGGATCTTCTCCGGGCCGTGGTCTACGCACCGAGCCGGGCCGAGGCCCTGAAGGCCCGCGAGGTGTTCGCCCGACGCTATAGGCCGTGGTATCCGAAAGCAGTGGACGTACTCGAGGACGACTGGGAGCGGATGGTAGCGTTCTACGACTTCCCCGAGGACCACTGGAAGCATCTACGCACGACGAACGTGGTCGAGAGCCCGTTCGCCGCGGTACGGCTCAGGACGACAGCAGCGAAGCGGTTCAAGCGGGTCGAGAGCGCTACGGCGCTAATCTGGAAGTTGCTCTTGGTGGCTGAGAAGCGGTTCCGAAGGCTCGACGCTCCTCACCTCCTCAAGGACGTATTTGAAGGAAGAAAGTTCGAAGACGGAAAGCCCGTCTCACACCAACAGCGGAAGAACGCCGCCTAATACGTTTACACACCTATTGACCCAACCTCAGCCGTTGATTAGGCTCGGGAGTGAAGGGCACTTCCTGAAACAACCGTGTGGCTTTCTCCAAACGAAGGGATTGTGTTGACTGAGTTGCTAAGCACCAACAGAATCTGGGCACTTACTGCTCTGAGAATCGTTAGTGCCTTTCTCTACTGGCAACATGGCGCTCAGAAGTTGCTGGGAGTGTTGGAAGGGAATCCGCCGGCCTTTCCGGAACTCCTTTGGTTTGCTGGCATCATTGAGTTCTTTGGAGGCCTCTTGATCGGTGCCGGATTGTTTACCCGTCCGGTTGCATTCCTCTGTTCGGGACAGATGGCAGCGGCCTACTTTCTTGCGCATGTCCCAAGAGGCTTCTGGCCAGTTCTCAACGACGGAGAACGAGCGATTCTGTTCTGCTTGGTTTTCTTGCTCGTATCTCTTGTCGGCCCCGGCAGGCTTGCTCTTGACAACCTTCTCGCCAAGAGGCAATCGGCCTAACGAGCCGGAGAGGGACTCCAGCCACAGGGTTCACTCTTCAGGGACTGCGATAAGTCCCCAGAGTGTTGGTGGGCGTCCAAGGTTGCACTCCAACTGCTGTGCAATGCTCGGCGACCATTTGACAGCGAGCCCTCTCCCCTCTCTGCCAATATCAGTGAGACACCTGCGACCTTTGGAATTACTGAAGGGGGCGGAGGTGGATGGCGATGGTAGAGGGGAGAGATACGATGATTGGTATGGGTGTGGGTGCTCGGGCTGTACAGAGATGGTAATGACCTGACAGTTGGCCCTCGCCGGAGCTGTGTCTAGGCTGCCTTCGTCTTAGCCTCCTCCTTCCTGGCCTTTGCGGCCTTCCTGGCGTCGGTGAGACCGGCCTTGAAGACCTGATAGGGCGTGCGGCCCTCCATGGCTCGACCGCGGTGCGGCCGCTTCCGGTTGTAGGTCTCCAGATACGCCTCGAGGTCCTGCTGCATCTCCTCGACGGTCTCGTACCAGGTGGTGCGGCCCTTCACCCTCAAGTGCTCGTCGAGGAGCGTGCGGTGGAAGCGCTCGATGAAGCCGTTGGACTGGGGCCTGCCCACCTTCGTCGTGCGGTGCTCGATGTCCTCGAGCTGAAGGAACAGCTCATATGGGTGACGGTCCGGACGGCCGCAGAACTCGCGGCCGTTGTCGCTGAGCACGGTCTTCACCCGGACCCGGTGCTCATCGAAGAACGGCAACACGTCGTTATTCATCACCTGCACCGCCGTGAGCGGGAGCTTGCTCGTGTAGAGCCGGCCCCAGGCGTAGCGGCTGAAGCAATCGAGCACGGTCTGCAGGTACACCTTGCCGACCCCCTTCAGCGTTCCGACGAAGAACGTGTCCACGGCGACGAGGTCGCCCGGGTAATGGACTTCGATGTGGCGCTCCCGGAACTCGGGACTGAAGCGCTCCAGCAGCTCGATCTGCTCGTCGGTCAGCTTCAGCTTCCGTTCCCTGGCCGTCTCTTCGAGCCTGAGCAGCCGTTCGTGCTTCGTGGTGAGGCCATGCGGCTCCACACGCCCCGTACGCCTCCTGAGCTCACCTGGATCCCTCCGAGCAGCAACTCGTCCGCGACCCGCTGAGCTCCGTGCGTCGGAGCCTCCAAGGCGTGGGCCAAGACCGCCTGCTCGATCTCTTCACTCACCCGGCTCGGGTGCGGTCCCTTCGGCCCCGGAAGCTGGTCGATCAGCCCCTCGGCCCCGTAAAGCTGGAAGTTCCTCCTGATCTCGTAGAACTGCTGCCGGCTGTAGCCCACGATCTTGCACGCCTTGCTCACGTTGCCGAGCTCCTGGGCCAACTGTAGCAGGCTCAGCTTGCGGCGCGCTATCTTCTCCCCCTGGACGGTGGTCATCTTCTCTCCCGTGCTAAGTGAGTGACTTCGACATCTCTCAATTAGCTCCGGCGAGGGCGGCTGGCCACCGTCCTCTCTCGTGGTCAACTGTCAGGTGAATACCGTCTCAGCACATACCTGGTCTCGTTTCAGGGGGTCAGGTCACCCCGAGCTGCTGGCAATCCGAGGGCCATGACGATGGTTCCGCTATTGCTGGATCGCTGTGGACGCTGATGGAAGGCGCTGGCCACCGTCCTCTCTCGTGGTCAACTGTCAGGTGAATACCGTCTCAGCACATACCGGCTCTTGCCGGGGGGCTGGGTCACGCTGCAGGACGTCTACCGCTGCACGATCGACGCGGAGCTGTTCGCCGGGAAGATCGGCGAGGCCAAAGATCTGGTCGCCCGGCTCTGCCCGGTGCGGGTCGCCGTCGCCGGCAGCGATCTCGTTACGCACAAGGAGGCTCTCGAGGACTGGGCTTGGGAGCCGGTACCCGGCACTCAGAAGGGCACCTGCCGGCTCGATCCCGGGCTACGCGAGCGGCTCGGCGAACTCGGCATCGCGTACGAGACCGAGGAAAGCGAGGGCGGTGCGGGCAGCGAGCTCAGGGAGCAGGTGGAGGCGATCGAGCGCTGGTACCTGAACGACTGGATGGCGCTCGACCCCAAGCTCCGCACCTCCATCGTCGAGGGCATCTCCGTCTTCCTCTCGCTCTTCGACCAGCCGCAGGTCGCCCGCGTCTTCTGTCCGCCGCCGCCCGACTCGGATGCGTCCATACATATGTATAGTACTGCGCCCGACGAGGACTCCGCAGCCGTCCGGCCCGTGCCCGGCCTTCGCCGCCGGCTGCCGCCGCTCGCCGAGCTGATCGAAGGGGGCCGGGTCCTGGCCCTCAACATGCCCGCGGGCGCGAACCCGGCGCTCGGACGAGCCATCGGCGTGCTGCTCACTCAGCTCACGGGCGATTTCCCGGGACCGGTGCTGGCCACTGTCTCGGTCCCGTTCTATTCGGCCGACCGCCAGCGGATCCTGATCCCGCGCGGCGCGCGCGTCGTCGGCACGGCCCAGGCCGTTCAGGACCCGGACCAGAGCCGGCTCGCCGTCGCCTTCCACCGGCTGCTCCTGCCCGACGGCAGCTGGATCGACCTCGAGTTCACGGGCCTGAACCAGGCGGGCGAGGGCGCCCTCCGGGACCAGGTCGACCGCCACTACTTCAGCACGTTCGCGGCCGCCGGAGCCGTCGGTGTCGTGAGCGGACTCGCCTTGGCCGGTGGTTCGCCGTTCGGCCTCAGGGCGGGCGTCGGCCAAGGCCTCGGCCAGAGCGCGACCTCGATTCTCGACCGGTTCCTGAACCGGCTGCCCACGATCACGATCCGCGCCGGCCATCGCCTGCGCATCTGGTTCACGTCCGACGTCCTGGTCCCCAGGGCCGGTCCACGGCAATGACACCAAAGGAGCTCATCATGCGTCACCGCACCCTTACCACCGTCCTCTTGGTCTTGGTCCTGATGCTCGCGAGCGCTGGGCCGGCCAACGCCTTCTTCGACATCGGCGGCGTGATTCAGCGTGCCCAGATGATCGTGAACCAGGCGACCCAGATCGCGAACCAGATCCGCCAGATGCGGACGATGACCCGTCAACTCACCGAGCTCGAGGAGCAGCTCGACTACATGAAAGAGGCCGCCCGGGGCGAGGTGGACGCGCTGATCGAGCCGTTCGCCGAGCTGGCGGCTGGATCCATCGGCCTCGTCGGCGACGGCCTCGACTGGGGCTCCGACTTCACCGGCGCGGCCGGCGAGCTGGTCGACGCGGTGCGGGGCATGGGTAGCGGCGACTCGTTCACCGATGTCTGGCGGAGCGCCCAAGGGGTGGCCGACCAGGTGAGCGAGGCGGACATCTTGGGGCTCTACCGCAACCACCCGGCCGAGGCGTCGTCGCGCGCGGTGGAGGACTACCGCCAGGCCAAGGAGGCCGCCGACCGCCAGCGCGTGCTCGACTACGCGATGATGGACGCCGCGGCCTCGCTCGCCTCGACCGTCGAGAGCGCACAGGGCTCGTTCGACGACCTGACCGCGAATGGGAACCTGTCGAATACGGCGCTCCAGCAGGCGCAGGTCGCGGCAGCGCTGACCCAAGGCCGCATCAACGCTGCCGTGGCGCAGGTGCTCGCCTATCAGGCGGTCGAGCAGGCGAACCGGATGCAGCAGGCCGAGATCGACCGGCTCGAGCGCCTCGCCGAGTGGAGGGACGCACGCCTCCGTACGAACGCGATGGCCGATGCGATGCGCACGGCCGCGTTCCAGAACCGCGACCGGCTCCGGGAGGGGCTCCTCTTCAAGGTCCCTTCGTTCTACATGGGCGGCCAAGCCTAGGTGCGGGGAGTGTCTGTCATGCAGCTCCTGCCACCGCAGTCGATCGATCCGAACGTCCCGGCCCAGATCCCGGCGGATCAGCTCCAGGACTTCAAGGGGTTCCTGGACGTCGTGCTCGACACCGTGGTCGGCGGCGCCGCGCCCGACGTGCTGACGCTCGGCCACCAGCTGTGGGGCGGTCTCGCGGCGATCGTCGTCGCCTGGACCGGCCTCAAGATCGCCTACAGCGGCACCCTCGAGCCTTGGTCCCTCGTGCGTGTCGTGCTCGGGATCGCGATTCCGAGGACGCTGCTCCATTACTACAGCGTCCCGATCCCGGGCGTCGGGTTCACGTTCCCGGCCATGGTGGCGGCCGGAGGGATCTGGCTCCAGAACCTGTTCATCTCCGATGTCGTGTCCGTCGGCTACACGGAGATGACCGCGCTCGTCCAGGCGTTCGCCGCACGGCTCGGCGCGGCATGGTCCGGCGGGAGCCTGATGACCGTCGTGACCGAGGGCGTGAACGTGTTCTTCTCGTCCCTCGTCGCGCTGATGATGGGCGTGCCGCTCGTGCTCGGCCTCGTCGCGCTCTTCTGCCTGACCTACGCGCAGGTGATCTGGGCGCAGGTGGCGCTCGCGATCGTGATCCTCTTGGGCCCGGTGTTCATCCCCTGGCTGCTGTTCGAGCCGCTCGCGTTCCTGTTCTGGGGTTGGTTCCGCACGCTCATGGTCTACACGCTCTACGGCGTCGTGGCGGGAGCCATCCTGAGGGTCTTCATGGGCGTGGGCATGGGCTACGTCACGACCTATACCGGCGCCTTGATGGGCACCGGCTCCTCCGACCCGGCCGAGCTCGGGCTGTGGGTCGTCGTCCTCCTCCCGCTCGTCGTCTCCGGCCTGATGGCCGGCATGAAGGTGGGCGAGCTCGCCGCGATGCTCGTCTCAGGCTCCGGGTCCGTCGGATCGGGCATGATGGCGCTCGTGGTGCGCGGAGGCGGACGCCTCAGCGCTGCCGCGAACCCGGCCCGCCCCCCAATCCCCGGAGGCTGAAGGAGACGTCCATGAACCGAGAACACGATGCCGGCCGCGAGTACGCGGAAATTTGGGGCGAGACGGTGCAAGCGAACCGAAAGCTCCGTACGCTGGCGATGATCCTCGCCGCCGCGTGCCTCGCGCTCGGCGTGCTCCTGCTCCGGGTCGCGACCGTCGAGCCGCCCAGGCCCATCGTCGTGCGGGTCGACGAGGTCGGCCGCGCCGAGGCCGTGGCCTACGAGGCCGCAACGGCGCGGGCGGATCCGCTGGATCCCACGACCAAGTACTTCCTCAACCGGTTCATCTCCGACTTCTACTCGCGCCGCCGGGCGACGGTCGAGCAGCACTGGACCCGTAGCCTCCGGTTCCTCTCGACCGAGCTGGCGAACGCCGCGTTCACGAGGGACGGCGCCGAGGTCGCCGCGATGGCGGCCGGCACCGCCGACACCGAGCTCCAGGTCGAGCAGGTCGTGCTCCGCATCCACCCCGCACCGGAGGCGCCGCACGGCGCGACCGCCGACTTCGACCTGGTCCGCCTCCGGCAGGGGCAGGAGACGCTGAGGGAGCGGTGGTCGATCACGCTCCGGTTCACGTTCCTCACCGTCATCCCCTCCGAGCTCGTCGTCTACAACCCGATGGGCATCCTCATCACCTACCTCCAGGCCGACCGTGCCCTGGTCACGGAGCCGCCCAGGTGATCGCGCATCTGCAGGGACGCGAACAGGCGCTCGAGCCGTTCGGTTGGACGGGACGCCAGGCCGAGTGGATCGCGCTCGTCTGCCTCCACAGCGGCGTGTTCACCCGCACACAGGCGACGCGGTTCCTGGACACGCATCACGAGCGGGCGCGCCGCCTCGTTCACGCGCTGATCGCGCAGGGCCTCGCCGCCGAGGAGACCGTGCCGGGCGTTCGGGGGATCGGCCGCGTGTGCCGGATCTTCTCCCGGGGTCTATACCGCGCGCTCGGAGCCGAGCACATCCGCCACCGCCGCACGGCGTCCGCCGACGTGCTCATGCGCCGCCTGCTCTCGCTCGACTACGTGATCGAGCACTCGGGTCTGCCCTGGCTCCCGACCGAACCCGAGAAGGTCGCCGCGTTCGAGGCCCTCGGGATCGAGCGCGAGTTGCTGCCCTCGCGCCTCTACCGGGGCGCCGCCGGGGACACCCGGCGCTGCTTCCCGCTGAAGCTGCCGGTCGCACTGGACTCGGGCCGTGCAGTGTTCGTATACGTCGATCCCGGCCACGACACCTCGACCGCGCTCCGTTCCTGGGGAGCGGCGCACCGCGGGCTCTGGCACGCGCTCCATAGGCTAGGCCGGTCCGTCGAGGTCGTCGCCGTCGCCCGCACTTCGCGGGAGACGGACCGGGCCCTGGCCGTGATGAGCGGCTGGGCTGAGGCGTCCGGCCCCGGCGAGTCCGACGCCGGGATCCGTGAGGAACTTGCCCGGATCGAGCGCGCGATCCTTCAGGGCGCGATCCAGATCCTCGAGGAGTTCGGAGGCCTGCAAGCCGCCCTGAAACGCAGCGTGGCGCTGGAGAAGCAGGCCCACCGGCAGGCAGGCCGCGGGGCGATTCACCGCGGCGTCGCCTGGCAAACGGTGCGCCTCGCGGGAGCGCGCTACCGGTGACGACCGGCGCGCGTCTCATGGCCGCACTGGAGTGCGCAAACGACGCGGGGGGTCGATGCGCACTTTGGCCCTCTGGCGATGCGCACGCGTGCTACGGCGTAAGCCGCGACACGGCCACGTCTTGCGCCTTCGCGGCCGGGTCGGCCGGCACCGCACGGGCAGCACCGGCCGGGACGGGAGCGACCCCCCAGTCCAAGGGCCTGGTACGGGTTCGGGGGCAGGTGTGTTTGCGCACCTGCCCCCGCCCTCCTGGGGTCGCTCCCGAGCCATCGATCCTTCCAGGAAGGGTGTTGGACCGATGAGGCCGGCTACGCTCGCCATCATCGGCACCGCTCTGGGAGCGGCCGCCGGCCACGCTTTCCGGGCGCCGTTCCCCGGCATGGGCAGCAGCCCGGTGCTGGACCTCATCGCCTACCACGATCCGGGCCTTCACGCCGTGATCCGCGTCTGGTACTACGCGGCCCCGGCCGTCGTCGTCGTCCTCGCCGGGAGCGTGTGCCTCTCGGTCTGGAGGGTGTGGCTTCAGCCGCCCGCAAGACGCCTCGGCCGGGGCGGGCTCCCCGCCTGGCCCGCCTCGCCCGAGGACGAGGCGCCATCGCTGGTGATCGGCGAGCTGCACCATCCCGTCGTCCCGCGCGAGAGCGAGCGGCCCTCCTGGCTCGTCGTTCCCGAGACGGGGCTCTACACCGGCGTCCTCATCGTCGGCGCCGTCGGCACCGGCAAGACCACGGCCTGCATGTACCCGTTCGCCCAGCAGCTCCTCTCGTGGCAAGCCGACCGCGCCGGGCGCCGGGCCAGCGCCCTTGTGCTCGAGGTCAAGGGTGACTTCTGCCATGCGGTGCGCCGGATCCTCGAGGAGGCCGGGCGGGGGGACGACTACCTCGAGATCGGGCTCGAGGGCGCCTGGCAATGGAACCCGCTCGACGATCCGCTGCTCGACTCCTACTCGCTCGCCTACGGCGTCGCCTCCCTCATCAACCAGCTCTTCGGCAAGAGCCGAGAACCGTTCTGGCAGCAAGCCTATACGAATCTCGTGCGCTGGATCATCGAACTGTATCGGCTCTTGCCGGGGGGCTGGGTCACGCTGCAAGACATCTACCGCTGCACGGTGGATGCGGAACTGTTCGGCCGGAAGATCGGCGAGGCCCGCGAGCTGGCCGACCGGCTCTGCCCGGTGCGGGCCGTCATCGCCGGCGGCGATCTGTTCACGCACAAGGAACCCCTCGGGGACTGGGGCTGGGAGCCGGTGCCCGGCTCGGACAAGGCGGCTTGCCAGCTCGACCCCGCACTCCGGGACCGGCTCAAGGAACTCAAGGTCGCATACGCGACGGAGGAGAGCGGGGGCGGAGCGGGGAGCGAGCTCAGGGAGCAGGTCGAGGCCATCGAGCGGTGGTATCTGCATGACTGGATGGCGCTCGACGCCAAGCTCCGCACGTCGATCGTCGAGGGGATCAGTGTCTTCCTGTCGCTCTTCGACCAGCCGCAGGTCGCCGGCGTGTTCTGCCCGCCGCCACCGGACCCGGACGAATCCATACATATGTATAGTGCTGCGCCGGACGAGGACGCCGAGGCCGTCCGGCCCGTGCCGGGCCTCCGGCGCCGGCTGCCGCCGCTCAGCGAGCTGATCGAGGGCGGCAAGGTCCTCGCGCTCAACATGCCCGCGGGCGCGAACCCCGCGCTCGCCCGCGCCATCGGCGTGCTCTTGAAGAACGCCTGGATGCAGGCGCTGCTGCGGCGGCCCGCCGAGGCCGCCCGCCGGCCCGGACGCTACCTCCGGCCCGCCGTGTTCATCTGCGACGAGTATCAGGCGTTCGCGACCGTCGGCCAGGACGATCCCTCGGGCGACGAGAAGGCGTTCGCGCTGACCCGGCAGTGCCGTTGCGTCCCGATCGTCGCCACACAGTCGATCTCCTCGCTCCGCTCCGTGCTGCCCGGAGGCGAGGCCTGGCGCACGCTCCTCCAGACGCTCCGCACGCGGATCTTCCTCTCGCTGTCCGACGAGTCGTCGGCGCGGATCGCGTCCGAGATGTGCGGCAGCGTCATGAAGACGCAGCCCTCCTACACGTTCACCGAGACCACGGGCAGGCCGGAGTTCTCGCTGCTCTCGGGACGCGCCGGAGGGGGGAAGGGCACGATCGGCGCGAGCAAGTCGTTCCGGCAGCAGAGGGAGCCCGTGTTCACGCCGCGCGAGTTCGCGCTGCTGGCCAACTACCAGGCGATCTGTCTGCCCTACGACGGCACGAAGTCGCTCCCTGCCCGGCGCGTCTACCTGAAACCCCACTACCTGCCGAGGGACGTGGGCTACTGGCGGCTCCGCGAGGAGGGCCGCCTATGAAGCGCGCAAGCGGGATAGGACACCTGAGGCCGTTTCTGCCCGGACTCGAGACCGTGCTCGAGGACCCGGAGGTCTCCGAGCTGATGATCAACGGACCCGGCAACGTCTGGATCGAGCGAGGCGGCCGACTCGAGCCCCACGAGGCGCCGGGACTCACCGCCGCCTGGCTCCACCGCGCCGCGATCCACATCGCCCGGCCGCTCGGGCTCGATCCCGCCGCGAGGCCGATCCTCGACGCAAGGCTTGAGGACGGCTCGAGGGTCGCCATCTGCACGCCGCCCGCGAGTCCCGAGGTCGCCATCACCATACGCCGGTTCGGGGGCCGTGCGTTCTCGGCTCAGGACCTGGTGCGCATGGGCTCGCTGCCGGAGACGGTCCTCGGGGCCGCCCGGTCGGCCCTCTTGGCCCGCAGGAACATCCTGGTCTCCGGAGGCACGGGCTCGGGCAAGACCACGCTCCTCAACGCGCTGATCGAGTTGCTGCCCGAAGACGAGCGGATCGTCGCCATCGAGGACACGCTCGAACTCAGGATCGACCGCGCCAACTGCCTCCGCTTCGAGGCCGGGGCTGTCGGCACCGAGACCCCCGTCTCGATCCGCGACCTGGTGCGGCACGCGCTCCGCCACCGGCCCGACCACATCGTCGTCGGCGAGGTCAGGGGCGGCGAGGCCGCCGATCTGCTCCAGGCGCTCAACACCGGCCACGGCGGGTCGCTCACCACCATCCACGCGAACAACGCCCGCTCCGCGCTCTCGCGCCTGGCGAGCTGCGCCATGCAGGCCGAAGGCGCGCTTCCCTGGGAGGTCACCTGCCGGGGCGTCGTGGACGGGATCGCACTTGTGCTGCACACGGCCCGGCAACGGGGCAGGCGGTTCGTCGAGGAGGCGCTCGAAGTGCGCGGCTACGACGCGGCCAAGGGCCGCTGGATCGTCGAACCGATCTGGAGCGGGGCCGACGAAGCCCCGCAAGAACAGCACCCACACACCAAGGAGGTGAACCCATGAAAGGCGACGAGAACATCGTTCGCGTCGAGACGCTCGATGACTTCGACCGCGAACTCGCGCGCGACGGAGGCGAGATGCTCGAGGTGCCGGCTTCGCTGGCCGAAGAGTACGGCCTCTTCTCCGAGGACGTGGGCAGCGAGGACGAGATCCGCGACGCCGGAGAGGATCCGCACGGCCCCGAGGAGGAAGAGCTATGAAACACGACGAATACCACCGCCAGTTCGCCGAGGGGATCATCGAGCAGATCCGCCAGGGCACAGCGCCCTGGCAGAAGCCCTGGGGGCCGGGCGAGCGCGTGCTCCCCGCCAACGTCGATACGGGCCGCTCCTACAGGGGCGGCAACAGCCTGCATCTCGCCGCCGTGGCCCAGGAGCGCGGCTACGGCGACGTGCGCTGGGGCACCTACCGCCAGATCCAAGCCCGGGACGGACAGGTGCGCAAGGGCGAGCAGGGCACTCGCATCCTCTCGTTCCAGGACCACCGGAGGATCGCCGTCAACGACGAGCACGGCCGGCCCAAGAGGGACAACGAAGGCAAGCGCCTCTACCGCCACGAGCGCCTGCCCACGCCCGTCGTCCGGCAGTACACCGTGTTCAACGCCGAGCAGGCCGACGGGCTGCCGGCCCGGCCCGCGCCCGCTGCCGAGCCGCTCTGGAAGGCCCACCAGCAGGCCGAGCAGGTCCTCGAGGACGGAGGGGTCCCCGTCCGTCACGTGGCGGGCGACCGGGCGTTCTACAACCTGAACCGCGATGAGATCGTGCTCCCCGAGCGTGGACAGTTCCCCTCGGCCAACCACTACTACCAGACGGCGCTACACGAGCTGGGGCACAGCACCGGCCACCCGGAGCGCATGAACCGCGAGACGCTCGTCCAGGGGATCGAGGGCGGATTCGGGTCCCCCGACTACGCGAAGGAGGAGCTCCGCGCGGAGATCAGTGCCATGATGACGGGCGAGCGCGTGGGCGTCGGCCACGACCCGAGCCGGGGCGCCGCGTACGTCGAGGGCTGGATCGCCGCGCTCGAGGAGGACCCCCGCGAGATCCGCCGCGCCGCCGCCGACTCGCAGAAGATCTCCGACTTCGTGCTCTCGCGGCACCGCGAGCGCGAGGCCGTGCGCGAACCCGCGGCCGTGGCCGCGACCCGCGCGCCCGCGCGCCCGCGCCTGAGCAAATCGTCCAGCCCGTGCCGCCGCTCCCAGTCCCGGAACGCAGTTTCGGGCCGCGCCGCTGACGGTCGGTGAGGAGCCAGGAGATGTTCGACCGCACGGTCGAACCGGACCCGCGGACCGCCGCGCCACAAAGCCGCAATCGCTACCGCATGCGGGACGGCCACCGCCGAGAATACGCCGCGAGCCGGGACCGCGGGTCCACCTCCTTCCCCGAACGGTGCGCGCGCGGACTCGCCGACATCGGCGTCTACGGCGCCGTCTCGTACCGCGATCTGGCCGAGGCCCGCTTCGGCGGCCATCCCTACACCACCCGGCGGGCCGTGAACGCCTGGGTACGCGAAGGGCTCGTCACCGAGACCACGGCTACCGGACCCAAGGGCAACCCGTTCAAGGTCCTGACGCTCACCCGCAGCGGCGTGGCCGAAGCTCGGAAGCGGGCCGCCGAACGGGGGATGGATCCCAGCCAGGAAATCCGGTTCGCACGTACCCGGCCTGCGCAAGCCGCGCACGACACCGCCGTCTACCGCGCCTGCATGAAGGAGAAGCAACGCCTGCTCGACCGGGGCGCAGCAGTGCGGCGCATCCGGCTCGACACCGAACTCAAGAGCGCCGTCGCGCGCGGGAGCGAGGCGGCGCGGCTGAAGGACGGCAAGCGGGCCGCCGATGCCGAACGGCACCGCACCGCCGGCGAACTCGGACTCCCCCTCGACGACGAAGGGCACGTGCTCTACCCGGACGCCCAGATCGAGTACACCGACGCCGAGGGGCGCACCGGACGCGTCAACATCGAGGTCGCATCGGGCAACTACCGGGCTCGCTCCATACGTGCCAAGGTGGCCGCCGGGTTCCGGATGCACGCCAACGGACCGGCCGCGGCGCGCCTGCTCCGCTCACTCGGCGTGGGCGACGGCGGAGATCGCTCCTCCCTGCGAGGGCCGGCCGACCGGGATCCGGCCGCGCTCGAACTCTGACTCCCACAAGTAGCCTGCCATGCAACCCTGGAAAATCAGCGCCGGCCTCACCGCCGCCATCGCGGGGTCTGCCGTGCTGCTCGCCGGGCCGCGCCTCGAATACCTCGCACCGTATTGGCCGCTCCTCCTCGCCGAACACGGCGTCTTGCTCGCCCTGCACCTGGCGCTCGCACTCACAGCCGTTGCGGCCGCCATCTACGCCGTCGCACGCGCCGCCGGGCTCGCCGACCTCGGCCAGCGCGTCGATCTCGCCGAGCGCTCCGTTCGGCGCGGCGAGGGGGACCCGGCCCTCACAGACGCGCTCCGCAGAGACGCCGAGGGCGACTGGGAATGAACGTGGACGGACGCGCATGACCGGCCGTGCATCCGTCGAGGCCTTGCCCGCGACTTGGCGGAGACAGGCCAAGGCGCTCCGCCGGTACGGGGGCGACACTCCGGCCGTCGCGCTCGAAAGCTGCGCGGCCGAGCTCGAGGCCACGCTCCGGGAGAGGGACGAGACCACCCTCTCGCTGACGGAGGCAGCCAGGGAGAGCGGCTACTCCGCTGACCATCTCGGCCGCCTCGTGCGCGACGGCAAGATCCCCAACACCGGAAGACCCGGCGCGCCCAGGATCGCCCGCAGCCACCTGCCACGGAAGGCACCAGCCGAGCCGCGACTGGTGGAAAAGCACCGCCAAGGCGAAGTTTCCAACGCGCAGATCGTGCAGTCCATCATCGAGAGAGGAATCGAATGATGGCACGCACGAAACCTATCCGGCGCTCCTACGGCGCCGGCGAATGGGGCCGGAACCGGGTACGGGTCTTTCCCGATCCCAAGACCGGCTTGTTCCAGATCGAGTGGCGCGAGAACGGGCGCAGGCTCACAAGGTCGCTGAAGCACCGCGACTGGGCTCGCGCGAAGCGGCAGGCGGACGAGTTCGCCGCTGGCTACCTCGGGCCGGAGCTCCACCGCAAGGCGGACGCCGAGCCCGAGCCACTCACCCTGGAGACGCTTTTTGACATCTACGGTGAAGAGGTGACGCCCACCAAGACGAAGCCGTCCCAGAGGTACGACAGAGCCACAATGGGGACGTTCCTCGGATGCTTCGGACGGAACCGCGACCCCGCCACGCTGTCCCAGCGCGACTGGGACCGGTTCATCCGGGAGCGGCTGGCGGGCAGAGCCGGCCGCAGCGGCAAGCCGGTGGCCGACCGGACGATCGAACGGGACCTCAAGTTCCTGCTCTCGGTCCTCAACTGGGCCGCGAGGTCGAGGGACGAGAGGGGAAGGCTCTTGCTCGAGTCCAACCCCCTCAGGGGCCTCAAGACGCCGAAGGAGAAGAATCCTACCCGGGTGCTGCTCACTGAGGCGGAATACGAGGCCATGCTTCGGGTGTCCGTGGAGGTGGACTGGCGCTTTCACGTCGCTCTCGTGCTCGCGCACGAGACGGGACACCGCATCGGTGCCATCCGTCAGTTGCGATGGTCCGACATCGACATGGAAGCTCGTGTCATCCGGTGGCGAGGCGAGCATGAGAAGACCGGCTACGAGCACCGGACCCCGGTGAGTGCCGAAGCGCTCGGCGTCCTCGAAGAGGCGCGGTGGCGGAACCCCGGGATCGGGGACCTTCCGGTGTTACCCGCGCCCAAGGATGCCTCGATGTGCGTGGGCCAATGGCCGATCCGCGACTGGTGGGAGAAGGCCGAGGTGCTCGCAGGGCTGGAACCCAAGCGTGGGCGCGGCTGGCACTCCTTGAGGCGGAAGTTCGCCTCCGACCTCATGGACCAGCCGCTCAAGGTCCTCTGCCAACTCGGCGGCTGGAAGACGGCCCAGACAGTGCTCCAGTGCTACCAGCGGGCCGACGAGGACCAGCTCAGGAAGGCCCTCGACGACCGCCGGAGGGCCTGCTCTTAGCCCAAATAGCGGGAATCAAATAGCGGGAATCAGACTAACGATTCCTGTAAGTCCCTTGGGCGTAGCAGGATACGAACCTGCGACCTGGTGCACATCAGACAACGGGGTGCATGTGCACCGAAACGCCATTTCCATGTGCGCGCCAGCGCTCCCGTATGTGGCTGCCTGTCTTACAGTTGCGGCACGGCCGCTGGAGCGGCGATGCCGCTCCGGAGCTTTCGGCCGTAGATGGGAGCGACCCCCCCTTCGGGATGCCTGGTACGGCATCGGGGAGGGTTGACATGTGCACGCACCTGCCACCCTCCCCGGCGGGGTCGCTCCCGGCCAGATATCCCTCCGGGAAGGGTTTTCAACGCCGCTGCCAGGCGGCGGATCACCCAGTTCGCCGACCGTCTAGCCGGTGTGTCGGCGCTACCGCGAAGGACCCGGGCGGGGAGCTGGGGACAGGGCCGACCGTGGGAGGCACGGCTCCAGCTACCGGGAACGGCGGGCCGTGAGTTGGTGTTCCGGGATCCCCGGCGACGTTGGTATTTCGGAAAGCCCCGGTTCCGTGAGTCGCCTCGATCTCTTCCCCGGCCCTGAGCCGGTCCAGATAGTCGGCCCAGGCCTGCATCATCACGCGGCGCTCGGGCAGGAACGCCGTCCGGTTGTAGGCTCGGCCGTTGGGGTCCCTGACCCGGTGGGCCAGCTGGTGCTCGATGAAGTCGGGCCGGAAGCCCAGCACCTCGTCCAAGATGGTGCGCGCCATCGCCCGGAAGCCATGCGGCGTCATCCGTTCCGGAGGGATGTCCAAGGCCCGGAACGCCCCCCAAAAGGTGGTGTTGCTCATCGTCCGGTCGTGTTGCCGATAGCGCGCATTCGGGAACACGTAGCGGTGGTGCCCCGTCACGGGATGCAACTCGCGAAGGATCTCGACCGCCTGACGCGCCAGTGGGACCACATGCGGCGTGTCGGTCTTGGTCGCCGTGTAGCGCCACTCGGCTCCATCGAGGTCGATGTCGGCCCATTCGGCCTTGCGCAACTCGCCGGGCCGCACGAAGAGCAGCGGCACCAGACGCAGCGCGCACCGCACCGGCAGCGTGCCCGGGTAGCCGTCCAGGAGCCGCAGAAGCGGGCCGACCTCCTTCGGGTCGGTGATCGCCGCGAAGTGCTTCCGCTTCACCGGAGGGAAGGCTCCGCGCAGGTCCCCCGACACGTCCCGCTCCGCCCGGCCCGTTGCCACCGCATAGCGCAGCACCCGCCCACAGACCTGAAGCGTGCGATGCGCCGTGTCCAGGGTGCCGCGGGCTTCGATGCGGCGCAGCGCGGCCAACAGCTCCGGTGCCGTGAGCTCCGCGACCGGCTTCGCTCCGATCCACGGGAAGACATCCCTACCCAGATCGCGCTCGAGTCGCCGAGCGTAGCTCGCGCACCAGTTCGGCGAGTGCTTGGTGAGCCATTCAGCGGCCACGGCCTCGAAGCTGTTCCTGGCCCATTGCCGCTTCGACTGCTTCTGCGCCTTCCGGTAGGCGCTCGGGTCGATGTCCTGGGCCAGAAGCTTGCGGGCCTCGTCCCTCCGCTCGCGGGCGAGCTTCAGCGAGACCTCGGGATAGATCCCCATGGAGATCCGCTTCTCTCTGTCCGCGAAGCGGTACTTGAAGCGCCAAGCCTTGGTGCCGCGCGGGGCGATCTCGAGGTACAGGCCGCGGCTGTCGTAGAGCTTGCGCGGCTTGTCGCGGGGCTTGGCCTTTCGGATGGCGGTGTCGGTCAGCGGCATGTTGGGGCACCGGTTGAGGTTTCAGGAATCTGCCCCAGAAAAGTGCCCCAGAAAAGTCGTGGCTGTCAAGGGGTGGCACTGGACGTTCCGGAGTATGGGAAATCTCCCAACTCATTATATATCACTGTTTATGTGTACACTAAGGAGCATTACTGCACGTCAATACATGCGCCGGTGCAGTTCGATGATCCAGCGCACGAGATTCGTATAGGCTTGCTGCCAGAACGGTTCGCGGCTCTTGCCGAAGAGCTGGTTGATCAGGGATGAGACGCTGTAGGCGAGCGAGTAAGTGTCGAGCAGCGGATCGTCGAGCGGGTTCCACTGCCGGGACCCGTCCAGCCCGATTTCCAGGTAGTCGTCGGCGCGGCCGGCGTTCTCGAGGATCCTCCGCACGTCGTGGCAGAAGTCGCCCTTGACCTCGAGCACCAAGGCGCTGGCCCGGCGCCCGGCCCGGTCGGCTTGCCACGAGAGGAGCTGCTCGGCGAACGGGTACATGCAGGCGGTGGTCTTGCCGGTGCCGACGGCGCCGACGATGAGCACGCCGGTGTAGAGCCCCGTCTCGGGAACGACGAGCCAGGAGGGCCGCTCGCTCTCGCACGGAACGGTCGGGTGGTGCAGCTCGCCGATCACGAGCGAGGGCGCCGCGTCGTTTGGCGACACGGGCCAAGCAGGCAGCTTGCCCCTGCCACCGCCCCCCGCCCGCGGCTGGAGCCAGACTCTCCAGACCGAGAGGCCGAGGCTCCCGGCGAGCAGCACGGCGACGGCGGGCGCCGCGTAGTACCAGACGCGGATCACGGTGTGGAAGGCCAGATCGTGGTAGGCGATCAAGTCCAGCACGGGGTTGCCGCCGGGGCCAGGGAACGGTGCCCAGAAGGCGTGGGCGATAGCGGCCGCCGAAGCGAGGCCCATGAGGACTAGCGTCGCAGGCCTCAGCATCGCTGTGACAACCTTCCTGTAAGGACTGATGGATGGAAGCGACTCATCAATTGACGGCCAGTGAGAGTCCATGTGATCCCAATAGCGCTTGATATGTAAGGAGTTGGGTGATTTCCCATACCCGGTACGATTCAATGCCACCCCTTGACAGCCAGCAGATTTATGGGGCACTATTCCGGGGCAGGCTCACGTAACTCTCAACTGATGCCCCAATATGCCGCTGACCGACACCGCCATCCGAAAGGCCAAGCCCCGCGACAAGCCGCGCAAGCTCTACGACAGCCGCGGCCTGTACCTCGAGATCGCCCCGCGCGGCACCAAGGCCTGGCGCTTCAAGTACCGCTTCGCCGACAAGGAGAAGCGGATCTCGATGGGCATCTATCCCGAGGTCTCACTGAAGCTCGCCCGCGAGCGGCGCGACGAGGCCCGCAAGCTTCTGGCCCGGGACATCGACCCGAGCGCCTTCCGCAAGGCGCAGAAGCAGTCGAAGCGGCAATGGGCCAGGAACAGCTTCGAGGCCGTGGCCACCGAGTGGCTCGCGAAGCACTCGCCCAATTGGTCCGCCCGCTACGCTTGGCGGATCGAGCGCGATCTGAGCAAGGATGTGTTCCCGTGGATCGGAGCGAAGCCGGTCGCGGAACTCACGGCTCCAGAGTTGTTGGCCGCGCTGCGCGCGATCGAGGAACGCGGCCACCTTGACATGGCACACCGTACGCTTCAGGTCTGTGGACGGGTGCTGCGCTATGCGGTGGCGACGGGCCGAGCCGAGCGGGATGTGTCGTGGGATCTGCGCGGGGCATTCCCCCCGGTGAAGCGGAGGCACTATGCGGCGATCACCGACCCGAAGGAGGTCGGCCCGCTTCTCCGTCTCCTCGACGGCTACACGGGCACGTTGCCGGTGCGGTGCGCGCTCCGTCTGTCACCACTGCTCTTCGTGCGGCCCGGCGAGTTGCGGAGGGCCGAGTGGGGCGGCATCGACCTCGACGGGGGAGAATGGCGCTACACGGTGACGAAGACCGACACGCCGCACGTGGTGCCCCTGGCGCGTCAGGCGGTCGAGATCCTTCGCGAGCTGCATCCCCTGACGGGGCACCACCGCTACGTCTTCCCGAACGCGCGCTATCCGCAGCGGGAGCGGATGATGAGCGACGCCACGCTGTGGGGGGCGTTCCGGGCCTTGGACATCCCTCCGAACCGGATGACGCCGCATGGCTTCCGTGCGATGGCGCGCACCATCCTGGACGAGGTGCTGGGCTTTCGGCCCGACTTCATCGAGCACCAGTTGGCCCACCGGGTCAGGGATCCCAACGGCCGGGCCTACAACCGGACGGCGTTCCTGCCCGAGCGCCGCGTGATGATGCAGGCTTGGGCCGACTATCTGGACCGGCTCAGGGCGGGGGAACAGATCGAGCCCGAGGCTCACGTTACCGGCGCCATCCACATGCCTACGGCGCTGGGGATCCGGAGCGCCAACTGGGGGCTCGCCGTTCCCGGTAGCTGAGCAGCACCTCCCACGGTCCCCGCCATCCGCGGCACCGCGCCCGGTCCCTTGGGCGGTGGCGCAGACACACACACCGGTCGGCAAGCCGGCGAACTGGCGATCGCCGCCTAAACAGCGGCGTTGAATACCCTTCCCAGAGGGATCATTGGACCGGGAGCGACCCCGCCGGGGAGGTCGGCATGGGCGTGCACATGCCACCTTCCCCGATGCCGTACCAGGCATCGAATCGGGGGGGTCGCTCCCGCCACGGCCGCACCCTCCGGAACGGCATCGCCGGTCCTACGGCCGTGGTGCAACCGCAACGCCGCCAGCGACATGCGGAATCGGCGGCGCGCACATCGGAATGGCGATGCCGTGCACAAGCACCCCGATGTCGATGTGCACGCGCGGCACGCCACCGACCCCGGCGATCGGCAATCTTCGTGCTGCCCACGACCGAAACGACGAGGTGCTCGGGTTCGGGGCGTCGAGGAGCGGTTCGAGAGTCGGGTGCTGCCGTTGTTCGCGAGGCGGACGAAGGAGCTGGGCGCTCTGCTTCCGGAGCTGTATCTGCACGGACTGGCAGAGGGAGACTTCGAGCTGGCGATGCGGGGACTGCTAGGCGAGGGGGCACCGCTGTCGAAGTCTTCGATTCGGAGACGCGGGGCGGGATGGACGGCGGAGTTCGAGGAATGGAGCCAGCGTCGCCTGGAGAGCCGTGAGGTCGTCTACGTATGGGCGGACGGGATCTACGTGAAGGCAGGGCTCGAGCGGGACAAGGCGGCGCTGCTGCTGGTGCTGGGCGCGATGCGAGACGGGACGAAGGAGGTGTTAGCGTCCGCCCCGGCCTGGGAGATCTGCTCGTCGTCGACCGCCCGCACGCCGCTGGTCCCGATCGCCCCAATCAGCTGACCGCCGCGCAGGATCGGGACGCCGCCCGCGAAGGTCACGCCGTCGGGGACCTAGTACGTCTAGTACGTCTGCTCGCTGATCCCCAGCTGGCGCCCCACCTCGCCCACCGTCCTCCCGTTCGCTAGTGCAACTTCCGCCTCCCGAAGTGCCGTGATGATCTGCTCCGGGGTATGCCTCCTCCTGCCCATGCTGACCTCCCTGTAGCTGGGACCAGGTGCCCGGATCCTAACATCCGCCCTGGTCTTGTTTCAGGGGGTCACGTCAAAGGCATGCGAGGGGCACTTGCTCACTCCAGAATCTCTTTCAAGGTTTTGGCGGCCAATTCGTCCGTGGATGCCACGAATTCGGGGGGATTGAATAGCGGATTTCCCGGCGACCACAGTTCGACGCTTTCCGCGTGTTCCTCGTAGTAATCGGGGTCGGTGGTCACTCGCAGGCGTTCGGTCATGCCGGGCGCGAGCAACCCGTATTCTCGATGCCCCATCGGCTGGATATCGGTCCCCGGCGGCATCAGGTCGGGCGATGCGATCACCCGGTCGAGGTCGTCCATGGTGACCGGTGGAAGCGGCCGCGCCGGCATGGCGAGATCGTCCTCCGTCACCGTATCGATGTCGAAACCCCGCCCCTCGGCTTCGCGCGCTTGCTGCTCGATGGCGTCGACCACATTCGTGCGGCCGGCTTGGTCGCCGGAAAGCACAACCTTTGAGATGGCTTGCGGCAATCGCGCCAGGATCGGCTGCAAGCGGCCCACCACTGTCTCGAACAGGCTGATCCGGCTCCGGAGGGTACGGTAGACATCGGTCTCGACCGTCCCCTCGTAGTGCAGGTTGACGACGCGGATACGGAGATGCTGCTGGCCAAGCCGGTCGATGCGTCCGATGCGCTGCTCCACTCGCATGGGGTTCCACGGCATGTCGTAGTTGACCAAGGCACCGCAGAACTGGAAGTTGAGGCCCTCGGCGGCGGCGTCTGTGCAGAGCAGAACGTCAGCTTCGCCGTCGCGAAATCGGCGCTTGGCCTCGTCCCGGTGGATCGCGCGCCAGGTGCCGTCAGCGGACGGAATTTCCCCGCCCCGGCCGGAGAAGCACATCAAACGCAGATCGCCGCTCTCCCGGAGCTGGTCGCGCAGGAATTCCATGGTATCGGTGTACTGAGTGAACACCATCGCCTGCTCGTAGCCCTCCCCGCGCAGCGTGGCAAGCGTTGCCGTCAGGGTTTCGAGCTTGCTGTCCGCCGGACAAGCCCGGATGCGGTCGAGCAGACCCTCGATGTCAGCCCGTTCCCCGGCGTCGAGCGCTTGGTGTTCCAGGTCCGCGACCTCTTCGGCATCGAGGACTTCGTCGGCCGTCTCGTCGTCGGGTGCATCCTCTTCCAGGCCGGTCAGTCGTGCCGGACCACCGCTCGTGATGGCAAAGAGATGCCTTTCGAGCGTGGCGCGAAGCGCCCGCAGGCTGCTCGCAAGGCGCCGGCGATAGATCGTCATCACGAACCCGATCGCCGCGCGCTCGGCTGCTGCCGCCTGGTTGTAGGTGGTCGCGATGTAGTCTTCGACGGCCCCGTAGAGTTCCCGCTCTGCCGTCGTCAGGTCGATGAACCGGTCCTCGACCCGGCGCTCCGCGATCCGGGTGGAGAGCATTCCAGCTTTGTAGTATCGGCGCAGCAGTTCGCGCGTGTGCCGTGATACCAGCCTGCGTTTTCTTCCCGCCACAGTTTGAGTTGCTCGGGCTCGTCGATCTCGTCGCGGTAGGCGAGGCGGGTGAGATTGTAGAGTACCTCGAAGTCGTCGCTGGCTGCTTCGGTCTCGCCCTCCAGATCGATCCCTGTCCAGGTCTTGGAGACCGGGAGTACTTCCAGAATGGCTTCGAGCGCCGCAACGAACCGCTGATCCTCCTCCACTAAAGCTCCCTCGAGCATCTCCCGGGCTGCCGATAGGGATCGGACGCGCGCCGTGTTGGCCGCATGGTGAACGGCGTCGATCATGCCGCGCGAGCCGTCGGCCGGCCCCAACGCTCCCTTGGCGGCGCGCCTGGCGCTATCCCAGAGACGGATATCGCTGCCCTTCTTTTCCGCCAAGCGTCCCACGATATCACCGTCCAGATCGGCGCCGACCGCGCGGGCAAGCCTGAGCGCCTCGTCATAGTCGAAGACCGGTGCTCGGAAGGCGTCCCACGCCAACACGAAGAATGCGGTGGCCGGATCGAGATCGGCATTGGCCTTGAGATGCGTCAGTTTCTCCAGGCGCCAGCGCTTCACCTCGCGCCGGGCCGCGTCGAGCGCGTCTTCCGGTGTCACGGCATAAGGATCCCATTCCTCCTCGAACAGCACCAGTTGGCGCCGACGGCGGCGTTCCTCCGGGATCGCGCGCGGCGTGCCGCGCCTCAACGGCCAGTGGCGCGAGAACTCCTCGAGCGCTGGCCCGAACGAGGCGAGATACAGATCCACCCCGGCGATGCCAGCGTCCTGAAAATCCTCGACTCGCTCACGTACTGCACGCGCAACCCGGGGTTCGATGTCCTCCCAGTAGTGGTCGCCTTCGGACTCCCCGTCCTCCGCGCGCGGGCGGCAGACCAGAAAGATGGTGCTCTTGACCGCCGCCTTGTTCCTGATGTGCAGGCTGCCCGCCGCCTCAGCATTGATCGGCCATGACGCGGTGATGACGAAGCCCGCTTCCATCAGACCCTTCGTGAGCGCGTCCCAGGCGCCGGTCGCCTTGTGCGTGAACATCAGCGTCATCACGCCGTCGGGCTTCAGCGTCCGGCGGCACTCGGCAAAGATCGACGCCATCCGCTCCTGGTAGTCCCGTCCCGCAAGCGCTCGCGCGCCCTTTTGGCCTTGGAACTTCGCCGGGTTGGCGACCGCTTCATTGTCCTTGTCGGTCAGGTGCCGCCGGAAGAGTTCGGGGAAGACATGGCCGGCCGTGCGCTTGAGCCAGACATAGAAGAAGTCCGACAGCTCGGCGTACATGACGTTGTCGTAATAGGGCGGGTCCATGACCACCGCGTCGATACTGGCGTCCGCGATATGGTCGAGGCTGTCGCCCGGCTTACACGTGATGGTGATCGGCGGCGGGATATGAAGTTCTGCGTTGGGCGCGTCGAACAAACTGCCAGTGGCCCCATTCGTCTCGGGACGGATCAGCTCGACGAGTTCGTCGATGCATTTAGCGGTCTTGCCGATAGCCCAGTCGTAGCCCACACCGACGATCAGAGGGGCCATCTCCGCGTAGGACCATACAAACGCGTAATCGTGGCGATCGAAGATGGACCGGACCCGACCCGTCGTGTTGTCCCAGCGTCCAGCCCGGTTATTGTAGTTCAGCAGGGTGTCAAGCGTCAGAGCCAAGTAGCCGTAGGCAGCCCTTCGGATCTCCGTCAGCTTGCCATCTGCCAGATCGACCTCGAGCATTTCGCGAAAGACCTCGACACTCGTCCCGTGGCAAAGAAGTTGGCGTGGCGAGAATAGGTCGCGCCATAGAGGCATGCCATACTGGATCGGCCGATCATCATTGCTCACTTCGGGGAACCGTTCGCTCGGCACCATGTCGAGCGCTTCCCACTCGGGTAGCTTCTCGGCAAGCTTAGCCTGGATCTCGGCACCGTTGTCGTCCTCCGGACGCGGAGCCCGGTAGTGGCGGACCCACTTGTCCTTGCCGCGCTTTCCGGATTTCAACTTCGTTATGACGCGTTCCTTATAGACAACCGTGAACAGCTGCTCACCCATCCCACCAGCCTGGGCTTGGGCCTTGACCTCGTCGCCGTCGATCACACGCCCGCAATCGGAATAGGGACAGGTGCCGGCACCTTTCGCCACCGTGCCATTTGACTGTTCCTTCGCAGAATTGACGATCTCAAATGAGCAAATCCGGCCTTGCGTCCCGGGACCCGAGGCAAGGTGGGGCTTGAGCCTGACTCCGGTCCCGTCAGGTGCGAGACGCCAGTTCGGCGATAGCGGCACTATACCGTCGCAATAGGAACACGTGATCGTGTGCGCCCAGAGGTAGGTCAGATCCATTCGATCTGGCATATCTCGCTGAGGGAAGAACACTGCCAGACGGTTCTCGATCTGCTTTCGCCACTTAGCCGCCAAGGCCTCGAATTCTTCCCTAGCTCCCTGGGAGAATTTCGACGACCACTCCACAGTGGCATTCATTATTAGAGCTGCAACCGGATTCAAATCGTTGGCAATTGCCGTGAAACCGATTCGTTCAGCCTCGAATGGAATACTTCCGCCTCCGGCGGTTGGATCGAGAACCTTTAAGTCTCCTAATGGTTTGCTGAGTATGGACTGCAGCCACTTTAGATCGCTCTGGCTTGGCGAGTAACTGAAGGCGCGGTTGTACTCGTAAGGATTATCCACCCGGACCCCAGTCCGTCTCGCTTTGTCAATTGCGTTACGAGCTGCCACCGGATCCCCATGAATGCCGAGCACATGCAGAAACCTATCCCGATCGGCATCCGCCGGAAGCAGCGAAGCCAGCACGGCCGCCCGCGACGCTACCAACGGACGCCGCGCCCACCAGACGTGGAGGTAGTAGGTGGGAGGTAACGCGGTCATGGAACGTCGTTCGCGGATGCTCTCCTCTCCGAGAGCCGCGATCGGTAGCCAGCGTTCGATTAGGCGCGTGTCGGACATGTGTCTCGTTCCACGGTCGCCATCATCGCCTCACTGTCGCGTGATCTTTCGACCGGCATACACGACGAATACTGGATCGCCCGCCTTCCCGGACCACCAATAGTGCAGGCGGAGTGTCATGTGGCGTACTTTGCCGTGCCATGTACAAAACAGATCCTTTTTCGGGTCGTTCGGATGGCAAAACGTCAATTCCTTGCGGAAGTTGTTCTTCTCGGTAGTCGACGAATCGGAGAACAACGCATTCTTGCCCGTAAAATAGTCCTGGTAGATTTTCTGACCTTCCGGAGTACGCCCGCCATCCGTGTCGAACGCCTGTGCCAACCTATCGAGAATGCCGAGTAGCACGAGAATGCGTTTCGCTGGGCTTCTCGCGAATGGAGTTCCATAGAGCGGCCTGAAACAGTTCCCGGCAATTGTCAAGTTCTCAAATTGGTTCGTCGAAACTTCACGCAAATCGTTCCATGACTGGATGGGCGGCGCCGCGTTCTGCAGTCTGTCTTCCAGCGTGGCGGCGTCCCACCAGTTTCCGTACGCTCATCGCTTTGGCTCCGTCAGAAGAGACCGCAACGCCATCAGCACGCGGCGCGGGTGCTTGCGGTGCATTGCCATGCCAAGCCAGTACGCGGCCTCCTCGCGGCCCATGGCCTCGATGCCTTCGGCCACTGCCCGCATGTTATCGCGGCTACGCATTGGCGCGAGCGTACGGAACAGCAGCCCGAGCGTGAGCGCTAGGTCTTCGTCGAGCGCATAGCCGCGTTTTCTGGTGTCTGAGTTCCGGCCCGGCTTGACACCAGATTGCAAGAGCCGCTTCAGCACCCGGTGCTCGACCATCTCGAGGTTGCGGCCCCGAAGCCCCGCGACACGCAGTGCCGATGTCACCTGCGGTGTGGCTGTTGTGGGCATCTGCCAGATCTCATACTCGGTGCCGACCGGCCCGTGCCTGCGCACCCGCAACTCGTACCGAGGTGCGGATTCCGGCGTCTCGATCTGGGCTATTCTCTCCAGGCGGGCCATCTACCCTTGCACCTCCGCTGTCGCCGACACATAGGCTGCTCCGCTCGCGAACCGGGCGAGGCGTTCGGTGAGCTTCTCTGCCGCGTCGCCATGCATCGATAGACCCTCCGCAAAGGTCAACTCGAAACCCGCTTCCAGGTTCTTGGAGCTGGCGTCGCGCAGCTGCGGCTCAAGGAACTCCTTGACCGGCTGCGCATCCGGCACTGGACCCCGGAAGTCCAACTCGAACGATCCGCCCTCTCGAGTTTCATAGCCGCCTGCAAGGGTGACGATCTTCTGCGCTCCGGACACCGCGCCCACCGCACCAAGAAGCCTGAAGGCGTCACCCGCCTCGAACATGCGGACGATGAGGACGCCTATCGCCTCGACCTCCTTGGCTCGCGCCTGTTCCCACAACTGGAGCAGCGCCTCCTTGAGAACGCCCTCGGCGGTAAACGATCCGGGCATCGTCCCCGGGGGATGGCTTCCGGGCGGCTTCTCGCTGGGGTCGGCGGCTGGCTTGTCACCGGGCATTCCACCCGGCCGGCCGGTATCTTCCCCGCCACCAAGATCGGGCGTCGTCTCACCTGGCTTTGGACGCGGCCATATGCCCGTATTCTTCGCATAGGCCATGGTGAAGACCACGGACTGCTCGTCGATCATGATGCTGGCCGAAGGGTCGCCGGGACCGAACAACAGATCGCCGCGCCGGTACACGTACTCGCCCTGCTCAATACCGCGCCGCACACCGCGAATGAAGATGTCTTCACCGATCAGGATCGGTAGCGCGGGATCACGCCGGAACTCGTCGCGCAGCACTAAGGTGGTGATCTGGCCCTTCTTGAGGGGCGTGCGGTCGCGCACATAGGCCGGCGAGTCCGGCTCGTCCTCGGATAGTCGCAGTTTCCTCAAGTCGCGCAGTACCCGCACGATCTGCCGCTGACCGGCGCCCGGCTGATCCGAGGTGGAATAGGTGTCGATCGCTGAGTGCGCCAGATCCGCATCGCTTGCGCCGACGCGGTCGCGAGACGGATAGAAGATGTGCCGGTAGCACTGCTGAATTGCGATCGCAAGCTCCTGCTCGGATCGCGCTTCCAGCTCGCGCACCTTGTCCTGCTGGTACTCGGCCAGATCGATGAGACGCTCGGGCTTCTTCAGCTCCCGCAAGGCCACACGGTGATATGTCTTGCGCCGCATCTCATCTTTGCGGGCATCGTCGGCGACCGCGAACACCAGATTGTTGCGCAACACTCTTAGAGCGGAGCCTTCGGAGCCTTTACGCGCATAGATGCGCTCGATCAGTTCAGGAACGCCCTCGACGGATCCGCCGACGGTCACGCCGTCATAGGCCAAGACAACGAGCTTCGGTCGACCGTCGCCGACCTCGTCTGGGACATCGAACGGCCCGCCGGGGAAGCACACCGTGTCGAAGGTTTTGCCGCCGAAGATCTGCCCGATGCGGTCGTTGAGTTCGGCGCGGGCTTCGCCCGCATCGACGTGCCGTTCCTCGCGCTGGATGAACTGACTCAGATTGGCCTCGGCACGAAAGCGCATCGGCGCGCCGGGCCGGTCATCGAGATAGGCGGATTCGGCGATGAACCTCTTGCGCGCTTCCTCGATGAAGGAGATGTCCATCGCGGGGCCAAGCACCGAATAACGCAACTGCCTGGGCCAGAGTCCTTTGAGCGGATCGTTGAAGGCCAGCGTGTGCAGGAAGATGGTGCGGGCAACGTAGACTGCGTAGGGCGGCAGGCCGACGTGATACTCGGTGTCGATTTCCTGGGCCAAGGCCTTTTTTCCGATCCCGCTGCCGGCGACATCGTTGGTGATCGCCGGCACATAGGCGGACTGTCCAAGGCGGGTGACGATCTCCTGGCGGATCGGCTCATGGCCCGGATCGATATGGTGGAGGTGGATCGCGGCTGCGTCTCCGGGCTTCTCTTCCCACAGATGCGCGATCGTGCGGGCCAGGAGACGCAGCATGCCGCGCACCCGCTGGAAGTTGCCGAGCGTCGCCGTCTTGCCGGTCAGGGTCTCCAGCACCTCGGGATGCAGCGGATAGCTCGACCGGAAGGCTTCGACGGTCTCGGAGCGGGCCGCGGCGGTGGCAAGCGAGTCACCGTTGGCCGCCCATAGCTCCCGGTAAGCCTCGACGGCCGGTGCGATTCGTGCCCCGTCGATGGATTCGAACAGCCGGCGAAGGAGCACCTGGACCGTCTCATCCTCCTCGGTGGGGTTAAGAAGCGTCGCCTTGCGCGCGGACACGCTCTCCGCCTCCATCATGCTGTCGGCGATGAATTGGTTCTCTGCGCTGTAGGCGTCGGTCGCTCGCCCGTCCTTGCCGATAGCCAGCGTATAGATCAGGGCGCCGTTCGGTGCACCTTCGACGGCCTTGAACAGTGAGGTCAGAAACGCGGTCAGTTGATCGCGGGCGTCCTCGAGATTGCTCACCTTGCGCAGATAAACCGATAGCTCATCGAGCAGGATCAGTGTCGGATCGCCGCCGAATAGCTCGCGCAGCGTCTCGGCACCAGGCGCGATACGGCTCTCGTCGCTCTTGCGGACCCGCTCATATCCGTCCTTGCCCGCAAGCGCATAAGCGATCTCGCCCCAGGGCGTATGCGCCAGCACCCCGTCTCCCATGGCCCGGCCATTGGCCGGATCGGCGTTCTCGCCATCGAAGGCGGCAACGCGGACACGGTCATTCGGCAACAGGGAAGGGTCGACGAACTCCGGGACATTCGACACGCCCTTCATACCGCCCGCAGCGTGGGCCAATGCGATCAGACCGTGAGTCTTGCCGCCGCCGTAGGACGTGTCGAGACGGAAGATCGCCGCGACCTCGCCGCCCGCGCCCGTCAGCCGCCGACACACATTAGCCAGCAGGCTCTTGAGGCCTCGCGTGGGATAGGTGTTGGCGAAAAAACGCGACGGATCCAGATATTCCTCGCTTCCCTTCCCGGCGATGACCTGCGCGAGGTCCGCCGCGAAGTCGGCCTCGGAGATCCTACCATCCAGAACATCGCGGCGTGGCCGGCACGTATCGTATATCGTGGGAATCATCATCTCTTGCGTTTCGTCTCTCGTGCAGCTCGGCTGTCCCCGAGCGCGCCAGCACCTTGGAACGTGAGTTAAACCGCCTCATTCTGCCGGGGGTGAACCCTGAAGAACAGGGGCAAGGGTCTCGAAGGTCGTGGTGGGGGTGTAGCGCGGATCGTTGCCCTTGCCGAGCCAAGTGCCCATTCGGAGTGACCACACCTCGTGAAACCGGCTGTGCAGGATCCCGAACGTGGTGTCGTCGTCGCGCGCGATGACGATCAGTTGATGGTCAGGGCAGACACGGGCGTCGAGCCACGCGAAGAGTCGGTGCTTGGCGACGGTGGGTGTGACGATGTACCGCGCCAGCCCGTCCAGAGCTTTCCACATGCCCTGCGTCGGCTCGACGTGCCGCCAGACGCGCACGGCCGCGCCATCGATCACTCACGGCTCGTCGCTCCAGGCGTCGAAGATCGGGCTGCCGCCGGTCGCCCTCTCCAAAGCACTGCGGTTCGCTCCACTCCGGATGGAGTTGGTCGCGACTAGGCCAACGCGCTTCGAGGCGCCTCCGCCCCGGTGTTCTCCGGCCTTCACGGGTGGTTCGCAGCTGGCTGGGAGATCTCGGCGTGAAGACGCTATTCATCGAGCCGGGCAGCCCCTGGGAAAACGGCTACAACGAGAGCTTCAACGGTACGCTCAGAAACGAGCTACTGAAGCGCGAAATTTTCTACGCAATACCAAGTTATGGGCTTAGCGGCCTAATCACGTTCGGGACGATCGTCTCGCCCCAGAGCTCCGAGAGCGCTTGGAGTGACTTTTCGATGCCCGGCGCACACCGCCCGAAGCGGGACTCGATCGGGCGCATGTAGACCCCTTGGCGGATCCGCATGAGCCGGCCTGAACGGGCCAGGCGGGAGAGGGCCTGACCCACCGCGGCCCTTTTGGCCGAGGTGAAGCAGGGTTGCCGGGCAGATCGGCGTGGCCTCGGCGTGTTCCATGATGCGCTCGGGCAGGCTCTTCATGACTTTCTCTCCGCGTCACGAATCGAGCAACCAATATCGCGGGGTTCTCACCAGAGCAATCGAGCCGCCTGCGGGTCAGTGCCCTCCGATGCACACCGCCGCGCTCGGGTTCCGCCGGGCGCGACGCTTTGCCCAGACCGGCCTCCCGGTCGCGCTACGTCCCGTGACCAAGCTTCCAGCGAGCCATGTGGGGGCGGTGGCGCTGGCGGCGGTGTCCAACAGCTCGCGTACCGTACTGGCTATCTCTAGCCCCTACAGGCATTTAGGAGATTTCCTAAGAGTTGACTTCCGACCCCTGGGGGTACGACCCGGATGTCGGAGCCAAGGCCACGCTCATACTTGAGGTTCTTAACGCCCTGACGGCCGAGCTCAAGAAACACGGCGGCGTGACTGAGGAGGTCGAGGGCGCTCTGAAGAAGTTGGCCAAGCGGGTGAACTGGGTGAAGGCGCTCAAGCTTGCTGCTCGCTCTTCCATCACACTCCAGCTCCCTGGAATTGATGATTTGTCCAGCCTTGTCAACGAGGGCGACGTGGAGGGCGCCCCTGAGCCGCGGAACCTGGACGACTTCCGCCGCGACTTCGCGGAGTTGCTAGCAGACGAGCAACTGAGTCACTTGGGGCGGGTGGTGGTCCTGGTTGATGATCTGGACCGATGCCTGCCGGATACCGTCGTCGACACTCTCGAAACGCTGAGGCTGTTCCTGTCCGTCCCCAAGATGTCCTTCATAATCGCGGCTGACGAAAACCGGGTGGCGGACGCCCTGCGGGATCGCTATCCGGAGGACAACCGATCGGTTGAGGACACAGAAGAGCCGGCTCGTCTCTACTTGCACAAGATCGTCCAGACGACACTTCGCCTGCCTGCACTCAGCCGGTTCGACACGGAAGCGTATCTGCTGCTCCTGCTCCTGCAGCGCAGGGTGGAGAATCAGCTGACCGAGACTCAATTCGAGCAGGTCGTAGACGGCTGTACCCAACTTCGTATAGCTGGGCGGACCGTTGATTCAATCGAGATTCCAGAAGGCCTCGACATCGCTACCGAGATGCAGTTCGCTGCGCGGCTGACACCGATCCTCTATGAGAAACTGCGGGGTAGCCCGCGACGCGTGAAGCGATTCTTGAATGATCTCAACGTTCGTTCGTCGATCGCCGAACGCAGGGGAATCGAACTCGATGTCTCGGTGGTTGCAAAGCTCATAGTGCTGGAGCTGCTGCTGCCAAAAGAGTTCGACATGGTCTTGGGCTGGCTCGCCCGCGGCGAACTGCGGGCTCAGCTTGCGAGACTCGAGGCGACCGCCGGTCGGTCTGTACCTACGGGGGAGCCTGACGGGGTCGAAGACCAGGAGTCGGTTGACGGAATAACGAAAAAGTCTCGTTCCAAGAAGGGCAAATTAGCCTCGGCCGACCCCGACGACGATGGCGGCAGGGATGAGAGGTTTAGCGATAACCTCATCCGATGGGCGAAGCTTCCACCGTCACTCGGCGACATTGACTTAAGCCCGTATCTGCACCTCGCGGCATCCTTTGCTGGGACTCCTCTGATCGACTCGGGACTGCCCAAACGGCTCAGGGATGTCGCAGCCAACTTGCTCTCGTCAAGTCGTGCCGCGCAGAAGTCGGTCGCGGACTCTGACATCCAGAGTCTCACCCCGGGTGACGTTCAAGCGCTGATCGAGCATCTTGGCCGAATGGCGAGGGATCGGCCCGGCGATCTCCTTCCTGTTTCCCAATCGGATTGGTAAGCAGCTCGAGGAGAAGCAACTGCGTCGGATGCTCGGGAAGCACAAGATCGCAGCCGTGCCCCACGGGTTTCGCTCCAGCTTCCGCGATTGGGCGGCCGAGGAGACGAATCATCCGCGCGAGGTCATCGAAGCGGCCCTCGCACATGTGGTCCAGAACAGGGTCGAGGCAGCCTATCGGCGCACGGACCTGTTCGACCGCCGGCGTCGCCTCATGAACGACTGGGCCGCCTACCTCAGCGGGGAACCTGGCCAAGCGGGCAAGCAGTTCTGATGGCAAGTGTCTTTATCCGCCTCGCTTCTGGCCTACCTTACACCTGACCATGCCCGGCCGAAATCGATGTGCGTCAGAGTTTGTGTGACACCTGTTATGAGCCCCGTCCTTAGACATCCCCACGGCAGTCACCGCATGGAAACCGTAGGAGCTAGGATCAAAGGCATCATAGGGGCATGGCGACCGCTACCGGTACCGATCAGCAGCTAAGCAGCCCGAAGACGAAGAGGCGTTCTCCTCCGGGAACGGGTGCGCGTTCATCATTGTTCGCGCAAGGAAGCAACCCACCTATCCAAGAGGAGAACGCCGATGGAGAGATATATCGGACTCGACGCACACGCGTCGAGCTGCACGCTGGGGATCGTAGGACCCAGCGGAAAACGTTTGGGCTCGCAGGTGGTGGAAACGAACGCGCGGGCGCTGATCGAGGTGCTGCGAGGGATTCCGAGGAACCGGCACTTGTGCCTGGAAGAAGGGACGCTGTCGGGGTGGCTGTACGAGGTGCTGGAGCCGCACGTGGAGGAGCTAACGGTGGCGGGGGTCGGCAAGAGCCGGGGCCCGAAGACCGACAAGCTGGACGCGTTTGCCCTGGCGGAGAAGCTTCGGATCAGATCACTGGAGACGAGGGTCTACAAGAACCGGGGCCAGTTCAGGCGGCTGGGGGAACGGGCGAAGAGCTACGACTTCCTGGTCGGCGACACGGTGCGGGTGAAGAACCGGCTCAAGAGCGTGCTGCGCTCGAGAGGAGTGGCCTACGGCGCGGGGCGCTCGGTCTACTTGAAGCGCGACCGGGAGGAGTGGTTGGCCAAGCTGCCGGAAGCGAGCAGGGCGACGGCCGGGTTGCTGTACGAGGAGCACGACGCACTCGTGGCATTGAGGGCGAAGGCCGAGAAGGCGTTGCTGGCGGAAGCACGCAAGCATCGAGAGTGGCATGTGCTGAAGACGTGCCCGGGTCTGGGTCCGATCCGGACGGCGGAGCTCCTGCCGGTGGTGGTGACGCCGTACCGGTTCCAGAGCCGGAGCAGATTCTGGGCGTACTGCGGACTGGGCGTGGTGATGCGGAGCTCGTCGGACTGGGTGCGGGGTCCGGGTGGGCGGTGGGTAAGGGAAGCGGTACAGCAGACGCGGGGGCTGAACCGGAACTTCAACCACACGCTGAAGCGTGTGTTCAAGGGCGCGGCGACGACGGTGATCGGTCGGGCCGAAAACGAACCCTTGTACCGCCACTACGAGCGACTCCTGGAGGGGGGCACGAAGCCGAATCTGGCGAAGCGTACGACCCCAAGAGACTGGAAGCGACGGAGTAAACCGGGCCGGGATCGGCGAGCGTGGGGTCGAAAGCGGTCACAACATGGGGTCCGACGAAACGGAAGCGAACCGGTTACAGGGGACAGCATCCATACACACCGTGGGCCGGGGCAGAGAGCCCAAGCCCCCACTCAAAGGCTATGCACCCCTGGAGAGCCGAACGAAGCGATGGGCCACAGAGTCCCAGATAGAAGGATGGTTCCCGCTCCAGAGCGGAGAACGCGACGGCTGTGAACGTCTTCCGGACTGCGATGCGGACCCTGCGAGCGCACCCCTCCCCACCCTGAGTCGTCGACCGGGCAATCCAAACCATGCGGACGCCGACGGTCAAAAAATGAGCCGACGGCGCGTGGGGAAGGTGCGTCTTGACCGCCAGCCCCATAGAAGGGTGTGTAAAAAGAGAGGCGACGTACCTTTCCGCTAGGTAGTAAGAAGTTAACCAGCGAATCCCGGGTGAGCGCCCGGGGGAAAGGAACGACGCCTCGTGAGGAAGAATATGGTGGGACCCGAGAGTGGGTCCAGCACGCCGACGTGGGAGTGCTTGGAAGCGCTGGTTCGTGAGAAGGCCCAGGAGATGGTCCAGCGGATTCTGGAGGAGGAAGTGACGGAGTTGCTCGGCCGGGAGAAGTCGGAGCGGAAGACGGTCGTAGACCCGGCGCCGGGCTACCGCAACGGCTACGGCAAGGCTCGGCGGCTGTCTATGAGCTCGGGCACGATCATGCTCCGACGGCCCCGGGTTCGAGGCATTGAGGAGCGGTTCGAGAGTCGGGTGTTGCCGTTGTTCGCACGACGGACGAAGAAGGTAGGGGAGTTGATACCGGAGCTGTACCTACACGGGTTGGCCGCGGGGGATTTCGAGCTGGCGCTCAGGGGCCTACTCGGTGAGGGGGCGCCGCTGTCGAAGGCTTCGATCCGCAGGCTCAGGGCCGTGTGGTCGAGTGAGTTCGAGATGTGGGCGAAGCGGTCCTTGGCGGACCGTGAGGTTGTCTATGTATGGGCGGCCGGGATCGCGGGCCTGGAGCGAGACAAAGCGGCGCTGCTGGTGGTGATGGGAGCCATGCGCGACGGGACGAAAGAGGTTCTGGCCGTCACATCAGGCTACCGGGAGTCAACGGACTCGTGGGCGGAGGTCTTTCGGGGTCTCAAGGCTCGAGGCCTCGCAGCGCCGAAGCTACTGATGGCCGACGGTAACGCGGCGATCTGGGGCGCGGCGAGTACGGTGTGGCCTGAGGCCGGCGAGCAGCGGTGCTGGAATCACAAGATGAGGAACATCCTGGATCGGCTGCCGCAGCGTGGGCAGTCAGAGGCCAAGGAACTGCTGCGCACAGTCGTCTACGCCTCGACACGGGCCGCGGCGCTCAAAGCTCGTAAGGCGTTCGGCAAGCGTTATGGGCCGTGGTACCTGAAAGCTGTGACGGTGCTCGAGGATGACTGGGACCGCATGGTCAAGTTCTACGACTTCCCCGAAGCCCACTGGAAGCATCTACGGACGACGAATGTGGTGGAAAGCCCGTTCGCTTCGGTACGGCTCCGCACGTCGGCAGCAAAACGATTTAAGCGCCTCGACAGGTGCTACCGCCCTCATCTGGAAGCTCCTGACGGTGGCGGAGAAACGCTTCAGAAGGCTTGACGCTCCACACCTGCTCAAGGACGTGTTTGAAGAAAGGAAGTTCAGGGACGGAAAGCCCGTCTCAGCTCATCAGCGCAAAGCAGCCGCCTGAAACGTTTACACACCTATTGACCCGACCTCAAACCCGGGACAGTTTCATGTATCCGCACTGCCGTTTCCTAGCAAGGAGGAACAATGGCACTCGTGGGGAAGTACGCTTTTCTCGTTGGACTGGCGATCGCGGTGGCCGGAGGCTTAGGCTTTGAACAAGCGTGGTTTGGCTGGGTACTCGCCGTGCTCGGCCTGGTCGTTGGATTCTTGAATATCAGCGACAAGGAGAGTCAGACCTTCCTCTTAGCGGCGATCGCGCTGATCGTAGCGACCAGCGCTGTCGGAGCGATCCCCTACATCGGGGAGGGGATGACCCGGATCATCGCGAACCTCGTGCTCTTCCTGGGGGGCGCGGTCTTGGTCGTCGCGGTGAAGAGTCTGTTCGCGGTCGCGAGAGACTGAAGTCACTCTGCCGCAGGCACATTTGGCCTCCTGGGTTCGTGGCTGAGCCAGGTGCCGTCTTGCGACCACGTGGAAACACGGAGGTAGGCGATGGTTTTCACGGATGTGTCCACGACAAGGCGCAATCCTGTCTATTTACGACCGTGAGCGCCTCCCGTAGGTCAGTGTGTTGTGTGGGCAGAGAGCGTCGAACAAGACGGCCATTTATCTCGACACATGGGCGCGCACCCTATCGGACCCCTCGGCACATACCCGCACCGCCAGCCAGCCAAAGAAGGTGGCGGTGACCGCCACGAACGTTGCGCCAACCTTGAGACGATCGCGTCGGTGTCTCTCCCCACAAGGCCTGGAGTCGGCCAGATCTGGCCGACTCCATAATGATCGATCTTCTGAGCCACGGCTTGGCGCGGCCACGTACTGATCGACGGCGGCTTCCCCGCAACTGCCCCGACACCTAAACCATTGAAAGCCCGTCCGTGGTCGGAGGGTTGTAGGGCCCATTTCGTGCGTGAGCGTATGCGTGACGTGCTTCAATGAGGCCGGGGCGCCTTCGCCCTGGATACCGCGGAAGAAGGTGACCGTTGCCCCAGCTCCTATGACGCTTCACTGAAACGTCGGTCCGACGGCCCGGGGAGGAGGGAGCGCGTGAAGAAACGGATTGTCGGGCCCGTGATCGCGGTCGCGTGGCTGGGGTCACTGTACCTTGCGTACGGCCTCGGCGGCATGGCCGGCATGTTCATGCCGGACCGGGTGTCCACCGCCGCCAGAACGGCGTTCGCGGTGATGACCCTGTTGCCGGCCTCGTCCGCCGGCGCCTGCGCGGACGATCCCGCATCGTGTGGCTTCGCCGACACGGAAGGACGGGTCGAGGTGGACTGCGACGCCTTCGTCGGCGACGGGCCGGACCAGGCGGTGCTGTTCGTCTTTGGGCAGTCGAACAGCGCGAACGCCGCCCGGGACCGGTATGTTACCGGGCACGAGGCCATCAACTTCAATCCGCATGACGGCAAGTGGTACCAGACGCAGGATCCCCTGCTCGGGCCGGACGGGCGCGGCGGCAGTGTGTGGGGACGCCTCGGAGACGGCCTTGTCAGGGAGGGACTCTACCGCCGGGTGCTGATCGTGCCGATCGGCATCGGGGGCACGCAGCTCGAGGAGAAGCAACTGCGCCGGATGCTCGGGAAGCACAAGATCGCGGCCGTGCCCCACGGCTTCCGCTCTAGTTTCCGCGACTGGGCGGCCGAGGAGACCGATCATCCACGCGAGGTCATCGAAGCGGCCCTCGCACACGGTACGTTTGTAACTGACTATCGGGGTATCCCTGCGGGTCAAGACGCACCGGCGGTCGTGGTGACAGCCTATCGACCGGACCCCACGAGATGGGACGAGACGTAGCGAAGGAGACAGACATGACCACGAAATTGACCAAGCGACTCGTTCGTGAAGGCGACTTCGTCGCCGAGGTGGACGTATACCTCGTTGAGGAAGAGGGCGGATGGTCACCGTACCTCTCTCTGGAGGACGCAAGTAGGCTCGATGCGGTCAGGGAGGCGCTGCGCGCGGGCGACATCACGCGCGGTGCCCAACTCGCAACCCGCCTCTACCGGCTCACGCCGGTCGAAGCGTGAGCGCGCCCGACCAGCTTTTTGAGAGATGGCCCGGCTGTGCGAAACCTGATGACGACGTTGCCCAGCATGCCCCTATTGCCGGGCCATACGCCGCGTCGCACCGTGTGCAGGCGCTCGCGCAATGACTGACTCCCTGACGCGGGTCGCAGAGCAGCGGTGGCACCACGGGGTTTCAGGCGCGGCCGTGGCGTTGATGGCGGCGACGGCGATGCTGCTCCCCGGACTGGCCGTCGCGCAAGACGTCTACTTGCGCGCCGGGATCGACCTGAGCCGGCCGGCCGACACGCACTTCACCGACGCAGACTGTGCGAGCATGGTCCCGGCCGCGCTGTACGGCTGCGGCCTGGGCGGCGATGGCGCGCCGCTCCGATCGGTGGGGGACGTCGGCACGGTTGCAGGCGTTGAGCTTGGGCTCGGGTACGCCGTGGCGCCCGCCGTGCGACTGGAGGCCCTCCTGACTTACCAGCCGCGATTCACGTTCGATGGCCAGGCCAACTTCCTGGAGCCAGACCGTCAGCAATCCGTGTCCGTGGATCTGTCCTCGCTGTCCGGGATCCTGGCCGTGTATGCGGATCTCCCAGGCTTGGGGGTGCGCCCGCTCGGCCCGTTCAGCCCCTTCGTCGGCGGTGGCCTCGGGGCGGCCCGCGTGGCCAGCGGTGAGACGCGCATGACGTTTCCGAAGACGCGGACCCTCGTGCCGGGCACCCGCCGGACGGGGTTGACCTGGAGGCTGACGGCCGGCTTGGGGATGTCGTGGGGCGAGCGGGCGACGCTCGATCTCGCGTGGCGGTACACGGATACCGGTGTCATCGAGACCGGCGCCGGCCAGGGCCGAGTCGAATGGCGCGACGGCAGCCGGGACCCGGTGGTGCTCGATCTGGCGCCGACACAGGCCCAGTTGCGGAGCCACGGGCTGCACCTGTCTCTGCGGTATGAGCTCTGATCGGGATCATCGATTCTGGCATCACGCAGGGCTGTAGCCCGTGGTGTCACTTTTGTTCCCGAGGAGTGGGTGGATCGTCTCACCGGGGTGGAGGTAGGTAGCTTCGCCTCATGATAAGAGTCAAAAGCGAAGTCGCAGCTCTCGAAGTGTTCGCCGAAGGGGCGCGGACAGTGGTATCTCGGAGAGAACGAAAGCTGGAGCTCACACCGCCTGGCGTTTACGCAAGTATAATCACGACCCAAGCTGCGCCGCAGCGAGTGAAACTCGCGACGGGCCGCGTCGTACCCGACTAGGCCTACCACCAGCAACGCTCCGCCGAGCGGGTAGGCCAGCCCGCGCTGAAGCGGAAGCAGCCAGGCCGACCACGACGACGCCAGCAGCGAACAGACGCTCGGCCCAAGGTAGGCGACAAGGGCGGCGATGACCGTCGGCAGGGTGACCCGGCTCGACCGCGCGCGTTCCACGTGGGCGCGTCTCAGCGCGATGAAACCGCCGGCGGCACCGACCGCCACCAGAATCAGACCTCGCATCGTGCGTTCAGCATGAGTCCTCGCGTTCAGGTGGGGTCGTGCGTCGTCCGGTTTTCGTGGCGTTGCACACATCAGCGCGCAACGGTCGGCGTAGTCCTTAAGTGCCGGGAGCCAGCCTACCCTTTGGGGCCACGCTTCGCGGGTCCCCGGCAGGGGCTGGCGGGGGGCTGTGCCCCCTCTGACCCCCCCAACGGCAACGGCACATGAGGAGCGCTGGACGCGACGTGTGGGTGAAGATCCGCGCTAGCGAGGCGGAGCGAGAGCGCACCCGCGAGCTGGCGCGGATCGGGGCGAACCTGAACCAGATCGCCCGCTGGCTCGATTCACGAATGGCCCTCATCGGCGCGACGGCCTTCCCGCCAGGGATCGATTGATGGGAGCGACCCCCGCGCGGAGGGTGGCATGGGCGTGCACATGCCAACCCTCCCGGATGCCGATCTAGGCATCCGAAGAGGGGGGGTCGCTCCCGTCTACGGCCGCGTGCTCTGGAGCGGCCGCGGCGCTCCGGCGGCTGTGCCACAACTGCAAGACAGCCAAACACATAAGGGTGCACCGGCGCGCACATCGAAATGGCCTTTTTGTGCCACATGCACCCCATTGTCTCATGTGCACTCGCCGATCAGCACCGACCCTCGCCGCTCCGCGTTCAAAGTTCACCTCCACGGAGTCGTCTTGAGCGCCATGTCGTGAAGCCGTCGATCATCGCTCCAGGACTCGAGGATCGGTGGAGCTTCTCCGGGGAGATCGGCCACCCGGAGCGGCGTCGGAAGGTCGCGCAGGTGCTCGAAGAGCCGTGGTCCGTCGGGCCACTCCAGCATCATCCGCCTAGAGGACTGTGCTGAATTCATCTCCGGTGAAGACCTGGAGGAGCGATTCAGCCTTCGTGTGCGTGAGCTCGTCGAAGCGTGTACCGACACGCCGGCGGACTTCGAGGGGGGTAGGAAGCCCGATTGGAAAGCTCGGAAGGACGCGTACATCGCGCGCATCGCGAGCGGAGAAATGCCACTCCGCGTATCCCTCGCGGATAAGGTCCACAATGTTCGTTGCCTACTCCGCGACCATCGCTTGGAGGGAGAGGCTGTGTGGGATCGGTTCTCAGCCGCAAAGGGCGAGACTCTCTGGTACTATCGCGCGCTTGCGGTCGCCTATCGAGAGGGAAGAGCGGTTGGTTTCCTCATCGAGGAACTTGAGCGGACGGTGGATGAGATAGAGGCGAGGGTGAGCCAAGGGAGCCACCCAGGAGGATTGTTTCCGGTGACGAGTTTGTCACCCTTACGGCGAACGGACGCGAGAACAAGATGGAGCTCTCAGCATACGATGGTCGCTTCTTTCGGTGCGTCTGCGGCGATGCACACCCGATGTTTCAGGAGAGTGCGCTGCGGGAGTTACCGGGGATGCGTCTGGTTATGGCTTGTCCCAACGGCGTCGGTGTGAATTGCGTTCGTATCGGTGGCTGGATCCGAATAAAAATCGAGACTGAGTTCGGGGCACTCGCGCATAGGTGATCTCGAGCGAGGCGTCATACTTGGTGCTCAACTCATCTTCCGCCCTCGGAGGCTAACCTACACCTGGGCTAGGTCTTGAAAATCCGGCTCCGATGAGGGGGCGGCAGGTGGCTGAAATGCCGTACGTATACTCGGGATGCAAAGATACGTACGCCTCTGCAGAGCCTTCGGCTTCAGGGAACCCCACCCCGACCTACAGCACCACGTCCCCTCCTGGGTCCCTCCGCTTCAACTGTTCCAGCACGTCCCGCGCCTCAGCTAGCCGACGTTGCCGAAGCTCCTCATCCGGCACCGCCGATCCCCAATCCGGGCCTCCCTCCTCGGTGGCCGGCACCCTGAGCACCGTGCCTTCAGCGACGCTGACCGCTAGGAGCTTTCGCGCGACTTCCAGTGTGCGGCGGGTTTCGTCCTCGACGAGGATGGCCGTATCTCCTTCGATGCGATCGACGACCCAAATCTCCTGAGGCTCACTCATTTCGACGTAACCCGACACGGGTTTGTCGCAGCCCGCTCGCGGCCGCTGGCGCGGGAGTCCCCACCGGCGACCACCTCATAGCGGCCGTCTTCGGCGCCCAGAACCGTGATCTGCCCAACGAGGTCGGTCCGGGAGACCCACTGGGCGACGGCCTCGTAGGCGCTGAGCGCCTCCGGCCGGGGATGTCCGTAGTCATTCTCGCCGACGGAGATCACAACCACCTCGGGACACGACGTCTGCAGGAAATCCGTGGTGAAGGCGTCGTTACTCCCATGGTGTGGCGCTTTCAGGAGTGTGACGTCCGGAACGACCCCTTCTCGCAGAAAGTGGGTCAACTCCTCGACCTCCGAGTCGCCGCTGAAGAAGGCGGCAAAAGAGCCGAAGCGGAGCACGAGCCCGACCGATCGGTTGTTGTGATCCACGTCGATCGGCGGAAGAGGTAGCACCTCGAGCTCGGCGCTCCCCAAGCTGATGATTCGGGGCTCAGCCGTGAGATAGGTGATGTCCGTGCGCTCCTGGAGCGTTGAAAGCAGCCTTTGATATGTCGCGGTCGTGTGCGCCTGCCCGTTGTCCATGTAGAAGCGCACGGGCATGGCGTTCAGCAAGTCGGCCATCCCGCCGATGTGATCGGCATGTGGATGCGTAGCGACCACGAGGTCGATCTCCGTAATACCCATCTGGCGGAGCAATTCCGAGGGGTCGCTTCGTCCGGCGTCGATGAGTGCGGTCTGACCTCTTGGTGCGCGGATGAGGATGGCGTCGGCCTGTCCGACATCGAGGAAGGTGATCTGGATGTAGGGGTCGTCTTGCTGTGCCTGTTGTGCTGGGGAGGGGGTGGGGAGGGCGAGGAGGAGCGCCGTGAATAGCAGCATCGGACGTCGTGCGAGGGGGGGTGGGCGGCTTTCCCGCAGAAAGGGCTTGCCAGCGGCCGCAGGCTAGACGCATTTTGAGGTAACCCAATGAGTTGCAAGGTAGCAAGGCCAACTACGTATTACAGGTCAACGGTACCGGGTGCAGGATTGGGCGCGTTGGACAAACACTCCCGAAGAGACGCATTCTGTCGGCTGACAAACATGGCGGATAGACCGTGGCAATGAAGTGGAATCGTCGAGTGGCTTTTAGACTGCTACTGGAACTGATCGTAGTCATCGGCGCGGTGATCGCTTTCAGAAGGCTGATCGGTGGGGGATCCGCACCTGAACCGATCCAGCAGGCCGTCTCAACCGCCGCCGACGCGGCGGCTCCGAGTCTGGAGATCTCGCTGATGGTCGCCCTCGCCCTCTTGTCCGTCACAACGCTGGTGGCTGTCGGGACGAGTTTCTATCTGTACCGTTGGAGACGGATTCTCTCCGGGAGCCATCACCTTCTTATGCCTCCCTCTCTGCCAACTTAGGTGAGACACGGAACGAGTAAAGAATTAGAGTAGGGCGAAGGCAGAGAAACCGAGGATGCTGAGACACCGAGAGAGAATGGAAGAGAATGGAATCGCCCCACTAACCTGGGAGGGTAAGCGAAGCGCGGCAGCTGCTCCGGACGCGGAGGTGGTAGATAAGCCGACGCGCCGACGGTTTAGTCCGTCGTACAAGCTGCGGGTCGTCGAAGAAGCGGACCGGTGCACGGAGCCGGGAGAGGTAGGGCGACTCCTGCGACGCGAGGGCTTGTACTCGTCGCACCTGACGACATGGCGCAAGGCGGTGCGGAGTGGGTCGCTGAGAGTGCTGTCGAAGAGACGAGGTCGAAAGCCGAGCGAACGGAATCCGCTGGAGGGGAAAGTGCGCAAGCTGGAGCGCGAGAACACTCGCCTGGAGAAGGAACTCGAGAAGGCGCGCCTGATCATCGACGTCCAGGGAAAAGTTGCAGGGCTGCTGGGATTGAGCCTCGAGGACGGGACGAACTCGTGAAGGCGGCCGAGGCGCTGGCCACGTACGTAGGGGTAAAGCCCGCGTGCGATGCGCTCAGGGTCGCCCGAGCCACGTTCTATCGTCGTCGGAGGCCATCGACCGGGCATCAGCAGCCCCGCCCGACCCCAGCCCGTGCCTTGAGCGAGAAGGAACGAGACAAGGTCTTCGACACGCTGTGTTCGGAGCGATTCGTGGACCGGTCCCCGGCCGAGGTTGTGGCGACCCTGCTCGACGAAGACGTCTACGCTGTGCAGCGAACGTACGATGTATCGCGTTCTGGCCTCCCAAGTGCCAGTTCGAGAGCGCCGAGCGCAGCGGAGTCATCCCGAATACCAGAAACCCGAGTTGATGGCGACGGGCCCGGGCCAGGTCTGGTCCTGGGATATCACACGGCTGCTGGGGCCGAGGAAGTGGAGCTACTTCTACCTCTATGTCATCATGGACATCTTCAGCCGCTACATCGTGGGATGGATGGTGGCGGATCGGGAGAACTCGGCCTTGGCCGGGCGCCTGATCCAGCAGAGTTGCCTGAAGCATGGCGTCCAGCCCCAGGTCCTGACCTTGCACTCGGATCGAGGAGCTCCGATGACGAGCCAATGCACGGCTCAGCTCCTCACCGATCTCGGGGTGACCCGCTCGCTGAGCCGACCTCAGGTGTCGGATGACAATCCGTTCTCCGAGGCCCAGTTCAAGACCTTGAAGTACCATCCCTCGTTTCCTGGACGGTTCGAGGATCAGGGCCAGGCCAAAATGTTCTGTCGCTCGTTCTTCCGCTGGTACAATGCCGAGCACCGCCATGGCGGCATCTCGATGCTGACCCCCGAACAGGTCCACTTCGGTCACGCCGATCAGGTCATCGCCGGCAGGGAGGCCGTGCTACGCGAGGCCTGGGCCGCTCATCCCGACCGCTTCGTCTCCGGTGAGCCGAAGCCCAAACCGCTCCCGGAGGCCGTCTGGATCAATCCTCCAACCCCCTCCCTCACGACACAGGAGATTGCTCTCTAATTAATTCCCAAGAGTGTCTCACTGGCGTTGACAGGCTCCGAACTAGCTTCACAACGTTCCTCCTGGCTACGACGGCCCTCGCTCCATATGTTGACGGATTGCCTCTACCTTCGGTTGGGGTCATCGTCCCGACAGCCCCCGTTCAACGGAGGTCGCCCTGCTACGCTGCTGGCCACCCGGCACTGCGCTTTCTTCGGCGCTAGCGGCGTCGGGAAAGCCGATTATCGCCGCCCTCGCTCTTGCCGTGCCTCTACATCGCCCTGGTGTTAGTGTTGCTTTGCGGCACGACCTCACCCGCATCCGCTCAGATACGCCGCGGTTCAGGCAGCGTTTCCCTCGTGGCTGGGGTCTACACCTTCAACGAATTCCGTGGGAGCACGGATCCCATGTTCGGCATCCGTGGAGGCCGGAACGTGACTGAACAGGTCGTCCTGGAGGCTGCCTTCGACGTCATTCCCACTGGTGAAGAGGTCACTGTCTTGGGGCTACCAAGTGAATCTCTTGGTCCCTACCGATGAGGGGGGTGCCTTCGTCCACTTTCTCACCCCAGGAATCGGAGGGATTACTTTCACCGGACGCGGCCAAGGCCAATCTGAGACCTACTTTTCCGGGAACGCTGGGTTTGGCATTAAACTTATTCGTCTTAGAAAAAGCCGCAGTGAGGTTGGAGGTAAAAGATCGTATCTATCGAATTGGTGTCTTTGACGAGACAGTGAACGATTCTCACTTCACCGCGGGGGTGGAGTTGGTTTTTTAGGATAGACCGGGACCTCGCACTGCTCCCACTCCTGTCAACGATCAGGATCCGTTGGATTGCCATACTCGCCGGAAAGGCAGAGACCGATGCGTACGACCAGGCTTCCTTTTGCCCCGTACTTCACGTCAGCGCTGGCCGCCCTGCTCGTGGCGGGGGTCGTGCCCACGCCGACCGTGGCCCAGGACATTCGTGACACCCGACTCCTCTCCCAGCCGGCGGTGAGCCCGGACCACATCGCCTTCCTCTACGCCGGTGACCTGTGGGTGGCAAATCGGGACGGAAGCGGGGCGCGACGCCTCACCACCCACGTAGGGACCGAGTCGAACCCCCGCTTCTCCCCGGACGGGCGTTGGATCGCCTTCAGCGGACAATACGACGGCAACACCGACGTCTTCCTCGTCCCGGTGGAGGGGGGAGCGCCGAATCGGCTCACCTGGCACCCGGGCGCCGATGTGGTCCAGGGCTTCAGCCCCGACGGCTCGGAGGTCCTTTTCGCTTCCCCCCGGAACGTGCACACGAGTCGTTTTCGGCAGCTCTTCACGGTCTCCGTGGGCGGCGGGATGCCGGAGCAGCTTCCCCTGCCCAATGCCTGGAAAGCGACATACTCGCCGGACGGGTCGCATATCGCCTACACCCCGGTCTTCGAGGCCTTCAACCAGTGGAAGCACTACCGGGGCGGGAGAAACTCACGCATCTGGCTGTACAATGTGGCGGACCACTCCGTCGTGGAGATCCCTCAGCCGGAGGGTCGCTGCAACGATACGGACCCCATGTGGCTCGGCGGCAAAGTTTACTTCCGTTCCGACCGCAACGGAGAGTTCAACCTGTTCTCCTACGACCCGGCAGATCGCCGGGTCGAGCAGCTCACTCCCCACGCGGAGTTCCCCATCGTGAACGCCTCGGCCGGGGGTGGGCAGATCATCTATGAGCAGGCGGGCTACCTCCACGTATTCGATCCGGATCGGGGCCAGAGCGCGAAGCTGACCGTGGGAGTGGCCGCGGACCTCAACGAGGCCCGACCCCGCTACGCGACGGGGACCCGGTACATTCGCAATGCGGGCATTTCCCCCTCCGGGGCCCGGGCCGTCTTCGAGTTCCGGGGCGACATTGTGACCGTCCCCGCCGGAAAGGGCGACCACCGTCACCTCACGTCCAGGTCGGCTTCCCACGAGCGCTCCCCGGCGTGGTCACCGGACGGGAAGTGGATCGTATACTTCTCCGATGCCTCTGGAGAATACGAGCTGCACATCGCACCCCAGGACGGAAAGGGAGAAGTACGAACCATCGGGGTCGACGGCGAGGGCTTCTACGAGGACGCGAAGTGGGCCCCGGACGGGAAGAAGATCAGCTACACGGACAACTCGTGGTCCCTGTACGTCTTGGACGTCGAGTCGGGGCGCTCGAGGAAGATCGCCCAGGAGCCGATTTACGGGGAATTCAAGACCCTCCACCACGCCTGGTCCCCCGACTCCCGCTGGCTCGCCTACACCCTGAACACGCAGACCTACTTCCAGCAGGTGTACCTCTACTCGGTGGAGGAGGGGGAGTCCCACCTCATCACCAAGGGGCTTTCCGACGTTACGGAGCCCGTCTTCGACGCCGGCGGGAAGTACCTGTATTTCGCCGCCTCCACCAACGCGGGACCCGTCCGCGATTGGTTCGCCCTGTCCAACCAGGACATGCTGATGGCGGGCTCCCTCTATCTGACGGTCCTCGCGAAGGGCGTCGAGTCGCCCCTGGCCAAGGAGAGCGACGAACAGGTGGCGGAAGAGGGGGGCGAGGGAGGAGAAGAGAGGGAGGGAATGGAGGTGGAGGGAGTCCGTATCGACTTCGAGGATCTGGATCAGCGGATCCTCGCCCTCCCGGTGGATGAGGGCCTCTATACGGACCTCCAGCCGGGCCCCACGGGCCAGCTCTACTACCTGAGGCGTGACGAGAACTTCTGGAGGGAGCGGAGCCCCCGGCAGCGCTTCAGCGGGCCGGGAAGTCTGCGTCGCTTCGGTCTCGAGGAGCGGGAAGAGTCTACACTTCTCGACAACGTCAACGATTATGCGCTCTCTGCCGACAAGAAGAGGGTCCTGCTGCTCAGCGGCGACGACTGGATCATCGCCGATGCCAAGGGGAAGATCGACGCTACAAAGGGGAGGATCTCTGCTGAGGAGATCCAGGCGCGGATCGATCCCCGGGCCGAATGGAAGCAGATCTTCGGCGAGGCGTGGCGGATCAACCGGGATTTCTTCTACGACCCCAACATGCACGGGGCCGACTGGCCCGCGATGCAGGAGAAGTACCGGGTCTTCCTTCCCCACCTGACGACCCGAAGCGATTTGAACCGCGTGATCATGTGGATGGGCTCCGAGCTCGCGGTAGGGCACCACCGGGTCAGAGGCGGCGATTTCGGGGACCGTCCAGACTCGATCCCCGGAGGGCTCCTGGGGGCCGATTTCGAGGTCCACGCCGGCCGCTACCGGTTCGAGAGGGTTTACGGCGGCCTCAACTGGAACCCCGAGCTCCGCTCTCCCCTCACCGAGCCGAGCGTGGACGCGCAGGCGGGGGAGTATCTCCTGGCGGTGAAGGGAGTCGAGCTGCGGCCCCCGGAGAACCTGTACTCCCGCTTCGAGAACACGGCTGACAAGGCCGTGGAGATCACGGTGGGCCCCAACTCCGACGGTTCGGGCTCTCGCACCGTCACCGTGGTGCCCGTAGGGAACGAGCTCGAGCTCCGCACCCGGGATTGGGTCGAGGGGAACATGAGGAAGGTGGACGAGGCCACGGGCGGCCTAGTCGCCTATGTGTACTTGCCCAACACGTCAACCCTCGGCCACGCCTACTTCAAGCGCTACTTCTTCCCCCAGGCCAACAGGGACGCGATCATCGTCGACGAGCGCTACAACGGCGGCGGATACATGGCCGACTACTACATCGACATCCTGCGCCGGCCTTACGCCTCCCACTGGAACACCCGATACGGCAACGACTTCAAGACCCCCGTCGGGTCGATCCAGGGTCCCAAGGTGATGCTCATCGACGAGAACGCCGGCTCGGGCGGGGACATGCTCCCGTTTATGTTCCGGAAATTCGGCCTGGGAAAGCTCATCGGGAAGCGGACCTGGGGTGGTCTCGTGGGGACCCTGGGCTTCCCCAGGCTCCTGGACGGTGGCGTGATCAGCGCCCCGAACTTCGCCATCTGGGTGGAGGACCCAGGCTGGATCGTGGAGAACGTGGGGGTGCCGCCGGACATCGAGGTAGAGCAGTACCCGGCGGACGTGATCGCCGGCCGGGACCCCCAGCTCGAGCGGGCCATCGAGGAGATCATGAAGGAGCTGGAGGCGAACCCGCCCCCCAAACCGACGAGGCCGCCCTATCCGGTGCGGGTAAGAAGATAGCCCGGGCTCCGGGATAGGCGTCGCGAATCCACCGTCCGCTTGTGCTGAGACGGTATTCACCTGACAGTTGACCACGAGAGAGGACGGTGGCCAGCCGCCCTCGCCGGAGCTAATTGAGAGATGTCGAAGTCACTCACTTAGCACGGGAGAGAAGATGACCACCGTCCAGGGGGAGAAGATAGCGCGCCGCAAGCTGAGCCTGCTACAGTTGGCCCAGGAGCTCGGCAACGTGAGCAAGGCGTGCAAGATCGTGGGCTACAGCCGGCAGCAGTTCTACGAGATCAGGAGGAACTTCCAGCTTTACGGGGCCGAGGGGCTGATCGACCAGCTTCCGGGGCCGAAGGGACCGCACCCGAACCGGGTGAGTGAAGAGATTGAGCAGGCGGTCTTGGCCCACGCCTTGGAGGCTCCGACGCACGGAGCTCAGCGGGTCGCGGACGAGTTGCTGCTCGGAGGGATCCAGGTGAGCTCAGGAGGCGTACGGGGCGTGTGGAGCCGGCATGGCCTCACCACGAAGCACGAACGGCTGCTCAGGCTCGAAGAGACGGCCAGGGAACGGAAGCTGAAGCTGACCGACGAGCAGATCGAGCTGCTGGAGCGCTTCAGTCCCGAGTTCCGGGAGCGCCACATCGAAGTCCATTACCCGGGCGACCTCGTCGCCGTGGACACGTTCTTCGTCGGAACGCTGAAGGGGGTCGGCAAGGTGTACCTGCAGACCGTGCTCGATTGCTTCAGCCGCTACGCCTGGGGCCGGCTCTACACGAGCAAGCTCCCGCTCACGGCGGTGCAGGTGATGAATAACGACGTGTTGCCGTTCTTCGATGAGCACCGGGTCCGGGTGAAGACCGTGCTCAGCGACAACGGCCGCGAGTTCTGCGGCCGTCCGGACCGTCACCCATATGAGCTGTTCCTTCAGCTCGAGGACATCGAGCACCGCACGACGAAGGTGGGCAGGCCCCAATCCAACGGCTTCATCGAGCGCTTCCACCGCACGCTCCTCGACGAGCACTTGAGGGTGAAGGGCCGCACCACCTGGTACGAGACCGTCGAGGAGATGCAGCAGGACCTCGAGGCGTATCTGGAGACCTACAACCGGAAGCGGCCGCACCGCGGTCGAGCCATGGAGGGCCGCACGCCCTATCAGGTCTTCAAGGCCGGTCTCACCGACGCCAGGAAGGCCGCAAAGGCCAGGAAGGAGGAGGCTAAGACGAAGGCAGCCTAGACACAGCTCCGGCGAGGGCCAACTGTCAGGTCATTACCATCTCTGTACAGTCCGCTCAACAGCTAGACAACCTAGGACGCTACCGACTTCCATCTGAAGCATCCGACGCTCGAGGGTTGTGCCAGCCTAGATCAAAAATTAAGGAGCTGAACATGAACCGGAGACGATCCCAAGTACCAATGGTTTCCCTTTCACTTGCCTGGGTGATCAGCATCCTCTTCACTGGAGGAGGTTCACACGCCCATGCGGCCGCTCAACAGGCTGTTTCAGTCGAGGTGGGCGTCGAGATCCCGATGAGAGACGGCATCAACCTGGCTGCAACAATCTACAGACCGAAAGATACGCAAACGCGTTTACCGGTTGTCCTGCACTTCACTCCGTATATCGCTGACCGCTTTTCAGATCGCGCCCTCTATTTCGCGAGGCGAGACTATGTCGTCGCGACCGTGGACGTCCGTGGGCGCGGTAACTCCGAAGGGGAATTCGAACCATTCGTGAATGAGGGGCGTGACGGATATGATGTTGTGGAATGGCTAGCCAGCCAACCATGGTCGAACGGAAAGGTGACCATGATAGGAGGGATCCTACACAGGCTGGGACCAGTGGAGCGTAATCAAAGAGTTCCCGCCACATCTGGAGACTATCGCTCCAGCAGTCTCCGTTTTTCCAGGAATGGAAGGAGTGCCCATGAATCGAAACATATATCTTTCGTATATCATGAGCTGGCTGACTACGACCGGCGGAGTCAGTGCTGGGCCGAGGTTCGACCAACAATTCCATATCGACAAACGGTATGAGATGTATAGAAAACATCTTCCCTTCAATACGCTCGACCAAATCTATGGAAACACATCGACAGCGTTCCAGACTTGGGTCGCGCACCCCGCTATGGATGCTTATTGGGACGCGATGAGTCCTTCCATCGAGGATTATGCCCGGATCGACAAGCCGATCCTTACGATCACCGGACACTTTGACGCTGACCAGACAGGAGCAATGGGTCACTACCGGTTCCATATGCAGCACGCTTCGCCGGAGGCCCGGGAGAAACACTATCTCATCATCGGCCCTTGGGATCACGGAGGTTCACAACGATCCAAGAGCGAGAATGCAGGTTTGACGTTCGGTGAGGCCTCTCTCATTGACAATAACAAGCTGCATAAGGAGTGGTATGACTGGACCCATGAAAGATGGCAAGAGGCCCGAGTTTCTACAAAAGCGCGTCGCCTACTACGTCATGGGTGCCGAGGAATGGAAATACGCCGACAGTCTCGAGGCCATCCCGACTACACCTGTGAAGCTGTATCTCGATTCCGATGATGAGGGCGCGAACGATGTCTTTGGGTCCGGCACGCTGAGCAAGAATGGGCCGAGCATGTCGACCTCAGATGAGTATACATACGATCCGCTCGACACTCGCCCGGGAGAGCTAGAGGTGAGGCTGGGAGGGGAGGAAGGCTCCTATAACATCATGGGGACGAGTGCCAAGAGCCAGCGCTATGCCTTGAACCTCTTCGGAAATGGCCTTGTTTACCATAGCGACCCTTTTCCTGAGGACACTGAGATCACAGGATATGTAAAGCTTGTTGCTTGGATCGCCATGGATGTTCCGGATACAGACTTCATGGTGACTCTCCATGAAATCATGCCGGACGGAACAAGCATACAGCTGACGGATGACGCCCTGCGTGCGAGATACCGGGAATCTCCTCGGAAGGAGAAGCTGGTGACACCCGGCGCAATTACACGCTATGAGTTCAAGCAATTCTGGTTCTTCTCCCGACAGATCGCCGAAGGAAGCCGGTTGCGGCTTGTCTTCTGGTCTCCAAACTCTATTCATCTGGAGAAGAATTACAACAGTGGAGGGGTGGTTGCTGAGGAATCCGGGAAAGACGCCCGGACCGCCCATATTACCCTGTATCATGACTCCGAGCACCCGACCTATATAGAGATTCCGGTGGCGAAGTCTAAAAGAGAGGAATAGCATGAGGACAACCGCTCCCGAGCACAACGGTTCTTATCGAGGGAGAGAAGATTGGGGCCGTCGGTCCCTTGGGTAGAGTGACGGTTCCCGAGGGAGCTGAGAGAATAGATGTTTCCGGAAAATGGATCCTGCCCGGGTTCATCGATGTGAGGTGGTCCTACTTCGTTGGACAGTCCGAGGGCGATCTTAAGGTGGATTCCGATGGTCTCCAAAGTGTACAGAGATGGTAATGACCTGACAGTTGGCCCTCGCCGGAGCTGTGTCTAGGCTGCCTTCGTCTTAGCCTCCTCCTTCCTGGCCTTTGCGGCCTTCCTGGCGTCGGTGAGACCGGCCTTGAAGACCTGATAGGGCGTGCGGCCCTCCATGGCTCGACCGCGGTGCGGCCGCTTCCGGTTGTAGGTCTCCAGATACGCCTCGAGGTCCTGCTGCATCTCCTCGACGGTCTCGTACCAGGTGGTGCGGCCCTTCACCCTCAAGTGCTCGTCGAGGAGCGTGCGGTGGAAGCGCTCGATGAAGCCGTTGGATTGGGGCCTGCCCACCTTCGTCGTGCGGTGCTCGATGTCCTCGAGCTGAAGGAACAGCTCATATGGGTGACGGTCCGGACGGCCGCAGAACTCGCGGCCGTTGTCGCTGAGCACGGTCTTCACCCGGACCCGGTGCTCATCGAAGAACGGCAACACGTCGTTATTCATCACCTGCACCGCCGTGAGCGGGAGCTTGCTCGTGTAGAGCCGGCCCCAGGCGTAGCGGCTGAAGCAATCGAGCACGGTCTGCAGGTACACCTTGCCGACCCCCTTCAGCGTTCCGACGAAGAACGTGTCCACGGCGACGAGGTCGCCCGGGTAATGGACTTCGATGTGGCGCTCCCGGAACTCGGGACTGAAGCGCTCCAGCAGCTCGATCTGCTCGTCGGTCAGCTTCAGCTTCCGTTCCCTGGCCGTCTCTTCGAGCCTGAGCAGCCGTTCGTGCTTCGTGGTGAGGCCATGCCGGCTCCACACGCCCCGTACGCCTCCTGAGCTCACCTGGATCCCTCCGAGCAGCAACTCGTCCGCGACCCGCTGAGCTCCGTGCGTCGGAGCCTCCAAGGCGTGGGCCAAGACCGCCTGCTCAATCTCTTCACTCACCCGGTTCGGGTGCGGTCCCTTCGGCCCCGGAAGCTGGTCGATCAGCCCCTCGGCCCCGTAAAGCTGGAAGTTCCTCCTGATCTCGTAGAACTGCTGCCGGCTGTAGCCCACGATCTTGCACGCCTTGCTCACGTTGCCGAGCTCCTGGGCCAACTGTAGCAGGCTCAGCTTGCGGCGCGCTATCTTCTCCCCCTGGACGGTGGTCATCTTCTCTCCCGTGCTAAGTGAGTGACTTCGACATCTCTCAATTAGCTCCGGCGAGGGCGGCTGGCCACCGTCCTCTCTCGTGGTCAACTGTCAGGTGAATACCGTCTCAGCACATCCAAAGCCCTCGGGGTCCCGCTTGAGGCCGGGTGTTCTCCTTCGAGCCCGGTTTGAATATAACCTCCGTCTTCCCGTCGGGACTGGTTCCCGATGGGAAGACGGAGGGAAGGGCCGCGCGTAGATCCCGCGACGATCGCAGGCGTCGTTGCGCCGGTTGGGTGGCGTCGCGCCGGATCGTCCTCACCACACCTCCGCGCCTTCGCGATAGGCCTCGCCCGGCGTCCGTCCGCCCAGCGACGAGTGCGGGCGCGCTTCGTTGTAGAAGTCGATCCACGAGCCGATGATGCGTTGGGCGTCGGGCCCGTCCCGGAGCTCGTAGAGGTACACCGCCTCGTACTTCAGCGACCGCCACAGCCGCTCGATGAAGATGTTGTCGAGGAAGCGGCCCCGGCCGTCCATCGAGAAGCGCACGCCCGCACCCAGCACCCGGTCGGCGAACGCCTCGCTGGTGAACTGGGAGCCCTGATCCGTATTGAGGATCTCCGGAGCCCTCCAGCCCAGCGCGTCGTCCAGCGCCTGGACGCAGAACGACGCGTCCATCGTGTTCGACAGCCGCCAGGCGAGCACGTGCCGGGTCGCCCAGTCCATCACGGCCACCAGGTAGAAAAACCCTTGCGTCACCGGGACATAGGTGATGTCCGCGCACCACACGTGGTCCGCCCGCGAGATCGTGAGGCCCCGCAGCAGATAGGGGAAGACCCGGTGCTCCGGACTCGCCACGCTCGTGCGCGGCCGCCGGTAGGTCGCCTCCATCCCCATCAGGCGCATGAGCCGCCGGATCCGGTGCCGGCCCGCGGCAACGCCCTCGCGGCGCAGATGCCGCATCAGCTGCCGGCTCCCGTAGAACGGATACGCCATGTGTAGCCCGTCCATGCGCCGCATGAGCGCCAGGTCCTCGGCGCTCTCCCCCTTCGGCCGGTAGTACTGCGACGACCGGCTCACGCCCAGCAGCGCGCACTGCCTCGAAAGACTCAGCGGTCCGTCCCGCTCGATCATCCGCCCCCGCTCCGCCCGGCTCAGCGCTTGAGCCCGCGCCGAAAAAAATCCCGCTCGACCGTGAGCTCCCCGATCTTGGCGTGCAGGTCCCGGATCTTCGCCTCGTGCTCCAGGGCGGCCTTGCGGCCCGCGCCCCCGGCAAACACCTCCGGCAGCCCTTCGAGCAGCTGCCGCTTCCATGTGGTCACCTGGTTCGGATGAAGCTCGTGCCGCGCCGCGATCGCCTGCACGCTGTCCCGCTCGCGCAGCGCCTCGAGCGCTACCCGTGCCTTGAACTCCGCCGTGAACCGCCGTCTCTTCCTGGCCATCTCGGTGCCTCCTCTTCCGCTCTGGAATCCACCTTAACGACCTGTCCAAAAAAACCGGGACCACCTCAATGCCCACATGCCTTGCCTCATCCTTATTCTACTTCTCGCTGGGATACCCAGCGGTCCAGACCTCGCCGAAGTGGTTGGACAGAGCACGGACGATGCGGCGGCTCGGGCAAGAGGGCGGGAGGCAACTTCGGTCCTGCTCGATGGCGGTGCCCTGTCGGGCCTGAAGTGGCGCAGTATCGGTCCGGCAACCATGGGGGGGCGAATCGCTGCTGTTGAAGTCGCCAAGGTGCCGGGTGCCCCGGACGTCATCTACCTGGGCACTGCTATCGGAGGGCTCTTCAAATCCACGAACCAGGGCACCACCTGGGATCCGGTCTTCGATTCTGTGGAGGGGATGATCGGGATCGGCCATGTGGCGGTGGCCCCCTCGAACCCGAACCTGGTGTGGGTAGGTACGGGCGAGGCGAACAACCGGCAGAGCTCCTCTTGGGGCGAGGGCGTCTACAAGTCGGTGGACGGCGGCCGGAGCTGGAGCCACATGGGGCTGAAGGAGACGCGGCACGTAGGCCGGATCGTGATCCATCCGACAAACCCGGATGTCGTGTACGTGGCGGGGGTGGGGCATCTATGGGGTTCGAACCCGGAGCGGGGAGTCTTCAAGAGCAACGATGGGGGTGAGACGTGGGAGAGGGTGCTATACGTGGATGAGCACACCGGGGCGATCGACCTGGCCATGGATCCCCACGACCCGGAGACGGTCTTCGCGGCCATGTACCAGCGGCGGCGGAGGGCGTGGGGGTTCAGCGGTAGTGGCCCCGGGAGCGGCCTCTACCGGACGTACGACGGGGGGGAGAGCTGGACCGAGCTGACGGGGGTACTCCCGGAGGGGGACAAGGGGCGGATCGGCCTGGACATCTACCGGCGAGACGGGCGGATCATCTACGCAATGGTAGAGGCGGACCCCCAGCGGGGCTTCGCCGTCTTCTCTGGACCTTCTCAAAGCGTTGCGCAGAAGGGGGGCATCTTCCGGAGCACCGACCGGGGCGACAGCTGGGAACACGTCAACACGCTCAACCCCAGACCGACGTACTACAGCCAGATCCGCATCGCCCCCGACAACGCGAACCGCGTCTACGTGATGGGGACGCGCCTTCACGTCTCGGACGATGGTGGCAAGACCTTCCGGGACGAGGCCCCGGTGGCGGTGGGAGTCCACCCTGACCACCACGACCTCTGGATCGATCCAGACGACTCCAACCACATGATTCTCGTCGGCGACGGTGGGGTATCGATCTCCTGGGACCGGGGCGAGAGTTGGCTGTTCAAGGACAACCTGGCCATCGGCCAGTTCTACGAGATCGGTGTGGACATGCGGGATCCGTACCGGGTCTGCGGAGGCAGCCAGGACTACGGCTCCTGGTGCCTGCCCAGCGCCACCCGCAGCGAAGATGGCCTCTCCAATCACGATGTCTACAAGGTCGGGCCGGGTGACGGCTTCTACACCCTGATCGACCCCAACGACCACACCATTGTTTTCAGTGAGTCCCAGGGTGGGCGGCTCAACCGCTTCCATCTCACCACCGGGGAGCGCCAGGCGATCGACCCGGCTCCGGCGGAAAAGCCCGTGAAGAACGAAGAAGGGGAAGAGGAGAGAGCCTACCGCTGGCACTGGAACTCGCCGCTGGTCATGTCGAGCCACGATCCGGCGACGATCTACTTCGGAGCGCAGGTGGTCTTCCGGTCAAGCGATCGGGGGCGGCACTGGGAGGTGATCAGTGCGGACCTGACCATGGGGGTGGACCGGGATACGCTGGAGATGATGGGCCGTAGGGTCACCGAGGAGACCCTTTCCCGCCACGATGGGAGCGCGTCCTACCCCGGCCTCACGACGATCGGCGAGTCGCCCCTGAATCCGGATGTTCTTTACACGGGGAGCGACGACGGGCAGGTGCACGTCACCCGGGACGGCGGGGCCGACTGGACGAACGTCACCGGCCGGATCCCCGACCTCCCCCCCATGACCTTTGCGAGCAGGGTGGTGGCCTCCCACCATGCCCAGGGCCGGGTGTACGCCACCTTCGACGGGCACTACAACGACGACTACCGACCCTACGTCTACGTGAGCGAGGACTACGGCCAGAGGTGGCGGGCGCTGGCCCGGGGTCTGCCGGAGGAGACGTCGGTCAACATCATTCAGGAGCATCCGAGGAACCCCCGGCTCCTCTTCGTGGGGCACGAGAAGGGGGTGCATCTGTCCATTGACGGGGGAGCCACGTGGGCCTCTCTGAACGGCAACATGCCTTCGGTCCCTGTGGATGATCTGATCATCCACCCTCGGGACAACGACCTGATCGTGGGGACCCATGGGCGGGGTATCTGGATCCTGGACGATATCGGACCCCTGGAGGCCCTGACGTCTGAGGTGTTGGCGGCCCGCGAGCACCTCCTGCCAGTCCCGACGGCCCGGCTCCTCCACACCTACGACCCCGAGGTTTGGTTCGGCAACGGCCAGTTCCTGGCGCCCAACCCGGAGTTCGGAGCTGGCATCACCTACTACCTCGGTGAGTCATCCCAGGGTGACGTGGAGGTTGTCATCAGCGACGCCGGGGGGAAGGTGATCCGCACCCTGGAGGGGCCGGGCGAGCGGGGGCTGAATCGGGTGTTCTGGGACCTCCGCATGGAGCCAGCCTACGAGCCTGGAGCGTTTCTTTACGCCCTTGATCCCGGGCCCCGAGGTCCCAACGTCCTGCCTGGAAGCTACCGGGTGGCAGTCAATGTCCCGCGAGGCGCAGCGGTGACCGGGGAGGAGAGTGCTGCCGGCCTAGCCCAGCTCACGGGCCAGATAACGGTGGAAGCAGATCCCTTGATCCACGTTTCGGACGCGGATCGGCAGGCACGCCAGGCTGCCCAGCTGGACCTTCATGAGATCCTGAAGACCCTGGATGCCGCCCAGAAGGTAGTGAACCCCCTCTCCGACCAGATCGAGGGGCTCAAGAAGCAACTTGCCGAGGAGGCTGGCCGTGGAGGTGAGGCCGCCAGCGAAGAGATCCAGAGCCGCGTAGAGGAGTTGGCCGATAAGCTCTCGGACCTCAAGGGGGATGTTCGGCAAGTGATGAGTGCCGTCACGGGCTGGCAGGGGCTCAAAGGCTACCTCGAGCGTTGGCCATCCGGCCCACCGCGGCCCGATCAGCTCCGGCAGATCGATTGGCTGTTCGAGGACGCGACAGAGACCGTCCAGGAGTTGAACGGGCTTCTGGAGACTGAGCTACCGTCCCTCTATTCCGAGCTCATGGACCGGAACCTCTGGCCAGGCCGCGTGCCACACATCGTACCGCCCGCGCCACGGCGGCGCTAGAAGGAGTGCTTGCGCCGACTGGATCGCTCTCGGATGTTAACCACGGTCTGATCCCGGAGTGCGCAACGTGTCCGTTCCGGAGCCTGTCAACGCCAGTGAGACACTCTTGGGAATTAATTAGAGAGCAATCTCCTGTGTCGTGAGGGAGGGGGTTGGAGGATTGATCCAGACGGCCTCCGGGAGCGGTTTGGGCTTCGGCTCACCGGAGACGAAGCGGTCGGGATGAGCGGCCCAGGCCTCGCGTAGCACGGCCTCCCTGCCGGCGATGACCTGATCGGCGTGACCGAAGTGGACCTGTTCGGGGGTCAGCATCGAGATGCCGCCATGGCGGTGCTCGGCATTGTACCAGCGGAAGAACGAGCGACAGAACATTTTGGCCTGGCCCTGATCCTCGAACCGTCCAGGAAACGAGGGATGGTACTTCAAGGTCTTGAACTGGGCCTCGGAGAACGGATTGTCATCCGACACCTGAGGTCGGCTCAGCGAGCGGGTCACCCCGAGATCGGCGAGGAGCTGAGCCGTGCATTGGCTCGTCATCGGAGCTCCTCGATCCGAGTGCAAGGTCAGGACCTGGGGCTGGACGCCATGCTTCAGGCAACTCTGCTGGATCAGGCGCCCGGCCAAGGCCGAGTTCTCCCGATCCGCCACCATCCATCCCACGATGTAGCGGCTGAAGATGTCCATGATGACGTAGAGGTAGAAGTAGCTCCACTTCCTCGGCCCCAGCAGCCGTGTGATATCCCAGGACCAGACCTGGCCCGGGCCCGTCGCCATCAACTCGGGTTTCTGGTATTCGGGATGACTCCGCTGCGCTCGGCGCTCTCGAACTGGCACTTGGGAGGCCAGAACGCGATACATCGTACGTTCGCTGCACAGGTAGACGTCTTCGTCGAGCAGGGTCGCCACAACCTCGGCCGGGGACCGGTCCACGAATCGCTCCGAACACAGCGTGTCGAAGACCTTGTCTCGTTCCTTCTCGCTCAAGGCACGGGCTGAGGTCGGGCGGGGCTGCTGATGCCCGGGCTGTAGTGATATTGTTGTAAGTCATTGCCATTATTCTACTTATCACTATACACCTATCTATTGTCCCATCATTACACCCCTCTTTCTGAACGGGAATCCAGTGGACCGTAGCGGAGGTTCCCGGAGGCGGCGAAGGAGCGAACCTTGCGGGAGGGCAGTTTGTCGATGGCCCCTGTCCTCTCGCATTGCGAACTGTCAGATGATTTCCGTCTCAGATCACTCGGCACTGCTGCGGCTCGCGGCGATCTGTTCTCGGATCCACGCATCCACTTCGGACTCGATCCAGCCGACGGCGCGCGCGCCGAGCCGGATCGGTTGGGGAAAGCTCCCGTCGGCCACCCGCACGTAGATCGTGCTCCGCGCCAGCCCGGTGCGGGTCTGCACTCGAGGTAACCTCAGGACTCGGGCGTGCGCGTCCATGCCCTGTTCCATTGCTCTCGTCATCGGTCTGCCTCCGTTCTGTTCGGTGAAGAAGTCCGGGGCGCGTTGCCCCGGGAGGGAACAGAGGCCACATGGGCCCGGCGGCAGGCTTCGATGAACACGGGGACCTGGCAGGCCATCGCCAGTCTCGGTGATCGGCCAGGACGGAGCCGACGCACCGGGATCGGATCGCCCACCGCTTGCCGACCGAGCGTGGATGTTCTCATGCCCGTGCGGTCGAGGGACGCAGCCACTCGCGATCGGAACGGCTTCGTCAGCGTCTCCATGGCGCCTGCCGGTCGGGACGCGGCCTGCGAAGACCCGCACCCCGACGGCGGCGTCCGGCCGAGCACGACCCGATCTCGCCTCGGAGGGTGCTGCTCAGTGAGTCGAAGGCCAGCCGACGGATCGCGGCGAAGGGCTGCACCGCGGTGCATTGACATCGATGCCGGCAGGGCGGCCAGTGCGGGCGGCCGCGACTAGAAGCTGACACCACAGGGGAGCCATGAGATGTCTCGACCGCAGGATCGAACCGGGCCTGCGGCCGGCCGCGCGACAAAGCCGCCCTGCCTACCGCAAGAACCCGATGGCGGTGGAACTGGCCAAAGTCTGCTCATCCCCGCACTCCTGCTGCCGCACCCGCGATCGGCCCGGAAAGGGCGTTGGCGATGAGTTCCAACGTGGCTCTCGCCGGACGTGCGGAGGAGCGCTGGCCTCAATCTGGGGGTGTCACTAGTATATAGGTAGCTAAGGCTGTTGAAGTCTAAGCGAAGTGCGGAAGCTCGAGCGAAGAGCGAGACTTCGGGGGCTCGAGAGTTTGGAAGTGAAGGCCGGAATGTGGAAAGCTCACATCGCCCGGCGCTCGCGGCGCGAAAAAGGGGGAAGCCGATACTTTCCGAGAGAGTCAAGGCCATGTCGCTGGCAGAAAGAAAGGCTCGTTCGCAGTCGGTTTTCGGTTGGGGTATTCTCGCGTTCTTCTTGATGCCAATCGCCATCATTGCCGTTCACTCCAGACGCCCCCGTGTGCCGACTCACGCCCTCTTGAGTTTAGAGCCAACCGACGACGAAGTGGTGGTGGAGTTGTTCGAGGCGCGTTACAGCGAAGACCTCAAGTCTCGGCAGGTGAAGGTAGTCTGGATTTGGGCCGGCTTGGGGCTTCTCACGAACATCATGCTGGTCGCACTTTTCCCGGATCTCTAGTGCCCACGAGAGAACAGTTCAAAGCCCAGGCGAGAGCCGTGCGCCGGATGGCGGCGGCGACCCGCGAGGTGGACGCTGCTCAGATAGCCCAACGGCGCGAGCCCAGCACTACGAACAAGCGCCGTCTCGGTGAGGACCTGCGCGAGTACGAAGCCGCCGAGAAAGAGTACGTTCGCCGACGTCTCGGTGGGATGGACTCCCGAGGGGTTCCCCCCCGGCGGGTGCCTCAGATAATGACAACCGGGCTCACGGCGGCTGAGAAGAGCAAGTTCCAGTTCGATGAGATGGCCGGGCGGGTGCAAGAGCTGGAGGAAGAGCAGCTTGAGTGGGAGACTGAGTTTCACGATCCCTCCTCCCGCCCGCGGCTGGAGCCAGACTCTCCAGACCGAGAGACCGAGGCTCCCGGCGAGCAGCACGGCGACGGCGGGCGCCGCGTAGTACCAGACGCGGATCACCGTGTGGAAGCCCGGATCGTGGTAGGCGATGAGGTCGAGCACGGGATTGCCGCCGCTGGCGGGAAAGGGCGCCCAGAAGGCGTGGGCGATCGCGGCCGCCGAAGTGAGGCCCATGAGTACGAGCGTCGCCGGCCTCAGCATCGCTCTGACAACCTTCCCGTAGGGATCCATGGATGGGAGCGACCCCCCGTGGGAGGGTGGCATGGGCGTGCACATGCCAGCCCTCCCCGATGCCGATCGAGGCATCCCGAAAGGGGGGGTCGCTCCCTTCTTCGGCCGAAAGCTCCGGAGCGGCGTCGCCGCTCCGCCGGCCGTGCCGCAACTGTAAGACAGGCAGCCACATACGGGAGCGCTGGCGCGCACATGGAAATGGCGTTTCGGTGCACATGCACCCCGTTGTCTGATGTGCACTCGCCGATCAGCACCGACGCTCGCCGATCCGCGTTCAAAATCCGCCTCAAGGGAGCCGTCTCGAGCGCCATGTCGCGAAGCCGTGGATCATCGTTCCGGGAGTCGAGGATCGGTGGAGGTCGTTCAGCTCGACGATCCGCTTGAGGCAGGCCTGCAGGTCGCCATACTCTTTGAGCACCCGCTCATCCTTGGCGCGGATGGCCTGCTCGATTCGGACGATCTCGCGGCGGGCCGCACTGTCGGGTTCCGGAGCGGCGGAGGGGCCGGATGCTGTAGATGTGTTGGTCCAGTTCTCGAGGATCGTCAGGGCCCGCTGCAGCTCCCTCACGGTGCGGACGACGGCCACGACCTCGACGGATCGGCACCCGGCGCTCTCGGCACAGAGCTTCAGGCGGGGCGCGATCTGGCCTGCCGTACTCTTGAGAGCTTGCTCAACCGAGAGGCCCCGGTGCGGTGGGCGCACGTGATGAAGAACCTCCGGCCTGAGGCGCAAGCCCACATCGCGGCGCGGCGATGAATGAACGAGTGACGCTCCAGGGTCCCGCCGATGTCGCTCCTGCAGCGAGCCGCGAGACGGCCAGTGCGCCCTTGTCTGGAGGGACCGAGTCGCACTGACGGCCGAGTTCAGCGCTGTTCGTTCGCCGCGCTCGGTATCCCCCGGCTGAACAGGACCTCGAACCCCTGGCCCGGGGCCGCTGCGGGGCCCGGGGCCAGGGCGGCGGCCGGCGGAGGACCATCGAAGATGCCTCGGATCTGGCCTGTCGCCGGGTCGCGTAGGATGGTGACGGGGTCGTCGGTGTCGCGGTCGAGGCTGGCAGAGCCTTCTGGGCCTTGCAGCGTAATGCTCGCCAGCTCCTCGGTCCACGTCACCGGCAGGGCGAAGGAGAACCCTGCGCGGTCGTCTTCCGCGTCGGTGTAATCCGCCATGGCGAAGGACAGCGAGAAGAGCTCGGCGCCGCCGGGGTCCCGCCCGGTGAGCGAATACGCGTCGCCGGCCGCTGGCAGTGTCGGCGGAGCGTCAATGAAGAAGGCCGGCCGCAGGTACGGCCCGCCTTCGCCGTCCAGCCCGCCCCAGAGCAGCAGGGCGCGGCCGGAGGCGGCCGGCGGAGGGGCCGCGGCAGCGACGAGGATGGAGCCGCTCTCGGTTTCCAGGCGGTACCGGAGCGCGTTCGTGAACTGGTAGTCGCTGATCCAATACGGGTCGCAATAGGACATGAGGTCCGGTTGACCCGGCGGCACCAAATCGCCGGTGCGAGAATCGTAGCCCCAGGCGCCGATGTTCCCTGAGCCATAGGGATAGTACCGGTCCGGACCGCCGGCACCGCCGCACGGTGCATGGTACAGGTTGCGGTTGTGGCCGAATTCGTGCGCGATGGTTTCGGAGTCGAGGACCGAGAAGCTCGACCAGCTTCCGATGCCGTTCGCCACGCCAAGGAGACCACCCGGGCCCGTGGGTCCCGCCATTACCCCCAGGTAGTGGCCGCGCCCGCCCTCCGCGATCCGGATCATCTCTGTCTGCTCCATGATCGCAAAGCCGTTGTTCGTTGTCGTCGCGACAGATTCGTGCGCCTTCACGTCCATCGCCGCAACCGGCAGGAGCAGGCGCGTGTCTTCCAGCAGCTCGTGGCCTTCCGGGTCGCCGGCCATGGCGGCCGTGATCTCCAGAATGGAGGCATCCGGACTCTCCTCCCAGAGGAAGGGCACGAGCGTCAGCTCGAACACCGGCACCGCGTGCACGTCCACCGCCATCCGACCCGTCGCGGGGATACGTCCTGCCACCCCCAGTGCCGGGTCCAGCGTCCCGTCCGGATCCGGTTCGATCACGACTTCCAGCCCCGGCTGGATGACCCAACCGGGGATCTCCGCGTTCACCGACTTCGACAGGGAACTCTCATCGATCGCGGCCGGGATGGGATCGGACTTCGCGGGAATGTCCGCCTCGTGGATCATGGCCCCGTCCCGGTAAAACGTGGCTCGGACGGGGGGCATGCCCGCGTTGGTTGCGCGCTCCGCCGTCACGAACACCCGCAGCAAAGCCGGCTCGCCCGCGACCAGTGGCACCGGGAACTCGCGGGACTGGACGACCTGCGTGAGATAGGCGGCCGCGTCGCCGCCGCGGCCGCAGAGCGCGACCCGCTGCCGCGTCACGCCCTCGAGCCAATCGAGGAGAGTGGGGTCGGCCGGCGCGCAGAGCCCCGTACCGGTCGTGTGCAGATCCTCGAGGCGCTCGAGCGCCGTCAAGTCCAAGGGCAGGGCACCGGCCAGCCCAGCGTTGTCGGCGACGCTCAAACTCGTCAGGCCCGTGAGCTCGACCAACCCCGCCGGCAGCGAACCGCTCATCTCGTTGGACGAAAGATCCAGGATCTCCAAGCTTGCAAAGCTGCCGACCCGCGACTGTATGGCCGGCGACGACCGGTTCCCGTCGAGTCCCATCCTGGCCAGCAGAGTGCCCAACTTATTCTGATTTCGAGCCACAAACGTCAACTGGTGCTCATCAGAATCCAGCCGCCAGGGATGGTCCGATTCGCTCCACCTCTCGGAGAAGGACGGCAACTCGGTGGCGTGGGAGGCGAGCCGTTTCGCACTAGCCCCCCGGCCGAGTCCTGGCGGAATGTCCGTCAGCCGATTCCCGTCGAGATAGAGCTCCTGCAAGTTGTCCAATTCGCTCAGCTCCTGCGGGAGGGACGTCAACTCGTTCGATGCAAGTGACAGCACCGCCAGCTCGGCCAGACCACCCAGTTCCCCCGGGACGGACGCCAGCTGGTTGCTCTGGAGAAACAGGAACCGCAAGCTGCCCAATGCGCCCAACTCCCGCGGGAGGGACGTCAACTCGTTCGAATTAAGCCACAGCACCCGCAGCCTCGCCAAGCGGCCCAGTTCCGCCGGGACGGACGTCAGCTGGTTCCCCTCGAGATCTAGCCACCGCAAGCTGCCCAATTCGCCCAACTCCCGCGGGACGGACGCCAGCTCGTTGAAGAACAGGTGCAGTTCTTCCAGCTTGGCCAGGCCGCCCAGTTCCGGCGGGACGGACGTCAACCCGTTTGATGCAAGCGACAGCACCTTCAGCTCGGGCAGGCCGCCCAGTTCCGCCGGGACGGACGTCAACTCGTTCGATGCAAGCGACAGCACCGCCAGCTCGGCCAGGCCGCCCAGTTCCGGCGGGACGGACGTCAACCCGTTCGATGCAAGCGACAGCACCTTCAGCTCGGGCAGGCCGCCCAGTTCCGCCGGGACGGACGTCAACTGGTTGCCATTGAGATGCAATTCCTCTACGTCGGCCAACCCGCCCAACTCCGCCGGGATCGGCCCCGACAGCTGGTTTGCCGCGAGAACGACGAGTTTGGCCTTGGCCAACGCGCCCAGCTCCGGAGGGATCGAACCCGTCAACTCGTTCTCGAAGAGGATCAGTGTCTCCAGCTCGGCCAAGCCGCCCAGCTCTCGCGGAATCGGCCCCTCCAACCCGTTCGACTGCAGGTCCAGGCCCACGACCCGGCCGCCCGCATCCGTGCTCACCCCAGACCATTCCCCCAGCGGCGCATCCGTCAGCCAGCTGCCGCTGTTCGTCCAGCTTGGGCCCCCGGTCGCTTCATGAAGCGCGATGAGGATGTCCCGGTCGGACAGCGGGGGGCACTGCACCTCCGTGCCTTCGTGTTGCGGAATGGCGGCCAGCCACTCCTGAAACCACACTTCGATCGGGACGCACAGGTCCGTGTTCGCGTAACGCAGCTCCTGGAGCGGCGTCTGGTCGAGCGAAGACGGCAGCCGTCCGGACAAAGCGTTGTCTCCGATCCGCAGCGTCGTCAGACCCGCCAAGTCGCCGAGCCTGCCAGGCAGGCGGCCCGAGAGACCGTTTCCCTCAAGGTCCACGGTAGACACGCGGCCCGACGCATCGACGTCCACCCCGTACCACTGGCCGAGAGGACCGTCCCCAAGCCACCCATCGGCGTTCGTCCAGCCTCCCCCCCCCGCCGCTTCGTACAGCGCCCTCAGCACCTCCGCATCGGGGCAGACCGGACCCTCCCGCTCCTCGATGCCCTCGTACCAGGCGACAAGGTCCGCCGGAAGGCAGAGACCCGCGTTTCCCCCGAATCCGAACCCCTGCAACTGCGAGAGTTGCAGGAAGCTCAACGGCACGGTCCCCGTCAGCTCATTGGAGCCGAGATATAGCCATTCCAGGTTGGCCAGCCCGCCTAGTTCCGGCGGGATGGGGCCCGAAAGTTCGTTGCTGGCGAGGCTCATCTGCCACACGTTGGCGAGATTGCCGAGTTCGGGGGGGATGGTGCCCGACAGCTGGTTGCCGAAGAGCCACAGGGTCCCCAGGTTGCCCAGGCCGCCGAGTTCCGCCGGGATGGTGCCGGACAGCTGGTTGCGGTCGAGTTTCAGCCTGTCGAGGTGGGCCAAGTTGCCCAGTTCCGGCGGGATCGCGCCCTGCAGTTGGTTGTCCTCGAGATTCAGGTCCTGCAGGTTGGCCAGGCCGCCCAGTTCCGCCGGGATGGGGCCGGTCAACTCGTTGTTCCCGAGAGACAGCCTTTCCAGGTTGGCCAGGCCCCCCAGTTCCGCCGGGATAGCGCCCGATAGTCCATGGCGGATCCACTGGGAGTTCTCGCTATCCCACATGCCGGCAAGATCCAGCCGTACAACGCGTCCCGAAGCATCCGTATCCACCCCGTACCACTCCCCGAGCGGTGCGTCGGTCAGCCAGTTGTCGGAGTTGAGCCAGTTCGGCCCATCCGTCGTTTCATAGAGCGCGATGAGGATATCGCGGTCGCTCGCTGGTGCCGGCGACAGCAACGCGCTCGGCGGAGAGGCGGCCACGACGGCCGCCGGAGGAGCGACTACCGACTCGTCACAGGCCGCAACGACGACAACCGCCAGGATCACGGCCCCCCGGCCGCACGCGTGCCAAGCAGCCGTGGCTGCCCGGCGGTGCACGTGACGTCTACTTGTCATCTCGGTCATGTCGGCTTGGGATCCTTACAAGTCGCCGCCGGACGCTTCAATGCGCGGGTGAGACGCCCGGATTCGAATGGCCGAGCCGTCGCCCGCCGATACGCTGCCGGACGGCTGCTGCCCACTCGAAGACGCGGTGATGGTCAGGCGAGCACCCTCCGAACAGTTGTTGCGCGTGTTGGACTCGTCCGTCACTGCATCGATGCACATGCCGATGTAGATCGTTCCCGCCGCAGTGCTCGCGTCGACTGAGATCGTTAGCGGGAAAGTGAGATCCTGCGAGGCGGCCAGCGATGAAAGCGAGTATGATTCGAGCTCGGTGTCGCGGGTGCTGACGATGGGATTCGGCGACCTCATGGCGCGGATCGTCGTTGCGCTCGAAGCAAGGGTGCCTTGGTTGCGGATGCGGAACGCGAAAGTCACCGAACTGCCCGGCGTTAGCGTGGCGGAGGCCGGCGACACGCCCGCGAATGCCAGGTCCGGTGCCGGGGGTGTGACGGTTACGCTGACTTGCTGGGTTGCGCCGCCCCCGTCGGGGTCCCGTGCGGTTACCGTCAGTGTCGTTTCACCGACCGCGACACCCTGGATCGTGACCACGGCGCCGGAGACGGAGGCGGTCGAGACGGAGGAGCTGGACGTCGCGGCTGCATAGCTCAGCGCGTCCCCGTCGGCGTCGGTAAAGTAGGGCGAGACGTCGAGCGTGGCTGTCTGGCCGGCTTGGACGGTCTGGTCCGGGAGCGAGCCCCTCGCCTCCGGCGCCCGGTTGGGGACGGTAGCCTCAAGAGTCCGTGTGGCGGTGAGGCCGCCGGGATCGGTGGCCGTCACGGTCACCGTCACGGAGCCCTTCGCCACCGCGGTGATCATCACCGTCGCTCCTGAAGTGGAAACGACAGCCACCGACGGGTTCGAGGAAGACGCTGCGTAGCTCAGCGCATCCCCGTCGGCGTCGGTGAAGTAGGCGGAGACATCCACCACAGCCGTCTCGCCCACGGCCACGGTCTGGGCCGGGATCGAGCCCGCCGGCTCCGGCGCCCGGTTGGGAACGATGGCCTCAACAGTCTGCGTGGCGGTGAGGCCGCCGGGATCGGTGGCCGTCACCGTCACCGTCGCCGAGCCCCGGCCCACGGCCGACACCGTCACCGTGCTCCCCGACACCGAGACCTCGGCCACGCCAGCGTCCGAGGTCTCGGCGGTATAGCTCAGCGCATCCCCGTCCGGATCGCTGAAGTAGGCGGAGACATCCACCGCAGCCGTCTCGCCCACGGCCACGGTCTGGGTCGGGATCGAGCCCGCGGGGACCGGGGCGCGGTTGGGGGGAGGGGGAGGCGGGGAAGCTGGCCCGACCGCGCTGTCCCCGCAGGACACGAGCCACGCCGAGCCTGCGAAGGCCGCCAACACGAGGATGACCCGGGTGGGGTGGGGTGGTCGGTAGGCCGCCCCGCCACAACGGATGTGTCCATGGTGGGTGGCGGCCCTGGCGTTTGCGCTGCTGGGTCCGGTAAGCATGATGAATGTTTCGGTCGTCGTGGCGGTGATCGCGTTTCTCTTGGCGCTTGCCGGTTTCTGGCGCGAGGGGACAAAGGACATGATCCGGGAGGCGGTGACCGAAGCCTCCGCTGACCGAGACGGCGGCGGAGGCGTTGAGTGAGGTGGCGGGGGCGGTTCCCTCGCGCATGAGTACGGGCGCAGAGCGTCAGCGCGAGGCCCCTAACGGCTCCGGAGCCTCCGAGGCTGCCCCCCCCTCCCACGGGCGAGCCGAGCCGTCATGCGCCGGTTCCATGCGTCAGTGCCGGGAGAGCTGCGAATCCGCCTAAGCCAGCCTACGTATCTGGACGCCCCCCTGGTTGGCAAGCCTGACGTCGTACCGAAGTCGGTGGCAGTCAGGTCAGGTACGGTCGTATGTGCGGCCTCTTGGTGCGGCACATTTCTGGCCGCGGGCCCGTATGGTGTTCGTGAGATCGGATCCAAATCGCAATGGCGGGCTCGGTGGCCCATCGTAGGCTACTGGTTTTTCCGACCCCGCCTTGCCGACCGTTTGCCCCTACCTTGTCCGCCGTCCTGCCTGCCCTCTCCAGTTGGGACCTTCCCAGCTCATGCCCATTGGGGTGATCGAGCCGTCACCCCCGATGATCTCATCTCTCGCCTCCTCCGGGTTCCAGGTCTGGCCAACCCCTCCTCGCTACACGGATCCGACTCGCAACCCTACGCTGCGGCAGAAACGGCCTTCGTCACTCCCCGTGCCCTGTAGTTCTCCGCCTTCACCGTCACGGCCCAGATGATGCGCGCCATCCTGTTGGCCAGAGCCACCGCAACCACCTTCCTCGGCTTCTCGTCCAGCATCCGCCGAAGCCAGGGATCGGTGACCTCCCCCCGCCGGATGGCACTCGAGATGACCGACGTCGCCCCCAGGTACAGGAGCCTCCTGATGTCGCGCTGACCCATCTTCGTGATCCGCCCCAGCCGCTGGCGGCCACCCGTCGAGGATTCACGCGGCGTGAGCCCTACCCATGCCCCGAAGTCGCGCCCCGTGCGGAAGCTCTCCATCGGTGGCGCAAAGGTGTGGACCGCCATCGCCGTGAGCTCTCCCACCCTCGGGATCGTCATCAGGCGCCGGAGCGCCTCGTCTTCCCTCACGATCCGACGGATCTCCCGGTCCATCTCATCGATCTCCGCATCCAGGTCGTGGATCCGCTCGATGAGGAGGCGTATCGCGGGGGGTACCAGCACCGGGAAGAACTCCTCACACTCCGCGTACGCCTCTTCCAGCCTCCCGACGTTGTGGATCCCGAGCGGAACGACGAGTCCGAACTCCGCGAGGTGACCCCGCAGCGCATTGATCGTCTGCGTCCGCTGGTGCACCAGCAGCTCCCGGGCCCGGAACACCACCGAGCGTGCCTGCTCCTCCTCGGTCTTCACGGCCACGAACCGCATCGTCGGCCGCTGGGCCGCCTCGACGATCGCCCCGGCGTCGTTGGCATCGTTCTTCTGCCTCTTCACATAAGGCTTCACGTACACCGGGGGAATCAGGCGGACCTCGTGGCCGAGCTCCCGGATCATCCGCCCCCAATGGTGGGCGCTCGCGCACACTTCCATCACGACTTGGCAGACCGGCTGCTTGGCGAGGAACCCGAGCAGCGTCGAGCGCGTGAGCCTCCTGCGCAGCACGGGCTCACCGCCCTCCGTGGCCCCGTGCAGTTGGAAGTTACCTCTTCGAGATATCGATGCCGATGATGCTGACCACCTTGCCCATGGATTACCCCTCTCGTGTCCCGAACGCACCCCGTGTGCGTTCTCCTCATCCGGCGCACGTTGGTGCCCGGTGGGGGGGGCGTCCACTCCATCGCTACGGGGCGTAGAAACGGTCGTCAGCACCATCCATGTTGCGGGTCCGGTGGGCTTCCTCCAAGATGCCCGCCCACTATGCCCGCTCCGAGCTCGCCACCGCTCATTCGTTCTGACGCAGCAGGACCCGAATAGACGCGGACGCTACCCACGGAACCGGACTGTCTCCATCCAGCTCCTCTAGCACCGATGTGCCGATCGAACGGAAAGTCCAACCGCCCAGTTCCGGCTCCGCAGTCAGGCTGCTGCTCGATTGCACACTTGCCCGGATGGTGCCCCTGGTAACTCGCCGGTTCACGATCTCGCATCCGCCGCTGCTCAGGCAGGTGTACCGAATGTTGTTGTGGACCATTACCGAACTGGTGCCGGTGAACCGTATCGTCGCCACGCCGTTCGAGTATTGGAAAGTAGCGCCGCCCGTCAACTGGGTCGGGAACCAGAAGCCGGTTGGCAGCGTCTCGATCGTCTCGCCGGTCGTGTAGGTCCTGTCGCCACCGCCACCGCCACCCGCCTCGATTGTTACCGTGACCGCCGAAGAACAGTTGTTGTTGGTGTTCGACTCTCCGGGGACGGCGTCGACGCATTCTCCGAAATAAACCGTCCCCGGGGGCACCGTCGCGCCCACGGTGAACGTGAACGTACCACCGGCCTCTTCCGATGGATCCAGGGAAGGCACGCTGCCGGGGTCATCAATTGGGGTATCGCTTGTGGAGATGGTCGAGTTGTCCGAAGCGTAGGTCTGGATTTCGGTCGCAGCAGATGAAGCGTCGCCCTGGTTGCGCACCGTCACATCGTACGAGAAGCTGCCGCCCGGCGACACCGTCACGCTCGACGGCGAAACGCTCACGACCAGATCGGGTCCGCCGGAGCCGCCGACCGTCACTCTGACCCCTGTCGAGCAGTTGTTGCTCGTGTCGGATTCGCCCGAGACCGGGTCGACGCAGAGACCAAGGTAGAAGGTGCCGGAGGCATCCTGGGGTAACGTGAGGGATACTTCGATCGTGCCCTCTCCGCCCGCGGGCAATCCGTCAATCCTGTCCGAATTGATTTCCGTGTCCGCCGTGGATATCGTCGCGTCGTCCGACCCCATCAAGCGAATCGTAGTCGGCGGAGACGCCGCGTTTCCGCGGTTGCGCAGCGTGAACGTCGCCATCACGGTCTCCCCTGGCGACCCGTTGATGGATGTCGGCATAATGCCGGTAAACACCAGGTCGGGTGCACCCGCCGTCCCCACCATGACGCTCGCGCTCAGCGAAGCGGAGAGTCCGCCGGGGTCGCGCGCGGTCACCGTGATGGTCGCCGTGCCTGCCGCCACCGCCGTAATGGTCACCGTGCTACCCGACACTGACGCCGTCACGATGGCAGTGTTCGAGCTCGCCGCTGTATAGGTAAGTGCATCGCCGTCCGGGTCGCTGAAGAAGGGGGCCAGGTTCACCTGCACGGACTGCCCGGCGGTCAGGGATTGGGTCGGGACCGAGCCCGTCACCACCGGTGCGCGGTTGGCCGGCTCGACGGCGACGTTGGCGCTGAGCGCGGCGGTCAGCCCGCCGGGGTCGCGCGCGGTCACCGTGATGGTCGCCGTGCCTGCCGCCACCGCCGTAATGGTCACCGTGCTACCCGACACTGACGCCGTCACGATGGCAGTGTTCGAGCTCGCCGCTGTATAGGTAAGTGCATCGCCGTCCGGGTCGGTGAACAAGGAAGCCACGTTCACCGTCGCCGACTGCCCCTCGGTCAAGGTCTGGGCCGGGATCGTGCCCGATGCGACCGGTGCGCGGTTGGCCGGCGGCGGCGGCGGCGGTTCGGGTGCGGTGCCCCCGTCTCCGCAGGCGGCGACCAGCACGGCCAGCGTAGCGCACGCGAGGCGGCGCCACACGGCGCGGTGGGCAAGGTGCGGGCATCGGCTTTTCATTGTCGGCTCTCCCTGTTTGCGTCCCGCCTGCGCGGGCGCTCCCCGAATGACGATGGATTGACTCATCATGGTTCCGACTCGTTTCGCGTTCTTTCTCATCTGCTCTATCTGGGTCGGATCACACGTACGACTCGGCCTGCGGAGTCGGCGACGATGATCGGCCCCCTCCAAATGTCATTGCCGTACGGGATCAGCCGGCCCTTATCGATCTTGCGGGCGGCGTCCGCGTCGGGCAGCCGATAGGGATCGGCCGCGGTCGCATCGACCGCGTATCCCAAATCGGCTAGAGATTGGATGGTGATCGTGCTCAAGGGCTCCGTGTTGCCCTCCTCCGACCAGCCGGTCATCAGTTCCGTCTGCATGACCGTTTCCCTCCAATGGCTGTTCCGGGTTCCCGCGCCGCCGGTGTTCTCCACGGGCACCTTGGCTCCGCCGTAGCCCGTGCCACCCGCGTCGTCGAACGCTTCGATGGCCAGCGGACCCGTGAAATGGGTGTCCGGGGCCTCCTCCTCCGACGCGGGGTTCCGGAGCAGTTCGAGATCCTCCCAAATGGTTCCGATTCCCAGTACATGCCCCATCTCGTGAAGGACCAGCTGCTCCATGTTGCCGACTCGTTCCTGCCCTTCGAGGTCAGCCGTATCGAAGCTCATACGACCGTAGATGGGCAGCTGACTCGCACGACGCACCCAGCACGGGCCGGCCTGCGCAAGCGTGCCACCCGGACCATCGATCTCCTCGACGACCGCCACGATCATCACGTCGTCGATTGCCGCGTGCCGCTCGAATCTCGGGTCGTCCCCGCAACTCCAGCTCTGGGCCTCCCGGTCCGGGAGTTCGGTCGCGGCCAGAACCGTCATCCAGCGCTCGGTGGCACCGCGGAACGCCGCTTCCTGAGTCGCAGTCACGGAACTCGCGAACACGAGATCGATCCGGAAGCCGTCCGGAGAAGCGCTTACGCTCACCTCGAAGGTGGCGACCGCGCTCAAACCGCTGGAGTCGCGAGCCGTCACCGTGATCGTCGCCACCCCCCGTGCGAGGGCGGAAACGACTACGGACGCGCCGGACATCGACGCTGCGGCCACCCCGGCGTTGGACGAGGCCGCCGTGAATGACAGGCTGTCCCCGTCCGGGTCGGTGAAGTACGTAGACGCGTCCAGCGTCACGGTCTCCCCCGTGGCGATGGACTGGTTGGGAATCGTGCCCACCGCCTCGGGCGTCCGGTTCGGCACGGTCACCTCGAAGCTCTGCTGGGCCGTCGTCCCGTCAACATCCCGGGCCGTCACTGTCACCGTCGCCTCGCCGTGCAGCACCCCCGTGACCGTCACCACGGTGCCCGCGAGGGCGACCACGGCGACCCCCGGATCGGAGGTCTCCGCCAAGAACGTGAGCGCATCGCCGTCGGGGTCGCCGAAGTGTTCGGCCATATCGAGCGCGACCGCCTGACCCGCGTTGACTGTCTGCGCCGGGATCTCCGCCACCGCCTCGGGCGTCCGGTTCGGCACCGTGACGCTGAAGCCCTGCTGCGCCTGCCCGCCGCCGGAATCCGTAGCCGTGACTGTTACCGTCGCCTCGCCGCGTGCGACGGCCGTGATCGTTACCACGCTGCCGACGACCGCAGCCGAAGCCACGCCCGGGTTGGAACTCGCCGCCGCGTAGGTCAGCGCGTCCCCGTCCGGATCGGCGAAGTAGCCGGACACGTCCACCGTCGATGTCTCGCCGACCGCGATAGCGCGGGAGGCAACCGCGCCCGTCGGGACCGGTGCCCGGTTCGGAAGAGCCGAGGGCTCGGTAGCCCCATCCCCGCAGGCTGCGGCCACCATCGCCAGGAAGCAGGCGAGGCAGCCGATCGCAGGGTGCCTAGGCCCACGCTGGACTGCAGTCGAGCTACGCAGATGATCCCGGACCGCCTGATCGCTCGAGGCCCGGATCGCGACGCCTGCCCGCCGACGTGTCCCGGAGCCCTTCACGCGGCTGTTTGCCCCACGCGGTTCGGGTTCGGTGCCCGCGTCTTGCCCCGCCTGCGCGGGCGCTCCCTGTGAGGATGCCGTCGCCCAGATCGACCCTTGCGGCGGCGGACGGATCATCGGCTCCCGCAGCGTTCGCCGCAGGCCGCCATGCCCGAGAGACTCGGTGCCGGTCACTTCCACCCAGTCGAACAGCGCCGTCCGGCCGACCTCGCCTTCCATCGCCAGCGCCACAGAGCTCGGCTCGGCTCGGCTCGGCTCGGCTCGGCTCGGCTCGGCTCGGCTCGGCTCATAATAGCCGTATCAAAACGCTCGTTGGATGTCAAGTCCTTTTTAGACATTTGCTCCAAATTTCCCGATCATACTTTGCAGGCGCCCCGTGATGCTGTCCGCCACGGCTCGAACGAATTAGACCCTAGACCAGCACGGTCTCTACATATCCGCGCGCATCCAGGGCGCCGAGGCCACCGTCCGCTCATTGATTATGGAGAGTCGAGCGCCGCGCCGCCAGAGCGCTCCTGTCGCTTTCAACGCCGAGTGCGGGGCGCGCCCGCCGCCGACGGCACGAGCCGCACAAGATCCACTTGCCGGGTGATTCCGTGCGTTGTGAAGATGTGGCGCACGTGCGTACGGATGGTGTTTACGCGACGGCCCGTCGCCGAGGCGATCTCGCCAACGGTCTTGCCTTCGGCCGGCAACGCCGCGACCCGGCTCTCCATCGGCGTGAGGCCGAGAATCGCCGCCTCGACACCCGGATCGATTTGCTGTCGCGACCCAGGGGGGCGGCATGCGGAGGTCCTCGTGCGACATCCGTGCGGACGGGCAGCAACGCTGCTGAGACGGTCCACATCGGGAGTGAGTCTTCCCGGGACGCGTCCAGCCCCCACAAGTGTCTGTGTTCAGTCCCAGTCGCCCTCGGCGTCGCTCTTGAGCGCACGGGCGAGCTCCGGATCGCCCTCGCGTTCCAGCGTCGTCCCGGAGGCAGATCGGCTTCCGCCAACGGACGCTCGAGCTGCTCCTGGAGAACCGCTTGCACCAACGATTGGCCTCGGCCGCGATCGGCCGCATCCCGTGCCGCCATCGCATTTTGCCCTGACTGCTAGGGGCGCCGACGTAACCCTACCCGATCACGGCGTCGGGGAGCTCTTCGACATTGCCAGCACTTTTCGCTCCGCTCCCATACCCGCAGCAATGCCGACTTCGGGTAAGACGACCCTCCAGAGTCCCCCAAATGGGGGATGTCGGCTCGCCATTTCCCTGCGTACGCGTCATCCGACCGGCTCAACGAAGCGAGGTGGTAAGGCTGGTGGTCTATTGCCTGCGGACGCGATATTGCAACGACTTGGCCGTGGCTGTGGTCGAGTCTCCGTATCAGGCTATGCGTGAGGAGGAGCGGATCGCCCTTGGCTTCTCACGCTGGATCATCGTGAGCACCTTCTCAGCGAGAGGCAGAAATGAGCCGTCAGCGACATTTCATCGTCTTGACAGCAGCGATGGCAACAGTCGCTTGGGCAGCCGCCTGCGGGGACGGCGCCACGGAGCCGCCGGCTCCTCCTCCCGATCCCCCCCGGCCGACGACGGTCACGGTCACCCCCGCGACCGCAGGACTCACGGCCCTGGGGGAGACCGTGCAGCTCCGGGCCGAGGTGCGCGACCAGAACGGACAGGCGATGGCCGGCGCCTCCTTGAGTTGGGCGAGCAGCAACACCGCAGTGGCCACGGTGAGTGCGGCAGGTCTGGTTACGGCGGCCGGCAAGGGGACGGCTACGATCACGGCGACTGCGGGCGGAGTGTCGGGCACAGCAGGCGTGACGGTGGAGCAGATCGTGCGAGCGGTCGCGGTCGCGCCCGCAGCCGACACGCTGGTCGCGGGCGACACGCTGCGCCTGACGGCGGAAGCCACCGACGCGAACGGCCACGCGGTGGGGGGAGCCGAGTTCGCCTGGGCGTCCGGGGACACGGCTGTTGCAGTGGTGGACGCAACGGGTCTGGTAACGGGGGTCGGGGCGGGCGAGGTGGAGATCACGGCCACATCGTCCGGAGTGACGGGACGCGCGACGCTGGTGGTGGTGGTGGGGCCCAGGGTGACACTCGACAGCGGTGCAGGGTCGGCCCCAGAGGGCGGTGTGGTCACGCTGCGACTGACGGTGGATCCGGTGCGGGAGTCGGCGATCAGTGTGCGCTACACGCTCGGCGTGGATGACGACCCGTTGACCTCGGACGCGGACGGGTCCGACTACACGGACGGCGGAGGGGGCACGGTCGAGATCGCGGCAGGGGCAAGTGCTGCGGCGATCGAAATCACCATCAATGACGACGACGAGATCGAGTCGGCGCGCGAGGTGTTCACGGTGACGCTGGACACGCCGGGGAGTGATGCAGGATATGGGCTTGGCGTGGTTGCCAGCGCAGCGGTCACGATCGAGGAAGGCGTGTGCGACCGCACGCAGCAAGTCGGAGACGAGATCGTCCAACAGGCAGGCGTCGGCGACTGCGCACAGGTCGAGGACCGGCATTTGGCGTCGATCCACGGGTTGGACCTGTGCTTTCCGAAGGAGGAGTGGCTGGGGTGCGAACGCGAGGATGACCTCATCACCGAGTTACGCGAAGGCGATTTCCTGGGCCTCTCCGGATTGGAATGGCTGAATCTGACCGGAAACGGCTTGACCGCGTTGCCCGAAGGGGTGTTCTTCGGCCTCTCAAGCCTGTCTGACATCAGTTTATTTCACAACAGACTCGCGGAGTTGCCTGCGGGCATCTTCGCCGGCCTATCCCGCCTGCATGTGCTGGCGTTGGGCCTCAACGATTTGACTGCATTGCCCGAAGGGGCGTTCTCCGACCTCATCAGCCTGGAATGGCTGGGTTTGGAGAGCAACGACTTGACCGCGTTGCCTGCGGGGGTGTTCTCCGGCCTCGCCAACCTGAATGAGCTCAATTTGAATTGGAACCCGGGCTCTCCGTTTGCGCTGACGGCGCAGGTGACCCGAACGGACAGCGGCGACCCAATGTCGCCGGGTCCAGCGACACTCGAGTTCAGGGTCGCCGAGGGCGCCCCATTCGCGATGACGATTCCGCTCGTCGTGCGGGGAGGTACGCTATCGTCCCCCAGCGCGTCGTTCGCGGCAGGGGCCACGGTGGCCCCGGATGCCACCCTGACACCCGATGGTTCCGGCGAAGGGGTCTCGGTTGCCTTCGGTCCGGTACCAACCGTGTGCGAAGACCTTGAATCGAATGCCGAAGGACCGAAATGCTCGGGATTGGAGATCGTCGCAGGTGATCCCCTGGTGGTGGCCAACCCTGAGACCGTTGCGCTGTCAGTCCCCAGAGCCCACCTGACCCAGGCCAGCCAGGACCTGAGCGGCGGCGTTCCGCTCATCGCGGGCCGTGAGGCACTGCTCCGCGTGTTCGCAACCGCGTACGAACGTTACATCGTCGGACATGAGGGCCGGGCCACCTTCTTTATCCGTGGCCAGGAGGTATACAGCGCCTCCTTGAAGCCTCCCGCCTCGGGCATCCCCGTCGATGTCGAGGAAGGCCGCCTTGTCCATTCCTTCAACGCGAGGATTCCGGGACACGTGCTGGAACCCGGTCTCGAGATGGTCGTGGAGTTGGATCCCGACGGAGCCCTGCCCTTGAAGCCGGGAAGCAGTAGCCGGTTCCCGGCGTCGGGCCGGCTCGCCTTGGACGTGCGGGAGCTCCCGCCCATGAATCTGACCATCGTTCCGGTGCTATACCATACGGAGGCCCGCCAAGAGACCAACCGGATGGTTGAGGACATCACGCGTGACATGGCCGGTACCGACTCCTACGGGGTAATTGGCACCGCCCGAGGGATGCTGCCGATCGGCGATCTGAACGTGAGGCTCCGGGAGCCCCATTACACGTTCGCCGACACATCGGAGACCGATGGCGGGCGTATCCTTGACGAGATCGAGATGCTGAGGCATCTGGAAGCTGTCGGGGACGAATACTACCATGGGATCTTCTATCATCCCCACGCCCAGAGCTGGGGCTTCTTGGGCCTCGCCTTCGGATCTGGATACGCCGCCATCTCAGGGTTCCACCCATGGGAAAGCCCACTCTATGAAACCTTTGCCCACGAACTGGGCCACAACCTGAGCCTTTGGCACGCCCGCTGCGACGGCCCGAAGGATCACCCGGCCTATTTCCCTTACCCCGACGGCTCCATCGGAGCCTGGGGACACAGGTTCATAGCCGGCGACGACACGGGATTCGGGCAGTTACTTGATCCCGCGATATACGTCGACGTGATGGGCGCAGATGAATGTCCCAACTGGAGAGACAGTCCGCGGGTTTGGCTCAGCGACACTAACTTCAACAAGACCTTCGACCATCGGTTGGATCTTGCGTCGGCCCAGGCCCGCGTCGCCCAGCGTGCTGCGGCGCAGGAGACCCTGCTGCTGTGGGGAGGCGTCCACGAAGGGAACCTGCGCCTGGAGCCTGCATTTGCACATGACGCGTGGCTGAAGCTCCCCGAGGTGCCCGGTCCCTACCGGCTCGAAGGCCTCGATGCGGAGGGGCGCCGCCTGTTCTCGTTCAGTTTCACGCCGGACGCACTCGACCACGGGGCCGGGAGTTTTCTGTTCGCGATCCCCTTCGAGCCCGAATGGTCCGAGGCGCTGGACCGCATCACGCTGACGGGCCCCGAGGGCTCGAAGACCCTCGACCGCGACACCGGCGGGCGGGCGGCGTTGATCCTCGATCGCGCGTCGGGCCGAGTACGGACCATCGCGCGTGACTGGCCTGTCGGAGACGCAGCGCTTCCGGGGGCCATGGTGGCGGACGCGCAAGTCGAGGTCATCCGCGGACTGCCGAGAAGGTGAGCATTGATCTCTCGCGCTTGGAAGTGGGCATGTATGGGTCTTTGGGTTGCTCTTGGGAGGGTCGTCGAGTCCGCGCGGGGCGGGACCACCATACCATAGGCAGTTCCCGATCGCACCGGCCACTGAGCGACCCTTGGGCTTGACCCCGCGACCGGTTCCCTACGCCATGGATGGACAGTCGCTCGTCCAGCCACTGCTCGTAACCGGAGGCTGTGTACGGCACGCTTCGATAGCTTTGGAGCGCCAAGCGGTGGCGAACCCAGGAAGTAGTGCGTCAGGCGGTACTCACCGCCGCCTTTTCCACCACCGCTCGGATTCAGCTACGCTTGGGGCGTTCCCCTGGCCACAGTCGGCTTCGATCATGCGCTGTCCGGGCGAGCCAGAGTCCCGCCATTTGATGCCGTTTCCCCGCCCTTTAAGCACGGCAGCATCAGGTATGGTAGGACGGCAAGTGCAGCAGATCGCGCAGTCCTGGTTGAACTCTATCATCGTCTTCCAGGGTCGTCCATAGCAGTCCGCTGGTTATCCTATAAAATACTTTACAACAACAGCTTAACAGTTACAATGCGAACCTCCCTGTCCCTTGTGATTCACCGCGATCCAGTGTATTCTTTCCTGTGTAGTGCTGCAATAAGTGATACACCACTGAGGAAGGAACGCATGACGAAGCGACCGAGAACGCTCTCCGCCGCGTTCGTACGCACGATCGGCCGCCCCGGCGTGTACGGGGACGGGCGCGGGGGGCGTGGGCTTAGTCTCCGGGTTTACCGAACCGTCGACGGCCGCCTCACGAAGACATGGCGGCAACGGGTCAGGGTCGAAGGCCGGCTGACCTCGATCGGCCTCGGGCCGTATCCCGAGATCACGCTGGCCGAGGCGCGGAAGAAGGCCTTTGACAACAGCCGGGCGGTCCGCCAAGGCGGGGACCCTCGCGTGCGCGGCGTCCCCACGTTCGGCGAGGCTGCCGAACGGACGATCAAGCTTCACCGGGACGGGTGGAAGGCCGGGAGCCCGTTGCCTGAGCAGTGGGAGTCGACGTTCCGTCTCCACGCCGCTCCGCTCCTGGACATGCCGGTGGACCGGATCACGAGCGCGGATGTGCTGGGGTGCCTCTCGCCGATCTGGACATCGAAGCCGGCCGCCGCCCGGAAGGCCCGGAACCGGATCGCGGCAGTCTTCCGCTGGTGTATCGGTCGGAACGACCGCGTGGACAACCCGGTGGACCGGGCGGTCGTGGCGCTGCCGAGGGCGAACGGCAACGCGACGAGGCATTATCGCGCGCTTCCGCACCGGGAGGTGGCGGCGGCGCTCGGGGCGATCCGACGGGTGAGGTACATACACCCGTCGGCGGTGTTGTGCGTCGAGATGATCGCGTTGACGGCGGTACGGGCCGGAGAGGCGCGCGGGGCATGTTGGGACGAGATCGGCGTGGAGGCGGCGAGGTGGAAGATCCCGGCGGCGAGGATGAAGGCCGGACGCGAGTTCTCCGTCCCGCTGAGCACCGGTGCACTCGACGTGCTCCAGCGGGCGCGGGCGCTGTCCCCAGAGTCGTCCCTGGCGTTTCCATCGAAGACCGGCGAGCCGTTGCCGAGGAACGCGCCCGCGCGCGCGCTTCGGCGAGCCGGGGTGGCCTCGACGGTTCACGGGTTCCGTTCAAGCGCGCGGTCGTGGATGGCCGAGTCCGGCGTCCCGGCGGAGGTCGCGGAGGCCTGCCTTGCCCATGTCCCGAGAAGCCAAGTCGTTCAGGCGTATCAGCGATCCGACCTGCTGGAGCGCCGCGCCGAGGTTCTCCAAGCGTGGAGCGACTATATCTCATAGCGATACGGGCGCCGTCGCGGCCGAGTTGCGGACGAATCGGATGCCGATGACCCTCGTAGACTTGAACCTACGCGGCGGCCCCGCGGCACCGTACGCCTAGGCCCCGAGTGGCCACTCCGCCAAGCGTCCAGCATCTAGTGGTGGAACGGCGCGTACGGTGGTTTCTGACAAAGGAGCCTTCGATAGCGTCAGTTCTGGAGATCTGGCGCTTTCTCCAGGTAGTGTTCGGAGACCGCTTGCGCGGACGCATCGAGGCCGGGAAAGAGAATCTCGCGCGACACATTCAGCAGTTTCAACTCGTCAGACAGACCGGCCTTGGCGCCGCTGGGTATCGTCAGCTTACAATGAGCGTAGACCGGCGTGTCCTCGTTCCACTTCAAGATTTCATCTGTCTCGAACCGTTCGTGGAAAGCAGATACCAGGAACGCCCCGGACTGCGCTCGAATACGTTCAGTGGATCGCTTGGGTTCAACGACGAACACGCGGTAAAGATCTCGGGGATCGATCCGGTCTTCAAAATACGGCTTGTCCGATCGAATCAGTTGGTAGAGGCGGCGTGTAGCCGCTGAATCGCGGTGGTGGCTGCGGTTAAGCAATTCCTCCTGCTCACTTCGACGCAATCTGGCCAAGTTCGCGATTACGCTAATGACGTCGCTATCGTGAGGTTTGATCAACGAGCGCGGTACTGCGAAGACATGGAGACGTCCATCCTCGGTTGCTGAATCCGCGCACGCGTGGAACAAAGCGACAAGGGGGTTCCTGGTAACATCCAAGAAGCGTGTCCGGAGACCGTGGTGCTGAGCGGTTACCCATCGATCCAAGGCGGACGAGATGCCGGTGAACTCCCCCGGACGCCGTGCTGTGACATCGCGCAACATGTCGCTCTCATGCGCCCTCAAGTGATCCCGCATGACAGAGGGCCGCAGGTCCCAGCCGCACTTGGGCTCGCCCCGAAAGTAGAGAACGACTTGTTCGTAACGAGGGAGCTCGCGGGGGGTCTTTCCGTGCGCCTTTGTTTGTGATTCGTGGAATTGCCTGATGTCGTTGATTGTCTTAAGCAAACCTCCGACCGATTTGATAGCCGCAGGTTCGTGTGGATACTGCCAGGGGGATCTGTGAGGCCAGAATAGCTTCGCCTTCCACAGTTCGCCGGGCAAGCATCCAGCGTCAGTAAGGTCGGCCTCACGAAAATTGGCGTCCGTAACGGGGGCTTGAAGGATGGCGTCGGTCAGCTTGGCACCGTAACCGCCGAACTGGGCGCCGGTCAGATCGGCGTTGACGAAATTCGCGGTGGTGAGGTTGGCATACCTGAGGTCCGTGCCGACTAGGATGGCTTGACTGAGTGCCGCGTTGGTGAGATTGGTGCGAGAGAGCACAGCCTCTCTGAGGTTGACTAGGCGGAGATCCGTGTGGACGAGGTTGGCGTTGGTAAGGTCTATCCCACGAAGCGGCACTCGCTCCCATTGGTCTCGTTCCCGTCCCCGGTTCTTGGCGAAGAGTGTGCGTCCGCCGAAGTCGTGGTAAGACAAGTCCGGCGCAAAGTTCTCGCTCTCGCGCCGCTTGTTCCAAGCAGCAACACCTTCCTTCAGCCATTGGATGTGCTGCGGGTTAGCCATTGATCGATCCCTCCGTTGTACTCAGCTCGCTCCGGCGCGTTGTGTAGTCCATAGCACGACTGCCCGCTGGACCACGAAGGCGGGAACAACGTGATCACAGAGCGACCCCCGCGTCCGCATCGCCGGCAGCGAACGCGTTCGTCTTCGAGTCACAGGTCACGGTCGGTAGGTGCCAGGTGCGGCCCCGTCTGCTGGCTGAGGTGGAAAGAGTTAGTACATGTAGCGTATGTCGTCGCGGTCCGTAATGCCGCAGAGGTGGAAGTACAACGCGGCCAGCTTGGCGCGCAGTCGGACGGGGCGGTCATCGTCCCGCCAGGAGGGCGGCAGGACTTCCCATCTCGCCGCCTTAGCGGTGGTTCCTATCGTCGAATCCTCCCCAGATTGTGATCTGGCCCGGATATCCAATCTACATCCCGACGCGGTTGAGCGCGCCTTGGCGAGAGTCCACCGGCACCCGCGACCGAACATCGCCGCGCGCCTACAACGGAGCTGCAAAGGCCTGCCGCTGGCGGTGCTTCGTCGATCTCTTGGACTTGGCTGGAACCCTTGGGACGCCGCCGCGGATCGCGTTGTTGACACGGCATGAAATGAGCTTCTCCGTGTACGGGTATGGAGATTCCGACGACCCAAGACTCCCGGCGCCGGGGGCTGTCTGACGCCCTTAAGGGGCGTAAGCCAGCCGACGCAATGTCAAACATTGCGATCTGACGAGGGGTGCTCCGCCCCCCTTCGATCCCCCGAAAACCCGCGCTCCGCCGGAGCGCGCGGTCGGGGGCTCCGGCCCCCAAACCCCCCCATCGCCGGTGCGCCCGTGACTGAGCGCCGAACCGTCACGGTCGCCGCCCGCGTCACACCGGCGGAGCACGCCATCTGGCAGGAGAAGGCGGCGGCAGCGGGCATGTCCCCCTCCGCGCTGCTGCGGGACGCGATGGAGCGGACACGCACGTGGACCGCCCCGGCCTTGGCCATCGAGAGCGAGCGCATACGCCAGATCGCGCGCATCGGCAACAACCTGAACCAGCTCGCGCGCTGGGCGAATACGCACAAGACGGCGGCCGAAGCCGTCACCGTGATCGCCCACCTTGTGTCGTCCGAGCGGTCGTTGCGCAAGGTGGTCCGAATCGACGAGGACGGCGGCGTTGCACATTAAGTTCCTGCCTCACGGCAAGGGCTTGGCCCGGGCGGCGGTCGACTATCTCGTCGGCGAGAGGGACGCCGAGGGCCGCAGGCGTGAGGGCGTCGAGGTGCTGCGCGGGAATCCGGACATGGTGGCCGCCGTCGCCGACTCCCTCGAGTTCCAGCGCAAGTACAGGTCGGCCGTGATCGCGTGGGCGCCGGACGACCAGCCGACCGAGGAGCAGATCGAAGCCGTCCTCGACGAGTTCGAGAAGACGGCGTGGGCGGGACTGGAGCCGGACCGCTACTCGTGGACGGCGGTCCTGCACCGCGAGCGCGGCAGCGGCTTCCACGTGCACGTGCTCGCCGCGCAGTGCGACCTGGAGACGGGCCGCAGCCTGAACATCGCACCACCCGGCTGGCAGAGGACGTTCGATCCGCTACGCGACGCCTTCAACCACGATCACGGCTGGAGCCGCCCGGACGACCCGGCGCGGGCCAGGGCGCAGCAGCCAGGCCACCTGGCCTACATCGACGCGTCGAAGCTGCGAGCCGACCTCGAACATGAGGCCGACCCGCGCGACCTGATCCGCGACTACCTGGTGCAGTGCGTCGAGCACGGCGCGGTGCGAAGCCGCGCCGACGTCGTCTCCGCCCTGGAGGACATCGGCCTCGAAGTGCCGCGCCGGGGCAAGAACTACGTCACCGCCCTCGATCCGGACAGCGGAAAACGGTGGCGGCTGAGAGGAGCGCTGTATGAGCATGACTTCGAGCCCGAACGACTTGACTTCCCGGGTGCGCCGGCGGCTGGAGGCCGACCGCCTGCAGATCGAGGAGACGGCCAGCAGCGAGCTCGCGCGGCTTGGCGAGAGCTTGAGCGCCGCCGCAACCGGCGCGCTGCGTTCCATCGAGGCCGATACGGCGCCGACGGCCAAGCGGGTGCGCGTCCTGCTGAGGCGCGCGTGGTTCCGGCCCCTGGTGGTCGGCCTGAGTCTTTTTCTCGGTATCAGCGGCGGCAGCTGGGCGACGATGCACTGGTTGTCGAGGAGCATCGAACGCCGGATCGAGACCCTGGCGACCGTGAACGTGCAAATCGAGCAGGCGAGAGAGATCCTGGCCGAGATCGAGGAGACGACCTGGGGCGTAACGCTGCGGGAGATCGACGGGGAGCGGTTCGTGGTGCTGCCGACCGGCACGCCGGAGGGTCCGCCCTTGACCTTGGGCGGGCGGCCTGCGGTGAAGCTGTCGAGAGAGTGAGGAAGCTATATGACCGCGCTAGAACGGCAGTTGACGAAGGCCTTGGAGAGGCTGTCCGCGCAGTACGAGATGGAACAGCAGCGGCACTCAGGGCAGGTCGAAGCCTTGCAGCAGCAGGTCGGAGCCTTGCGGCAGCAGGTCGAGCAGCAGACCGCGCAGAGCGACACCTTGCGGCAGCAAGTCGAGCGGCTGACCGGGCAAATGACACACTTGGCCCGGGACTACAGGACGCTCGCCGCGACGTTGCGCGGGCGCTGGAGCTGAACCGCCAGCGGGGCCCGGAGCGCGATCATGGTCCGAGCCGCTAATGGTTCCCGGCCGCGGAATCGATCCCGGTGTGCCTGGCCGTGGGACACGGAGCGCCGCTTCGCCCCTCGCATGAGCGGGCCGTGGGCCTGTCAGCCACTTCGATGGGCGTATTGCAGCATCTCAGCCTCCGGTGGCGGTCGCGGAATGCGATCCGACGGGGCTCAGGCTCGCAAGTTGTCGTTTGACAGGCGACAGCCTTAGACTTGGATGATGATCGCATCGTTCCGCCACCGGGGGCTGAAGGCGTTCTACGAGGGCAGGACGGAGCGCAGGGTCGCGCCCGAGCATGTGGGCAAGCTGCGGGACATCCTCGCGGCGCTGGACCACAGTTCGGGACCGGAGGGCATGGACCTGCCGGGATTCCGGCTGCACGCGCTCAAGGGACGGCTCAAGGGGCATTACGCTGTCTCGGTGTCCGGCAACTGGCGCGTGACGTTCCGGTTCGAGGACGGCGCGGCGGCCGATGTGGACTACGTGGACTATCACTGAAGGAGGAGAGAAGATCATGGCCATGCACGACCCGCCGCATCCGGGCGGCATCGTTAGGCGGCAGTGCCTCGAACCCCTGGGGCTGACGGTGACCCGCGCCGCCGAGGGGCTGGGTGTCACGCGGCAGGCGCTGTCGGAGTTGTTGAACGGGCGGACCGGGATCTCGGTGGAGATGGCGATCCGGCTGTCCAAGGCGTTCGGCTCGACGCCGGAGACGTGGCTCGGGATGCAGATGGCCTACGATCTCTGGCAGGCCCGTGGCCGCGCCGGAGAGATCGCCGTCGAGCGCTTCGCGCTGGCGTGACGCGGCGTATTCCGCCGTCCGTCCGGAACCTACGACCGTGCCCCTGACGCCCGAGCAGCGAGCCCGCGAGGAGATCGACGGGCAGCTTGAGGCCTGCGGGTGGACGGTTCAGGACGTTGCGTCCATGGACATCCACGCCGGGCGCGGCGTGGCAGTCAGGGAGTACCCGCTGAGGTGGAAGAAGAGCGGAATCCTCAAGCGCGGGTCCGCGGACTACCTCCTGTACGCGGACGGGCGGGCAATCGGCGTGATTGAGGCCAAGCCCGCCGGACACACCCTGGAAGGGGTGGTCGTCCAGTCGGAGCGCTACACCGAGGGGTTGGACAAGCGGGTTCCGGCGTGGCGGCGCCCGCTTCCGTTCGCCTACGAGTCCACCGGCGAGGTCACGCAGTTCACGAACGGCCTCGACCCCGACCCGCGCAGCCGGGAGATCTTCACGTTCCATCGGCCGAAGGAGCTCTTGCGGCTCCAACGTCTGGGACCCGAGCAGTTGCGCCGCATTCTGCATCAAATGCCCGGCCTGCCCAAAGGCCGCCTGTGGGACGTGCAGCACGAGGCGATCCTGGAGCTTGAGCGGTCGCTGGCCCACGGACGGCCCCGCGCCCTGATCCAGATGGCCACGGGCAGCGGAAAAACCTTCACGGCCGTCACGGCTTGCCACCGGCTCATCAGGCACGCCAAGGCCAAGCGCATCCTGTTCCTGGTGGACCGCAACAACCTCGGACGCCAGACGCTGAACGAGTTCCAGCAGTTCCGGGATCCCGCCTCCGCCTACACGTTCTCCGAGGAGTTCGTGGTCCAACGCCTACGCGGCAACGCCATCGATGGCGCCGCCAAGGTGGTCATCACGACCATCCAGCGGCTCTACTCGATGCTCAAGGGCGATCCGGAGTACGATCCCGTCAACGAGGACGAGTCGCTGTTCGAGTCCGGCAGCCCGCTCCCCAGCGAACCCGTCCCGGTCGAGTATACTCCGGGTCTTCCCATCGAGACCTTCGACTTCATCGTGATCGACGAGTGCCACCGGTCGATCTACAACGTCTGGCGGCAGGTGATCGAGTACTTCGACGCCTTCCTGATCGGGCTGACCGCGACCCCGAGTCCGCGCACCATCGGGTTCTTCCACAACAACGTGGTGCAGGACTACTCGCACACGAAGGCGGTGGCGGACGGCATCAACGTCGGCTACGACATCTACCGCATCAGGACGAAGATCACGGAGCAGGGCGAAACCGTGGAGAAGGGGCCATACGTCCCGAGGCGCGACCGCCGCACCCGCAAGACGACGCTCACGGAGCTTGAGGACGACCTCACCTACACCGCGAATCAACTCGACCGCGACGTGGTCGCCCCGGACCAGATCCGGCTCGTCGTGCGAACGTTCCGGGACCGTCTGTTCACCGAGATTTTCCCCGGTCGCACGGAAGTTCCCAAGACGCTCGTCTTCGCCAAGCACGATAGCCACGCCGACGACATCGTGAAGATCCTCAAGGAGGAGTTCGGCAAGGGCAACGAGTTCTGCCGCAAGATCACCTCGAAAACGACCGGCGCCTCGCCCGAGGACCTGCTGAGCAGCTTTCGCAACTTGTACAACCCGCGCATCGCCGTGACGGTGGACATGATTGCGACCGGCACGGACGTGAAGCCGCTCGAATGCCTGATCTTCATGCGCAACGTCAACTCGGCGGGCTACTTCGAGCAGATGAAGGGCCGTGGCGTGCGGGTCATCGGCCGCGACGACCTGCAAAGCGTGACCCGGGACGCCGAGGGCAAGACGCACTTCGTGATCGTCGACGCGGTCGGCGTGTGCGAGCGTGACAAGACGGTGTCGCCGCCGCTGGAGCGCAAGCCTTCGGTCAGCACGAGGAAGCTGCTTCAGATGGTAGCGATGGGGATGGTGCATCCGGACTTGGTGTCGAGTCTCGCGTCACGTCTGGCGCGGCTCGGCCAACGGGTGGACGAGGCGCAGGCGGCGCGGATCGCGAAGGATGCGGACGGAGCGAGCTTGGCGGCGCTGACCGGCGCGCTGCTGACCAGCATCGACCCGCAACTGACGCACGACGTGGCGGTGGAGAAGTACGGGCTGCCCGAAGACGAGGACCCGACTCCGGAGCAACTGGACGCAGTTGAGCGCGAACGCATGACCGAGGCGCTCGAGCCGTTCACGCGGCCGAGGCTCAGACAGGCGATCATCGAGGTTGCTCAAAGCCTATACCAGATCATCGACGAGGCGGCCATCGATGTGCTGCTCGACTTCGGGCACAGCGAGACGGCGGTCGCGAGCGCGCGGTCCAAACTGGACGACTTCCAACGGTTCATCGAGGAGAACAAGGACGAGATCGAAGCGCTCCGAATCCTCTACAGCCGACCCTACCGGGCAGGGCTCCGGTACCGCCACGTCAAGGAGCTTCGCGACGCGCTGAGGAATCCACCGGTCGCGCTGCACAAGCCGGAGGATGGGCTGTGGCGGCTCTACGAGGCGCTGGAGCCGGAGCGTGTGAAGGGCCGGGGCGGGAGCGCACTCGTCGATCTGGTGGCCATCGTGAAGCACGCGATCCGGCCTGGGGAGCCGCTCGTGCCCGTCGCCGACCGGGTGGAATCCCGCTACCGGGCGTGGCTGGAGGAGAAGGCACGGGGCGGTCTTGAGTTCACGGACACGCAGCGTCGGTGGCTGGATGCGATCAAGGACCACATCGCGAAGAGCCTGAGCATCGAGCGGGAGGCCTTCGAGGAAGTGCCGTTCAACCAGTGGGGCGGGCTCGGAGGGATTCACCGAGCCTTCGGCGAGGATCTCGAACCGCTGCTGGACGAACTCAATGAGAGGCTGGCGGCGTGAGGAAGGTGCCAGAGGGGTGGGCCTGGACCACGCTCGGTAAGATATGCTCCAAGCCGCAGTACGGTTGGACGACGAAGGGCATTGAACACGGGCGAATCAAGCTGCTCCGGACGACTGATATCACGAAGGGAGTGATCGATTGGTCGTCGGTGCCATTCTGCGCTCAAGATCCACCGGCCCGCTCGAAATACCAGTTAGCTGAAGACGACATCGTTATCTCACGAGCGGGTTCTGTCGGGGTTAGTGCGTTGCTCCAACAGCCGATACCGGCGGCAGTCTTCGCCTCCTACCTCATTCGATTCAAGGCGTTGGGCATCCTGCCTCGATTCACTGCGTACTACTTGCAGTCTCCCAGGTACTGGGCCGCGATAAGCGAAAACGCCGCGGGGATTGCGATTCCCAACGTGAACGCCACGAAGCTGGCCGCCCTGCGGATTCCCCTTGCTCCCTTCCGTGAACAGCACCGCATCGTCGCCAAGATCGAGTCGTTGTTCGCGAAGCTCGACGAAGGCGTCGCAGCCCTCAAGCGGGCAGAGGCGAATCTGGAGCGCTACCGAGCGTCCGTCCTCAAGGCGGCGGTCGAGGGCAGGCTGACCGAACAATGGAGGAGGGAGAATCCTCCCGAGGAGACCGCCGAGGAACTGCTTCAACGAATCCTGGCCGTCCGGCGGAAGTGCTGGGAGGAGGAGCAACTCGCGAGGTTCGAGGCGAAGGGAAAGAAGCTGCTGAAGAACTGGAAGGCGAAGTACAAGGAGCCGGTCAAGCCGGACACGAGCGGGTTACCGGGGCTGCCGGAAGGGTGGTGCTGGGCGACGGTCGATCAAGTGACGGCCGGCAATCGGACATCCGCCTACGGGGTTCTGAAACCCGGTCCTGAAGTCCTTGGAGGGATACCCTTGGTGAGGGTTGGGAACATTCAGAATGGGATGGTCTCCGGGCCGCTAAAGAGAATCGCCCCCGAGGTCGCAAGCAGGTATGGCAGGACGAGACTCCGCGGAGGCGAACTTCTGATAACCCTTGTCGGTGCCATCGGGAGAACAGCGGTAGTCCCAAGTGATCTGTCGGGTGCCAACACGGCTCGCGCCGTGGGCGTGGTACCGGTCTCGCCAATGCTCGATCCGCGATGGACAGAATTGTGGTTTCGCAGTCCGCTTCAACGTCTCCAGATGATCGGAAAGGCACACGAGGTAGCACGAAAAACGCTGAATCTAGAGGACGTGCGGAGTGCAACCGTGGCCTTGGCGCCGGGTTGCGAACAGCGTGCCATCTTGCTTGCTGTGGAAGAGACCGAGCGAGGCTTGACACCTACTGTGGAACACATGAAGGAATCGCGCAGCTACGCAGCGACTCTGCGCCAGTCCATCCTCAAGCGCGCCTTCGAAGGTCGTCTGGTCCCGCAGGATCCAGCCGACGAGCCCGCTTCGGTCCTCCTTGAGGGCATTCGGGCCGAGCGGGAAGCGGAACGGAGGCGGAGAAAGCGCCACCCCGCCAAGCCGAGACGCCAACTCAAGACCCGAGTCTCTTGATGCCCAACGACACCCGGCAGATCGTCAATAAGGCTTGGAGCTTCGCGCACCTGCTGCGCGACGACGGCTTGTCCTACATGGCCTACACCGAACAAATCACCTTCCTGCTGTTCCTGAAGATGGCCCACCTGAGGACCCAGCCTCCGTTGAACCGCCCTCCCATCGTGCCGGAGGGGCTCGACTGGCCCAGCCTTCTCGCCCGCGACGGCGAGGAGTTGGAGACGCACTACCGGCACATCCTGACGGAGCTTCCCAGACAGGGACGGATGTTGGGGGAGATCTTCAAGAAGGCCCGTCAGGAGATCCAGAATCCGGCGACGCTGAAGCGCCTGATTGTCGATCTGATCGACCCCGAGGACTGGATGTCGATGCGTGCGGACGTGAAGGGCGACATCTACGAGGGCCTGCTGGCCAAGTCGGCCCAGGAGTCGCCGAAGGGCGCGGGCCAGTACTTCACTCCCCGCGAACTGATCAAAGCCATCGTGGACTGCGTGCGCCCGGGACCGGACGACACCGTTTGCGATCCCGCCTGCGGAACGGGCGGATTCCTGCTCGCCGCCCACGACCATGTGGTCCGCGAGCACGGGAGCACGCTCGACCCCGACCAAAAGGCCCACCTGCGGACGAGCTTCGTACAGGGCTGGGAGATCGTGCCCGCGACCGCCCGGCTCTGCATCATGAACCTCTACCTGCACGGGATCGGCCCGGACGAGTCCCCGATCCGGTCGGGAGTGGACAGCCTGGCCAACGATCCCGGCGAGCGCTTCTCGCTGGTCCTCACCAACCCGCCGTTCGGCAAGAAGAGCAGCGTCCGGATCGTGAACGAGGAGGGCGAACTGGAAACGGAGTCCGACACCTACGAGCGTCAGGACTTCTGGACCGGCACCAAGAACAAGCAACTCAACTTCCTCCAGCACGTGAAAACGCTGCTCAAGATGCACGGCACCTGCGCCATCGTGGTTCCCGACAACGTCCTGTTCGAGGGAGGCGCGGGCGAGACGGTGCGGCGCAATCTGCTTCAGGCATTCGACGTGCACACGCTTCTTCGGCTCCCGACCGGAATCTTCTACGCCCAGGGGGTGAAGGCGAACGTCCTGTTCTTCGACGCGAAGCCCGCGCGCGAGAAGCCTTGGACCGAGCGGTTGTGGGTCTACGACCTGCGGACGAACAAACACTTCACGCTCAAAATGAAGCCGCTCCGGCGGGCGGACCTCGACGACTTCGTCGAATGCTACCGACCGGGCGAGCGCCACAAGAGGAAGGAAACATGGAGCCCGGCGAACGACGGCGGCCGCTGGAGGGCGTTCGAGTACGACGAACTGGCCAAGCGGGACAAGCTGAACCTGGACCTGCTGTGGCTCCGGGACAGGGCCTTGGAGGACAGCGAGAGTCTTCCGGAACCGGAAGTGCTGGCGGCTGAGATCGTGGAGGACCTGCACGCCGCGCTGGAAGCGTTTCGAGCGGTCGCCCAAGAGCTTGAGTCGGCGAGGGATCGTACGACATGAAGCGAGCTCCCGCTGGAACAACAGGAGAAGGCGACCCATGACTGAACGCTTCTCGGCCCGGGAGGGCCACCGGCCAGCCGCCGCTCCGATCACGATCCGGGAAGACGCTCCGCCGGAGCTGCGGGGTGCCATTCTCGTCCTCGCTCAGGAGGCAGGGATGAGCCCGTCCATCACGCGCGAGGTGATCTGCCAAGTGTTGTTGGTGAAGCCTGACACGGACAACTGGTCCGAATACCCGAACATCTGGAATGAGGTCGACTGGCTCGTGATGCATGCCTCATGGTACAAGGTCTATGATATCGCGGAGGCCCTGTACGCTCGCATCCGTTTCTACGGTGCCACTGCTACGGCCAACTTCGCTCGGCGCTTGAACGACTTTCTGGTTGAGAAGGGGATCGGGTGGGAACTCCGCGATGGCCAGATCGTCCACAGGGGCTCTGGAGCTTTCGCCAAGAGCACCGACGATGCGCCTCGCATCTTGGATTCGTCAGGCTTCCAACGCGCAGCGAACGAAATGAGGGAAGCCTTGGGCGACATTTCCCGTCGCCCTGCGCCGGATACCACCGGCGCCATCCAACACGCGATGGCGGCGCTTGAAGCGACGGCTCGCGAAGTGGCCGGGCAGCCCAATCCGACACTTGGCAAACTCGTTCCCATGCTGAGCCTGCCTCCGCCGCTCGACCAGGCCGTCCACAAGCTCTGGGGCTACGCTTCCGACCGGGGGCGCCACGTGCGTGAACAGCAGACCGTCGATACCACAGAGGCCGAGCTGATCGTGGCCGTCTCCGGCTCCCTCTGCGCCTTCCTCGCCCAGCGCCACTCCTAACCGCGCGACAAGCGGGAGACGGCGATGCGAACGGCGCTCGAACAAGCCGAGGTGACGGCGGCGGGTGACGTTGGACCGACGAAATCGCTCTTGGGGAGCCAGGAAACCGCCGGGGTCAACCGTGTTCCCCTTCCCCCACTCCCGCCACTTTCGTCCGCAGCCATCCCATTCGGTCCGACGGATTCTCCCTCATATTTGCGTATCAGAAGTGATACAAAGGCCACTGGTATGCATGACAAGATGTTGTATAACAATAGATTACAGTATTCACGGATAGTCCTGGTTGAACTTAGACGATTCTTGCCGTGATTCACGCCACCGCTACTCCGCCTTGCGGGCGTTGTCCGCGCAGTACGAGCAGGCGCAGCAGCAGCACGCCGCGCAGGTCGAGACCTTGCGGCGGCACGTCGAAGCCTTGGAGCGGCAGGTCGCGCAGCTCAGCGGGCAAGCGACATACTTGGCCCGGGACTACAGGACGCTCGCCGAGACGTTACGCGGGCGCGGGCGCTGATGCGCCAGCGTGGTCGAGAGCGCGATCATGGTCCGAGCCGCTGATGGTTCGCGGCAGCGAATCGGCCGGCGGCGACGGTGCGGCGATCAGCCATCGGGACGGGCCGGCGAGACGGAGGGGGGACGAGCCCCCCGCCCGGTCCAGCGTCCATGATGTGCCGTTGCCGTTGGGGGGGTCAGAGGGGGCACAGCCCCCCGCCAGCCCCTGCCGGGGACCCGCGAAGCGTGGCCCCAAAGGGTAAGCTGGCTCATGACTGCTAACGGGTCGTGAGCCAGCCTTCGCGCCCCCGCTCTTCAGCGCCTGACGGACTCGTCCGCCCACACTGCGAGCGCGGCGGATCAGCGAGCCGGTCCGGCCTCCGGGTCGCGACTCTTGTCGGCCAGGTACGCCGCCCAATCGTCCATGAGCCGGCGGCGGCGCTCGAACAGGTCCGTGCGCCGATAGGCTGCCTCGACTTTGTTCTGGACCACATGCGCCAGCGCCGCTTCGATGACCTCGCGCGGATGATCCGTCTCTTCTGCCGCCCAGTCCCGAAAGCTCGAGCGGAAGCCGTGCGGCACGGCCGCGATCTTGCAGTTCCGGAGAAGCCGGCGCAGCCGCTTTTCGTAGAGCGGCTTGCCACCCCCACGGGTGAACACCAGCGAACTGCCGTCCCCGAGCTTCCGCGCCGCGCTGAGAATCTCTGTGGCGCGGCGGCACAGCGGCACCCGGTGCTCGCGCTGCGCCTTCATCCGCGTGGCGGGAATCGTCCACACGCCCTGCCTTCGATCGATCTGCGCCCACTCGGCCCCCCGGACCTCGCCCCACCTCGCCGCCGTCAGCACCACGAACTCAAACGCGAGCTTGACGACCGGCTGCGCCCCCGACCCCCGCACCGTCTCGATCGCCGACGCCACGTCGCGATGCGGCAAGGCCCGCATGTGTGTCACCACGTCGTTCTGCGCTCCGAGGATCGGCCCGATTCGGTCGCATGGGTTGTCGGTCCTGAACTCCATCGCCACGGCCCATTCCAGCACCGTGCGGATACGCTGGTGCACGTGCCGGGCCGTGGGCGCCTTCACGTGCCAGATGGGTGTGAGGATCTCCAGCACGTCGGCGCTCGTCACCTCCGAGACCGCCATCTCGCCGATGCGCGGGAAGGCGTAGCGCCTCAGGCTCGAAATCCACTCGCGGCTATGACCCGGACTGCGCCAACCGGCCCGCTTCTGTTCCATCACCCTCACGGCGGATTCCGCGAAGCTCGGCACGCCCTGCGTGCGGCGTTTCTCGGCGAGCGGGTCGCCGCGCGAGCGCGCGAGCTTGCGGTTGGCCAGCGCCTGCTCGCGGGCCTCGGCCAGCGAAATCAGCGCCACGCTGCCCAGTCCGAGCTCGCGATTGCGGCCCCGGATCGCGAGCCGCTGAATCCAGCTCCGCGTTCCCGTAGGCTGCACGTAGAGGTACAAGCCATTGCCGTCGCAATGTCTGCCGGGCGGGGCCGTGCGCACGAAGGCGGCCGACAACGCCTTGTCGGGATGGCGGCCCTTGGGCTTGGTTTTTCGCGGCGGGTTGGCCGAGTGCTTCACACTATTCATTCCACAATAATATAGGGGATGCACGTGGATATCAAGGGACGCTACGGGTGGCTCAGGGCGCTGTAGAACAGTCATAACCGATTAGGATATAACTGTTTATAGCACTTACTAGATCCCTACGGACATCGGCAGACTATGGCTGGGTGTTGATGCCCGGTCGATGGCCTCCGACGACGATAGAACGTGGCTCGGGCGACCCTGAGCGCATCGCACGCGGGCTTTACCCCTACGTACGTGGCCAGCGCCTCGGCCGCCTTCACGAGTTCGTCCCGTCCTCGAGGCTCAATCCCAGCAGCCCTGCAACTTTTCCCTGGACGTCGATGATCAGGCGCGCCTTCTCGAGTTCCTTCTCCAGGCGAGTGTTCTCGCGCTCCAGCTTGCGCACTTTCCCCTCCAGCGGATTCCGTTCGCTCGGCTTTCGACCTCGTCTCTTCGACAGCACTCTCAGCGACCCACTCCGCACCGCCTTGCGCCATGTCGTCAGGTGCGACGAGTACAAGCCCTCCCGTCGCAGGAGTCGCCCTACCTCTCCCGGCTCCGTGCACCGGTCCGCTTCTTCGACGACCCGCAGCTTGTACGACGGACTAAACCGTCGGCGCGTCGGCTTATCTACCACCTCCGCGTCCGGAGCAGCTGCCGCGCTTCGCTTACCCTCCCAGGTTAGTGGGGCGATTCCATTCTCTTCCATTCTCTCTCGGTGTCCCAGCATCCTCGGTTTCTCTGCCTTCGCCCTACTCTAATTCTTTACTCGTTCCGTGTCTCACCTAAGTTGGCAGAGAGGGGTCCCGTCACCCGCCTGAATGCCGCCTTGGAAGGTCGCTACACCATCGAGGGTGAGCTGGGGGGAAGGGGGGAAGGTGGGATGGTGCAAAAGGTGCGTACCCTCTAAGGTATGAGCTTGAAACAAAGGAGAACTTTCGGTCCCGCCGCCGCTGTAGACGCCTGTAGGACGCCCGCCCGACGACGAGACCTGCAAGCCCAGGTGTCAGCACCCAATAGAGGAGAGAGATCGATGGTTACTCTGATGAGGGTGCGGGCATGGGTGGGATGGTGCCCAACCGCTCGTGCCGCGGTAGCCCCCAGCTATCGGACCCACTGGGACTGCGGCGGCGGTCCGAAGTCGACGTACTTGAAGGGACGCAGCGGCTCCTCCCTCGGCCAGATCATGTCCAGCGTGTCCCCGTCGTACAGCTCGCCGCCCTTCATCACGTAGCGGATGGAGGTGCTGTTCCTGATGTCCTCGAGCGGGTTCTCGTCGAGCACGACGAGGTCCGCCACCTTGCCGACCTCGAGGCTCCCGAAGTCGGCCGTCATCCCCATGCCCGTCGCAACGTTGATGGTGGCTGCCCGGAGCGCTTCGTGCGGCGTCATCCCGGTCATCTGCAGCATCCAAAGCTCCCAGTGCACGGCGAGGCCGTGGACCTGTCCGTGCCCTCCCGACGCGACCAGACCGCCGGCTCTACTGATCGGAGCCGCACCTGCGCCGCCGTTCAGGAAGTAGTACTCGTCGAGTGCGAAGCGCTGACTCGTACGCGACTTGTGGTCGATGGCCGCGTGCGTCAGGAAGTGCGCGAGCTTTTCGTTGGCGTGGACGCGCGTGGTCTGGTACCAGTACAGCTCACCCTGGTAGGTACTGGGGGACGCTACGACGAGGGTCGGCACGTACATCGTCCCCGACCGAGCGTAGAGCTGCACGAAGTCGTCGTACATGTTGACCCAATCGGTGGGTGCGTGCTCAATGGCGGTATATCCGTCGAGCATCATCGCTACCTGGCGCATGACGCCACCGCCCTCGGCCGTGGTGTTGACGCCCAGCTCGTCGGCCGCTTGGAGCATCCACTGGATCTGTCGCCGCTGCGGTTGCATGTACTGCTTGGTCGAGAACGAGCCGCGATCGACGTACCGCCTCACGCCCGCGAGGGCGTCCTCGTAGCTGTCGATCCGTATCGCACGTGATGTCTGCGACGGCCCGGTCATGAAGATCCGTGGGCCGAGCATGCGGCCGACCGCCATCAGCTCGCGGTAGTGGAACTGATCCGTCGAGGCGTTGGTGTCGCGCGCCATGGTCACGCCGAAGGCCAGGTTCACTAGTGGTTCCGGCGCGATATCGACGAGCACGTCGCGCGGCATACCGCGGATGTGCGCGTGGGCGTCGATGAGCCCTGGGATGATCGTCCTTCCGGCGACGTCGATGACACGCGCCCCATCGGGGATCTGGACCGAGCTCGAAGGTCCGATCGCGCGGATCCGATTCTCGGTCACGACGATCGTCGCGTCCCGGAGCACGTCGTCGCCGCGCATCGTCACGACAGTGGCCCCGGTCAGGGCGACCGATCCCTCCGGCTTCGTAATGGGGACAACGAGACGGATCGGGACGGCCTCGGCGAGCTGGTCGAGCCCCTCTTCGGCCGCGTCCGGGCCGAACACGTCGTCGAGCTCGACGTGCGAGAAGACGTTCGCGAACACCCAGCTGAGGCTCCTGCCGCCATCCGCCCACTTCAGATCCTGCCCCCCGTCGCGCGTCACCCGCTGGAACGGTCCGGGACCCGACCGCTCGCTCAGCGTCACCGTCTCCAGCGACGGCGGGAGCGCGGCCACGTACACCTCTTCGCGCAGCGTGAAGGCGAGCCACTTCCCATCCGGCGATGGGACCATCTCAGCGGCCCCCTCGACCGTCGCGACCTCGCGCCGATCGGTACCATCGAGGCGGACTGAGACGAGCGTCCCGTTCTCGGCAAGGGTGATCCGCAAGCCGTCACCGGCGAACGTGAGCACGTTGTCCGAAGGCGCCGAGACAACGGACTGCGGGTCGCCTCCGGTGCTGGGGATCCACTCGATGAACCCCCGATTGTTCGAGTTCCTGTTACGGGTGGCCGCCGGATCCTCTCGGACGTAGACGATCTTGCGGCCATCCGTCGACCAGGCCGGGTTCGCGTAGTACGCCGGGTGCGTCGTCAGGCGCTGCGGCTCTCCGCCGCGTGTTGGGACGCGCCACACGTGCCCGCCGTCGGTCGCGTGCCAGCTCACGAACGCGACGCTAGATCCGTCCGGCGAAAACGTCGGCTGATACTGGCCGCCTGCGCCCTCGATCAGCGGCCTCGGCTCACCGTTCGGCAGATCCATGATCCAGAGCTGGTTGAGCGAGCCGAAGACCATCGTCGATCCGTCTGGACTCATCTGGCCGTAGCGGACGTTCCGCACGACGAGCGAGTCGTCCTGGAACGGCATCTCATGGTAGACCCGCGGCCCCAGCTGCTGCTCGACCCGCGCCGTGAAAGAGACCTCCCGGACACCTTTCGTCCGGATGTCGACTTCGTGGAAGGTGCCGTCCTTCACGAACACGACCGCGTTCCCGTCGGGCGTGAACGTGAATCTTGTGCGCTGGTTCAAGTGCTCCCGGTCGATCGGGAAGGCGAGCCACGCGTCCTCGTCAGTGACGAGGTTCCGTAACCGGAGCCCGGCCATCGCGTCGATATCGGCTATGTAGGCCATCCACTCCCCGTCCGGGGAGATCGCCGGGCGAGCGGCGCCCGATGGCACCCTCGTGATCGCCGCAATGTCCCCCGTATGACGGTCCAGTCGCATGACCTGTGCGGGCTGTGGCAGGCCATTTCCTCGAAGCGATGTCGCCCCGGAGCCAGCCTTCCCGCGGAAATAGACGTGTCGATCGTTCGGGCCCCATCGAAAACCGAGTCCTACGGCCTCCTCGTCCAGCTCCATCCCACTCCCGCCGCTGAAGTGGATCAGCCACGGCTGTCGACCGGCGTTGGGGTTCCCCGCCTCGTTCTTTCGGACCAGCACATACTCGCCGTCCGGTGACCACTCGGGATCGTCGAAGTGGAAGTCGCCGCGTTCCGTCGTGACGGGCCTCGGGTTCGAGCCGTCCGCGTCGATCATCCAGAGGTTCTCATTCCCGCTCCGGTCGCTCACGAACAGGATGCGACTCCCGTCGGGCGAGAAGACCGGCTGCAGATCCAACGCCATTCCGCTGGTCAGCCGAGTGGCCGTTCCCCCGCTTCGCCGGACGGTGTACAGATCACCCAGCAGGTCGAAAAGGATCGTCTCGCCGTCGGGCGAGACGTCCACGTTCATCTGCGTTCCCTGATTGGTCTCGAAAGAGATCGTGCGATTGGGTGTGATGCAGAGGCTATCGCATGCATCGCCCGATTCCGATCCACCCCGCTCCTGTGCACCAGCACCCGGCACGGAGAGCATGACATAAAGCGATGCGATCACTAAGTGGCGATAGCGGACCATGACACAGCTCCTTTGCGACCGATAAGCGTACCGCTTCGAAGGTAGGCACGTCGGACGCGTCGGGTCGTACGATGGACACTTCCTTGCGCCCCCTGAATACCAGCCGCACGTTGCCAAGCACCTCCTACTCGAGGTTGAGGTGCACTGGGCGCTATTGGACTTGAACCAGTGGTATCTAGGCGTTTTTTTGTACAGATGTGCCGCGTATTTACAGCGTTCTTCGCTACCCAGACCCTCATCTAGTGGGCTGACGACGTCACGAGGGCGGAGAGCAGCATGAGGGAAAGTGTGCGCATCCCGGTCTCCTCAGGTCTGCAGTCGATAGCGATCGAACCAGCCCACGATGTACATGATCTTCTGCATCAAATGGCTGGGACGCCGACGGAGCCCATGGGGCTCCGCGGGGATCTGCACGAGGACGCTTTCGATGCCTCGAAGCTTGAGCGCTTGGTAGTACTGCTCCGTTTCCGACATCGGGGTTCGCCAGTCTTCGCTCCCGGTCATGATCATCGTGGGCGTCGTCACGTTCCCGACCAGTGAGATCGTCGAGCGGCGCATGTACCCCTCGGGATCCTCCCACGGATAGGTGGGAAACCAATATTTGTTGACCGTCACGGGAACGTCGGACGTCACGGCGAAGCTGTACCAGTTGATGACCGGGTAGAGCACGGCCGCAGCCTTGTATCGATTGGTTCGGCCGATCGTCCACGTGGACAGCACGCCACCACCGCTCCCGCCGGTGACGAAGAGCTGGTCGGGATCCACGTAGCCCCGTTCGACGACGGCGTTTACGCCCGAGTCCAGGTCGTAGAAGTCGTCGCCCGGGTAGGCGTGGTGAATCAGGTTCCCGAATTCTCCACCGTAGCTCGTGCTCCCTCGCGGGTTCGTGTAGAGCACCACGTAGCCTCGTGCGGCCATGACCTGCTTCTCGACGTCGAAGCGGTCCCCGTAATTGGCGAACGGTCCTCCGTGGATCTCGAGGATGAGGGGGTAGCGACGTGACGAATCGAAGCCGGGTGGCTTGATGATCCAGCCCTGGATGTCGAGGCCGTCGTGGGAGGAGGGGTACCAGATCTCCTCCACGTCGCCGAGCACCTTGTGATCCAGGAGATCCGCGTTGACCTCGGTCACGACCGTGGCACCCTGTCCTCCGTCGACTCTCCCGACTGCGAGTTCGCTCAGGACCTGCGGCGTGGTGTAGCTCATGGCGAAGCGACCGTCGCCGGACAGCGAGAAGGTACCGCTCGCGTAGGCGGAGCCGCTGCCACCGACGTTGCCGGTGATCTCGGATACGTCACCGTCGAGCGTAGCGAAGGCCAGCTTCGTATTCCCCCTGTCGTCGTAGAGGAAGTACAGCCCGTCGCCGTCCGGGCTCCACAGCGGACTTCGCACCGTCCGGTCGAGCGCGCTAGTCAGGACACGGGAGTCGCTGCCGTCCCGGTTCGCCACGTAGAGGCTCTGAACCTGATAGCCCTGGTAGCGGTCGTCGTATCCGACATACGCGATCCGGCGCCCATCGGGGGCCACGGCGACTTGGTTGTCCGGCCCCTTCCGTCCGGTGAGCGCCCGGCCCGTCCCATCGGCGACGGCGAATTCGTACACGTCGGTGTCCCGGTTCTCGAGCTCCCAGTCCGGCCGGCGGTTGGCGGAGATGAGGATATGGCGACCGTCCGGAGTCCAAACGGGGGTGCCTGAACCGCGCCCGCCGCCCCCTCCGTGGTGGAAGTCACCACTCGACACCTGACGGGGGGTCCCACCCGAGGCGGGCACGACGAAGATGTGGGAGTAGCCGGGGTCGAGCTCACCCTTCCCGTCGAAGCGGTAGACGAGCTTGTCGATGACGCGGGCCGGAGGCGCCCATTCGGCGCCTACGGGTGGGGACGGTGCCTGGATGATCCAGGGCGCGTCGTGACTCACAAGCGACGTGAACGCGATCTGCCTTCCGTCCGGAGACCAGGCAGGGCTCTGCGGCCCGTTCTGGAGCTTGGTGATCTCGACTGTCTGACCGGTGTCCATCCAGCGCACGTGCAGCTGGGTGGACCCGCCTCGATCGGAGACGAACACGATGCGGTCTCCGGTCGGGGACCACCCGGGGGACGCGTCGTTGAAGAGGCCGGTCGTCAGTGGGCGATGCCCCGTCCCGTCGAGATCGACGATCCATAGGTTCGTGTAGAACTGATCGGTCTTCACGTCCCCGAAGCGCCGCACATACACGACCTGGCTGCCGTCGGGAGAGATCTGCGGATCGGCGACGTACTCCAGCTCGAACACGTCGGGGGCTGCGAGGCGCTGGCCGGCCGCCTGGGCCACGACCCCGCTCGTGGGGCCCAGCGCGCAAATCTCGGCGCATGCGAGTGCGGTCGTCAGCCAGATCATGCGTGGCATCGTCGTCTCCTTTTCCGTAGGGGCGCGGATGCGCCCGGTGTGGTCGCCGGTCTCCCGCCCGATCGCGCTATCTCCACTCGTCGATCAATGCCTCGGCGATCTCCCCGAGGGTTGCCTCGAGCTCGAAGAAGTCCCCTCGGTTCTGGTTCGTGAACACCGAAAGTATGGTGGGACCCCCCTTGTGCAAGATGATCCCCACGTCATTTGCCGCGTACGGAGGCCAGTCCCCGGTCTTGTGGGCCACCTGGGCACGGAACTGGATCCGTTGCGGGAGGCGGGACGTGTAGAACTGTTGTAGGAGAATCCCGACCATCTCCTCTGCGCTGGACTCGGACGACACTTCGCCCACGGCCGTGATCATTCCCCCCCCCCCGGGACGGTTCGCAGCGGTCCGATCCCGTGAACCTGGACCACCGTCTCTTCGTCGGCGAACATGTACGCGGGCTCGTCCGCCGCCACCATGACGTAACTGCCCGGCCCGTAGGCGACGGCAGCCGCACGATCCAACTCCGTGCCAAGGCCGACGTAGAGAGCTCCTTCCAGCACCGTCATGTGCTCGTCGATCGGGTGGATGTGTGGATCCAACGTGTACCCCACGGGGACGGTGAGCCGGAAGACGAACGCCTCGCCGGGCACCGACGGATCCCCGTACAGGTTGGCGATCTTCAGTCCACTGTTCCCGCTGTCCGCCCAGGGAACCTCCGAGTCGTGCATCAGGATGTTCTTGCCCTCCTGGGCGGCGACGGACGGGACGCCGGTGGTCAGGATTAGGCCCGCGGCGATCCCCATCATCGCTTTGTACGGCACTGTTTCACCCTCCTTCGTTCGTGGTGCAGCTCAAGCTCCGCCCCGCGTACCGGGGATGCAAGCGGTTCCCCTCTCTTGCGTGCTCGATGACTGGCCAAGGCTTACGGCTTCGTCCACAAGGCTTATGGCTTCGTCCTGTTGACCCGCACACCCTGTGGGGAGCCGATGGGTCGCGTCGCGAAGAGCCTGATCGTGTCGGTCGGTTCCATGTTCGCCGCGTTCGGCGGGGCAGCCGCACAGGAAGCGGCCGAAGAGGCGTGGGACCTCACCTTGCCGAGGGACAGACCCGCGAGATCTCCTGTACCACGTCGGAAGGGACGTGGATGTCCGTGGACATCTCCTTCCCCCCGGCGTCGCTGATGACAACCTAGCAACGATGGGGGGAGACGTGGGAGAGGGTGCTCTACGTGGATGAGCACACCGGGGCGATCGAAGATCGGATCGTTCTCGATGAGCACCACCTTCTGCCCAGTTGCAGGGCGATCTTCGTACCATCGGGCGACCAACAGAACGATAGCTCGTCGTGCTTCCCAGACAGCTTCTTTGACCCGCCGGCGGTGAACAGGGATAGGTACCTTCCGCGCCAGTCCCGCTCCGCCACGTATGCGGAGCTTCATCCGAAACCCCTCAGAGACGTGGTCTCGGGCCTGGGAAAAGCACCTGCTTGCGCCTCCCTAGCATCGTACCCGCAGCAGAAATACAAATGTTGACGTGATTCAGAAGCGCATGATACTCTCTCATAAATTGAGATTCGCCATCCTTTTCCAAGGAGAAGATGCATGTCACGAACGTGGTTGATCGTGGCGCTGGTGTGGTCCGTGGCCGCGGCGAGCGAGGGCGATTCCGAGGCGGCCCTGCTATCGGCCGCCACCCAAGACCGTCTCGCGAGAATCAACAACTTGCTGCGCGGGTCCTCAACTGAATCGCCCCGGGATCATCGGAGACTCCATCAGTTGAGAGGATGGGGTCATGAAGAGAGTAACGAAGTACTCCCCCGAGACACGGGAGAGGGCAGTCCGGCTGGTGTTCACGCAGGAGTCGGACCACGCGTCACAGTGGGCGGCGATCTGCTTGATCGCAGAGAAGGTCGGGTGCACGGCGGAGACCCTGCGGAAGTGGGTACGGCGTGCAGAGCGTGATTCAGGGAGACGGTCAGGGCTGACGACGGACGAGCGTCAACGGCTCAAAGATCAGGAGCGGGAGATCCGCGAGCTGAAGCGAGCGAATGAGATTCTACGCAAGGCGTCCGCGTATTTCGCGCAGGCGGAGCTCGACCGCCGACCCCGCTGATGGTGGCGTTCATCGACGATAACCGGTCCGAGTACGGAGTCGAGCCGATCTGCCATGTGCTGCCGATCGCTCCGTCAACATACTACACGTACAAGGCGCTCGAGGCCGAGCCGACGAGGCGCTCGGCACGGGCTCAGCGGGATGAGGGCTTGAAGGCTGAGATACGGCGGGTGTGGATGCAGAACTTCCAGGTCTACGGGGCCAAGAAGGTCTGGAAGCAGCTCAACCGAGAGGGCACTCGGGTGGCCCGATGCACGGTGGCTCGCCTGATGCGCGAGATGGGCCTGCGCGGAGCAGTGAGGGGTCGAACCTTCAAAGTCACGACCTACGCCGTCGAGGGTATGGAGCGGCCCCTGGACCTGGTGGATCGTGACTTCTCGGCGTCTCGTCCCAACGAGCTGTGGGTGTCGGATCTGACCTACGTCCGGACAGGACACACATTCGTCTACGTGGCGCTCGTCATGGATGCATTCGCGCGCCGCATCGTGGGTTGGCAGATCTCGAACTCCCTGAGGAGTGACCTGGCACTCGACGCGCTCGAGCAGGCCATCACGGAGCGTTGGGGTGAAGACGGCGAGCGCCTCGTGCATCACTCCGACCGCGGCGGGCAATATCTGTCTATTCGCTACACCGAGCGCTTGGCGCTGGCCGGCATCGAACCATCTGTCGGCAGTCGCGGCGACTCCTACGACAATGCCCTGGCCGAGACCATCATCGGGCTCTACAAGACCGAGCTCATCTACCCCCGGGGACCGTGGTCCAAGATCGAAGACGTCGAGCTCGCCACCCTCGAGTGGGTGTGGTGGTTCAACAACCACCGCCTCTTCGAGCCCCTCGGCCACGTCCCCCCAGCCGAGTACGAAGAGCAGTATCGTTCACGCCAGACAGCTCAACCTGAGCCCCTGGCACTCAAGTCAAACAGTCTCCGATGATCCCGGGACGATTCAGTGCCGGAGAAGACTCGACTTGCCGCCACCGCCTTGCCCGATGATCACCATGTGCCGCGAAAGGGCGAGGAGCCCGTGCAAGGTCGGCGACTCAAGCGCAAGCGGGCCTAGTTCCATCGTAAGACGTTGAAGTCACGCCGTATAGATGGCTCCGACTCGAGCGTTACATGAGTGAAGATGTCGCGCAGGAGAACGGGTGAATCGGGGCTGGACACGGTCTTGATGCGCTTGTACTTGTCCAGCAGTCGGCCCGTATATGCCGCCCTGAGTCCTTTCACTCCCTACCTCCAGATACGCACGACGCACCCACGGTGCCGGCATGCGTTCGCTCGAGCCCGTGCCCAGTCATCGGGACTCCTCCTGGCGGTGGTCAGGCATCAGAGCCAAGCATCTGGCAACTCGAAGGCAAAGTGCCAGAGTCGTCGTCCCACCGCAACACAGGAACGAGGGTCGCGGAGATCAGCCACCACCCAAGCCACCGGCGACCGCCGTCATGGCACTCACCGCACGAATCAACCACTCCCAGACTCTCCTTGTAGCGTAACACAACCTAGGCGCATCTTGCGGCCATGTCTGACGCTGTATCTCGCCTCAATGCCGCCCTGGACGGTCGCTACGCCATCGATGGTGAGCTAGGTGATGGCGGAATGGCCACGGTCTATCTGGCCGACTACCTCAAGCACGAGCGCAAGGTGGCACTCACTACGTGGACTAATCCGAAGACGCTCAGAGCGCGTGTAAGGGCACGTCTCCGCCCTTTTGCTTGCGCCTCGCGACCGCCTGTTGGTGTTGATCTCGGTCTGATCTATCCGCCGACGGAGAACGACAGACCTACTCCCCTGCGCCTTGGGCGCAGCGGAAGCTTCTGACTCCAGCGGGTGTTGGAAACAGAGAAAGAACACAAGGGTTCACCTGTCCACCAACTCGGGGGAGGCCCATACAGCCTCAGGCCCAGCTCGAGGACAAGAAAGGTGATGGCCGCGGCCATGAACGCTGTCATGCCATTGCGCAGGGCCTCTCTCAGTGACATGAGGGATCAGTGACGGTGCGGTTCGGCGAGCCACTCGGGGTCAGGAGTTTTCTCGAACAGGGTGGGCGAGGAACTTCCGTTCCGCTCGCCAACGTCGTGACCGCGACTCGCCGCTGTTCGCCGATGGTCACTCCTCAGCTTCCAGGCCCCTGCGAGAATCGGCCCGCTCGCGCAGCGCCACCATCATCTCGTTGAAGGCCGTCTCGATTTTCTGTAGATGCTTATCGGCCTGCCGGAATTGTAGACGGCGATCCATGTCGCCGCCTTTGACGTCCTCGAAGACCCGTCTCAGGTATATAAAAGGCCCCGCCACTCGGTTGGTCGTGAAGATGGCGAGGCCCACGGCCGCCAACGCGACTACGGGCACTCGGGTAAGAAGGAAGAACCAGATGTCGCTGTGTGTCGATTCTGGCACAACGTCGCCCATCATCATGGCGACGGTGATGACCGGCGGCGTCAGCACCACCACCAAGACCCAGACGGCAGAGTACGGCCACACGGATGGTAGGGTGTGCTTGAATCCGCTTCCCCGGAGTTTCCAGTTCTTCTTCATCGTCTGCCTGCTCGCAAGTGAGACATCTCAAATCCCCACACCCGGTTCCGGCACACGGCCGACCGCTCACCTCCTTCGGATCCAACATGTCGCGCAATCGGTCGCTCGGACAGTCTCTTGTCGCACGATCTGGCCACGTGCACCCCGGCCTTGTATTCCGGCACGACGCCGAATCGGTCCAGGTAACAGCTACCGAGCGGAGACAACGTGAGGGGCGGGACCAGATCGATCAGCATGGTCTCCCTGCGGGACCCCAGCGTGACGAGTATGTTTGCGTCGGTCACACCTCGCCCGAGGGTGGTGACCTCTTCCCGCGGCCCTGACGCAGCAAAGATCGTCGCGTAGCCTGACTTGGGAGAGCTGCCGTGAATCAGAATCTAAGAAGGTCCTCGTAGCCGAGGGCCTGAGTATTGCCGTAATGGAAACGGCGGAGGTTCTGGTGGAGGTGTATACTCCCGGGGTGATGCGGGCGGGTCTTAGCAGCCCGATTTTTTGGGGTGGGATGTTGCTGGCCTTGACGGCCGGCTTCGTTGCCGCTTGGCCGGTGAACTATTGGTTGGTTGGGAAGGGCATTCGTCACATCCACTGAGTTCGGCCTCGAGCAGGCGCCTGGAGCGACACCGACATGGAATACACTACACTTGGCTCCACCGGCCTGGAGGTCTCCCGCCTCTGCCTCGGGTGCATGAGCTACGGCACCTCGGAGTGGCGCCCGTGGGTTCTCGACGAAGACGAGGCCCGGCCGTTCTTCCGACGGGCCGTCGAGTCAGGGATCAACTACTTCGACACCGCCGACATGTACTCCTTGGGAGTGAGTGAGGAGGTGACGGGGAGGGCACTTCGAGAGTACGGCACCCGGGGCGAGCTCGTAATCGCGACGAAGGTGTTCTTCCCCATGGGAGGGGGCCCGAATCTCGGGGGGCTGTCGCGCAAGCACATCGTCGAGGCGTGTGAGGCGAGCCTGGGACGACTGGGAGTGGAGGCCATCGACCTGTACCAGATCCACCGTTTCGAACCGGAGACGCCCATCGAGGAGACATTGGCGGCCCTCGACCACCTGGTCCAGTCGGGAAAGGTGCGCTACATCGGCGCCAGCTCCGGGTGGGCGTGGCAGCTCGCCCGAGCTCTCGGCGTCTCAGAGAGGAATGGATGGGCCCGCTTCGGCTCGATGCAGAACCACTACAACCTGATCTACCGCGAAGAGGAGCGGGAGATGATTCCGCTTTGTGAGGCGGAGGGGATCGGCGTGATCCCGTGGTCCCCCCTGGCCCGGGGGATTCTGGCGGGGACGCGGACCTCCTTGGACGACCACCAGTCGACGCCGCGTGCCGAAGCCGATACGTACGCCCACGAGTTCTACCAAGACCCTTCGGGCTGGGATATCGTGACGGCGGTACAATCGGTGGCCGAAGAGCGGGGGGTATCCGCGGCCGAGGTATCCCTCGCCTGGCTCCTCTCGAAGCCTGCCGTCGCCGCTCCCATCGTTGGAGCGACGAAGCTCTCCCACCTTGATGCCGCCGTGCGGGCCGTCGGGCTGCAGCTAGAGTCGGCAGAGATCGAGCGGCTCGAGGCGCCCTATCGACCTCAGGGCGTGCAGGGACACTCGTAGGCTTTGAGCGTCTGGACGACATCCGGAATCTGCCCTCTGCGTGCGTGAGGCGAGAAAAGAATCCATGACCCTCGGCTCACTGATCAGCAGGCTCCTCGCACCACATCTTCAGCATTATTGATCTCTTCGAGCGGACTCTGCTGTACGGTAACCAGCCATTGCCGAAAATGTAGGGTCGTGCAACCTTGGTCGTACCGATATGCCAGACAAGCTCCTGCAGTCTGCTCTCGACCAGTTCATCCGGCCGGAGATCAAGAACGATCGCTTCTATAAGTTGATCGCGAGAGTCGCGGCGACGGACGGGGTACACCAGATCCTCGAGATCGGGTCTGCCGCCGGTGACGGCAGCACCGAGGCGTTCGTGCTCGGGGCGTTACGGAATCGGCTGCGACCCGTTCTCCACTGCCTGGAGATATCGAGAGTGCGGTTCGCCGCGTTATGCGATCGCTATCGTGATATCGAGTTCGTCAAGTGCTATAACCTCTCGTCGGTCCCCTTGGAGCGATTCCCGAGCGCCGAGGAGATTACCGCGTTCCATCGCGACGCGGGAACCAAGCTGAGCCGCGTGCGTCTCGACTTGGTACTCTCGTGGCTCAATCAGGACAAAGAGTATCTCACAACTCACGACCTTTCGGCCCATGGAATCCGCCACGTGAAAGAGGCGAACAATATTACCCACTTTGACGCCGTTTTGATCGACGGATCGGAATTCACTGGCTCCGCGGAGCTCGAGGAGGTCTACGGCGCGCGGTTTCTGCTCCTCGACGACGTTCGGACATACAAGAACCACGATAACATGATGCGCCTGTCAGCGGATCCAACGTACCGCCTCGTGAGGAAGAGCAGGTGGCCTCGGAACGGGTTTGCGGTGTTCGAACGGATCGGATAGCCTGCTGGCGCGTTACCCCACTACTCTGCTCGATTGCAGAACGCTCGTCAGTTCACAATTCGGATATTACGGTCGAACGGGGATCGTACCGACGCGTGGGGTAACAGTACTGATTGAAAGTGAAGATGCCCCGCTGGACCTCATGCGTGTGTACTCTTGAGCACGGACCCTGTACAGGGGTATTTTATACGACGTACATCTACTCTTCGCCGCCAAACCCTCGAGGGTTGCAGGGACTCCATTCACAGCCAAAACGGTCGGTAGGATTCGAACGATCGGACCGCTCTGCCACGTAGAGACAGATGCTCGAATACACGCCCGAGGTCGCACGTGCGACAACTCCTCTCCTGGAGCGGGTGAAGGAGTTCATTCCACCGGTCGAGTGGCCAGTGGTGGCGCCGCACATTCACGCCATCAACGAGCTCAAGAAGGCCAAGAACGCGGTCATTCTGGCTCATAACTACCAGACACCGGACATCTATCACTGCGTGGCCGACTTCGTAGGGGACTCGCTGCAGCTCTCCATTCAGGCGCGGGACACGGACGCGCAGATCATCGTCCAGGCCGGCGTCCACTTCATGGCGGAGACCTCGAAGCTTCTGTCGCCCGACAAGACGGTGCTGATCCCAAGCCTCGAAGCCGGGTGCTCGCTGGCGGCATCGGTGACGGGTCAGGACGTGCGGCTTCTCAAGGAGAAGTATCCAGGCGTGCCGGTCGTGACCTACGTGAACACGTCGGCCGACGTGAAGGCGGAAGCGGACATCTGCTGCACTTCATCGAACGCAGTCGAGATCGTCGAGTCTCTGGGCGTGGATCGGGTGATCCTCCTGCCCGACGAGTATCTCACCAAGAACGTGGCGGCTCAGACCGACGTCGAGGTGATCGCGTGGCAGGGACGCTGTGAGGTCCACGAGCGCTTCACGGCCGAGGAGATCCGGCAGTACCGCGAGAACACACCCGACCTCGTGGTACTTGCCCATCCCGAGTGCTCGCCGGACCTGATCGCTGAGGTGGACTACGCGGGGTCCACGGCGGGAATGATCCGCTACGTGAAGGAGCGCCGACCCCCTCGGGTCATGATGGTCACCGAGTGCTCCATGAGCGACAACGTGGCGGCGGAGACGCCGGATGTGGAGTTCATTCAGCCCTGCAATCTCTGCCCCCACATGAAGCAGATCACCCTGCAGAACATCCTCGAGAGCCTCCAGCTGATGCGCTACGAGGTCACCATCCCGGAGGAGATGGCGATCCGTGCACGGAAGTCGGTGCAGCGCATGGTCGATCTCCAGACGACGGGAAGAGGCTTCTCGGGTGGCCGGCCTCCCGAAGTGGTGGTCGAGGACCGCGAGACCGTCGATTCGGCAGTGAGCGTTCCGGCCTGACCTCCATGTCCTCTCAGGCCGAGTCAGAGGCCGAGCGCGACATTTCATCGCTCCCTGAGATCCTGGTCGAGAGCATCGTACGCCAGGCCCTCGAGGAAGACCTTGGTCAGGCCGGGGACATCACCACACGCTCCGTAGTCGCCCCCACGGCCCTGATGAAGGCAGAGATCGTCGCGAAGGACACGGGGGTTTTGGCGGGCGCCCAGGCGGCGACCCTGGCTTTCACGCTCGTCGACTCGGGGCTCACGGTCCGCTTTTGTGCGAGCGACGGGTCCACCGTGGGACGAGGGGATGTGGTGGCCGTGGTGGAAGGCGCATCCCGGTCGATCCTGACCGCGGAGCGCACGGCCTTGAACTTCCTGGGCCACCTGTCGGGGGTCGCCACGGCCACGAGGGGGCTGGTCCAGGCCGTCGAAGGCACGAGGGCGAGGATCTGCTGCACCCGGAAGACCACGCCCGGGCTACGAGCGCTAGAGAAATATGCGGTGCGCGCCGGTGGCGGTGTGAATCATCGACTCGGGCTCGATGGGGCGATCCTGATCAAGGACAACCACATCGCGGTGGCCGGTGGAGTAGCCGAGGCCCTGGCGGCTGCCCAGGCATCGGCCGGTCCTCTCACGCCCGTCGAGATAGAGGTCGACACTCTCGCCCAGCTCGATGAAGCCCTTGCGGGCGGAGCGGCGGTAATCCTGCTGGACAACATGGCTCCATCCGTGCTCCGAGAAGCCGTCGAGAAGGTCGATGGCCGGGCGCAGCTGGAGGCATCGGGGCACGTGACCGTCGACACGGTCCGGGACATCGCGGAAACCGGCGTCGACTACGTCTCGAGTGGATGGATCACCCACTCGGCGCCGGTCCTGGACTTCGGGCTCGACTTTCCGGGATAGCGCTATAGGCCCGAGTGGAGCTTGCGGGCCAAGTCCAGGGCTGCCTGACCCAGGTTCGTCTCGCCCCGGTTGTAGTTCCTCAGGAGGACCACGCCGAGCTGGGATTCCGGCTGGAACAGCAGATGCGCGTTGTACCCGGCCACCGAGCCTCCGTGGCTGGCCCACCAGGTCCCGTCGTCGTCTCGGCGAAGGCTAAAGCCCAGCCCGTATCCCTGGGTCTCGCTCTCGGGGGTCTGGATCGAGAGCATGGCGGCCCGTATCTCCTGGTCGAGCAGCTCCAGGGCTCCGGTCACGCCGGCGGCGAAGCGAGCCAGATCGCCCACCGTGGAGTACACGCCCCCGTTGGGGACCTTGTACCCCCGGCCGGCGTGCTCCCGAGCCGGGAAATCCGCATCGATCTCGCCGTTTCGGTTCAGGTAGCCGGCCGCCAGGCGACGCCGCAGAGAGCTGCCCACCACGAAGGTGGACGAGGACATCCCAAGGGGCTCGAAGATGCGCTCCTCCACGAGCTCCATGAAGGGCCGTCCCGCGGCCCGCGACAAAGCGAGGCCGAGGATGCCGTACCCGATGTTCGAGTACGAGTAGGCCTCGCCGGGCGCAGTCTGATACCGGGTCGCCGGAGTCGACTCGAGGATCTTTGATTCCCAACCTCTTATGGGTCCGGAGGCTGCGCCCTCCAGCTCCGGCTCCCGAATCAGGCCTCCGGTATGACTGGCCAGATGACGGAAGGTCAGAGGGGCCTGTCCGGGCTTGGCATCCGTCAGCTCCTCCACCTCTGGCAGAACTCCGGCAACAAGATCATTCAACGCCAGGACTCCGTCCTGGACCAGTAGCATCATGAGCACAGCCGTGACGGACTTCGAGATCGATCCCGTCCGATAGATGCTCCTCGGGCCGGCGGGCCGGCGCGTATTCCGGTCAGTGACGCCAAAGCCCCCGGACCAGGTCACCTCGTCGCCCACGAAGACGGCGGCCGTAATACTCCCGATCCCGTCCGTCTCGACGTCCCGGGCGAGGGCGGCTGAGAAGGCCTCGATGCTCTCGTCCCAGCTCGATTGGGCATTGAGCTCGGACTGGCCCACCGCCAGAACGATCGCTGCGAGGAGCACCGTCGCCCGCCGCGGCGCATCGAAGAGCAGTCGGTCGGGAGGCCGTCGGTGCCGCTTCATGATGATCAATCCTCGCCTCTGATTTTCCTCATTCCATCGGCCAGACCCTCCGCGGGCAGCCGGACCCGTGTAGTCTCCCCGTTTGCTGCCAACCCAGACCTGGGAGCCGTCAGGGGACACCGTGAGCCCTTCTACCCCACTCATGGGCCGGCTGGCTGGCGTGGGTGAACCGCAGCCCTGAGTTCATCCGCATGAGATCGCGGACGGTTATCTTCCCAAGAGGATCTTCGGCGTCTTTGTGCCACGCCTCCACGGGTGCCGGCTCGTCCACCGCCTCCTGCCCGCTCAGGCCGGGAGTCCTTTCTTCATGACGTATTCCATGGCCTCGATGAAGCGGTCCACCTCCTCCAGCGTCGAGTAGACACTGGGTGAGATCCGCAGGCCTTGGCACTGGGCATGATTTATGGCAACCGTGAGGATCCGCTGCTCGTTCCACAACCAGTTGTTCAGCTCGACCGTGTCCTCCCCTTCGATCTGCACGTTTCCGATGCCACAGGCGAAGCCGGGCTCGAGGCTGGTGTGGACACGAATCCGGTCGTGCTCCAGGAGCCGCCTCGCCCACCGATCTCTCAGGTAGGCCATTCGCTCGGTCTTGCGCTTCGACCCGATTCCTTGATGGAAGGTGAGGGCTTCGGCGATGGCGAGGTGGTTCGCCGCCGGGTGCGTGCCGATCTCCTCGAACTTGCGGATGTTGCCGCCCATGCGCTCATGGGCCGCCATGAGGGGCCAGATGTCGGGAATGACCTCTCGGCGAACGTACAGAAGGCCCGTGCCGTGCGGCGCGAACAGCCACTTGTGGAGACTCGTGGAGTAGTTGTCGCACTCCAGGTCCGAGATCTTGAAGTCGAAGTGTGCCAGGGCGTGGGCGCCGTCGACGATGACCGGGACGTCATAGCGGCGGGCCATCTGCACCACGTCCCGCACCGGCAGGATCTGTCCCGTGAGATTGATCATGTGACACATGAGGATCAGGCGCGTGTTCTCGGTGATTCCCTCCTCGAACAGCCGCACCACCTCCGCTGCGTCCTCAGCCGGGACCGGGAGGTCGAACTGCTTCAGCACGATCCCCTCGCGCCGCTCGCGCTGCTTGAAGGTCGTGATCATGCGCCCGTAGTCCTGGGTGGAGGTCAGGACCTCGTCGCCCCGTTTCAGGTCGTACCCCAACTGACAGATCTGCAGGCTCTCCGAGGCGTTTCTGGTGATGGCGATCTCCTCGGCATCCACCCCCCACTCACGGGCCATCCGCTTGCGAACCGTCTCCTGCCTCGGCTCCAGGATGTCCCACATCGTGTAGGACGGGGCTAGGTTCGAGAAGTCCAGGTGACGCTTCATGGCCTCTTGGACGAACACGGGCGAGGGGCTCACACCCCCGTTGTTGAAGTTGATCAGGCTGCGGTCCACCGTGAACGCTTGAGCCACCTCGGACCAATAGTCCTCGTTCCGGGCCACTTCTCTGGGGGTGCCCGAGTAGTGGGACAGCGACTCCAGGATCTCGGGTGCCGAGGGCCGGAATATCGTGGGGGTGCCCGGGAATCCGCGGGTGGCGACGGCGGCTGGTACGGACATCGTGGCCAAGAACTCGCGTCGCGTTGACATCTTTAACCTCACCGAGAAAGTGGCTGAGCAGCCTTCCAGAGACCAGAATATGCTCCCCGGTGGAGGCTGTCCAACACTTTGAATGGAGGGGCCTCGGTTCCCCGGAACAAAAGGCCACAACCGGACTATCACCGCCTCGAAGAGCCATCCTCCCCCGTCCCGAGGGCGACGGCCTGGTTAGAGGGCCCCGGAAGTCCACTTGAGACACCCATCACGGAGGCAGGCCATCATCCGCAGGCGACATGGGTAGATCGACCATCGGAAGCCTTTCCGGGCTTTACGTGGCGATCCTGGGGCTGCCGAGCTTTTCTGCCGCACAGATTCCCGACTCCATCCAGTCGGACACGCTCGGTGGTTTTTCACAGAGCTTCCGCATGCCCGAGATCCGGGTCCTGGCCCGGCAGAAGCTCACGGCTACGGGAGGAGTCGGCGCGGTGGAGATGCGCCTCGATTCCCTCGGTGCGGTTCCGATTCCCACGCTGGAGCAGGCTCTACGGAAGATGCCTCTCGTTCGGATTCGGGTGAATTCCCGGGGCGAGGCTCAGCCCAGCCTGCGTGGCGCCACCGATCGACAAATCGCGGTTCTGGTGGACGGCGTTCCCCTGACGCTGGGCTGGGATCATCGCACCGATCTCTCGATCATCCCCCTGACCGCGGCCCGCTCCGTAATCCTTCTGCGCGGGCTTTCGTCGGTCCTCCACGGGCCGAACGTCCTCGCAGGCGTCGTGGAGGTGGATGTGGCGCGGGGAAGCCTGCGAATGGAGCAGCCCGCGCCTGCGACCTTCAGCGTGGCGGTTGACGAGACGGGAGGGCTGACGGTCGGAGCCACCGGGACCCGGCTCATCGAGTCCGGAGACGGCCAGTGGCTCCTCCAGGCTGGGGCTGGATTCAGGGATCGGTCCGGAATCACCCTACCAGACTCGGACTCCATGGAGCCCGGGGAGAGGGCGCTCCTCACCCGGGACGGAGACCTGCGACTCAACAGTGACTCCAGGCACGTCGACGGGTTCGTCTCCACGCGCTACCAGGGGAACAGCGGCGCCTGGACCTCGCTGACGGTCTCCGGCTTCGACGTGGATCGCGGGGTTCCCCCCGAGACGCACGAGTCCGAGCCGAGACTCTGGCGATATCCGGACCAGTCGCGATTCGTGGCGGCGTTCTCCGGCGGCACCGGTCTCCGTGAGACGGGCTGGGGCGAGGGTGATCTGGAGGCAAGCCTCGGGATCGACGTGGGCTCTTTCCGGATCCAGAGGTTCGGCACCACCGAGTACGAGACGGTGATCGGTGAGGAGGAGGGAGACGACCGGACCCTTACGTTGCGTCTTCTCGGGGACCACACCATCAGCCACCGGGCGGACGTGCGTGCGGCGTTCACGTATGGCGACGTGTCACACTCTGAACGGGTGACCGGCGAGGGCGAGAGGGAATTCCGCCAGCGCTTGTGGAGCCTGGGAACCGAGGCGGAATGGCGGTTCGACGATCTGCCCGCGTGGGAGAGCCTGGGCGCCACGCGGCTCAACGTGGGCCTGGCCGTCGACGGAGCGGACACCCCCGAGTCGGCGGACAAGCCCCCGTTGGACCGCCTGTGGAACTGGGGTGCCCGCCTCGGCTTCTCGTCGCTCACGGCGGGCAGCAGATTGCTCCTTCACGGAGGCGTCAGTCGTCGCGCGCGCTTCCCCTCGCTCCGGGAGCTGTACTCCGACGCCCTGGGTCGTTTCCAGCCCAATCCGGACCTGAAGCCCGAGATCCTCACCGGTGCGGAGATGGGATTGACCTGGGACCTTCTCGGGCTCGACTTGCAGATCGTGGGGTTCCATCAGATCCTCTCCGACGGCATCGTCCGGATCGGCGTGGAGACGTCCGAGGGACCCAAGCGCCAACGAGTGAACCGGGACCGCATCCGGAGCACAGGCCTCGAGATCGTTGCCACAGGGGCCCTGAGCAGCCTCGAGTACGCCGGCGACGTTACCTTCCAGCAGGCATGGCAATTCGAGGGAGGAGGAGGCGATCGCACACGGCCCGAGTACGAGCCCAACCTCGCTGCCCGGCTGAGCCTGGGGGTCCCGGTGGTGGCCGCAACGACCGTCTCCGGGGAGTACCGATACCTCGGGCGACAGTTCTGTCTGAACGTCGACAGCCGTGACTTCAACCGCCTCGACGAGACGCACAGCCTGGACCTCCGGGTCAGACGTCTTTTCCTGCTGGAAGGGCGCAGGACATTCTCCAACGTCGACGCGCTGGTCTCCCTGGCGAACGTTACGGACAGAGCCATCTTCGATCAGTGCGGATTGCCGCAGCCGGGACGAACCCTCCGCTTCCAGATCCGACTCTTCTGACGCGCCCGACCGGGCGCTACCTTCTCTGCGGCCTCCACCGTACGTCCGTGGCGCTCCTAACGCGGCTCGCCCGACTCCTTCGACAGGCCTCTAACAGAGATGATCCGAGTCACCTTTCTGGGGACCGCGGCCTCCCGTCCGACGGTTCGACGCAACGTGAGCTCCATCGCCGTCCAGCGAGAGGGAGATGTCTTCCTGTTCGACTGCGGCGAGGGCACCCAGCGTCAGATGATGCGGTACGCGACGGGCTTCTCCCTGGGCGAAATCTTCATCACGCATCTCCACGCGGATCACTTTCTGGGGATCACCGGCCTGTTGCGGACCATGGCGCTCCAGGGCCGGACCGAGCCACTGCACATCTACGGGCCGCCGGGGTCCCGCCCCACGCTCCAGAATGCCGTAGAGTTGGGTGTGGATCGCGTTTCGTTCCCCCTCACCATCCAGGAGCTCGAGGTGGGCGCGCGCGCGTCCCACGAGGAATACGATGTGGTGGCGTTACGCGTGAACCACGGGACGCAGGCGCTAGGCTATGCACTGGTGGAGCACGAGCGGCTGGGACGCTTCGACGTGGAGCGCGCCCGGGCTCTGGGCATTCCGGAAGGCCCCCTTTTCGGCAAGTTACACAGCGGCGAAGCCGTGGAGGTGGACGGCCAGATGATCGAGGCCGCCGAGGTGGTGGGCACTCCTCGGCCCGGTCGAGTGGTCGTGTACACGGGAGATACCCGCCCGGCGGATACCGTCATTGAGATGGCAACTGGGGCCGCTCTGCTCATCCACGAGGCGACCTTCGGTGACGAAGAGGCGGACAGGGCCCACCAGACATACCACAGCACCGCGCGGGGCGCTGCCGCAGTGGCCCTCAAGGCTGGCGTTGCGCGCCTCTGCCTCACGCACGTCTCCGCTCGTTATGCCGACGACCCGGCACCGTTGGAGCAAGAGGCTCGGGAGGTCTACCCGGAGGCCGTGGTAGCCCGAGACGGCCTCGTAGTGGAGATCCCGTACAGCGACGACGCCGAGGGGGAGGAGGAGGCCGGAGTGGACCCCCGGGACGCCGAGGATTCCCTCGCCAACGAGGGTGTGGCTACCGGCGAGGGTATGGGCTAGCCATGGGCTCGTCCGACCCGCGGGAGCGCGTGGGGATCGTGGGCCTGGGCCTCATGGGAGGATCGGTTGCCCGGGCACTGAGGAGGCTCGAGCCGGCCCCTCGGGTCACGGCGTTCACCAGGGACTCGGAGAACGCCCGAGAGGTGCTCGATGCCGGCATCCTCGACGCCATGGCCGAGACACCCGGGGACGCCGTCGGCGCCCAGGACGTTGTGGTCTACGCCACGCCACTGGGTGTTACCCTCGAGCTCATGGCGACGCATGCTGGGTGGTGGGGCGAGGCCGCGGTCACCGACGTGGTGAGTCTCAAGGAGCCGCTCCTCCGCCAGGCGCAGGAGCAGGGGTTCGCGGCCTCGTACGTAGGTGCCCACCCCATGGTGGGAGGAACCGGATCCGGGTTTCGCGCCTCGGTCGAGGACCTGTTCGTCGACCACACCGTGTGGTTGGTTCGCGGAGACGCGGAGGAGGACCACGTGGAGCGCATCGACGCCTTCTGGCGCTCGCTGGGCGCTCGGACCCGCCCGGTCGAGGCTGCCGAGCATGACCGGCTCATGGTCTGGGCGAGCCACCTCCCCCAGCTTGTGGCGACAGCCCTTGCCAGGGTCATGGCCGCCCAGGGGCTCGAGGTCGCCGATCTCGGTCCTGGCGGTTTGGACATGACACGGCTGGCCATGAGTTCGTCCGAAATGTGGCGCGATCTTATGACGGTGTCGGCCGACCAGGACCTGCCGGCACTGGAGACTCTGGAGGAGGAGCTCGACGCCATACGTGCAGCTCTTGGGGTAGGGGATGTGGAGGGCGTCGGAGTCATGATGGACCAAATCCGGACGTGGAGGCGCGACGGGTGAGGAGGATCAGGGTTCCGGGCGACAAGTCCATTTCCCAGCGTGCCCTGATCCTCGCTTCCCTCGCCACGGGCGAGAGCCGGTTGCGGGGAGTCCTGCCGGGGGAGGACCCCCAGGCGACAGCGTCGGTCCTGCGGGCATTGGGCATGGACTTTCCGCCACTGTCGGAGGAGGGGTCCGAGATTCGGGTGCAGGGTTTGGGCCGGCACGGCTTTCGGGAGCCGGACCGCATCCTCGACTTCAAGAACAGCGGGACCGGAGCTCGCCTCATGCTGGGCGTGCTGGCCGGGCAGCCCTTCACAACCAGGGTGACCGGCGACGAGTCTCTCCGCAGCCGACCCATGGGTCGGGTGACCCGTCCACTCTCCCACATGGGTGCCACGTTCCGGGAGTTGGGAGAGCCGGATCGGCTTCCCCTCGAGGTAGTCGGCTCTACGCTCCAGGCGTTGGACTACGATTCGCCGGTGGCCAGCGCTCAGGTGAAGAGCGCCCTCCTCTTGGCCGGCCTTGTGGGCGAGGCGTTCGTGCTCGTCTCCGAGCCGCGCCGCTCACGGGACCATACGGAGCGCATGTTGACCATGGTGGGAGCCTCTGTCATATCCCACGAGAGTGGCGGCCGCTGGCGCGTGGAGCTCCGGGACCCCCCATCTACCATCGACCCCCTGGATCTGGAAGTACCAGGGGACTTCTCGTCGGCCGCGTTCTTCGTGGTGCTGGCACTTCTCGGTGGTGTGGAAGGTGGCCTGGCCATCGGGCATGTGGGTCTGAACCCCACCAGAACGGGACTCCTCTCGGTGCTGGCCCGCATGGGGGCCAGTATCGAAGTGGTGGAACCCGGTGACGGAGGAGGCTCCGAGTCGGGCGGAGCCGGGGAGCCGGTCGGAGAGCTCCGGGTGTCGCCCTCGACGCTCCGGGCGGCGGAGGTGACGGAACGAGAAGTGCCCGCCATGGTCGACGAGTTCCCGATCCTGGCAGTGGCGGCCGCCCAGGCTTCGGGGGCCACGCGCATCACGGGCGCCTCCGAGCTCAGGGTCAAGGAGTCCAATCGGATCCGGGCCCTCGTGGAGAACCTCAGGGCCGTGGGGGTCGAGGCCGAGGAGCTCGAGCACGGCCTCGAGATCGTGGGTACGGACCTGCCCTTGGAGGGACGCGTCCTCAGCCACCACGATCACCGCATCGCCATGGCGTTCGGGGTTTTGGGAGCCCTCCCGGGCAACCGCATCGAGGTGGAGAACACATCCGTCGTCGACGTCAGCTTCCCCGGATTCTGGAAGATGCTGGAGCGGCTCTCCTCGAGGCCGGGGGGAGAGGCCGGAGCGGGTGAACGGCCATGAGTGGGCCTCCAGACCCTCCCCGAGGCGGACTGGTCGTCACCGTCGACGGCCCGGCGGGCTCGGGAAAGACCACCACTGCCCGGGAGTTGGCCCGGCGCCTGGGATTTCGCCATCTCGACTCCGGTGGGCTCTATCGGGCGCTGACTTTCGCGCTGCTGCAGGAAGGGATCCCCCCTGAGGAGTGGCCTGCGCTCACCTCCGCGGATCTCGATGACCTTGGCGTTCAGGCGGGGCCCGGTGAGGCTGGAGTGGACATCCACCGTCACGGCAAGGCGCTTTCTTCCGAGCTGCGCACGGCTGAAGTGACCAAGTACGTTCCGGTCGTTGCAAGCCTGCCCGCTGTCCGTCAGTGGCTGCTCGGTACCCAGCGTGTACTGGGCGTGCACGGAAATCTCGTGGCGGACGGCCGAGACATGGGCACCGTCGTCTTCCCCGACGCGGACCTGAAGGTGTTTCTGGTGGCCGGGCTCGAGGCGAGGGCGCGCCGTCGATTGCTTCAGGATTTCGGAGTGGACCCGAGCACTGACGAGATCGAAGCTGAAGCCGAGAGAATCGAGAACAGAGACCGGACGGACAGCGACCGTGAGCTCTCTCCACTGCGCCGGCCAGAAGACGCATTCGAGGTGGACACGACGGCCCTCTCGTTCGAGGAGCAGGTATCACTCATCTTGAAGCGGGTGAAGGACTTGACTGCCTCGTGAGGCCCCGGTAGCTTCACCTCGCTAGGCCCCAAGCGCCGGGGTCTCCTATCCCTTTTTCGACCACCTCAACCCGGGCCGAGGCGCTGCAGGCGGGTCCGGCGAGATCAGGCACCGGCTGATCGGGTCGGTGAATGAACCATGGCTAGCCAAGAAACCCAGAACCCAGAAACCCCTTCCTCCGAACTCCTCGAAGCCGCCTCCGCGGAAGCTCCCGACAACACAACAGAGGCTGGCTCTGAAGAAGCGCCCATTGACGATGCCGGCCCCGAGGCCGACAACGACGCCCCCGAGGCAGCCAGCGATGGCACCGAGGCAGCCGCCGAGGTAGCTGCGTCCGAGGCGAATGGTGGAGCTACCGACGACGCCATCGCGGGGGTGGCGGCCGCTGAGGGAATCTCTCGGGAGCTCGTCGCCGATCCCTACGGGGAGGAGAAGCTCGACGTCTCCGCTGCGGATTTCGAGGCTCTGCTCTCGGAGCACGCCGACGCTATGGGCGACTTCCGCGAGGGAGAGATCGTCCACGCGAAGGTCCTGCGCGTCACCGACAGCATGGTCATCCTGGAATTCGGCTTCAAGAGTGAAGGGGCCGTGGCCCTGGACGAGTTCAAGGACCGCGACGCCATCGAGCCAGGCCAGGAGGTCGAGGTTCTTCTCGAGAGCCTGGAGGACGACGACGGTATCGTCGTGCTCTCCAAGAAGAAGGCCGACTTCCTGCGGGTATGGGAAAGAATCCGGGAGGCCCACGAGGCGGACGAGCCCGTCGAGGGTGTGCTGACCCGCAAGATCAAGGGTGGCGTCACCGTCGACATCATGGGTGTTGACGCGTTCTTGCCCGGCTCGCAGATCGCTCTTCGGAGGGTGCCGAACATCGAAGATCTCCTGGGACAGACCTTCGAGTTCAAGATCATCAAGCTCAACAAGCGCCGGCGGAATATCGTCGTGTCGCGTCGGGTGATCCTAGAGGGAGAGCGCGAGAGAAAGCGCGAGACTCTGGTCAAGGAGCTCCTCGTTGGGCAGGTCCGCGAAGGCGCGGTCAAGAACGTCACCGACTTCGGTGCGTTCATCGATCTGGGTGGGCTCGACGGACTCCTGCACATCACCGACATGTCGTGGGGCCGAGTTGGTCACCCAGGCGAGGTGGTGGACATCGGGTCGATGATCGACGTGAAGGTTCTGGATATCGATTGGGACCGCGAGCGCATCTCGCTGGGGCTGAAGCAGCTCCTGCCTTATCCCTGGACCGACATCGACAAGAAGTACCCGGTGGGTGCCCGTGTCCGCGGAAACGTCGTCTCGATCACGAACTACGGTGCGTTCATCGAGCTCCAGAAGGGGGTCGAGGGACTGGTCCACATCTCCGAGATGTCGTGGACCCGCAACATCCGACACCCCTCGAAGCTCGTGAACATCGGAGACGAGATCGAGGCGGTGGTGTTGAAGGTCGATCCTCAGGACGAAAAAATCTCCCTCGGCATGAAGCAGATCGAGGAAGATCCGTGGCTGGGGCTCCCGGTGAAATACCCCACCGGCACGCATCTGGCCGGTACCGTTCGGAACCTCACGTCCTTCGGGGCCTTCGTCGAGATCGAGCCCGGAATCGACGGCCTGGTGCACGTCTCCGACATGAGCTGGACCAAGCGGGTGGAGCACCCCTCCGAGATCGTTCAGAAGGGCGACGAGGTGCAGGTGCTGGTACTCGACGTCGATGCCGAGGCGAAGCGGATCTCGCTGGGGATCAAGCAGCTCCAGGACGATCCCTGGCCCGGCATCTCCGAGCGCTTCTCCGCGGGCGTGGAGCCCGAGGGAACGGTGGCTCGTGTGCAGGAGAAGGGCGTCGTCGTGGATCTGGGCGACGACATCGAAGGCTTCTCGCCCACGTCGCACACGGGGGTGGATGAAGGCGCGGTGCTCGGTGAGTACTTCAGGCGCGGTGAAGCCCTGAACCTCAAGGTCATTGAGTCCGACGCCGGTAATCGCCGTATCGTGCTCGAGGTCACTGAGGTGCCCGAGCGGATTGATCTGCCGGAGCCCGAGGCGGAGCCCGAGGACGAGCCCGAAGAGGCCGCCGCGGAAGCCGCAGATGAGCCGGAGGGTGAGGCCGACGTCGAAGAGGCTGCCGCAGATGCTGAGGATGCGCCGGAAGCCGAGGCGGAGCCCGAGGATGAGCCCGAAGAGGCCGCCGCGGAAGCCGCAGATGAGCCGGAGGGTGAGGCCGACGTCGAAGAGGCCGCCGCCGAAGTGGAGGAGCCGACGGCTTCCGCCGACGATGTGGGCGACTCCGCCGAAGAGGTAGAGGAATCCGCAGACGAGGCTGAGGAAGAGACTAAAGAAGAGGCTTGAGGCAGAGCCGTCCATGGATAGCCTCAGTGTGAAAGCCCGGACGCCCTTAGTGTCCGGGCTTTTCGTTTGCCTCAGCATCTTCGCCCTCGCGTGCACCACGGTGGGGGCGGTCGTCGACACGGAGTCGGGACCCACAGATCCGGCGCTCAAGGCGGGATCGGTCGATTCGGGAGGACAGGCCGAGTCCGATCGTCTCCTCGACGAAGCCCAGGCCGCTCTGGATGCGGCGGACTTCGCCCGGGCGAAGGAGGTGTCACTCCAGGTCGAAGCCTCCTACCCGACGGCACGGCGAAGCTCTCGAGCGCTCTGGATTCGCGCTCAGGCATCCGAAGCGATCGGTAAGGCCGATGAGGCCCTGGCGGCCGTCCGGCGATTCCGCACGTACCTGCCGGATGGCGACGATCGCCGAGCGGCCGTGGCGATCTTGGAGGGGGACGTCCTGGAGGCGCTGGGGCGGACCGTAGAGGCCGTGGAAGCCTGGTTGGCGACGCCGGCGGGGAACGACGATGCCGTCGTCCAGGAACGCATTTCCCAGCGCGTGGGGGAGCTCACCGAAGGTGACCTCGCAAGCCTGGCGGAATCCGGTGGGCTACACGTTTCGCCCATCCTGGCCGAACTGGCTTTGAAGCGGTACGCCGCGGGGGCGGGGGACGACGCCCAGAGCTCAGCGCGACGAGCCCTGCAGTCGGGAGCGACCGGCCGGGCTCGGCGCATTGCCGAAGGGGTTCTCTCGGGCGACATGAGTGAGTTCTTCACCACTCCGGTCATCGGCTCGATTCTCCCGACGAGCGGCTCTCCTCGACTCAGGGAGTTCGCCGACCTGATTCAGGAGGGGATCCGGATCGCCCTCGAGCGGTTCGGACAGGCCGAACGGAATCGGACGGCGGCCGAGCTGGTCATCCAGGACAACGGCGGGGTCATCGGCAACGCCCCCAGGCTGTTGGCCGCCCTCAACTCCGCGAATGCCCTCGGAGTCATCGGACCCCTGCAAGACGGGGCGCTCTCGGAAGTGGCACGCCAGCGGCAGAGTCCCCTGGCCGTCATCTCTCCCACGGCACCCATCGTTCCGGAAGGCGCGGCAGGAGTCTACTCTCTCGCCGGTGACGATCCGGGAGCCTCGCAGGCCCTGGCCCGCTATGCCGTGGAGAGCGATCTACAGACCGCCGTGGTCATGTACCCGGAGAGCCGCGACGCCACGTTCGAGGCTCGCTCTTTCGTGGAGGCGTTCGAGTCGATGGGCGGCTCGGTTCTTCGCCAGCTCGCATATCCGGCGGGTGCCACCTTCTTCGGAGAGCAGCTCCAGGAGGTGGACTCCCTCCGTCCGGACGCTCTGGTGCTGCCGCTTCCCGCGCGAGACGTGGAGCTCATGGCCCCCCAGGTGACGTTCTACGGACTCGATTCCCTCGAAATCAGGGTCCTCGGCACGGCGGGATGGACCGAAGAGGACATGCTTTCCAGGGTCGATACCCGGCACACGAACGGGGTCGTGGCGGCGTCTCCCCAGCCGCCCGACAGTGAGTCCGAGGGCTACCGCACCTTCGTGGACGCGTACGAGGCCTATCACCAGCGTACGCTGCCCAGCACGGTTCCTGCCCTGGGTTACGATGCGGCGGCTTTGCTGCTCGTGGGGATCCGCATGGGGGCGAGCACGCCCTCACAGCTTCTGGCCAATCTGGAGAACATCTCGGGCTTTCCCGGGGCCACGGGCGTCTACTCCATCGAGGAAGGGCGCGTCGTTCGGGAGCACTTCGTCATCTGCCTCCAAGGCCGGCGAGTACAGACTATGCCGGTCGGGGCGAGAGCCGAGCCGATTCTCCTGCCACCGCTTCCCGATCCCGAGACCGACTCCATACCCGAGGGTGCTCCGGATCGCATCGTGGGATTCCGCTGTCCCAGCTTCTCGCCATCAGCCCTGCCGGGGCGCTAACGTGACCCACCGGTAGCTCGTCCGTGGCCCTGTAGAGGAGAATGACGGATGTCGATGGAGGAAGAGCTCGAGCGCCTGCGGGAGCTCGAGCGTGTCGCACAGCTCGGCGGGGGAGAGGCCCGCCTCGCCACCCAGCAGGAGCGAGGCAAGCTCACCGCCCGGCAGAGGCTCGATCTGCTCCTGGACGAGGGCTCCTTCGTCGAGCTGGATCGGTTCGTCACGCACCGTTCCACTGACTTCGACCTCGCCGACAAAAAAATCCTCGGCGACGGCGTGGTCACGGGCTACGGGACGATTCACGGCCGCCTCGTATACGTCTTCTCCCAGGATTTCACCGTGTTCGGGGGCTCCCTGTCCGAGTCGCATGCCGAGAAAATCGTGAAGCTCCAGGACCTGGCCCTAAAGAATGGGGCGCCGCTCATCGGGCTGAACGACTCGGGAGGCGCCCGCATCCAGGAGGGTGTGGTGTCGCTGGGAGGCTACGCCGACATCTTCCTGAGAAATACGCTCGCTTCCGGTGTGATCCCGCAGATCAGCGTGATTCTGGGCCCCTGCGCCGGAGGCGCGGTCTACTCGCCGGCCATCACGGACTTCGTGTACATGGTCCGGGGCGTCAGCTACATGTTCGTGACCGGACCCAACGTGGTGAAGACGGTCACCCATGAGGATGTGGACATGGAGGGCCTGGGCGGTGCGGACGTGCACGGCTCCACGTCGGGAGTGGCTCAGTTCGTGCACGACTCTGAGCCGGAGTGTCTGGCGGCCGTCCGGGACCTCATGGGCTTCCTCCCGCAGAACAACACCGAGTCGTCCCCTGATCGGGATACTTCCGATCCACACGATCGTCGGGACGAGAAATTACATGAGATCGTTCCTGATAACCCAAATAAGCCCTATGACATACATGATGTCATAATCCGTATCGTTGACGACGGTGGGTTCTATGAGGTACACGCATCCTTCGCGAAAAATCTCACCGTCGGTTTCGCACGCCTGGGGGGACACGCCGTCGGCGTGATCGCGAATCAGCCGGCGGTGTTGGCCGGGGCCCTGGACATCGACTCGTCGGTGAAGGGTGCCCGCTTCGTCCGATTCTGTGACGCCTTCAACATCCCGCTCATCGTTTTCGAAGACGTGCCGGGATTCCTCCCGGGAGTGGGCCAGGAGCACGGGGGCATCATCCGCCACGGGGCCAAGCTCCTCTACGCCTTCTCCGAGGCTACCGTCCCCAAGCTCACGGTCATTACACGCAAGGCGTATGGCGGCGCCTACGACGTCATGAACTCGAAGCACATCCGGGGAGACGTGAACCTCGCCTGGCCCACCGCCGAGATCGCGGTCATGGGGCCCAAAGGTGCCGTGGAGATTTTGTTCCGGAAGGAGATCGCCGAGTCCGATGACCCCGAGGGAGTAACGGATGCGCGCATCAAGGAGTACCGCGAGCAGTTTGCCCACCCCTACATCGCGGCGGCCCGTGGGTACATCGACGACGTCATCGACCCCCGCGACACCCGGCCCCGCCTCATCAGTTCTCTCGACATGCTCCGTAACAAGCGTGACGAGAACCCGCGCAAGAAGCACGGGAACGTTCCCCTCTAGCGCTCCGCTGCCGAAGTCCGCGAGCCACCAAGAGGGTCGGGGCGCCGTGGGATCAAGGCGGGACGACGCGGCGTAGCGCAAGCGGGCACCGCGCGAAGCGTGGTCGCAAGGAGTTCCAACACCGAGCCCACGGATGCACCGTGCCCTCGAATGGCCGAGACACTTCTGGGACACCACACTAGGCAACGCTCCCGCCTATCGCCCGCATCACAGGGGTGACTTCGGGCGAGTGGCCCGGACGCGAGGACCAATCGGGAGGTAAGGACGGTGAAGCTGGACAACACACCTAGGTGGCTGACCGCGCTCGCACTAGCCATCACGGCACTGCCCACGGGCACCGAGGCACAGGACAGAGATGGGGAGCGGAGGCACCGCTGGGTCATCGAAATGCCGAACATGTTCGTGCAGAGTGCTTCCAGGGCTCGCCTTGGACTGTACCTCGATGCCCGGCAGTCTCGGCGACAACGATCAGGGCGCCCTGATCACGGACGTCATGCACCGATCACCGGCGGAGGACGCCGGCCTGCGCGATGGGGACATCATCACGGCCTTCGACGGGCAGGTGCTGACCGAGCCGCTGGCCAACGCCGAGATGGAGGACGAGCTCGATCGCGACGAATCCTTCCCGGCTCAACGGGTCCTGGCGTTGGCGCGGGAGATGGAGCCGGGCCAAACCGTCGAGATCCGATACCTGAGAGACGGCGAGTCCCGGACGGTCGAGATCGAGGCCGAGGAGTTCGATTTCCCGCGGGTGAGGGCTTTCGACCCCGAGGGCGGGAATTGGACCTTCGACACGGAGGAAGGCCACATCGAGCTGCGGAACGAGGCGCTGTTCGAGCGCATAGGGGATCTTTCCGGACGGCTCGGTGCTGGTCGCGCCTTCTCCATGTCGTACCGGTTCGGCGGCGATTGCCCAGGGTCCAGGAGCTCCTGGGGGAGTGACACGCGCGGGTGTGCCGCGGGCGTCGAGTTCCGCGAGCTCAACCCGCGGCTGGGCGAGTACTTCGGCGCCGAGAGCGGCATTCTCGTCATCGACGTGGATGACGACTCGGCTCTGGGCCTCATGCCCGGCGACGTCATTCTCGCGGTCGCAGACCGTGAGGTGGACACCATCGATCGTGTTCGCCGCCTCATCAACTCGTACGAGGAAGACGAGCCCATCCGTATGACCATCATTCGAAAGGGCGGCGAAGAGGTCATCGAGGGCTCCCTGATCCCGTACTAGAGACCCGCCTTTCTCGGTCCTACTCTCGGGCCAAAATCGGGCCGTACTGGGGCCGCCCCGGCCGGCCGCGGGTTTTCCCGGAGAGGACAAGGGTTTACACTCCCGACACCCTCTGCCAAACTTCTCGTGCTGTTGTCCCTGAGGCCTTTCGGGGCCTTGCGACCTCCTCGACAAGACGAAATCCCACTTCATGTTCGACACCGTCCTCGTGGCCAATCGCGGCGAGATCGCCGTCCGGATCATCCGGGCCTGCCGGGAGATGGGTCTTCGTTCCGTGGCCATTTACTCGGAGGCGGACAGGCTCGCTCCACACGTGATGGCAGCCGACGAGGCCTATTCGGTAGGACCGGCTCCGTCGGTGGACAGCTACCTGCGCGGGGATCGGATCGTGGAGGTGGCCCAGGATGTCGGGGCGGGGGCGGTCCATCCCGGCTACGGATTCCTTGCCGAGCGGGCGGCCTTCGCATCTCAGGTGGAAGAGGCCGGCCTCGTCTTCATCGGTCCGCGTCCGGAGACCATCGCGGCCATGGGCGACAAGACCGAGGCCCGTCGTAGGATGCAGGCCGCCGGCGTCCCCATCGTTCCGGGTGGGATCGACCCTGTGTCCGACGCCGACCAGGCGGCAAGCGCGGCCCAGGAGCTCGGGTTCCCGCTGCTCCTCAAGGCCGCCGCGGGGGGCGGTGGAAAGGGGATGCGGATCGTGGACGCTCCGGAGTCTGTCCGCGACGCCCTGGAGGCGGCTTCTCGGGAGGCCCAGGCCGCCTTCGGGGACGGCTCCATCTACCTGGAGAAGTACCTCGCCCGCCCGCGCCACATCGAGATTCAGATCCTCGGGGACACCTCGGGGCAGGTGATCCATCTCGGCGAGCGGGAATGCTCTATTCAGCGGCGTCACCAGAAGCTCATCGAGGAGGCGCCTTCGGCGCTTCTGACCCCCGACAAGCGGGCATCCATGGGCGAGGCTGCCGTGCAGGCCGCCAGATCTGTGGACTACCGGGGCGCTGGGACCGTCGAGTTCCTCTACAGCGAAGGGCAGTTCTACTTCCTGGAGATGAATACGCGACTGCAGGTGGAGCATCCGGTGACGGAGCTCGTGACGGGGATCGACCTCGTCCAGTGGCAGATCCGTATCGCAGGGGGGGAAGAGCTCGACTTCGGGCAGGACGAGGTCTCCTTCGTCGGGCACGCCATCGAGTGCCGGATCACAAGCGAGGATCCCCAGCATGGCTTCCTTCCGTCCACGGGCCGGGTGGACCGGCTAGACGTGCCGGACGGCCCCGGTATTCGCTGGGACGGGGGTATCCGGGAAGGCTTCGAGGTCGGGCTCTACTACGACCCGCTTCTTGCCAAGCTCATCGTTCGCGCGAGCACCCGGGAGGAGGCCATAGACCGGATGGGCCGGGCTCTCGACGAGCTCGTGATCGCAGGCATCGAGACCAGTGCGTCGTTCCACCGCGGTGTGATGGACGAAGAGGACTTCAGGAGCGGCCGGCTGAGCACGTTGTATGTCGAGGAGCATCCGGAGCTGCTGGAGACCAACCACGACGGTCTCCGGGTCTCGGCGGTGGCGGCTGCCGTGCTCGAGCACCAGGCCCGCCAGAACCGGGGGTTCTCCCGGATCGACGGGCAGGACGGGATGGGACTCTCACCGTGGCGAGCCTCTGGGTGGCCGTGGACGAGCTGACGCCAGGCGTCGAGCCGGGCGCTGAGGACGAACTCTACGTGGCCTCCGTGCATATCCGGGCCCTGGGCTCTGATGGAGCGGGGGTGGGGGATCTGCCCGATGGTCGGGTGGTCTTCGTGCCCCGCACGGCTCCGGGTGACGAGGTCAGCGTGCGGATCACACGCCAGAAGCGACGCTGGGCTCGGGGGCGTCTGGTGGACGTTTTGCAGGCCGCTCCGCACAGAGTAGAGCCTGCCTGCCCGTACTACGGCGAGTGCGGCGGCTGCACGCTGCAGCACATCCCCTACGAGGATCAGCTCGTCTGGAAGACGCGCTTCGTGCAGGACGCCTTGGAGCGAATCGGTGGGCTGGAGGTCACCGTCCCGCCCGTGGAGTCGAGCCCGGTTCCACGCGCCTATCGCTCTCGACTCACCTTCACCCTGCTCCGACTCCCCGGACAGCGGGTGGTCGCGGGCTTCCATCACTTGACCAACCCAGAGCGCATCGTCGACGTGGAGGACGGATGTATCCCGCCGGATCCCACCATCGCCACCGCGTGGCGACAGCTGCGGGCCACGTGGGGCGAGGCCGGCCGGAGGCTTCCTGCCGGGCAGCGCCTACGCCTGACGCTGCGCACCGTGGATGAAGGGCTCATTCTGGTGGTGGAGGGAGGCAGGGGTCCGGGTCGCGCGGATCTTCTCATCAAGGAAGTCGAGGGCCTCGTGGCCGTCTGGAGCCTCGGCCCGAAGGGAACCCAGCGCCTCCTCGCCGGCCAGGCCGTGGTGCACGAGACGCGCCTGGGCGAGGTGATCCGCACGAGTCCGACGGCCTTCCTCCAGGCCAACGAGCACGCCGCAGATCACCTGCACCGGTGGGTCCTCGACGCGGCACGGGTAGGCCCAGAGACCAGCGTCGTGGATGCCTATTGCAGCGTGGGGGTCTACGGGCGGCGTATCGCTCGGGCGGGGGGGCGGGCCGTTGGGGTCGAGCAGGACCCCCGCGCCGCCAAGGCGGCCGCAACGAGCGCGCCCGAGGGCTTCACGGTTCTCGCCGGTAGCGTAGAAGAGCGTCTTTCGGAGGTGCTCCCGGCGGACGTGGTGATCCTCAATCCGCCGAGAGCGGGAGTGGATGCCCGCGTGACGGACACGCTCCGCACCGACGGTCCGCCGCGCGTGATCTACGTGAGCTGCGACCCGGCGACGCTCGCCCGGGATCTGGCACGGCTCCGCCCCGCCTATGACGTCTCCCAGATCCGCGCGTTCGATCTCTTTCCCCAAACCTCCCACGTGGAAACCGCCGCCGTGCTGGAGCGTCGAGCGGTCCCGCAGATCCCCAACTAGGTTCCATGCGGTACTACGTCAGCATCCGAGACGCGACATTCGAAGTCGAGATCGAAGAAGACGGAGTTCGCGTTGACGGCGAGCCCGTGGAGATCTCCGCTTTGCAAGTGGCCGGTACCGATGTGCACTCCTTCCTGATTGGCGGTAAGTCCCATCGCATCGTGGCCTGCTCCTCGGGGAAGGGGGAGTGGGATCTCCACCTTCGGGGCCGTCACGAGCGGGTGGATGTATTGGACGAGCACACGAAGACTATGCGCGAGATGTCGGCCGCCCTGGCCGGTCCGGTCGGTCCGCGAGCGGTGAGGGCTCCCATGCCCGGCCTCGTGGTCAAGGTGGAGGTCGAAGAGGGTGAGCTGGTCGAGGCGGGCACTGGCCTGATGATCGTGGAAGCCATGAAGATGGAGAACGAGCTCTCGGCGGAGGCCCGGGCCCGGGTCGGAGCCATCCACGTCACCCCTGGACAGGCCGTGGAGAAGGATCAGATCCTCATGGAGATGCTTCCGCCCGGTGCGGGAGACAGCGAGGAGACCCCGTGAACAGGGACGCAGACAAGGCCCGCTTCCACACGGACAGCGGGATCGAGGTGGACGCCCTGTACGAGGGTAAACGGGGCGAGGCCGATGGAGGGGCCGGTGGCGAGGCCTCTGAGATCGGACGGCCCGGGGAGTTTCCCTTCACGAGGGGCGTCTATCCCGACATGTACCGTGGCCGCCTGTGGACCATGCGTCAGTACGCCGGGTTCGGCACAGCCCAGGAGACGAACCGCCGCTATCACTACCTCCTGAAGCAGGGGACCACGGGGCTGTCGGTGGCCTTCGATTTGCCGACGCAGATGGGTTATGACTCGGACCACCGGATGGCGGAGGGCGAAGTCGGCCGTGTGGGAGTGGCCATAGACTCCATCGAGGACATGCGGGTGCTCTTCGACGGCATCTCTCTGGACCAGGTGTCCACCTCCATGACCATCAACTCCACGGCGGCGATCCTCCTAGCCCTCTACATCGCCGTTGGCGACGAGAAGAGCGTCACTCGGAACGCCCTGGCCGGGACCGTACAGAACGACGTGCTCAAGGAATACGTGGCACGGGGGACGTACATCTACCCGGTGGATCCCAGCCTGCGCCTGGTGTCGGACGTGATCGCGTTCTGCACGAAGGAAGTGCCGCGCTGGAATTCCATGTCCATCTCCGGCTACCACATCCGGGAGGCCGGCTCGACGGCCCCACAGGAGGTCGCCTTCACCCTGGCCAACGGCCTCGAATACGTGGAGCGGGCGCTCACGGCGGGCATTCCCCTGGAGGACTTCGCTCCCCGGCTCTCGTTCTTCTTCGCGGCCCACAACGACCTGCTGGAAGAGGTCGCCAAGTTCAGGGCGGCTCGCCGCCTGTGGGCTGGGCTGATGAGGGAGCGGTACGACGCCTCCGACAAGTCGTGCCGGCTCCGGTTCCACACGCAGACGGCCGGTTCCACCCTCACAGCCCAGCAGCCAATGAATAACGTGGTTCGGGTGGCGATCCAAGCCTTGGCGGCGGTCCTGGGCGGGACCCAGTCACTCCACACCAACGGCTTCGACGAGGCGCTGGCCCTTCCCACGGAAGAGGCGGCGAAGATCGCCCTTCGCACCCAGCAGATCGTGGCGCACGAGTCGGGGGTCGCGCGCACGGCAGATCCCCTGGGCGGGAGTCACTACGTGGAAGCCCTCACCGATCAGATCGAGGCCACGGCCAGGAGTTATATCGATCAGATCGCGGAGCTCGGCGGGGCGGCCAAGGCCGTGGGGTTCATGCAGAACGAGATCCACCGCTCCGCCTACGCCCATCAGATGGCGGTGGAGGCCCACGAGCGGCTGGTGGTGGGTGTGAACGCCTACCAGGAAGAGGCTCGGCCCCCGGAGATCGCCAGCCCCGACTTCTCGGCTCTCGAGGCCGCGCAGAAGGCACGACTCGCCGAGCTGAAGAGCAACCGCGATTCCGAACGTGCCTCACAGGCTCGGGAGGGGATCCGATCCGCGGCCCGTGGGGGCGACAACCTGCTGCCTCCCATCATCGACGCGGTGAAGGCTTCCGTCACGTTGGGAGAGGTCAGCGACATCCTCCGGGAGGAGTGGGGCACGCACGATCCGTAGGAACCTTCTCACTGGTCACACCCCGCCAACCCGTTACTTTTTGGCGGCTGTTGTGCGATAGCGCAACGACCGCGCATCGATCACGAAACCAGATTACGACCTGCTGATGCCGACGTACGAATACCGGTGCCCCACAGGGCATGAGTTCGAGCTTTTCCAGAGCATGTCCGAGGAGCCCTCCGCCGAGTGCCCCGAGTGTGGCGAAGTATCCGAGCGCCTTCTCTCGGGCGGGGCGGGTCTGATCTTCAAGGGTGAGGGGTTCTACATCACCGACTACCGGAGTGACGCCTACAAGAAAGCCGCCTCCTCGGAAAAGGAGAGTGCCGCTTCGAGCGACAAGGGATCCGGCGCATCCAAGAGTGATTCTTCCTCGCCTTCGAAGGCGCCTTCCGCCTCCCGCTCCTCCTCCAAGGAGTCCTCCCCGTCCTCAGGGTCCGCCACGTCCTCGTCCTCCGACGACTGACTGGCCGAGACACTTTGGCAACAGGACACTAGATCGGACGACATGTCCCAGGAAGCCATCCGAAAAGCACTCGAGGACGTTCTCGAGGAGATGGGGGTGAGAGACGCGGCTGTACGCCTTGAGCAGCCCAAGGACCCGAGCCACGGTGATCTCGCCACCAACGTGGCGCTTACCCTCGCCTCGACTCTGCGCAAGCCGCCCCGTGCCATCGCCGAGGAGATCGCGTCCCGTATGGAGGTAGGCACGGCCGGCATCCAGGCCGTCGAGGTCGCCGGACCGGGGTTCCTGAACTTCAGGCTGAGCGTCGGGCAGGTGGCGGCCGGGTTGATGGAGATTCTCGCGAAGGACGACAGATACGGGCGCTCCGACGACGGTGAGGGTCGGCCATTCATGGTGGAGTTCGTCTCGGCAAACCCCACGGGCCCTCTCCATCTGGGCCATGGGCGCCAGGGCGCTTTGGGAGACGCCATCGCGGAACTCCTCGAGTGGACCGGCTGGTCGGTTGGGCGCGAGTACTACTACAACGACGCCGGCGTCCAGATCGACCGTCTCGCCGAGAGCGTTTGGGCTCGTTACCAACAACACTTCGGCGAGGACGCCGAGATCCCCGAGGGCGGATATCAGGGCGAATACGTCGCCGAGATCGCCGAGGAGCTCGCCAGAGAGTACGGCGACCGTTTCCGGGGGGACGACGGCGCCGAGACACTGGCCCTGATGCGGGGCTCCGCCGTTCGGGTCATCCGGGGGGAGCAGGACAGGGACCTGGTTGACTTCCGCATCCACTTCGACGTGTATTTTCTCGAGTCGTCCCTCTACGAGGACGAACGCGTCGAGTCCACGGTCGAGGCGCTCCGGAAGACGGGCCACGTCTACGATCGGGACGACGCGGTCTGGCTCCGGACCACGGACTTCGGAGATCAGAAGGACCGGGTGATGATCAAGAGCGACGGGTCACCCACCTACTTCCTGCCCGACGTGGCGTACCACATGGACAAGTGGGAGCGCGGCTTCCACCACGTCATCAACGTCCAGGGGGCGGACCACCACGGGACGGTGGCACGGGTGCACGCGGGCGTGCAAGCCCTCGGCTTGCACGCGGGGTACCCCGAGTACGTCTTGCACCAGATGGTCCGGGTGGAGCGGGACGGCCAGGAGGTGAAGTTCTCGAAGCGCTCAGGCTCCTACACAACACTGCGGGATCTCATGACACAGGTGGGCGTGGACGTGACCCGGTACTTCTTCCAGATGCGGAAGCCCGACGGGCATCTGGTGTTCGACCTGAACCTGGCCCTCGACCAGTCGGACAAGAACCCCGTCTACAAGGTCCAGTACGCCCACGCCCGCATGTGCAGCATCTTCAGGAAGGCGGGCGTCGAGCGCGACACCGTCGTGGCCGAGAGCGTCGACCTCTCGGTTCTGGAGACCGCAGCCGAGCGGGAGCTCATCAAGCAGCTTGGCCAGTTCCCCGAGCTGGTGTGGCGTGCCGCGCAGCTCCGGGCCCCACACCTCATCTGTGACTACCTGGAGCAGACGGCGGGAGCCGTCAATTCCTGGTATCATGCAGGGAATCCGAGCCGCAATCCGGAGCTGGCCGTACTGGTCGACGATCCGGATCTGCGGAGCGCCCGCCTCGCCCTGGCTCGCGCGATTCAGATCGTGCTACGGAATGGGCTGTCGATCCTCGGCATCCTCGCGCCCGATCGCATGGTTCAGGAGGAGGATGCCACCTCGAGCTCCGAGGGCTGATGTCGATTCTCGTGGTAGGAAGCGTGGCTCTCGACTCCGTCGAGACGCCCTTCGGCACCGCCAAACGTGTGCTCGGGGGTTCGGCTGTCTTCTTCAGCTCGGCAGCCAGCCTGCTTTGTCCGGTTCGAGTCGTGGGTGTGGTGGGCGAGGACTATCCCCTGGAGGAGTTGGATTTTCTCGTCGAGCGGGACGTGGACCTGGCGGGCATCGAGCGCGCTCCGGGTGAGAGCTTCTTCTGGGCCGGACGATACTCCTACGACCTCAGCTCCAGGGACACATTCGAGACACGCCTCGGCGTGTTCGCGGAGTTCAAGCCGCGCATCCCCGACGAGTTCAAGGACTCCCGGTTCGTCTTCCTGGGCAACATCGATCCGGTGCTCCAGCTGGACGTTCTCGATCAGGTCCGCTCGCCCGAGGTCGTCGTCTGCGACACGATGGACTACTGGATCGAGGGGAGCCGCGGGGCGCTGCTCGAGCTCCTGAAGCACGTCGACATCCTCATGCTGAACGACGCCGAGGCCCGGGAGCTCGCCGACGACCACAACCTTCTCCGTGCCGCCCGCTGGATTCGGGAAAGGGGCCCTGAGCTCGTAGTGGTGAAGAAGGGAGAGCACGGGGCCGTCCTCTACGGGCCCGAGTGGGTGTTCTTCGTGCCGGGCTTTCCCTTGGAGGTCGTCTTCGATCCCACGGGAGCCGGTGACGCTTTCGCCGGGGGCTTCCTGGGATACCTGGCGTCCATCCGATCCCTCACGGCGGACGACTATCGGCGGGCAATGGTGTACGGGTCGGCCATGGGCTCCTTCGCCGTCGAGAGCTTCAGCGTCGAGCGCCTTCAGACACTCCAGAACGAGGAGATCCTGAGGCGGATCCTGGAATTCAAGGAACTGACGGCATTCGAGCATCAGCTGGCTGAGCCTCATGTCTGAGAGCACCGGATTGGACTACCGTACGGCGGGTGTCGACCTCAACGCCGCCGAGCGGGCCAAGGAGCGACTCAAGTCCGTTGTGGCCTCCACTCGTGACGGGAACACCCTCTCCGAGCTGGGACTGTTCGGTGGACTGTACTCGGTGCCCGGGGACGTGGAGAGCCCGGTCCTGGTCTCCAGCGCCGACGGGGTGGGGACCAAGCTGAAGGTGGCCTTCCTGGCCGGTCGCCACGACACCGTGGGGCAGGACCTGGTCAACCACTGCGTGAACGACGTCCTGGTCCAGGGCGCCCGGCCCCTTTTCTTCCTGGACTATCTCGCCTCGGGGGCTATGGACGAGGTGGTGGTCTCCGACGTGGTCGCCGGGGTGGCCCAGGCGTGCAAGGAGAACGGGTGCGCGCTGCTGGGGGGCGAGACCGCCCAGATGCCCGACTTCTACGCCGCCGAGGAGTACGACCTGGCGGGCTTCATCGTGGGGATCGTGGGGCGGGACAAGATCCTCGACGGATCCCGGGTGCGGGCGGGCGACGTCCTCATCGGGATCGAGTCCTCGGGCCTCCACACCAACGGGTACACGCTGGCCCGAAAGGTCGTCTTCGACGCCATGGGCCTCACAGTGGACGACAGATTCCCCGGGTCGGAGCGGAGCGTGGGCGAGGTGCTGCTGGACGTCCACCGGAGCTACCTGGATCCCCTGTGGCCCATCCTGGAGACCGGCACGATACGGGGCCTGACCCACATCACGGGTGGAGGGATCCCCGGCAACCTCCCGCGCATCCTGGGGACGGAGCTCGGCGCCCGAGTGGATCTCTCTTCCTGGGAAGCGCCCGACGTGTTCCGGGTCCTGCAAGAGGCCGGCAAGGTCGAGCGGGACGAGATGCTCCGGGTATTCAACATGGGGGTCGGCATGGTCGTGGTGACCTCGCCGGCGGATGCCGACAGCGTGCTCTCCACCCTGCGAGCGGGTGGATCGTCACCCTGGGTCATGGGCGAGGTGGAGGCGGGGGAGGGCGTACGGTGGGCGTGAAGCGGACCTCGGGGCGGTGCATCCTCGGGTTGGCTGTGAGCCTGTTAGGCTCGAATGTACCGGCCGCCGCCCAGGACCTGAGTGCGATCGTGGCATCGTGCGCCGCCGCGGGGTCCGCAGCGCTGGTGGCACCGTGCCAGAGCACCATTCTGGCCGCCCAAGCCATCCGAGGGGGGATCTCCGTCGCCGACGCCATGGGGGTCGAGCTCGCGGGGACGTCCAGCACGCTGGGGCGACGGTTGGGACGGACCCCCCGCGTCAGCGTGGCAGCACGCCTCAAGATGGCCGTGTTCGACATCCCCGACATCCTGGGGGACGGGGCAGCCCTGCCGGACAAGACGACCGTGGTGGCGTATGGCATGAAGGCCACCGTGGCGGCGGGCGTCCTGGACGGGCTCTCGGTCCTGCCCACCGTGGGAGGCTTCCTCTCCCTGGATGTGCTGGCATCGTTGAACCTCTTGTTCCTTCAGGAGGACGACGGCTTCACCGAGAACAAGGGGTTGATCTCGGTCGGCGGCCGGTTGGGCCTGCTCCGTGAGTCGTTCACCATGCCGGGGGTTACCGTCTCGCTCGTGCAGCACTTCGGTGAAGATCTGAGCTGGGGTGGGGTGGAGGAGACCGGCGCTCAGTTGGACACGGACGTCGCCGCCACGTCGCTGCGGGCGACCATCGGCAAGGACCTGGTCGCCCTCGCCTTTCTGGTGGGAGCCGGGTTCGACTGGCAGAAGGGTGACTTCGGAGTTCGGGTGGCCGATCCGGGCGTTCCCGGAGGGCGAGGGATCATCGTGGCCCAGGACCTGACCAAACGCCGGACGGTGTACTACGTGGGGGCGTCGGTGACGCGCCTCATCTTCCAGCTCTCGCTGGAGGCGGGCTGGGCCGGCGGATTCGATGATCTGGCCGGCTACCAGGGCGCGTACGACCCGAGCAGCATCACCACATTCGTGAACCTGGCGTTCAGGCTCACCATCTGACGACCGGCCCGACTCGATGAAGGACGCGACCCCGATGACGGACGCCGCCGAGCCAAGCGCACCTCCCGTCGATCTGGAGCGGGAGTGGCTGGCCCGAGCCGCCACACTGGCGAGGAGAGGCTGGGGTCGGGTGCGCCCGAACCCCATGGTCGGGTGCGTTCTGGTCAAGGATGGGGTGACGGTCGGCGAGGGCTGGCATGAAGAGTTCGGAGGGCCCCACGCCGAGGTGAACGCCCTGAGCGCGGCGGGGGAGGGCGCACGGAACGCCACCGCCTACGTGACACTAGAGCCGTGTAACCACTACGGAAAGACGCCGCCCTGTACCGACGCCCTCCTGGACGCCGGAGTGAGCCGTGTGGTGTTCGGTGCCGCCGACCCGGGTGCACCGGGTGCAGAGGCGGCCGGGAGCCGTCGCCGCCTGTCCAGCGCCGGCGTGGAGGTCTCGGGCCCCTCGTCCGATCCTGCCCTGGGCCGCGACGTGGATCCGGCGTTCTTCCACACGACGGATCGCGGCCAGACCTATCTCGCCGTGAAGCTCGCCGTGAGCCGAGATGGACGGATCGCCGCCGGAATCGGCGAACGGACCGCCCTGACGGGAGCGGAGGCGAACCGGGAGGTGCACCACCTCAGGAGTGGGTTCGACGCCATTCTGGTCGGTGCGGAGACCGCCTGCGTGGACAACCCTCTCCTCACCGTTCGTCACGGTGTCGAGCCGCGGGTGACACCCACCCGTGTCGTCGTAGACTCCAGATGCCGGATCTCGCCCGAGGCCCAGCTCCTGCGGACCGTCACGGAGGCGCCCGTGCTGATTCTGGTCACGCCGTCGGCTCCGCCGGATCGGATTCGGGAGCTAGAAGGGGTGGGAGCACGGGTGGAAGTCGTCCCCGAAGACGGTGGGCGCGTCCACCTGGAGCGAGCCCTGGTCTCGTGCTGGGAGCTGGGGCTCACTTCGATTCTCTGTGAGGGCGGAGGGAAGCTGGCAAGCGCTTTCATAAGTGAAGGACTCGTGCAGCGGCTTTACCTTTTCGAAGCACCCGTATCGTTCGGAGATCAGGGTGTCCCGGCATTCCCGGATGCGACGGGCACACCCGATGGGCCGAGCTGGCGGGTTGTGGGCGAGCCGCGTCGCCTGGGAGCGGACGTCCTTTTCACGTACGATCGAGAGGCATGATGTTCAGCGGGATCGTCGAAGAAGTCGGTGTGGTCCGATCCGTCCGGGAGCTTGACGGTGCCCGGGAGATCCGCATCGAGGCGAGCGCGATCCTCGACGATCTGGCTCCCGGCGCTTCCATCTCCCTGGATGGGGCCTGCCACACGGCGGTCTCCGTTTTGGAGGACGGGTTCACGGCCCACAGCATCGGTACGACCCTGTCCCGTACCGTGTCGGGGAGCTACGCGGAGGGCAACGCGGTCAATCTCGAGCGATCACTCGCCATGGGTGGGCGTTTGGATGGGCATCTGGTACAGGGTCACGTGGACGGCGTGGGGGAGCTGGTCGCCGTCTCCGAGGAAGGGGAGTACCGGCTGCTCGACTTCCGTGTTCCGCCCGGGGTCGCGGCCCAGACGATCCTCCACGGATCCATCGCCATCAACGGCGTGAGCCTCACCGTGAACGCTCTTCTCGACGGTCACGTCTGCCAAGTGGGCGTCATTCCGTTCACCTGGGAGCACACCAACCTCGGTAGGCTCGACCTCGGCGACCCGGTAAACGTCGAGGGTGACATGATCGGAAAATACGTGCGCAGGATGCTCCCCGACCCCGAGTAGCACTATACTTCCTGTGTGCTGGCGCGCCGCTTTCGCCGGATGGATGGTGGATCGGTCGCCACCGGTCTCAACGTGAAGGAGGAGTGCCTGGGATGCCGTTCGATCGCGTCGAAGCGGCCTTGGAGGACATCCGACAGGGCAAGCTCATCATCGTCGCCGACGACGAGGACCGCGAGAACGAGGGAGACCTGGTCTGCGCGGCGTCCCTGATTTCGCCCCAGACGGTGAATTTCATGACGCAGTTCGGGCGAGGCCTGATCTGCGTGGCCCTAACCCAGCCGCGGGCGGAGGAGCTAGGCCTCCCCCTCATGACCGACGAGAACAGCGATCCCCAGGGGACCGCCTTCACCATCTCCGTGGACGCCCACCAGCGCTTCGGGGTCACCACCGGCATCAGCGCCCACGATCGGGCAAAGACCATCCAGGTCCTGGTGGACCCGAACACGCGTCCCGGAGACCTGAGACGTCCGGGCCATATCTTCCCCCTGAAGGCCCGCCCCGGGGGAGTCCTCCGTCGGGTCGGCCAGACCGAAGCCGCCGTCGATCTCGCCAGGATGGCGGGCCTTCCGCCTGTGGGGGTCATCTGCGAGATCCTCAACTCCGACGGGACCATGGCCCGTCGGCCCCAGCTCGAGCTCTACGCACAGGAGCACGGCCTCAAGTTCATCACGGTGGCCCAGCTCGTCTCGTATCGCCTGGCCAAGGAGCGCCTGGTCACGAGGCTCGCGGAGGCGGAGCTGCCCACCGGGTTCGGTGACTTCCGTATCATCGCCTACAAGAGCCCCATCGACGATCGGGAGCACGTCGCCCTGGTGAAGGGCGACATCGAGGGGAAGGAGGACGTCCTGGTGCGTATGCACTCGGAGTGCCTCACGGGCGACGTGTTCGGGTCGGTCCGTTGTGACTGCGGCCAGCAGCTGGAGGCCGCCATGCGGCAAATCTCCGAGGCCGGCCGCGGCGCCATCGTCTACCTCAAGCAGGAAGGGAGGGGGATCGGCCTCCACAACAAGATCCGGGCGTACGAGCTACAGGATCAGGGCCACGACACCGTGGAGGCCAACCGGGCGCTGGGCTTCAAGCCGGACCTTCGGGATTACGGTATCGGCGCACAGATCCTCTTGGACCTGGGCCTCAACAAGATCCGCCTGTTGACCAACAACCCCCGCAAGATCGTCGGGCTGCAGGGGTACAACCTGGAGATCACGGGCCGAGAGCCGCTCTATGTGAATCCCGGCGAGCACAACCAGGAGTACCTTGCCACCAAGCGCTCCAAGCTGGGGCACCTGCTATAGATGCGGGGCCACTAGAATGCGGAGCACCGAATCCGGGAGTCACCTTCCCGACCCTCCTCCGGCGGAGGGGCGGCGGATTGCCGTAATCGCCGCCCGGTTCAACAGAGACGTCAGCACGGAGCTGGTGGAGGGTTGCCGGGCCGGCCTCAGCGACATCGGTGTGCTCCCCGACGACGTGGACGTCTACTGGGTGCCCGGCGCCTGGGAGCTCCCCCAAACCGCCCGAAAGGTGGCCTCCCTGGGCCGGCACGACGCCATCATCGCCCTGGGATGCGTCATTCGGGGCGAGACGGCCCACTTCGACTTCGTGGCCGGTGAGGCCAGCCAGGGGCTCGGAGCCGTGGCGCGGACCCTGGACCTGCCGCTCCTCTTCGGAGTGCTCACGACGGACACGCACGAACAGGCCTGGGCACGGGCCTCCAGGGACGAGGACGACAAGGGACGTGAGGTCGCCTTGAGCGCTCTTCACATGGTGGCCCTGTACGCCGGGTTGGAGGAGTAGTGAGCCGGGCCGTCACCCACGACGCGCCCCGGCGGATCGACAGGACCCGTGCTCGGGCCTGGGCGCTACAGATCCACTACCGTTGGGAGGTCGGCGACAAGAGCGGCACACTGGCCCAGACGTTGGAGGACACGGTCACTACCCGCCGGATTGCGCCGGCTCGTCTGCCCTACATCCGGCGATTGCTGACCGCGCTGGACGAACACGGACCCGAAGTCGACGCGGTGCTCAGTGAGGCTCTGGACAACTGGCGCATCGACCGGCTCTCCTTCCTCGATCGAGCCGTGCTCCGGGTCGCCGCTGTGGAGATCACCCACTTCGACGACGTCCCACCCAAGGTTTCGATCCAGGAGGCGGTGAGGCTGGCGGAGGGGTACGGCGGTGCCGACTCCCCGCGGTTCGTCAACGGCGTGCTCGACGCCCTTTACAAGCGAACCGTCGGCTGATTCGGGGCCTCGGCTCGTGAACGTGCTCGTTCTCAACTGGCTCGATCCTGAGAATCCCCGGGCGGGCGGCGCGGAAGTCCACCTTCTGGAGATCTTCAGAAGGCTGGTGGAGAGGGGACACTCCGTCACACTCCTGTGCTCCGCGTGGCCACGAGCCGCGACCACAACGAACATCGCCGGGATCGAGGTTCACCGGACCGGAGGCCGCCACACACTCGCCCTCGCGGCCCCGGGGTATTACAGGCGTCATCTGCGGGACCGGGAGTTCGACGTGGTGGTCGAGGACCTGAACAAGGTGCCCTTCTTCTCTCCGTGGTGGGTCGACGCTCCCGTCGTCCTCGTGGTGCACCACCTCTTCGGGACCACGGCCTTCCGCGAGGCGTCGCTTCCCGTTGCCGCGGCCACCTGGCTGCTGGAGATGCCCATACCACGGGTCTTCAGCGACGTCCCCACGGCGGTGGTCTCGCAAAGCACGGCCCAGGATCTGGTGCGGCGGGGGCTGCATAGGGATCTGATGGAGATCATCCCGAACGGGGTCGACCTGGAGATGCTGACACCGGGCCCCCCCCAGGATCGCTTCGAGGAGGCCACACTCTTGTACCTGGGGCGCCTGAAGCGCTACAAGCGGGTCGATCTCGTCGTGCAGGCGGTGGCGACCCTTGCGGAGCGCGGCGTGCCATGCCGGCTTCTCGTCGCCGGGCAGGGGGACCACAGGGACCGGCTCGAGGCGCTCCGGGCCACCTTGGCTCTGAAAGATCGTGTCGAGTTCCTCGGATTCGTGTCCGAGACCGAGAAGGTGGAGCTGCTCAGGCAGAGCTGGGTCCACGTGCTGACCTCACCCAAGGAAGGCTGGGGCATCGCGAACCTGGAGGCCGCGGCCTGTGGGACGCCCACAGTGGCCAGCGACTCGCCCGGACTGCGCGATTCGGTCGTCGAGGGGCGGACCGGGTACCTGGTTCCACACGGAGACGTAGGCCGTCTGGCGGACCGGATCGCAGAGCTCCTGGAAAGCGAGGAGCTTCGATCTCGGATGGGCGAGAGAGGCAGGGAGTTTGCGGAGGGATTCAGCTGGGATGCGTCTGCGCGCGTCATGGAGCAATTCCTCGAAACTCGGGTAGCTGAGGAATGAGGCCCTGGGTACCTTATCCGGACGGCCGAATACCCTGCGGTCGCTTCGACCCGCAGGACGATACACCTTTGGGAGGTGGCATGGAGATTCGGATCACGTCACGTCACACCGACCTTCCGGATGCGCTGCGCGAGCGCGCAGAGGAAGTCTTGATGAAGCTCACCAAATATGAATCTCGGGTCTCTGCAGCCGAGGTCGTGTTCGATGAAGAAAAGCGCTCGAAAACGGTCGAGGGCATCATCCACGTCGATCGAGGCGACCCCGTGGTCGCGTCGGGCGAGGCGGACAATTTTCGTTCGGCTCTCCATCAGATGATGGAGCGCCTGACCCGTCAGCTCCGACGGCGTCATCAGCAGAACAGGAATCACCAGGCTCCGAAGCTCTCAGACCCTCTCGTCGAGGAGTAGGCTGGATTTGACCAAGGATTCGGCCGACCTCTCGGAGGCGAAAGCCAGCCTCACGGTTGAGAGGCTCCTCGAGGATAGGCGGGAATCCCTTCATCTGGAGGTGCTGAACCCCGGCGTCTCCCTCGACCGCGAGGTCACGGACTCGGACGTCTCGAGTCCGGGAATCGCCCTGTCCGGGTTTACCCAGCGTTTCGCCGAGGGCCGCCTGCAGGTTTTTGGCGAAACCGAGATCTCCTACCTCGAGTCCCTAGTCGATGACGAGGTGCGCCAGCAGGTCGGGGGCGTCTTCAAGTTCGACATTCCGGCCGCATTCGTGACCAAGGGGCTCACGGTCTCGGAGGGATTCCTCGACGTGGCGACGGAGCACGGGATTCCGGTTCTCCGTTCGCGCCTGAGCACGAAGGAGTTCTACTGGCGGATCAAGCCGTACCTCGACGCCGTCCTCGCCCCGCGCACTCATCTGCACGGCTCGCTGGCGGACGTGTACGGCGTGGGACTCCTCTTCGTCGGCCAAAGCGGCGTGGGCAAGAGCGAGTGCGTGCTCGACCTGGTGGAGCGCGGGCACCGGTTGGTGGCCGACGATCTCATCATCGTGTCGAGGCGGGGACCCGACGTGCTCCTCGGAGAGGGCCACGAGCTCCAGGGCCACCATATGGAGATCCGCGGGCTCGGCATTATCGACATCAAGGGCCTGTTCGGCATTCGGGCGATACGCCAGCAAAAGCGGATCGAGGTCGTGGTCCAACTCGAGACATGGGACGAGCAGACCGTGTACACCCGCACCGGGCTGGACGCGGAGGAGATGGAGATCCTGGGGGTTCGCGTGCCCAAGGTCACGATTCCCCTGAATCCGGGGAAGAACATCACCGTCATCTCGGAAGTGGTGGCGATGAACCACCTCCTCAAGTACTCGGGAGTGGATGCCGCTGCCGCCTTCAACATCCGGCTCCAGGACGCCATGCGTCCCGTCCGGGAGTACTTCGAGCAGGACTATGAATGAGGATCCCCAGGTCCGGGGTGTGCTGCTCGGCCACGGCAAAATGGCTGAGGGAATGGTGGACGCGGTGAGCAAGATCGCCGGTCCGCAAGAGGGCGCCCTGGTGGCGCTCAGCAACGAAGGATGCGATCCCCAGGGCCTGGCGGAGCAGGTCGACGAGTTGGTGGGCGACGCTCCGGCCGTCGTGTTCACCGACCTGTGCACCGGGAGCTGCGCGCTGACGGCTCAGCTCACCTGCCGGGACAACGGCCGACGGGCCGTCGTCTTCGGGATGAACCTGGCCATGCTCCTCGACTTCGTGTTCCATCGAAATCTCCCCCTGGACGAGTTGGTCCCCCGCCTCCTCGAGAAGGGCAGGGACAGCGTCAAGAGCGTCCCGGCACACCAGTAGCATGCCCGTCGTGCTGTACCGTATCGACGAGCGTCTCATCCATGGCCAGGTGGTCATGGGGTGGGGGCCCGAGCTGAGGCCGGAGCACTACCTGGTGGTCGACGACGAGCTGGCCAACAGTGAGTGGGAGCAGGATCTGTATCGCCTGGGCCTCCCGGAAACGGCCACGGCCGAGTTCCTCTCCGTGGTTGAGGCCGCAGCTCGTCTCGAGGACCTCGAGTCCGACCCCCGGCATGCTGTCGTGTTGACCCGCTCGGTCTCGGCGATGACCGGCCTAGCGGCCGGAGGAGCCCTCCAAGGACGGGAAGTAAACGTGGGAGGGGTCCACCATGCGCCGGGCCGCACCGAGCGGTTGCCCTACGTCTTTCTCGGCTCCGAGGACGAGGCGGGCCTGAAGGCCTTGGAAGACGCGGGGGCCGTGGTGTCCGCTCGCGACCTACCGAGCAGCCGGGCCGTCGACTTGACGTCTTTGCTGGGCTGACGTCGTGACGCTGCTCCTCTCGGCCCTCGGGGGTGTGCTCGCCCTCGACGCGACCTCCCTGGGTCAGTTCATGGTATCCCGGCCCCTCGTGGGGGGAGCCCTCACCGGCTGGCTTCTCGGCGATCCCGTGCTGGGCCTGGAGGTGGGCGCCATTCTTGAGCTCTTCCACATCGGCAGCATGCCTGCGGGAGGATCACGGGTCCCCGAAACGGGCCCGGCGTCCGTTGCGTCCGTTGCGGTCGCCGCGTCGTGGGGGGGAGCTCCCGGCATCATCCTGGGCACTGTCGTCGGCCTTGTGACGTCGGACCTGGGAGGGATGACCATCGGTGTGCAGCGACACGTGAGTGCCGCGTTGATCGGCCGAGTCGAGGCCGGCGCCGCGACACCCGGCCACCTCGATGCGACACACCTGGCCGTGATGGCGCTGGACTTCTTCCGTGGAGCTGCGGTCACGGCAGTTGCCGCCTTGGTCGGGACCTGGCTGGCTGGGGCTCTCGGTTCTTGGTGGGCTCTCGGGTACGGACCGACGGTGGGAATCGTTCTGGTCGGCGCATCCATCCATCTCGGGGCGCTCCTGAAGGGCTTCGGAGGATGGCGGTCCCGGCGCATGATGTTCATGGTGGGCGTGGTGGCCGGCATCGTTGGGGCCTATCTGGCGTGAGCACGACCGCGAAGTGGCCGGCCGGCTGGATGGGGAGCTTTGTGCGATCCTTCGCGATCCAGGGCTCGTGGAACTACCGGTCCATGATCGGCTCGGGGTTCGCCTTCGCCCTCGTCCCTTTCCTGCGACGGAGTGGGCTCACCGGAGAGGAGCTGGCCGGCGCGACCCGCCGGCACTTGGAGTTCTTCAATGCCCACCCCTATCTGTCGGGGATCGCGTTGGGGGCGGTGGCGCGCATGGAGTCGGAGAAGGTGGATCCCCAGACCATCCACCGATTCAAGGAGGCCATCCAGGGGTCGCTGGGGGGATTGGGTGATACCTTGGTCTGGGGTGCGTGGCGCCCGGCGACGCTGCTGCTCGCCCTGGCGCTCGCCTGGGCCGGAGCACCGCCGTGGGTTCCGGTGCTTCTGTTCCTGGGACTCTACAATGCGGGCCATCTGGCGATCCGCTGGTGGGCATTCAGGATAGGACTCGAGGAGGGTCGAGACGTGGCCGCCCGGCTCAGGGTGGCCGGCCTGTCCCAGATCGCCGAGCGGATCTTCAGCGCCGGCAGCCTGCTTCTCGGAATTCTCGTGGGGGGTCTGCTGGCGAGTCGGCTGGCGATGGAAGGAACGGGATGGCTCTGGTCTCTCGGGGGTATAGTGGGCTTCGTGATCGGGATACGGTTCGGTCGAAGGGTGCTCCGAGCCGCGACACTTGTCTTCATGCTGGCATTCGTGGTGGTCACAGCCATGGGGACCATATGACCGACAGGCGACTCGAGCGCACGGTCGAGGTCGTGAACCTCCTGGGGTTCCATGCTCGTCCGGCCGCCGAGTTCGTGCGCCTGGCGGGGTCCTTCGGCTGTGACGTCTGGCTGGAGAAGGACGGCCTCGAGGTGAACGCCAAGAGCATCATGGGTGTGCTCATGTTGGCCGCCGAGAAAGGGTCGAAGCTGGTGATTCGGGCAGATGGCAACGACGCAGAGGAGGCATTGGAGGCATTGGCGAGCTTGGTCGCCGGAGGCTTCGAGGAGATGTACGGTGTCGAAGGTCTTTGACGGCATAGGTGCCTCAGAAGGGATCGGGGCGGGCCGCGTCCACATCCTTACGTGGGGAGTGCCGGATGTCCCCCACCGATCCGTGGAGCCCGATGCCGTCGAGGGTGAGGTCGACAAGCTCCACGAGGTGGTCGAGTGGGCCAAGGGAAGGCTCCGCCAGCTGGAAGAGTCGACGGAGGGGCGTCTGGGGAGCGTGGAGGCGCGGATCTTCGAGCCCCAGCTTCTCATGCTGGAAGACGACACGCTCATCGAGGGAGCTGCGCTGTACATCCGTGAAAACCGCCTTTCGGCGGCGAGGGCCCTCGACTGGCGGATGCTCGAACTCCAGGCGATGTGGAGCCGAACCGCCCATCCCATGGTCCTGGACCGCATCAACGACCTCCAGGACTTGCAGGTCCGGCTGTTGCACGAGCTCCTGGGCCTACCGGATCCCACGGACGTGTCTGGCTTTCCGGAGGGCGCCATCGTCGTTGGTCGGAATCTGACGCCGAGCCTCACGGTCCAGATGGACCCCAACCTCGTTCTGGGGATCGCCGCCGATCTGGGCACGCGAACCGCCCACTGGGTCATGCTCGCCCGATCGCTGGGAATTCCGACGGTATGCGGGCTGGGCGTCGTGTCGCGTCAGGCCGATGCTGGGCAGGAGGCCATCGTGGACGGGCGCATCGGGCGGGTCGTCCTGGATCCGGACTCCCACGACCGGAAAGTCTTCAAGATTCGCGAGACGCAGATCCAGGCGTGGGAGACGGAGATCGAGGCCATCGCCCAGCTCGAGTCGGTGACCGCCGACGAACAGCCGGTCGCTCTGCGTGCGAACCTCGATCTGCCCGGTGAAGCCGAGCGGGCCAGGGATCACGGCGCACAGGGGGTCGGCCTGTTCCGGACCGAGTTCCTGGTGGTGGGACGCAACCAGATGCCCGACGAAGACGACCAATACGAGGCATATCGCCGGGTCGTGGAGACGTTCCCCAAGCAGGTGGTCACGGTCCGGACCTTCGACCTCGGTGGGGACAAATTCCCCATGTTCCTGCACATGCCGGCCGAGGAGAACCCGTTCCTTGGATGGCGAGCCATTCGAGTTTCCCTCGACGAGCCCGAGCTGTTCCGGACCCAGCTCCGGGCCATCCTGCGCGCCTCCGCCCACGGCGACATCCGGATCATGATTCCTCTCGTGAACGACGTGGAGGAGATTCGTCAGGTGCGCGGCCTGGTCGAGGAGGAGGAGGACCGTCTGCGCCGACAGGGCATCCCGTTCAACTCGGGCTATAAGCTCGGAATCCTGGTGGAGACCCCAGCCGCGGCGTTGGAGGCCGTGGAGCTGGCCAGGCACAGCGATTTCTTCTCTATCGGAACCAACGACCTCACGCAGTACACGCTCGCCGTGGACCGTAACAGCACACGGTTGGCCAAGCTCTTCAATCCCTTCCACCCGGCCGTCGTGAGACAGCTGGCCCAGGTGTCCCGGGTGGGGAAGAGCGCGGGGATCGAGGTGAGCGTGTGCGGTGAGATGGCCGCCAATCCACTGGGGGCTTTTCTCCTTCTGGGGTTGGATATCACCACGCTCTCCGTGGCGTGGCCGTCGCTGCCCGAGATCAAGAAGATGCTTCGCAGCTTCCGCATCGAGGACGCGCGCAAAGCTATGAAGCAGGCGGTGAACGCTCCCACGAGCCGGGAGGTGGTGGAGTGTCTCGTCGAGGGGATCGGCGGCTCCGTCGATCTCGCAGCGTTCTCAGGGCGGTGGAACTTGTCGCTTCCGGAGTGAAGGAATAGCTTCGGCGGGGCCCAAAGGCAGGCCATCCCTCCGTTCCGGTGGACAACGAAATTCAGGGGCGCCAGTGAGCCGTCTTCTCTTTACGTCCGAGTCAGTGACCGAAGGACATCCGGACAAGATCGCAGACCAGATATCAGACGCCGTTCTGGACGCAATGCTTCGTGACGATCCCATGTCGCGGGTGGCGTGTGAAGCTCTCGTGACCACCGGAATGGCCATCGTCGCCGGTGAGATCACGACCACCTCCATCGTCGATCTCCCCGACGTGATTCGGCAGACCATCGTCGACATCGGATACGACGACTCCAGCTACGGCATCGACGGACGCCACTGCGCGGTTCTCACCACCATCGATCGCCAGTCTCCGCACATCGCCATGGGCGCGGACACGGGTGGGGCGGGGGACCAGGGGATGATGTTCGGGTACGCCACGGACGAGACCCCGGAGCGCATGCCGGCGCCAATCCAATTTGCCCATGCCCTGACCCATCGGCTGGCGGAAGTCCGACGCTGCGGCACGTTGCCGTGGGTGCGCCCCGACGGAAAGTGCCAGGTGAGCGTGGCCTACGAGGATAGCCATCCGGTGTCCGTCGAGACGGTAGTGGTGAGCACGCAACATGCGCCCGACGTAGACAACGACACGATTCGAGAGGGGATCATCCGCGAGGTGATCTTGCCGGTGATCCCGTCCGACCTCCTGGATCCCGATACGTGCACCTTCCACATCAACCCTACCGGGCAGTTCGTCATAGGCGGTCCCCACGGCGATGCAGGTCTCACGGGACGCAAGATCATCGTCGACACGTACGGAGGGATGGGAGCGCACGGCGGTGGGGCGTTCAGCGGGAAGGACGCCACCAAGGTCGACCGCTCTGCGACATATGCGGCTCGCTGGGCGGCCCGGAATCTCGTGGACGCCGGGGTTGCGTCTCGTTGTGAGATTCAGCTGGCGTACGCCATCGGTGTCGCCCAGCCCGTCTCAATCCATGTCGACACCTTCGGTACGGGTAAGTGTCCGGACGATCAGGTGGCCTCGGCCCTCAATGAGGTCTTCGACTTTCGGCCGCAGGCCATCATCGAGCAGTTGGGTCTCCGCGATCCCATCTTCCTTCCGACGGCGGCCTACGGGCACTTCGGCCGTACTCCGGAGAGCAAGACCCTCGAGGACGGCCGGACGGTCGAACTCTTCACGTGGGAGAGATCGGACCGGGTCGGAGACATCCGAACGGCGGTCGGTCTCTGAGCCCGCAATGTAGCCGAGGACCCGAAAGAGAACCCCCGAGAGGCTTCGGAGTATTCCTACATGCAAGCGGATGGGTTTCCGAGTCCTCGACCAAGGCGAGTGCCAGTGCTGGTTCAGGTCTGCGTACAGAGTCTCGGGTTGGACCGTGCGTCCAGCGCACCGGTCGTGATCCTTCAGGAGAGCGACGGCGAGCGGGTGCTCCCGATCTGGATCGGGCCGGGTGAGGCGAGCGCCATCGCCATGGAGCTCGCCCAGATGAAGTTCTCCCGTCCGCTGACCCACGACCTCCTTGTGTCCGTGCTCGGTGGCCTGGGCGGCGCCCTCCAGAAGGTCATCATCAGTCGTGTCGAGGAGAACACGTACTTCGCCGAGATGATCATCCGACGGAACGGCGAGGTCATCTCCATCGATGCGCGCCCGTCCGACTCCATCGCAGTGGCCCTCCGCATGGAGGCCCAGATCTTCGCACACGAAGAACTCCTCGAGCGGACGTCCATCGAGGTCTCCGAGGATCACTCGGTCATAGAGCTCAATGCGACGGATCCCGGGCTGGAGCCGGACCAGGAGTTGGCGGCAGAGGAGCTCAAGGAGTACCTGCGCAAGCTGGCCCCGGAGGACTTTGGCCGCTTCACCCCCTGACGATCCGCAGGTCCCGAGGCAACATCCGGAGTCGTCTCCCATTCGCACTCTCCATCTCGTCCTGACGATCACCTCTACCGGGCTTTCCCTGGGAGCGTCCCTGGCGATGGGACGGCAGGACGATCTGCGACTCCAGGGCAGGGTGATGTTGGGCGCCGCCGGAGTCGGTTCGGGGATGGTGGTGCTGCATCGTGTGTCACCCGAGGGTGCGGGGGAGGTCGACTCGGTGAGCATCGCGCAAGACGGGGGCTTCGAGTTCGTGATCCCCCAGCCGCCCAGCGCCAGCACGCAGGCGGAGATCCTGTTCGCGTCGGTCCGCTACGAAGGCGTCCTCTACTTCGGGTCGGCCATCTCCGATCCGGGGCAGCTCGACAGCCTCTACGTGATCAACGTCTTCGGCTCCAAGGAGGCGCCGCCTGAGGGCTTTCCTCTCCGGTTGAGCGTCCGTAACCTCTTCCTAGAGCGATGGGGCGAGGGATGGCAGGCCACGGACCTCTTCCAGATCCTGAACGGGGGCGAGCGCACCCTGGTGGCGGTCGAGGACGGCGTGGTCTGGAGCTATCCCCTCCCGCCCGGCGCTACTTCGGCACGGCTCGGTCAGGGAGACCTTCCGCCGGACGCGGTGACGTTCGAGGGCGGCCGGGTCTCGGTGCGGGCTCCGCTGCCGCCGGGAGAGCGCATGCTCCTCATTCGCTACGAGCTCCCCGAGATCGAGGCCGAGTTTCCCGCCCCGGGGGCAACCGAGACGCTGGAGCTCCTGGTGAAGGAGCCGGCTCCCTCGCTCGACGTGGCAGGCCTGCGGCCCCTCGACGTGGTCTCGTTGGACGGCGAGAGCTCGTACCGCCGATACTCCGGAACCAGCCTCCGTGACGCGGTGATCTCCCTGGAAGAGTCGTCGGGGAGACGGCTGCCCTCCATGGGGATCTTCGCCGCCATCCTGGCGGCTCTGCTGGGCGGGGCCGGCTTACTCGCCTATCTGCGGCCGCAGGGGCAGGTCACGGCTCCTTCGGCCGCCTCGGCTTCTGGAGCCGCAACCGCTCCGGGGGCCGCGCCGGCGGCCGGCGTCGAACGGGAAGGGTTGATCCTCCAGGTGGCGCGCCTCGACGAGTCGTTGGACGCCGCGACCGACCCCGAAGTGCGCCGGGGGATGTCAAAGAAGCGGACGGCGCTCATGGCCCGGCTTCGGGCCCGGAGCTGAGTTCTAGTGTCCCCTTTCCGAAGTGTCTCGGCCAGTCGAGGGCACGGTGCATCCGCAACGGAACACTAGCGTGTCCGTCGTGACCACGCCCGCCGTCCTTCTCCGCTCGTTCAACTACAGCGAGACGAGCCGCATTCTCCGGCTGTACACCTTGGATCTCGGGCTCGTGGGGGTCATGGCGAAGGGGGTCCGGAGGGGAGGTGCCCAGGGGGGGAGCGGCCTCGAGACCTTCTCCCGAGGCGATCTGACCCTGTACGTGAGACCGACGAGGGACCTCCAAACCTTCAAGGAGTTCGCCCTGCGGGAGAGCGGGCGGGGCCTCGGACGGGACGTCGTGCGCTTCGCTGCGGCTTCGGTTCTGGCGGAATTGGTGCTGATCCACGCAGGATCGGAGGCGAGTCCGGAGGTCTTCGAGCGTCTGACTGTAGGGCTGAAGCGCATCGAGGATGTGGAGCAAGACGACGTAGTAGCTGCCCTGTTGAACGAAGGATGGATGCTGGTCTCGGCGCTGGGATATCAACCCCAACTGGATCCGTGCGTCCACTGCGGCAATCCTCTGACGGACACCGACCTGGGGCGATTCGACTTCGGGGCCGGGGGAGTGCGCTGCCCTGGTTGCGCGGTAGAGATCGCCGGGCCGTTGGTCGGTTCGGGGGCCCGGGAGCAGCTCGAGGCGCTGCTCCAGGGTCCCACCGACGGGCCCATCACGAAGCCGAAGGCCCATCTCCAGCTTCTCCACGACTTCACGGTGTATCACGTCTCGGGCTCCAAGGCCCTCCAATCCTTCCGGTTCCTGGCATCCGTAGCCCGTCTCGAGTTGGACATGCCCACCGGGAACCAGCCATGAAGGAGAAGAGGCTCATTCTCGGTACGGCCGGCCACATCGATCACGGCAAGACGGCGCTCGTGAAGGCCCTTACAGGCGTGGATACGGACAGGCTCCAAGAAGAGAAGGCGCGGGGCATCACTATAGACCTGGGATTCGCCGAGCTCGTACCGAAGGAAGGACTCCACCTCGGCATCGTGGACGTCCCGGGACACGAGGGGTTCATCCGTAATATGCTGGCCGGCGCCACCGGGATGGATCTGGTCCTCATGGTCGTGGCCGCCGACGAGGGCATGATGCCACAGACACGAGAGCATCTCGACATCGTTCGGCTGCTGGACGTCGATCAGATGGTGGTGGCGCTCACCAAATCCGATCTCGTGGAGGAAGAGTGGCTCGCCCTCGTGGAGGAAGAGGTTTCCGAGGCATTGGCCGAGACCCCCTTCGCCGGCGCTCCCGTGGTGAGAACGTCGACGGTGACCGGAGGGGGCATGGACGAGCTTGTAGAGGTATTGGCCGGTGTGGCCCAGCGGGTGGGGGAGCGCTCGAGCGAGGACATCGCCCGCCTCCCCATCGACCGGGCCTTCACGGTGAGAGGCACCGGTACGGTGGTGACGGGGACGCTGTGGAGTGGCAGCCTGTCCATGGGTGACAGCGTCATCCTCCAGCCTTCGGACATTAGCGGGCGGATTCGGGGTCTGCAGGTGCACGGAGCTCCGGTGGAACGGGCCGAGGCGGGCGAGCGCACCGCCGTCGCAATCACCGGGGCGGCCATCGACCTCGAGACGGTGAAGCGAGGCCAGGTGCTCGTGTTGGAGCCCGGCTGGTCGCCGACCTCGATGCTCACGGTGGCTCTAGCGGTCCTTCCCGAAACCGGGTGGACGGTCAAGCATGGACAGCGCGTGCGGGTCCACCTCGGCACCAGCGAGGTCATGGCCCGGATTGTCACGTTGGAGGGTGCGGAGGTGCCCCCCGGCGAGTCCGGCTGGGTGCAGCTGAGGCTCGAGAACCCGCTCCTGGCACGCACCCGCGACCGCCTCGTGATCCGGTCATATTCGCCTGTGACGACCATCGGTGGTGGGATCGTCGCAGAGGCGGTGGCACCGAAGCGGAAGAAGCTTCGAGCCGGGGAGGGAAACGCCCTCCGGACGATCATCCACGGGGACGCCGCCGAGTCGCTGGGCGCGCACCTCGCCCTCGCTGCCTGGAGGGGGGTGGCGGCGCAGGAGGTCCCTATACACACAGGACTGGCACCGGACACCGTGGGATCGGCCAAGGCCACCGTGCTGGAATCCGGAGCCCGGGAGGCGGCCAGCGAAATCTACGATTCCGTAACGGTGGAAGCCGCGAGGACGCTTCTGGAAGAGGCCGTGGACGCCTTTCATCGGGAAGAGCCCCTCAGACCCGGCATCGCAGTCGAGCTCCTTCGGCAGAGGCTGCCCACGGGAGACGAGGCCCGTCTGGCCGACCTTCTCCTGGACGAGGCCGCCGCCTCGGGCCGGATTCGCGTGCAGGAGGGCCTGGTGTCCCGGCCGGGGTATGAGCCGTCGCTCACCCCCCAACAGGTCGCCTTCCGAGAGGAGCTCCTGGAACTGTATCGGCAGGAGGGACTGGCGCCCCCGACGGTGGGCGAGCTTCCGGATGCGTCGAGAAACAACCGCGACTTATGGCCTGTGCTCAAGCTGCTGGAGCGTGAGGGGCACCTGGTGAATCTGGACGACGACCTCTTTGCGGATGCACGGGCGATTGCTGAGGCAGGTGGTAAGGTAAAAAGTCATATGGCAGGTGCTAAAGGGTTGGGGCCAGCGGACTTCCGGGATATGCTCCCGGTTACGCGGAAACATCTGATTCCCATTCTGAGCTACTTCGACCGGACGGGGCTGACGCTTCGGAAGGGCGACGGCAGGGAAGTGTTGTCCCAGGGGGGGGCGGACGCCGCGGGGAGCTAGTGTCCCGTTACCAAAGTGTCGCGGCAATTGATCTCGCTGCGCTCGATCGTCTCGCGGTCAACTCGGCGCTCACGACGAGCATGAAGGTCGCTCGGCTCGAGCACTCTCGGTGGCTCGCGAACTTCGGAAACGGAAGACTAGAAGGCTCTGGAGCACCTCACGAGGTCGAAAACGAGGGGTGAGATCAGGACTTCGGGGAACCAGCGAGTGGCTTCAGGCCTATATGAACTCGGAGGAAACATATGCTTGCAACTGTTTTCGCCGAGACGTATAGTTGAGACAAGAAGAGTAGGCTTGCAGGCACTGACGCTCTGGAGGGCTATTAGTTCAACGGCTACGGCAGCATGGGTAGGTGCACATGAGACGCACATATTGCGTCTTCCTGCTTCTCGCGGTTTTCGGCATTGCGTCTGACCTTTCTGCGCAGCCCGCCGAAAAGCCGGAGAGGGGATTCACATTAGGCCAGAACTACCCCAATCCGTTCAATCCTGAGACGAAAATCCCCTTCGAACTCAACGAGGGGCTGTTCGAGGATGGTAGAACGACCGTCGTATCTGTGCGTATCTACAACGTCCTGCAGCAGTTCGTGGCCACTCCCACCGCCCTCAATCACCCCAATGGTCAGACGCCCCTGGTCGATCTCGAATACACGGCGCCGGGTCGTTACGAGGCTTACTGGGACGGCCTCGATCAGGCCGGACGGAACGTGGCGTCCGGCATCTACTTCGTCCAGTTGACCGTGAATGGGGAGCGGGCGGTCATCAGGATGTACGTCACCAAGTAGGATCCGTCCGCTCGGAGTGGGTGGGCTTTCGGGGGGGGCCTAAGGAGCCCTCTCTTCGAGCAGCCTGAGGAACTCCTCCGGCTCCTCGAGCTCCTTCAAGAGCCGCGGGATGTCATCGTCTTTGGCGAACTGGGCGATCTTGCCGAGAACAGGAAGGTATTGGTTGGACACCTCGAGGGGTGGAGCGACGATCAGGAAGAAGTTGTGGACGGGCTGGTCGTCGATGGCCTTGAACTCCACGCCATCCAGCTTCCGCCCGTATGCCAGGCGGAGGCGGCTCACGACGAGGGAGCGACAGTGCGGGATGGCGATCCCCCTGCCGATTCCGGTGGAGCCGAGATTCTCCCGGCGCTTCAGGGTCTTGTAGAGGATGCTTTCGGACTTCTCGTCCAGGTGCAGGAGTGAAACCAGCTGCTTGAGGGTCTCGTCCTTCGATTCCGCCGCGAGGTTGAGATTGACGACGTCTGCCGTGAACAGCTCCCTGAGCTTCATATCTAGTCCTCCGAAGGAGCGATCCTTCGCGAGCATGTTGGTCCGTCTGTTATGAGCCTGAAATATTCCTCGGGACGGTGGGGGCTGTAAAGCGCTGCCCTTCACCCTTTTCGACGCGGATCATACCTTTCCTCACATGGCCGACGATCTCTTCGAGCTCCTCGCGAGCGACCGGACTCCGCTTTTCCTCGCGCCCCAGGCGGGCGTGAGCGAGTCGCCGTTTAGGCGGCTTTGCCGCCGCTTCGGAGCGGACATCGTCTCCACCGAGTTCGTGAGCGCCGACGGCATCATGCAGGGCAACCGCCAGACGCGGGATCACCTGCGATTCGACGAGGACGAGCGGCCCGTCGGCATCCAGATCTTCGGGTCGGACCCCAAGACCATGGGGGAGGCCTCGGCCCTGGTGACGGACCTGTTCGGGCCGGACTTCATCGACATCAACTTTGGGTGTCCGGTAAAGAAGATCGTGAAGCGGAACGGGGGCTCGGGATGCCTCCGGGACCTGGACCTGGTCGAGCGCGTCATCAAGGCCGTGGCGGCGAACACGCACCTGCCCGTGACGACCAAGATCCGGAGTGGCTACGACGAGCCGTCGCGGGATCCCGTAGGGATCGGCCTCCGGTGCCAGGACGCCGGGTCGCGGATGGTCACGCTCCACCCCCGCACCCGGACGGACATGTACTCGGGGGAGGCCCGCTGGGATGAGATCGCTGCGCTCGTGGACGCCTTGGACGTTCCTGTGGTCGGAAACGGTGACGTCCACGTGGGGGCCGACGCGCGTCGCATGAAGGACGCGACAAACTGCGCCGGCGTCATGATTGCCCGGGGAGGCCACGGCTATCCGTGGATCTTCGAGCAGGCCAGGGCAGCGTTGGACGGCCGGTCCGCGCCGGCGGATCCCGGTGTGGAAGAGCGCTTCCGGGTGTGCCTGGAGCACATCCGGAACGGAATCGAGTTCGGACACGATGCGGATCGCACGCTCATCGACTTCCGGAAGCACCTCGGGTGGTATACGAAGGGACTTCCGGAAGGACGATCTCTCCGGACCGAGCTCTTCCAGGTAACGACCCTCGAGCAGGTCGAGATGCTGCTCCAGGGCTATCTGGACCGTCACCTGGAAGGGGCCGAAGTGGCCTGAGGGCCGGCCGCCCATGGTCCGGCGGGGCGCCTGACGCGCCATGAGGGGGATCCTGGCCTTCCAGGCCGGGGTAAGGGTAGTCATCGGGTGACCGATACTGAAGTACCGGCCGAAAGGCCGCGGGAAACCGGGGGCGTCACGGCTTCGACGCGTTTGGTGAACATGGAGTTGCGTGCCGAGGTTCCTGGGACCTCGTTAAAACCTGGGGAAATCACAATTGCCAACAATGATCTGGCATTGGCTGCGTAACTACGGTTCGTAGCCCGTCTCCTGATCTGCCCGCCCGAGGCGGGTCTACGAGACGTCGATGAGTCGGGCTGGTCCCACGCCAGTGCTATCCTGGTGGAGGATGAGACGATCAGATAGCTAGCTTGGGGGCCGGTTGCTCGCTCACCGCCCCATGCGAACTCTCGAGTGACGCTACGCACGTAGAGGCTCTGTAGGATCGATTCGCGGACGCGGGTTCGACTCCCGCCGCCTCCACTCAAAGGTCCCAGGGCGGTTCTGTCCTGGGACCTTTCTAGTTGGGAGGCCCACTCTGATCGGGCGGCGGGAGGCGAACCCGCCCGGACTCGGGCAAAGCCCGAGGCCGGATAGCGTGGTTCGAGCCGAGGAGCACGAGTGGCCTCGTTAGACCCAGCTGCTGACCGACGAGACGACTGAGGATCGGCGCGAAGCGTCGACCGCAGGTCACTCCCGCCGCCTCCACTGCGCGAGCAAATCGCACAAGTTGTTAAAAGGAACCGGGTTACGCCAGGTGCCTCGTTCGGTTTCTAGGCTCACTGTGCAGGTTCGTGTGCAGGTTGGGGATGTCTTGGAGGGCGTTTTGGGCTGGTCAGACGATCAAGTGCAGGAGTTCAAGAAGCTCTTGGCCGAGCAGGGCGAAGACCAGATTCGTGAGAACGCGGAGATGGGCGCGTACGGCCGACGATACGGACTGAAGCTCGTCGAGGAGCACCTTCGATCGCTGGAGGCTGCCAAGGAAGACGCACGACGTTGGGCGGAGGAGGCAAACCGAATCGCCAGAGATGCCAACCGCACGGCTGCTGAGGCGAACTGGTTGGCGAAGTGGGCGATCGTCATCTTTCTGTTAGGCGTTCATCGTCGCCGTATTCGGCTAAGCCCTCCTGAGCCCGTCTAGCTGCAGCGCCAGCGCCGCCTTCTCCTCGGGCTTCGGCTGCCGGTAGATCCTCCAGAGTGTCTCCTCGGTGGTGCCGCTTTGAGCTGACGCTCCCTCTAGCGAGCCTTCCGCGTCGGTGGCGATCGCGCGCTTGAAGGCGTGGTAGGAGCCGGTTACGTTCAGTGCCTCGTTCGCTTTCTAGGGCGAGTGTGTGGGTTCGTGTGCTGGTTGAGGTCTCCAATGAGGGCCATTCCGCATGGCAAGGACGGACGATCAGGATTGGATCGACCGATTCGAGGGCGAAGGAGAGGAGCTGGTCCAGCGTAATTTTGACCGCGGCTATTACGGCCATGGCACGAGGCATCAATTGGTTGCGCGCGGGTGGCTTCGAGACAAGAAAGCCGCGCGGCTCGAACCCGAAGACCCGGTGCATGCACCTGTCTTGCTCGGTGGCCCTTTCGAGTCCAGCCCTTCCCGCATGGAGCGCTTGAAGCGGCTGCTTGCAAAGTTCCGAAGGTGGCACTGAAGGGAACCTCACGCTCTCCTCCTGAGCCCGTCGAGCTGAAGCGCGAGCGCCGTTCGTGTACCGGTTTGGGGGGTTAGATGATTCAGCTTTTCGGTCCGTGCAATGATGCGATCAAGTGGTTTGGTCTTACAGAATGGGACATCCGGACGACGCATACGCAGGCGGACGCAAGATCGCTGGTGACGATCGAACGCGGAGAGGTGACCCTGACCGTTTGGGGAAAGGACCATGAGGACGGGCCCCGAATTGTTGCGATTGGCAACCACCACGAGGGCGATACCATCATCCGCCTGGCCCTTCCGGTCCCCGCCGCAGTACCGTCTCACGAAACGCCCCTGGAGACCCTGGCGGATGTTTGCGAGCGGTACGGCCTGCCCCTGATCGCCGGTGATGCCGAGAGCAAGTTCCTGTACAACGCCAAAGTCCCGGGACCCAGGACTCGAAGAGGTCGTTCACGGTGGCCGGATCGGCTACCAGCTCGACGGCGAAAACGCGGTCTATGGCGGTGACGGTCTCTTTTCCGTCCTCGTCGACTTCGACCGTGCCCCGTGCCCGATGACTCATGCTCGCAATTCCAGGCAGCTGTTCGGCGATGGCGAGGAAGAGCGCCTTCGTCGGTTGTAAAGGCGCGCTGCGTCTTTGAGTGACTGCTCTGTGTAGATCCGATTGTTCAGGGACACCGCGCCGAGAAGCGCTACGTTCTGGATCACGTCCCCGTCGACGTGCGCCTCGCGCAGCGGCTCGCCTAGTGCCAGCGTCTCCCTGAACTCGACTGGATCCATGTCGGCTCCGACTACCTGGAACGCGAAAAGGGCCCCCACCGCGCCGTGCTGGCGTGGTAGGGGCCCTCTTCTTTTTTAAGCTAGGCCTTCCTGCTCATGGCACGTGAAGGGTCAAAGCTCCGGTCCGCGATTCTAGACCGGTTCGTAGGTCAGCCTGTCATCTTTGACGTTTTCAAATGGACCGGCAGAAACTCCCAGGCCGAAGAGATGGCGGCCCTCGAGCGCGAGCTGGCTCGGGTAAGAAAGGAACGCGGGATCCTTTTGCTGGAGGCATCGGCGTTCTTCACGAAAGCGCAGAAATGAAGTTCCGCATGATCGAGCGTTGCCGCGACGCGTTCCCGGTTCACCTGATGTGCGGTTGCCTGAAGGTCTCGTTCAGTGGCTACTATGTCTGGCGGGATAGACCTTTGAGAGACGGCGCCAAGGACAACCTCACATTGCTCGATCGCATTAGGGCACACCATGCCGAGTGACACAAGCGGGGTCGGTGGCGGACCGCCGGCGCGGTTAGAGGTCCGACTTCTTGGTGTAGTCGAGATCATCTTGGACGGCCGGCGTCTTCGCGCCTTCAACTCTCTTCGCTTGCAACGGTCTCTAGCGTTGCTCGCGATCCGGAGAGACATGCAGCACCGCTCGCGACTCGCGTTCGAGCTCTGGCCCGACTCCAACGAACGTCAGGCGCGCACCAACCTCAGAAAGCTGCTCCACGACTTCCGGCATTCCCTTCCCGACATCGGTGAGTTCGTCGAGATCGACAACGAGATCGTCCGGTGGATTCCGACTGGGCCGAGCGAGGTCGACGTGCTGAGATTCCGCGATGCCATGGCGGTCGGTGATCTCGAGCTCGCCGCGCGCCTCTACTCGGGCGATCTCCTTCCAGCTTGCTATGACGACTGGGTCCTGGACGAGCGAGCGAAACTTCGAGCTGAGGCGTACGGGGCCTTCGTGCGGCTGACAGAAGAGACTGCGGGGCGCGACGACCACAAAGCCACGATCAAGCATGCCCAACGCATCATCGACCTGGAGCCGACCGACGAAGCGGCCGCTCGAATTCAGATGGAAGCACGTCTCGCACTTGACGATAGAGCTGGCGCGCTGCGCTCCTACCACCGGCACGCGGAGGTGCTCGAGCGCGACCTCGAGGTGGCGCCGGGTGAGGCGATCGGGGCCATGTACCAACAGCTCCGGGCCGGGACAATCAACCGCGACGAAGTGCACGGCGAGGATCTGGCACCCGTCGCCGAGTCGCCTTTCGTGGGCCGCGACCTGGAGTTGAACCAGCTCCACAAGGCCTGGAATACCGCGCGGGAGGGTGGGGCACATCTCTTGTTGGTGACCGGGGAACCGGGGATCGGAAAGTCCCGTCTCGCAATGGAACTCGGCAGGCGCGTTCGAGCAGAGGGACACGTGGTGGCATCGGCTCGTGCGTACGAGGCTGCGGGCAGACTGCCGTGGGGTCCCGTCGTCGACCTACTCCGATCGGATGCTCTTCGGAGTCACATCGACACGCTCGACACGGTCTGCAGGGCCGAGCTCGCTCCCCTCCTCCCCGAACTCCTCGACGCTTCCCAGCCATCTGGACCGAGCCAGTCGGGCGACCTGGCTCAGCGCCATCGGTTGTTCGATGCTCAGAACCGAGCCATCACCGTCGGCGATCGCCCGCGCTTGCTGATCATCGACGATCTGCAGTGGTGTGACGCCGAGACCATCGAGTTGATCGGTTTCGTTGTCCGTTCCGGACAGACGGCACCAGTCCTTATCGTCGGTACCGTCCGCTCGGAGGAGATCCCGGAGCATCATCCCCTCGTTGGACTCGTCGACGCTTTGGGCCACGACCAGGCAGTGACCACCGTGCCACTCGACCGGCTCGATGAAGCCACCACGGCGACGCTCGCTGCTCGGCTAGGCGCTGAAGACACGATCGACCAGGACCTGGCGGCACGACTCTGGAGCGAGACCGAAGGCAATCCACTCTTCGTCATCGAAGCTCTTCGAGCCGGGATCTCCTCTGACGGGAGCCAGGCACTGCTCACGCCGACAATGCGGGCGGTGCTGCGCGCCCGACTGGGCCAGCTACCTGACGGCGCTCGGCGACTCGCCGAGGTGGCGGCGGTCATCGGTCGACCCTTCTCGGTTGGTCTGATGGTCTCGGCCACCGGGATCGGCGAGCACGAGCTGGTTGACCATGTCGATGAACTCTGGCGTCGACGGATCATCCGCGATCAGGGCCTCACGTACGATTTCAGTCACGACAAGCTTCGGGCAGTTGCCCTGGAGATGGTCAGTCCAGCTCGTCGACGTCAACTCCACCGGGCCGTCGCCGAGGCGATCCCGACCGAGTTCCAGAACAACATCGATGCGGCCAGTCCGCAGCTGGCCGCACACTACGACCAGGCCGGCATGATCGAACCGGCCATCGATGCCTACCGCATGGCGGGGGCCCGAGCGGTGGCGGTGTCGGCTCTCGATGAGGCGGTCACCATGTTTCGGCGAGCGCTCTCACTGCTCGCTGATCTGCGAACGTCGCCCGACCGCGATGCGCTCGAACTCGACGTCCAGATCGCTCTCGGATCACCCCTTGTAGCCCTCGAGGGCTACGGCTCCAACAGTGCGCACCAACTCTATGAACGAGCCCTTTCGCTTTGCCGCAAGCTTCACCGACCCGTGGACCCGCCCATTCTCCGCGGTCTCGGCCTCGCCCGGCTCCAGGGCTGTCGCTTCGACGATTGCAGTGAACTCGGCCAGGCCCTCCTCGACGATGAGTGTCATGATCCGATCGCCAGGACAGAGGGCCGATATCTCCTCGGCGTGAGCGCATTCTGGCGGGGCGATCTGGCTACTGCCCGGCACTATCTCGATGGCGCTGTTGAAGCCTATGACGTGTCCCATCGCGACGAGCATCTGGCGTTGTACGCCCAGGACCCGAAGGCGGTTTGCCTCGTACGGCTGGCGTGGGTCGAGCTCTGGGCCGGAGATGCCGGCCCGGCCAGCGAGACAGCCCGATCTGCTCTTGAGATCGCCGTCGATCTCGATCACCTCATGACCTTGGGGTACGTCATCACTTACGCGGCGATCATCGCGGCCGAATCCGAAGACCTCGCCCGCCTCGCCGAACTGCTCGGCGACGCTGAGGTTCTATGGCAGCGTCTTTCGGAGCGCTACCTCGTAGTCGTCCTGGAGGCCCTTCGGGGCTGGCTGGACGTCTGCGAGGGATCGGCTGGGGGCATCGAGAAGATCGTGCGGTCGGTGGCGCGCTCGCGTACCGACGGGGAGACCCTGCACCTGACCTACTGTCTCCTGCTGCTCGCCCGGGCTCGTGGCATGGCCGGTGAGTTCGACTAGGGACGAGCCGCCACACGCGAGGGGCTCTCATGGTCACACAGCTGCAACCAGCGCTATCTCGAGGCCGAGCTGTGGCGAGTCGATGGGGAGCTGGCGTATCGCAGCGGAGAAGCCGAAGCGGCAGCCGCTTCTCTGCGTAATGCCGTCGAGCTCGCCTCCGCACAAGGAGCGGGCTGGTTGGAGCTTCGGGCACTTCACTCCCTCGCCAGTCGATTCCCCGATCGGACCGTGCGTGAGCAACTTGGGGACCTCGTCGAGACCATTCCGTCGGGCCATGATCTCCCGGCGTTCCGTGCGGCAACAGGCCTGCTGAGCGAGCCCGGTTGAGAGGGAACGCTTTGGGAACGCCTTAGGGTGCATCCTTGGAGCATCTTTGGTGAAACCGAGAGAGGAGCACCCAATGAGCGACACGATCAAGGCACTGACCGAAGCGGTACGGGGGCGCGTCATCACCCCCTCGGATTCTGACTACGACGACGCTCGCGTTGTCTACAACGGCATGCACGACCGCAAACCCAGCGCCGTCATCCAGTGCGTGGATGCGGCCGACGTGATGGCCGCGGTCGCCGCTGCCCGCGACGGCGGCCTCGAACTCGCAGTTCGTGGTGGGGGCCACAGCGTTCCCGGATTCGGCACGGTGGACGACGGTCTGGTCATCGACCTGTCGCCAATGAACCACGTTCGAGTCGACCCGGACAAGAAGGTCGCCCGGGTCGGGGGCGGCGCGACGTGGGGTGATCTCGACCATGCGACCTACCCGTTCGGCTTGGCAGCGCCAGGCGGGATCATCTCAACGACCGGAGTAGGTGGCCTGACGCTGGGTGGCGGCATCGGCTACCTGACCCGCGGCGTCGGGTTGTCCATCGACAACCTTCTGTCGGCCGATGTCGTTCTTGCTGATGGCCGTCAGGTTACTGCGAGCGACTACCAGAACGAAGACTTGTTCTGGGCCCTGCGCGGCGGCGGCGGCAACTTCGGTGTCGTCACCAGTTTCGAGTTTCAGCTCCACGAGGTCGGTGACATCGTGGGCGGGCCGTTGTTCTACGAGGTCGACGATGCCGCGGCGGTCCTGGAATGCTACCGCGAATATATTGCACGTGCGCCCGAGCAGCTCGGATGCTTCTTTGGCTGGCAGATCGCTCCTCCCTTGCCCTTCATCCCCGAGGACCGGGTCGGGGATCTGTTCTGTGTGCTGGTCACTTGCTGGAACGGTCCACACGAGGAGGCCGAGCAAGTCCTTCAGCCACTACGCGACGCTGCCGAAGTGAAAGCGGAGCAGGTCGACGTCATGCCGTTCCCGGCCCTCAACAGCGCCTTCGACGGTAGCGTCCCGAAGGGCATGCAGCACTACTGGAAAGCAGACTTCATCACCGAGCTCACCGACCCGGCGATCGCCGCTCACATCGAGCATGGCAAGAAGACACCGCACATCAGCTCGAGCATGCATCTCCATCCGATCAACGGTGCGGCTCAGCGGGTCAGCGCAGACGAGACCGCCTTCGGACACCGAGACAAGAACTTTTCCCCGGTGATTGCGGGTATCTGGGACGACCCAGCCGACAACCAAGCCAACATCCGGTGGGTGAAGGACTACTACGCAGCCATTCATCCCCACTCGGGCAGCGATGGGGGCTACGTCAACTTCATGTCAAGCGACGACGACCACCGTGCGCCCGCAAACTATGGCGGCAACTACGAGCGGCTCGCCGCAGTGAAGGCGACCTATGACCCGGACAATCTCTTCCACATCAACCAGAACATCGCTCCGGTGAACGGGAGCTGAGAGCGTAACTATGCGGCTTTTCCGATATCAGGGTAATTCCGGAAATGCTATTCCGACCCCGATCCGCACACACATCGGCCCGTGGCGCGGGGAGCGCGGCGGGCCGGTTGTTTTCTCATCGTTGACAATCAAGCGTGCGCTCAGATATTCGCAATGCTCGAATGGGAAGAACGCATGCTGCCCGACCACGCTTCGCGCGGTGCACGGGCAGACGAGCGGCAGGACATCGTAGATAGCGCCTTACTTACTGTCGCAGGGCTGTTGTTCTATCTTCGCGGGCACAAGAAAGATGCAGTTCCATGATTTGTAACTTCCAACACGAGGCATGCCGATGACAACCGTACTCGAACTCGATGAGATCAATTCTCTAATCGACACCCCACAGCTGATCCAGGAAATCGAGATTGGTTTTGTTCTCTATTCCGAAGGCAAGGTGAACGTCCCGCCGGTTGGATTCTTGCACTTTGACGACCCTCCAGGCGACGTTCACATCAAGTACGGCTTTGTATCCGGTGGCGAATACTACGTCTTGAAGATGGCATCCGGATTCTACAACAACCCCGAGCTCGATCTACCGGTCGCCGATGGAGTAATCTTGGTTTTCAGTCAGAAGACCGGAGAGCTCGAGCTGATTCTGTTGGACAAATGCTGGCTCACCGATATGCGCACTGCTGCCGCGGGGGCAGTCGCAGCGAAGCACCTGGCGCCCAAGACCCTCCATCACATCGGAATCGTCGGAACTGGCGTGCAGGCAAGGATGCAACTCGAAATGCTTCGCACTGTCGTCGACTGCCAGAGCTGCCTTATCTGGGGCAGGGATTCGACCAAAGTGCAACGCATGCTCGACGACCTTCAAGCCAGCGAGAGCATTCAGGCATGGGGCTTGGATATCCAGGCGGCGGAGACGCTGGATGACCTGGTTTCGCAGTGCAATCTCATCGTCACCACGACCTCGGCGAAGAATCCTTTGATCCGGGCCGATCAAGTGAGAAAGGGTACGCATATCACCGCAATGGGGTCGGACGATGATGGCAACAGGAGCTCGAAGCCGCGCTCTTGGCGAAGGCGGATCTAGTGGTCGCCGACAGCATTTCACAGTGTGGCCAATACGGCGAGTGCGTTCATGCGATTCAAGGGGGACTGATCAAGGAAGGTTCCATTCTTGAATTGGGCCAGGTGATCAAGAACCCCGCGATTGGACGGACAAGCGAGGACCAGATCACGGTTGCGGATCTGACCGGCGTCGCGGTTCAAGGCATTCAAATCGCCAAGATGGTCGACCGCGCTCGCCGGTAAGATCAGCACGACCGAGACACACACATGACGACGGAAGTTCAGCAGCAGCTTGATGTACGCCAGTTGGTTCTGGAGGCCAGCGAGAGGTGCAAGGACCACCTTTCTCCCACACCTCTCGAGTACTCGATGTATCTCAGCAAGCAGATCGATTGCGAAGTCTGGCTCAAGCTGGACTCGATGCAGCGAACCTCTTCGTTCAAGTTCCGTGGTGCGATAAACAAAGTCCTATCGCTCACGGAGCCAGAACTCGACCAGGGGGTGGTCTCGGCCTCGACAGGAAATTACGCCTTGGCGGTTGCCGAGGCCGTGAGAATCAGAGGACACCGCGCCACCATCTATGTGGCCGAGGACATGGATCCGTCGCGCCTGGAGCTATTGAGGTCCCATGGACTGGATCTGGTGATACATGGCGCCCTTGCCTGGGATGCGGAGAAGGAGGCCCGGCGCGTTGCGGAGGAAGACGGCAAGATCTACGTGTCACCCTACAACGATCCCCTCGTGGTCGGCGGACAGGGGACCTGCGGGTACGAGATCTCCCGGCAACTTCCCGATCTGGATGCGGGCTTCTTCGCCTGCGGAGCCGGGGGACTCCTCACCGGGTCGGCGGGCTGGCTGAAGTCACACAACCCCGATGTAGGAGCGTTTGGCGTCTCGCCGGAGAACTCCCCCGTCATGTACGAATCCATGCGCAAAGGCGAGATGGTCGAGATGGAGACGTACCCGACTCTGGCAAACACCTGCGCCGGCGGCGTGGATCTGGACAGCATCACTCTGGATCTGTGCCGACGCCATGTGGATGAGATCGTGTTGCTCACCGAGACCGAGATCGAAGCATCCGTCCGTCTCCTGTTCGAGCAGCATCGTCTGATAGTCGAAGGCTCAGGGGCGCTGGCCGTCGGGGGTCTCCTCAAGCGAAAAGAGCAATTCAAGGGCAAGAAGGTCGTCGCCGTCGTCTGCGGACGGAACATCGATCTGGAAGTCTTCAAACGAATCATTCTGTAGGGAGGCTGTGGACGACGAGGCAGTGGTCCATGAATCCATTCCCAAACGTGAGTCCCAGGTGAAGCGAGTCAGGTTGGCCCTGGTCGGATTGGGTAACGTAGGACGCCATTTCCTCAGGCTTCTTACTGAGCACGACGACACTCTTAGAGAGAAATATGGCCTCGCTTTCAGCGTCCACTGCGTTGTTGACAGCAGCGGTGTCGCGGTCAGTGATGATGGGTTCGATCTTAACCGCCTGCTGGAACACAAGGCGCGTGGGGTGAAGCTTTGCAAGCTACCGGAGTTTTGCGAAGGGCTAACCCTGGCGGGGGCACTCGACAGAGCCCCGTGCGAGATTCATCTGGAGGCGTCACCGGTCGACCTCGATACGTGGGGCCGGGCGTCTCGAACTGTAGAACGGCGCTCGAACACGGGCTGCACCTGGTGTTGGCCAACAAGGCCCCATTGGTGCTTGCTCACGAGGAGCTCGATTGTCTCGCGACGGACGCCGGCGGGGGCATCCTCTACAGCGCAACGTTTTGTGGCGGGCTTCCCGTGCTCAACATCGTCAGGCGTGACATGGTTTGCGGCAGAGTATTGGGCTTCCGAGGTATCTTCAACGCAACGACGAACTTCATTCTTGAAGAAATGCTCAATGGGCGCGCCTATGCAGATGCGCTCCGCGAAACACAAGAAAGAGGGATTGCGGAAGCCGATCCGAGCCTCGACGTTGGCGGCTGGGACACTGCCGACAAGCTCGTCATCGCCGCAAATAGCATCTGGGACACGATGATAACGCTCGCCGACGTGAGCGTGAGGGGCATCGAGGACGTGCAGGCCGATCGGCTGCAGCAGTGCCGTCGGGACGGGTCAGTGCTCAAGCTGGTGGCTAATGCCGAACGTATCGATACCGAATGGCGTTTCCGGGTCGAGCCTATGGCTGTGCCAGTCACGAGCTTTCTGGGCGGGTGCAGTGGTTGGGAGATGGCAGTCGAAATTCAGAGTGACATTTACGGAAGAACGTTCCACAAATTATGGGAGCGGGAGCCCGTGCCGACAGCAGCGTCAATGGTCAGAGACGCGGTGCACCTGGCAACAATGGGCCGCCAGGCTTCGCTCTAGCGTCCAACCCAAACAGCTCTGTAGCTCGGCCACGTGCTCCTGGATGTAGTTGGCCAGCCATGAAGAGTTGCGATCCAGCGGCTACGCCGCCGGTTTAGTGCCGTTCCGTGATCTACGAACCATTGCTCGAACGGCGTACACGACGACCGAGGCGCTGATAAGCCCGGCGATGCTGACGGCTTCTACGGCCGGAACTTGCAGGAGCAGCCAGCCGACGATGAGGCAACTCAATACCGGAATGAGAGGTCCGAATGGCAATCGGAACTCGCAGGCTTCAGGTAGACCGTCACGCTGGCGTAAACGCATCACGGCAAGGCTCACGCCGAGGTCGATGAGCAAAAGCGACCCGGTCGCGAACACGGCCAGATATCTGAACGTGCCACTGAGCGCAAACGCGCATACCACAATTGCGAAGAAGATCACTGCCACATGCGGCGTCCTGTACTCTGGATGCACCTTCGACAGGACCTTCGGCAAATTATCGTCGAGCGATGATGCGAATATGACCCGCGGGGCGCCCAGCATGTCTCCGCTGATCGCACCGAAAATCGAAATCACAACGCCCACGAGCAGCATCTTGCCGCCCCAGTCGCCGAACACTTCGACCGCAGCAGCCGCCAGGGGCGCTTCGGTGTTGTTTGCAAGTTCGGGGCCGAGCACGCCCTGCGCCACCGTTTGTAGCCCAACGTAAAGCACAAGAAGAACCCCGATCCCCATCAACAGTCCCATCGGCGCGGTCTTCGATGGGTTTCTGATTTCTCCACTGGCGTTCAGCGCAGCTTCCGCCCCGGTGCAGGCAAAGAACAGGAGGATCGCACCTGCTCCGATCTGTTGAGCGGAAGGCCATTCGGGAATCGCGAGATTCTCGACATTTATGGCGAACAATCCGGCGACCAACAGCAGTAGCAGCGGGACCAACTTGGCCAGCGTGTTGAACACGTATAGTCGTACGCCCGCATTGACGCCCTTGATGTTCACGACGGTCAAGAACATGAACAGGGCGATGATGAACACTGCACGTGGAATGCTCTCGCCGAGAACCGGAAACGCGACGGTCATTGCTTCGACCATGGCGACGGTGATGGCGGCATCCGCCAGGGCAAGATAGCCGAACCACAACAGTATCGACGCGATGAATCCGGCACACGGTCCAAACGCTTCTTCGATGTACGCGTAGGCGCCGCCGCTGCGGGTTATGCGGCTGCCGACTTCCGCAAAACACAGGAGGATCAGCGCCACGGCGACCGAACAGATGAAGTAAGCGAGAATCGCGGCAGGCCCCAGATCTGCCGCGATGTGGCCCGGCAAGACGAAAATTCCTGCGCCGACCACCATGTTCACAACGCCTAAGCCAAGTGCGCCGACTCCGATCACGCGCACCAGCCCCTCATTCCGCACGCTTCCCGGGCCGGCCTCATTCATTGTCGTCGCTTGTGATTGATCGGATGACAGTTAGGATATCCAAAATCTATCGTCACGAAGCTTCTTCGAGCGACCAAATGGACGAACACTATCGAATCGAAGACACCAGCCAGATCATCTCCCCAGGGCTTGTCGTTTTTCGCGGCAGTTCGGGTCGATGGCGGCGGTGCCCTGTACCCCGGAAATTGCATGTGAATGGCAGCGAGATCCGTCCGGGCCTCTAGAGCACACGATACACCCGGCCAGTTTGAGCGCCCTCGACACTCTTGGCGTACGCAAGCGCGGCACGAGCCGCCGGGACAGGCTCAAAGCCTCGGAAGAACGGGGCGTAGACCTCCATCGCTTCTTCGATAACTCCCGGACTCACGACGTTGATGCGTTGCCCTCGCGCCATCTCGATTGCAGCTGCGGTGACGAACGCGTTGATCGCGCCATTCACCATGGAGGCTGATGAGCCCTGACGAATCGGATCGCTGTCGAGAACGCCGGTCGTGAGCGTGAACGACCCCCCGTCCGATAGGTAGTCGCGACCGATCAGAACGAGATTGACTTGTCCCATGAGCTTGTCCTTCAAGCCGATCTCGTAGTCTTCCGCGCCCATGTTTTCGAACAGAGCGAACTTGACCTTTCCGGTAGCGGAGACGAGAGCATCAACCGACCCGGCCCTCTCGAACATCGTCCGAATCGCCGTGCAGTCGGTGATGTCCGTCTGCAGCTCACCGGACGATCGCCCGGCCGCGATGACCTCATGACGCTGCCCTAGCTCCGCGACGATTGCGCGGCCGATAGTCCCCGATGCTCCCACAACCAAGACCCTCATCAATCCCTCCGATCAATGCGTCGTTGATGTTGCCCGATCGTCACGATGAACTCGATGATCATTCCTGGGCGTGCCCAAGGCGCGTTAGAGATCACTCGCCATGCTATCCTTGTCTTCCTGGGCCCTAGGGCTATAGGATTTCCTCCCGTATGACACCTCCGACCGCAGCCGACTCGACCGATGCCGTTGATTAGACACTTCCCGCAGGCGCTCGCGTTGAGCGCATTCCTCTCGCTGCCCACCGCAGTCGCGGCCCAGGACAGCGCAGTCCGCATCGTGGCCGAGCCGGAAGCAGCGACGCTGCAGGTCGGAGAGGCCCTCCCGATCGCGGTTCGGGTCGTCGACGCTAGCGGAGAAATCGTTGCACTCGACCTCCGTTTCGCCGTTCCGCGCAACGTGCTTCGGTTTCGAGACGGCGTGCTCCAGGCGTACCGGGCGGGGGACTTCGAGATCGTCGCGACGGCGGTCATGCCGGCCGGCGCGGAAGGCGCCCCGGCTCTGTTGAGGATCCCGATCACCGTCACCTGGCCAGCGGTCGAGCGTGTGGATGTGAACGCTTCGGGTGCGAGGCTCTACGTGGGGACGACGCTGACGCACAATCCGGTGGCGTTCCATGCGAACGGCACACCTCGCCCCGACCTCATCGTGGACTGGTCGACGTCAAATGTGAACGTGGCGACGGTAGATCGATATGGGACGGTCGTGGCCACTGGTTTGTAGAATGGAACTTGTTCCAATCTACGAAGGATCAAACTGCTGCGAAGACGACTGATCGGCAAAGCCTAAAACAACCCGTAGCGAACGGCAATCGGTCTGCCCTAGGTGGCTGCGGCAGGCGGTTGCTGTTTGCCGCCAGACGGTCATGTTCCGGCTTGCCCATGCCATACAGGTCTAGGCCCTCTTGAAGAAAGATCGACAATGAGTGACGTCCAGGAGTACATCGGAGATGGGCTGCAGCGCTTTACAGACGAGATCTTGGAGTTCTTGCGGATCCCCTCCGTAAGCGCCAAGTCGGACCACAACGCCGACACCCGCCGTACGGCCGAGTGGCTACAGGCGAAGCTGGTTGAAGCGGGACTCGAGGCCGAGGTCATCAATACGCCCGGTCATCCCATCGTGTTGGGAGAGTGGCGAGGCGCCGGTGAAGACGCCCCTACGATCCTCGTATACGGTCACTACGACGTGCAGCCTCCCGAGCCTTTGGAGCTCTGGGATTCTCCACCTTTCGAACCGGAGTTCCGGGAGGGTCGTCTCTACGCTCGTGGCTCCGCCGACGACAAGGGGCAACTCTACCTTCACGTGAAGGCAGCCGAAGCGCACCTGAAGGCCGGCGACGGACTACCGGTGAATCTCATCATCTTGGCCGAGGGTGAAGAGGAGGTGGGCTCGCACAACCTGGTGCCCTTTGTCGAGGCTAACAGCGACCGGTTGGCGTGCGAAGCCGTGGTCATCTCAGATACGGGCATGTTTGCACCGGGGCTACCGGCTCTCCTCTTTTCGCTACGGGGCCTCGCCTACTGTGAGATCCACGTGGACGGCCCATCCAGCGATCTGCATTCCGGCAACTATGGCGGGCCCGTCGTGAACCCCGCCATGGCCCTCTCGCAGATCCTGGCCACTCTGTTCGATGACGACGGCCGCATTGCCATCGACGGCTTCTACGACGACGTCCTCGATTGGGACGACGAAACGCGGGACGGCATCCGGAGCTTGCCGTTCGACGAAGAGGATTTCGCGGCGTCGGTCGGAGCTACTCTCGCCGGAGGTGAGAGGGCGTATTCGGTCCCCGAGAGGCTCTGGACCCGGCCTACCTGCGAAGTGAACGGGATGCTTTCAGGCTACACCGGCGAGGGCGCGAAAACCGTGCTTCCACGAAAGGCCATGGCCAAGGTGAGCTTCCGCCTGGTGGCGGACCAGGATCCCCGGCGCGTCTACGAGCTGGTGCGAGCGCATGTCGCCAAGGTCGCTCCTGCGGGCGTCACGGTCCGGGTCGAGGAGCTCCACGGGGGCATGCCCTGGCGAGCCCAGCTCAGCGGCAAGCTCAAAGAGGCTGCGACGACAGCCTTGATGAAGGCCTTCGGTGCGGCACCCGTGCTGGCCGGCGAGGGCGGAAGCATACCCATCGTCGGTGAGTTCGAGCGGGTCTTGGGCGCGCCCGCCCTGCTCGTCGGCTTTTCCCTACCAGGGGCGAATGAGCACGCGCCGAACGAGTGGTTCCCCCAGGAGAACATCGAAAAGGGCATCCGAGCCCTGGCCTATCTGTACGAGGAGCTCCGCTAGAGGTCGGTACCAGCCTGCTGGCGGGCGGTCCGAGCGGCTCTGGCGCGCACCGTCCCTCATATAATGGATAAAGGAGTATGATGGGAGGATGGCGAACAACGACTTAGCTCAAAAACGAACACAATGGGAATTTATTATCCTCGGTTGCATGTTTATAGGCTATGTGGGATTCATTCTCTCTAGGACAGCTCTCCCAGTTGCAAGCCCGGAAATGTCAAAAGATCCGACACTCGGACTTGACGAAGCCAGCTACGGGGATATTGCAGCCTGGGGAATGGCGGGAATGATTACGGGAAAACTCCTTACCGGAGTGATTGCAGATTGGCTCGGTGGACGGAGAGTATTCTTAGTGGCTCTCTCTATCACAGCCTTGCTCACAGTTACCTTTAGCTGGGGCACCTCTGCTACCAGCCTTGCCAGTATAAACTTCCTTTTGCTGTTTGCAATGGCAGCGAGCTGGCCCTCCATGGCAAGTATCATTTCGGTATGGTATCCCTCGACAAAATATGGAAGAGTGTGGGGAATGCTTTCAGTCAGTTCTCGTCTTGGTGCTTCCATATCAATGATATTGTTGGGAACGCTGCTCGCAGTGTTCTCCTGGCAAAATGTATTTCGTACTGCTGGGGTCATGGGTCTTTGCGTAGCAGCATGTATCTCTTTCTATCTAAGAGCGAACCCAAAGGATGTTGGGCTTCCAGCTTTAGAGGATCAAGTCCCGCCGGAAGGTTCTGATGGACAAGATGAACCAAATACTGAACAGAAGGCACCTCACTTTCTAGACGACAAGAATCCAGCCGAAGCACTATGGGTGTGCTGAGACGGTATTCACCTGACAGTTGACCACGAGAGAGGACGGTGGCCAGCCGCCCTCGCCGGAGCTAATTGAGAGATGTCGAAGTCACTCACTTAGCACGGGAGAGAAGATGACCACCGTCCAGGGGGAGAAGATAGCGCGCCGCAAGCTGAGCCTGCTACAGTTGGCCCAGGAGCTCGGCAACGTGAGCAAGGCGTGCAAGATCGTGGGCTACAGCCGGCAGCAGTTCTACGAGATCAGGAGGAACTTCCAGCTTTACGGGGCCGAGGGGCTGATCGACCAGCTTCCGGGGCCGAAGGGACCGCACCCGAACCGGGTGAGTGAAGAGATTGAGCAGGCGGTCTTGGCCCACGCCTTGGAGGCTCCGACGCACGGAGCTCAGCGGGTCGCGGACGAGTTGCTGCTCGGAGGGATCCAGGTGAGCTCAGGAGGCGTACGGGGCGTGTGGAGCCGGCATGGCCTCACCACGAAGCACGAACGGCTGCTCAGGCTCGAAGAGACGGCCAGGGAACGGAAGCTGAAGCTGACCGACGAGCAGATCGAGCTGCTGGAGCGCTTCAGTCCCGAGTTCCGGGAGCGCCACATCGAAGTCCATTACCCGGGCGACCTCGTCGCCGTGGACACGTTCTTCGTCGGAACGCTGAAGGGGGTCGGCAAGGTGTACCTGCAGACCGTGCTCGATTGCTTCAGCCGCTACGCCTGGGGCCGGCTCTACACGAGCAAGCTCCCGCTCACGGCGGTGCAGGTGATGAATAACGACGTGTTGCCGTTCTTCGATGAGCACCGGGTCCGGGTGAAGACCGTGCTCAGCGACAACGGCCGCGAGTTCTGCGGCCGTCCGGACCGTCACCCATATGAGCTGTTCCTTCAGCTCGAGGACATCGAGCACCGCACGACGAAGGTGGGCAGGCCCCAATCCAACGGCTTCATCGAGCGCTTCCACCGCACGCTCCTCGACGAGCACTTGAGGGTGAAGGGCCGCACCACCTGGTACGAGACCGTCGAGGAGATGCAGCAGGACCTCGAGGCGTATCTGGAGACCTACAACCGGAAGCGGCCGCACCGCGGTCGAGCCATGGAGGGCCGCACGCCCTATCAGGTCTTCAAGGCCGGTCTCACCGACGCCAGGAAGGCCGCAAAGGCCAGGAAGGAGGAGGCTAAGACGAAGGCAGCCTAGACACAGCTCCGGCGAGGGCCAACTGTCAGGTCATTACCATCTCTGTACACTATGGGCTTTCGCAGGAAGCGGACGTTTCTGGCTAATATGCTCCCCTCCACCGACACGGAGCGGCTCTCGACCCCGTGCACCGATGCAGAGCGAATGTGGGCGAGAATCGATGTGCCTCCAGAACCACGCGGTTACCCCTAACCCTGAAGCGGACCGGCGGGCGGATCCATATCTCAGAGAGAATCACGTAGGGGTCGGGCGGTAGACCCTTCGGCAGACGCCGACCCGGCTCGCGGGTGAACGATCCCCGGAAGGACCAGGTCGAGTTGGACCGCTGGAAGACCTCGTTGGGCACCGCCCGCTCCCGGAGCGCCAGGTAGGCCTGCCGATTCCGGTTGAGCCGCTCGAGCATCAGCTCCCGCTCCTCGTCCGCCAAGTTGAGACCGGCCACGGCGTCGGCGTCCTCGAGCATCTCGGATGTGATCTCACCGCGCTCCTGCATCCGGGCCCAGAGAGCACCCGGCAATAGCTTGCCGGCGATCCCAAAAGGCCGACATGTGAGCCATGAATCCGCGGCGATCCAGGGCGTCACGAAGAGCGGGATTGGGCATGGATCCCTCGCAAAGCTTGGGGAAAGAAGAGGGGGCCGATATGGCGCGCCCGCCCAGTATCACCCCGCAAGGCCGGGTGCTAGATTGCTGCCCTAAACTCCGAACATGAATCAATTGCGGGAGCGCTCCATGAATGTTGCCGTTCTCGGCGAAACTAGACCCGGAGAGAATCGGGTAGCGCTGATCCCTTCGACCGTTCGTGAGCTCGCCAAGATCGGGTGCGACGTCACGATCGCCTCGGGAGCCGGGCTGGGGTCCCACTTCACCGATGAGGAATACAGGGAGGCGGGAGCCAGCGTCGCAGCTGACGCGGCCGCAGCACTCCAGGGGACTAGAGTCGTCTTGAAAGTCCAGGCGCCGACCGATGAGGAGATCGCCGGACTCCCCAACGGGGTGGTCCTGATCTCGCTCCTGTCTCCTCTCACTGAGCCGGAGCTCATCGGGCGCTTGGGGAAGGCAGGAGTGACGGCCTTCGCCCTCGAGCTCATTCCGCGAATCACGCGCGCCCAGAGCATGGACGTCCTCTCCTCGCAGGCGACGGTGGCGGGGTATAAGGCCGTTCTCATGGGAGCGGACTCGTTGAGCAAGTTCCTGCCCATGTTCATGACGGCCGCCGGTACCATCCGGCCCGGCAAGGCCCTGATTCTGGGGGCGGGAGTGGCCGGTCTCCAGGCCATCGCCACCGCACGGCGGCTGGGGGCCAGGGTGGAGGCCTTCGACGTGCGGCCCGAGGTGAAGGAGCAGATAGAGAGCCTCGGTGCGTCGTTCCTTGAGATGGAGCAGGAGGTCACGGCCGAAGGTGAGGGCGGATACGCCAAGGAGCTCAGCGAGGAGCAGCACCAGCGGGAGTTGGAGCTTATCGCGGCTCACATCTCGGATACGGACCTGGTCGTGACGACCGCTCAGATTCCGGGCCGTCCGGCGCCCGAGCTCATCACCGAAGAAATGGTCGACTCCATGCGGCCGGGATCGGTGATCGTCGACCTCGCCGCCTCGTCGGGTGGTAACTGTGCCGTGACCCGGGAGGACGAGACCGTCGTCCGGAACGGCGTCAAGGTCATGGGACCTGCCAATCTTCCCGCTGGCATCCCTGTGCACGCCAGCCAGATGTTCGCCAAGAACGTCGCGACGCTCCTCAAGGAGCTGGTGACCGACGGTGAGCTCTCCCTGGACTTCGAGGACGAAGTCGTCGGCACCACGTGCGTGAGCCACGGTGGTGAGGTTCGACACCCACCCACGAGGGAGCGGCTCGGGCTCGCATGACAACGAGCCGGCATACATCGACTTCGTCAGGCCGAACCCCACTCGGCCCACCCCTATACAGTATCACGAATAGAAGGAGGACTCGATGGGCGAGATGGTCGTAGGACTCTACGTCTTCGTCCTGGCTACCCTAGCCGGTCGGGAGGTGATCACGAAGGTGCCCCCGACCCTTCATACGCCCCTCATGTCGGGGGCCAACGCCATCTCGGGCATCGCCATAGTCGGAGCCCTGGTGGTTTCCGCCCAGGTCGATTCGGGGTTGTCGGAGATCCTGGGGATCACGGCCATCGTCATGGCCATGGTGAACGTGGTCGGTGGCTTCATGGTCACCGATCGCATGCTCCAAATGTTCAAGAAGAAATAGCCCCACTCAAAGGAGTAAACCAATGGATCTCTCGCTTTGGGTGGAGCTTTCGTACCTCTTCTCTTCCGTCCTCTTCGTGGTCGGGCTCAAGCGACTGCAGTCTCCCGCCACCGCCCGTGCCGGCAACCGGTTGGCCGCAATGGCCATGCTCCTCGCCATCGTAGCCACGCTTGTGGAGAACCAGGCCGTGAGCTGGACCGGAATCGTGGGCGGCATGATTCTGGGCGGCCTGATCGGCGGCGTGCTGGCGCGCACCGTGAAGATGACCGACATGCCGCAGTTGGTGGGGGCCTTCAACGGGTTCGGTGGAGGAGCCTCGGCCCTGGTGGCCGCGGCCGAGCTGGTTCGAGTTCAGACCACCGGGGCCACGCTCGTCCTCGGCGATGGGCTGACCATCGCACTCTCATGCCTGATCGGAATGGTGACGTTCTCGGGCAGCTTCATCGCGTTCGGGAAGCTCCAGGGTCTCGTAACCGGAAATCCGATCACCTTCCCTCTCCAGAAGACGTTCAACGCCTTCCTTTTCCTGGCCCTCCTGGTCCTGGGCACCTCGGTGATGGGTGTGTTCCAGGTCGGAGGACTGTCCAGCCTGGTCACGTTCTCGATCTTCTCGGTCGTCGCGCTGCTTCTGGGCATACTGTTGGTGATCCCGATCGGGGGCGCCGACATGCCCGTCGTGATCTCTCTCCTCAACTCCTACTCGGGCCTGGCGGCTTCCGCGGCCGGATTCGTAATCGCCAACAACGTGCTCATCATCAGCGGTGCGTTGGTCGGGGCTGCGGGGTTTATCCTCACGATGATCATGTGCAAGGCCATGAACCGCTCGCTGGCGAACGTGGCCTTCGGGGCATTCGGAGCCGAGGGTGCCACGGTCGCACAGATCGGTGCGGGTGACAAGACGGCCCGCTCCGTCGACCCGGAAGGGGCGGCCATGATACTGGCCTACGCCCAGTCGGTGATCGTGGTCCCGGGTTACGGGCTCGCCGTCGCCCAGGCCCAACACGACCTCCGGAAGGTGATGGACAACCTGGAAGAGCGTGGCGTGGACGTGAAATATGCCGTGCACCCGGTCGCCGGCCGGATGCCGGGGCACATGAATGTCCTGCTCGCGGAGGCCGACGTCCCCTACGACAAGCTGTTCGACCTCGACGAGATCAACGACGATTTCGGTCGCACGGATGTCGCGCTCGTGGTAGGAGCCAACGACGTGGTGAACCCCGATGCCTATAATCCCCAGAGTGTCATTGCAGGGATGCCGATCCTCGACGTCGAGCGAGCCAAGAGCGTGATCATCATGAAGCGAAGCCTGTCACCGGGCTTCGCCGGGATCGACAACCCGCTGTTCTACATGGATCACACGATGATGCTCTTCGGGGACGCCAAGGCCTCCATGACCGAGCTGGCCAAGGAGGTCAGAGAGGCCTGACCCAGGTCGCGGCTCCGTGACTCCCTAGTGTTCCGTTGCCGAAGTTCGCGAGCCACCAAGAGGGTCGGGGCGCCGTGGGATCAAGGCGGGACGACGCGGCGTAGCGCAAGCGGGCACCGCGCGTAGCGTGGTCGTAAGGAGTCCCAACGCCGAGCCCACGGATGCACCGTGCCCTCGACTGGCCGAGACACTTTGGCAACGGGACACTAGCACCTCAATCTGGTTGGGCCTCGGCAGCCGCCGAGGCCAAGAGTTCCCAAGCCCGGCGGACATGGGCTTCGGTGGATCGCAGGTTCCCCACCGAGAACCGCAGCGCCATGCGCCCGTGGAGTCGGGTGTGTGAAAGGAACGCATCCCCGCTCCCGTTCACTCGATCCAGGATCGCCATGTTGAGTCGGTCCCGGAGCTCGCCCGCGTCAGTGGCGTCGCCGTCTTCCGCCGTACCGCCCGTCCCGGGGGTGTCGCCAGGCGCGGCTGATGGCGCATAGCGGAACGCCACTGTGCTGAAGGGGACCGGCGCCACCCGTTCCCATCCTGGCGCTTCGTCCACGAGGCCGGCGAAGATCGAGGCGAGCCGGCAGTGGGCTCGGATCCGCTCCGCGATCCCCTCACTCCCGAAGTAGCGGAGAACGAACCACAGCTTGAGGGCCCGCATTCGACGGCCCAATGACAGGCCATAGTCCATGAGGTTGGTGGCGCTCTCCTGCTCCCTCGTCCTCAGGAATTCCGGCGTCACACTGAAAGCTCTTCGCAGCTGATCGGGGCGCCTGCAGTATAGAATCGAGCAGTCGATGGGCGTGAACAGCCACTTATGGGGATTAAGCACAATGGAGTCGGCCCGCTCCCACCCGGAGAAGTGCTGCCGGAGCTCGGGAACGATGGCGGCCGGGCCGGCATATGCCGCGTCCACGTGAAGCCACGCGCCGTGTTCCTCAGCGATGTCTGCCAGCTCGTCGACCGGGTCCAGGCTGCTGGTCGAAGTCGTTCCCAGAGTGGCCACCAGGGCCACGGGACGGATCCCACGGGCCACATCCTCTTCCAGAGCTCTCCGGAGCGCATCCGTGTCCATTCGGAACTCGTCATCGGCCTCGATGCGCCGCACTCCCTCGAGTCCGAAGCCCAGAGTGATCGCCGACTTGTCGATGGAGGAGTGGGCCTCTGCGCTTTGGAATCCGTAACATACTTTATATTAGCACTTTACGGCATCACGTTCGATTACTTCCCCTCAACCTGTCCCTCTTTCTCAACCGGATGTCAGCGGGCCGAAAACGCCGTCCCTGGACGGATCTGCTCCGGGTTGTCTGGGTTATCGGTCGCGCGCCAACTCTGCCGGCGTGATCGAAGAGTTCAACGTCCCGGCGCTCGCTACCGACTGTCGGCGTGACGAACGAACGGTCCGGCTCGCACTCAACGTACTACGCAATTTCCGGGTGCTTCGGATGGATCGACCAGGTGCCCGGTGCGCTCCGGCTCGCTGGCGGATGAACGTCGGCGGGTTGACCTGGGCGACGGCGCGGTGGCAGGTGGCGAATCACTACGCGACCGGCGGTCCACAGGGCTTGAATCTGACATCCGAGTGCGGGCATGGTGCCCGGACCTAGGGGCTACGTACTAGATCGCCAGCTTGAGCACTCGGTTGGGCATTGGACCACCTGGAGCGTCGAGCGCGTCCGCAAGCCGATAAAGGTCGCGCGGGTGCATGCCAGCGCTGGTGCGCCGCCTGGACGAATTCTGGAGACAGGAACGCGAATGACTGGAGAGGTCCGTCGCCAGTCGGCCTTCAGCACTTCTTCGGCTCTTCAACGCCAGGACATCGAGGCGTTCGAACTCAGTCGAGGGTGGCTCCGGAGAAGGACGCTACGACGAGACGGGTCGGTCTCCGAGTCGACGGTTCCGTCTACTGGGAACGCCACCCAGCCAGACACAGACCTCCGGTCGGCGTACGACAAGCTATGGCTGCGCGCGAAGTGCCTGCCGGGGCCCGATGAACCTCGGGAGACCGTCAGGGTCGTGGACCTTTTCGCAGGGTGCGGCGGGATGACCCTCGGCTTGGCTGAAGCGGCGAGGGCGTTGGGAATGGTATGCGAATCCGAGTTGGCGATTGATACCCACGCCGGCGCGTTGCGAGTATACGAGAAGAACCTCCGGTGCAAGAGAGCGATCCGGCAGCGGGTCGAGTCAGTGTTCGGCCTCGAAGGGACGGCCGTGACTTCCTTCCCCCACGTTCTCCGTGATCTGGGACCGGTGGATGTTCTATTGGGAGGACCACCGTGCCAAGGTCACTCCAATCTGAACAATCATTCCCGTCGCCAAGATACCAAGAACGCGCTGTTCTTCGTCATGGCGCGGGCGGCCGAGGTGTTGAGCCCGACGCATGTGATCATCGAGAACGTCCGGGACATCATCCACGATCGCAACGGAGTATTCGACACCACGCGTGACTACCTCAGCGACGTCCTGGGTTATCGTGTTGAAACGATGATGGTGAAGGCGGAACACCTGGGCGTCCCCCAGCGGAGGCACCGGATGTTCCTCGTTGGGACGCGAAGGTCGAGCGTGGTGCTGGACGATATCGTCGCACCCTTTACTATTCCCGAGCCTCGATCGTTTGCTTGGGCATGCGCCGACCTATACGATCACCCTGAGAACGGGATCTACGACTCGTCGTCTCGTCGTCAAGAAGAGACCGCTAGACGAATCGCCTGGCTCTTCAAGCATGACGAGTACGAGTTGCCTGATCGATTGCGGCCACCGTGCCATCAGCACGGGGGTCACAGCTATAAGTCCGTCTATGGACGACTCCACGAGGATCAACCGTCCCAGACCATTACCACCGGGTTTCCCTACATGGGGCAGGGACGCTTCGTCCATCCGCGTCTTCCTCGAACGTTGACTCCGCACGAAGCTGCTCGCCTCCAATTCTTCCCTGACAGTTTCACGTTCGGCCAGTTGAAGGATGGTGTCCCGCTGACAGTTGAAGGTGGTGGCTCCGGAGAGTCTCCTTGTTAGCCTGCCTTTCTCATTTGGGCAACCGGTTCATGGTCGTCGAGGTGGGCCCTGAGCATCCAGAGCTGGTCGTAGCCGATGATCCTCCGGTAGCTCTTCTCGGTCTCCACGAACGAGGCCGCAGCCCAGCGCAAGGCCATCGCTCCGTTCTTCCAGTTGGTCACCCTGCGGGTCTTCTGTCTTACGCCCGAGTGGGTGCTGTCGATCAGGTTGGTCGAGCCCAGGCACTTCCTCAGCCGCGGCGGGAGGCCGAGCCGGTTGATCGTGAACATCTCGCTGAGGCCTTCGCGTAGGCTGGCCGAGGCCGAGGGGTGGTCGCGCTCGAGCCATCGGGCGAGCTGCTCGAGCTTCTGCTCGCCCTGCTTCGCGTCCAGCTTCATCGCTGCCCGGAACGCCGCCTTCATCTGAGCGTGCTGATCCTTCGGCAGATGACCCAGCACGTTGCGGAGCTTGTGGTTGCGGCAGCGCTGGATGGGGTGACGTTGGCCGAACACCTTCTCGATCGCCTTCCTGAGCGCTTTCGAGCCATCGATCACGAACAGCCGCCGCCTGCCCGGGTCCAGGCCGCGCTCGACCAGATCCTCTAGGAGCGCGCTGCTCACCTCGGCGTTCTCACTCGCTCCTTCCCTCACGCCCAGCACGTGCTTCTTTCCGTCTGAGTCCACGCCTACCGCAGCAAGCACGTGGTGCGAGCCCATCCGGATCCCGTCCAGGTAGATCACCAGGAGGTCCCACGCATCCAGCCGGCGCTCCATCAGCTCCTTCAGCACGCGCTCTGAGGCCTCGACCGTCTCACGGCTCACCGCCGACTTGCTCACCCCGACCGTGTCGGCCATCTCACCGATCACACGGCCGTACTTCCGCGTGCTCACCCCCGCCATCAGGACCTCGAGCATCCGATCCGCCACGGCGCCCGGTCTCCGCATCGCTGCGTACGCCGGCACCTCGACCTCGCCACCCTCCCCGGCGCCCCGGCGCCTGAGCCGTGGCCGCTCCACACGCACCTTCCGGTCCGACAGGTAAACCACACCACCCTGCCGGCCATACCACACCGTGTCGTCTTCCGCTCGTGACCGACCTGCCTGCTTCACGCCTGCCACACCCTCGGCGCTCATCTCCAGCACCGCTTCGATCGTCGCTCGTCCCATCACCTGGATGACTTCGTCGATCACGACCTCCGTCTGCTCCACGAGCTCAAGCATCGGAAGCAGAAACTGCCCCTCCCGCTTCAGGAACTCCCTGATCGCGCGCTTGTCCGCCCGATCCCTTACCTCGTACGTTCTCTTCATCGTGGTGGCTCCGTGTTGGGGTTTTTGCCTACCCGAGCCTATCGGCCCGGGACCCCCGGAACCACCACTTTTCTTTCTCCCCTATCAGGAACCTTCAACTACGGTTGGGACAGCTTCTCCTATGCACGTACTCCGCTATCGATCGAGGGTCTCGGGTCCACTTCTCGATCGAATCGACCTTCACGTTGAGGTCCCGGCGGTGCCGTTCCGGAAGCTGTTCGAGGATCGGCCCGGTGAGGGGAGCGCCGTCGTTCGCGAGCGGGTCGCCCAGGCCCGTCGCCGTCAGATCGAGCGCCTGCGCGACTCGCCGAGGGTCTTCGCCAACGGTCAGATGGGTCTGGCCGATATCCGCAGCCACTGTCGCCCCTCCGCCGACGTCGCCCGCCTGCTTCAGCGGGCCCTGGACCGACTCCGGCTGTCGGCTCGGGCGTACCACCGGATCCTCAAGGTGGCCCGGACGATCGCAGACCTCGATGGCAGCGACGCCATCACTTCCGCCCATGCGGCCGAGGCGGTGCAGTATCGAAGCCTGGACCGGCAGCGTATGGGAGCCTGATCACCAGGGGTACCGAAGCCGAGCGGTCCACACTACCATCAGTCCATGCATCTCCAGACCACACCGTCACACGTCAGGCCCCGTGGCCTGTGGCGACAGAGAGTCCGGTGACGGCCTCGATCGTCCGGGTCGCCGTCCAGGATACGCCGGCCGATTCCGCGGGAGGTGCCGTGGCCCAAGGCATCGACTTTCTGAGCAGGGGGTTGTTGCTGGACAGTCTCTCGTGGAGGAAGATCGGCTTCACGGTCATCGTCCTGCTCTCCGTTTGGCTGCTGCGGCGGGTCCTGCAGAGAGTCGTTCAGCGCACCGTCGAGGACCGCGGGTGACGGCGGATCAGAGCACCGGAAGGGTCGTCCAGATTCCCAACGCGAAGATCCTCTCCGAGCCCATCGCCAACTACACGGCCGAGTTCCCATATCTGTGGCACGAGATTCCCGTCGTGCTCTCGAGGTTGCGCGATGCCGCTACGGCCAAACGCCTGTTCCGCCAGGCGCTGGTCCGGTAAAGAGACATGGTACACACTTAAGTAAAGGGACATGGGTTACAGTCGGCACCTCTGAAAGGAGGAGGCCGATGCCGTTCGAGGAGACTCATGTCATGGAAGAGAGAACGCGGTTTATCGAAGAAGCCCATCGCAGTCTTCGGAGCTTTGCTGCGGTGTGCGATCGATACGGGATTAGTCGCAAGACGGGCTACAAGTGGATGGATCGATGGCGGCGAGCCGGGCCAGCAGGTCTGGAGAATCGAGCGAGTCGACCCGGGCATTGCCCATGGGCTACGCCTAGTGAGGTGGTCGAGACGATCCTCGAGGTTAGACGCAAGTATGACGACTTCGGGCCGAAGAAGATCCGGTGGTACCTGCAGACGCATCGGCCGGAGCTAGCACTGCCCTCACGACAGACGATGCACAACATCCTGGTGCGTCACGACCTGGTGCCGAGGCGTCGGCGAAGGGTGCGCCGCTGGCACCCGGGTCGACCCGATACCAACGCATCTGAACCGAACGGGACGTGGACGGCCGACTTCAAGGGCGAGTTCCCGATGGGTGACGGTGAGCTGTGCTACCCGCTTACTGTGCAGGACATGCATTCGAGGTTCGTACTGGAGTGTTGGGGTCGTCCGGACGTGACAATCGACGGCGTGATCCCAGTGTTCACGCGGCTATTTCGCCAACACGGTCTACCCGAACGGATCCGTACGGACAACGGCACTCCCTTCGCTTCGAACGCACTAGGCCGTCTCTCTCGGCTGTCCGTGTGGTTCATTCAGGTGGGCATTCTGCCTGAGCTCATCGAGCCTGGCTGCCCTCAGCAGAACGGCAAGCACGAGAACATGCACCTGGTGCTAAAGAGGCGTACCACCCGACCTCCGAGCTCCAACATGCGGACCCAGCAGCAAGCGTTTCGAAGATTCAGGAAGCTCTACAACGAAGTCCGGCCTCACGAGGCGTTGGACGGTGCCGTGCCCTCCAATCTCTACCGACCCTCACCTCGACCCTTCCCGAAGCAACTCGACCCGGTCACGTATCCGGGCCACTTCGAGACCCGGCTCGTCAGCACGAACGGTGGCATCCGCTGGTACGGGGACCGTGTGCCCGTCGGCCGACTCTTCGCTGGGCATGAAGTCGGACTGGAAGAGATTGACCACGGTCTCTTTGAGGTCTACTTCGGACCCATCTGGCTAGGACGCTTTGTTGAACCCAAACGCCTCATCTTCGACTCCCTCGGACGAGGGAAGAGACGAACTGGAGGCACTTGCAAAGGACGGAGAACTGTTACTCAGGTCTCTTGACTTAACTGTTACCCAGGTCCTTTACCGCTCAAAGCCAAGGCGATGCTCCTGTCCGTCGTCCAGGAAGAGACGAAGGAGGCCAGTGAGCGAGCACGGGAATCGCTCAAGCGGAGCCTGAGCCGAATGCTGATCTCGTACGGCACCGTCACCGCCACCGTCTACACGTCCGTCGTGGATCATGGGGTCTGCCTTACACTCCGCTTTCTCACCGATCCGCGACGCCGCCGCCAGGCTCATCAGGCTCTCTGGGAGGCCGTACTGCACATTGTCGACAAGGAGCCCGACATCGATCTGGCCTACCCCACCACGAGGATCCTGAACCTGGGACAGACCTCGCTCCTCGCTCCCACCTCAGATCGAGAGTAGTCCTCACCCGCTCGGGGTTCTGGCCCGCTCGGGGCCCCAGCCGGCAGGATCATGCGTACCGTGCACTGGCGTAGTCCGTGTTGTCGTGCCCTGGTAAGGACCCCGGGGCAGTGATACGTTGGTCTCGACAACGAACCATACGCGGGCGAGGCATCTCGGAAGCCGGTGAGAATCCGGCACGGCCCCGCCACTGTGTTAGGCCCGGCCCATGAGGGCTGGAAAACGCTCCCTCGATACACCACCACTGGGGAAGCCCCTGGGAAGGTGAGGAGAGCGGCCTTGAGTCAGTAGACCTGCACGCCCGCGCTGACCAAGCACTCTTCGAGGGGAAGGCGTGCGGGCTTTTCATTTACGGGCAGCCACGAGAATGGCCGTTGCGGCCGTTCTGGCGTGTGCATCTCCTGCGGCCGGGCAGTACCCGGGGGAGCTACTCGGCCGAGTCATCGACGCCACCACGGGCCTCCCGGTCGCGGACGCCCTGATCGTCCTGCCGGCCTCTCAGCGGGTAGGCCATTCGGATGGCTCGGGCGAGTTCCACCTGAGGGCGCTCGATCCCGGCGACCAGGCGATTCGGATCGAGCATCTCGGGTACGCGACTCTCGTCGGCGAAATCCGGGTCTGGAACGGGTCCATAGCCCGGAACACATACCTACTCCAGCCGGCGCCCATCTCTGTCGATTCCCTCGCGGTCCAAGTCGATGGCCCGCGATCCGTGGGCGTCCATCGCATCGTCCGGGCCGACATCCGAAGCTCCGGGGCGCGGACGGCCGGTGACGTGGTGGCCACGGCCCCAGCCGTGGTCGTCCGTCGCGAGGGGGTGGCAGGAGCCCAGACCGCCTCCATCCGGGGCAGCTCCGCCGACGCCGTCCTGGTGCTTCTGGACGGAGCGCCGCTGAACGATCCCATCACGGGTGAGGCCGACCTCTCCCGGGTGGCTGCCAGTGCGATCCAGGAGATCCGAGTCGTGGCCGGGGGGGCGACCTCCCGCTTCGGTCCGGGAGCGGAGGGGGGAGTGATCCTCATCCGAACCGCCGATGCTCCCACGGCCCTCGGGGTCCGGGTGGGCGTGGGGTCGTTGGGGCGGATCGAGGTGTCGGGGGAGGGGGGTATCGAGGCGGGGAAGGCGAGGCTCGGGCTCGGGGTCGAGGGCCGTCGGACTGACGGGGAGTTTTCCTTTACCCAGGCGCCCGAAGTGGGTTGTGTGGACGCCCTTCGCCGAAACGCCGATGAAAGGCACCTGGCCGCCTGGGCGAGCCTGTCGCTACGGGGTGAGGGGAGCGAAACGCGGTTTCGGCTGGGTGTGGAGTCGGTTCACCGAGGCCTCCCGGGCAAGGAGTTCGCCCCCTCGACCTTCGCTCGCCAAGAAGCGGTGCGGGCGCGCGGTTCGGCGGCCTGGAGTGGGAGACTGGGCGGCGGCCGGGCGGATGTGGCGGGCTACCTGCACTTGGATGGCTCGGCGTACCGTGATCCGGAGCCGCCGGTGGGACTGCCGTTCAATACCCGAACCCGTGCGACTACCGCCGGCGCGAGGGGCGATGTGAGCTGGGGGCCTGGGATCGATTGGCTCTCGGAGACGTCCCTGGGAGCTCTCGCCAGCGTCCAGCGGGTCAACTCGGGGGCACTCTCCGTTTCGGCACCCACGAGTCGCAAGGCCGTAAGCGTGAGCGCTCGTGGGTCCCTCGCTCCCGCCGGCCGCCGCACGAAGATCGAATTGACGGCAGCAGGCCATTGGGATGGCCTGGCCGGCCGGTGGCGAGGTACCCACGACGTAACGGTGAGCCTCGGTGAACCGGGACTTTCCTTCCACGCAGCCCAACGGAGCAGCTTCAGCCTGCCCACCCTGGGAGACCAGTTCTTCAGCGAGGGGGTCGCCGTCGCGCCGAACCCGGATCTAAGAGCCGAGCGCGTGCCGTGGGAGTTGGAAGCCGGACTAGAAATGCGGGGTCGGCGGGGGAGGTTCGTGTTGGCAGGGGGAGCCTCCGTATATCGGGGAGACGTGATCGACATGATCGTCTGGGCTCCGGACTTTCGCTTCGTCTGGGGGCCCAGAAACGTCGATGTGAACCGCTGGGGCCTGGACGCGTGGGGGGAGGTGACGCGCTTCCTATCGTCCGGTGTGCTGCGTGCCTCGGCGAACTACTCCATGACCACGGTGACGTACGACCGTCCCGATCCCGTCCCGGTCCAGGTCATGTACCGCCCCCGCCACAGTGGGGCGGCTCTGTTGGGCCTGACTGCGGGCAACTGGGACGGGCAGGTGGGCGTGAAGCTCACCGGGGCACGCTTCCCCGTCGCCTCGCTGGTGAACGAGCTTCCGGCCTTTTGGGCGACGGAGCTACGGTTGGCCAGGCGCGGGAGGCTGGCCGGAAGGGAGTACCGGGCCGCCGCCCAGGTCGATCGACTCTTCGACCGGAAAGACACGCTGATTTTCGGCTATCCGCATCCTGGACGGACGTTGAGCATAACGGTGATCCTCGGCGCGGGAGACGGGGGTTGAGCCCCAGACGCAAAAGGGGTTGAGCCCCGACAAACATGCGACAGGGCCGAGCCCCCACGATATCACACGGGAGCCGGAGCTCCCCACGATAGGAGAAAGGAAGTGGGCATGCAGCGGATCGACGCGTGGACGTGGAGGATGAGCCGCGGACGGGCCGGGAGGCAGATGAGCTTTGAACTGGCTCTGCTTTCTTCGTGTCTCCTCCTGGGATGCCATGAGGACGCGGCGGCGCCTGATCGGCTCGTCGAAGAAGAGATCGGGGTGGTTGTCAACAGTCTGGACGTGTCCCTCACCGTGTTCTCGGTGGATGAGCCGGATGCGCCCAATACCATCGGCCTGTCGCCTGCCGGATCTCCGGTAGGCCTGGCCCTTCGCGGCTCGCTGGCCTTGGTTCCCCTCGGTTTCGTTCCGGCCGTTGCGGTGGTGGACTTGAGCTCTGGGATTCTGCTGCAGACGATAGCCTTGCCCGAGGGGTCAGGGGCTACCGGGGCGGCTTTCCTGACCGACTCCCTGGTCTTGGTGGCCAACCCCAATCTCAACTCGGTCTCCCCCGTGAACATCGTGACGGGAGCTGTGGCGCCCCCCATCCCGGTGGGTGGCTTTCCGCAGCACGTAACCGGCATAAGCGGCCAGGGACTCGTGCTCAACGCGGAGCTCGGGCCGGATTTCCTCCCGGGGGGTCCGGGAACGGTTTCCATCATCAGCGGGGTGAGTCTCGTGGTCGTAGGCACGGTTCAGCTCTCGGGGGAGAACCCGAGCGGTGCCGCGGTGGGGCCCGATGGCCTCCTCTACGTAGTCAACGCGGGACGATTCGGTGCGGGAAATGGGAGCCTGTCCGTAGTGGACCTCGGGAGCATGACCGAGGTCGCCCATCACACCGGCTTCGGAGAGTTCCCGGCCTCTCCCGCGTTCGGGGTCGACGGTAGCCTGTACTTCTCGTCTTTCTCCTTCGGGATCGGCGCCTGGAGCCCAGCTTCATCGTCGTTCATACGGGCGCCGGAGGACGCCGTTGCACCGGAAGGCCTTGGTAGCAGCGCGGGAGTCGGCTTCGACGGAGATGGGAGGATGTACGCCCTCCGGCCGGACTGTGTGAACCCGAGTGCGGCGATCCGCCTGACCCAGGAGTTCGCCACCGAAGCGGTGGTTCCCACCGGCATATGTCCCATCGCCCTTGGGTTCACACACGTCGACCGCTGAGGAGTTGAGCCGTTTTTCTCCGACGCGGGGTAGGTTGTTACCTCCGCGGGATCCCGGTAGCTTCTCGCAAGGTTCCTCTTTTCACGGGCCACCTGGCAGCGGGGCGTGGCCGCAAATCGCAGGGTGGCGCAGTCGTTCTTCTGGAAGGCCCGAATCATTGTTGAACAGTCCAGGGTGTGATCTTCAGCCATGCGTCTCTTCGTAGCACTCAACTTGCCCAAGAAGGAGAAGGACCGAATCTATCGCGCGGCCCGCGTGCTTCGGGAGTCCGAGCTCCCAGTGCGCTGGGTGGAGCCCGAGAAGTACCACCTCACTCTGAAGTTCCTGGGTGACGTCTCGGAAGACCGAATCGAGTCCGTGGAAGAGGCGGTAGGGCGTGTCGCGCTGACGACGGGTGCCTTGGATCTCGCCGTCGAGGGCTTCGGGGCCTTTCCCACGATTCGCCGGCCACGCGTGATCTGGGTCGGAGTCGAGCCCACTCCCGCTCTGCGTGCTCTGAAACAGGATCTCGAGTGGGCTCTCACCGACTCTGGGTTCGAACGAGAAGCCAGGGCGTTTCATCCCCATCTCACCCTGGGAAGGGCGGAGGCCCGCAACGGTGCGGGAGCCTTCCGCGGGCTCGACGAGAAGGCGGCGGCCGTCACCTACAAGGGTGAGATCACGGTTCGAAAGCTCGACCTGATGCGGAGTCATCTCTCGAAGGCAGGAGCGCGCTACACCCTTCATCGCAGCTCCGCGTTCGAGGGGTAGCCGTGCTCGGGCTCGGCTGCCTCAAGAGCTGCCTCGGGAAGATCGTTTTCGCAGCTCTGCTGGTAGCCGCCGCTCTGGCAGGATGGCGATGGGGTCCCTCCGTCTTCCCGGAGCTGGCGGCATGGCTCTCCAGAGGGGATGACGTTGCCGAGATCACGGCGTCCCCGGAGTTCGCCGAGGCCACGATGGACCGGTTCGAGGCGTTGCGGCGAGGTGAGGTCGGAGACCATCTGGCGTTGAGCTCGACCGAGATCGTGTCCATCCTGCGGTATTCGGTCCCGGGGATCATACCGGAAGGGATCAGCGAGCCGCGGGTGGAGATGGCAGACGGGGTCGTCACCCTGACCGTTCGCGTCGCCGTCGAAGCGTTCCCCCAGCTTCCGAATCTGAACGCGGTTTTGGGTTTTCTGCCCGATACGCTCGAGGTATCCCTCGAGGGTGCTCTCGCTCCCCTGGAGGACGAGCGTTGGGATGCCCTCGTCGTCCACGGCGTGGGGGCCGCCTTCATACCGCTTCCGGACCGCATGATTCCCGAGATCCTCGAGGCCTTCGGGAGAGAGTACGTGGCGGGGCTTCCCGACGATGCCATCGCCATCCCGCTTCCCGACGGGCTCAAGACCGCGTACATCCTCCGCGACAGTCTGGTACTCGTCCGCGACCGCTGAGGCGACAGAACGAGCCGACACCCTCATGTCACGAATCCTGATCGTCGACGACGAAGAGTCCATCCGACACGCCCTCAGGCAGGTCTTCGAGTATGAAGAGCACGAGGTGATGGCGGCAGCGGACGGTCCGGAGGCGATCGAGCTGTTCAAGTCGTTCGCGCCCCACGTCACCTTCCTGGACGTGAAGATGCCGGGCTTGGACGGTCTCGAGGTGCTCTCTCGCATCCGCAAGGTGGACCCGGGCGCCCACGTGGTCATGATCAGCGGTCACGGCACCATCGACACGGCCGTCGACGCCACCCGCAAGGGGGCCTTCGACTTCCTGAGGAAGCCCCTGGACACCGATCGGCTCCTCGTCAGCCTGCGCAATGTTCTGGAGCTCCGAGGCCTCACCCAGAGTGTCGGGCTGCTTCGGAGCGAGGCCGACGACCGCCACAGGATCGTCGGGGCCTCAGCCTCCATCCGGGGGGTGTTGGAGCGAATCGAGCGGGTGGCACCTACCGATGCCCGCGTGCTCATCAGCGGTGAGAACGGAACCGGCAAGGAGCTCGTGGCGCGCGGCATCCATCGCCTCTCGGCCCGGGAGCAGGCTCCTTTCATCGAGGTCAACTGCGCCGCGATTCCCGCAGAGCTCATCGAGTCCGAGCTCTTCGGCCACATCAAGGGCTCTTTCACCGGTGCCGTGGCAGATCGAGCGGGGAAGTTAGAGCAGGCACACGAGGGCACCCTGTTCCTGGATGAGATTGGGGACATGTCGTTGGCCGCTCAGGCAAAGGTGCTTCGGGCCCTCGAGGAGGGTGTGATTACACGAGTGGGCGGATCCAAGGCCATCCAGGTGGACGCCCGGGTGATCGCCGCCACGAACAAGGACCTTCCGGAGGAGATCGCCGAGGGACGATTCCGGGAGGATCTCTTCTATCGGCTGAACGTCGTACCCATCGTGGTTCCTCCGCTGCGGGAACGACCCGAGGACGTTCGGCCCCTCGTCGCCCACTTCGTCGGCCAAGCCGTGGGGGTCACCCACGTCGCCCCGAAGATCCTGGAGGAGGAGGCGCTCGCCCGTCTCGAAGCTCTGGATTGGCCTGGCAACGTTCGGGAGTTGAGGAACACGGTGGAGAGGCTGCTCATCCTGTCGCCGGGCGAGGCCGTGAGGGCGGCGGATGTGGACTCCCTGGTGGCCGGTGCGACCGGCGGTGACGGCTTTGGGGCGGCGCTCTTGGGGATACACACCTTCGGCGAGTTCAAGGAACAGGCCGAGCTGGTCTACATCACCCACAAGCTCCGCGAGAACGAGTGGAACGTCAGCGAGACGGCGCGCCAGATCGACATGCCGCGCTCCAACCTTTACAAGAAGATCGCGAAATACGGCCTCACACGGGACGATTGAGGGATCCGGCAGGTCGTGCCGTCAGACGCCTGGACCTTGGCAACGGAACCCTAGTCCCTCTTTATCTCGGCGCCATTAGGGAGGCCGTACAACGCGTCGAGTGTCCGGAAGTCCCTCGTCGAGAGGCTGCGCGCGGTGTTGGTCGGGTACATGACGTCGCGGCGCGAGTCACTGTGGGGCAGTCCCAGAGCGTGACCCATTTCGTGGGCTGCGGTGAGGAGCACCTGCTGAGGTCTTAGCTCGTAGTTCCAGTTCGAGGGGCTGCGGGTGGCCAGGGCGAGCCGGAGTACCCGAAAATGCGGCTCGCCGTCCTCGACGCTCCACTCAATGCGCGTCACTCCCAGTTGAGATCCGGAAAGACCCGAATCCCACGAGATCGTGATGTCGGCCTGCTCCGTGGACGTCGTGCGGGAGTCGATGATCAACTCGAACGGCTTCCGATTCCAGTATTGGAATCCCCGCACCGCTGCTCTTTGGAGGTCCCGGGCACGCTCTCGAGTCGCCCTGGGAGGTGGAGGAATGCGGATTCGCAAGCGAGTGGTCCCGTCGGGCCATCGATACATGCGCTGGAAGCCCGATTCCTCGAGCTCCACGCACAGATATCCGACGTCCGTGCAGGTCTCACTGGCCTGTAAGATGATCTCCGCCGCGATGGGGCCGGCCAACACCCCCTCATCGCAGAACCGGGGGTCTCCCGCGGGGCACTCTTCCGAGGCCCCAACCCCTTCACCCAGGGCCCCACCCCCGAACATCGGTGCCCGGCCGCGGAGATAGTTGAGGGCGACGGCGGAAACGGCGATCACGAGGAGGAATGAAACCGGAGACAATTTTCCTCTCACGTACATCCCTCCTCCGATCCCGGTGGTCGATCCGACGCGTCACCGGTGCATTCGACGGTGATATCCTCTATCACTAGACTAGGCTCGGATCCCCTCTCGGGGGAAGGCCTAATCCGAGGACTCCCGTCCCAGCCAGACTGGAACGGAGACCCGGCGCCCGTGTAGTTTTTAGTTTCCACCTGTCGAGGGTAGCCAGGGCAGGGGACAGGGCACACCGCACTCGGAGAGAGTGTGGCGGGTATGGTCGAAGGCACCAGATTCGGTTCAGGACGGCATATATGCGCGAGGAACGGAACGCGGTTCGAGAGCAACGAGGGCCGGTCCCGCTCCGACTGATCTGGGACTGGACCCGGTCGCTCTTCTTCGCTCTCATCCTCTTTCTGGTCGTTCGGGCCTTCCTCGTCGAGGCCTTCAAGATTCCCACGTCCTCCATGGAAGGAACGCTTCTCGTGGGGGATTTCCTGTTGGTCAACAAGGCGGTGTACGGAGCCGAGGTGCCGCTGTTGGGGATGAAGCTCCCGGCGTGGAGAGAGCCACGCCGAGGCGACATCGTGGTATTAAACCCTCCGCATGATCCCCTCAAGAACTATGTGAAGAGGGTGGTGGGCGTGCCCGGCGACACGCTCGAGATGAGGGACAAGGCCCTCTATGTGAACGGCGTCGAGGTGAATGAGGAATATGCGCGGTATATCGACCGCAGCGGTGCCGACGCCGTTCACCCCAACATGACCTGGCAGGGCAGCCATCTGTTGGCCAGGGCGACTGGACCTCCACGCTCACGAAGTGGAGACTACCGGCCCTCACGAGACAACTGGGGTCCCCTCGCCATCCCGGAGAGCAGCTACTTCGTGCTGGGGGACAACCGTGACAACAGTGAGGATTCGCGCTACTGGGGGTTCGTGAACAGGGAAGCGATCCGCGGCCAGCCCTGGATCGTGTACTTTTCCTTCGACGCCATCAGCGAACAACGACCGCCGCGGCTTCGTGCCGTGCGGTGGGATCGGGTAGGTGGGCGAATCCGCTGACGAATACCGCCTCGAGGTCGTGGATGCGGGTGGGCGGCCACGCCACACTCGTCCAAGATTCTTCGTTGGGGCGGTTGCGCTACCAGCGCCTTGACTTATCATTTCCTTGCTTCGGCGCCTCCCCTTCGTTTGGAGACGCGATCAGACTCATGGACGACTGAGGGCTAGATGAGCTTTCCTTCCCGTCGAGGTTCCTTCCGGGAAGGGTCGCTCGATCAGTACCTCAAGGAGATCAGCCAGTATCCGCTGATCGACAAGGCCGAAGAGGTACGCCTCGCCAAAGGCATTCGGCGGGGCGAGGAAGAGGCCCTGAACAAGCTCGTCCGCTCCAACCTCCGATTCGTCGTCTCGGTCGCGAAAAAGTATCAGAACCAGGGCGTACCCCTCTCCGATCTCATCAACGAGGGAAACCTCGGCCTCATTCGGGCCGCTCACAAGTTCGATGAGACCAAGGGCATCAAGTTCATCAGCTATGCGGTGTGGTGGATTCGGCAGGCCATTCTACAGGCGTTGGCAGAGCAGAGCCGGATCGTACGGGTCCCCCTCAATCGGGCCGGAGCTCTCCATCGGATCGGACGAAGGAGCTCGGCTCTTCTGCAGGAGTTGGGACGGGAGCCCACTGTAGAGGAGCTCGCCCACGATCTCGACATCTCGGAAGAAGAGGTCGAGCGTACGCTGGCGATATCCCAGTCCCATCTATCACTCGACGCGCCCATTACACCGGGTGAGGATAACCGGCTCCTCGATTACCTGCCGGACCAATACTCCCCGGGACCCGAAGACGAAGCTTACGAGCACGCCCTTAAGGAGAGCGTGGAAGAAGCCCTCTCCACCCTCAAGGAGCGTGAGGCGAAGATCCTTAGGCTGTACTTCGGACTCGACGATCAGGAGCCTATGACGCTGGAGGAGATCGGGTCGTTGCTGGGGATCACCCGAGAGAGGGTGCGGCAGATCAAGGAGAAGGCGCTACTAAGGCTCCGACATGCGTCCCGGGCCCGCTTTCTGGAGACGTACTTCCAGTAGAATGCGTAGCTGACAGAGACGTCCGGCGACCCGGAAGGATTCGTCTGCTGAGACACGACGATCGGGTATCTCGTCCGGTCGAAACCCCATGAAAACGCTGCCCTTTCCCCCGTTGACACCCCCTGTGGCCGCTACTATCCTTTATAGCTCTGTCGTTCAACAATTCGTGGGAACACGGTGAAGACATACACTCCGAAAGCAGACGAGATCGAACGCGCCTGGTGGGTCGTCGATGCCGAGGGAAAAACCCTGGGTCGACTCGCCACCGAGATCACTCGGATTCTTCGTGGCAAGCATAAGCCGATGTTCACGCCCCACCTCGACGTGGGAGATTACGTCGTGGTGATCAATGCCGAGAAGGTCACGCTGACCGGCAACAAGGCGGATCAGAAGACCTATTTCAGGCACTCGGGATACATGGGTGGCGAGAGGCACATCCCCTTCCGGCGCATGATCGCGACCCATCCGGATCGGGTGATCGAGTTGGCCGTCCGGGGCATGCTTCCCAAGAACGCGTTGGGGCGGCACACGCGAAAGAAGCTGAAGGTCTATGCGGGTGCGGATCACCCGCATCAGAGTCAGCAGCCGCAGCACCTGGAGATCTGAGCGGAATCGGAAACGATTTGATGGCGGGAAACAGCATTCAGACTGTAGGCCGGCGGAAGACCGCCGTCGCCCGCGTGATGCTCAAGCCCGGCAAGGGTGAGTGGTCGGTGAACTCGCGTCCGCTGGCCGAGTACTTCCCCCGTTCTACCCACCAACAGCGTATCGAGCAGCCCCTCAAGGCGGTGGAGATGGACGGGCAGTTCGATATCTGGGTCCGCGTCCGCGGCGGTGGGCCCACGGGTCAAGCCGACGCTCTCCGCATGGGCATTGCAAGGGCCCTGGTGGAGCACGACGAGGACCTGCGCCCGGTGCTCCGGGCGGGCGGCTTCCTCACCCGAGATTCACGAAAGGTCGAGAGGAAGAAGCCCGGTCGCCCCAAGGCGCGGAAGCGCTTCCAGTTCTCCAAGCGTTAAATCGTCGAGACGAAGAGATACATGCAGCAGCAGCAGGTGGGCCTGAACGAACTGCTCGAGGCTGGCGTCCACTTCGGACACCAGACCCGCCGTTGGAATCCGAAGATGCGGAAGTACATCTTCACGGAGCGCAACGGCATCCACATCATCGATCTCCGCAAGACCCTCGATCGCCTGATCGTGGCGCAGGAAGCCGTGCGGGAAGTGGTTCTGGCCGGCGAGCGCGTTCTCTTCGTCTGCACCAAGCGGCAGCTACGGGGGATCATCGAGCAGGAGGCCAACGCGTGCGGCGCGTTCTACGTAACCGAGCGCTGGCTCGGCGGCATGCTCACCAACTTTCAGACGATCCGTAAGCAGATTCGCCGTCTGAAAGAGCTGGAGCGCGGGCAGGAGGAGAGCGCCTTCGAGTTCTATACCAAGAAGGAGCGTCTTCTCCTCGACCGCGAGAGGTTGAAGCTCGACAAGTGCCTGTCGGGGGTGAAGGACATGACTCGCCTCCCGGGTGCCCTCTTCGTGGTAGACGTGAGGCGCGAAGGCATTGCGGTCCGCGAGGCACATCGCCTTGGCATCCCGGTCATCGCCATCACGGATACCAACGCCAATCCGGATCTTATCGAGTACCCGGTGCCAGGCAACGACGACGCCATCCGCTCCGTCGGCCTGATCACGAAGGCCATCGCCGAGTCCGTTCAGGTGGCGAGCACGCAGGTGCCCGAGGAGAAGAAACGGATGGTTCAAGAGGCCCAGGCGACGACCTATTCGACCGAGACTGGTGAGACCACCGAGGTCCAGGACCGTCCAGCCGCCAGGCGGCGCCCGAAGCGGCATCCCCGCCCCGAAATGAGCGCCGAGCAATTGGGCGGCAAGGCCGAAGGCGAGGCCGTCAAGGACGAGGGCGGAGAGCAGACGGAAGGCTCGGCCGCCGCTGCCGGAGAAGAAGCCGCCGATGACGCCGCGAACGCCGGAGCTGAAAAGGGCGGAGCCGAGTCGGAATCCTGAGCACCGCAGTGACTGCGCCCCAGCCGTTTTGGGGACGATAGAGGCGGAGCAGTTGGGAGCTCCCGCCTCTTTCTTTTAGTTAGGAAACAACTCGAGTGAGACGGACTGGACGATGTCGATTTCTGCGAAGGACGTGAAGGCCCTCCGCGATAGAACCGGGGCGGGCATGATGGACTGCAAGAAGGCGCTGGTGGAGACCGAGGGCGACATGGAGGCGGCCATCGATCTCCTGAGGGCCAGGGGAGCCGCCAAGGCGGCCAGGAGGGCGGAGAAGTCGGCCAACGAGGGGACCATCGGCTCGTACGTCCACTTCGACAACCGGACCGCTGTGATCGTGGAGGTCAACTGCGAGACGGACTTCGTGGCGAACACGGACGCCTTCAGACAGCTTGCCAAGGATCTGGCGCTCCACATCGCGTCGTCGTCGCCGCTGGCGGTGGGTCCCGAAGACATCCCCGCTGAGATCGTCGAGCGGGAGCGCAAGGTCTACCGCGAGCAGGTGAAAGAAGAGGGCAAGCCCGATCACATCGCCGAGAAAATCGTCGAGGGAAAGCTCAGTAAGTACTTCAAGGAGAATACCTTACTACCACAGGCCTTTGTGAAGAATCCCGATCAAACCATCGAGGAGCTGATCACCGAGACATCGGCCAAGACCGGCGAGAAGATCGAGGTCGCCCGGTTCGCCCGCATGAAGGTCGGCGAGGGCGCTTGAGCGCCGAGATGGCTGCGAGCCTGGAAGTGCGGTACCAGAGAGTCCTGCTCAAGCTCTCGGGCGAAGCCCTCGCCGGTGAGCGGGGCTTCGGGATCGAACCATCGGTGGTGGATCTCCTCACCGACGAGGTGAAGGCGGTTCACGAGATGGGAGTGAGCCTGGGTCTCGTGATCGGGGGAGGCAACATCGTCCGGGGAGCTCTGGCGAGTCAGAAGGGCATGGACCGCGCACAGGCGGACTACATGGGCATGCTCGCCACCGTCATCAACGCCCTGGCCGTCCAGGACCTCCTCGAGCGCAAAGGAGTCGCCACCCGTGTGATGACCGCCATCCACATGGAAGAGGTGGCGGAGCCCTACATTCGCCGAAGGGCGCTCAGGCACATGGAGAAGGAGCGGGTGGTGATTTTCGCCGGTGGCACCGGCAATCCCTACTTCTCCACCGATACGGCCGCCGTGTTGAGGGCCATCGAGATGAGCTCCGACGTGGTGATCAAGGCTACCAAGGTGAAGGGCGTCTACAGCGCCGACCCCGTCCACGACCCCTCGGCAGAGTTCATTCCGGCCATTACTTTTCAAGAGGTTGTCACGCGGGAACTTGGCGTCATGGATACCCCCGCGGTCGCACTTTGCAAAGAGAACGACCTCCCGATCATCATCCTCAATCTGGAGGATCGAGGAGCCGTTGCCGCTGCCATTCGGGGAGAGCAGGTAGGGACCCTGGTCTCCTAGGCTCCGATAAGGGCGGCCCGCTGGTCGGGGCCGAAGAAAAAGCACACGCTGAGAGGTGGCTATGTCGTTGGAGGAAGCCAGGTCACGGATGGATGACGCCATCGAAGCGCTGCGCCGCGAGTTCGCGACTGTTCGAACGGGCAAAGCGACTCCCGCCCTCCTTGACACCGTACGGGTCGACGCCTACGGCTCAAAGATGCCGCTCAATCAGGTGGCCAACATCTCGACGCCGGAAGCTTCCCTCCTCGTGATCCAGCCGTACGACAAGGGGCTCCTCGGCGACATCGAGCGGGCGGTCCTGACGGCCGACCTGGGACTCAATCCCGCCAACGACGGGAACCTGATCCGCGTTCCGATTCCGCCGCTGAACGAGGAGCGTCGGAAGGAGTACGTCAAGCTGCTACACCAGATGGCCGAGGAGGGCCGGGTCTCGATCCGGCATGCCCGCAAGGTGGGTAACGACGACATCAAGAACGCCATCAGGGAGCATGAGACAGGTGAGGACGAGGGCCACCGGCAGCTCGAAGAGATCCAGAAGATGACGGACGATTATGCCCGGAAGATCGACGAGATGCTCCGGCACAAGGAGAAGGAGGTGATGGCCATCTAGCCGGTCGCCGTGCCTCCTCGCTGCGATCCGCTCGACCGGCCTTCACTGGTTATGGCACCCTCGGAACTCCTACAGAAGATTCGTGTCCACGGGCAGATCCCGCGACACGTGGCCATCATCATGGATGGGAACGGGCGATGGGCTAAGCAGCGTAGCCTCCCCCGTGTTGCAGGCCACAAAGAGGGCATGAAGGCGGTTCGGGAGGCCATCGAAGGCTCCATCGACGCCGGAATCGAGATACTCACCCTCTTCGCCTTCTCCACGGAGAACTGGCAGCGTCCGCGTCGCGAGATCACGGCCCTCATGGGCTTGTTGCGCTTGTACGCCACGCGGGAGAGGGTCGAGCTCAAGGAGCAGGGCGTCGAGGTCCACGTGCTCGGTAACGTGGACGCTCTGGACGAGTCCACTCGAGGCGCGGTGGAGGAGATCGTCTCCGAGACGGCCGGAGGCATGAATCTCCGTCTCAATCTCATGATCACGTACTCCGGCCGGGAAGAGATCCTGCGGGCGTGCCGCTGCATGGCCGAGCGGGCAGCCGCGGGGGAGCTGGACCCACGCGAAATCGATGAGGAGTCGTTCGGTGACAGCCTCTTCACCAGGGGGCTCCCCGATCCCGACCTTCTCATCCGCACGTCCGGGGAGCTCCGCATCAGCAACTTCATGCTCTGGCAGCTCGCCTACACGGAGCTGCACATCACGCCCGTATTGTGGCCCGATTTCTCCAGGGTCGATCTCTTCCGGGCTCTTTCGGACTACCAGGAACGCGATCGACGCTTCGGTCGTGTGACCGTCAGCTAGGAACCGCCCCCGCCCATGCCCAAAGGGGAGCTGGCCAGCCGGTTGATCGTCGCGGCCATCGGAATTCCGATGGCGGTGATGATCATCTATTGGGGCGGCTGGTATCTGGGCGTTCTCATGGCCGTGGCCTCGGGTCTCTCGGCCAGTGAGTACTACTCGATGGCGGCGACGCGGGGATCGAGGCCGCTGCGATGGCTCGGGATCCCCGTCGCAGCAGTCCTGCCGCTCCTCGCGACGACTCACCCGAACTACCACGATTTCGCCCAGGTGGCTTTGAGCCTGGTGGTCGCCGCCACGTTGCTGGCACTGGCCCTGGTCCTCTGGCAGCGCTGGCCGGAGGGCCAGCCCCTCGCCGCCGCCGCGACCACCATCGGTGGAGCCCTCTATACGGGGGGCACGCTGTCCTTTTGGGTCCTGCTTCGAGCCCTCCCGGAGCAGAGCTCCGAGGCCGCCACCGCCTTTCACGGGGCCGTCCTCCTCATCTTCCCGATTTGGGTCACCTGGCTCGGGGACAGCTTCGCCTACGGCCTCGGAACCCGCTTCGGCAAGTCCAAGCTCATCGAGGCCGTGAGTCCGAAGAAGACCGTTGTGGGAGCTTTGGGAGGTCTCGGGGGCTCGGTGGCCGTGGGAGCTTTGTATTCATGGCTCTGGCTCTCCACTGTCCCGGTGCATGGCCTTTCCATGGTGGGCGCGGCCGGTGTGAGTGCCCTCATCGCGCCGGTGGGCCAGGTGGGCGACCTGGCCGAGTCGGTCATCAAGCGTGAGGCAGGCGTGAAGGACTCCAGCCACCTGCTCCCGGGACACGGCGGAGTCCTCGATCGGCTGGATGCGCTGTACTTCACTGTGCCCTTCACCTACGGGCTCCTGATCCTGATTCGGCACTGGTCGTGATACGCGTCGTCATCCTGGGGTCGACGGGCTCCATCGGTCGCGCCACCCTTTCGGTGGTTGAGCGCCACCCGGACCGCTTCCGTGTTGTGGCTCTGTGCGCCCATCGATCGGTCGCCCGGCTCGCTGCCCAGGTCGCCGAGCACGAGGTTCCGCTGGCCGTGCTCGCCGATCCGGAAGCTCTCACGGACAGGGCGAATCTCCCACCCGCAGATTGGAGAGCGGGCCCGGAGGAGGTGCTGGAGTTGGTCACCGATCCCGAGGTCGACGTGGTGGTAAACGCCATCGTCGGCTCGGTGGGGCTGCAGGCTACTCTCGCCGCCCTCCGAGCGGGCAAGCGCCTGGCCCTTGCGAACAAGGAATCGCTGGCTGCCGGCGGTGCCCTGGTCATGGAGGCCGCCCGCCAGGGTGGTGGTGAGCTGATCCCCATCGACAGCGAGCACTCGGCGATCTTACAATGCCTGGAGGGATACGATTTGTCGTCGGTGGCTCGTTTGGTGCTCACGGCGTCGGGAGGGCCATTCCGGGGCTTCAGCCGCGAGGAGCTGGAGGGCGTCAGACCTAGCCAGGCGCTCCGCCATCCCACCTGGAACATGGGCGCCAAGATCACCGTTGACTCGGCCACTCTGGCCAACAAGGCCCTGGAGGTCATCGAGGCCCACTTCCTCTACGACATGGGGTACGACCGAATCGACGTGGTTGTACATCCCCAGTCCGTCGTCCACTCCTTCGTCGAGTTCACCGACGGCTCGGTGTTGGCCCAACTGGGCTTTCCGACCATGGAGCTCCCTATTCTGTACGCGCTGTCCCACCCCGAGCGTGTCGGAGATCCCGCGCTCAGGACGTTCGACCCGATTCGATCGTCCCCCCTCACCTTCGAGGAAGTCGACCTCGAGCGCTTCGGGCTCTTCGCTCTCGGCGTCGAAGCGGGTGTACGTGGGGGCACCGTCCCCGCGGTCTACAACGCGGCAAACGAAATAGCGGTAGATTCGTTTCTGACGGAGAAAGTGGGATTCCTGGAGATGGCCGACGTGGTCGCCCACGCCATGGACCACGTGCCCCGACGGAACGTCGAGGTGGTGAGTGACGTAGTGGAGGCAGACGCGGCCGCCCGAGCGGCGGCTTGCGAGTTCGTTGCCTCGTCCCGGTCCATGGCCAGTGGTGATTCGTATTCGGGTAGCGGCGTGAGCACCGCTGGGCGTGAGGCGCCCACGAGAGGGATATTGGAGACGGAATGACGATCCTGGCGACCATTGTCGTACTTGGCGTCCTCATCTTTGTCCACGAGCTGGGGCACTTCCTTGCGGCCAAGGCCGTGGGCGTGGCGGTGCAGCGGTTCTCCATCGGTCTGGGCCCCACGATCTTCGGCTTCCAGAAAGGTGAGACCGAGTACGTGGTGAGCTGGATCCCCCTCGGCGGCTACGTGAAGATGGGGGGGATGGACGACGAGGTCATGGAGCGTATGGAGGGTGGGCCGGTGAAAGAGCCCCGGAAGCCCTCGTCCCGCGACTTCGACGGGAAGCCCATCTGGGCCAGGACCATTGTGATCTCGGCCGGCGTCGTCATGAACATGGCCTTTGCATTCGCGGTCTACTTCACCGTAAACGCCGTGTGGGGTCTGGCCGAGAACGCTGAGCACCGGATCGCCCGCGTGGAGGCCCGACTCCTGCCCGAAGGAACCGAAGCCCTCGCCGAGCTACCAGAGGGTTCTCGGCTCGTTCGAGTGGGTGAGAGGGAAGTCGAACATTCGGGCGACATCCGCGACGGCATCCTGGAGGGGCCCGCCGGACCGCTCGAGGTGATCGCCGAGGAGCCTGCCTCGGCGATCTCGATCGACCTGGGCACCGACCCCGATGTGCGGGTTCAGCTCGTGCGCGCCCTCCGCCTGTGGGTCGAGCCGGAGGTGGGCTATGTCAATTCGGGCTCACCGGCGGACAAGGGAGGGCTCGAGGCCCGCGACCGGGTCTTGACGGCCGACGGTGTGCCGATCACCCACTGGTACGATTTCGTGGACGTCATCGAGTCCAGACCCGGCATGCGCACCGAGCTGTCGCTTGGGCGGCGGGGTCGGCCTCTGACGCGCTACGTCACGCCCGACGAGGAGACCCATGATGATCCTCTGACCGGCGAGACGGTCCGGGTCGGGAAGGTGGGCATCTACCCGCCCCGGCCGGAGCTATCGTACCAGCCGGTGTCCGTTGCACAGGCGATCCGGCTCGGGTGGGCCGAGACAATTGGCATTAGCGCTCTGATTCTCGATTTCCTGCGGGACCTGGTGACGGGTGGGGTCTCGCCGCGATCCTTAGGGAGTATCGTCACCATCGGCGCAGCGTCTGGCCAGGCGGCGCAGATGGGACTCGAGACGTTCCTGCGGTTCATGGCGCTCTTCTCGGTGAATCTGGCCATCCTCAACCTCCTGCCTATTCCGATTTTGGACGGCGGGCATCTGGTCTTCTTGGGGATTGAAGCCGTGCGGGGCAAGGCGCTATCGGTTGAGCAGCGCCTACGCTGGAGCCACGTCGGCTTCCTGATCGTCATGGGGATCATGCTCTGGGCACTCTCCAACGACATTCTCAGGCTCTTCGGCCTCTAGTGTCCCGTTGCCAAAGTGTCTCGGCCAGTCGAGGGCACGGTGCATCCGTGGGCTTGGCGTTGGGACTCCTTGCGACCACGCTTCGCGCGGTGCCCGCTTGCGCTACGCCGCGTCGTCCCGCCTTGATCCCACGGCGCCCCGACCCTCTTGGTGGCTCTCGGCAACGGAACATTGGAAGGTCCGCCCATTACTCGGCCAGGCTCCTAAAGCAACGTCAGCTGTGCGGGTCCGGTGCGGCGCCGCAGCTCCTCGATGTCGATGAACTCGGTCGGCCGTCCCTGAGGAGCCACTCCCAGGAAGCCTTCGTAACCGGCGGCCCGTAGGGCATCTCCTACCACGGCTTCCGCCAGTTCGGGACGATTGCACTCCTGCGAGAGGTGAGCCAGGAGTACGCCGGCGAGCCTCGGATGGAGCAGCTCGCAAGCGAACCGTGCGGCGGCGTGGTTCGAGAGATGCCCGTGGCTCGAGGCGATGCGCTGCTGGACTGCCCAAGGATAGGGTCCCGTCCGGAGCAGCTCCTCGTCGTGATTGGCCTCAAGGATCAGGAAGTCAGCGCCGGACAGCGCCAGGCGGATCTGGGCGTTCGGCCTCCCCAGGTCAGTGGCTACACCGACCCGGGTCTCCGTCGTCGCGTCGACTAGGGCCACCGCCACCGGATCCGCCGCATCGTGAACCGTCAGGAACGGCTCGACACGGATGGATCCGACCTCGAAGTGCCGTCCCGCACGGTAGTTGACGGTTGGCTCTGTCCCACGGAAGACCCGTGAGCAGGCAGCCAGCGTGCGCTCGGTAAGGTAGACAGGCGTCCCGTGCCGGCGGCTGAACACACCGGCGCCCCTGGTATGATCACCGTGGTCGTGGCTGATGACGATGGCGTCGATGGCCTCAGGGGGCAGACCGACCTGGGAGAGGCGTCGCTCCAGGTCACGTCCGCTGAAGCCGGCGTCGACCAACACACGGGTCTCACCCGCTTCCACCAACGTCGCGTTGCCGCCGCTCCCGGTTCCGAGGACGCAGACCCTCACGAGCCCGCATCTGACCCATGCATTTCGGCGCGGGTGCCCCGGATCGTGCGCTTCGGCCCTCTCGGTGCGTAACCGTACTCATGTTCGGGCGCACTAGAAGGCTGTTGAAGAAGTACAGCGGGTCGCGTTGCGGATGCCACGGCCCTAGATCCGGGGTACCCGCGCGATAGCGTGGGTCGGAGCGACGACGCCATAGCCATCGCTACGGTTAGGAGCTCCAACGACGGGGGCACCGCGCGAAGCGTGGTCGGGGCCGTGCCACCGCAACCCACGAACTCGTAAATTCATACCAATTATTCTGTTGGGCACAGGGCGGTTGAGCGGTTGATGCTGCGTCTCTCCTCCTCGCCGTAGCTCGGCTACGACTCGTCGTCGTTCCTTGCCTGAACGCGCGCAAGCGCCCTGTGCGCGACCCACTGTACTTCTTCAACAGCCTTCCAGCCCGAGCGAGCTTCACGAGCGATCCGACCGTGTTCTCTCCCACGCGTTTATCAAGAGGGTACGGGCTCCTTCGGCAAGAGGCATATCTCGGCGACCCATGGTCCGCTCAACCACCTCGAGGAAGCGGTCGAGATCGTACTCTTCGAGCATGTCGCCCGACCCCCAGGTGAAGGGGGGTACGTACCTGGGGGACATGAGTCCACCGAACAGGTTGCTGCCGGTACCTACGACGCTGCCGGTGGAGAGAAGCGTGCCGATCCCGGTCTTGGCGTGATCTCCGATCAGACAACCGACCTTCATGAGGCCTGTGTCCACCAGGCCCCCGGCGGTAGGCACCCGCACGGTACTGTAGTTGTTCTTGAGGTCGCTGTTGGTGGTGAAGGCGCCCAGGTTCACCCACTTTCCCACATAGGAGTGACCCAGATACCCGTCGTGGGCCTTGTTGGAGTATCCCAGCACCACGGAGCTGGCCACTTCTCCGCGGACCTTGCAGACCGGGCCGATGCTGACGTTCTGGAAGGCCCCGCCGAGCATCTGAGTCCCGGGGCCCACGAAGGCGGGACCGGCTAGTCGCGTGAAAGCCAGCACGTGGACGTCGTCAGAGAGACGGATCGGTCCGTCTGTGGCGTCCAGATGTACGCCGGCCTCGAGCCTCACGTCGGAACCCACCGAGATCCGCTCGGCTCCCGAGCAGTGAACGCCCTCGGGTAGCGTGAAGCGGCTTTCGGGGAAGATGGCGGGGATGTCCTGACGGATCTGCCCGCCGTTCCCGGCCATCAGCTCCCAGGGCTCTCCGAGAACTTGTCCCCGTACCTCCACAAGAGGCGCTTCCAGCGTCGAAGACTCAGGGTCGAGAAAGTCGCTCTCTCCGAGCGAAACGTAGTCGGGTGGAACCATCCACCCCACGGTCTGGCCGTTGATGACCAACCTGGCCGGGGCGTCGGTGGGAGGGGTGGAGTCGAGGTCAGGAACCGCTCGACTCGAGAAAAAGATCAGCGGCTCGTCGCCTGCGGCGGCAGCATCGAGGACCGGTGGGGAACCGACCTCGTCGAATCCGGTGAGAGCCGGATCCACCAGCTGCCCAGCGCATCGCCTGCCCCAGAATCTTTCCGCTCGCTCGCGCAGGAGGAGGCAGCCGAAGAGGAGCTCTCCCGTGGGTCTGGTGGTGGCGAACGGCGTCCAACTCCGGGCACGCGCATCGTCGAAGAGGTAGAGACTCATCAGCCGGCTTCCTCCGGGGGGCGGATCTCGTCCGGCAGGCCGGCCTCGTCCGAGAGGGCTCCCCCGGCAAGGCCTCCTCCATCCGCAAGGCTTGCTCCCCCCCGGAGCTCCGGGGGAAGCTGGTCCAGGAGGTCCTTCAGGGTGGGTGCGAGCTCTCTACGCGTCACCAGGGTCACCTCCCCGGATTGGACGATAACGAGATCCTCCACTCCGTAGGCCACCACGGTGCCCTCGGGGGAGTAGACCACGTTCCCCGAGCTCTCGACCATGTGCCCGCTCCCAATGATCACGTTGCCCTTTTCGTCGGGTTCCTGGCTGCGCATCAGCGCCTCCCAGCTACCTACGTCATCCCACTCGAATGTCGCGGCGACGGATGCCACCCGCCCGCTCCGCTCGAGCACCGCCACGTCGACGGTCATGACCGGAGCCCGGGCGAAGAAATCGTGGACCCTGTCCTCCTCCAGGAGAGGAAGGAGATCGGCGATCTCCGGTGCGACGGCCTCCAACTCCTTCAGGAAGGTCGAGGCTCTCCACAGGAAGATACCACTGTTCCATAGATGGCCGGCCGCCACATACGACTCCGCCGTCTCCTGGTCCGGTTTTTCCTGGAAAGACGCCACGCGGAAGGCGCGGATCCCGTCGGAGGCCTCGATGGTTTCGCCCGGCTCGATATACCCGTATCCCGTCTCCGGGCGAGTCGGGGGGACCGCCACCGTGAAGAGCAGGTTCTCTCGGCCTGCCAGGGCTGCCGCGGCGTGCATCAGATCTACGAAGCTGGACTCCGGCCGGATCATGTGATCGGCGTGTAGGGAGATCAAGACGGCCTGGGGATCGTGCCTGGCCATCTCCCAGGCCGCCCATGCCAGCACCGGTGCCGTGCCTCGGGTCTGCGGCTCGATCATCAGCCCGTCGTCGCTCAGGTCGGGCAGAACTTCCTTTAGGGCTCGTGCGAGCTTCGCGCTAGTCAGGATGCGGATCCTGTCATCGGATACGACCCGTCGGGCCCTCGCGAGGGTGTTGACGATGAGGGGCTCGGACGAGGCGAGTGGGAGTAGTTGTTTAGGCCTCGCGGGAGTGCTTGCGGGCCAGAATCGACTTCCGACTCCTCCCGCCAGAATCGTGATGTAGAGGTGGGGGTCAGGATCCCTGGAGGATCTCGTTGATTCGGGCAAGGAGCTTCTTGGGGCTGAAGGGCTTGGTGAGGAAGTCGTTCGCTCCCAGGGAGAACGCCTGCTCGCGGTCCGCATCCTGTCCCTTGGCCGTGAGAATGACAACGGGTGTGGACTTACGATGCTCAAGCTCGCGGAGGTGGCTGAGTACCTCCAGGCCGGTGGCCCCGGGCATCATGATGTCCAGGAGGATCAGGTCGTAGCGCGCATCACCCTCGAGAGCCTTGATGGCCGCCGTGCCGTCGGGCTGGGTGTCAACGTGGAAGGCGGCTGTCTCGAGAAGTGTCTGCAGGATACGCCGAATATGGGGCTCGTCATCGGCCACCAGGATGTGCCCGCGTCGGGCAGCGGATTTAGCAGCCTTCGGCATCGATTTCGGCTCCTCCCTGAGGCGATCTCGGGGCGGGAACCTACCCGCTAAATGGTGTAGAAGTCAAGGAACGTCAGGTACTTGCAGGGTTGACGCCCTCGAGTCACTTCGGGTAGCCTTGGGCCTCAATTTCAACCCAAAATTGCATGTGAACAGGTACATCCTCCCTAGATTTGCGACTGTCGGCGTCGCTGCGATCGCTGTGAGTTTCGGGCTGGCCGCATGTGGAGGGAGCAACCCCTTCGACATCGGGTGGACCCAGGCCCCCGACACGGCGCTGCTCTACTCTCTCGCCCGCCCCGAGCTGAACCTCCCGTCGGCGTTCGACTTCCACGGCAGGGTTGCACGGATCGTCGAGTCGCCGAGGTCTACAGGTCTCTGGGACGTCATTCTCGACACGCAGGACGACCAGCTGGTCTTCCTGCTTCCGGAAGTCCTCGGAATCCCTGGCGAGGCCAGGATCATCGAGCTTCCCGGCCTGAGCTTCGACGACGTGCGCGAGGCTCCGGCCGATACGACCGCCTACACGAAAGACGAGGCCGTCCCCCTGGCGTTAGGCTCGGTTTACGTGATCCGAACGAACGTGGGCTCGGATCGGTTCGGGTTCATTTGCGTCTTCTACGCCAAGATGGAGGCTCTGGAGATCGATGTGCCGTTGGGCACGTTACGGTTCGTCTACGACGCGAATCCCAATTGCAGCGACCGGGACCTCATCCCTCCGGACGAAGGCTGACATGCTCGACATTCGGCGAATCCGGAGCGAGCCTAATGTGGTGAAAGCCGCCTTGGCGCGGAGAGGATCGAAGGGACTCGTGGAATCCGTCGACGAGACTCTGGAGCTCGACGAGAGACGGCGGGGGTGTCTCAGCGAGGTGAACGACCTCAAAGCGGAGCGGAACGCAGCCTCGAAGAAGATCGGCGAGCTCAAGCGGGAGGGTGCTGACGCCGCCGACATGATTACCGAGATGCGTGATGTCGGTCAACGCATCTCAGAGATCGATGACGAGGTCGTCGAAGTCGAGAGCCGGATTCGTGAGCTCCTGCTGGTGATCCCGAATCTCCCTCTGGAGGAGGTGCCCGAGGGGGATGTGGAGTGCAACGAGGTGGTCCGAGTGGTGGGCTCGCCCGTGGAGTTCGACTTCGATCCGAAGGCCCATTGGGAGCTCGGAAGCGACCTCGACATCCTGGATCTGCCCAGGGGAACCAAGATCTCCGGCTCGGGCTTTCCCGTGCTCAAGGGTGTTGGAGCCCGGCTGCAGCGGTGTCTCATCGACTACATGCTCGACATCCACACAGGGGAGAACGGCTATACCGAGGTCCGGGTCCCGTATCTGGTGACCCGCGACACCCTCATGGGCACGGGCCAGCTACCCAGGTTCGCCGACGAGTCGTATCAGACCGAGCGGGACGACCTGTGGTTGATCCCGACCGCCGAAGTGCCCGTGACCAACCTGCATCGTGACGAGCTTCTGTCGGTCCAAGATCTTCCGGTACGGTATACCGCGTACAGCCCCTGCTTCCGCCGAGAGGCGGGGGCCGCCGGGGCGGACACACGGGGCCTTCTACGAGTCCACCAGTTCGACAAGGTGGAGCTGGTCCGGTATGAGACCCCGGAACGGGGGCGGGAGGCCCTGGAGGAGCTCACCGCCGAGGCGGAATCGATCCTTCAACGGCTGGTTCTCCATTACCGGGTTGTGACTTTGGCCACCGGGGATCTCGGATTCTCAGCCGGGATGACCTACGACCTGGAGGTTTGGGCGCCTGGCGTCGCACAGTGGCTCGAGGTGTCGAGCTGCAGCACTTGCACCGACTATCAGGCCCGGAGGGCCAACCTCCGCTACCGTCCGGCGGCCGGGGAAAAGCCCGAGTTCGTACACACGCTCAACGGTTCGGCCCTGGCTCTTCCGAGACTCATCGTGGCCCTCCTGGAAACATACCAGCAGGCCGACGGCTCGGTGCGTATACCCGAAGCCCTCCAGGAGCGACTCGGCCTCGCGATCATCGAAGCGTAGTGGACCCGGAGTCCGGTAGGGCGGGCAGGACAATGCAGAGGGGGATCGACCAGCGTAATGGAGGATCCGCCCCATGATGCGCATCAAGTGGCCCGTTGCGCTGGCCACGCTCTTTTTTGCACTCCTGGCTTGGTATCTCCTCTATACCAAGAGAATCGTCGACGGGCTGCATCGCAACCAAGAGCTCATGACGGAGGTGTTCACCCTCGCCCAGGAGCTCATCCAGGACCCGGGAGACCTGGAGACGGCGGAGGTCGAGGAGGGATTCCGGGATGGGGGCCGGTTCGACCTCGCCCTCTTCGAACTACAGGAGGTCGTCATCCGGTCGCTCATGCCTCTGATCGTCATGGACGGCGCTGACAGCGTCCTTTCAGTGGAGAACCTGCCGTTCGACATCTACACTCCCGAGGGCCAGGAGCAGGTCAAAGCGTTGGTCCGGCGCCTGACGGCCACGGGCCGCGAGCCCGTCAGGGGAGCTGGGGGGAACCTGATCCACTTCGGGGATACTCCACAGCTGTCCGGACTCAAGTGGATTCCCTACTTCCAGGCCAGCGGTCTGGCGATCACCCTGCTCATCGGATTCCTCGTGATCCGGTACCAGCGCAGAGCTGAGCAGGAGAAGGCTTGGACAGTCATGGCGCGCGAGCTGGCTCACCAGTTGGGGACGCCCATCTCGTCCCTGCAGGGCTGGCTGGAGCTTCTCCGCCTGCCGGTGGAGGAAAGGCCCGGATCCGTCGAGTCCGACACCGTCGCCGGTGGGATCGAGGAGGATCTCGTGAGGCTGGAGCGTATCAGCCACCGCTTCGAACTCATCGGTCGGGATCCTGAGCTGGAGCCCCTGGACATCCGTGAGGTCGTGAGGGAGTTGGAGAGCTACCTGCAGGCGCGTCTTCCCAGGCTCACCACTGGCATCCTCATCGTCGTCGACGTGCCCAAGGGTATGCCGAAGATCCTCGGGAATGAAGTGCTCCTCTCGTGGGCTCTCGAGAACGTGGTGAAGAACGCCTTGGACGCGATGGCCGGACGGGGGGGCGAGATCCGGCTGCAGGTCCGAAAGGGTCTTCCGGGCTGGGTGCATCTGCGCATCACGGATACGGGCCCGGGGGTGGATCCGGAGGTGAGCGACAAGATTTTCGAGCCCGGCGTCAGCGGAAAGGACCGTGGTTGGGGGGTCGGCCTCACCCTGTCCCGTCGGATCGTCGAGTCTGGCCACAAGGGTCACATTTATCTTCTGGACACCGAGGGTGCTGGAGCCACCTTCGAGGTCCGTCTTCCTGCGGCCCGTCCCTGATCGGAGTCGATGCACTGAACACCTCTGCTGAAGCACGGGACCGGCGCGCGGTCGCCTCCGATTCGTATTTGACGCAGCTGAACGAGAACCAACGCGAGGCGGTGACGCACTTCGAGGGACCGCTACTCGTCTTGGCAGGCGCCGGGTCGGGCAAGACCCGCGTCCTCACCACCCGCGTCGCTCACCTGATCCACGAACAGGGCGTCCCCCCTGACCATATCTTGTCCGTCACGTTCACCAACAAGGCAGCTGGCGAGATGCGGGAGAGGATCACCGTTCTGCTGGGCGAGGAGCCCCGAGGCATGTGGATCGGCACGTTCCACTCCCTGGGTGCTCGCCTTCTGCGCCGGCATGCTCCGAGCCTGGGTTGGACGAATACCTTCACCATCTTCGATGCCGAGCAGAGTCTCAAGCTCATCAAGAAGACGGCCGAGGCGGTGGGGCTGGACACGCGGCGTTGGAGCCCGAAGGCGATTCGCGCGCACCTGAGCGGAGTGAAGAATCAGCTCGTCTCGCCGCAGCGGTTCGTCGAGGAGAATGAGGGGAGCTTCGACATCTTCGCCCGCAACGTGGCCCGAGTGTACCCAGCGTACCAGGAGTCGTTGAAGAACCAGAACGCGTTCGACTTCGATGACCTGCTGGTCAAGCCGGTGGAGCTTCTAGAGGCCGATCCGGACCTTCTGAGCAGGTATCGACTCCGCTTCAACTTCGTGCTGGTGGACGAGTATCAGGACACGAACCGGGCCCAGTTCCGCTTCGTGGAGCTTTTGGCGTCGGAGCACCAGAACCTCATGGTCGTGGGAGACGACGATCAGAGTATCTACGGCTGGCGGGGAGCCGACATCCGAAACATCCTCGACTTCGAGACGGCATTTCTGGGTGCACATGTCGTGCGCTTGGAGCAGAACTACCGCTCCACCGAAGTGATCCTCTCGGCGGCCAACACGGTCATCGCGGAGAACATGCAGCGGAAGGGGAAGACGCTGCGCACGGATCGAGCAGGGGGGGAGCGGATCACGCTCCTGACCTCTGCCGGCGAGACGGATGAGGCGCGTTGGATCTGCGATCAGATCGAGGGCCGCCTGGCGGAGGATCCCGGTCTCACGCATCGCGAAGTAGCCATCCTCTATCGCACCAACGCCCAATCCCGGGCGCTGGAGGACGCGTTTCGCCGGCGGGGCTTGCCGTACCAGATCGTCGGCGGGGTCCGGTTCTACGAGCGTCGTGAGATCCAGGACGTCCTGGCCTACCTGCGGCTCATCTCGAATCCCCTGGATGCCGGGGCGTTCGAGCGCATCGTTAACTACCCCCGCCGCGGGGTCGGCGCCGCCACACAGGAGCGTCTGGCGAGTTGGGCCGAGTCCCAGGAGATCGGACTGCTGGAAGCGGCCTCAAGGGCCGACGAAGCGCCCGAGATTCCGACGGCGGGCGCCAGGGGCCTCAAGCCGTTCGCCATACTGATACAGAGGTATTCGGCGCTGGCCTCCCAGATGCGCGTAGGTGAGCTACTAGAGAGTCTCGTGGAGGAACTGGAGCTCTCACGCCATCTCGAGGACGAAGGACCCGAGGGAGAGGATCGGGCCGACAACGTGCGCGAGCTCATCGCCGGGGCGCTCGACTACAATGCGGAGCTCATGGAGGAGCTGGAAGACGACGACTTCGATCACTTCACCGAGCTCGATCTGTTTCTCCAACAGGTCGCACTCGTGGCCGACGTGGATCGCCACGACCCGGACGCCGACGCGGTGACGATGATGACCCTCCACAACGCCAAGGGGCTGGAGTTTCCGGTGGTGTTCATCTCGGGGCTCGAAGACGGGCTCTTCCCGTTGAGCCGCGCCTACGACGAGCCCGCGGAGCTCGAGGAGGAGCGTCGCCTCTTTTACGTCGGGATCACGCGGGCCGAGGACAAGCTCTTTCTGACGCACGCTCGGCAACGACGGCGCGCCGGCGACATCATGTATGGACGTCTCTCACCGTTCGTCGCAGCCATCCCCGAGCATCTCCTGGAAGAGGTGGAGACCTCGGTCGTGGGGAGTACGGGAGGTTACCTGTCACGTAGGGCCCGCCGGGATAGATCGTCGGCCAGCTACCGAGAGGCGCCCGACGACGATCTCGATCTCGACGCCGCCCTCAACCAGGACCTTCCACGCTTTGTGAAAGGTGAGAGGGTGGTCCACGAGACGTTAGGGTCCGGGACCGTGGGCGAAGTCTCGGGCTTCGGGAGAGATCTCAAGGTGACCATCAACTTCGAGTCGGTGGGCAGCAAGAGGCTGCTGGTCCGGTACGCGAGTCTCCGCCGTGACTACGACTGACAGCGCGTCGTGTCTGTAAGTCGCGAAGACGTTCGTCGGATCGCGGAGCTCGCTCGTGTGCGCCTTACAGAGGCGGAGGTCGAAGCGCTTGGGCGAGACCTCAACGACATTCTGGAGTACGTGGATACTATGTCGTCGGTGTCCGTAGACGGTGGGCAGGCCGTGGATCCCAGCGAAGGTGGCGCCCCCGAGCGCGGTCCCGGGGAATGGCAGCCCGATCCCATGGTCGGGCCGCCCAACGACTACGCGCCGGACTTCAGAGACGGTTTCTTCGTCGTTCCCTCCCCACCGTCCCTCGGTGGTGAGGACAAGCCCTCGAGCCAGGAATGACGCACATCGCCTCCGTCGCCGCGGCTGTCCGTGCCGGGGATGTGCATCCGCTTGAGCCTGGGCAGGCCGCGCTCCAGAAGCTCCGGGAGCGTGAAGAGGGTCCCGAGCCTCTGAATGCTTTCCTGGCCGTGCTCTCGTCCGACGACCTCGAGCCACCGGGAGGAGGGCCGGCCGAAGGACGGCTCGCCGGGGTGCCGGTGGCCGTCAAGGATAACCTCGCCACCACCGACGGGCTCCCCACTACGTGCGCCTCCAAGATCCTTGAGGGGTATCGCTCTCCGTACGAGGCCACCGTCGTGCGACGGCTACGGGAGGAGGGGGCCGTGGTGGTGGGTAAGACCAACATGGACGAGTTCGCCATGGGCTCGTCGAGCGAGAACTCGGCCTTCGGACCCGTGCGAAATCCGGTGGATCCCACCCGGGTGCCCGGCGGCAGCTCGGGAGGCTCCGCGGCCGCCGTTGCGGCCGGGCTGGTTTCGGGGGCTTTGGGCTCCGACACCGGGGGGTCGGTGCGACAGCCTGCCGCCTTCTGTGGCGTCGTGGGGGTCAAGCCGACCTATGGTCTCGTGAGCCGGTACGGGCTGGTCGCATTCGCCTCGTCCCTGGACCAGGTCGGTACGTTCGGGCGAACCGTGCGGGATGCGGCGGAGCTCCTGCAGGTCGTGGCGGGGCACGATCCTCTGGACTCCACGTCGGTCGAGCGGACCATCCCCGACCTGGCGGCGGCATGTGAAGAAGGAGCCGAGGGCTTGGTGGTCGGTGTGCCCCGGGAGTACTTCGGAGATGCGTTGGAGGAAGGAGTGCAGACGCGTTGCCAGGAAGCTCTGGATGCGCTCGAGGAGCGCGGGGCGATCATCCGTGAGGTTTCGCTCCCCAACACTCCGTACGCGCTTCCCGCCTACTACGTGGTGGCCAACGCCGAGGCCTCGAGCAACCTGGCCCGTTTCGACGGCGTGCGATACGGAGCTCGGCAGGAAGGCTGCCGGGACTTGGGCGAGCTGTATGAGGAGACGCGCACCTCCGGGTTCGGTGACGAGGTGAAACGACGGATCCTCCTGGGCACGTTCGCTCTGACCGCCGGCTACTATGACCAGTACTACGGCCGGGCCCAACGGGTGCGTCGCCTGGTGTCGGTGGATTTCGGGGAGGTCTTCCAGGACGGGATCGACGTACTGTTCACTCCCACGTCCCCTACGGTGGCGTTTCCCCTCGGTGAGCGCATCGAGGATCCACTTCAGATGTACCTGGCCGACGTCTTCACTGTCACGGCGAACCTGGCTGGCGTGCCTGCAATCTCCGTACCGGTGGGTGACTCCGGCGGGCTACCCGTGGGGGGCCAGGTCATCGCACCCTGGTGGGGCGAGTTTGCCCTGTTCCGGGCGGCGGCGGCTCTTGAGTCCGCCGGCGACTCGGCTGGTCGGTCGGGAGCTCCTGCGGGAGACCCTGGGGAAGGAGGGGCGGAATGAGCTGGGAGACCGTCATCGGCCTGGAGGTCCACGTTCAGCTCCGCACGGCAGAGAAGCTGTTCTGTGCCGACTCCACGACCTTCGGTGCCCCGCCCAACAGCCATGTTTGTCCGGTGTGCCTGGGGTTGCCCGGCGCGCTCCCCGTGCTGAACGCAGAGGCGGTAGACCTGGCGATCACGGCGGCCCTGGGCCTCGGCTGCCAGGTCCACAGGGTGAGCGTCTTCGCGCGCAAGAGCTACTTCTACCCTGATCTGCCGAAGGGGTATCAGATCACGCAGTTCGAGCAGCCCCTCGCCACCGATGGATCCGTCGTGGTCGGGTCGGGATCCGACGCGCGTCCGATTGGGATCCGCCGGACCCATCTCGAAGAAGACGCCGGTAAGTCCGTTCACGACCGCTATCCGGAGGGGACGGCCGTGGACCTCAACCGGGCGGGCGTCCCGCTCATCGAGATCGTGACCGAGCCGGACCTCCGGACGCCGGTTGAGGCCAGAGCCTTCCTGCAAGGGCTCAAGCGCACGCTGGAGTACCTGGACGTGAGCGACTGCAACATGGAGGAAGGCAGCCTCCGGGTGGACGCCAACGTCTCGCTCAGGGCCTTCGGCTCGCAGGAGCTGGGTGTGAAGACCGAGGTCAAGAACCTGAACTCGTTCTCGGCTGTGGAGAAGGCCCTTCAACGTGAGGTGGAGAGGCAAGAAGAGGTGCTCGAATCCGGTGAGGCCGTGATTCAGGAGACCCTCCTTTGGGACGAGCGTGACGGCACGGTGCGGTCCATGCGCTCCAAGGAGGAGAGCCACGACTATCGCTACTTCCCCGACCCCGATCTTCCCCTCCTCCGGCTCTACGCCGACCGCGTGACGCGGTCGCGGGAGGCGCTGCCGGAGCTGCCCCACGAGCGGAGGTCACGACTTTTGGAGGAGTTGGCTCTTCCCGAGGGGGATGTGGAGGTCCTCACCTCCTCCCCCTCACTGGCGGACTATTTCGAGGAGCTCGCGTCCCTGTTGGGGAATCCCAAGACCGCCTCCAACTGGGCCCGAGGCCCCCTCCTCAAGGAGGCGAACCGGGTTCGTCGAGACATCGCTGGCCTTGGCCCGACACCCGCCGACGTGGCGGAGCTCATCTCCCTCGTGGAGAACGGCACGCTGTCCGGCAGCATGGGACGAACGGTGCTGGGACGCATGGTGGACTCGGGCCGTCGCGCCCCGGAAATCGTCGAGTCCGAGGGCCTCGCCCAGGTCCAGGACACCGATGAGCTCGAGACGTGGGTGGACGGCGTGTTGGCGGAGAGTCCCGAGGAGGTGGAGCGATATCGAGGAGGCGAGGCCAAGCTTCTGGGTCACTTCATCGGCCGCGTCATGCGGCGGTCGGGGGGGCGCGCCGACCCCAAGGCCACCGGAGACCTTCTCAGGGAACGGCTCAGTCGCTGATGACCGCCATGCCCTCCCGTTCGGGCCAGTGGATGACCGCGTCGCCAGGCAGGGGAAAGAACTCGTCGGCGCTCTGTTGTAAGTGAGCCGGGTCGGCGGCCCCTCCCCGGGCCATGGTGAGACGACGCACCTTCTTCGCCAGCCTCAGGTTGAGCTCTCCCGTGGGGTCGAGCATGGCCGGGCGGGAGCTCTCCCGCGATACCAGGTAGTCGACGACGTACTCGAACGAGAGGGCGTCGTACGTCTCCACCGCGGCATGGGGCAGGTCGAAGCGTGACTTCTGCAAGACCCGCTCGAACACCTGCTTCCAGCGGTCGTGATCACTGAAGCGGATCATCCCGCGGAAGATCCTGCGATTGGTGTGAAAGCTGAAGATGGTGCCGCTGAGGACCCGGTCGAAGAGCTCGTCCGCTTCGGAGTAGTCGTTCTCCATGACCAGATGTCTGGCTTTGGTCAGGTACTCCTCTCCGACATGCATGTCCATGCGGTGCTCCCAGTACGCGTGGCCGAGTGCTTGCGTGGTGCTCGTGGTGAGCAGCTGCCGGGGCACGAAGAGATTGTGGGCGACCGTGTCCGCCGCCAGATGAGCGAGGTAGCCGTAGCCCACCGACGTCAGGCGCGGGCTGTCAGCGGTGGCCAGGATCTCCTCACCCACGTGCCAGTGATGGCAGTGCCTGCCTTCTGGGACGTACTTCTTGGCAAATGAGATGTCGGCGGCGATAGATCCGTACAGGAAGTGAAGCGGGTTGGACTCGATGATCGCCCGTATGGCCGGCGGGAGCAGGTAGAGAGACGCGAGAAGGGTCTCTCCTAGCGCGATGTGGGTTCCCGGGCCCCATGCCCACAGAGGCTCAGGATCGAGGAGGACCCAGCCGAGTGCTATCGAGAGGGTCCAGACGATCTTCACGTGGTCTCGGCGTCTCCCGTGACCACGGCTCCAGCCGTATCGCCGGCCTCCTCCGACTCTCCAGCCCCGGGGTTCGGCACGGCCTCGGCATCGGGCTCTTCGGAGGCCACCCCCTCTCCTATGGTCTGGGCCCCGGCACGAACCCCGCGGACAGCGGCCGCGGTATCCAGCACGACGGATTCGGCTTCGTTCTGTACCACGTCCATGAGGGCGTTGAACTCCTCGACTCTCTCCTCCATGCGCTGAGAAGCGTCCTTGAGCCTGTCCGAGAGTCCGGCCACCGAGGAGTGGATCTTCTGGACGTCTTCGCGAACCACAGCGGAGATGAACTCCACGTTCTCGGCCGCTCCGCGGGCGCGGTCCGCGACCGGCTGCAGCTGCCGTTGAAGGGCGGTGAGCAGCTTACGTAGCTGGACGAGCAGCACCAACATGGTCAACAGCAGTAAAGCCGATATCGCAGCCAGTGCCACCGCCGAGATGTCGGCTGCGACCTGGAGCCCTCCGGGCTGGGCGAGCGCCTGCGTAGTGCCCTGGAGGGGCAGTAGAGCAGGGATAAGAAGTCGATGTGCCATGGCCAAATGTATAAGCTCAGGACGTCAGAGTTCCAGGTTGGCTCCCCGGGTACGATGCCGGCTCGCTTTCGACGCGTCCTCTCCCTGGATCACTCGGCCACGCCCTCCCCGCCACCTTCGGCTTCTGCGGCCACGCCCCGGGTATGCCGCGCAGCGTGAGCTCGGGCCTGTTGGTCGTCTCCCTGGGCCAGGGCTTCTTCGACCCGAGAGGAGATCTCACCGGCTCGTCGCAGCGTGGCAGTCGTGAGCACCGGACCCACCAGCTCGGAAATCACGACGCCTAGAACCACGACGCTGAACAGGGCCTGGCTGGCGTCCACGCCTCCCACTTGGAGCCCATAGAAGGTCAGGAAGGCGGACAACGCCATGGCGAGTGAGATGCCGCCCTGGGGAACGAGGCCGAGACCCAGAAAAGGTGGGGTGGAGAAGCCCGGCTCCGCAATCCGCACCATGGCGCCGCATGCCACGATCTTGGCGCCGCCGCGGAGGAGCGCATATCCCAGGGCGAGGGGCATGATCCAAGCCGTCGGGAAGCGGATGAGGGCTCCGGCAAGAATCAGGAGGACTACGTAGACCGGCTTTTCCCACTTGACCATGACGCGAAGGACCCGGCGAGGGTCCGGGACGAGATTTCCCACTACTACGCCCATTATGAGGCAGACGAAGAGGGGTGAAAGGTGGAGCTTAAGCGCTGCGCCGGACGCGAAGGCCGCGATGCCGATGAGGAAGAGGACCAGCTCCTCCATCTCCGTTCGGTCGCGCGTCAGCCAGACGAAGATGATTCCGCAGAGGACTCCGACAGACACGGCGAGGAGGGTCCAGATGGGTGCCGGGATGCTTCCGAGGAAGTCGAGCACGCCGGCCGCGTGATAATTCGAGTAGATCATCTGCAAGGCCGTGATCCCCACTAGGGCGTCCATGGAAGCCACGAACAGCAACATCTCACGCACCTGGCCCCGGACGAGGAAGTTCGACGAGATGATGGCGATTCCCGCCGGCGCGGAGATGGAGGCGGTGGCCGCCGCCAGGAGCACCAGGAGGACCTCGGCCCGGCCGGCGAACCCCACTGCGAAGAGTGCTCCTATGCCCACCGCGGAAAGGACGACGAATGTGAGGAGGGCCTGGCCGGCCGCGAATACGTGCAGCGTACCTGGAAAGGCCCGTAGCGTGTCCCGCTCGGACTGGAGCCCGAAGAGAAGCCCCACCCATCCCAGGCCCAGTGCCACGAAGGGGAAGAGGTGCTCGAGGGCGTCGGCAGTGACGAGCCCCATCACGGAGGGTCCCAGCACGAAGCCCACGAAGATGAAGTGAGTACCCGTCCGGAAGAGGAGCCGCGGGCCTGCCGGCACGTTCTCGGTGGAGAACGAGAAGCGAGCTCCCAAAAGGGCCACAAGGATGAGGATAAGGGTGGCCAGGAGTGGATCCATGGACCGCTCTACTCCGGCTCTTCGCCCAATTCCGTGGCCGAAAGTCCAACCACCCGATCCAACGCAAGAGTAAACAGGATTCCCGTGGCGGGGTCTTCGAGATTACCGCATATGTCCTGGAAGAGAGCGATCACCGGTTCTACTAGATCATCATCCAGCACGGTGAAGATCGTGCGATTGTGTGGCCGAGACCGATCGATGAGAGTCTGGAGACCGGCGAAGATCGGGATGTCATGCGAAAGGACACGACCCATGCCCTCGGAGTTGATGACGGTTGCTCCACGCACCCCGAGCTCGACGAACCCGGAGAGGATCTCGTCCAGCTTCTCGGGCTGGTTGACGACGGCGACCAGGAGGTGCATGGCGCGGTCGTCAGCGTCGGTCATCCATCGCTTCCAGGGCTTCCACCAGGAGCTCCTCCGAGCCTGCAGACCGAAGGCGCTCCACCGCAGAGGGGTCGGACGCCAATCGTGCGATCCTGGCCAGGATCTTGATGTGCTCGCCCCCGCGGTCCGCCGGAGACAAGAGAAGAAAGAAGACAGAGCAGGTCTCGACCTCGGTGGGTCCGAACGCCACCGGATCGCGGGAGACGGCCACCATGAGGAGGGTCTTTTCGAGCCCCTCGACGGTGGCGTGGGGGATCGCCACTCCATTGCCGGTGGCCGTTGTGTGGACGTTCTCGGTGTGTGTGAGCCGGTTCTTCACCTCTGACTCATTCTGTATCAGGCCCCGACTCGCCAGTGTCTCCGCCAGCAGCTCGATGGCGTTGTCGCGGGACCCAGCGCTGAATCCGCACAGGATCGAATCGGCTTGAAAGAAGTCCCTTAAACGCATGTCCTGTAACCCATTATACGATCACGATGACACGTCGTGAGCCGTGGGAGCGAGGTGCTAGCTCAGACTTGGCTGGGGCGGAACGAGGTATCAGCGGAAGCCCTCCCGATGGCGGCACGCTACGTGCATCAGAGTATCGCAAGCCATGGTCCCACGCGAGGGGTGAAGGCTGTGGGCAGGGGAGTATTCCGAGCTGGAGGGCGCTACGATGAGGAGCCGGTTGCTGCGTCAGGGGACGGTGGAATATGTTCGAGGGCGACGTGGCGAAACGGTCGCGGGTCCGCACACCGGAACGGTGTCGGCCACTTACTTCGGAGACCGCAAGGAGGACATGCCCAGCTTTATCGTAGAGGGCGGCCATGCCCTGACCGGGACGATCCGACCCGCCGGCAACAAGAACGCTGCCTTGCCTGCAATCGCAGCCACAGTGCTTGCATCCGAGCCCGTCACCCTCCAGAACATCCCACGCATTCGCGACGTCGAGACCTTCTTGGAAATCGTGGGCTCGCTCGGTGCCGACGTACGATGGGACGACGAGAACGTGGTCACCGTGGATGCCTCCGAAGTGGTTTCAGCAGGGGTGGACCGGAGGTTGGCTGAGCGCATTCGAGCGTCGCTACTCCTCGCCGGACCCCTTCTGGCCCGCTTTGGGCGGGTCGATCTGCCTCCGCCGGGTGGAGACGTGATCGGTCGTCGTCGCATGGACACCCACTTCCTGGCGTTCGAGGCCCTGGGGGCTCAAGTGAGCCTGAACGGGGGATTCCGGATCGAAGCACCGGGCCTGACCGGGGCCGACGTGTTCCTGGACGAGCCCTCCGTCACGGCCACCGAGAACACCATCATGGCGGCAGTACTCGCCGACGGGGAGTCGTGGCTGCGGAATGTCGCCTCCGAGCCGCACGTCCAGGATCTGTGTCATCTCCTTAACGGCATGGGTGCCCACATCGAGGGGATCGGCACGAATCGCCTTCACATCGAAGGGGTTCGGGAGCTCGGCGGTACCACCTTCGGCATCGGCAGGGACCACATCGAGACGGGGTCCTTCATCGGCCTTGCGGTAGTAACGGGGAGTGAGCTGGTGGTGGAAGAGGCCCCCATCGAGCACCTGGATTCCACCTTGTTGGGCTTCGCGCGACTCGGAGTGGAGGTGACCATCGCTGGGGATTCACTCACGATTCACGGTGACCGCGAGTGCCGGGTGGCCAGCGACGCCTTCGGTGCCGTGCCCAAGGTCGACGACGGCCCCTGGCCGGCGTTCCCGGCGGATCTCACGTCCATCGCCGTAGTCACGGCCACACAGTGTACCGGGACCGTCCTGGTGCACGAGAAGATGTTCGAGTCCCGGATGTACTTCACGGACAAGCTCGTGGCCATGGGTGCCCAGATCATCCTCTGCGATCCCCACCGAGCGGTGGTGGCTGGTCCATCCAAGCTCCGGGCCACGACGATGGAGAGCCCCGACATCCGGGCCGGGATGGCGATGCTGATCGCGGCCCTGGGGGCAGAGGGCACGAGCCGCATTCAGAACATCCGCCAGATCGAGCGCGGGTACGAGCGCATCGACCAGCGGCTCCGTGCCCTCGGGGCCCGTATCGAGAGAGCCGAGGCCTCCTAGAAACCCCGTGGGCGCCACGACCGTAGGGCCTACAGGTGGACTGAACACTCCGGTGACCCCGAGAGGTCCTGCAGGGCCGACCACCTGGTCACCTCACAGAGGAAAAGAGTGACATCATGTCGGAAGAGAACGCTCCTGAGGAGAACAACGGCTCGGGCACCGAGCAAGAACCGCAAGAGAAAAGCCGGACAGACAGCATAAAGGGCGGCGTTCGGCAGGGGATGAGCATGCTCAGTGCCATGAAAGATGCCATCGAGGAGACTCTCAGCGAAGCGAGGGAGCGGGGCGATCTCACGCCTGAGAGGGCGAAAGAGGTCATGCGCTCGACGCTGGAGAAGGCCCAGGCCAGAGCCGGGGAGGCTCGGGAGGCCTTCGACTTCGTCAAACAAAAGGACTTCGACGGTCTGAAGGGCGTGGTAGACGAGCTCAAGGAGAGGGTCAAGGGTGTTGAGAGGTCCCTGGGGCTCGAGGTCGAAGAGACCTCCGAGGGGCCGGCCGAGGACGAGGGGGACGCGTGAAGCCCTGAGGCCGGTCACCAGGGGCTCAAGTCTTGAGGAATCAAGGCATTGCGCCTATATTACTGGTCGTAAGGGCCGCCCCTGAGGCGGCCGCTTTTGTGAGTGGGGGAGTTGGTTGCCCCCGCTTTTTTGTTCTCGGAGGTTTGCGAAAGCTGCGGCCTCCGGTAGGGGTGGCCATGGCTGCATCACGGCCCGAAGTCGAGCAGGAGATGGAGGCGCGGATCGCGGCTCTCGGATTTGAGCTCGTCTTGCTGGAGTGGGCCGGGAGCCGGGCTCGGCCGATCATGCGCGTCCGCATGGATCGGCTCGGCTCGGGGCTGGAGTCGTCGGTCACGGTGGACGATTGCGCTCAGGTGAGCCGTGCCCTCGAGGCTTGGCTCGACGAGCACGAGGACGTGCCTGAGCACTTTGTGCTGGAGGTCTCGTCTCCGGGAGTCGAGCGGCCGTTGGTCCGGCCACGTGACTGGGAGCGCTTTGCAGGCCGGTCTATCGTGGTCAAAGGCCACGGGGTTCTCGCTGAGCGGTCCACTCGGCTCGAGGCTGAGTTGTTGGGATTGGACCCGGAGCCGGAGCCGACGGCCCGGCTCCGACTGGGAGATGGGACTGAGGTGTGCGTGCCCCTGACCGACATCAAGGGTGCCCACCTCCTGTTCACCTGGAAGTAGGGCGCACGGGGTGAGGACAATATGACTGATACCGGCCAGATCGTCGCGGCGTTCAGAGATGTCGCCGCAACGAAGAGCCTGTCTCCAGATGAGGTGAATGAACTCCTCCAGGACGGGATTAGGGCGGGTTTGGCGCGCATATATGGTCCGAACGTACAGGCCGAGATCACCATAGACGATGTGGCCGGCGGATTCGACATCGTGGTGCTCCGACGGGTTGTCGAGGAGGTGGAAGACCCCTCGTCCGAAATCAGCCTTGAGGAGGCCCGCTGGGACGACGAAGGGTTCGAAGTCGGCGACGTAATGGAGATTCCGGTCGATTTCGCGGACTTCGGTCGCAACGCGGTCATGGCCGTGAAACAGCGTATCGTTCAGCTGATTCGTGAAACCGAGCGTGACCGAATTCGCGATGAGTACTCGGACCGCATCGGGGAGCTACTCTCCGGCGAGGTGCAGCAGATCGAGCGTGGCAAGATCGTGGTCATGCTCAACCGCTCGCCCGACGCCGATGCCATCATTCCCTGGAAAGATCAGAATCCCCGGGAGCGATTCCGGCAGGGCGATCCCATTCGGTGCGTCCTCAAAAAGGTTGAAGAAACCCCGAAGGGTCCTCGCCTCATCCTCTCCAGGGGAGACCCCCTTTTCGTGGCGGCCCTCTTCAGCCTTGAGGTGCCGGAGATCCACCAGGGGATCGTAGACATCAAGGAAGTGGCCCGTGAGGTCGGTGGACGGACGAAGATCGCCGTCTACAGCCGGGATGAGTCCATCGATCCAGTGGGTGCCTGTGTCGGCCTTAGAGGCTCCCGGGTGCAAGCGGTGGTGCAGGAGCTCGGCGGAGAGCGGATCGACATCGTCCCCTGGCACGCCGAGCCGGAGATATTCGCGCGGCGCTCCCTGGCACCGGCGCGGGTCTCCAAGGTCGTGAGCGATCCAGAGCGCCAGGTGATCACGGCCATCGTCGACGAGGATCAGCTCTCCCTGGCCATCGGCCGGAACGGCCAGAACGTGCGGCTCGCGTCCCAGCTCATCGGCTGGCAGATCGACCTGTACGGTTCGCGGGAGTGGGTTGAGCTCGGAGCGGATCTTTCCTTGTTCCAGGAATCGGGCGACGGCGACTACGAGACCTCCGACTTTTCGTTGGCGGAGCTGGATCTCGCTCCGGGGACGCTGGCGGCCCTCGGGGCGGCTGGATTTAATACTTTTCTGCAGATCATCGACTTCAGCCGCGACGAATTCATGGCCATCGAGGGGCTGACGGAAGCCGATGCGGATCGGCTCCTCACCCTCATAGATGAGCTCACTGTTGTGGCGGATTCGTCCGCCACGGAGGGCGCGGTCGTCGAGGATGATGCCTCCACGGCCGGAGACGCCTCAGACACCGCCGAGGCCGAGGATACGGTGGACCTCGAGGGCACGACGGAAGAAGCCGGCGGGGACGAGACTGACGATGTAGCAGAGGCAGGAAACGCCGAGGTGGCGGTAGATGAGGTGGATGAATCCGGGTCGGAGGGCCTGGCTGCCGCCATGGGTGCGGAGGGAGCGGAGGTTGTGGGCGGCCTCGAGGAGGTGGGTGAAGAGGCGACGAGTGGAGACGATCAAGAGCCGGTCGAAGCGTAGCGCATTGGCGCTCCTGGGGCTCGCCCGTCGAGCCGGCGCATTGGAGCGCGGGACGGGATCCACTCAGCGCGCCGTCAAGGATGGACGCGCCCGGCTGGTGTGGTTTGCCGACGACGCCTCGGAGGTCCAACGGGACAAAGTGTTGAAGCTGCTGCGCCATCGGGCGACTCCCCGCGTGATCCTGGGGAGCCGGGCCGAATTGGGTGCGGCGGTCGGATCCGCTCCGATCTCCGCCGTTGCTGTTACCGAGGCGGGCTTCGCGAGTCGTTTGGCCAGGCAGTTGGCCGCGAACCTGAGTACGAACGATGAGACTGAGAAGCGGAGGTAGGCAAAGTAGATGCGGGTTGTAGAACTAGCCAAGGATCTCGGAGTTTCGTCCGAGGTTTTGCTTAGCCTGTTGAGGACGTTGCACATCCGCGTCCCTGACGAGGATACGCCCATGAGCGACGAGGACGTGTCGCGGATTCTCGCCCGCCTCGAGCGGGAGCGCCGTGCCGGTCACAAGGACGCGAGCGAGGCGATTCAGGCCGCCATCGAGGACGCCAAACCTACTGCGGGCCGGCGTCGGAGGCGCCGGGCGAGTGAAATACCGCCAGAGCCCGAGCCGGAGCAGGAAGAGGCCGAGTCCTCCGAGGAACCCACCGCGAAAGAGGCTGACGACGTCGCCGCTTCGGCCGCTGTGGCTGACGAGGACGCCGAGCCAGAGGAGTCGGCACAGGACGAGGAGTCGGAGGAAGAAGCCGAGGCCGAGGAGCCCGTAGCCGAGGAAGAGGTGGCTGCAGAGGCCCCTGCCGAGGAGGTTGCAACTGAGGCGCTCGTCGAGACGGCTGAGTTGCCCGTGGCACCGGCTACGCCGCCGGAGCCCGTTCGCCGGTCCGCGCCCGAGGGGCCTGCTCGTGTCATCCGTCGGCCCAAGCCGGAGTCCAGCGCAGGCGCTGGCGGGCAGGTTCGCGTGCAGGCGGAGGGATATACGGCCGACGGCCAGCGGCGGCAGCGCCAGAAAAAGAAGGGTAAAAAGCGCCAGCGCGTCGATCAGAGCGCGGTCCAGGAGAACATCCAGCGGGTCATGGCTGAGCTCAAGGGAGGTGGCAAGAAGCGCCGTCGCAAAGGATCCGCGCCCACGAAGGAGGAGCGCGAGGCCGCCGAGGAGGAGGCACGTGAGGAGGAGGAGCGGGAGCGGACCACCGTTCGGGTGAACGAGTTCCTCACGGTCTCCGAGCTGTCGGAGCTGGTGGACGTGTCCTCCACCGAGATCATCGGCTCCGCGTTCAAGAATCTCGGCCTCATGGTCACCATCAATCAGAGGCTCGACTTCGATCAGATCGAGCTGCTTCTGGATGAGTTCGACTTCACCGCGGTGCGTGAGGAGGAGTATAGTGTCGACGAGGAAGACGTGATCGAGGAGGACTCTCCAGAGGATCTGCAGCCGCGAGCCCCCGTGGTGACGGTCATGGGTCACGTGGATCACGGAAAGACGCTCTTGCTCGACAAGATCCGGCGCTCGAACGTCGTGGCTGGAGAGTCGGGAGGCATCACCCAGCACATCGGTGCGTATCGCGTGGAGCTGGGTGACGAGCGAAGCATCACTTTCCTGGACACTCCCGGCCACGCGGCGTTCACGGCCATGCGGGCACGAGGCGCCGAGGTCACGGACATCGTGATTCTCGTCGTCGCCGCAGACGACTCCGTCATGCCCCAGACCAGAGAGGCCATCAGCCACGCGCGGAATGCGGGCGTACCCATCGTCGTGGCCGTCAACAAGTGCGATCTACCGGCGGCCGATCCCATGAAGGTCAAGCAGGAGCTTCTGCAGCAGGACGTACAGGTCGAGGAGTTCGGTGGAGACGTCCTGAGCGGCGACATCTCCGCGAAGACGGGTGAGGGGATCGACGACCTCCTCGAGAAAATCCTCCTGCAATCCGAACTCCTGGAGCTCAAGGCGAACCCGAACCGCGATGCGAATGGGATCGTCATCGAAGCTCAGCTCAACGTCGGAAAGGGCCCGGTCGTCTCGGTACTCGTGCAGAAGGGCACGCTGCGCGTCGGGGATTCCTTCCTGGTCGGGCACTTCGAGGGCCGCGTGCGGGCCATGCTCGACGAGCGGGGCCACCCGGTGAAGGACGTGAGTCCGGGGATTCCAGTGCAGCTCCTTGGGACGGCCGGGGTTCCCCAAGCCGGTGACGCGTTCCAGGTGATGGCTGCCGAGAGAGCGAGCGAGATCGCCCAGAGCCGCATGCGCCTCGAGCGGGAGAAGCAGCTCCGCATCAAGGAGCGGGGCGTCAAGCTGGGCGACTTCTCAGGCCTGCTCGCCTCTGGCCAGGCCGACATGCTCCCCCTCATCATCAAGGCGGATGTGGACGGCTCGGGGCAGGCCCTATCCGACGCCCTCGAGCAGCTAGGGACCGACGAGGTGAAGGTCCAGATCGTCCATCGGGCGGTAGGGGCCATCAACGAAGAAGACGTGTTGCTCGCCGGGACGTCCGGCTCGGTCATCGTCGGCTTCGGCGTGCGCCCCTACACCAACGCCCGGAAGCATGCCGAGCGAGACGGAGTGGACATCCGCGTGTACGACGTCATCTACGAGGCCGTAGATGAGGTGCGTGCTGCCCTCGAAGGCATGCTGACACCGGAGCGGAGAGAGACCATTCTCGGTACCGCCGAGGTTCGCGAGGTCTTCAAGGTCAGCAAGGTGGGCACTATCGCCGGCTCGCATGTCCTCGAAGGCGTCGTCGATCGGAAGTCTCGTGCACGGCTCGTGCGTGACGGAATCGTCGTTTACGAAGGCGAGATCTCCTCTCTCAAGCGCTTCAAGGACGACGCGAAGGAGGTGCGAGAGGGCTTCGAGTGCGGCATCGGGATCGCCAACTTCAACGACATCAAACTCGGCGACATCATCGAGTGCTACTCGGTCGAGGAGGTGGCACGCACGCTCGCCGGAGTCGCGGGATAGTGTCCCGTTACCAAAGTGTCTCGGCCAGTCGAGGGCACGGTGCATCCGTGGGCTCAGCGCGGGGACTCCTTAACGTAGCTTGCGCTACGCCGCGTCGTCCCGCCTTGATCCCACGGCGCCCCGACCCTCTTAGTGGCTCGAGAACTTCGGAATCGGAACACTAGTGTTCCTGGGAAGCCCGTAGGAGGAGCGACACGTGCTGGTGGCCGCGTGCTCATGGGAGCTCTCGCTTCCGGGATGCGGCTCGCTCAAGGAAAAACGAAGGGTCGTCAAGTCGTTGAAGGACCGCCTTCGCAGCCGGTTCAACGTCTCGGTGGCCGAGACCGGCCATCAAGAAGCGTGGACACGGACCCAGTTGTCCGTGGCTCTGGTGACCACCGACGGACGCTTGGCCGAGTCGCTGCTCTCGAAGGTCGACCGCCTCATCGAACGAGAGACACGCGCCGTGATCCTCTCCAGCAAGAGGGACCTCTATTGAACCGGCCGGTGTCTCTCATCGGCCACATCCTCTAGGATCTATGCCCGACCGACGCCTCGCCCGCCTGAACGAGCAGTTCCGGCGAGAGATCACCGACATCCTGCGCCGGGACGTGCGGGATCCCAGGGTTAAGGACGTCGTGATCACGGGTGTCGCCGTAACCTCGGACCTGTGGCTCGCTCGCGTCTACGTGCGGCTCGCCGGTGGGGACGAGGAGCGCAAGGAGGCCATGAAGGGTCTCGATGCCGCGTCCAACTTCATCCGGCGGGAGCTCGGATCCATGCTGCACATCCGTCGCCTTCCCGAGTTGCGCTTCCTGGAGGACGAGACTCTCGAGCAGGCCAATCGCATCGAAGAGATCCTTCGCGAGATCCGGCAGCAGCAGCGCCCCGAAACGTCGGGTGAGAGCGCGCGGGTGGAGCCGAGTGAGGACTGATGCCTTCGAGATGCCAGAACGAGGCGGAGCCTTCCTGGTGGACAAGCCGGCGGGACCCACGTCCCACGACGTGGTGGCCTGGGCGCGTAAGGGACTGGGCACGAGGCGCGTCGGACATACCGGAACCCTCGACCCCCTCGCGTCGGGACTGTTGATCCTCCTCTTCGGACCGGCGACCCGCTTGGCCGAGTACCTCTCGGGCCTTCCCAAGACCTATACGGCAAAGGCCCGGCTGGGGATTAGAACGGACACCCACGACTCCCAAGGCCGGGTCGTGGAGCCGGAGGGGGAGTGGCAGACGATCGGCCGCGATGACGTCTCGTCGGAGCTGGCGCGCTTTCAGGGCCGGATCGAGCAGATGCCACCGCAGTTCTCGGCGAAGAAGATCGGCGGGGAGGCCATGTACAGGAAGGCTAGGCGAGGCGAGAGGGTCGAGCTGAGTCCCGTGGCCGTGGACATCTCGGGCATCGGCCTGACCGAGTTCGATCCTCCCGACCTCTCCTTCGAGGTGACGTGCTCAGCCGGCACGTACATCCGTGCTTTGGCCAGAGACGTAGGTGAAGGTCTCGGTGTCGGGGCCCACCTCACCGCCCTGCGCCGGACATGGGTTGGGGACTTCTCGGTCGAAGGAGCCATGCCGGGCGAGGCGCTCCGAGAGGGCGCCCCTCCCACCCCTGGCCAGTGGATCGAGGCGCGTGAGGCACTCCGTCATCTCACCACGGTGCAGGTGCCGGCCGACGGGGCTTTGCGCCTTCGTCAGGGAGATAGAATTCCGCTGCCAGAAGCCGGGTTGGAGTGCGAGAAGCCCATCGCCGTAATCGACGATGTAGGCCTACTGGGGATCGCCGAAGTGCGAGAGGGCCATCTGGCGCCGAGGAAGATGCTCCAGGGTCCCGCGACGTCATGACCGGTTACGCCATCGATCCGGCTCTGCCGTCGGGCCTCCCGTCGGATGGAAGAGGGACGGTGGTCACCATCGGCACCTTTGACGGGGTCCACCGGGGCCACTGGGAGGTCCTCTCCGAGATCCGGCGGAGGGCGGAGGAGACCGGCCGCCGGAGCGTGCTCGTGACCTTCCACCCACATCCTCTCACTATCGTCCGCCCGGAACTGGCTCCCCCCATGCTCACCACGCCGGTGGAGAAGAAGGAGATCCTGGCGGAGTCGGGGCTTGACTACGCCGTCTTCCTTTCGTTCACGTCGGTGCTGGCCCGGTACTCGCCCCGGCGCTTCGTGGAGGAGATCCTCGTGGGCCGCCTCGGCGTCAAGGAGTTGGTGGTGGGATACGACCACCACTTCGGGCGGGGGCGAACCGGCGACGCCGAGACTCTGCGCAGTCTCGGCTCGGAGCTGAGCTTCGAGGTCGATGTCGTAGGTCCGGTGGGCGCACAGGAACGTCCCATCTCGTCCACGCGCATCCGAAGGGCCCTCCTGGAGGGCGATATGAGCTCGGCCCGCGAGGCCCTGGGTCGTCCATACTCGCTCCGAGGTTTGGTGGTCCGGGGGGATCAGCGGGGGCGAACCCTGGGCTTTCCCACGGCCAACCTGGAAGTGAGAGGTGGTGGGGTAGGGCAGAAGCTCGTTCCGCCCCCGGGCATCTATGCCGTCATGGGAATACTCCGCTCGGGGACGTACGGAGGAGCCCTCCATCTGGGTCCACGACCTACGTTCCGTGGGTCACCACCCACCATCGAGATACACCTGTTTGACTTCGATGAGGACATCTACGGCGAGGAGGTCCGCGTTGATTTCGTGCGCTATCTCCGCGAGATCCGTCCCTTCGATTCGCAACGGGCCCTGGTAGATCAGATGCGCGAAGATGTGGAGGAGGCCCGGGAGGTCCTTGCGGAAACGTAACACCACCGTGGATCCACTGCGGGCCGGACATCCACGGCGGGCCGGGCCGTTGTTGCTCTACCACGCTTCCGTTAGCTTAAAGGGCTATTCGTAATACACGAACAAGCTTCCCCTGAAGCGCAGACCCCTGCGGAGGCACACGCATACGTGACGATCAACAGAGCAGAGATCATTCAGAAGCACCAGCTCCACGAGGGAGACGTCGGGAGCGGGCCGGTCCAGGCGGCGATCCTGACAGCTCGCATCAATGATCTCAGGTCACACTTCGACAACCACAAGAAGGACCATCATAGCCGCCGAGGCCTCCTGAAGATGGTTGGACGCCGCCGCCGGCTGTTGGAGTACGTGAAGCGCACGGACGTGGAGCGCTACCGCGAGCTCATCGCGGACCTCGGACTCCGTCACTAGAGGCGGTTGAAGAAGTGGGGATGGCGGACACGAAATGGCGGCGGCCGCACAGGTCGGTCGCCGTTTCGCCTTAGTACAGCAGGACCCCTGGAGAATCGGCCCAACCGAATGGCTGCAATCGGTCGGGGCACTCCGTGCCCTGCATTGCGGCGGTCGATCTCTCTTAGGAGCCTGTTCGCTCGACCCGATCGGGAAGGCCCCGACGGGCGAAACGAAGTGGGACGGGGTGGTCCCGTTCGACTGAAAGCAGAGAAAAGAGAGAGATGATCCAGAGAATCGAACGCCAGTTCGCGGGGCGCACTCTGAGCCTCGAGTTCGGGCGGATGGCCAAGCTCGCGCAGGGCTCCTGCCTCGTACAGTTTGGCGACACCGTGATGCTTTGCGCCGCCACGGTCCAAGACAAATCCACCCACCTACCGTTCTTCCCCCTGACCATCGAGTACAGGGAAAAGAGTTACGCAGCCGGGAAGATCCCTGGCGGCTTCTTCAAGCGGGAGGGACGCCCAGGGGAAAACGAGGTCCTCGCGGCGCGCCTCACCGACCGTCCGCTCAGGCCCCTGTTCCCTTCGGGATTCATGCACGAGACCCAGGTCGCGTGCTTCATCCTGAGTGCCGACCAGGAAAACTCGGCGGATGTGCTGGCCATGCTCGGAGCCTCGGTGGCCTTGAACATGTCCAAGATTCCGTTCAACACGTTGGTCGCTTCCGTGCGCATCGGGCGCATTCGGGACACGTGGGTGCTGAACCCCACGTTCCAGCAGCTCGAGTACTCGGACGTGGACATCGTGGTAGCCGGGAGAGAGGACGCCCTCCTCATGGTCGAAGGAGGTGCGGTCGAGGTTCCGGAGGCCGAGATCCTCGAGGGACTCGAGATCGCCCACCAGGGCATCAGGGAGCTCATCGATATCCAGAAGGAGCTCCTGGAGGGCCACAGGGTCCCCGACATGGAGTGGTCCTCCGTCGAGCCGGAGCAGGTCCTGGCCGACCGGGTGACCGAGATGGCGGAGAGCCGCATCGAAGAGGCGCTGACGCTCTCAGACAAGGGCGAGCGCAATCAGGCCATGGCGGCCGTGGCCGAGGATGTGATCGGGCGCCTGGTTGAAGAGGACGAGGCGTACTCCGAGCACGAGAAGTCCATCAAGGAGGTGCTCCGCGGCATCGAGAAGAAGTCGATGCGAAGGCGAATTCTGGAGCAGGGCGAGCGCGCCGACGGGCGAGGCCTCGAAGAGGTCCGCTCCATCACGTCCGAGGTGGGAGTCCTACCCCGAACCCACGGCTCTGCGCTCTTCACCCGGGGTCAGACGCAGGCCCTCGTCGTGACGACGCTCGGCACGTCCCGGGACGAGCAGCGCATCGACTCCATCGATACGGCCGAAGAGGTCACCAAGTCGTTCATGCTGCACTACAACTTCCCGCCCTTCTCCGTGGGCGAGGCGAGGCCCTTCCGAGGAACGTCGAGGCGTGAGCAGGGTCACGGGGCCCTGGCCGAACGGGCCATCCGTCCGCTGCTTCCGGCCTACGACGACTTCCCGTACACGATTCGGGTCGTCTCCGACATCCTCGAGTCGAATGGGTCGTCTTCGATGGCTTCCGTCTGCGGCGCCTCGCTGGCGCTCATGGACGCGGGCGCGCCCATCAAGGCCGCGTGTGCGGGTGTTGCCATGGGCCTGATCAGGGAAGGCGACGACGTCGCCATCCTGACGGACATCCTGGGGCTCGAAGACGCCCTGGGGGACATGGACTTCAAGGTCGCGGGCACGCGTGACGGGGTCACGTCCATCCAGATGGACATCAAGATCGACGGGCTCACCCAGGAGATCCTCAAGACCGCCCTCGAACGGGCGCACGTTGGCCGCATACATATCCTCGACATCATGGATCAGGCGTTGGCCGAGCCGCGGAGCGACCTCTCTCAGTACGCGCCACGCATCGTGTCGATCCAGATCAACCCCTCGAAGATTGGCGACATCATCGGACCGAAGGGGAAAACCATCCGGGCCATCCAGGAGGAGTCCGGGGCGAAGATCGACATCGACGACACGGGTCTGGTCAAGATCGCGGCCGTATCCGGGGAGGCCGGGGCGAGAGCTCGCGAGATGATCGAGGCAATCGTCCAGGAGCCCGACGTCGGCAGGATCTACGAGGGCCCGGTGAAGAACACGACTTCGTTCGGTGCCTTCATCGAGATCCTCCCCGGCGTGGAAGGTCTGTGCCACATCTCCGAGCTCGAAGACCGGAGGGTGGAGAAGACCGAGGACGTTCTGAAGGTGGGAGAAATCACGCGTGTGAAGCTCCTCTCTATCGATGAGAAGGGTCGCCTCCGTCTGTCCCGGAAGGCCGCCATGGCCGAGGACGCCCTCGAGGCGTCCAAGGACGCCGAGTCCAGCGAGGACCGGGAGGTCGAGGAGGCACTGAGCTGACCGACCGTCGCTCGATAGGACTCCCAGGGGGGTGTGGGCCGTGGGCCCATGCCCCCCTGGACCTCTAGAGGCCTGTTGAAGAAGTGGGGTGCGGCCGCGCGACCCACGCCTTCGGCGCGGGTACCCCGGTCTTGCGGTGATCGGAGAACGTCGCGGCCCTGGTGTTCGGCGTCGTGCAGTGGTGTTCAGCGACACCTGAGCCGAAGGCGAAGAACGAACGATGACGAGGCGTAGCGGGGCGGGCACCGCGGCCGAAGGCCGTGGTCCGAGGAAGAGAGACGCGCTATGGGCCCGCAACCCCCCTTCGCCCGACTAACAGGGCTGGCGCCCTGTCGGTGCCCGGTTAGGGCGGCACGGGGCCGACCACGCTTCGCGCGGTGTCCCCGTTGCTGGCGCCCCTCGACGTAGCGATTGCTATGTCTTCGGGGCACCGCCTAGGATCTGGCCGGTAACAAGCGCGCTAGCGCTTGTCAGCGCTCCTAACGCGGCTCGCCCCGCTTCTTCAACAGGCATCTAGTGTCCCACACCCATGCGTGAGACCCGCCTCGACAACGGAGTTCGCCTCGTAACGGAGCGCATTCCCGGAGTATGCTCCGTCGCCGCCGGCGTGTGGCTGAAGCAGGGCTCGGCCCATGAGTCGTCGAGCGTTCTGGGGATCAGCCACCTCCTGGAGCACCTCGTGTTCAAGGGCACCGAGCGACGCAGCGCGCACGAGATCGCTCTTTCATTGGAGTCGCTGGGGGGCGCGCTGGACGCCTACACGAACCGGGAGCACACCAGCTATCAAGCCCGGGTCCTGGACGAGCATCTGCCGGAGGCACTCGACGTGCTTGCGGATCTCGTGCTGCACCCGCGCCTCGACCCGATGGACCTGGAGCTGGAACGCCGGGTGGTGTTGGAGGAGATCGCCAGCGTGGAGGACACGCCCGACGACCTGATCTTCGATCTGTACGGCGTACGCTTCTGGCACGGGCACCCCTATGGCCAGGCGATCCTCGGCACCAGCGAGACCGTAAATGCCCTCGAAATCGAGGATGTGCGTAGGCTCCACGCCGACGAATATCGAGGGGGCAACATCGTGGTGGCCTGCGCGGGAAACGTCGAGCACGAGATCGTTGCCGATCACGTAGCCCGGCTCTTCGGCCCGGCTCCCGCGGGAGACCCCTGTCCGGAGATCGACCCGCCGAGCGGAAACGCAACGGGACGCGACACGGTGCTTCGCGATACCACCCAGGCTCATCTGGTCATCGGCAACCGAACACCGCCCCACACGGATCCGGTGCGCGAGGCGCTGATCCTCATCTCGGGCGCGTTCGGAGGGGGCATGAGCTCCCGGCTCTTCCAGCGAATTCGAGAGGAGATGGCCTTGGCCTACTCGGTCTTCGCGTACCAGTCGTTCTATAGCCGGGCCGGCAGCGCCGGCGTATATGTCGGCACCCGGCCGGAGGCCCTGGAACAGGCCCTCGACGCCATTCTGGCGGAGTATCGTCTGCTTCATGGAGAGGGCCTCACGGCGCTGGAACTGGCCCGGGCCAAGAATCAAGGAAAGGGGCATATGATCCTCTCCATGGAGTCCACCGGAGCTCGGCTTCTGCGCCTGGCGGGCTTCGCCCTGCGGGGGGAGCCCTACCAGGAACTGGAGGAGTCGTTGGCCCGAGTCGATGCCGTCACTCTGGACGAGGCGAACGAGACCTGCGCCCGGTTCTTCGACCCGGAAGACCAATACGTTCTGAGCCTGGGTCCGTGAGGCCTAATCCAGCGAATCCGCACGGTCTCATGCCGCCGTTCGAGGGTCGCCTCCGCTGGGCTGATTCAGTAGCTTTTGTGGCCGACAAAACCCGAAAACATCTACACCAACCCCGTATGTCATGCTGATCGGAGTACCGAAGGAGATAAAGCGCGAGGAGTACCGTGTGGCCCTGACGCCGGCGGGTGCCGAAGCGTTGACGCACGCGGGCCACCAAGTCTTGCTGGAGGCCGGCGCAGGCCAGGGGAGCGGCTTCACAGACGACTTCTATGCGGCTGCCGGGGCCGAGCTGGCGCCCACCTCGGACGAGGTATGGGCCAGGGCCGAGATGATCATGAAGGTCAAGGAGCCCATCGAGCAGGAGTGGGGGAACATCCGGCCTGATCAGGTTCTCTTCACCTACTTCCATTTTGCGTCTTCCGAGGAGCTGACGCGGGCGCTCATCGCCTCCGAGGCCGTCGCGATCGCCTACGAGACGGTGGAGCTGCCGAACGGTGAGCTGCCCCTTCTGACCCCCATGAGCGAGGTTGCGGGTCGCATGGCCGTACAGGAAGGCGCCAAGTACCTCGAGCGCCACTCAGGTGGCGCGGGCGTCCTCCTGGGTGGAGTGCCCGGAGTGCTGCCCGGCAAGGTCGTCATCCTCGGGGGTGGCATCGTCGGCACCCACGCCGCGCTGATGGCTGCGGGCCTGGGTGCCCGGGTGGCGATCCTGGACGTATCCCTCGCTCGCCTCCGTCACCTCGAAAGCATCATGCCGGCCAACGTCAATCTGCTCTACTCCACCCGCTATGCCATCCGGAAGCAGATCGGGGACGCCGACCTGGTGGTGGGTGCGGTGCTACTCCACGGGGCCAAGGCGCCCAGCCTCATCCTCGAGGACGATCTCAAGGCCATGAAGCCGGGATCGGTGATCGTTGACGTGGCCGTGGACCAGGGCGGCTGCGTGGAGACGATTCGTCCCACCACACATGACGACCCGATCTACACGGTCCACGACGTCATCCACTACGGTGTCGCCAACATGCCGGGCAGCGTGCCGAGAACGAGCACGCTCGCCCTGACCAACGCCACGCTGCCCTATGCCATCACGCTCGCGACCAAGGGCTGGCAGGTGGCCTGCCTGGACGACCCAGCACTCGCGTTGGGCGTGAACATCGCGGACGGGAACGTCACCTACGCCGGGGTCGCCGAGACCTTCGGGCTGGAGTGTGTGAACGTTGAGCACCTCCTCCACCCGGCCCCACAGATCTGACGCCGGTGAGCGACCTCGTACGTTTCGTGCGCCTCCCGAGCAATCCGGATCTTCCGTTGCCGGCCCGCGCAACGGAGCTGGCCGCCGGGTACGATGTCCGCTCGGCCGAGGATGACTTCGTGCTCGAGCCGCGGGAGATCCGGCTGGTCGCCACGGGCCTCACCATGGAACTGCCCGAGGGATTAGAGTGTCAGGTCCGGCCGCGGTCGGGCCTGGCGCTCCGGCACGGGATCACCCTCCCCAACAGCCCGGGAACCATCGACCCGGACTACAGGGGCGAGCTGCGCATCATCATGCAGAACAACGGAAACGAGTCCGTCCGTATCGAGCGCGGGGAGCGGATCGCCCAGTTCGTCTTCCAGCGCTTCGCTACGCCCGAAGTTGTGGAGTGCGATGAACTCGGCGCCACCGGAAGGGATTCGGACGGCTTCGGAAGCACGGGACGATGACAGCCGACGGCCCGGACGCTGCAACTCACAGTTTGACAATGACTTGACGCCACATTTCTTGCAGGCATCTTGAGGTGATGATAGTGTGGTGTCCTCAAGATTCTGAGACCAGAGAGAATCTCCGATAGCCCAGACCTTCACCAAATTGCTTGAAACCTACCGGTTGATCCCCGTGAACGACATCGCGGTGGATCTCGGGACGGCGAATACTCTCCTATACGTGAAGGGCGAGGGAATCGTCCTCAACGAGCCCTCGGTTGTGGCGGTGAACAAGGCGTCCGGCCGGATCATGGGCGTCGGGCTCGAGGCCAAACGCATGCTGGGCCGTACGCCCGAAGGGATCGAAGCCGTTCGGCCCCTCAAGGACGGAGTCATCGCCGACGTCGACGTGACGGAGTTGATGCTCCATCACTTCCTGAAGCAGGTGACCGCCAAGCGGGTCTTCCGGATCAAGCCCAGGGTCGTCGTGGGTGTACCGTCGGGAATCACGGAGCTAGAGCGGCGGGCAGTGCGCTCCAGCGCGATCTCTGCGGGTGCGAAGGCCGTCTACATGGTCGCCGAGCCCATGGCTGCGGCTATCGGCGTGGGCCTGCCGGTGGAGACTCCCACGGGCAACATGGTCATCGACATCGGGGGTGGCACCACCGAGATCGCGATCATCGCGCTGGCGGGCATCGTTTCGAACACGTCGATCCGGGTCGGCGGGGACGAGCTCGACGCGGCCATCGTGACGTTCCTCCGCAAGAACTACAACCTTCTGATCGGAGAGCCGACGGCAGAAGCCATCAAGATCCAGATCGGATCGGCCTTCGAATCCGGAGAGGAACGGGAGATGGACGTGAAGGGGAGGGACCTCGTGAGTGGCATCCCCAAGACCGTCCACGTGCACTCGCAGGAGATCCGTGAGTGCATCCAGGAGCCTATCCAGGCGGTGGTGGAGGCCGTTCGGCGTGCTCTGGAGATCACGCCCCCCGAGCTCGCCAGCGACATCGTGGACCGTGGAATCGTGATGACGGGGGGCGGCGCCCTGATCCGGGGCTTGGACCGGCTTTTGCAGCATGAGACGAACCTGCCCATCCACGTGGACGAGGAGCCTCTCACGTGCGTGGTGCGGGGAGCTGGCCGGATCCTGGATGACCTACAGAAATACCGCACGGTGTTGGCGACATAGTGTAGGAGTCTTCGAGAGCCTACACTGACCACCCCACCCTCTTCAGGGGCTCGGCAGCGCCATGCCAACGTACACCAACGAGACCAGCGGGACGGAACCGAGCCGAAGCGGGCTGATCGCCCTCGGGTTCTTCGTCGTCTCCCTCCTGGTGCTGTACTTCCCGGACGGAGCCCAACAGCAGTTGGCTTCGCTCATTCGGGGTAGCATCCTCCGACCGTTCGTGATGACCCAGGAGGGCCTCGCCCGCAGGCGTGTGCACGCCGCGGAGACCGAAGCCCTGCAGCTGCAGTTGGACTCGTTGGCGTCGGTCCTCTCAGATCAAACCACGTTGGCGGAAGAGAACGATCGTCTTCGGCGCCTTCTCGATCTGTCCCGGCGGCTCTCGTCGATGTATGTGGCGGCCAGCGTGATCCGGCCGGGGACGCCGGGCTCCGAGAGCATGTTCCTCCTGGACGCCGGAGGCCGTCGCGGTGTGGTGACCAACACGCCCGTGATCATGGGGCGAGGGCTCCTCGGCGTGGTGCGGGAGTCCCGCGAGAACAACGCGGTCGGGATGGATTGGACCCATCCGGAGTTCCGCACCAGCGCCATGACGCTGGATGGCGCCGTGTATGGTCTGGTGCAGGCTACCCGGGGGTTGTTCCGGGAGGCCGATCGGCTGCTGCTGGACGGGATTCCGTTCCATCAGGAGCTGGCGCCCGGGACTGTTCTGGTCACGAGTGCCCTCGGTGGGGTCTACCCCCGGGGCATCCCCATCGGCACGGTCATCGAAGAGGCCGAGTCGCGGGCCGGCTGGCGGCGTTCCTATTGGTTGCGCCCGTTCGTGTCCCCCGGAGAGGCTACGCACGTGCTCGTTCTGGTGCCCGACGAAGCGTCCAAAGACCTGACCGACGTCTGGTCGAAGGGAGAGCCGGGTTCGTGAAGGGTCCTCTCAGGGTGTGGGGTGTCGTCGGGCTCCTCGTCCTCCTGCACTTCGCCCTTCATCTGAGTCTCGGCCTGGGCTGGAGCGCTCCCGACCTGCTCATCGTGGCTCTCCTGATCGCCGCCCGCGAAGTGGGGGCGGGGTCCGGAGCCGGCCTGGGGTTTCTATTCGGGCTCATGGACGACGCCTTCTCGGTGCTGGCCTTCGGAGCCAACACCTTCGCTCTGACTCTGGTCGGGGTGGCGGGAGCCAAGACGAGGGATCTGTTCGTGGGTGACTCCCTCATCTTCATGGTGTCGTATCTCGTCTTCGGGAAGTGGTGCAGGGATCTCCTTCATTGGGTTGCGGTAGGCGAGGCGGTGAGAGAACCTTTCCTCGATACGATGTTGATCAACTCGCCGCTGGCCGCGGCATACGCCGCTTTGATCGGACTGGGTGCGATAGCGATCAGCGGCATCGGGTGGGAGACCGTACGGTGAGAGCGCAGCACCCACACCGCAGGAGACGGCGGGCCCACGGGGCGCTGGGAATCGCTGCCATCGTCATCGGAGCTCTGGCCCTGCAGTTCCTTCGGGTCCAGGTACTCCGCTCCAGCGACTACAAGCTCCGCTCGGAGTCCAACCGCTTGCGTCCTTCGGCGGTCCCTGCCCCCCGGGGGACGGTCTTCGATCGATACGCGCGTGTCATCGCCGACAACGTTCCGGGGTACGCGGTCTACGTTCTCAGGGACTCGCGGGAGTCCACCCGGGAAGCCCTGGAGCGACTGCGACCCCATCTTGGGCTCTCCGACGAGAGGATCGAGAGCCTCATGGAGCGGGTGCGTCGCTATGAGCCCCTCCTCGTGGACATCGACGCCGACTTCGCAGCCATCGCCATTTTGGAGGAGCGCCGGGAAGACTTCCCTGGGGTCTACATCGAGATGCGACCCAAGCGCCGCTATACCGGGGGGGCGGCGGTGGGGCATGCCCTCGGGTACGTCAGCGAGGTCACGGCCGAAGAGCTCGAGACCGCCCGCTTCGCCGAATACGAGCAGGGGATGCTCGTCGGGAAGGTCGGAGTCGAGCGCCAATACGAGGATAGGCTCCAAGGTCGGCAGGGGATGCGTTACCTAGAGGTCGACGCCACTGGGCGCATCGTGGGCCCATTGGCCGGCATCGAGGAGGACCCGGGACAGCCCGGCGAAGATCTTGAGCTCACGCTCGATCTGGAGCTGATGGAGTGGGTCCACCGGATCTTCCCGGATTCCCTGTCTGGCGCCGTGGTCGCGTTGGACCCGGCGGACGGCGGCGTGTTGGCCCTGTATTCAGCTCCGACGTTCGACCCCAACGCCTTCGTGGGAGGCATCAGCACCGAGGACTGGGAGGCCCTCGACACCGATCCACAAAAGCCTCTGCTCAATCGGACCGTGATGGGTCTCTATCCTCCGGCGTCGACCTGGAAGCTGGCCGCGGCCGGCATCGCCCTCGAGCTCGGAGTCGTGGGTCCGCATGAGGAAATGCCGATTCCGTGCACCGGCGGATTGGTGTACGGCGGCGAGTATCGCTCGTGCTGGCTTCGCTCGGGCCACGGCTTTCTCGACCTCGCCGGGGCCATCGCCCAGTCATGCAACGTGTACTTCTATCAGCTCGGCATGAAGATCGGACTGGATCGCATGCTGGAGGCGGGTACTCGGATCGGGTTCGCAGAACAGTGCGGCATCGACCTTCCACAGGAGAGCCGGGGCATCTTTCCTAGCGAGAGGGCTTTTTGGGAGCGCCGTTTCGGCTATCGTCCGCTCGAGGGTGAGGTCCTGAGTTTGGCCATCGGCCAGGGACCGAACTCCCAGACGCCTCTCAAGATGGCCCAATTCTACCTGGCGCTCGCCCGCGACGGATCGGCTTCGGCCCCACACCTGCTGAAGAGCCCGGATCCGCGGGAGGGCTGGCGGCTGAACCTCTCTCGCGAGAGCATCGAGCAGCTCCGGGAGGGGATTCGGCAGGTCACTGCTCCTGGCGGTACGGCGCACTACCGTGCCTCCCTCGAGCATTGGGAGATCATCGGCAAGACGGGAAGCGGACAGAACGCGCAGGACCCCGAACGTGCCCACGCGTGGTTCGCGGGCATGGCGGGCCCCTGGGGCGGTGAGCCGGAGATCGTGGTCGTGGCTCTGGTCGAGTTCGGTGGGAGCGGCTCCGCGATAGCGGCGCCCATCGCCGCCAAGACCGCCGACTTCTACCTCCGACGGAAGCACGGTATTCCGGTGGACACCATCCAGACCCTCGCAGAGCACGTGGAGGCGGGCAGACCGGCACCGTGGGCTCGTTGGTGAGGGCGAAGGGCACGAAAGGGGCGGTTAGTGTGGTGTCCCAGAAGTGTCTCGGACATTCGAGCACCGATGCATCCGGCCCTGCGGCGTTCCTCCCCCTCGGACCACGGCCTTCGGCCGCGGTGCCCGCGTTGCCATTTCTCGTCGTCGCGCCTGACCCACGCCTAACGGCGCGGGTACCCCGGATCCGGCGCCTCGGCACTCTCGGTGGCTCGCGAACTTCTGGGACACCACACTAGGCTCCTCGGTGTTCCGTAGAGCCTTCGCCCGTTGGGCCGGAGACCCCGCGCTGGTCCTGGCCGTCATGCTCATGACGGCGTTCGGGATCGCCATGATCTATTCTGCAGGCGTCCTCAACATTCCGCGCCCCGTCATGGAGGGAGCGTGGATTCGCCAGGCCCGCTGGTTCGTGCTCGCCCTCGTGGCCTTTACCGTGGTCCGCCAGCTGCGCCCCCGCTGGTTCGAGTGGGTCGCCCTACCCGCATACGGCCTCAGCGTCCTGCTCCTGGGGACGACGCTTGTGGTGGGTACCGGATCCGGGACAGCTGGGGGGGTGAAGAGCTTCCTGGACCTCGGGTTCCTCCGGTTCCAGCCGGCGGAGCTCGCCAAGTTGGCGACCATCCTCGCCCTGGCCCGCTATCTGGGGACTCGCTCCGAAGATCCCACGACCCTCCGGGCCCTGGTCACTCCGTCAGCCATCATCGGCATCCCCCTGGGATTGGTGATTCTCCAGCCCGATCTCGGGACGGCTCTCGCCTTCGTGGGGATCCTCTTCGCCGCTCTCTATTGGGCGGGTGCCCCCATTGGGCTCCTGGCGTTCCTGGCGAGTCCCGGGGTCGCGTTGATCTTGAGCTTCGACAACCGGATCTGGGCCGTGTTCTTCGTGATCGTCGTGGGCTCTCTCTACCTCTTTCGCTACCGTCTGTTTCTGGTGGATTCTCTGGCCATCGTCCTGGCGAATCTCGCGGCGGGAACCATCGCGACCCCCTTCTGGAACTCCCTGGCCGAGTACCAGCAGAACCGCATTCTGGTCTTTCTGGACCCCAGCGTCGATCCGCGTGGGGCGGGATATCATCTCATCCAGTCCATGGTCGCCATCGGCAGCGGCGGGCTGAGCGGGAAGGGGTTCACCGAGGGGACCCAGAAGAGGCTGGACTTCCTCCCCGAGCAGCACACGGACTTTATCTTCTCGGTCGTCGGTGAGGAGTTGGGCTTTCTCGGAACCGGGCTGGCCCTGGCCCTGTTCGCCTTCATCCTGTACCGCCTCGTGAAAATGGCCGAAGAGGCCACGGATCCATTTGCAGGCCTGGTGATCTTCGGTATCTTCGGAGCCTGGCTGGTCCACATTTTCGTGAATGTCGGCATGACCGTCGGCATGGTACCGGTCACGGGAATACCCCTGCCCTTCGTTAGCTACGGCGGAACCTTCCTCCTCATGTCCTGGATCGCCGTCGCGATGGCGGCTAGGGTCGCATACGAGGGATGAGCCCAGCCGATGGCCTGGTTTCGAAAAGACAAACAGCCCCTCAAGGCGGAAGACAGGCGCGACGTACCGTCCGACGTGTTCGACAAGTGCCAGGGGTGCGGGGAAATTCTCTACGGCGAAAAGCTTGCCCAAAACCTCCAGGTGTGCCCCGCCTGTGGCCACCACTTCCGCATAACGGTGGAGAGGTACGTCGAGATCCTCCTTGACGAAGGATCCTTCGAGGAGATCGACCGCGACATCGGCAGCGCCGATCCCCTCGGATTCCAGGACCTCAAGCCGTATAAGGCCCGCCTGGAGGCCGCAGAGTCCAAGGTCGGCAGGAAGGAGGCCGTCCTGTCGGGGACCGGGAGGGTCGAGGGTATGGGCGTGACTCTGGCGGTCATGGATTTCCGCTTTGTCGGCGGCTCCATGGGGTCCGTGGTGGGGGAGAAGATCGCGCGTGCTGGCCAGGCCGCTCTTGAACGTAGGGAGCCTCTCGTGGTCGTCAGCGCCTCAGGCGGTGCTCGGATGCAGGAGGGTATCTACTCCCTGATGCAGATGGCCAAGACGTCTGCCGTGCTCGCTCGTCTCCACGAAGCCGGGCTCCCCTATATCGCAGTGCTCACGGATCCTACCACTGGTGGCGTGACGGCGTCCCACGCCATGCTCGGGGACGTGAACCTCGCCGAGCCGGGGGCCCTCATCGGGTTCGCCGGCCCCCGGGTCATCGAAGAGACCATCCGCCAGGAGCTTCCGGAGGGATTTCAGCGTTCCGAGTTCTTGCTCCAGCACGGAATGATCGACCGGGTCGTGGACCGGCGAGAGCTAAAGGTCACGGTGGCCACCCTCCTCCGCCACATGATCGACTGATGGAAGGACCCGACCTGTCTCCGGGTCACTCATCCGTTCTGTCTCCCGCCCGACTCGACTCCGCTGCGGGTGACCCCTTCTTGGACGAGCTGCTACCCAGGCTCACGCACGGCGTCCACTGGGGCCTCTCCCGGATGGAGGCCTTCCTCCGGGACACGGGGGACCCCCACCGCTCGTATCCGAGCGTTCATTTGGGAGGAACGAACGGGAAGGGGTCCGTGGCGTCGACCGTGTCTGCCGCTCTCGAGCGAGGGGGGAGCACTACTGGACTCTACACCTCTCCGCACCTGTGCTCCTTCCGTGAGCGGTTCCAGGTGGCCGGCCATCCGGTGGAGGAAGGCGAGCTGCGAGAGCTCGTACGGGACCTGAGAGACGACATCGTCCGCCACGAGCTGACCTTCTTCGAGGTCGCCACGGCCTTGGCGCTCCACCTGTTCCAACGTCGAAGCGTGGACGTAGCCGTCATCGAGGTGGGCCTGGGGGGGCGGCTGGACGCCACGAACGTCGTCACGCCGCTGATCACCGCAATCACCAATGTGGCCAAGGACCATTCGGAGTACCTGGGTGAGACGCTGTCCGAGATCGCCCGGGAGAAGGCCGGTATCATCAAGGCTGGCGTTCCACTGCTCACCGGTGAAAGCGATGAGCGAATACTGTCGGTCTTCGAGGACGTCTGCGACCGGATGGAGGCTCCCTTCTCGCCCCTGCGCCTCGACCCGGAAGGGATGGATCTCGAGATCACCGAGGACCACACGTCCTTTACGGTCTCCACGCACGTGTGGGGATCGCTCCGAGTCCGCACCCCGCTGGTGGGGGAGCACCAGGCCATCAACGGTGCGCTGTCCGCAGCGATCCTCGGGCACCTTCCGGAGTCGCTTCGCCCCGATGCGCGGACCGTTCTGGATGGGATCGAGAGCGTCTGTTGGCCCGGGCGCTCTCAGGTCGTGCACCTCGACGGTCAGACATGGCTCTTCGATGTGGCTCATAACCCGGCCGGCGCCTACGCTCTGGCGTCCGTGCTGGAGCGACTCGCGCTGCCACGGCCGGTGGTCCTGCTGACCGCCGTGCTCGGGGACAAGGACTGGCGCTCCATCCTGCCGCCACTCTTCGCGAGGACCGACCATGCGGTCTTCACCCAGGCGCTTTCCGCCCCACTGGAGCGGCGCTGGGATCCCTATGCCGCGTCACTGGCCGTGGGCCGTTCCGAGACCGAGATCCGTACCGACTTCGGCGAGGCCCTCGAACGGGCCAAGGAGCTTGCCGGGTCGGGGACCATCATTGTGACGGGCTCGAACCACACCGTCGGTGACGCCCTCGGGGCCCTCGATCTGTCGCCGTTCTAGCAACCCCCGGGCCGGGGATCCTGAGACGGCAGAAGAGCCCGCGGCTACTGTACATTTGAGACGTCTGGTTTAGATTCGCCCGCATGTCGAAGCCGATCTTCGCGCGCCTTCCCGGATTCCGTGACTTTATCCCGGAAGAATTCGCCTTCCGTGAGCATATCTTGGACGCCTGGCGCCGGGTCTCCCGCCGCTACGGTTTCTCGGAATACGACGGTCCCCCCCTGGAGCCTCTCGGACTCTACGTGGAGAAGAGTGGCGAGGAGATCGTCGGCCAGCTGTACCACTTCCAGGACAAAGGTGAGCGGGAGGTCTCGTTACGTCCCGAAATGACGCCGTCCCTTGCCCGCATCCTGGCCGAGCACAGCCGGTCCCTGGCCAAGCCCATCCGCTGGTTCTCCGTACCGCAGCTCTTCCGCTACGAGCGTCAGCAGAGGGGCCGCCTCAGGGAGCATTTCCAGTGGAACGTGGACGTTGTGGGCGAGGAGGGCGTCGCTGCGGATGTTGAGGTGCTGGCCGTGGGGCTGGACGGACTCCGCGAGCTCGGACTCGGCCCCGACGATATCCTGGCACGGGTTTCCGATCGACGCCTGCTGTCCGCCGTGCTCTCGGCTTTCGGAGTAGAAGAGGAGCGTCTCGTCACGGCTTTCGCCGTCATCGACAAGCTCGAGCGCGCGAGTCCCGACCGCTCCCTCGAGAGACTCCGGACCGAGGGGGGGCTCAACGAGGACAATGCGCGTGTGGCGCTTGAGCTGTTCGAGGAAGGGACCCTGGAGGGGGTCGCGTCCCGCTTGGGCGATCAGGAGGGTGTAGCCCCAGAGCTGGAGCGTCTCGAGGCCTATTTCGACCAGCTCGAGGCCATGAGCCTGGGTCCGTACGTGCAGTTCGATCTCAGGATCGTCCGAGGGCTGGCCTATTACACCGGAATCGTCTTCGAGCTCTTCGACCGAAAGGGGGAGCTTCGGGCCATCTGTGGAGGCGGTCGGTATGACCGGCTCCTGGAGCTCGTTGGAGGTGACCCCCTTCCCGCCGTCGGGTTCGGCATGGGAGACGTAGTCCTCGGGGACCTGATCCGCGAGCGAGGGCTCATGCCCGAGACTCGCCCCCAGGTGGACTACTATATCGTCGTCATCGGGGAAGAGCACCGGAAGCTTGCGCTGTCCATAGCCCACGCCAATCGCGACCGCGGCTTGAGCGTGCTTTATGGGCTGAAGGAGCAGTCGGTGCGAAAGCAGTTCACGGCCGCCGGGAACGCGGGAGCTCGGGACGTCATCGTCCTCGGTCCCGACGAGGTTGCTCGGGGCCGGGCCGTGATCCGGAATATGGCTTCCGGGGAGGAACGGGAGGTACCCGTGGAGGAGCTCGAATGATGTCGCGTGACGACTCCCACCCCGAGACGCGGCGCATGATGGAGACGGCCATTCGGTGGCTCAACGCCCTCGAGTACGTGATCCTCGCCGTGGCCATGGCACTGGCGCTGGCGGCCGGCGCACTCACGGCGTGGCTCGTCCAGAGCGCCACGGGCGCCTCGTTCAGGATCTCCTGGATCGTGGCGTCGCTCCTGTTCTTCGGAGTGCCGGGTTTCATAGTGCTCCGAAAGGAGCACCGAGTCGAGGTGACGAAAGGCACGCAGGACCCTGTCCGGGAATCCACCACCAAGAGGGATGATGGCTGACAACAAGAAGCTGACCCCCCGCGACGAGGACTTCGCGGCCTGGTACAACGAGCTGGTGCTCCGGTCCGAGCTGGCCGACTACTCACCGGTCCGAGGCTGCATGGTCATTCGGCCGTGGGGATATGCCATATGGGAGAACATGCAGCGGGCTCTCGACGACATGTTCAAGGCCACCGGCCACGAGAACGCGTATTTCCCGCTCCTGATTCCCATGAGCTTCATCGAGAAGGAGAAGGAGCACGTCGAGGGCTTCAAGCCCGAGCTCGCCATCGTCACCCACGCCGGCGGCAAGGAACTGGAGGAGCCACTCGTGGTTCGGCCCACCTCCGAGACAGTCATCATGTCGATGTTTGCGAAGTGGATCCAGAGCTATCGCGACCTCCCGTTGCTGTTGAATCAGTGGGCGAACGTCATGCGCTGGGAGCTCCGGACCCGGCTGTTCCTGAGGACCTCAGAGTTCCTCTGGCAGGAGGGCCACACCGTGCACGCCACGGCGGAAGAGGCGGAGGAGCACACGCGGCGCATGCTGGGCGTGTATCGGACGTTCATGGAAGACTGGATGGCCATACCTCCCGTCACCGGGCTCAAGTCCGATGCCGAGAAGTTCGCCGGGGCGGTGCGAAGCTATTCGTGCGAGGCCATGATGCAGGACAACCGGGCCCTTCAGGCCGGCACCTCGCACTTCCTGGGTCAGAACTTCTCCAAGCAGTTCGAGCTCACCTTCCAGACGGAGGAGGGGATGGAGGAGTATGGGTGGAACACCTCCTGGGGGGCGTCCACGCGGCTGGTGGGGGGGCTGGTGATGACGCACGGCGACGACCAGGGACTCGTCCTGCCTCCGAAGCTGGCTCCCGTCCAGGTCGTCATCGTTCCGATCCTCAAGGGAGACGATCACGGGCCCGTGATCGAGAAGGCCGACGCTATCCGGGATGCGCTGGCGGAAAAGGGCATACGTGCCAAGGTCGATTCTCGCGACTACTTGAGCCCCGGCAACAAGTACTACGAGTGGGAGCGGAAGGGCGTCCCGCTCAGGATAGAGATCGGGCCCAAGGACATGGAGTCCGGGCAGGTTGTTCTGGCCAGGCGCGTGCGGTCCGAGGAGGAGCCGCGCAAGGAGTTCGTGCCGGAGTCGGAAGCGCTCGCCACCCTGGGAGATCGGCTCGACACGTTCCAGACGCAGCTCTTCGAGGCGGCGAAGACCCGGCGAGAGGAGAACTCCTACCGGGGTGTGAACGACCTGGCCGAGCTGGCTGAGATCATGAACACCACCGGCGGTTACGCATACACGGGTTGGAGTGGAGACCCCGCCGTGGAAGAACGCATCAAGGACGAGACCAAGGCCACACTGCGCTGCATTCCCGAAGAGGAGTTCCGATCAGCCAAAGCTTCGGCAAGGTGCATCGGGGGAGAAAAGGACTCCGCCATGGAGGTCGTGTGGGCAAAGGCGTACTGATGACCGATCCGGCCGGCGGGGCGTGAGCCTCTCCTTCCCCCGGCTCGACGGCGAGCTCCACGCGGGCGAACGCACGGTCTCGGAGCTCGCTGCGGAGTTCGGCACGCCTCTCTACCTCTATTGAGGCCGTATGATCGAGCATGATCGCATCCTGATTCTCGACTTCGGCTCCCAGTACACCCAGCTCATCGCCCGCCGAATCCGAGAGGAGCGGGTCTACTCGGAGATCCACCCACCGACGCAGTCCCTCGACTGGATCCGGGAGTGGGCGCCGAAGGGAATCATCCTGTCTGGCGGGCCATCCTCGGTATACGACAAGGGGATACCTACCGCCGACCCGGAGCTGTTTCAGCTAGGGATTCCCGTCCTTGGAATCTGTTACGGGATGCAGCTCATCGCGCAGCTCGAAGGGGCGGACGTGATCCTGGGGAAGCGCGAGTATGGCCGGGCCGAGCTCACCGTGCACGAGCCGGGAGGGCTCTTCGAAGGCTTCGCTGACGACGAGCCCACCCAGGTGTGGTGCTCTCACGCGGACCATGTCGACGAGCCACCGGACGGCTATCGGACGTTGGCGTCCACGGAGACGCTCTCTGTGGCGGCGTTCAAGAGCGAAGATCGACCCATCTATGGCGTCCAGTTCCATCCGGAGGTCGCCCATACGGTCCGCGGCGAAGAGATCATCTCGAACTTCCTCCTGGGAATCTGCCGGTGCCGTCCCACGTGGACGGCCGGGGCCTTCATCGAGGAGTCGGTTGCGGAGATCCAGAGAGCTGTGGGAGACGGCACCGTCATCTGCGGGCTTTCGGGGGGCGTGGACTCGTCCGTAGCGGCCGCGTTGGTGCACCGTGCCGTGGGCGATCGACTGACGTGCATCTTCGTGGACACGGGACTCCTCAGGAAGCACGAGCGCGAGAACGTGGAGCGCACCTTCCGGAAGCACATGGGCATCCGACTGGTCGTCGTGGATGCCGCCGAGGAGTTCCTGAGCGTCCTGGACGGGGTAGAGGAGCCCGAGGAGAAGCGGAAGCGGATCGGGCACGTGTTCATCGACGTCTTCGGGCGACTGGCCCGTGCCGAGGGGACGGGAGCCCGCCACCTGGTTCAGGGCACTCTGTACCCCGATGTCATCGAGTCTTTTTCCACCGGAGGACCGTCCCAGACGATCAAGACCCACCACAACGTTGGGGGGCTGCCGGAGGATCTTCCGTTCGAGCTCATCGAGCCTCTCAGGGAGCTCTTCAAGGACGAGGTTCGCCAGGTGGGCCGGGAGCTCAGCCTTCCTGAGGAATTCATCCGCCGACATCCGTTCCCCGGTCCGGGACTTGCCATCCGAGTCCTAGGCCAGGTGACGGAGGAGCGACTGGCCGTGCTGCGGGAGGCGGACGCCATATATCTGGACGAGATTCAGGCCGCGGGGCTCTACGACGAGATCTGGCAGGCCTTCGCCGTGCTCCTCCCCGTGCGAGCCGTCGGCGTGATGGGTGACAACCGCACCTACGAGAACGTGGTGGCTCTCCGCGCCGTCACCTCACGCGACGGAATGACCGCGGATTGGTATCCGTTCCCCCACGACGTTCTCGGCCGGATCTCCTCGCGCATCAGCAACGAGGTGGTGGGGGTGAATCGGGTGTGCTACGACGTCTCGTCGAAGCCCCCCAGCACCATCGAGTGGGAATAGGTCGGGGCGGTCAGCTCGGAGAGATGCCCCCTTCGACCACCGCGTCAGCCTCGATCTCGATGAGCATGGCTCGGTCGATGAGCCTGCTCACCTCCACCATGGTTGTTGTGGTAGGATGGGCGCCGAAGGTCTGCTGATGAGCCCGTCCGTACTCCTCCCATCGTTCGATGTCGGTGACGAACATGCGAGTGCGAACTACGTCGCTCATGTCCGCTCCGTGAGCCGCCAGGGCTTCCCGTATGATCTCGAAGCACCGGAGAGCCTGCCCGTATCCGTCTCCAACGGCGTGGACCCCTCCGCCTTCCGCCACCGGCGCCGTACCGGTGACGAAGACGTGGTCCCCGGCCCTCAAAGATCGGCAATATCCGACGCGCTCCTCCCAGGGGGCGCCGCTGAAGCTACGCTGAAACTCAGCCATCTCTCTCCGATCCCTCGCCTGCCATTTGGAGCATCAGAGATATGCGTGCCTCCACATCGTTCCAGAGATCGCGCATGAACTCCACTTCTGTGTGGTAGACCTCGAGGAAGAGCCGAAGGTTCTCCTCGGTCACCTCGTGCATGGCCAGCAAGCTGTCGCGTTCGACTGCATTGACCTTGCGGGAGGTCTTCCGGAGCGCCACGGATCGCAGATCGACGTAGACCTCGATGAAGGTCTCGCGGTCGATCGTGTCCACCACTTCGTTCGGCGTATTGGCGCCACATGCTCCCGACGCCACACCGAGGAGCAGGGCGATCAGGGTGACGAGGGGGCGCGGAGGGGAAGGCGCAGGGCTCGACGCTTCAGACATGTCGAAGTGGGTTCTCGGGGTGATCATAGGGCGGAGGCGGCGAGCCTCAGGGCTCCACCGAGGCCACAATCTCCACCAAGGCCACAATATAGAGTTCCATTGGCATGGATGCACCGTGCCTCGACTGGCCGAGACACTTTGGTAACGGGGTGTTAGTGTGGTGTCCCAGAGGTGTCTCGGCCATTCGCGAACTGCTGGGACACCACACTAGTATGTTTCCACTGATCGACGATCCAGCAGGAATGCACGTCGTGGTCGGCGTCCGATCCCCGACATCCGTGGTCACGGGGCGTGGAAGAGGCTCCATGAACAGAATCCTCGGGCAAGCCCGGCTGATGCTGCTCGCCGGCCAGTTGTCGTCGGCCGCGGCCTGCGCGGTCAACCCTGCCACGGGTGAGCGCCAGCTCATACTGTTGAGTGAAGATCAAGAGATCGAGATGGGTCGGGACGCCGACGGGCAGGTCACCGAGGCGTACGGGCTGTATCCGTCCGACGAGCTCCAGACGTTTGTCCGGGGCATCGGTGAAGACCTCGCCGCCCGGTCGGAGCGCCCGCAGCTGCCGTGGTCGTTCAAGGTGGTGGACGATCCCGTCGTGAACGCCTTCGCGCTTCCTGGGGGGTTCATCTTCCTCACCCGTGGCATCCTGGCCAGCCTGAACTCTGAGGCCGAGCTGGCCGGCGTCCTCGGCCACGAGATCGGCCACGTCACGGCTCGGCACTCGGCGAGTCAGCTCAGCCGTCAACAGCTCCAGCAGATCGGACTGGGAGTGGGGGCGGTCGTGTCCTCGGATTTCGCTTCGGCCGCAGGAGTGCTCTCGGCGGGGTTCCAGCTCCTCAACCTCCGGTACAGCCGGGGTGACGAGTCTCAGTCGGACGAGCTCGGGGTCCGTTACATGTCGCGGGCTGGGTACGACCCCAATGCCCTCCTGAGCGTGTTCCAGACGTTGGCGCTGGCGGCCGGGGGAGGGGGCAGGCTCCCTGAATGGCAGTCGACGCATCCGAATCCCGAGAATCGCGAGGCCAAGATCCGCGAGCTGGTGGCAACCTCGGGACAGAACTACTCGGGGTACACCTCGGGGAGGGACGAGTATCTGCTTCGCCTGGACGGGCTGGTGTACGGCGTGAACCCCCGGGAGGGCTTCTTCGAGGGCGGCCTGTTCCGGCATCCGGACCTGGCCTTCGCCATGGACTTTCCGCCGGGCTGGAAGACCGCGAACCGGAGGTCCGAGGTGGCGGCCGTGGCGGGGGACGAGAGCGCCATCGTTATTCTCACGAGTGCGTCGGAGCTGGGCGGCCTCGACGCGGCTGTGCGCGCCTTCCTGGGCCAGAACGGCATCAGTGGGAGCGCTCCCCGTCGGACCACCGTCCATGGACTCGAGGCGCGTGAGGCTTCGTTCGAGGCACGAACGGATCAGGGGAGGCTCCGCGGAACGGTGCTCTTCGTCGGCCACGGCGGCACCCTCTTCCGGATCCTTGGCTACGCCTTCTCGTCTCGCTGGCTCGATCATGAGAGCGGGGTGATCGGGAGCGTGAGGAGCTTCCGTGCGGAGAGGGACCCAGAGGTCTTGGGGATCGAGCCTGCCCGCCTCGAGATCGTTCGATTGCCGTCGCGGATGACCTTTCGGGAGTTTACCGAGGCACATCCATCCACCATCGAGGCCGAGAAGCTGGCGGACCTCAACCGGCGCACACTGGACGAAGCTCTGGAAGCCGGAACGCTTGTGAAGCGGGTGACGGGCGGGCGATGAGGGGCTCCGAGGGCTCACTTCAGACCGCTTGACGGCCTTGACGTGCCCGGTAAACTAAGTGGTCTAATGGCCCCCTGGTGGCCGGTACCGCCCGGCCCGACACCGGTCTCAATAGAATCGGAGTCCCATCGGTGAAGCGTAGCACGATAGCCCTACTCTGCTCACTGTCGTGTGGGGTTGTGCGAGCCGCACGGTGACCAGAAGCCCCATCGCAGCCGTGGCGCCGGCCCTCTCTGTAGAGCGCTTCCTCCAAGCTGCCAATACGCGAGATCTGTTCGCGATGGCTCGTCTCTTCGGGACCCGCGACGGGCCGGTGGAGGATACGGGGAGCTCCTTCGGATGCTTCTGGAAGAAGATCGGCTCTGCGTTCGGTGGTCGGTCGTGCGTCAAGTGGGCTGACGTGGAACTCCGCATGGACGCCATCGCCGGCATCCTCCGGCACGAGGACTACCGGATCGCCTCCGAGCGCTCAGTGGCGGGGACGGAGCGCGAGACCATACGGATCGGCGTCGACATGTCGTTCGCTGGAGGACGAACCGTGCGAGACGTGGGCTTCACCGTGGTCCTGGCGTCGGGCGATCGCTGGCTCATCGAGATCATCGAGCTGGAGAAGGTCACAGGGACCTAGTGCTCCGGTTCCTGGACCAGCTCGATCAGCACGCCGCCTGTGGTCTTGGGATGAAGAAACGCGACCTGGTGCCCCCGAGCGCCGGAACGCGGCTCCTCGTCGACGGGCTGGAACCCTCGTGTCTTTAGTTCCTCGAGGGCTGCTCGGATGTCGGGAACCCGGTAAGCGATGTGGTGAAGCCCGGGTCCGCGGCGCTCGATGAAACGGGCCACGCCGCTGTCCGCGGATCGGGGCTCGATGAGTTCGACGGCCCCCAGGAACGCGACGTTGACGCCCTGGGCGGGCAGCTCTTCGATGGTGGAACAAGCGCACCCGGTGACGGGTGCGAAGGTCGCCGCCGATTCTTGAATGGATCGGACCGCAATGGCGACGTGATCGAGCGGATAGACGTGCATAATTGGACCAGATTGGATAGGTGAGCCTGGACCGGATCGTAGGGCCGGTCCATTGAAGGTACAAGGAGACAACCTGATGAGTGATAACGGGAAGATCGTCGAGATCACGGACCAGAATTTCGCCGAGACCATCGAAGAGGGAACTGGTCTCACCATGGTGGATTTTTGGGCCGCGTGGTGCGGTCCGTGCCGTATGGTGGCCCCCATAGTCGAGGAGCTGGCCGAGGAGTACGGCGAGGAGGGGCTGACTGTCGGGAAGCTGGATGTGGACGCGAACCCGAAGGTAACGATCCGGTTCGCCGTACGCTCCATTCCGAGCATCCTGTTCTTCAAGGATGGACAGCACGTGGACACGGTGGTGGGCGCGGTGCCACGCCCCACCTTGGAGGCCAAAGTTCGGGAACACATGTAGTGTCCCGTTGCCAAAGTGTCTCGGCCAATCGAGGGCACGGTGGATCCGTGGGCTCGGCGTTGGGACTCCTTGCGACCACGCTTCGCGCGGTGCCCGCTTGCGCTACGCCGCGTCGTCCCGCCTTGATCCCAAGGCGCCCCGACCCTCTTGGTGGCTCGTGAACTTTGGCAACGGAACACTAGGCGCTCCGGACTCGGTTTCAGAATGGGTCGACCGGCCCGGGGGTGAGAGCCCCCGGGCCGTCGCTCCGCTGCTATACTGCTTCCCATGAGCACCCTCTATATCGTCGCCACCCCCATCGGTAATCTCTCGGACACCTCCACGCGTGCCCTCGAGGTCCTGGGCTCCGTGGACGGTGTGCTGGCCGAAGACACCAGGCGCACCAGGGTCCTGATGGATCATTTCGATCTTCACGCGCCGCTCACGTCCCTTCATGAGCACAACGAAGCCTCACGCATAGCGGGCGTCCTGGACCGCCTGAGCGCCGGCCAGTGCCTCGCCCTGGTTTCCGATGCCGGGACTCCTCTGCTTTCAGACCCTGGAGAGCGCCTGGTGCTTACGGTGGTGGAGGCCGGGCACAACGTGACTCCGATTCCGGGCCCCTCGGCAATCCTCACCGCCTTGGTCGGTGCGGGATTCCCCACGGTGCCGTTCACATTCCATGGCTTCGTTCCACGGAAGAAGGGGCCTAGGAGCGACCTCCTGGAGCGGATCGTCGGGGCGAGCGAGACCTCGGTCGTGTTCGAGGCGCCAGGCCGACTCGGCGCGCTTCTGTCCGATCTCAGGGAGCTGGCCGAGGAGGAGAGGCAGGTTGTCGTGGCCCGGGAGATGACCAAGATTCATGAGGAGTTCTTCCGGGGAACAATGGGTGATGCGGCCAGCTATTACGCCGAGCGACCGCCGCGGGGAGAGATCACCGTGGTCGTGTCGCCGAGGGTTGAAGAAGAGACCGAACAGGGGGTCGACGCGGCGGCCGCGCGAGCCTTGGCGCAGGCGCTTCTGGCCGAGGGCCTGACGCCCAGCAAGGCGGCGCGCGAAGTGTCGTCCCGCCTGGGGATCGCGAAGAACATGGCATACGAGATCGTGCATTCACTGCCAGGTGCTGACGATCCCGTCATCGAAGAGGAGCTCTAGGAGACTCGTGGTCAGTATCGCTCTGCTGGTAGGCATGCTGGCCTCGGCGGGCCCGAGCGTGTCGCCTGACTCCGTCCTGTCCATAGCACGGCTGCAGTACGAGGGTGGCGGGGACTGGTACGCCAACCCGTCTTCGCTGCCCAACCTTCTTTTCGCCATCTGCGAGCGCACGGGCCTTCCTATGTCGGGCCGACCCGATACGGTTCGGCCGCTGGACCCGTCGCTCAAGGACTACCCGTATCTCTACATGACAGGGCACGGCAACGCGCGTTTTTCTCATGAAGAGCGGGTGGCTCTTCGCGAGTATCTCTTGTCTGGCGGATTCCTCCACGCCGACGACAACTACGGCATGGACGAGTCGTTCCGGAGAGAGATGGCCGAGATCTTCCCAGAGTACGAGCTGTCCGAGCTTCCAGCGGGTCACCCGGTCTTCAAGGTCATGTACGAGTTTCCCGAGGGCCTGCCGAAGATCCACGAGCATGACGGGAAGCCGCCGCAGGCCTTCGGGATCTTCCACGGGGGAAGGCTGATCGTCTTCTACAGCTACGAGTCCGACCTGGGGGATGGCTGGGAGGATCCGGACGTTCACGAAGACGCTCCTGAGATCCGTGAGGCCTCGATCCGCATGGGGGTCAATCTCTACCTGTACGTCCTGAGCCAGTTGGTGCCGTGAGTCCGGCTCCCGTTCACGTCGTTCGCATCGTTGGGGATGTGCGAGAGCACCTCATGAACCGAGCTCGCCTGGCCTTTGGCCTCTGGCTCGGAGCGGGCGTGACGGGGATCCTGATCCTGGCGTGGCTAGTGGCAGCTCCCGACGGTTGGCGCCAGGGGACGGCCATGCCCCTGATCATCGATCTCGCCCTGGTGGGACTCGGAGTCCTCGCGTGGACGGCGTACCGGAGGATAGGGACGCTCTGGCTGCGAGAGCCCAATCTGACGGCGAGCATGGAGGAGAGCGCCGGCCTCGCTCGCGGTGTGCTGCAGGGCTCGCTAGAGCTGGCCAGGGCCCTTCCACCGGGCGTGTCCTCCGCTCTCGCCTTCCAGGCCGCCGAAGCGGCGCTGACCGACCTGAAGGGTCCGAGGCCCCGTTTGGCCGGGCGGTTGGCTGCCGAAGCCGCTCGCTGGACTCGCCGGGCCACGATGGGGCTGGCGCTGCTGGTGCCGACCGTGGCACTGCTTACCGTAGTGTCCCCCAGCCGGTCCTTCGCCGCCTGGTCGGGGCTGGCGCGGCCGTTCAGCCTCCTGGCCGGCCCCACACTTCCTCCGCTGGAGGTGACGCCGGGAACCGCCGAGGTACTCCGCGGTGCTGACGTGCCACTCACCGTGACTGCCCCAGGGCGCACGACGGTCACGGTGCACTGGCAGGCGGCGGGTGATGTGGCCTTGGAGGAGCGTCTCGACGTGGTTGCCGACCGGGCGGGGCTGGTCCTTCGGACGGTTACCGCCCGGACGGAGTACTGGGTCGAGGCTCCCGACGGAGCACGCTCTCCCAGCTACGAGCTGCAGCCCGTCGACCCACTCCTCGTGAGTGAGGTGATCGTTTCCCTAACGTTTCCCCCTCACACGGGCCGCTCCCCGGAGGAGTACGGGGCCGACATACCTCCCCTCGACATCCCGGTGGGGAGTCGCTTCGCCATCCAGGGTCGGGCGAGTCGGCCGCTCAGCTCGGCCGGACTTGACGGCCCCCAGGGCGAAGAAGAGCTCCGGCTGGCGGTCTCGGGTCGGGACTTCGAGGGCAACTGGATTCCGCGGGCCAGCGGGGTGTACCCCTGGCGCTTTACCGACACCGAGGGAGACCCGGCCGAGGTGGCACCTGCCCCGCTGGAGCTGACGCTGGTCCCGGACTCGGCGCCCCACGTGGCCGTTCTGGTCCCGGGCAAGGACACCTTGCTACCCGTGTCTCTTCGACAGCCCCTGGTGCTCGAGGCGGCGGACGACTACGGCCTCGACGGCTTGGAGTTGGTGGTGTACAGGGTCACGGCATTCGGCGACCGGCTGGAGCCGGTGGTGAGCCCGATGCAAGTAGGTGGCACACGCGGAGCACTTCTGCGTCCGGTCATGGACCTGAGCCGCTGGGAGCTCCTTCCCGGGGACACCGTGCGCTACTTCGTCCGTGCCGTCGACAACGCGCCGTCTCCCAATGTCTCCGAGACCCCCGAGTACGTGCTCCGGCCGCCCACGCCAGCTGACCTTCGGCGTGAGGCCCAGGAGCGCTTGGACGACGCGGCGCGGGGCGTGGAGGAGCTGGCCGACCGCGCGGACGAGCATGCGCAGGAGACGCAGGACCTGGAGCGGCAGCTGAACAACCGCCAGGAGCCCCAGGAGCGCATGGAGTTCCAGGAGCAGGAAGACATGCGAGGGGCCCTGGAGGATCAGGCGGCGCTGCTCAACGCCATCGACTCCCTCGAGATGGAGCTGGCTCAGCTGGACAGCGATTTGGAGGCTGCGGGTTTGGGAGATCCGGAGCTCCAGCGGAAGCTTCAGGAGCTGCAGCGCCTCATGGACGAACTGGCGCCCGAGACCCTGCAGGAGCGGCTCGAGAAGCTGGCCGAGCGGGTCGAGGAGATGAACGCCAGAGAGGCTGACGAGGCGCTGCGCGAGCTCTCGGCCGATCAGGAAGCCCTCCGCGACCGACTGGAAGAAGCTCTGAAGGCCCTCAAGCGCGCGGCCATCGAGCAGGACTTCCGGGCCACGGCGGCCGAGGCCGAGGAGCTGGCTCAGCAAGAAGAAGCCCTCGCCGACGCCATGGCCGAGGGTGACGATCCGGAGCTGCGGGCGGATCAGCAGGAGGCTCTCGAGGAGCGGGCTGAAGAGCTCCAGGAGCGCCTGGACAGGCTCCAGCAGCGGCTCGACGAAGCGGGCGAGGAGACGGCTCGTGATGCGGTGGAGCAGGCCGCGCAGGGCGGTGAACAGGCCCAACAGTCCATGTCCGAGGCCCAGCAGCAGTCCCGGATGGGACAGACCCAGCAGGCGGCCCAGTCCGCTCAGGAAGCGGCCGAGTCCATGAGTCAGATGTCGCAGCAGCTCCAGCAGGCCCAGCAGGAGATGGCCGAGCAGATGATGCAGGCCTTTCAGGAGGCACTGCAGGAGACCGCCACGGATGCTCTGACAATGGCCCGCGAGCAGGCGGGTCTGCGTAACCAGATGGGGGGTGCAGGGCGGGAGGAGCTGGCCAACATGCGGGGTGATCAGTCCGCACTCCTGCAGGGCGTCCGTAACATGGCCGACAACCTGTCGATGCGGGACTACATGAGTCAGGGCGAGGACGATCGCGATGTCGCCAGCCAAATCGGCCAGGCCATGAAGGCCATCGAGCAGACTCTGGCTGCACTGGAAGATCAGCAGGGGAGCACGCCGTCGCCCCTCAACGCGGCCGAGCAGGCCGTGGGGGCGCTCAATCAGGTGGCGCTCGCCGCCATGGCCGCGGCTCAGCAGGCCGGTCAGATGGGACAGTCACAGTCGGCTCAGCAGATGATGGAGCAGATGGAGCAGCTGGCCCAACAACAGGGCTCCATCAACAGCCAGACCGGACAGCTGACGCCCATGCGGCTCGGTGAGCAGGCCATGGCCCAGCAGCTCCAGAAGACGGCGGAGCGACAGCAGGACGTGGCCGAGGAGCTGGAAGAGATCTCGCAGAAGCCGGGCGCCCAAGACCAGTCTCTCGGCGACCTGGAGGCCATGGCCCTGGAGGCCATGGAGCTGGCCGACCGCCTGGCCGGTAACCGGTTGGACGCCGAGACACTTCAGCGCCAGGAGCAGCTGTTCCACCGGCTCTTGGACGCCGGGCGCAGTCTGGAGAAGGACGAGTTCTCCGACGAGCGGGAGTCGGCGGCACCCGGTGAGTTCGAGCGGGACGAGGTGAATGCCCTCTCGGCCGAGGATCTGGGCGCACTCCGCTTCCAGCTTCCTCCGGCCGAGGCGCTGCGCCGGCTCTCTCCCGCGCAGAGGCAGATGGTGCTGGACTACTTCGAGCGGCTGAACAGGGCGGAGCGCCGGTCTCCGGGCGGGAGCCGGTGAGACCCCCGGGGAGCGGGGCGCTGCGATCGGTAGCGGTTCTTCTATCGCTGACCGCCCTCGCTCCTGCCATCCTCCGCGCGCAGACCGAAGATCCGCTGCTGGAGGGTCGTCTGCTTCGCTCCGCCGCGAGCCAGGAGTCCCAGGGGGACCTCGGCGAGGCGGAGCGAATCCTGAAGGACCTCATGGAGCAGAGGCCCACCTCCACCGGGGGGCTGTTCGCGCTCGAGCGCGTGCTCCGCTCCCAGGGTCGCATCGAAGAAATTCTTCCCGTGGCCCGGCGATACGAGGACTCGGAGCCGGATGCGGCTGCCCCCAGGATTCTCATGCTCAGGGTTTTCACGGCACTGGACGCCACGGATGAGCTGGTGGGCGCGGCCGAGGAATGGGTAGAGCGGTCCGGGTTGTCTCCGGAGCCGTATCGGGAGATCAGCCGGATCTTCCAGCGTGTTTTCGGGCCCGAACGAGCTCTCGCCGTGCTGAAAGACGGCCGGGACGCTCTCGGCCAGCCGTCCCTTTTCGCCATGGAGTTCGGCGACCTCCTTCGGGACCTTGGGAGCATGGAAGACGCCGTTCTCGAGTGGGCTCGAGTCATCGGCGACGACGGGACACAAGTATGGGCGGTCATGCGCAGAGTCACCGAAATGGAGGGGGATCGGGCGGAGCTCGTTCGACCCCTGGTGGAGCAGCTGGCCCGCCCGCCCACAACGGTGGCTCGTTTACGGGCCGGGGCTCGCATCGCCGTGGAGGCGGGCCTGGAGGACGAAGCGCGCGAGTTGGCTACGCAGGTGGTCGAAGATCTCCAAGGACAGGCTCGCCGCGGCTTCCTCACCGCCCTGGCCCGTCAAGCCGAAGATGGCGGGGAGGCTGAGCTGGCCCTGTGGGCCTATAAGGCCTTGCAGGATGACTCGGCCGACGCGACCGAGGCGCGAGCGCTGGATCACCGGATCGCCAACTCGGCTTTGGCCGCAGGTGACACGGCCACCGCTCTCGAGGCGCAGCGGTCCATTGCGCGAGGCCTTCCAGCGGGAAGCGTCGAGCGGCGACGCGCCCTGGCCGAGGTCCTTCGCCTCGGGATCGCCCGGGGTGACACGGACACCCGCGAGCGTCTCGACCGCCTTCGTCTCGAGTTCCCGGGGGTTAGCGAGGTCGACGAGCTCGCGGTGATGTTGGCCGTGCGACTGGAGGAAGAAGGCGACGGCATGGGGGCCAGATCCCTCCTGGCCGGTGTGGGCGGACCCAAGAGCTTGCTGGAAAGGGGATATCTGTACCTCGCCTCCGGGGAGGTGGTGCCAGGCCGTGGCAACCTACGGGAAGCGGTTCCTGGACTGCCGCCCACCGATGCCACTGACGTCATCTCGTTGCTGGGACTCCTCGAGGAACTCCAGGGAGAGGCGCTGGCCGTGGTCATGCGCAGCGCCGTCCTGGCAAACCGGGGTCACGCCGCCGCCGCTGTCAGCGAGGTCAGGGCCGTGGTGGACGGTCTTCCGGAAGCCGATCGAGCGGCGGTCCTGGCCCACGGTGCCAGGATTGCGGATAGCGCCGAGCTGACGACACAGGCTGGCCAGCTCAGAGCTCGCATCGTCCGGGATCACGCGGATGCGGCCGAAGCACCCGAGGCGACGCTCGAGCTGGCCCGCTTCAGAGGTGCCACGTCGGAGGGGGTAGAAGATGCGATCCTGCTCCTCGAGGAGCTGATTCTGAGCCAGCCCGAGAACGCGGTCGTGCCCATGGCCCGCCGGGAGCTGCAGAAGCTGAGGGACGGTGGGGGTCCGTGAGGCTTTTGCGATGGCTCTCGGTCCTGGCTCTGGTCGGCGTCCGGCTTCCGGCTGCGGGTCAGTTCCTCCTCGTGCCCATGGACCGGACTCAGATGAATCACCTGAAGGCCTACGGCCTCACGTACTGGACTCTCGAGCAGTACGGGCGATCCGAGTGGTTCCTCAACTACCGCGACGGATCCTTCCTGCTCCCCGACATGTCCGGCATCCGTCGACAGGCGGCCCTGCGTGGCGTCTCGATCGAGCCGGTGGGAGGCGCCGACGTGGCGGCCATCCGCGCCGTGATCACAGACTCGAACATGGAGTCGGTGGTCCTGGAGAAGGCACCTAAGGTGGCCATCTACACCCCGCCCAACAGCACGCCCTGGGACGACGCCGTGACCATGGCTCTCGAGTACGCCGAGATCCCTTACGAGAAGGTCTGGGACGACAACGTCATCGCAGGGGAACTCGAGGACTACGAGTGGCTGCACCTCCACCACGAGGACTTCACGGGTCAGTATTCCAAGTTCTTCATTACCTACGCCGGATCGTCCTGGCTCCAGGAGGAGGTGGCAAGGAACGAGGAGGCGGCGCGGCGAACCGGCTTCGCCACCGTGCCGGCTCTCAAGAAGCGTGTCGCACTGGAGATCCGACAGTACGTGGAGGATGGCGGATTCCTCTTTGCCATGTGCTCTGCGACCGAGACTCTTGAGCTGGCCCTGGGTGCGGAGCACCTGGATATTGCGGCCGCGTACTCCGACGGCTCACCCGCCGACCCCGACGCCACGCGGAAGATGGACTGGTCCGCAACCATGGCCTTTACCGACGCGGTAGTTCAAGTGCGACCGTCGGTGAACGCCTTCAGCGACATCGACGGGCATCAGGTCAACACACCTTGGCGCCTGGCGCTGGGGGCGTTCTTCCTCTTCGACTTCTCCGCCAAGTTCGATCCCGTTCCCGCTATGCTCACGCAGAATCACGAGGATGTCATTCCGGACTTCTACGGCCTCACCACGTCGTTCCGCATCGATCGCCTGAAGCCCGGGACCATCGTCCTCGCCAAGGAGGGCAACATCGCCAAGTACCTGCACGGCAACTACGGAGAAGGCACCTGGACCTACTTCGGGGGACATGACCCGGAGGATCCCGAGCACCAGATCGGAGATCCGCCCACCGACCTGGACCTCCACCCTAACTCACCCGCGTATCGGCTCATCCTGAACAACGTTCTCTTTCCGGCGGCCAAGAAGAAAAAGCTCAAGACCTGAGGGTGCGCCCCTGTGAATCCCGATCAGGACCTCTCCGGAGTCGCCACCGACGGGGTGACGAACGGCCCCGGCCTTCCCGAGCCGCCCGGCTCGACCTCCGACCTACGACTGTCACCTGATGCCGCCGAGGCCATCCGGCGGGAGATCCAGAAGGCGGGCGGTCGCGAAGTGTGCTTCCTTGCCCAGGTCAGTGAAGCTCGGGAGCTGATCGAGCCTCGGGCTGTCGCCCGGGGAAACAAGGCCGCGGTCCTGGTAACGGCTCGTGGAGCGGAGGAGGGAGGGGTCATGATCCACAACCACCCCTCGGGTGTGTTGGAGCCCTCGGATGCCGATCTGGGCGTCGCCGCGCAGCTCTACGAGGAGGGACTCGGGTCTGCCATCACCGACAACTCCGCCGATAGCCTTTACGTGGTGGTGGAGCCTCCCTCCCCGCGACATGTGGAGCCGTTGGACGTGGAGGCGCTCGAGGGGTTGATCGGCCCAGCGGGGCCCCTGGTCGAGAGGCATCCGCGTTACGAGGACCGGCCCGGGCAACGCGCCATGCTCCGGCTGGTGGCGGAGCGTTTCAACCAAGGCGGAATAGCCATCGTCGAGGCCGGAACGGGAACCGGCAAGTCACTGGCGTACCTGGTGCCGGCGGCGGCGTGGGTGCTGCAGAACGGTGAGCGGACGGTCATCTCCACCAACACCATCAATCTGCAGGAGCAGCTCGACAGCAAGGATCTGCCGCTGGTCCGGAGCCTGGTGGGCGACGACGTGGACTGGGCTCTGGTGAAGGGGCGCGGCAACTACATCTCCATCCGCCGGGCGCGACTGGCCGCCGAAACGGCACCTCTCCTGTTCGAGGACGATCGGGCGGATGAGCTCGACGGTTTCCTGGATTGGATCGACGGCACCGACGACGGCTCTCTTGCCGACCTGACGTTCGTGCCCAGCGAAGACGTCTGGGACGAGGTGAGGAGTGATTCGGATATCTGCCTGAGGACCCGCTGCCCGCACTTTCAGGCCTGCTTCTACCAGCGTTCGCGGCGGAAGGCCGCCGCCGCCCGCCTTCTGGTGGCGAACCACCACCTGCTCTTTGCAGATCTGTCCGTCCGAATGGCCACGCGAAACTACTCGGGGTCGGCGGTACTGCCAGCCTATCGGCACTTGATTCTCGACGAGGCACACAACATCGAAAACGCCGCCACATCGCATCTGGGGCTAGAGGCTACCCGCCTCGGGATGTTCCGGCTCCTGGCCCGTCTGGACCGGAGGGGGCGGGGTGTCCTGGCGGCGGTTCAGGAGGCGCTAGCGGGCGGGAGTGGCCGGACGGCCGCCACGGAGCTGAGGAGCCGGATCGAAGAGCGGGTGCGTCCGGCCGTGGACGAGGCCAGGGCCCAGCTCACACTGTTCCTGGATGCCATGGAGCCGCTCCTGCCGGCGGACGCAGTGGGCGCAAAGCGAATCGGGACCGCCGACTTCCCGGAACCGTTGACGCGGCCCGCCGTCCGGGAGCGGCTGGACGGGCTGATAGTGGCGTTCCGGGATCTCGAGGCGGAGGTACGGTGGGTCAAGGAGAGCCTCGAGCGCGATGAGACCTTGTTCGAAAGCCTCGAGGGACGTGTCCTGGATCTTCAGAGCGTGGAGCGTCGACTCGACGGGTCCGTTCGCGCCGTCCGAACCGTTCTGGACCCCGAAGAAGGGGAGGATCGGTTCGTCCGGTGGCTGGAATGGAGGGGCCGACCGCGCAAGGGCAGGCGGAATCTGGTCATGGCATCGGCTCCCATCGAGTTGGGCGGTCTGCTGCGGGAAGGCCTGTTCGAAAAGACCGATACGGTGGTCCTCTCCTCAGCTACGCTTGCCACCAGGAACTGCTTCAGCTTCCTCCGTAGCCGGGTCGGGCTGAGTCCGGAGGAGCTGGAGGCATCTAATGTGATACAAGAGGTCATAGAATCTATCATCTCTTCTCCCTTCGACTTCAAAGATCAAACAATCCTGGCAGTGCCCACGGATCTGCCCGATGTGAATTTCCCCGGGGATGCACTCCAGGAGGCTACCGCTCGCATCGTGGGCGAGATGGCGGGCATCTCCGACGGAGGCCTGTTCGTCCTTTTCACGTCACACCGAGCCCTCCGGCGGGTGGCCGAGCTGCTGCGTGCGGACGGTGGCTTGCCATGGCCGCTTTTCGTGCAGGGGGAGGATGGGCGGGCGCGGCTCCTCGAGCGCTTCGTGGCCTCCGGGTCGGGGATTCTCCTTGGGACGGCCTCGTTCTGGGAGGGTGTAGACGTACCGGGGCGGCCGTTGCGGGGCCTCGTCATCCAGCGGCTCCCCTTCCGGGTGCCCACGGAGCCGGTCACGGCCGCCCGGATCGAGGCGATCGAGAAGCGGGGAGGCAACGCCTTCTGGGACTTCGCCTTACCCCTGGCCGCGCTCCGGCTGAAGCAAGGGTTCGGGCGCCTGGTGCGCTCCCACGACGACCGGGGCAGCGTGGTGATCCTGGACGACCGTATCCTGCGAAAACGTTACGGGTTGTACCTCAGGGACTCTCTTCCCCCGGCTCCGCTGGCGAAGGGGCCGTGGAGCGAGGTCGCCCACGCCCTGCGTGTATTTCACCAGGGAGGCGCGGGGTACGGATGACCCTGCAGCGATACACCTTGTGGGTGGTGCGGGCCGCGGTAGATTCTGCGGGTGGCCCGGGTACTCCCGGCTGGACCCAACTCAGAGGCGGATACTCAATGACTCGCGTTCTCGGCATGCTCGCCGGTGTCGGAATCCTCGTGATGGCGGGTTTCACATTCCAGGATTCGGCCGCCGGCTGGGCGGACGGTCACTCGGATATCGGATTCTGGTGGGCGGTCATCACGGTGCTTCTCACCATCGCAGGCGTCGGGACCATCATCGGGACCTGGATCCACACTCAGCCGACCGAGGGCTGACGCCATAGGGGCTTCCGGCGCGCCGTCACGGCCATCCAAGATCGTCTGCATAGGGCGCAACTACCACGCCCACGCCGCGGAGTTGGGAAGTGTCGTCCCCGACGAGCCGCTCATTTTCCTCAAGCCGCCTTCCAGCGTCATCGATCCCGGGGCGCCCATCGTCGTCCCGTCCGGAGTGGGGAGGGTCGACTACGAGGGTGAGATCGGAATCCGCATCGGTGTTCCCGCCCGATACGTGCCCGAGGCGGAGGCGTGGAGTGTCGTGGACGGGATCTTGCCGTTGAACGATGTGACGGCACGAGACCTACAGCGGAGAGACGACCAGTGGTCCAGGGCCAAGGGGTTCGACACGTTCTGTCCCCTTGGCTCCGTCTCTCCCCTCAGCTCCGACTCTCCCCTCGAGCCCGCCGACTTTCCGGAGCTGGTGCTCGTCACTCGGGTCAACGACGTGGAGCGCCAGAGGGCTCCGGCTTCCGAGATGGTGTTCTCCGTCCCGATGTTGATCGCATACATCTCCCGAATCATGACGCTCGAGCCCGGTGACGTCATTGCCACCGGGACGCCCGAGGGGATCGGTGCGCTGGAGCCGGGCGACGAGGTCGAGGTGGAGATTGAGGGGGTGGGTACGCTTCGGAATCCCGTGGTGGGGGAGGAGGAAGGTGGCGCCTAAGCGGAGCCGGTCGTTCCTCAGCCTCCCGGGCTATCCCCTGGCAGGCATCCCCGAAAAGCGTCGGCGTTTGGCGGCTGCCGGAGTCGACATCATCGATCTGGGAGCCGGGGACGCCGATCTCGACCCGCCTCCGGCGGCGGTCGCACGACTCGCCGAGGCGGCCGAGCAGCGTGAGATGTCTCGCTACCCCTTCCAGTTGGGTCTGCCCGCGTTGCGCGAGTCGGTGGCCTCGTGGATGGAGAAGCGCTTCGGTGTTCGTCTCGATCCCTATCAGGAAGTGCTGCCTCTTCTGGGCTCCAAGGAGGGGATCGCCAACCTGCCGCTGGCCTTCCTCGACCCGGGGGACGTGGCGGTAATCCCCGATCCGGGCTACCAGTCGTACCGGGGAGGAGCGATCCTCGCCGGGGGAGAGCCGCACCTCGTGCCCCTCCGTCCCGAGAACGACTTCCTGATTCCTCTGGACGACTTTCCAGAGGAAGTGCGGTCGCGAATTCGAATGCTCTACCTGAACTATCCTAACAATCCGACGACCGCCTCGGCGCCACAGGAGTATCTCACGGACGCCGTGGAGTTCTGCCGCGAGAACGACGCCGTGTTGGTCTACGATCACGCCTACAGCGAGATCGCCTTTAACGGGTATCGCCCTCCGAGCGTCTTGGAGTTGGAGGATTCGGGTGGAGTGGCTCTGGAGTTCCATTCCTTTTCGAAGACCTACAACATGACCGGGTGGCGCCTGGGATGGGCGGCCGGCGGAGCCGAGCTGATCGAGACCCTGTCGAAGGTGAAGACGTTCGTCGACACCGGTGTGTTCAAGGCCGTGCAGGCTGCTGGAGCCGCGGCCCTCGAGTCCTATGACGAGTGGGTGCCAGGCAACGTGGCTCGTTTCGAGCGTCGGCGCGACGTCGCGGTAGAGAGCCTGCGGGAGGCCGGCTTCGCGGTGACGGTGCCCAAAGCCACCATGTATCTGTGGATCCCCGTGCCCGGAGACCGATCTTCACTGGCTTTCGCGGAGCGCGCACTGGAGGAGGAGGGCGTTGTGATCCTCCCCGGCGCGGCGCTCGGCGCGGGGGGTGAGGGATTCTTCAGGGTGGCGCTCACTGTCGACGAAGAGCGCATCAGGGAGGCGGCGGGGAGATTGGGGAAGCTCATCCGAGGCTGAGAGAGGGCCCATGGCGACGAGGCGCTCCTGGAGGAACCGCCATTTCAAGGGGGCGTACAAGAGCCCATGACAGCGCCGAAGCCTTTCGACCGCCATTCGGGACATGGGTTGACCGACAACCCTCGCCCCTCTCACCGCCGTGTGATGGTGCTCGGGTTCGGCCTGTCGGCTAGCCTCCACCTCATCCTCATCATCCTGTACTCCGTCGGCCTCAACGAGTGGGGTCCGAGGGAGAACCGCCTGGGCGTGGAATCCGTCTCCAGGCCGTTTTCCGGCATGCGCGTGGTTCAGGTCGTGGAGATCTCGTCGTCCGCGGCTCCTGCCGAAGTTCTTCGAGAAGAGCCAGAGCCCGAGCCGGAGGTGAAGGGACCGGAGCCGGCCGTCGGTCCGGCCCGAGAGGGCCCGGACGAGGAGGAGGACACCAGGGGCGTGATACGGGCCGCAGATGCGCTGAGAGTGTGGAGCTCCGATGCCCGGCTCTGGCGTGCCGCTCTTCCGGAGATCTTCGAGCTCACGGAGGCCGAGAGGCTTCAGTTGGAGCTGGCCGGCCGCCTCGAAGCGTGGAACGACTCGGTGGCCGCCGTCATCGCAGCCGAGACGGCCTTGACCGACTGGACGACGACGGATGACCAAGGCAACCGTTGGGGTGTGTCTCCTGGAAAGCTCCATCTCGGAAGCCTGACGCTACCCCTGCCGTTCAGGTTCGGAGGCACGACGTGGCAGCGCGAGCGGGCCGCAAGGCGGGCGTGGGAGGATGCGGACATCCTCCACAGCCTCAGCTCCCAGGCCGCCCGGGCCAGCTGGGAGGAGCGGACCAGAGCCATCCGCGAGCGGAAGGATAGGCAACGCCGAGATGCCGAGCAGAGGCCCGATACGACCCGCAGCTCTGGAGTCAGACCCCCCCGCTAGGTGCCCCCCTCGCAGGAAATCACTCTTTTCCTCCCCAGGATTAGCCGCAATATTGAAATGTTCCCTTGGCTCTTCCTTTCGCGACTTCGGCCTGGGGCTTCACTCCAGTGACGGACCGTCGTGCACGAACTGCGCTCAGATCCGGGTCGTGGCATCTACGTGGGTCTTTTGGAGGCCCTCGTCCAGGTCATGGGGATGGCCAAGGGCTACCTAGTCGGCCATGGGCCCCAGGTCGCAATGCTCGCCACACGCCTTGCCGATCGACTGGGAGTGCCGGGCTGCGAGCGGTCGGAGATCCTGTTCGCGGCTATCCTCTCGGATGTGGGCATGATCGGCCTCGTGGAGGAAGCCTGGGAGAATCCCGTTCTAGTTCTGCCCCCCGACGCACGAGCCCGGGTATTGGAGCATCCGGAGCGTAGCGAGCGCACCATCAAGCAGATCGCGCACCTCGGCTCGCTGGCGCCACTGGTGCGGCATCATCACGAGTGGTGGGACGGTACCGGATATCCCGACGGCCTCAAGCGTGACGAGATTTCCGTCGGAGCACAGATCCTGCGCCTGGCCGACACGGTTGTGGCCCTCGGCGCCGGCCGTCCTCAGCGTGGCCCCCTGTCTCCACCGGAGATCATGGCTGTGGTCGACGAGGGATCGCGGAAGGAGTTCGGGCCCAAGGTGGCCGAGGCGTACCTCGCCTTGGCGCGTAGCAACCGGTTGCCGGATTTCCACGACTCCGTATTCCACCGGGCCTGTCTCGATGCCGCGTCCGAGCTGATTCCCGAGGAAATCTCGCCGCTGTCGACTCACGAGTTCCTGGACATCGTCGCGACCCTCATCGACGCCAAGGACCCCTATACGGCGGGGCATTCGCGACGGGTGGCGAGCCTGGCCACGGCCCTGGCGGAGCGCATGGGCCTGAACCCCCAGATGCGTGAGACGACGTGGGAGGCCGGATACCTTCACGATCTCGGCAAGGTGAGCGTGCCTCTCCGGGTCCTTACGAAAGACGGCCCACTCGACGACGAAGAGCGTCTGAGCATTCAGGCCCACGCGGCGGCCGGTGCCGAGATCCTGGGAGGCATTCCCGGCCTCAAACACCTGTCGCCGGGATGTCGATACCATCACGAGCGATGGGACGGCCGGGGATATCCGGAGGGTCTCTCCGGCGACCGTATTCCCATGGTCGCCCAGATCCTGTGCGTCTGTGACACCTACGACGCCATGACGTCGGGGAGAGTGTACAGAGCTGCGCGCTCCCACCGGGACGCCGTCGACGAGATCGCGAGGTCGGCGGGCACGCAGTTCGGCCCCAACGTGGTGGACTATTTCGTCCAGCTTCCGGGTCACGTCTTCAAGGATATCTGGAGCCCGGAGAAGACCTTGAAGGGTTGGCTGCAACGCACCCTGGGCCGTCGCCGCAAGGCCATCGGTCGCTCCAGCGCGAGCTGATCCTCGGCGGTCGAGCGCGCCCTTCGCGCACTCCGGGAACACCCTGACTCTCACCGGCGTATTGTCCGGCCCCCGATGCCCCCCGCGGTCTTGGCTTGGGCCGGGACGAACCCTAAGCTAGTTCCAGACTTCCTGACAGGAGCGACCGTGGCCGACGCATTGCCACCGCGCCTAGATCCGAAGACCATCGAGGGCCCGCTGTACGAGCAGTGGAGCGGGCGCGGGTACTTCCACGCCAAGCCCGAAGCCGTCGTGGCCGAGGGACGGGCCCCCTTCGTCATCGTGATTCCACCCCCCAATGTGACGGCGGTCCTTCACATGGGGCATGGGCTCAACAACACCATCCAGGACGTCCTCATCCGCTGGAGGCGGATGCAGGGGCGGGTCTCACTCTGGGTTCCCGGAACGGACCACGCGGGTATCGCCACACAGAACGTGGTGGAGCGGCGGCTCGCCGCCGAAGGCACGTCCAGGCACGATCTGGGCCGCGAAGCCTTCGCCGAGCAGGTGTGGAGCTACGTGAACCGGACCGGGGGAACGATTCTCGAGCAGCTCAAGGTCATCGGCTCGAGCTGTGACTGGGAGCGCACACGATTCACTCTTGACGACGGCCTCAGTCAGGCGGTCCGGGAGGTGTTCGTACGCCTCTACGAGAAGGACCTGATCTACCGGGGCGAGTACATCATCAACTGGTGTCCCCGCTGTCTGACGGCCCTCTCCAACGAAGAGGCAGAAGGTGAAGAGGTGGAGGGCAGGCTCTATCATCTCCGCTATCCCGTCACCGGAAGCGCCGCCGGCGCCGCCGAGTCCGCCTGGGAGGCGGATGCGGACGCCATCGGACAGCTTCCGGACGGGCGCTGGTACCTCACGGTCTCCACGACGCGTCCGGAGACCATGCTGGGTGATACCGCCGTTGCCGTCAGTCCCGAGGATCCGCGCTATTCGGCGCTGGTTGGGGCGGATGTCGAGCTCCCGCTCACTGGACGTACCATCCCGATCATCGCCGACGAACTCGTGGATCCCGAGTTCGGCTCGGGCATGGTGAAGGTCACGCCGGCCCACGACCCCAACGACTGCGAGATGGCCCAGCGCTCGGGAGTACCGCTCCTCGACGTCATGACGCCCGATGCCAGGATGAACGAAAACGCCCCAGAGGCGTTTCAGGGTCTGGATCGCTTCGAGGCCCGGAATCGGGTTCTCGAGGCCTTCGAGGAGCTGGGGCTGGGCGGGGGCGACGATCCGTACACCCACTCGATCCCACACTGCTATCGCTGCCACACCGTGGTGGAGCCACGCCTGAGCGAACAGTGGTTCGTTCGCATGAAACCGTTGACCGAGCCCGCCCTCCAGGCCTCACGAGATGGCACCATCGCCTTCACTCCCGTGCACTGGAAGAAGGTGTACGAGAACTGGATGGAGAACATCCGGGACTGGTGCATCTCCAGACAGCTCTGGTGGGGCCACCGCATCCCGGTCTGGTACTGCGGCGACTGTGAGGCGACCATCGTGGCCCGGCAGGATCCAGACCGATGCGACTCCTGTGGCGGCACCGACCTGAACCAGGATCCGGACGTGCTGGATACCTGGTTCTCGTCGTGGCTATGGCCCTTCTCTGTGTTCGGTTGGCCCGAGGAGACCGAGGACCTGAAGGCGTTCTATCCCACCCACGACATGACGACCGCCCCGGAGATCCTCTTCTTCTGGGTAGCCCGCATGATCATGGCCGGATACGAGTTCATGGGAGAGGCACCCTTCACCCGGGTGTATCTGCACGGGACCGTGCGAGACAAGCAGGGCAGGAAGATGTCGAAGTCCCTGGGCAACGGCATCGATCCCATCGAGGTGGTGGAGCTGTTCGGTGCGGACGCGCTCCGCTTCACGCTGCTCTCCTCGGCCGGCGTCGGCACCGATATCTACCTGGACCCCGAGGACCTGGAGGCATCGTTCTCTCCTGGACGAAACTTCGCCAACAAGGTCTGGAACGCGGGGCGCTTCGCCCTCATGAGCCTGGGAGACGAGCCGGTGCCTTCCACGGGAGCGGTGGAGGACGCCTTGCGGCTCGAGGATCGTTGGATCTTGTCTCGCCTACAGCGGGCCGTGACCGACGTCACCGAGGATCTGGAGCGCTTCCGGCTCCACGAGGTGTCCGATCGCCTCTATCACTTCGTGTGGGGCGACTTCGCCGACTGGTACCTGGAGCTCATCAAGCCTCGTATGCAAGGTGAGTCGGGTGATGACAGCCTGCACGCGGCGCGGGCGACGCTCGTCGTGGTCCTGGACGGTATCTGTCGCCTTCTTCACCCACTCACGCCGTTCGTGACATCGGCGCTCTGGGATCGACTCCCGTTTCCCGAAGGGGCCGAACGCCCCGAGGCGCTCATGATCGCGGCATGGCCCGAAGCGGACGAATCGCGCCTCGATACCGAGGCCGAGGTGTGCCTGGCGGAGCTCCAGGAGCTCATCACCCAGGTGCGGAGTCTCCGGAAGGAGTACGGAGTCGCGGAGGGTACGGGCGTCACGGTGAAGTTAACCGGTCTCCCGGACGGGTTCCGCGCCATGGTGGAGGAACAGGGGACAGCCCTGCGGCGACTCGCTCGAGTAGATGTTTGCGAAGTGGACAGCTCGGCGGACGGTGTGGGTGCCCACGCCGTTCTGAATAACGGGGCCGAGTTGTACCTTCCACTCGAGGGGGTCATCGACATCGCCCGCGAGCGTGAGCGGCTTCAGGGAGAGATCCAGCGCTTGACTGGACAGATGGATAAGGCGCGGAAGAAGCTTGGGAACGAGCGCTTCGTGCGACAGGCGCCGGCGGAAGTGGTGGAGCGTGAGCGGGAAAAAGCACGGAGCTTCGAGGAGCAGATGGACAAGCTCACGAGCAAGCTCGCAACGCTCATTGAAGGCTGATCGACAGCCGGGCATCCGGACCATGAGTGGATCGGGGAGTGCGCTGCGGATCGACTATGCGTTGGGGATCTTCGCTCTCCTCGCCGTTGGATCGTGCGCGAGCCCCCGGGGGCCGCCAGGAGGTCCCCCGGATCTGTCGGGTCCGCAGGTCGTCGCTACCGTCCCGGACACGTTCGCCCTGATCGAGGCCTTCGACGGGCCGATCCGAATCACCTTCAACGAGCGGATCAGCGAGCGAGGTGCGTCCGGCTCCCTGGATCAAGCGGTTCAGGTCTCCCCCGAGTCAGGAGAGATCGAGGTTCGCCACAGGAAAGACGGCCTGGAAGTCAGGATGGAGGGCGGGTTCCTAACCGACCTCGTGTATCGGGTCACCGTGCTGCCCACCGTACAGGACCTCTTCCGGAACGCCATGCCTCAGCCCTTCGAGTTCATATTCTCCACGGGGGCCGAGATCGTGCCCAACGCCTTGGCCGGCATGGTGTTCGATCGGCTCACAAGCGAGCCGATGGAAGGAGTCCGTGTCGCGGCGCGATTTCAACCTCTCGTCGTGGGTGGCATAGGGGAGGCCCAGGGGCCGACGCACGTGGCCATCTCGGACACCAGTGGCGTATTCGCGTTCAGGTATCTACCGCCGGTGGGCCGTTACGTCCTGACGGCTTTCGAAGATGTGAACAGAAACAGGGAGGCCGATTTCTTCGAGCCGGTGGGGGATGCGTTTCAGGTCATAAACGGAGCGGACACAGTCTTCACCGATATCACCCTCCTGCGCCCTGACACCACGGCCGCCATCGTCAGCGACGCGGAGGTGGTCGACTCGGTGACGGTGACAGTGGAGTTCGACGACTACCTCGACCCCGACACACCCTTCACCGGTGTCTTGGCCACGCTCCAGCTGGATTCGCTCCCCGCCGGAGTCGGAGTACGGGAGATCATGCAGGAGCGGGAGTATCTGATCCGTACCAAGGCGCTTGAGGACTCCCTGCGGGTGGCGGACTCCCTTCGGATCCTCGAGTCTATCCGAGTGGCCGACTCCCTCCGCGCGGCCGGTGACTCCGTAGCTGCCACCGAGGTCGACGAGGCCCGGCCCGGGCCGCGATCCGCTCCGCCGGTCGACCGACCGGAAGACGAAACGAGGGACCTTCCCAAGCGGACGATCTACCTCCTCCTGAGCGACACGCTGATCGTCGAGGAGACATACGAGGTGTCCGTATCCGGGGTCACCAACATCAACGGAGTCGCCGGCGGGGGTGGAACCGCCGAGATTCTCCGCGCGGCACCTCCCGTGGACTCGGTGGCGATCGCGGACTCCATCCTGGCTGCCGACTCCGCTGCGGCCGCGCTCGACACGATATCCCAGGATACGATTCGACCGGACACGATGCGACCGGATATGATTCGACCGGATACCATTCCACCGGATACGATGCGACCGGATACAATTCCACCCGATGCGATTCCCCGTGACACCATCACGCGGGATACCACGGGGGTAGGTCCAGCCGGCGCGACGCTCCGGCGCGACATCCAGGCCGGAGCGATTCTCGAGCGTGGTGTTCGGGCGGGCGGCACGCCGCTCTCCACCCGCCGGCACCGTTGGTCCAAGCGGGAGCTTCCCCCATGGAGGTGACGTGACCGACACCCGACGTCGCATTCCCTCGGTGGAGCAGATCCTGGAGTCTCCCGCATTCGAGAAGATCCTGGACGGTCATCCGCGAGGGCTTGTCCTGAGCCACCTCCGCGAGGAGGTCGACCGAGTCCGGCGGGACATCGGAGCCGGCGCGGATCCGGGGGATCTGGAGGATCCCGGTCTCTATGCCGAGGCCGTGACACAGCGCCTGGAGACGGCCACGACACCCTCCCTTCGGCCCGTGATCAACGGGACGGGGGTCGTCCTCCACACCAACTTGGGACGGGCGGCCCTGGCCCGGGCGGCCCTCGAGGCCATGCAAGGGGCATGGGGATACTCCAACCTGGAGTATGACCTGGATGCCGGTCGGAGAGGATCCCGCTACGACCACTGTGCGGCGCTACTTCAGGAGCTGACCGGGGCGGAAGGCGCCCTGGTCGTGAACAACGGGGCTGCGGCCCTCGTCCTGGCGCTCAGCACCATGGCCGCCGGGCGGCGTGTCCTGGTGTCCAGGGGCGAGCTCGTAGAGATCGGCGGAGGCTTCCGCATTCCCGAGATCATGGAGAGCTCGGGCGCCTTCCTGCGAGAGGTTGGAAGCACCAACCGTACGCGCCTACAGGACTACCGCGAGGCCCTGGTCGAGAGCGATACGGCCCTGATCCTGAAGGTGCACCGCTCCAACTTCCGGATCACGGGATTCACCGAAGAGGCCACGCTTCAGGAGCTTGCGGAGCTCGGGAAAGAGACGGGGATCGGGGTGGTCCATGACCTGGGCTCGGGCCTTCTGGTCGACGCCGGGCTCCTGGGTTTGGCGCCCGAGCCCCGCCCCACCGAGAGCCTGACTGCCGGCGTGGACCTGGTCGCTTTCTCGGGGGACAAGCTCCTGGGTGGTCCCCAGGCGGGGATCCTACTCGGAAGGAGCGACTGGATCGACCGGATGCGGCGAAATCCGCTCTGCAGGGCCCTCCGGGTCGGCAAGACCACCCTCATGGCCCTCGAGGCCACCCTTTGCCTCTACCGGGATCCGGACCGGGCGATCCGCGAGATCCCCGCGCTGGCGATGCTCTCGGCCGACCCGGAGACGCTACGAGAACGGGCGAGGGCGCTCGTCGAGGGGCTGTCCGCCGAAGGGGTCGAGGCCGAGGTGGTGGAGGCGTCCTCCGTGGTCGGTGGCGGAACGTTTCCGGGCGTCGAGCTGGCGAGCAATGGAATTCGGGTCCAGCCGGGCGAACAAGGGGCCGACGGGCTGGCGGGGGCATTGCGGTCCGCGTCACCGCCGCTCATTGGGCGTGTCGTGGACGGAGCACTGTGGATCGACCTGCGGACCGTGCTCGAGTGGCAGGACTCCGAGGTGCTTCGCCTCCTTTCCGACCACGCCCGGTCGTGACGGACCGGACGGGACACCCGGCGGTCTTCCTCGACCGGGACGGCACCCTCATCGAAGAGAAGGTGTACCTCGCCGACCCGGAAGGGGTGGTCCTGGTGCCCCACGCCGCCGAGGCGCTCAAGGAGCTCCGCGAGGCGGGGCATGCGCTCGTGATCGTGACCAACCAGTCCGGGATCGCACGTGGACTGTACACGGAAGGAGACTACCGGGCCGTGACCAGGAGGCTCGACGAGCTCCTGCGCAACGCCGGCGCGCCGGTAGACGCCACCCGGTACTGCCCTCATCACCCCGACTTCGGCGAGCCCTGCGGGTGTCGCAAGCCGGGCACTGGTATGTACCGTGAAGCCGCAGAGGAACTGGGGCTCAGCCTTGAGGATTCGCACTACGTAGGGGACAAGGTCGCCGACGTACGGCCGGCCCTGGAGCTGGGAGGGAAGGGAATCCTCGTGAGAACCGGTTTCGGAGTGGACGAAGAGCCGCTGGTGCCGGAAGGTGTAGCGATCGTGGACGATCTCCGGGCGGCCGCAACGCTCATTCTCGACGGCCGACTCGGGCGTTGACCCTCCCTAGGCCTACCGGTAGCTTCAGATAAGTAGGTCTCCGCGGTTGAGAACGTTCGCAGGCGGTGGGGTAAGAGAGCTCCAGGAGACAGAATCATATGGAAAGTACCGAGACCCTTTTGACCCTCACGCCCACGGCGGTGAGCAAGGTCCAGACGTTCATAGAAGAGCAGGGGGCATCGGCGGATGCGGGGCTCCGCGTCGCGGTTCTCCCTGGGGGGTGCTCGGGCTTTCAGTATGGCCTGAATATCGAGGATGCCCCGGAGGCCGACGACGAGGTGTTCGACCTGTCGGGCGTCAGGATCTTCGTCGACCCGTTCAGCGTCCAGTATCTGGACGGCGTCCAGATCGACTACGTGACCAGCATGATGGGATCCGGCTTCACGTTCACGAACCCGAATGCCACCGGCGGATGCGGCTGCGGCAGCTCTTTCACCGCCTAAAGTCCCAAGAACAGACCGAGCGACTTCCTGGCTCGTAGGTGAGATCCCTGCGGGCCACTTCTTTGGGCGCGACTCGTGCCCAAGCACCGTCGGTGAAGGCCCGGATCGGGCCATTGGTGACCAAGATGCGCCTTCAAGCATTCACAGCGGGGGATTTCGCCGAGAACGGGTACGTCGCGTGGTGTGAGACCACAGGACAGTCCGTCATCGTGGATCCCGGTGCCGCTGCCCCCCAGATGGTCGCTGCCGTGGCAGCCGAGGGAAGTCCGGTAGCCGCGATCTTGTTGACCCACGCCCATCTCGACCACGTGGAGGGCCTCGGCGTCATTCGCGAGTCCACGGATGCGCCGACCTACCTGCACCCTGCCGATCACCCTCTTTTCGATGCTGTGCCGGCTCAAGCGGCCATGTTCGGCCTCGCGGCGCCCGAGCTGACCCCCCCGGAGCGAGAGCTACACGACGGGGACACCTTCCGGTTCGGTGAGACGGCCTTCAAGGTCATTCACACGCCCGGGCACTCGCCCGGACATGTGATCCTGCATGCCGAAGAGGACGAGCTCGCCATCGTCGGAGACCTGGTCTTTGCGGGCTCGGTGGGGAGGACCGATCTTTCGGGCGGTGACTACCAGGCCCTCTTCGACAGCATTCGACGCCACGTGCTGACCATGTCCGATGAGACGCGTCTCCTGACTGGACACGGACCGCCCACTACCGTCGGCCACGAGCGCACGAGCAACCCGTTCCTGATCCCGCACTACGGAGGAGAGCTGGCGTGACCCCCCCCGTTCCTGTTGCCGTATTCGCGTCGGGCGGGGGAACGAATCTCCAGGCGCTCCTGGATCATGAGAGGGCGAGCGGAGCCTACAGAGTGGTGAGTGTCTTCTCCGACCGCCCGGATGCCGGGGCACTCGATCGAGCCAGGACGGCGGGTCGTGACGCTCTGGTGATCGCCATGAAGGATCGATCTCAGGAGGAGATCGGGGAGGAGACCCTCCGGCACCTGCGCGACCGGAACGTGAAGGTCATCGCCTTGGCCGGGTATCTCAGGCTCATGCCGTCGGCCGTCGTGGCCGCCTATCCACGACGCATCCTTAATATCCATCCGGCGTTGCTTCCCGCCTTCGGCGGGAAGGGGATGTACGGAGAGCGAGTCCACCAGGCGGTACTGGCCGCGGGGGCCAAGGTGACGGGAGCCACGGTCCACTTCGTGGACGAGGAGTACGACACCGGGACGATCGTGGCCCAGTGGCCCGTTCCGGTCCTTCCAGAGGATGATGCCAAGGGAGTGGCCGCCAGGGTCCTCGTGGCGGAGCACCGCCTCTACCCGGCTGTGACCGATCACCTATGCAGAGCGGTGGCGGAGGGCAGGGATCCGGGACCGTTCACCCTCTCGTCGAGTGATTTCGAGTTCGCTTTCGGAAACGAGACCCAGGGCGCGAGCCGATAGGGGAGACAAGCCAGATATGAAGCGACGAGCGCTTCTGAGCGTGTCCGACAAGTCGGGTATAGAGGCTCTGGCCACGTCGCTGGTGAAGGCCGGGTGGGAGATCCTGTCCACCGGCGGTACGGCTCGTGCCATCCGAGACGCCGGCCTGCCGGTGACCGAAGTGGCCCAGGTTACCGGGCATCCGGAGATGATGGACGGGCGGGTGAAGACGCTTCATCCGGCCATTCACGCCGGCCTTTTGGCGCGTCGGGACCGGCCTGACGACATGGCCTCGCTCGAGAAGCACGGGTACGGCCCCATCGACCTGGTTGCCGTGAATCTCTATCCGTTTCGGGAGACCGTGGCACGGGGGGAGGTTCCGGTGGGCGAAGCCATGGAGAAGGTGGACATCGGCGGGCCCACCATGATCCGGGCCGCGGCCAAGAGCCACTCCGACGTGCTGGTGGTGGTGGACCCATCGGACTACGACCGTGTGCTCGCCGCGCTGGCGGATGGCGCGACGGTAGACGCCGGGTTGCGTCGCGAGCTCGCCGCAAAGGTCTTCCGTCACATCAGCGATTACGACGCAGCGGTGGCGGCGTATCTGGAGGCGAGGGCTGTCGGTGCCGAGGACGCGGGGTCGGAGGCCGCGTCCGACGATGCCGAGTCCGACCGGGGAGCGGCCGACTCCGACAAGAGCCCGCCCGATTCTCTGTCCCTCGACCTCGAGCTGGTCCAGGGACTGCGGTATGGGGAGAACCCTGGCCAGGAAGCCGCCTTCTACCGGTGGTCCGGCAGGCAAGACGGCCTGGCGGGCCTGCAGCAGCTGCACGGGAAGGAGCTCTCGTACAACAACCTGCTCGATCTCGACGGGGCTCTCCTGTCGCTGGCGCCCTTCGCGTATTCCCCGAGGCCAGCCGTCTGCATCATCAAGCACACGACGCCCTGTGGCCTGGCCGTGGCGGGGACCTTGGCCGAGGCCTACGAGCGAGCCCTCCGCACGGACGGCGTGAGCGCGTTCGGCTCGGTGATCGCGGTGAACCGGCGTATCGATGAGGAGACGGCCGAGGCCATGTCCGGGCTCTTCATCGAGTGCATCGTGGCACCAGGTTTCGAAGATGAGGCCATTGAGGTTCTCACGCGGAAGAAGAACCTCCGGCTGCTGGTCTCGGGCGGGATCGGCGAGTCGGTGGAGGGCGAGCCGGACGGGGACTGGTGGAAGAGGGTGCCTGAAGAGGTCCGCAGGGCGGGTCGCTTCCTGGCGGAGCACGGACGAGGGCCTGAGGGCCTGGCGTTGCGGAGCGTGTACGGTGGAATGCTAGCCCAGAGCCCGCCGCCGCCGCCCTTCTATGGTGTGGGCTCGGTGGACTGGTCCGTCACTACCGAGCGCGGCCCCGACGAAGCCGAGTGGGATGATCTGCGCTTCGCTTGGGCGGCGGTCTTCGGTGTGAAGTCCAACGCGATCCTCTTCGCCAGCGGTGGAGCCACGCTGGGCATCGGCGCCGGTCAGATGAGCCGGGTGGACTCCTCGCGCATCGCGGTCCAGAAGGCAGCCGATGCGAGTCTCGATCTCCAGGGTGCCGTCCTGGCCTCCGACGCGTTCTTCCCGTTCCGGGACGGCGTCGACGCGGCCGCCGAGGCGGGCGTGCGCGCAATCGTCCAGCCTGGGGGTTCGGTCCGGGACGAAGTGGTCATCGAAGCTGCCAACGAGCACGGCATGGCCATGGTCTTCACGGGTCAGCGCCTCTTCCGCCACTGATCGCGCTCGGAAGCGCATAGACGCGCGACCTCTTTACACGAGGCCCGTGAATGCCTGACCTTTCGCCAGGCAGATGCTGTCTGGAGGGGTGGCAGAGCGGTTCAATGCACCGGTCTTGAAAACCGGCGGGCGCAAGCCCACGTGGGTTCGAATCCCACCCCCTCCGTTATTGTTGTAAAGTAAGGAGGTGCGGAGTGTCTGAGTCTAAGGGTCCGATCAGTTTCGAGCGCGTCCCGGAAGTGCTCCTCCATGTCACAGAGATGATACTCCAGAATTTTGAGAGCCCAGAGGCTTCACCGTTGAGAGACGGATTCGGAGAAGTGCCGGAGGGAGGTGAGTGGAGGCTCGACGCGATGGCGGCTGCTATAGCCGCTCTGCGAGTGACACTTTCGACATATCCCAAGTTCTCGGCATCGGGCGAGGCATTGGCCTCTGCGGCTCTCAATATATTTTGTGAGCGCCTACCGTCGACCGATTCAAGCCGCGTCAAGAACTTCGTCCTCCTGCGGCAGGAGCACTATCTCGGTGCGTTTGAGATGGTAATGGTGACAGGTAGCGACGCCGCTGTTGAGCGGGCGGGCGCTACAGCCGCACGCCAGGGCGATGTAGAGGTTGCACAATTTGTGCGAGTAGTAACCACCAAGTTGAGTGAGTACCGGAAGCAACTTCTTGAATATGGTTTCAAGGGTGGAGTCTCCCGCGATCAGACAAGCCCCCTTGAATTGACGAGTGAAGCGGGCTCCTCGCTTGCGGTCTTCATGGCGGCCATGACCGCAGTGGGGTCCTACCACGAGATGGTAAGCGAGATAGAGCCACATGTGTATGGGCAGTAGCAGCTTCGGGCCGAACGGCTGGATAAGTCGTAGGGGGACATGGTTTGCCAACGCACGCCCCTGGAAGGACGCAACTGCACGATCCGGTGGATGAGATTCTCCTCGTCGATAATGGATCCAGCGACGGCACTCTGGGCAGGTTGAATCGCCCCGGGTTTGCCGGAGACTCCATCAGTTGAGAGGATGGGGTCATGAAGAGAGTAACGAAGTACTCCCCCGAGACACGGGAGAGGGCAGTCCGGCTGGTGTTCACGCAGGAGTCGGACCACGCGTCACAGTGGGCGGCGATCTGCTTGATCGCAGAGAAGGTCGGGTGCACGGCGGAGACCCTGCGGAAGTGGGTACGGCGTGCAGAGCGTGATTCAGGGAGACGGTCAGGGCTGACGACGGACGAGCGTCAACGGCTCAAAGATCAGGAGCGGGAGATCCGCGAGCTGAAGCGAGCGAATGAGATTCTACGCAAGGCGTCCGCGTATTTCGCGCAGGCGGAACTCGACCGCCGACCCCGCTGATGGTGGCGTTCATCGACGATAACCGGTCCGAGTACGGAGTCGAGCCGATCTGCCATGTGCTGCCGATCGCTCCGTCAACATACTACACGTACAAGGCGCTCGAGGCCGAGCCGACGAGGCGCTCGGCACGGGCTCAGCGGGATGAGGGCTTGAAGGCTGAGATACGGCGGGTGTGGATGCAGAACTTCCAGGTCTACGGGGCCAAGAAGGTCTGGAAGCAGCTCAACCGAGAGGGCACTCGGGTGGCCCGATGCACGGTGGCTCGCCTGATGCGCGAGATGGGCCTGCGCGGAGCAGTGAGGGGTCGAACCTTCAAAGTCACGACCTACGCCGTCGAGGGTATGGAGCGGCCCCTGGACCTGGTGGATCGTGACTTCTCGGCGTCTCGTCCCAACGAGCTGTGGGTGTCGGATCTGACCTACGTCCGGACAGGACACACATTCGTCTACGTGGCGCTCGTCATGGATGCATTCGCGCGCCGCATCGTGGGTTGGCAGATCTCGAACTCCCTGAGGAGTGACCTGGCACTCGACGCGCTCGAGCAGGCCATCACGGAGCGTTGGGGTGAAGACGGCGAGCGCCTCGTGCATCACTCCGACCGCGGCGGGCAATATCTGTCTATTCGCTACACCGAGCGCTTGGCGCTGGCCGGCATCGAACCATCTGTCGGCAGTCGCGGCGACTCCTACGACAATGCCCTGGCCGAGACCATCATCGGGCTCTACAAGACCGAGCTCATCTACCCCCGGGGACCGTGGTCCAAGATCGAAGACGTCGAGCTCGCCACCCTCGAGTGGGTGTGGTGGTTCAACAACCACCGCCTCTTCGAGCCCCTCGGCCACGTCCCCCCAGCCGAGTACGAAGAGCAGTATCGTTCACGCCAGACAGCTCAACCTGAGCCCCTGGCACTCAAGTCAAACAGTCTCCGATGATCGCTGAGCCGTGCATTGGCTCGTCATCGGAGCTCCTCGATCCGAGTGCAAGGTCAGGACCTGGGGCTGGACGCCATGCTTCAGGCAACTCTGCTGGATCAGGCGGAACGTCTCGCTGGTGAACTGGGAGCCCTGATCCGTATTGAGGATCTCCGGAGCCCTCCAGCCCAGCGCGTCGTCCAGCGCCTGGACGCAGAACGACGCGTCCATCGTGTTCGACAGCCGCCAGGCGAGCACGTGCCGGGTCGCCCAGTCCATCACGGCCACCAGGTAGAAAAACCCTTGCGTCACCGGGACATAGGTGATGTCCGCGCACCACACGTGGTCCGCCCGCGAGATCGTGAGGCCCCGCAGCAGATAGGGGAAGACCCGGTGCTCCGGACTCGCCACGCTCGTGCGCGGCCGCCGGTAGGTCGCCTCCATCCCCATCAGGCGCATGAGCCGCCGGATCCGGTGCCGGCCCGCGGCAACGCCCTCGCGGCGCAGATGCCGCATCAGCTGCCGGCTCCCGTAGAACGGATACGCCATGTGGAGCCCGTCCATGCGCCGCATGAGCGCCAGGTCCTCGGCGCTCTCCCCCTTCGGCCGGTAGTACTGCGACGACCGGCTCACGCCCAGCAGCGCGCACTGCCTCGAAAGACTCAGCGGTCCGTCCCGCTCGATCATCCGCCCCCGCTCCGCCCGGCTCAGCGCTTGAGCCCGCGCCGAAAAAAATCCCGCTCGACCGTGAGCTCCCCGATCTTGGCGTGCAGGTCCCGGATCTTCGCCTCGTGCTCCAGGGCGGCCTTGCGGCCCGCGCCCCCGGCAAACACCTCCGGCAGCCCTTCGAGCAGCTGCCGCTTCCATGTGGTCACCTGGTTCGGATGAAGCTCGTGCCGCGCCGCGATCGCCTGCACGCTGTCCCGCTCGCGCAGCGCCTCGAGCGCTACCCGTGCCTTGAACTCCGCCGTGAACCGCCGTCTCTTCCTGGCCATCTCGGTGCCTCCTCTTCCGCTCTGGAATCCACCTTAACGACCTGTCCAAAAAACCGGGACCACCTCAGTACGTATAAGCCGGTTAGTCCAGGAAGAAGCCTAAGGTTGCGTGTTCCTAAGGCGAGTTCTCAGGTGTTCTCCCACTCCTCCGAGCGCTGATCGAGCTTGAAAACGGGGCATCGGCCTCTCCTCGGCTCACGGCAGAACCAACGCCACGAACTCCGCTGGATGGCCCGCGTTGCCAACGCTTACGACGATGTGCTGCCGGTCTTCGACCATGTAGGTCATCGGGACGCCGTTCGGAATGGCGGGCAACTCAATCGTCGCAAGCAGCTCTCCAGTCGCTTTGTCGTGGACGCGCAGCTCCGGGTCGCCCGCGCCCCGCCAGCCCCCGATAACGAACAGCAGCGACTTGGTGACCATCGTCCCCGATGAAAGGCGCTTTCCAGTCTTCGGAATGTCCACGCCCTGGAGAGCCGGATGATCCAGCACGTCCTGGGGCGTATCCCCGTTGGCAACCGTCCAGAGATGGTCGCCGGTGTTCAGGTCGATCGCCGTGATTCTCCCCCACGGTGGCTTGATGAGGGGCAGCCCCATAGGGGTGGGCAGCCCAGCACTGCCCTGGATGTATTTCATGTTGGAGCGATCGGGATCGTTCACCATTGCTCGGACGCTCGGTCCGGTCGCGGAACCGACGTACAGGACCCCGGTCTCCGGGTCGAGCGATGCGCCGGGCCAGTTGGCGCCACCGACTGAGCCGGGCAGCTGGATGGTCCCTTTCGTGCCGTCGGGCGCCTCCGCCAACGAGGGCGGCGTGTAGAGCGGGCCGATCCGATACTCCGCGAGCGAATCGATCGCAGCCGCCCTGATCGCCGGTGTGAAGTCGATGAGATCGTCGAGTGACACACCCTGTCGATCGAACGGTGCCGGCCTGGTCGGGAACGGTTGGGTCGGCGCCGTCCGCTCCATGGACACATCACTCTGCCCGACCGGGCGCTCCTCGATAGGCCACACGGGCTCACCCGTGACGCGGTCGAAGACATAGGTGAACGCCTGCTTCGTCACCTGCGCGACCGCCTTGATCGGCCGCCCGTCCACGACGATGTCCGCCAGAACGGGCGGCGCCGGTGGGTCGAAGTCCCAGATGTCATGGTGGATCATCTGGAAGTGCCAGACGCGCTCACCGGTCCTCGCGTCGAGACAGACCAGGCTCTGGGAGAAGAGGTTGTTCCCCGGTCGGTGCCCTCCGTAGTAGTCGCCCGTCCCGGCCTCGACCGGCAGGTAGACATACCCGAGCTCGGCGTCGGCGCTGAACGGCGCCCACACGGCGACGTTCCCCGTGTAGCTCCAGGAGTCGTCCTCCCAGGTCTCGTGCCCGAACTCGCCCGGCTGGGGAATCGTGTGGAAGATCCAGAGCCGCTCTCCCGTGCGGACATCGTAGCCGCGGACGTGGCCCGGATGGTTCTCCTTGGTCGGCGGCGCATCACCCTCCGCCAGCGCCGCTCCGACGACCACGACGTCACCCACGATGACGGGTGGCGAACTAGAGCCGATAACGCCCTCGATCAGGTCTACCGGGCGGTCGAGCCCCCGCTTCAAATCCACGACGCCGTCCTGCCCGAATTTGGGGACGGGTCGCCCGGTCGCAGCGTCGAGCGCAACCAGATGATAACCCGGCGTTATCAGGAAGATCTGCGCATCTCTCTCGTCCGGGCCTCCGGACCAGTAGGCGATGCCTCGGCCCGAGTTGCGGCGCGGCGCGTTATCCCCCCGCACCCCCTCGTCCATTCGGTACATCCACAGCGTCTCTCCACTCGCTGCGTCGATCGCGACGGCGGCCCGTCGAAGCCCTGCGGTCGCATATAGCACGCCATTTACCATGATCGGGGTCACGCGGGAGTAGGTCTCGGTACGAGCGCCGAAATTGTCGGTCTTCCACCGCCAGGCGATCTCCAGATCCTGCACGTTGTCGCGATTGATCTGGTCGAGCGGAGAGTATTTCGTGCTGCCGAGGTTACCTGCGTACGAGCGCCATTCGCCCGAAGTGGTGCCTTGCTGGGCGACGACTGGACCGGCAAAGCCGCACATCAGCCACACGGACAATGCCAAAATCTTGGGTCTCATCTCGATACCCGATTGGCGCAGGGTAAGAATCTACGACTGCAGAACAAACTCTACAACGTGACGCTCCGAGCATCGCATGGTGGCGCAGTTCAATGCCCGGACGCAAGGGCACCCCGGCCTTGCGGAGCAGGTCATTCCTGTTGCCCAACCACCGGCCGTGGCCCATCCTCATCGTCCCGATAGTATCGGTCGGATAAGGATAGGAATCCAACCGACGTACCGGGGGGGAAGGCAACGGTTTACTTAGATTATACGCATAGCCGCATAGTCCGAGAGGAAGGTCTTACCTCGAAAGCTCCGTCCGCCGCACACACTCCGCCCAACCTGGGACCCACATGGCAGATCCGGAGAAGCGAAGGGGCCCGACGCCCCCGGACCGTGCAGAGAAGGACGGCCGCCTTGACCTCCAGGACCTTCCTCAGGCGCTCCACCGCTTTCTCGAGTTGTTCAACGCGCGAGAGTACTGGGAGAGCCACGAGGTGCTCGAGGGCCCATGGCGCGAAGGGAGGAGCGACTTTTACCAGGGCTTGATCCTCTACGCCAGCGCGTTCGTACATGCCCAGCGGGGCAACGCACACGGCGTCGGCGCGCAGCTCGAGAAGGCGGAGCGGAAGCTGGCCGGGTACCGGCCCTGCTACCTGGGTGTCAACGTCGATGCCGTGCTCGCCCACGCGGCTCGCTGCCGCGAGATCGTCGAACGCAGTCCGGACGAGGACCAGCGTTCGTGGCTAGGAGTCGCCGACGTGCCTCGCCTCGAGCTCGACATGCGGCTCGTGCGCGGTGACGAGCCAGAGCTCCGGAGGGGGGAAAGAGAAACCAACCGATGAGCCTGAGCGGTCACGCGCTGCGGTCCCGGCCGCTACCGGCTGCTCGCGAACGGAGCCGCGTGTGTCGGCGTCACGGAGGTGCGCCCACGGGACCCAGATCCGTGCATCGGCGTCCTCGGGGCGCTACACTCCACGCATGGGATTCCTGGACACGAGCGCCTCCCGTCGCTTCGCGGCGGATAAGATGCAGAAGGTGAACCTGTTCGAGACACCGCAAATGTTCTGCGATGTGTACTGCCTCGAGCCAGGCCAGGCGCAGGAGGTGCACGCACACCCCGGAGCCACGAAGTTCTACTACGTGATCGAGGGCCAGGGCACCTTCACCATCGGCGATGCCACGCGCACCCTCGGGCCCGGCGGCGTCGCTTGGTCCGCGCCCGACGAGGCGCACGGGGTGGAGAACCGCGGCAATGTGCAGCTCGTGACACTCGTCTCGATGGCGCCCAACCCGAACTTCCCCTAATTCGGACGGGGCGCTCGATCGACCCGATGGGGTCGAGACGGTAATGATCTATTGCCCACTCTCTCAAGGCAGTTGAGACCAAGGAGAAGGCGCGCAGTGCTGGACACGTTCGGCCGGCCTCTTAAGAGCCTCCGGGTCTCACTGATCGACAAATGCAACCTGCGTTGCCGGTACTGTATGCCCGAGGAGGAGTATGTCTGGTTGCCCCGCGACGACATCCTCACCGTCGAAGAGATCGGCGATCTCGTCGATGTCTTCAGCGAGCTTGGAGTGGACAAGGTACGGCTCACGGGCGGCGAGCCGCTGCTCCGCCGCGAAGCGGCGGATGTGGTGGAGCGGCTAGCGGCAAACCCGGACGTTCGTGACCTGAGCATGACCACCAATGGTGTGTTGCTGGCGAATCAGGCGGAGTCGCTCCGGAGCGCGGGACTGAACCGGGTCACCGTGAGCCTGGATACGTTACGGCCGGAGCGGTTCGAGCAGCTCACGCGCCGCGACCGTCTCCCCCAGGTGCTCGAAGGCATCGATGCCGCCGCGGAGCGCGGGTTGAAACCCCTCAAGATCAATACCGTGGTCATGCGCGGGTACAACGACGACGAGCTCACGGACTTGATCGACTTCGCTAGAGATAGGGGCGCAGAAGTCCGGTTCATCGAGTACATGGACGTGGGCGGCGCGACGCGGTGGTCGATGGACATGGTCGTTTCGAGTAGGGAGGTACTGAGCCGGCTGAAGAGTCACTATGGACCGATCGAGCCTCTTGGCGACAATGGCTCGGCTCCTGCGAACCGCTACGCGCTGCCCGACGGGACGACCTTCGGCATCATCGCCTCGACAACCGAACCTTTCTGCCGAGCCTGCGACCGGAGTCGGCTGACTGCGGATGGGATCTGGTTCCTGTGTCTCTACGCTGAACACGGGATCGACCTTCGGCGGCCTCTGCGAGAGCGGGCCTTCCGAGAGGAGATCAGGTCGCAGATCGTCGGCGGGTGGATGAATCGTGCCGACCGTGGGGCCGAGGATAGAAAGGCGCTGGGCTCCCGAGGCCCTCTCTATCAGATCAAAGATCTGCGCAAGGATCCGCACCGGGAGATGCACACGCGGGGTGGGTGACGGCGCAGCTTAGGCCAAAGAGGCGGAGAAGAACTCGAGCTCACAGCGCATCGCGTAACCGTAGGCCAGAGCGACCCTGTGTGCTCCCTCGGCCAGCTGGTCGAGCAGCGACTCGAGCTCGGCGGCCAGCGCCTCGAACTCCGCGCTCGAGTAGGTCTCGATCGACTCCCGATAGGGATTCCGGGAGTGATCCCGTAAGGCCAACTCCTGTCCTAAGTATGCATAGAGGCGCATGCAAGGTGTCATCGCCGCGATGATCTCACCTACTTCTGCCGTCCACGCGGTCCGAAGTAAGAAATCGGTATAGGCGCGGCCGGCCGGATGGGGTCGGACGTTCCCCAAATCGATTGCCAGACTCTCAGCGTAGCCTTCATGGAGCTTCAGCTCATCCAGTACACCAAGGGTGGACTTCAAACCCTGGGTCCGCATCAAAGACGGAAAAGTCTACACGGCGGAGGGACATCCCGACCGCAGAAGCACCCGGCCCTGGTTCCCGGTCGAGAACAGCAAGCTGTTCCCCGACGTCGGACATCCCCACGGGCACGGCATCCGATCCTGGTACCAGATTCGATAGTTTCGGGGTCGCCCACGGTGTGGGCTGTGGATAGGTCGATCACCACCTATCGGTCCTGCGGTCCTACCAGCGTTCCATCGAAGCCGTTCGTCTTGTGGCTTCCATCACAGAACGGCTTGTTGCCCGAGCCGCCGCAACGACACAGGGAGTAGGGCTTGCCCTCAGGCGTAGGCAGCACGTTCCCATCATAATCGACAATGGGGATTTCTTCATCGATCCGTAGGGGTCCGTTCTCCCGGATGGTGATCTGCAGGTCGGACAACGCCTTCCTCCTGAACTGGCGGTCCTGTGGGAACTCCCACGTACCCCGTTCCCGACCCTGGTTCCCCTGCGCGCTGGCACCGGCTTTGTCTTGGAGCCCTCGAGGCCGTTGGGTAGATTCCGTTAATCCGTCCATTACCTCCACTCGGGAGTCTGTGTGAGCTGCTGGAACCGTAGGAAATCTGTCGAAGTCGACGTCGGGGGCGTGCGCGTCGGGGGCATGAACCCGATCGTGGTGCAGTCCATGACCAACACCGACACGGCCGACGTCGAAGCGACCTTCTCGCAGGTCAGGGAGCTGGCCGAGGCGGGCAGTGAGCTGGTGCGCGTCACGGTCAACAACGACGCCGCAGCCGAAGCGGTTCCGGAGATCGCGTCCCGCATCGGGACCGAAGGCATCGACGTCCCGATCGTCGGGGACTTCCACTACAACGGGCATCTCCTGCTCGCTGCGCATCCGGCGTGCGCCCGGGCTCTCGCCAAGTACCGGATCAATCCGGGCAACGTGGGGACCAAGCACCGGGACGCGAACTTCCAGAAGATCATCGACGTCGCCATCGCCAACGACACGCCGGTGCGCATCGGCGTGAACTGGGGCTCTCTCGATCAACGGCTCCTCACGGAGATGATGGACGAGAACGCCGAGCTCGCCGAGCCGAAGGACGCGCGGGAAGTACTGATCGACGCCGTAGTGGAGAGCGCCATGCGCTCCGCCGAGCTGGCAGAGGAGATCGGCTTGGCACACGACATGATCATCCTCAGCGCCAAGGTCTCCGAGGTTCCGGACCTGATCCAGGTGTATCGGCTTCTCGCCGCCCGGAGCGATTACCCCCTCCATCTGGGCCTGACCGAGGCCGGAATGGGGACCAAAGGCGTCGTCGCCACGGCCGTGGGGATCGGCCCCCTGCTCATCGACGGAATCGGAGATACTATCCGTGTCTCACTCACCCCGGAGGCCGGGGGAGACCGAGCCGAAGAAGTCCGCGTTGCCCGGCAGATCCTACAGTCGCTGCAGATCCGAAGCTTCGAGCCTCAGGTGACGGCGTGCCCGGGGTGTGGTCGCACGACGAGCACGTTCTTCCAGGAGATGGCTCAGGAAATCCACGGGTACATTCAGGACCAGATGCTCCGGTGGCGCGAGGAGTGCCCTGGGGTCGAAGAGATGACGGTGGCCGTCATGGGGTGCGTGGTGAACGGTCCAGGCGAGTCCAAGCATGCCAACCTGGGCATTTCGTTGCCGGGGACGTTCGAGGAGCCAAAGGCCCCCGTGTACGTGGACGGAAAGCACCACTCCACGCTCCGCGGGGAAGGTCTCGTCGACGAGTTCAAGGCGATCCTGGAAGACTACGTGAGTACCCGCTACGGCTAGTGTGGTGGGGTCTTGGCACCGTGTGCTCCAAAGCGCCAACACGATGAAACACAGATGGAGAAGGCAAAAACGCCGGCCTTTACAGCGCTTTGAGCCCGGTCTATCTCTCTAGCCCCCTCAGAAGCGGCTCATATGAATCTCGTCCCTCGAAGATACATTAAATACAGTTCGTTAACTTATTGTATGATATGTCGATAAGAGTCAGATTCCCTCCCTCGCCCACGGGATATCTGCACGTCGGTGGGACGCGCACGGCCCTCCTCAATTGGCTGTTCGCGCGACATCACGGGGGCGCCCTCGTGCTCCGCATCGAAGACACCGATCGGGACCGCTCGAAGCCCGAGCATACCGAGGCCATCCTCCACGCGCTCCGCTGGTTGGGTCTCGACTGGGACGAGGGTCCCTACTATCAGAGCGAGGGGGTCGAGCGACACCGGCAGGAGACCCTGACCTTGCTGAGCGCCGGGAAGGCGTACCGGGACTTCACGACCCCAGAAGAGCTCGCTCAGGAGAGAGAGGCGGCCAAGGGCGGGCGATCCGACCGCCGCATCCCGCGGCGGCGCGCAGAGTCACTGGCGCCTGGAGAGGCCGAGGAGCTGGCGGCGAAGGGGGCTCCGCATGCAATCCGCTTCTGCGTGCCGGAGGGGGAGACGGTGTGGGAGGACATGGTTCACGGCGAGATGACGTTCCAGAATGAGGAAATCGACGATCTGGTCATTCTCCGCGGTGACGGGCGTCCCACGTACAATCTTGCGGTCGCGTCCGACGACGCGGAGCAGCGTATCAGCCACGTGATTCGCGGGGACGATCACCTCTCGAACACCCCAAAGCAGATTCTGGTCTACCAGGCCATGGGCTGGCCCGTCCCCATCTTCGGTCACGTTCCGATGATTCTCGGCTCCGACGGAAAGCGGCTCTCCAAGCGTCATGGAGCGACGGCGGTGGGGGAGTACGAGGAAGAGGGATTCCTCGCCGAGGCCATGGTCAACTTCCTGGCGCTCCTGGGTTGGAGTCCCGGCGACGATCAGGAGGTCATGACCGTCGAAGAGCTCATCGGGCGCTTCTCCATGGGCCGGGTCCTCAAGAAGAGCTCGGTCTTCGACCCCAAGAAGCTGGATTGGCTCTCAGGACAGCACTTCAACGCCAGCAGCGCGGAGGAGCTCGAGCCTCTGCTTACTGAGGGGCTGGTGGCCGCGGCGCTGGCAACGCGAGAGGACCTGCAGGGCCGCTGGAACTGGTATCTCAGTCTCATCGATCTCCTGAAGACCAGGGCGCGCCGCGTCCCCGATCTCGTGGATCTGGCCCGTCCATTCCTCTCGGAGGAGCTCGTCTTCGACCCCGAGGCCGTCGAGAAACACTGGCTGAAGGCGCCTGAAGAAGCCCTGGAGCGGCTGAAAAGCCTTCGCTCGAGGCTGGCTGACGCAGCGTGGGAGGTATCCACGCTCAAGGAGATCGTGAGGGGTTATGCGGAGGAGGCTTCGGTGGGGGCGGGCAAGGTGATCCACCCGCTCCGGGTGGCAGTGACGGGTCGCCAAGCGAGCCCTGGAATCTTCGAAGTCTTGGATTTTCTAGGCAGGGAGCGGGTTCTGGCACGCTTGGACGGGGCCATCGAGCGTCTCGAAGCCCCTGACACGCCCACTCTGGCAGGCAATTAAAGTTCTTTCTTGACTAGGCGGATCGCCGCGCATTAGGATGTCTCCACCCCAGCCCCCACAAGACCCTTTCGGTGGCGGGAACAGGTGTTTATTCTCCCTGTAGGCGACCGCAACGGGGCGGTATCAACGAATATCGGAGTCCGGATGGAGCAAAGCATCACCGAAATCGAGCGAAAGATTCTCGACTTCATGGTGCATTATCTGCGTACCAACACCTATCAGCCCTCCATCCGCGAGATCGGGGAACGGTTCGGGATCAAGAGTACCAAGACCGTATCGGAGCATCTCCAGGCCCTCGCCGACAAGGGATTCCTCGAGCGAGACCCCTCCCGCTCACGGGGGGTGAAGATCTTGGGCGTGGATCTGAGCGCCCAGACGGTCTCCGTCCCCTGCTATCACGAGCTCCCGCAGGATCGGCTCGGGCTCCGCACCGAGCAGGCCGAGATGCATCTGACGATGGACCGACGGCTCGCTGGTGCGAAGGGGTCGTTCTTCGTACGTGCGACGGGCGAGGGGTTCGCCTCTTTCGACATCGCCGAAGGTGACTACCTGCTGATCGAGCCAGCCGTGGTCGAAGAGCTGGCGGAGCACTCCATCGTGGTAGCGCGCATCAAAGGCGCGCCGTCCTTCTACGAGTTCTCGCGCAACGGCCGCGGCGTCGACCTCACGCCGGTGCGAGGCGGAGGACAGGTGACGGCGTTGGAGGATCCCTCCCAGCTGCAGCTCATCGGGCGGGTCGTGGCCCTCTACCGGCGAATGGACGACGCTCCCATCGTGGTCAGCACCACGGCCCACTGACGGATGTGCCCGCCGGGATCTCCCCGGGGCACCCACCTTCCGGCAGTCGAGCATTGAGCGAGTTCACGCCTCCCCCCGTGGTCGACTGGACCGCACCTCAACCCGGTGACGCCATGTGGATGGCCCGGGCCGTGGAGATGGCCAGGGTGGCCGGCTCGCAGGGGGAGGTGCCTGTGGGCGCGGTGCTGACCCGGGACGGCCGCCTCCTGGCCGAAGGGTACAACCTGACCGTCACGGCCAAGGACCCTACTGCGCACGCGGAGGTCGTGGTGCTCCGCAAGGCTGCGGAGCGGCTCGGCGACTGGAGGCTCCTGGAGTGCACCCTCTACGTTACCCTGGAGCCCTGCGCCATGTGTGCCGGCGCATCGGTCCTCTCTCGCCTTCCGCGCCTCGTGTTCGGAGCGTCTGACCCCAAGGCCGGAATGGTGGGAAGCCTCGGTAACCTGCTCCAGGACGAGCGACTAAATCACGTGATCGAGGTGACGGGGGAGGTGCTGGCCGATGCCTGTGGGATGCTGCTCGAGGAGTTCTTCCGTGCGCGACGTGGGTAGCGGGGTGCGGCCGCTCGGACTGTTGATCGTCGCGATCCTGTTGGGCGACTCTTGCCAGACCGTGGGATCTGCGGGGCCCCCCCCTCTCTGCCAACTTAGGTGAGACACGGAACGAGTAAAGAATTAGAGTAGGGCGAAGGCAGAGAAACCGAGGATGCTGGGACACCGAGAGAGAATGGAAGAGAATGGAATCGCCCCACTAACCTGGGAGGGTAAGCGAAGCGCGGCAGCTGCTCCGGACGCGGAGGTGGTAGATAAGCCGACGCGCCGACGGTTTAGTCCGTCGTACAAGCTGCGGGTCGTCGAAGAAGCGGACCGGTGCACGGAGCCGGGAGAGGTAGGGCGACTCCTGCGACGGGAGGGCTTGTACTCGTCGCACCTGACGACATGGCGCAAGGCGGTGCGGAGTGGGTCGCTGAGAGTGCTGTCGAAGAGACGAGGTCGAAAGCCGAGCGAACGGAATCCGCTGGAGGGGAAAGTGCGCAAGCTGGAGCGCGAGAACACTCGCCTGGAGAAGGAACTCGAGAAGGCGCGCCTGATCATCGACGTCCAGGGAAAAGTTGCAGGGCTGCTGGGATTGAGCCTCGAGGACGGGACGAACTCGTGAAGGCGGCCGAGGCGCTGGCCACGTACGTAGGGGTAAAGCCCGCGTGCGATGCGCTCAGGGTCGCCCGAGCCACGTTCTATCGTCGTCGGAGGCCATCGACCGGGCATCAGCAGCCCCGCCCGACCCCAGCCCGTGCCTTGAGCGAGAAGGAACGAGACAAGGTCTTCGACACGCTGTGTTCGGAGCGATTCGTGGACCGGTCCCCGGCCGAGGTTGTGGCGACCCTGCTCGACGAAGACGTCTACGCTGTGCAGCGAACGTACGATGTATCGCGTTCTGGCCTCCCAAGTGCCAGTTCGAGAGCGCCGAGCGCAGCGGAGTCATCCCGAATACCAGAAACCCGAGTTGATGGCGACGGGCCCGGGCCAGGTCTGGTCCTGGGATATCACACGGCTGCTGGGGCCGAGGAAGTGGAGCTACTTCTACCTCTACGTCATCATGGACATCTTCAGCCGCTACATCGTGGGATGGATGGTGGCGGATCGGGAGAACTCGGCCTTGGCCGGGCGCCTGATCCAGCAGAGTTGCCTGAAGCATGGCGTCCAGCCCCAGGTCCTGACCTTGCACTCGGATCGAGGAGCTCCGATGACGAGCCAATGCACGGCTCAGCTCCTCGCCGATCTCGGGGTGACCCGCTCGCTGAGCCGACCTCAGGTGTCGGATGACAATCCGTTCTCCGAGGCCCAGTTCAAGACCTTGAAGTACCATCCCTCGTTTCCTGGACGGTTCGAGGATCAGGGCCAGGCCAAAATGTTCTGTCGCTCGTTCTTCCGCTGGTACAATGCCGAGCACCGCCATGGCGGCATCTCGATGCTGACCCCCGAACAGGTCCACTTCGGTCACGCCGATCAGGTCATCGCCGGCAGGGAGGCCGTGCTACGCGAGGCCTGGGCCGCTCATCCCGACCGCTTCGTCTCCGGTGAGCCGAAGCCCAAACCGCTCCCGGAGGCCGTCTGGATCAATCCTCCAACCCCCTCCCTCACGACACAGGAGATTGCTCTCTAATTAATTCCCAAGAGTGTCTCACTGGCGTTGACAGGCTCCGCCCGGGCGACGTGCCCGGTTCGGGAGCGGAGGGCCCCCTCGGTGCTCGCTCCGCGAGGGTCTCCCTCCCCCTTCCCGCCAACCGGGGTCTTTGGGTGGTGCGGACCACGCTCGTGCACCCGACTCGGTGCGAGCCATGGTGCGCCGGGCCGCCGACGCGGGCTCAACACGTTGTTGGTCCAGGTTCACGGCAGGGCGGACAGTTATTTCTCGGGCGGCATCGAGCCGCGAGCCGAGGCGCTTCGACAGCGGTCCGGCTTCGATCCGCTGGCTCTGACCCTCGAGGAGGCCCACCGGCGGGGACTCTGAGGTCCCTACGTACTGGCCCAGGGGAACGAAGCACAGGGTGGTGAGGGCGAAGAGAGCCATGACGGGATACTCAATTTATGGGAGCAGCGAGCGCCGGTCCGATCGGATCGCGCCGATCCCCAGGCCGAGGAAGGCCGCGATGAGGACCAGATTGGGAAAGTAGGACACGAACCTGAACCTGAGTGGGCAACCACCGAATCAGGACGAGCTCCAGAAAGAGCACCAGCAGGGAGGCGGCGCCCAGCTCCAGCCCGAACTTCAGAATCGAACCGTGATCAGAACTCTCGCGGGGCGCCGAGGCGGATTGGGGTGTTGGCACCGTGCGAGCTAGCGGGCAAGAGGGGGATACGTGTCGAGGTCGGTATCTCGGACGACTACGGAGGTCCCCAGAAGCCTGAGGAGACCCACCAGAATCCCGACGCCCAGCAGCAGCGCGACCCAGACTGGGAGGCCCAGGGCCGTTCCAAGGTCACCGACGGCCATTCCCAGGGCCGCTACGAGTAGCGCGTACGGCAGCTGGGTCTTTACGTGGTCCACGTGATCGCACGCCGCCGCCGTGGAGCTGAGCACCGTCGTGTCCGAGATCGGCGAGCAGTGATCGCCGAAGATCGCTCCGGCCAGGACCGAGCTGATGGCGGCGAGCAGGATCGAGTATTCGCCGGCCACCATGAATCCCTCGCCCCCTCCGAGGCTGACGGTAAGGGGGATCACCACCGGGATGAGGATGGCCATGGTGGCCCAGGAGGTTCCTGTCGCGAAGGCCGTGGACGCAGCCGTGAGGAACACCAGCATGGGGATGATCTCGATGGGAAGCGCGTCGCTGAGGATCTGAGCGAGGTACTGTGCAGTCCCCAGATCGTTGGTGACCTGTCCCAGTGACCACGCCATGGTGAGGATGATCATCGCCATGAGCATCGCCTTCATGCCGGCCAGCCAGGCGTCCAGAGACTCCTTGACGGAGAGGATCCGCTGGGTGACCGAGAGGACGATGGCCACGAAGCAGCCGGCGAACGAACCCCACAGGAGCGTGGCGAAGGGATCGGCGGCCCCGAAGATGTCCATGAGACGGGCGTTGGCTCCCACGGAGGCCCTCCCGCTCGTGTAGAGCCCGGTCAACACCACCAGGATCACGGTCACTATGGGAATCGCCGCGTTGTACCACCGCGGGACGACCCCTTCTGCGGGCTGCAGGAGCGAGTCCGAGGTGTCCACCGCGAGCTGTGCTCCCGAGCGGTAGAGCCCGTCGCCGGCGGCCGCCCGGCGCTCTGCTACGGCCATGGGTCCGAAGTCGCGGTTGGTGATGGACGTGATGAACACGAAGGCGAGAGCCAGAAGCGGATAGAACAGATAAGGGATGGTGGCGATGAAGACCGCGAACGGGCTGACGGACGAGAGTGTCTCTATGAGCGCCGGATCCGTGCCGGGCTGTGCTGCAGCGATCCTCATGCCGTCGGCGATGAGGGAGATCTCGTATCCCACCCAGGTCGAGATGGGGACCATGGCCGCTACAGGGGCGGCGGTGGAGTCCACGATGTAGGCGAGCTTCTCCCTGGAGATCTTCAGACGATCCGTGATGGGCCGCATCGTGTTTCCGACGATGAGCGTGTTGGCGTAGTCGTCGAAGAAGATGGCCAGCCCTGCCACCCACGTCGCGATCTTGCCACGCCTGCTCGTGCTCGCGAAGGGGCTCACCGCGTCGACGATCCCCTGGGTCCCGCCGTTCCGGGCCACCACCCCAACCAATCCCCCCAACAGGAGGGAGAAGACGACGATCTGGGTGTGCCCCCCGTCTACATCACCCAGGGCCGGCACCGCATACGTGTCGATGGTGCGCCAGAGCGCCGAGAGCGGGTTATAGCCCGCCACGGCCAGGGCGCCCAACCAGATGCCCGCCAGAAGGGCCGTGATGACCTCTCGGAAGATCAGTGCGAGGAGGATCGCGACCAGGGGTGGAACGAGCGAAAACCAACCGGGGGCGTACGGCCGTGCGATCTGGTGGGTGGTGTCACCGATGCTGACCGTAAGCGGAAGCCCGTCACGACCGGGAACCACCAAGTCGGTCGCCGTCACCGTCTCTCTCGGGGCAACGGTCCCGGAGGTCAGAAGCGTCCCCTGGGCATCCCGGACTTCATACCCGAGAGAGATGTCACCTCCGCCCGCAACGTCGAGTGTGAACGGCACTCCGCTAAGGATCACCTTTGGCGCATTGGTCACTTCCTGACCGAGGGCGGCCTGTGGCGCGAACGCCGCGAGAGAGGTCGCCAGCAGGAAGAGGCGGGATATGGAGCTCAGACACATAGGGGCCGTTTCAACGGTGTTGGGTGTGGTCAAACGGCATTCATGATGCCCGGCCGTCGTTGCCTTGTAAAGCCCTGGCACCTTGTCTACCTTCCGGCGCCCTGGACGCGTAATACGAACCCCGGGGGCCGGCTCCACCGGGGATCGGCCTTCGGGGATTGGCGCATATAGGCCTCTAGACAGGAGCTTTCACTGCACGTCTCGATCATGGACGAACAGGCGGTTCGGCGGGCCGTCGCACGGATGGCCCGCGAGCTCGTCGAGCAGAATGAAGGACCCAGCGATCTTGCCCTTCTGGGAATCCAGCGCCGCGGGGTGCAGATCGCCCATCTAATCCAAGCCGAGGTTGAGCGGGCAGAGGGCGTGGCCCCGCCTGTAGGTACCCTGGACATCACCCTCTACCGGGACGACCTGATGGCCATCGGACCCAGGCCGGTGGTGGGCGAGTCCGTCCTACCAGCCGGCGGGGTGGATGAGAGTGCGGTGGTGCTCGTGGACGACGTCATCTTCACCGGACGCACCATTCGGGCGGCCCTGAACGAGCTCATGGATTGGGGACGGCCGTCGCGAGTGTTTCTCTGCGTGCTGGTCGATCGAGGCGGGCGCGAGATCCCGATTCAACCGGATGTCGTGGGACGGGCGGTGTCGGTGCTCCCCGACCAGACCGTGGACGTGAGCGTGCCCGAGCTCGACGGCAAGCTCGCGGTGGACATCGTGCCGGTGTCACCGGAGGCGGCATGAATCGAACGGCCTCTTCCATCGGCAAGGACCTGGTCGGCCTCGAGCACCTCACCTCTCAGCAGATTCTCACCATTCTCGACACCGCGGAGCCCTTCAAAGAGATCTCCGAGCGGCGCATCAAGAAGGTGCCGGTCCTCCGCGGAAAGACGATCGTCAATCTCTTCTTCGAGCCTTCGACTCGAACCCGGGTCTCCTTCGAGTTCGCCGAGAAGCGTCTGAGCGCCGACACGGTGAACATCTCGTCGAGCGGCTCCTCGGTGGTGAAGGGCGAGACCCTGGTGGACTCGGCTCGGAACCTGGAGGCCATGAGGATCGACATGGTGGTCATGCGCCACGGCTCGTCCGGCGCAGCCAAGTTCCTGGCAGAGCGAATTCCCTCCATGGTCATCAACGCCGGCGACGGAAGCCATGAGCATCCCACGCAGGCTCTTCTGGACATGCTCACGATCCGGGACCACCTGGGCCGGATCGAGGGCCTCAAGGTCTGCATCGTAGGAGACATCCTGCACTCGAGGGTGGCCCGGTCCAACATCTACGGGCTCGTCAAGCTCGGGGCCGAGGTGGCCGTATGCGGACCGAAGACCCTGCTCCCCATGAGGATCTCCGATATCGGGGTGACGGTCTTCCAGCGGATCGAAGAAGCCATCGAGTGGGCGGACGTACTGAACGTCCTTCGTCTTCAGCTGGAGCGCATGGAGGGGGGATACCTCCCGAGCCTGCGCGAGTACAACCGGGTTTGGGGGGTCTCACAGGCTCGCCTGGATCGGGCGCCCAAGGATCTGCTCATCATGCACCCGGGCCCCATGAACCGCGGCGTGGAGATCGACAGTGATGTCGCGGACGGGCCGCACTCGGTGATTCTCCAGCAGGTGACGAACGGCGTGGCGGTCCGTATGGCGGTTCTCTACCTGCTCGCCGGGGGCGAGCCCGATACCGCCGAGGCCGCCAAGGAGGGTGGAGAGGGGTGAGTCGCCCCCTTCTGATACGAGGCGGCCGGGTGCTAGACCCCAGCCAGGACCTGGATGCCAGGAGAGATGTCCTCGTCGTTGACGGGCTGGTCGCCGGCGTGGGCGAGGGGCTCGACGCCCCGAAGGGGGCGCAGGAGATCGACGCGTCGGGTCTGCTCGTCACTCCCGGCCTCATCGACGTCCACGTCCACTTCCGGGAGCCTGGAGGGGAGCACAAGGAGACCATCGCCACGGGAGCTAGGGCCGCGGCCGCCGGTGGATTCACCGCCGTGTGCGCCATGCCCAACACCGATCCTGTGGTCGACGACCTGGCCGGCGTCGGTTTCGTTCTGGCCCAGGGAGCCGCTGCCCGAGCGGCCAGGGTCTATCCTGTCGGCGCCATCTCGCAGGGCCAAGAGGGACGGCAGCTAGCCGCCATCGGAGAGATGGTGGAGGCCGGAGCCGTCGGCATCACCGACGATGGGAATCCGGTCATGAACTCCGGGCTTATGCGACGGGCCATGGAATACGCCCAGGCGTTCGACGTGCCCGTGGCGGACCATCCGGAGGATTTGGGACTCTCGGGGCAGGGGGTCATGAACGAGGGCCAGGTATCGACCAGGCTGGGCCTGAGAGGCAAGCCCAACGCCTCCGAGGACGTCCACATCGTCCGTGACCTGTTGCTGGCCGAGCTCACGGGAGGCCGTATCCATCTCCAGCACGTGTCCACGGCCTACGGCGTGGAGGCGATCCGGCAGGCCAAGGCGCGAGGCGTGAGCGTCACGGCCGAGGCGTCGCCTCACCACCTCGTTCTCACGGACGAGGCGGTGGAGGGCTACGACACCGATGCGAAGATGAATCCCCCCCTCCGCCCGGCCGTCGACCGCGAGGCAGTCCGCCAGGGGCTGGCCGACGGGACCCTTTGCGTCCTGGCCACCGACCACGCGCCTCACCACTATGACGAGAAGGAGCAGGCCTTCGACGATGCCCCCAACGGCATCGTCGGTCTCGAGACGTCCCTTGGATTGGGTCTCACCCACGTGGTGGGCGAGGATGTCATCGACCTGCCCACGCTGGTCGACCGCATGAGCTGTGGCCCGGCGCGGGCCTTCGGCCTCCCGGGGGGCACTCTGTCCGGCGGCTCGGTCGGTGATGTCACCATCATCGACCTGGAAGAGGCGTGGACGGTGGATCGGGCGGCCTTCTTGTCGAAGAGTCGAAACACGCCATTCCACGGTTGGGAGCTCACCGGGCGCGCCCGGATCACGATCGTAGGGGGAGAGGTCGTCTGGCAGTCGAACGGCTAGAGAAGCCCTACAGCGGGATCCGAAGCCCCTCTCGCGCTACCTCGAATCCCCTTTGCTGAATCTCCCGTTCCTGGGGACCGCCACGGTCCAGCGCCGGGTTCGTGTTGTTCAAGTGGATGAAGACGACCCGACTCCGGCTCCCGGCCACGTCCGCCAGGAGGTCCATGCTGTGGGGGATGAGGGGGTGGGGGATGTCTTCGATGTTGCGGCCCGGCACCTCATCGCTCGAATAGAAGCTCCCGTCGATGAGGGCGACATCCACCCCCGCCACGACGTCCACCACCGGCCGGTCCCACTCCTCCCAGGAATCGATGTCCGGCACGTATAGGATGGTTTGCCGAGGTCCGCGGAACATGTACCCCACGGTGTCCGAGAACTCCGGGCGATGGGGCACGGGCACCATCCGGACGTCGAAGAGCCCGTCCACGTTGGTCCAACGGTCCATGGGAATGCGGGGGAAGTCGAGCCGGCCCTCATCCACCAGCAGGCTCCACGGGGCGTTCTCGGTGAGGAGGCGCTCCATGGCGGGCGAGCAGTAGCAGGGGGTGGGCTTGATGGCCAGGCCCTCCCGGCCCAGAAGGGCGAGGCCCAGGTAGTGCCCCATGTGACCGTGCGTCAGGAAGATGCCGTCGAACGGGTCACGTCGGTTCGCCCGCTCACGGAAGGCAGGCTCCTCGATGAGATCCATCTGTGGAACGAGATTTGGCGAGGCATCCACCAGATAGAAGCGCTGCGCCGCGGGGAAGACGAGGGCGAGGGAGGCTACGTAGCGAGGTGGCTCCGAACGGGCCCGCTCGCACCGCTCGCTATAGCACCCCGCCTGCGGCAGCCCGCCGTCCTGAACCACACCCAGGACGAGCACATAGGGCTCCGCTTGCCGAAAGAGGTGACGCGACGCACCGGCCGCGAGGAGGGCAGAGCCCAGAAACGCCCGGCGTGACAGCGTCACCCCCCCGCAAGTGGTCAGGGGTGCGTCATGGGCACAAAAAAACCCGGTCGGCGTGAGCCGACCGAGCCCCGGTGCGGTGCGGACCGGTAGGCGGGACGACCTAGGCCATCCCGTTTACTCGGCGTGCCAAGTTGCTCTTCATGCGCGCCACCGTATTCGGATGCATCAGCCGGCTGGTGGCGGCGCGGTCGAGAAGCACCTGGACGCGCTTGTATGCGGCTTGGGCGTTGGTGGCGTCTTCGGCCTGCTGGACTCGCTTGACAGCCGTCCGCAGCCGTGACCGCTCGGCCCGGTTACGCTCGTTGGCGGCGCGGCTCAAGCGCATCCGCTTCTTGGCACTCTTGATGTTTGGCATTCAGATCCCTAAACCCTAGCGCTGCCTTCCAAATCAGCGTGAAAGTATATCCGAAAGGGCAAGGCCGATCAAGAACCGGTCGGGACGCGCTGGAGGTAGCCCCCGCAGGGCATCCCGGGTACCTTCCGGCGATGGATTTCCTGTCCCTTCTTCCCGTGCTCATCTTCTCGATCGTGGTGCACGAGGTGGCGCACGCGTGGGTGGCTCTCAGGGAGGGCGACGACACGGCCCAGCAGCTCGGACGCATCACCCTCAATCCCGTCTCCCACATGGATCTGATGGGGTCGTTCCTCGTCCCGGTGGCCCTGCACTTCATGGCGAACGGCCTGATCTTCGGGTGGGCGAAGCCTGTGCCGATCGATCCCCGCAAGTTCAGGAACTACAGGAGCGGTGACATCAAAGTTTCGCTCGCCGGGATCGTTTCGAACCTGCTTCTGGCCGTGGTCTTCACCTTGTTGGCGCTGGCCTTGGTGAAGCTCCAGATGGTGGCCGGCGGGGGGGAGGCTGTCCTGGGATTCCTGATCCGTATGGCCCGGTTCGGGATCTTCATCAACCTCATTCTGGCCGTCTTCAACCTCATCCCGATTCCCCCCCTCGATGGGTCACATGTGATGTACCACCTGCTGCCGCAGCGGTGGGGAGCGGCGTATCGTCAGGCAGGCCGTTACGGAATGCTCGTCCTCATGGGGCTCGTGTTTTTCTATCCCCCGTTCTTCAGCTTCATACTCTGGCCCGTCCTGGCCCTCATGGGCTTGGCCGATGCCTTCATCGATCTGTGGATCTGACGCACACCGCCAGTCCTCTCGCACGAGAGGATTTCCTGGTCATCGATATCGAGCGGTTCCAGGGGCCCCTGGATCTGCTGCTTCATCTGATCCGGCAGCAGGACATCGACGTCTTCGAGATCCCCATCGCCCTGATCACACGTCAGTTCCTCACCGCTATCCAGGGGATCGAAGCCAAAGACCTCGACAATGCCGGCGAGTTTCTGGAGATGGCAGCCGGCCTCATCAGAATCAAGGCGCAGATGCTCCTGCCGAGGCACGGCGACGGAGAGGAAGAGGATCCAAGGGCGGAGCTCGTGCGCCGCCTTCTGGAGTACGAGCAGATCCGTGAGATCAGCCGGCGGATGGCCACCTCCGAAGCAGAGCGCGCCCGGCGGTTCGGGAAGGGCTTGGAGCCACGCGTTCGCCCACCCATGGAGGAGACCCCACTGGAGAGCACCTGGGAGGACGTGTTCCTGGCAGCCCTCGAGGTGACGCCCCCCGAGCCCAGGATCCGGGCGCATCTCGTCACCACCCGGCCCGTTGCCATGGAAGACAAGATGAACTTGATTCTCGGCACGCTCAATCGTGTGCGTCGGATCGAGTTCAGCAGGCTCGTCAAGCCATTCAAGAATCGTATGCACGGCGTGATAACGTTTCTCGCCGGGCTCGAGCTTACCCGGAGGCGGCGCGTGAAGCTTCGGCAGGTGAAGCCGTTCGCGGAGTTGTGGGTCTATCGCGGCCTGGGGGCCGCGGAAGAAACGGATGAGGGCCATCAAGGACAAGGAGAAGCGCCGTGAACCCGGCTCAAGTCGTCGAAGCCGTCCTTTTTGCCTCAGATGCACCGCTTAGGACGGAGGAGATCGCCCGGGCAGACGAGGCCCTGAACGAGGATCTGATCGAGGACGCCATCGGGGAGCTCAACGCCGCATACTCCGAGTCGGAGCGGGCCTTCGAGATCCGCGAGCTCGGGGAAGGATACCAGCTCCTGACCCGGCCCGAGTTCGCTCCCTACCTCGAGCGCTTCGACACCGTCCCGCGACCCTCCCGGCTCTCCGGCCCGGCGCTCGAGACCCTGGCCATCATCGCCTATCGCCAGCCCATGGGTCGCGTCGAGGTCGAATACATTCGGGGAGTCAGCTCGGCGGGGGTGATCCGCACGCTGATGGACCGTGCGCTGGTGGATGTGGTGGCTCGGGGCGAGGGTCTGGGCCGACCCCTCCTGTACGGAACGACTCAGCGCTTTCTCGAGCACTTCGGCTTCCGCTCGCTGGACGACCTCCCCCGTCCGGAGGAGCTGCCCGTGATCCTCCGGGATCGCCCTCCCCTGGAGGATTTGCCCGGTGAGGAGATCGAGGCCCCGGAGGAGGCCCTGGGTGACTTGCCGGAGTTAGGGGTCGATGACATCCTTGCCGGCGAGGCCCCCCCGTCGGTGGCGGAGGCCGGCGAAGATCTGGAGAGTGCCGAGGGGTCCCGGGCTCGCGGGAACGGTTCGGCCGGAGACCCGATGCTTAGCGAGGACCCCGCGGATACCGACTCCGACTGAGAACCGCGGTCCCATGCGGATCCAGAAGTTCCTGTCGCGGGCCGGCGTAGCCTCGCGACGAAAGGCCGAGACCCTCGTCGAGGAGGGCCGGGTGAGGATCAACGGGGTCGTCACTACCGAGCTCGGCACGAAGGTCGATCTCGACGGCGACACCGTAGAGGTGGATGGCGAGTCAGTCTCGTTAGCGCCATGCCGTTGGATCCGCTTCCACAAGCCTGTCGGGGTGCTCACCACCGTGGAGGACACTCACGGTAGGGCCACGATCTACGACCGGTTGCCCGACGAGTATGGCGCCCTGCGGTATGTCGGCCGCCTCGACATGGAGACCGAGGGGTTGCTGTTGTTCACCAACGACGGGGACCTGGCGAACCGACTGCAACATCCACGCACTCAGGTGGAGCGAGAGTACGAAGTGCGGGTAAAAGGTATGCCGACCGAGAAGGTCATCGAACGCTTGCGGCGGGGTGTGGAGCTCGACGACGGCTGGGCTCGCCCCACCCGTGTCGATCCGGGGCGGCCGGAAGAGGGCTATGGGACGCTGAGGTTGGTGCTGACCGGAGGCCGCAAGCGTGAGGTGAGGAGGCTCCTGGAGGCCGTCGGTCACCCTGTGGTGGCCTTGAGACGGGTTCGATTCGGTCCCATTCGCCTGGGCTACCTGCCCGCGGGCGAGTGGGAGGAGCTGGACGACGAAGACGTTCGGGCCCTCGAGCGATGCGTCGAGGACCGTGACCGGAATAGAGGGTGATATCGAACTTCGGAAACGGAACATTAGATGGAGCTGAAGGATCGAACAGTGTGAGGTGGTCCCGGTTTTTTGGACAGGTCGTTAAGGTGGATTCCAGAGCGGAAGAGGAGGCACCGAGATGGCCAGGAAGAGACGGCGGTTCACGGCGGAGTTCAAGGCACGGGTAGCGCTCGAGGCGCTGCGCGAGCGGGACAGCGTGCAGGCGATCGCGGCGCGGCACGAGCTTCATCCGAACCAGGTGACCACATGGAAGCGGCAGCTGCTCGAAGGGCTGCCGGAGGTGTTTGCCGGGGGCGCGGGCCGCAAGGCCGCCCTGGAGCACGAGGCGAAGATCCGGGACCTGCACGCCAAGATCGGGGAGCTCACGGTCGAGCGGGATTTTTTTCGGCGCGGGCTCAAGCGCTGAGCCGGGCGGAGCGGGGGCGGATGATCGAGCGGGACGGACCGCTGAGTCTTTCGAGGCAGTGCGCGCTGCTGGGCGTGAGCCGGTCGTCGCAGTACTACCGGCCGAAGGGGGAGAGCGCCGAGGACCTGGCGCTCATGCGGCGCATGGACGGGCTCCACATGGCGTATCCGTTCTACGGGAGCCGGCAGCTGATGCGGCATCTGCGCCGCGAGGGCGTTGCCGCGGGCCGGCACCGGATCCGGCGGCTCATGCGCCTGATGGGGATGGAGGCGACCTACCGGCGGCCGCGCACGAGCGTGGCGAGTCCGGAGCACCGGGTCTTCCCCTATCTGCTGCGGGGCCTCACGATCTCGCGGGCGGACCACGTGTGGTGCGCGGACATCACCTATGTCCCGGTGACGCAAGGGTTTTTCTACCTGGTGGCCGTGATGGACTGGGCGACCCGGCACGTGCTCGCCTGGCGGCTGTCGAACACGATGGACGCGTCGTTCTGCGTCCAGGCGCTGGACGACGCGCTGGGCTGGAGGGCTCCGGAGATCCTCAATACGGATCAGGGCTCCCAGTTCACCAGCGAGACGTTCGCCGACCGGGTGCTGGGTGCGGGCGTGCGCTTCTCGATGGACGGCCGGGGCCGCTTCCTCGACAACATCTTCATCGAGCGGCTGTGGCGGTCGCTGAAGTACGAGGCGGTGTACCTCTACGAGCTCCGGGACGGGCCCGACGCCCAACGCATCATCGGCTCGTGGATCGACTTCTACAACGAAGCGCGCCCGCACTCGTCGCTGGGCGGACGGACGCCGGGCGAGGCCTATCGCGAAGGCGCGGAGGTGTGGTGAGGACGATCCGGCGCGACGCCACCCAACCGGCGCAACGACGCCTGCGATCGTCGCGGGATCTACGCGCGGCCCTTCCCTCCGTCTTCCCATCGGGAACCAGTCCCGACGGGAAGACGGAGGTTATATTCAAACCGGGCTCGAAGGAGAACACCCGGCCTCAAGCGGGACCCCGAGGGCTTTGGAGACCATCGGAATCCACCTTAAGATCGCCCTCGGACTGTCCAACGAAGTAGGACCACCTCAGTGCTCGTCTTGGGAGGCGCGGGCCTCGTGGGCTTCGCGGTTGCGCGCCAGATGGCCGAGCATGCTCCGAGGAAGCTCGTCCTCGCCTCCCTTCGCAGAAAAGACGCGGAGGAGGCCGCCCATAAGCTGGAAGGCCGTCCGGGTGCGGCGAACACCGAGATCGAAGCGGAGTGGGGCGACCTCTTCGTCCAGGACGACGTCTGTGAGCGACCCCGGGAGGAGATCCTTGGAGATCGGGAGGCCCGCGGCCGCATGGTGGACGACCTCTACGGCCCCCTCACCCGGGAGGTTCTCGAGCGCTCGGCCCTGGGCAGCTTGCTAGCTCGGGTGCGCCCGCATGTCGTCGTGGACTGTGTGAACACGGCGGGTGCCTTGGCCTACCAGGACGCTTTCGCCTCTGCCGCCGAGCTCCGTTCCAAAGCGGATGACGGTACGGTGGACGGCGAGGCCGTGGAGCGTCACCTCTTGACCCTGTACATGCCGCAGCTCACCCGGCACGTGCAGATCGCCCTCGAGGGCATGAGGCAGGCGGGGACCGGGATCTATGTGAAGGTGGGGACCGTGGGCACCGGGGGTATGGGCCTCAACATTCCGTTCACCCACTCCGAGGAGCGACCCTCGCGAGTGCTCCTGGCGAAGTCGGGCTTGGCCGGTGCTCACACGCTCCTCCTCTACCTTATGGCCCGGACGCCCGGTGCCCCGGCCGTGAAGGAGGTCAAGCCGACCGCGGCCGTATCCTGGAGGTCCATCTGCTTCGGTCCCATCACGAAGGGTGGGTGCCCGCTTCAACTCTCGGACTCGACGGGCCCCCTCCCGGTGGCCGAGGCCTTCGCCGATGGAGCCAGAGGGTTCAAGAGGCTGGATGAGCCTCTGGCAGGCGTCTACATCGACGCGGGAGAGAACGGGCTCTTCTCGCTTCCCGAGTTCGAGGCCCTCACCTCCCTCGGGCTCATGGAGTTCGTGACACCTGAGGAGATCGCCGAGAACGTTCTCCGCGAGATCCAGGGACACCCCACGGGCCGGGACGTGGTGGCGGCCCTCGACGCCGCCACCATGGGGCCGACATATCGAGCGGGTGTCCTGCGCAGCGAGGCCCTCGGGGCCATGGAGCGTCTCGAGGCGGAGCACGGCATCGAGTCGGTGGCCTACGAGATGTTGGGCCCACCGCGGCTGTCCAAGCTGCTTTTCGAGGCGGCGATCCTAGAGCGGCTCTACGGCGTCATGGCCGCCGCCGCCGAGCTGGATCCGGACGCCGCCGCCAAGCGGAGCCAGGAGCTCATCGAGGCAGACGCCGATCTGCGCAAACGCATCCTTACCATCGGTCTCCCCATCCTGCTTCCCGACGGGGACTCTGTCCTGCGGGGTGCCACGGTGAAGGTGCTGCCCGAGCCCCACCTGAGCCCCACCGACGACAGGATCGTGACGGCGGGTTGGGTGGACCTCCGGTCCAGCAATTGGAACGTGTGGCGGGATCGCATCAGGGGGGTCGCCGTCGAGATTCAGGACCGTCCGGGAGTTCTGGAGGGGTCTCAGGGCGATCAGGAGTTCGGCGACGCCGAAGGACGGATTCGCCCGGGACGTATGGCGGCGTGGATCTTCCGGTACGAGGACAAGGGCGAGCGCATCAAACGTTAGTGTCCCGTTGCCAAAGTGTCCCCGGGGATTCTAGTGTGGTGTCCCAGAAGTTCGCGAGCCACCGGGAGTGCCGAGGCGCCGGATCCGGGGTACCCGCGCCGTTAGGCGTGGGTCAGGCGCGACGACGAGGAATAGCAACGCGGGCACCGGCCGAAGGCCGTGTTCCGAGGAGGAGGAACGCCGCAGGGCCGGATGCATCGGTGCTCGAGCCGAGCGACCTTCATGCTCGTCGTGAGCGCCGAGTTGACCGCGAGACGATCGAGCGCAGCGAGATCAATGGCCGAGACACTTCTGGGACACCACACTACAGGTCGACCGCCGACCCGCTCGGCCACCCCTCGGACCCTACGAGGGGGACGAACGCGCAGTTCAGGAGGCGCTCGGTGACGTACTCGTTACCCGTTCGCGTGTAGCGGATCAGGGACTGCTGGCGCCGCGGTCCCACGGGGATGACCAGTCGACCGCCGTTCTCGTTCACCTGGCTCTTGAGAGCGGGTGGGACCGACGGTGCGCCGGCCGTGACGATGATGGCGTCGAAGGGTATCTCTTCGGGCCAACCCAAGGACCCATCCCCCACCCGAAACCGCACGTTCGAGATGCCCAGGGCCGCCAGGCACTCCTCCGCCGCGGACTGGAGGTCGGGAAGGCGCTCGATGGTGAAGACTTCTGCGGCGATGGCGCTGAGCACGGCGGCCTGATATCCGCTACCCGTTCCCACCTCCAGCACCCGGTCCTCCGGCCCCAGCCGCAGCGCCTCGGTCATAGCAGCGACCATGTAGGGCTGGCTCACCGTCTGGCCGTGGCCCAGGGGCACCGCACGATCCCGATAGGCCCAGGACTGACGATCCTCAGGGAGAAAGTCCTCCCGAGGCACCCATGCCATGGCCTCCAGGACGCGGGTGTCGACGATGCCGCGGGCCGCGAGCTGGCTCTCGACCATGGCCATCCGTTCCCTTGTCGTGTCGGGCACCGGCAGTCTCCTGGAAGACCGGCCCGGCGAGTTGGCCGATGAGACGTCCTGGGTGTTCCTGCCTCCTATTCTAGCGGGAACCTAACGGTCTTTCACGGTCGAGGAGCGGCGGGTAAGGTGGAGGCTCGATCCGCACGGACCCCGACCGGGCAGGAGCCCATGACCGAATTCCCACGCTGACCGTTCTCGAGCATCCGCTCATTCACCACAAGCTCTCACTCTTGAGGGACAAGACCACTCCGAAGAAGCGCTTCAAGGAACTGGTGGACGAGATCGCCATGCTCATGGCGTACGAGGCCACCCGGGGGCTGGAGACGGAGGAGGTGGAGATCGAGACGCCGCTGGAGACCACGATCTGTCAGCGCATCCGGGGCAAGAAGCTGGTGCTGGTTCCGATCCTCCGCGCGGGCCTCGGGATGGTGGAGGGCATTCTGAGGCTGATTCCCAGTGCCCGGGTCGGCCACGTGGGGCTCTACCGGGACGAAGACACCCTCGAGCCGGTGGAGTACTACTTCAAGGTCCCGCCCGAGGGTGAAGTCCGGCACTTTATTTTGTTGGACCCCATGTTGGCCACGGGTGGATCGGCCTCGGCGGCGGTCGACGTCCTCAAGAAGAGGGGCGCGGCGGGGATACGCTTCATGTGTGTCGTTGCGGCGCCGGAGGGGGTCCGCCGGTTCGCCGCGGATCATCCAGACGTTCCCATCTTCGCCGCGGCGCTGGACCGCGAGCTCAACGAGATCGGCTACATCGTCCCGGGGTTGGGAGACGCCGGCGACCGCCTCTTCGGGACGAAGTGATTTCGGCTCGGGTGGGCGGCGTCGCACTCTTGGATCGGAGGTGGGCGTGCGATTACCTTGGTCGTGAATACGGGCCCATAGCTCAGTTGGTTAGAGCAGCGGACTCATAATCCGACGGTCGCAGGTTCAAGTCCTGCTGGGCCCACTCAATAGCCACAAGGGTTTTCGGCCTGAGCCCCTCTTTCGGGAGGGGCCTCTTTTCGGGCTCGTGGCTGACAGCGGCCCGGAGGACGGTGGCAGAGGTTCTTAGAGCGGTCGTGGCGGCGAGACTTCCCGAATCTGGGAAACGCACCGTGCGTGCACGGCGAGATGGTTGATGTTTCGCCCCAGGCGGGGGGCAACCTCAAGACGGGAGGTGGTTCCAGTGGGTGCGTTCGCGTGGCCCATAGCGGCGATTGTATTTGGCATTAGCTTTCTGACCCTTTTCCGTCCTCAGATCCGGGACTTGATCAATCGTATCACACGGGTGAGCCGCAAAGGCATCGACACCCCCGAACATCCCCAGTTGAGTCCGCCCGAAGACGCGAGTACAGCACTAGACGGTGGGGGTCGAAACTGAAGCGGATGGGTAATTGACTCGCCAGATCCCCTGGCTCCGCGTCTTCGTGGAAGGCGTGGTGATCGTCGGCAAACTGGAAAACTAACAAGCTCGCATCAGTCCCATGTTTCCTACGTGCTTGCAAGGGTGGCAAGATCACGTCATGGTGGTGAAGGCGCTCACTCATCGTTGACTTGCCCCGAGCTGGCGAGGATCTTCGGGACAGGGCGAGGCGTGCGGTATCCCGAGCTTGAGGCGTCCGATCCGGGCGGCCTCGCATATGCCGGGCTCGTGCGTCTCGCCTTGTTTGATGGAGTGGTCGGTGAGGCGTCTGAGCGAGCGGCTGCCATGCGCCGGATGGCGGAGTGCCCGTGATGAGGGCTCTATCGGCTGCCCCAAGCGGCTTGGGCGACACTTGCCCTGGACACGTTGAGAGCGGGAGGGGAGTGCCAGCTATGACGTTCAGATCGATTTTTCGTGACCGTTCCACTGACACCCAGTCATTTTCGGTTCCGGTGAGACTCCGAGTCGGCCAAATCATGTTGACGGTGGCACTAGCCGTACCGATTGTTTCTGGTTGTGCGACAGGAGGCAATGACGCCGGGCTTCGTAACGCAGCAACGACAGGAAATCTGGCACGCATACGCTCAGCACTGGAGGAAGGAGCGAATATGGATGCTACAGACGAATCGGGACGCACTGCAATGATGTTTGCTGCGGAGCTAGGTCACCCAGCGGCGGTTCGTCTTCTAGCCGACCGAGCGGCGGACGTGTCGCTAAGAGATCTGAGCGGTGAGTCAGCAATGGACAAGGCCCGCAACAACAACCACGGAAACGTCACTTCGATTCTGGATCAAGTCCTTGTCGAGAACGTACACGACGCGAGTCGTCTGGGTGACGTCGACGGGTTGGAGCGGCTCATCAAAGCAGGCGCAGATGTAAATGCGCGAGACGAACGAGGGCGCATGCCGATCCACCACACAACTAACGATGAATACACGGCCCGTGGGATCTCAATCCTCGCCCGATACGGCGCGGATCTGGATGCACTTGACCCTGACGGATATACTCCGCTGCACAGTGCGGTCACTCGCGTGAACCTTGACGCAGTGGATTTGTTGATCCAAGGCGGCGCGAATGTTGATGTCAGGGCCCGCCGATATGGAAGTCGAACCGCGTGGGAATACGCCTTAGGTGTGAGGAACTCTCGAAGCGCCATTGCCTTACTTGCTAACGGCGTGAACCCTCCTTCCCTTGCGAGGTCGAGGGAAGCATACATTCGAAGCTCACGGCCCGAACTTTCTGATCTGCTAGAACGTCCGGTTGTTCTGCACGAACTCAGTCAGGACGAACTCGCTGAAGTGATCTTGGCCGAGAGTTTCGAGGGCCTTCAATCAGAAGCGCTTAGAAGGATACATAATCGAACATTATTGATCGAGATCGCTCAACGAGTCGGCGTCGATTCGGAGCCTGTCAACGCCAGTGAGACACTCTTGGGAATTAATTAGAGAGCAATCTCCTGTGTCGTGAGGGAGGGGGTTGGAGGATTGATCCAGACGGCCTCCGGGAGCGGTTTGGGCTTCGGCTCACCGGAGACGAAGCGGTCGGGATGAGCGGCCCAGGCCTCGCGTAGCACGGCCTCCCTGCCGGCGATGACCTGATCGGCGTGACCGAAGTGGACCTGTTCGGGGGTCAGCATCGAGATGCCGCCATGGCGGTGCTCGGCATTGTACCAGCGGAAGAACGAGCGACAGAACATTTTGGCCTGGCCCTGATCCTCGAACCGTCCAGGAAACGAGGGATGGTACTTCAAGGTCTTGAACTGGGCCTCGGAGAACGGATTGTCATCCGACACCTGAGGTCGGCTCAGCGAGCGGGTCACCCCGAGATCGGTGAGGAGCTGAGCCGTGCATTGGCTCGTCATCGGAGCTCCTCGATCCGAGTGCAAGGTCAGGACCTGGGGCTGGACGCCTGAGGTGGTCCCGGTTTTTTGGACAGGTCGTTAAGGTGGATTCCAGAGCGGAAGAGGAGGCACCGAGATGGCCAGGAAGAGACGGCGGTTCACGGCGGAGTTCAAGGCACGGGTAGCGCTCGAGGCGCTGCGCGAGCGGGACAGCGTGCAGGCGATCGCGGCGCGGCACGAGCTTCATCCGAACCAGGTGACCACATGGAAGCGGCAGCTGCTCGAAGGGCTGCCGGAGGTGTTTGCCGGGGGCGCGGGCCGCAAGGCCGCCCTGGAGCACGAGGCGAAGATCCGGGACCTGCACGCCAAGATCGGGGAGCTCACGGTCGAGCGGGATTTTTTTCGGCGCGGGCTCAAGCGCTGAGCCGGGCGGAGCGGGGGCGGATGATCGAGCGGGACGGACCGCTGAGTCTTTCGAGGCAGTGCGCGCTGCTGGGCGTGAGCCGGTCGTCGCAGTACTACCGGCCGAAGGGGGAGAGCGCCGAGGACCTGGCGCTCATGCGGCGCATGGACGGGCTACACATGGCGTATCCGTTCTACGGGAGCCGGCAGCTGATGCGGCATCTGCGCCGCGAGGGCGTTGCCGCGGGCCGGCACCGGATCCGGCGGCTCATGCGCCTGATGGGGATGGAGGCGACCTACCGGCGGCCGCGCACGAGCGTGGCGAGTCCGGAGCACCGGGTCTTCCCCTATCTGCTGCGGGGCCTCACGATCTCGCGGGCGGACCACGTGTGGTGCGCGGACATCACCTATGTCCCGGTGACGCAAGGGTTTTTCTACCTGGTGGCCGTGATGGACTGGGCGACCCGGCACGTGCTCGCCTGGCGGCTGTCGAACACGATGGACGCGTCGTTCTGCGTCCAGGCGCTGGACGACGCGCTGGGCTGGAGGGCTCCGGAGATCCTCAATACGGATCAGGGCTCCCAGTTCACCAGCGAGACGTTCGCCGACCGGGTGCTGGGTGCGGGCGTGCGCTTCTCGATGGACGGCCGGGGCCGCTTCCTCGACAACATCTTCATCGAGCGGCTGTGGCGGTCGCTGAAGTACGAGGCGGTGTACCTCTACGAGCTCCGGGACGGGCCCGACGCCCAACGCATCATCGGCTCGTGGATCGACTTCTACAACGAAGCGCGCCCGCACTCGTCGCTGGGCGGACGGACGCCGGGCGAGGCCTATCGCGAAGGCGCGGAGGTGTGGTGAGGACGATCCGGCGCGACGCCACCCAACCGGCGCAACGACGCCTGCGATCGTCGCGGGATCTACGCGCGGCCCTTCCCTCCGTCTTCCCATCGGGAACCAGTCCCGACGGGAAGACGGAGGTTATATTCAAACCGGGCTCGAAGGAGAACACCCGGCCTCAAGCGGGACCCCGAGGGCTTTGGAGACCATCGGAATCCACCTTAAGATCGCCCTCGGACTGTCCAACGAAGTAGGACCACCTCAGCCATGCTTCAGGCAACTCTGCTGGATCAGGCGCCCGGCCAAGGCCGAGCTCTCCCGATCCGCCACCATCCATCCCACGATGTAGCGGCTGAAGATGTCCATGATGACGTAGAGGTAGAAGTAGCTCCACTTCCTCGGCCCCAGCAGCCGTGTGATATCCCAGGACCAGACCTGGCCCGGGCCCGTCGCCATCAACTCGGGTTTCTGGTATTCGGGATGACTCCGCTGCGCTCGGCGCTCTCGAACTGGCACTTGGGAGGCCAGAACGCGATACATCGTACGTTCGCTGCACAGGTAGACGTCTTCGTCGAGCAGGGTCGCCACAACCTCGGCCGGGGACCGGTCCACGAATCGCTCCGAACACAGCGTGTCGAAGACCTTGTCTCGTTCCTTCTCGCTCAAGGCACGGGCTGAGGTCGGGCGGGGCTGCTGATGCCCGGGCTGTAGTGATATTGTTGTAAGTTATTGCCATTATTCTACTTATCACTATACACCTATCTATTGTCCCATCATTACACCCCTGTTTCTGAACGGGAATCCAGTGGACCGTAGCGGAGGTTCCCGGAGGTAACTGTTCGGCCAAGCCGTGGGGAGCGTCGTGTCGTCGGATCGTGTGTGTGGGGGTGCTCAGCGGTTGAGGATGCGCTTCCAGTGCTTGGCGAGCGGGCGGAGCCAGACATCCTTGGTGGGCTTGCCGTACTGCTTGGCGGTGTCGTAGCGCCCTCGTCCCCGTGTGGTACCGACGCGGATCCAACCGGAGGCCCTGTAGACGCCGCCGGTGAAGCGGGGGACCTCAACGAAGGTCTCGATGAGGACGGGGGTGGTGTTGTAGCGGCGGGTCCAGTCGCGGGGCAGGCGGCGGCGGACGAGGGCGAGGATGTGGGATCCGAGGTTGGGGATGCGGATCCAGGGCAGGATGAGGAACCTGGGGTTGTCGATGACGAGCGGCAGGTTCTTCTTTCGCAGGGTCGGGGTCCATCCGATGAAGCGGTCGCGTGGAGCGAGGGACCAGGCGGCGGTGCTGAAGCCGAGTATGGCGAGCGGCCAGCCGTTGCGGTCGTGGACGGCGTAGCGCATCTGGGCGCCGACGAGGGTCTTGTAGCCGAGATAGTGGTGGCGCGCGACGAACTCGTTCCACAGCCTGCCCTGTCGGGTGCCGCCGCCGACGGTGCGGAGTTCGAGGGGGCGGACCTCGTCGAGGATCGTGGGCGGGGGGAAGAGGGGCGGTTCGGTGTCCTGTCCGAAGACGATGGGGCCGGGTCGTTTCTGCCTCCACTTCGGGGGCGGCAGGACGATGAGGCCGTCGCTGTGCATGGCGAGCATGGTGACGCGCGCCATCATGTCCTTGAGCCCGCCGTCGGGCTTGAACCAGCCGATGCGCCGGCAGAACTCCTTCGACAGGGCGTGGCGGTTGAGCGCGGGCGGTCCGGCGATCAGTCGGCGCAGCAGCGCCATTTCCGCGGCGGTGAAGTCGCGCCCGTGGTAGCGGCATTCGATGCGCTCGCTCATGCGGACGCCGTCATTTCGCGCCTGCGTCCGGCGTCCATCGACCACGGCAGCCAGCGCGGCACGTCGAGGCCGTTCAGCCTCAGGGTGCCGGTCACCGAGTACATGAGCGCGGTGAACCGGGCGCCGGACTCGCTGTCGGAGCCGAACGACAGGCGCCGCCCGATGGCCGGGCCGCGCAGCAGCCGCTCGGCGAGGTTGTTGTCGAGCGGCACGCGGGGCCGGTCGAGGAAGACGCTCAGCCCCTCGCGGTGGTTGAGGAGCGAGCGCAGCGGCCCTCCCTCCCTCGCCTTTGGCGACAGGCGGGCGAGTTGGCGTTCGGAGGCCGCGAACATGCCGCCGAGCGCCTCGCTCAGCGCGTCGTGCGCCGCGTCGAACGCCGGGCTCTGGCGCTCGAGGCCGGGGTCGTGGAGCTCCAGCCGCGCCTTGTGCAGGCGGTAGACCGTGGCGATCCGCCCGAGCCACTCCCGGCACCAGCCGGTCAGATGGACGTGCCCGGCCGCGCACCGGATGAAGTCCCTGCGCATGTGCGCCCAGCAGAACGACAGCGTGACCCTGCCCCCGAGGAGACGCGCCAGCTTCTTGTAGCCGCTGTAGCGGTCGCAGACGAGGACCGTCGGGCACAGCGCCCCGTCGAACAGCTTCCGGGCCGCCTCGGCGCTGCGTGACGGATCCACATGGAAGTAGGCCGCGCCGCGGCCGACCGAGATCCACAGCCACGCGTACCCCGATCCGTCGCTGTCGCGCAGCGCCCGCACCCGCCAGCTGGTCTCGTCGGCATGGCGCAGCGCCGAGCCGTTCTGGTGCGCGAGGATCGCCGCGCCCACCGGCTCGAACAACGGCGCCAAGCGGTGCACGCTGTCCGCCAGCGTGCCCGGCGAGACCGGCAGACCCTGGTCGGACAGCCACCCGCGGACCCGGTGCAGCGGGCGCAGGCACGCGTAGCGCTCGAACAGGAAGCGCGACCAGACGCTCGTCCCGTACGGCGTGCGGGCGAACAGCCGAGGCACGGGGGGCGCCGTCACTTCGGCGGGCGACGACGCGCACCCGCACGTCCGCCGCCAGCGCGGGCGGCGGATCACCCGCCGGTGCGCCCGGACCTCGATCTCGACGAGGGCCGACTCCTCGGCGCCGTTGGCCGCGTACGGGCTCCCGCAACCCCGGCACACCCGCGCATCGGCGGGCGGGTTGTGCTCCTCGGTGCGTTCCTCAAGCCCCGGGCGCGGGGTGCGGCCGTGGACCGGCGTGCCGGGCTGCTGGCCCCGCCGCCGCCCCGAACGCGGTCGCTCCTGCCTCTCGCACGCGCCGCCGGACTGCCCCTTCGGCAGCACCGTGCGCGACGCGCGAAGCTTCGCCAGTTGGCCCTCGAGGCGCTCGATCCGCCGCCGCGACGCCCGCATCCTCCTGCCGAGCCGGGTCTTCTCCCGCGTCGGCGGCCGACGGCGACCGCGCCCGCCCCGCCTCGACCGCACGCCGCAGCCGCGCCGTCAGGCGGCCCTTCGACGCCTCCGAGACCTTCAGCGCCCAGCGAAGCGCCCCGACCTCCTCCGACAGCGACTCGACCCGGTCCCGCTGGTCCCCCAGCTTCGACAGTTCGCCGTGGATCTCGAGCATCTCGCGCAACTGCCGCCGCAGCGCCAGGATATCCGCGTCCGCTTCGATGCGGGCCTTGTGAAGGTTCTGCACCTCGGCCGCGCGGGCATCGAGCGCCTTCTCCAGCGCCCAACCCTCCTCGCGAAGCCGTGCCACCTCCATCCGAAGCGCCATCTCCGTGCCGCGCTTCCCCGCGTCCACCCCGGCCTCCCGCGTCTCCGCGATCACCGCCCTCAGCTTCCGGCGCGACGCCTCCCACCGCCACTTCCACGATCCCGCTTCGCTGGAGTTACCCCGAGTTGGTGGACACTTTCAAGCGTTGGATATCAACGAGGAGGTGTCAGGATGTCGGGGAGCGGACGGAGGTACGCGCCTGAGTTCAAGGCGCGGATGGTGGAGTTGGTGCGGGCGGGCCGAAGTCCGGACCGTCTGGCGGCAGAGTTCGAGCCGTCGGCGACGGCGATTCGGCGCTGGGTGGAGCAAGCCGACCGGGACGAGGGTTTGCGCAAGGACGGCCTGACGACGGCCGAGCTCAAGGAAGTACGGGAGCTGAAGCGTGAGCTTCGCCGAGTGAAGCTCGAGCGCGATATCTTGGCAAAAGCCACGGCCTGGTTCGCAAGGGAGAGCGGATCGATCCCCAGAGGGGGTTGCGGTTCGTGAGCGATCACTAGGCCGTCTACCCGGTGCGCACGATGTGCCGTCTGCTGGGTCTCTCCCCCAGCGGATACTACGCATGGCGCCAGCGCGGATTGTCGCGTCGAGCGCGCGAGAACTCGGCCCTAACCGAGGAGATTCTGGAGATTCACACACGCAGCGACGAGACCTACGGAGCCCCGCGCATCCACGCCGAGTTGCGGGCGCGCGGACGGGGCGCGAGCCTGAACCGGGTGGCGCGGCTGATGCGCGCGGCCCGGATCGAGGGAGTAAGCCGGCGCCGGAGAGGCAAGACGACGCGGCGGGCCTCGGGGGCGCAGCCCGCGGCCGATCTGGTCGAGCGGGACTTCTCGGCCTCGGGCCCCGACGAACTCTGGGTGGCCGACATCACGTACGTTCCCACTCAGGCGGGCTTCCTCTACCTCGCGGTGGTGGTGGACGCCTGGAGCCGCCGGGTGGTGGGCTGGTCGATGGCGACGCACTTGAGAACCTCGCTGGTGCTGAACGCGTTCGACATGGCGCTGATGCAGCGGCAGCCCGACGGAGTGATTCACCACAGCGACCAGGGGGGCCAATATACGTCCTACGCCTTCGGCCGCCGGTGCCGGGAGGCGGGGGTGCGGCCATCCATGGGCTCGGTGGGCGATGCATACGACAACGCGATGTGCGAGAGCTTCTTCGCGACGCTGGAGTGCGAACTCATCCGGCGGCGATCGTTTGGCACACGAGGCGAGGCCCGCCGAGCGGTCTTCCAGTTCATCGAGGGATGGTACAACCCGCACCGGCGGCATTCGAGCCTCGGCTACGAGTCGCCGGTCCGCTTCGAGGCCCGGTCGCGGCGGGACGCCGCGTGAACACCCACCCATGCCAGGGACTCTACGAATGCTGCGCGTCCATGGCCCAGTCGCTCTCTCTTCCGCTCCGCCTGCAGCGAAGCGGAAGCTCTTCACCCCCCGGATTTGGGCTGATCACAAAAACAACCACTCTCAACCGTCCACCAAAACGGGGTAAGCCCAGGAAGCGGCGGGATGTGAATTGGACGAGGCATTCACAGCACAGAAAAGGTAAAGGGTTAAGAGACAAGGAGTTACCACTCGGTCCATAAAGACGTCCTGTCTAGCGTGAGTGGGGAGCGTATGGGGCTCGTCGCGTGGGGTCGTGAGGCATCGTCCCGACTTCTGACCTCCACATTCCAATGCACATTACGGATTGTATCGAATGTGCCTGGGAGCATGAGGAGTTCGAGGTGGAGACGGATGAGCCTGGGGAGTGGCCGGTGCCGTTTTCTAGTGAGACGGTGAGAGCCGTGCGCACCACCACCAACCCGCACCTATCAGGGATCTCCCCACTAGCGCAGAGTCACGTCTCGGGCGCGGTTTGCTCCGTTACACCCTTTGTTCGCCCGGTGTTACTGGAAGACGCATGCCAGGAAACGAATTTCGCAACGGAGGGGTAAAGAAACGCCCAACCCCCAAGAGCACGGAGTCCGAGAATGAGACACACTCGAAGAGAGATTCTCGCGACCACCTTGACCGTTCTCGCCACCAGCGCGTTGTCGTGCGGCGGCGACGAGGCCGCCACCCCACCGACCGGACCGGACTGCCTTTCCAACGGAGCTGGGTGGAATCTTTTGTCCACTTCCCACTCACTGCGGGTCTCCGCAGAAGACGTGCGGGCAGGCGTGGAGAAGACCTACAACATCCAGGGCACGGGCGGCCACGCACACTTCGTGACGCTCACGGCCGAGCACTTCGCCCAGCTCCAGGCCAATCAGGGCGTAACGGTCAACTCCACCAGCGGAGCCACGTTGGGGACGACGGGGACGCCCCACACTCACGGGCTATTTGTCCAATGCAACTGACGAATGGAGCTAAATCACCTTGCTGCGCGTGCCAGCGCCTGATCCATGCCCGACGCCAGCGCCTCGGCGTCGAAGGGCTTCTGCAAACAGATGTCGGTGGGCTTTACGCGGCGTTCGGCCAACAGCTTGCTTGTCGGGTAGGCGGAGATGTAGACCACGCCGACGGGAGACGGGCAAACTGGAGAACTATCGCCCTCTCATCAGTCCCATTGCAGCCATCGCCCAACCCCTCTCTGCCAACTTAGGTGAGACACGGAACGAGTAAAGAATTAGAGTAGGGCGAAGGCAGAGAAACCGAGGATGCTGGGACACCGAGAGAGAATGGAAGAGAATGGAATCGCCCCACTAACCTGGGAGGGTAAGCGAAGCGCGGCAGCTGCTCCGGACGCGGAGGTGGTAGATAAGCCGACGCGCCGACGGTTTAGTCCGTCGTACAAGCTGCGGGTCGTCGAAGAAGCGGACCGGTGCACGGAGCCGGGAGAGGTAGGGCGACTCCTGCGACGGGAGGGCTTGTACTCGTCGCACCTGACGACATGGCGCAAGGCGGTGCGGAGTGGGTCGCTGAGAGTGCTGTCGAAGAGACGAGGTCGAAAGCCGAGCGAACGGAATCCGCTGGAGGGGAAAGTGCGCAAGCTGGAGCGCGAGAACACTCGCCTGGAGAAGGAACTCGAGAAGGCGCGCCTGATCATCGACGTCCAGGGAAAAGTTGCAGGGCTGCTGGGATTGAGCCTCGAGGACGGGACGAACTCGTGAAGGCGGCCGAGGCGCTGGCCACGTACGTAGGGGTAAAGCCCGCGTGCGATGCGCTCAGGGTCGCCCGAGCCACGTTCTATCGTCGTCGGAGGCCATCGACCGGGCATCAGCAGCCCCGCCCGACCTCAGCCCGTGCCTTGAGCGAGAAGGAACGAGACAAGGTCTTCGACACGCTGTGTTCGGAGCGATTCGTGGACCGGTCCCCGGCCGAGGTTGTGGCGACCCTGCTCGACGAAGACGTCTACCTGTGCAGCGAACGTACGATGTATCGCGTTCTGGCCTCCCAAGTGCCAGTTCGAGAGCGCCGAGCGCAGCGGAGTCATCCCGAATACCAGAAACCCGAGTTGATGGCGACGGGCCCGGGCCAGGTCTGGTCCTGGGATATCACACGGCTGCTGGGGCCGAGGAAGTGGAGCTACTTCTACCTCTACGTCATCATGGACATCTTCAGCCGCTACATCGTGGGATGGATGGTGGCGGATCGGGAGAGCTCGGCCTTGGCCGGGCGCCTGATCCAGCAGAGTTGCCTGAAGCATGGCGTCCAGCCCCAGGTCCTGACCTTGCACTCGGATCGAGGAGCTCCGATGACGAGCCAATGCACGGCTCAGCTCCTCGCCGATCTCGGGGTGACCCGCTCGCTGAGCCGACCTCAGGTGTCGGATGACAATCCGTTCTCCGAGGCCCAGTTCAAGACCTTGAAGTACCATCCCTCGTTTCCTGGACGGTTCGAGGATCAGGGCCAGGCCAAAATGTTCTGTCGCTCGTTCTTCCGCTGGTACAATGCCGAGCACCGCCATGGCGGCATCTCGATGCTGACCCCCGAACAGGTCCACTTCGGTCACGCCGATCAGGTCATCGCCGGCAGGGAGGCCGTGCTACGCGAGGCCTGGGCCGCTCATCCCGACCGCTTCGTCTCCGGTGAGCCGAAGCCCAAACCGCTCCCGGAGGCCGTCTGGATCAATCCTCCAACCCCCTCCCTCACGACACAGGAGATTGCTCTCTAATTAATTCCCAAGAGTGTCTCACTGGCGTTGACAGGCTCCGGTCCGCCTCGTCCTCCACGAGGCTCGCGCTCTACGCTTGCGGTGCGCATCTTGGTCGCGGAGCAGAATCGTAAGGTCGTTAGACGGACCCCTTTTCGAGGAACGGGCACTTGGGACCAGACTCCTTCAAGATCGCTGCCGTACAAGCTTCATCCGTATTCTTGGATCTTGAGGCGACAATCGATAAAGCGAGCCGGTTGATAGAGGAGGCTGCGAAGGGGGGTGCCACGCTCGCCGTCTTCCCTGAGGCGTTCGTCCCTGGCTATCCGCTGTGGGTGTGGTTTGTCCCACCCGGTCATACCCATCCGCTTCGAGTTCTTTACAGCGAGCTCCACCGAAACTCCATCTCCATTCCCGGACCCGAGACCGAGCAGCTTGGTGAGGTAGCCGCCGACTGCGGCATCACCGTTGCGATGGGGGTCAATGAAAGGAACTCCGAGGCAAGCGACTCGACGCTTTACAATACTCTTCTCTATCTGGGTCCGGACGGTCAGGTGTTGGGCAAACATCGGAAGCTGATCCCGACCGCAGGAGAACGGTTGGTGTGGGGCCAAGGCGCCGAGGGCGATCTTGAGGTATTCGACCTCCCGATCGGGCGCCTTAGCGGGTTGCTGTGCTGGGAGAACTATATGCCACTCGCCCGCTACGCGCTGTCGGCATGGGGTGAGCAGATTCACGCCGCCCCAACCTGGGATCGTGGTGAGCCGTGGATCTCGACCATGCGCCACGTGGCGAAGGAAGGGCGTTGCTTCGTAATCGGGGCGTGCCAAGCCTTCCATAAGGACGACATCCCTGACGTGCTCGACTTTAAGGAGGCATACCTCGGCGACGCGGAAGGCTGGATCAATCCGGGCCTGAGTCTGATCGTGGATCCCGACGGCAAGATCGTGACAGGACCCCTGGAAGCGGAAGAGGGGATCCTCTATGCAGACGTTGATCCCCATCAACTCATCGGCCCTCGATGGCAACTCGACATCGCGGGTCACTATGCGCGGCCCGATATCTTCGAGCTGAGAGTCCATCAAGGTGTCAGGCGCATCCTGCACGTTGAAGACTGTGTGGAAGATGCGGACGAGCAGTGAGCGGTAAAGGACCTGGGTAACAGTTAAGTCAAGAGACCTGAGTAACAGTTCTCCGTCCTTTGCAAGTGCCTCCAGTTCGTCTCTTCCCTCGTCCGAGGGAGTCGAAGATGAGGCGTTTGGGTTCAACAAAGCGTCCTAGCCAGATGGGTCCGAAGTAGACCTCAAAGAGACCGTGGTCAATCTCTTCCAGTCCGACTTCATGCCCAGCGAAGAGTCGGCCGACGGGCACACGGTCCCCGTACCAGCGGATGCCACCGTTCGTGCTGACGAGCCGGGTCTCGAAGTGGCCCGGATACGTGACCGGGTCGAGTTGCTTCGGGAAGGGTCGAGGTGAGGGTCGGTAGAGATTGGAGGGCACGGCACCGTCCAACGCCTCGTGAGGCCGGACTTCGTTGTAGAGCTTCCTGAATCTTCGAAACGCTTGCTGCTGGGTCCGCATGTTGGAGCTCGGAGGTCGGGTGGTACGCCTCTTTAGCACCAGGTGCATGTTCTCGTGCTTGCCGTTCTGCTGAGGGCAGCCAGGCTCGATGAGCTCAGGCAGAATGCCCACCTGAATGAACCACACGGACAGCCGAGAGAGACGGCCTAGTGCGTTCGAAGCGAAGGGAGTGCCGTTGTCCGTACGGATCCGTTCGGGTAGACCGTGTTGGCGAAATAGCCGCGTGAACACTGGGATCACGCCGTCGATTGTCACGTCCGGACGACCCCAACACTCCAGTACGAACCTCGAATGCATGTCCTGCACAGTAAGCGGGTAGCACAGCTCACCGTCACCCATCGGGAACTCGCCCTTGAAGTCGGCCGTCCACGTCCCGTTCGGTTCAGATGCGTTGGTATCGGGTCGACCCGGGTGCCAGCGGCGCACCCTTCGCCGACGCCTCGGCACCAGGTCGTGACGCACCAGGATGTTGTGCATCGTCTGTCGTGAGGGCAGTGCTAGCTCCGGCCGATGCGTCTGCAGGTACCACTGGATCTTCTTCGGCCCGAAGTCGTCATACTTGCGTCTAACCTCGAGGATCGTCTCGACCACCTCACTAGGCGTAGCCCATGGGCAATGCCCGGGTCGACTCGCTCGATTCTCCAGACCTGCTGGCCCGGCTCGCCGCCATCGATCCATCCACTTGTAGCCCGTCTTGCGACTAATCCCGTATCGATCGCACACCGCAGCAAAGCTCCGAAGACTGCGATGGGCTTCTTCGATAAACCGCGTTCTCTCTTCCATGACATGAGTCTCCTCGAACGGCATCGGCCTCCTCCTTTCAGAGGTGCCGACTGTAACCCTGAATCGTCCCGGGATCATCGGAGACTGTTTGACTTGAGTGCCAGGGGCTCAGGTTGAGCTGTCTGGCGTGAACGATACTGCTCTTAGTACTCGGCTGGGGGGACGTGGCCGAGGGGCTCGAAGAGGCGGTGGTTGTTGAACCATCATACCCACTCGAGGGTGGCGAGCTCGACGTCTTCGATCTTGGACCACGGTCCCCGGGGGTAGATGAGCTCGGTCTTGTAGAGCCCGATGATGGTCTCGGCCAGGGCATTGTCGTAGGAGTCGCCGCGACTGCCGACAGATGGTTCGATGCCGGACAGCGCCAAGCGCTCGGTGTAGCGAATAGACAGATATTGCCCGCCGCGGTCGGAGTGATGCACGAGGCGCTCGCCGTCTTCACCCCAACGCTCCGTGATGGCCTGCTCGAGCGCGTCGAGTGCCAGGTCACTCCTCAGGGAGTTCGAGATCTGCCAACCCACGATGCGGCGCGCGAATGCATCCATGACGAGCGCCACGTAGACGAATGTGTGTCCTGTCCGGACGTAGGTCAGATCCGACACCCACAGCTCGTTGGGACGAGACGCCGAGAAGTCACGATCCACCAGGTCCAGGGGCCGCTCCATACCCTCGACGGCGTAGGTCGTGACTTTGAAGGTTCGACCCCTCACTGCTCCGCGCAGGCCCATCTCGCGCATCAGGCGAGCCACCGTGCATCGGGCCACCCGAGTGCCCTCTCGGTTGAGCTGCTTCCAGACCTTCTTGGCCCCGTAGACCTGGAAGTTCTGCATCCACACCCGCCGTATCTCAGCCTTCAAGCCCTCATCCCGCTGAGCCCGTGCCGAGCGCCTCGTCGGCTCGGCCTCGAGCGCCTTGTACGTGTAGTATGTTGACGGAGCGATCGGCAGCACATGGCAGATCGGCTCGACTCCGTACTCGGACCGGTTATCGTCGATGAACGCCACCATCAGCGGGGTCGGCGGTCGAGCTCCGCCTGCGCGAAATACGCGGACGCCTTGCGTAGAATCTCATTCGCTCGCTTCAGCTCGCGGATCTCCCGCTCCTGATCTTTGAGCCGTTGACGCTCGTCCGTCGTCAGCCCTGACCGTCTCCCTGAATCACGCTCTGCACGCCGTACCCACTTCCGCAGGGTCTCCGCCGTGCACCCGACCTTCTCTGCGATCGAGCAGATCGCCGCCCACTGTGACGCGTGGTCCGACTCCTGCGTGAACACCAGCCGGACTGCCCTCTCCCGTGTCTCGGGGGAGTACTTCGTTACTCTCTTCATGACCCCATCCTCTCAACTGATGGAGTCTCCGGCAAACCCGGGGCGATTCAGTGTTAGGCAGGTGGCGGGCTCCAGCGGTGAGCTTGATGCCTGGATTACAATCGGGCAAGAACACTATCGGAGCGTAGGTCTTTGGGGGCGATTCCCAGAGGCACGAGATGACGACCTCAACCAGTTCTTGCTGGTCAACAAGTTTCTAGAAGTTCTCAGCAGGGCCGAGTGCCTGTCAGGCGGACTGTTCCAGCATGGAGAGCGCCACTATGTCTTGCTGGAATACATCACTACAAACATGAGCGCGTTTGGACCTTTCACCGAACGGCTCGAGAATCTGCTCTCTCCCCTAGGCGGATCGGCCCACAAATGCGCGATCCGCATTTGGGTTGAGGGAGATAGGGGCGTCTTGCCAAGGGTGAAGTCGGCGTCCCAGGCGTTGGTCCAGACGGTGAGCGTACCCACCGTGAACTGCAGCAAGTGTTCCTCACCTACGATGAGGATCTACGGATCGCGGCTCCAGCAGTAGGCTGGGGGCCTGCCGGGGAGTGACGTCATAGGCGATCGGAGATACAGATGCCCCGAAGACGCTCAGGACGCCCTTACGGGCGTGTAACGGGCGACTGGCTTGCGCCTACCGGCCCGCTCGGGGTGGTTCTTCGTTTCCTCTGGCCTCAGTACGGGAAGGTGCGGTGTCGGTGTTCTTTGCAGACACGGACGGCGTATCCATGTCCGCCGAGTCCAAAGCGTGGGCTTCGCTCCGCTTCTTGATCCAATTGGCTAGCACCCACAGAACTTGCTTCGCACCAGAGGCCCGTCGGAAGAACGCCCACGTGGCCAAGCGGGAGATAGCCCCACCAGCGAAGAGGAAGGCCAAGATTAGCAGCACCAGCTCGCCAATCCCGATCATTCCAAATCTCTCCGCTCTTTTGGGGAGGACTACGGAGTGGGGCGTCTGTGAAACATGTCTGGGGCTCAGACACGCTGCAAGGTAACGACGCCTCTGGGTCGGACGCTGGCCTACCTACTGGCCTACCAATAGGGCTGCTAGCGGCCTGAGTCTGCTGAGCGCATCTTGCATCGCATGACCAATCCCGTCACCCGCTTGAACGCAGCCCTTGACGGTCGCTACGCCATCCAGCGTGAGCTGGGGGAAGGCGGGATGGCGACCGTCTACCTGGCGGAGGATCTCAAGCACGAGCGGAAGGTCGCGCTCAAGGTCCTGAAGCCCGAGCTGGCCGCTATTGTCGGAGCCGAGCGGTTCCTCGCCCGTGTTCGGTGGTGTCACGGGAGACGCTCAGGGAGTTCGCTACCCGATACGAAGTTCGAGTACTCGAAGGACGGCTCGAAGTCATCCGGGTGACCGCATCGGCGATCGCTCGGACCGCATCGGAACAGTGGACGCGTTCGCGTACGAGTGGATACCTTTAAAGAACGCGAAGATTCCTTCCCTCCTGATGAGATGAGGCCAGCTCCCTTGATCGGCCCATCGGACGACGCACGCGCCGGATTCGTACTGGCCCTCGTCGTCCGATTGCTCTTCGCTATCGGCCTGTTTGCGGCCAGGGGGTTCTGATTGTGAAAGGGAATTTTTCCGCCGACGCCGGATTCCAGTGGAACGGCATCTTGCTCGCCGGCTACATCGTCGACACCCCCAACAACTACAGGATTGACGGGCTGGTCGTGGGTGGCCTGGACGGCAACGGAACGGCCACCGCGTTCCGTGACAACACTCACATTGATTACCATCGCTGTTACGCCTTCCAGGCCGGCAAGCGCCTGAGCCACTTCCAACCGGTGGGCTCCACCTGGTGGGAGAGCATGTAGCTGTCCGGGGCGATTCCGCCTCACCCAACTTGCAGAGCCCGGCGTCGCGAGGAGGCTGGAGCAGTTCGGGGCTACTGAGTCGCATGTCATCCCCAACTGGGCCGAGGAGTTGAAGGAGCGGGTGCCCAACTAACGCCTTCGCAACAGTCCCGCCCAGCCATCGCCCAACCTCAGCATCACCTATAGCTTGAACGCATGGGCATGTACTCGTGGGATCTCGACGGACTTGAACCATGCTCGATGGATTCGGCGGGTTCGGTTTCGGCGAAGTCGTCCTCGTGATGGCCGTGGAGGGATTTCTAGTTTTGTTGGCAGCAAGGAACGGGCGACCCCCGAGAGCGCCGTGATGGGCGATCTTCGTATCTTCGCTCTGGGGCTGCCGGTGGTGTTGCTGTGAGGTTGGCTGTGATGCTGGCTGTAATGCTCCCGGTCGTCGTCGTCGTGGGTGCTTTGATGACGATCCCGTTCGCGTATGGGTTCCAGGCCGAGAGCCCCTCCGAGCCGTCGTCTCGGGCGACCGTTCTTGCAGTGTGGGATGCCGAAGGCCAGGCCCTATGCCGGGCGTTCCAGTACGATGAACTCTTGTCCCATAGCGACACGTTGCGACTCCGTTTTGCACTGACCTCCCACGATCTGGGCCAGTGTCGGGACGCCTTCGCGTCGTACGATCCAAAGGTGGGTTGGCCGCGCAAGCTGGAGGAGAGGGAGAGGGCCTACGAGGGGTTTGCGTTCGAGATCGAAGACACCACACCCAGCCTAAAGATTCTTCAACGACCGCGCTCGTTCTATTAATTACTTCTGCCCTCGCAGATTTTCGGGGACTTCAATTTCGCCCCACATACAGTGCAGCAAGCCGACAACGCCCCCTCTAAGCCACGAGGGCGCTCCAGCCTACCCCAAATACCAATAAAGCCCGAAGACGCTCAGAACGTGTTTGCAGGCGTCTGAACGGGTTTTGCTTGCGCCTCCCGGCCCGCTCTCGGATGTTGAGAGCGGCCTGATCCTCTCATGCCGAGGACCGCTCAATGTCCGATCCCATCACTCGCCTGAACGCAGCCCTAGAAGGCCGCTACGCCATCGAGCCGCAACAGGGTTCGCTCTGGCACGCCCACCGGCGGCTCTGGGCTAGCTCCCGAAAGAGCCTACCCGACGTGGACGTAGCACAGGCGGGCGGATGGGATAGCCTGGAGGCGCTGAGGAGGGCGTACCAGTGCCCGGATGACGAGACCATGCTCCGCGTCGTGACACACGAGACGGAGCTACGAGAGGTACGCTCATGAGCATTGAGGATCTGTTCGGCGAGGCGGCGGACATGCTAAACGACCCTGACCGCCAGGATGCTCGTGAGGTCGTTAAGGAGATTGTAGATGGTCTCCTGCGGGAGAACGAGCTTGTCCAGGAAGCTTTTTCGGCCATTGTTGAGCGGTCAGGGTCCGAGGATTGGGCGCACGACGAGGTAGCGCGGGTCTTCCTCGGCATATACTGGGAGGTCGGCAAACGCACGGAGCGCGTCAAGAAGGCCGGAGGTCCCGATGCCCTGATGCAGGAAACGTTTGAGTTGCTCCGAGATGGTGCGAGGGCAGATGACTTGTTTGAGTGAGCAGGCCAGTCAAACTCGCCCCTCCCGGTTGTTACCTTGGGGGCGGACACGCTGGGCGGCCTGTTGGAAGACCGGACCAACCCGGCATCGTGGGAAAGCGCCTGAAGTTGGTTCGTACGGTGACTTCCTGGTGACTCAGACTAGAAGGACCGCTTGAAGACCTGACCATAACACGTTGTAATACAACACCTTGTCCCCGTAGCTCAGCTGGATAGAGCGACTGCCTCCTAAGCAGTAGGTCGCAGGTTCGAATCCTGCCGGGGACGCTGACGGAAAGCGAATAAGGTGAAGGGAGTCAACAGGGCGAAGCCCTCCCTAACCCGCCCGCGTAGGCGAAAAGGTGGCTCGGTCCACTGGGCTGTACCTCAAGGCCTGCGTGATCATCTTCCTGTTTTCAACTTCGGTACCGACGTCGCGGCCGATCTTGGGCGAGGCTCCTCTGCCGAGGGCTCAAGCATCTATTGAGGTTTCCCAGCGCGGGGACGTCCGAAGATCTGCTATGCGAGCGGGGGGCTCAGTCAGAATCTGAGGGTCGTCGTGCGACATGCTGCGCGCGGAGCTCACCCCTGTCGTGGTACGGTCCATCGTGGTGTGTCACCCTCAGTTTGCTTGAGTCACGGGTTCATCTCGCCAGACCTCACCCGTACGGAGCATCGCATGCACAGCATTAGTGAGGCGGCGAGCGGTAGCGACCCGTGCGACCTGCCACCCGAGACGCTGCCTGATCAGTTCGTAGGACTGCGATAGCCAGCTGTTGGGCGCGTGAGCGACGTGGCTCACGACGGCCCGGACGAAGGTGCCCCTCAGCCAACGGTTGGCCCCGGCGGGGATCGATCCGTGGCGAATGGGCCGGAGCCCCGACTGTGAGGAGCGTGGAGCGAGACCGGCGTAGCTGACGAGTTTTGCTCCGGCACACCCTTTGTTCGCCCGGTGTTACTGGAAGACGCATGCCAGGAAACGAATTTCGCAACGGAGGGGTAAAGAAACGCCCAACCCACAAGAGCACGGAGTCGAGAATGAGACACACTCGAAGAGAGATTCTCGCGACCACCTTGACCGTTCTCGCCACCAGCGGGTTGTCGTGCGGCGGCGGCGACGACGACGGCCCCACCCCACCGACCGGACCGGACTGCCTTGCCAACGGAGCTGAGGTGCTCATTGGGAACGCTACCCACACGATGCGGGTCTCCGCAGAAGACGTGCGGGCAGGCGTGGAGAAGACCTACAACATCCAGGGCACGAACAGCCACGCACACTTCGTGACGCTCACGGCCGACCACTTCGCCGCGCTCCGGGCCAATCAGGGCGTAACGCTCAACTCCACCATCGGCTCCGCCAGCGGCCTGGGCGGCCACGATCACCGCGTAACGGTCCAATGCGCCTGACGAGTGGAGCTAATCACCTTGCTGCGCGTGCCAGCGCCTGGTCCATGCCCGACGCCAGCGCCTCGGCGTCGAAGGGCTTCTGCAAACAGATGTCGGTGGGCTTTACGCGGCGTTCGGCCAACAGCTTGCTACACGTCAATCTCAACGCATCCCAACTCACCGACAATCGACCGACCGTGTTGATGGACACCGGACGGGTGGCGGCGATTTTGGCCCCCGGCGAGTCTCGCGACATCAATGGGGAGATCAGTGTACGGTGGAAGAACGTCCCTGAGGTCTCCGGTGCCAAGTATCTTCCGATCACCGTCACCGTCTTTTGCTGGGATTCGACGTCCATCCGTCATGAAACTCGGTACCAGCTCTTCGTCGACGAATCATTCGCCCGAGCTGGCGGGTCCGGCTCCATTGCGCCCGGTGTCATGCTCACCAGCCGCACAACGACATCGCGAGCGGTTTGGCGCTTGAAGGTGGCGTCGAGAGTCCAGTGAATCCTCGCCTCCGTGGCGAAAGTTTATCATCGGCCCTCCCCAGACTACCTTGATTTTCGAGCCCGTCGTGATCGCCGCTTAGACGGCCCCTGAGGGCTTCGTTCTCGGAGGACGGCACTCAAGATCGGGTTCCTATAGGGGCGGAGGTGGAGCGACAAACTGTGCCCGAAAAGGCGGTGAAAGTCGGGGATTTGGCACGATCGTCCGGGTGAAGTCGGGGGAAGAGGTCAATAAACACGGGCACTCATTTTCAGGCCGATGGTCTTGGCCTAGGAGCCTTCGTCCAAGCGCTCTTCGCCAACGGCGCGGCCGGAGGTTTCACCGCTGACATTCTAATCTCTTCCCCGGTGTTTTGGATCTGGCTGTTCCGTAGCGGGGCAAGAAGACCATGGCTATACGTCGTCCTCAACCTCGCGATTGGCCTTTCCTGTGCTTTCCCCGCGTTCCTCTATGCACGCGAACGTGATGGAGAGGCGCCCCGGTCGGCCGCCTAACACCCTCAAGAAGGACCGGGCTCAAGGGGATGCAGTGATCCTGAAGCAGCGGGCATGGGCCGGGGCGTTGCTGCTGTTCAGAGCGCGTGTAAGGGCTGCTCTACGGCTTTCTGCTTGCGCCTACGGGACCACTCTCGGATGTTGACCTCGGTCTGACCATCACACGCCGGGGGCATCCTCGTGTCCGATCCAGTTGACCGCCTTAATGCCGCCCTGGAAGGCCGCTACGCCATCGAGGCCGTTGTCGTCGGAGCCGTCGGCAACACCGTCCGGATCCCGATCTCCCAAGGTGAACTGACAGCGCTGATCGAGCAGGCGCAGGAAGAAGGCATATCGCGCCGCCAGCTCATGAAGCTCTTCGCGGTCGGTGGGATGAGCGCCGTGCTGGCTGCCTGTGAGCGGCCGCCTGCTTCGGGCGGGGCTTCGGCAGGCGCGGAATCCGGCGGCGCGGAGCCGCCGTGGCTGAAGAGTCCCGACCCCTTCATCGAGCACCCCACTAACCTGGAGACGCGCCTCGAGCTGCTCGACGGAGTGATCACGCCCAACGAGCTGTTCTTCGTCCGCAACCACGCGCCCACCCCCCGAATCGACGCCAGGGCGTATCGCCTCCGCGTCGAAGGCGACGCCGTCAACGAGCCGGTCGAGCTCACGGTGGACGATCTCCGCGCTCTTCCGAGTCGGTCGGTGGTCGCGTATCTGGAGTGCGCGGGTAACTGGCGGAGTTACTGGGAGTCGGTCGTGGGTCGGTCCGCCAGCGGTGGGCAGTGGGCCACCGGCGGTGTCGGTTGCGCGGAGTGGAGTGGGCCCACCCTCGCCTCACTGCTGGCCCTTGCGGGGGTCCGCGACACCGCAGTGGACCTCGACCTCACGGGTCTCGACGAGGGAGGCTTCAGCCGCGCCATGCCGATCGATCGCGCCGTGGACCCCACCACGCTTCTCGCCCACACCATGAATGGCGTTGATCTGCCGCCCGACCACGGCTTTCCGCTTCGGGCGGTGGTCCCCGGCTGGGTAGGAAGCAGTAGCGTCAAGTGGTTGGGGCGTATTGTCGTGACCTCGCAGAAGGTCTGGTCGAAGAACAACACCACGTCGTACGTGCTCATCGGCGAGGACTGGCCTGCGGAGGGGTACGCCCCGGCGGATGGTGCTCCCATCACCACCGGTGTCGTGAAGAGCGCGCTTGCGCTCCCACGACCGGCCGAGCTCTCCGCCGGCTCCAACGTGATCTCGGGCTTCGCATACTCCCCCAATGGGCCCGTCCAGCGGGTCGAGTGGAGCGCCGACGCCGGGTCGACCTGGCAGGATGCCCTCATTCTGGACCCGATCCTTCCCCACGCGTGGCAGCGATTCCAGTTCGACTGGAACGCGCCTGCGGGCCGGCACACGCTTCTGACGCGTGCGACGGACGCAGCCGGCCGGAGGCAACCGGACCGGGCCACCTACAACACCAAGGGGTACCTGCTCAACATCGTGCTCCCACACCCGGTCTTGGTCGCTTAAGCCTGGCGGAGCGCCGACCTATTTCGAGCGATGGCCGGCTGTCCGGGCGAACGGGCTTGGCGCTAGCGGTGGGCGTGGTCCTGCTGGCGGGAGTCGGTGTGATCGTTCCGCGCTGGTCGGCAGGGAAGGACCGCGTGCGTGCCGCCGAGTTGTACGAGGTGCGCTGCGCGGTTTGCCACGACGTCGAAGGCGGCATCGGCACCCGACTCGACCGCCGGGTCCTGGCTTCCTACGAGACCGCTTGGGGCCTCTTCAACTACGTACGGTTGGCCATGCCCTACGATGCTCCGCGGACCCTTCCGGACGAGGAGTACTGGTTGGCCGTCGGGCACCTGCTCCGATCGCTTGGGCTGGTAGGTGAGGAGGTCGTCGTGAACGCGGCGACGGCCGATGGAATCGAGCTGGAGGGCGATGGCTGAGTGCGATCACTCGATCCCCGGTATGCTGCCGGGGCAAAGAAGCAGATGGGAGCGAGGTCATGCTTGTGGCCTGGCGTAAGTTAGGCGCATCGTGCGGCCATGTCTGATCCCGTCTCCCGCTGAGGACCTCGAAGGGCAATGAGCCTCATTCATCTTTTTCAGTTCGCTCAATCTTCTTGATTGAGCGCCGGAAGCGGTCACCCGGTCGAACGCCTGGCTCAGGGCGTCCTCCTGGGGGGCGCTCAGAGGATGTCGGTGAATGTGAACCAAGAATTCTGTGGACCTTGAGTGGGGAGTCCCGCTTCACGGTCGTGGCCAGCGAGTTCAGTCCTTTCGACGCAGGCCTCGGTTCGTCTCCCTCCACCGCTGGGCCGCGGGCTCGTTCGGATCGGATTTTAGGAACCGGATCACTTCGGCGTGAAATCGGTCCGGGATCTCGAACGCCGGAGCGTGTCCCACTTCTGGGAAGATGACCAGCTCGGCGTTTTGGAGCTCCTCGGCCACGTGACGGGCGGCCGCCGGATAGTCGGCGACGAGCCTGTCCTCGGCGCCTCCGATGACTAGCGCCTTCGTGCCGATGTGCTTCCACTCGTAGACCACGGGATCCTCGTACAGGATCTGCCTCTGGGCGGCTCGGACCCTGGCCATCCGAGGCCAGTCACCACTCAGCGTAAGGCCGTACTGGTACTTCACCCACTCTAGATACTCCGGCTGCCAACCCCGTGGATAGTACCGTACGTGACCGCGGAGGACCGACTGGTAGCTCGTCCCCAGGACGCTCTCGTATGCGTCCTCCGGATCCGTCCACGGGCGGCCGGGACGGGTGTCTGTGAGCCCGATTGGTTCACCATCACTACATGGGTCGTGGTCTGCGGGTACGTGGAAGCGAAGCGGGTGGCCACCATCCCCCCCATCGAGTGGCCGAGGATGGCAGCCCGCTCGATCCCCAATTCGTCAAGCAGCGCCTTCGTGTTCCGGGCGGGGATGTGAAGGTTGTAGTGGATGACCGGCTTCGAGGAGCGGCCGTAACCCAGGCGGTCTACCGCGATGACGCGAAACCCCTCCTTCCGGAGAGCTTCGATCTTGGGACGGAAGGCGGCGGCGAAGAAGTTCATCCCGTGGAAGAGCACCACCGTCTGCCCGTTGGGCTGACCCACCGGCGCCACGTCCATATAAGCCATACGGTGGTCCTCCCCCCCGAGTTTGACGTCGAGAAAGGACACCGGATGTGGGTAGGGCACGTTCTCGTACGTGATGGCCGTGGGCCCCCAATCGGCGGGTGGCTCGGCGGGGGGCTGCGCCTGCGCCCCAATATGGGCCGTCCCCGCGAGTGAGAGGACGGTGGTGAGTGTGAGTGCAGGGAACCAACGGGTCACGGCATCGCGGCTGGTGGGCATGTCATTCTCCTCGGGAGGTGGGGTCCGAGTCGCAGCACTCTTCGTTAATGGGTCAAGGAGTGAGGTCATGAAGCGAGTTCCTCTGGTTCTAGCAGGAGTCGGCAGGGAGGATGCCCGCTGAGCACTTTGACCTTCAACCGATTGCGTACAATCACACAATCAGACGGGCGAACATGAGCCGGCGAGCACACGCCCAGCAAGGGGAGCCGGCTCAACGATGGGGCTCACGCTTCACCGTAAAGCCTGGCGCTCGCCGGAGGAGCCCGCGATCCTCCACATTGCCCCCCAGCCCTGTGCGCAACACCCTTCGAGTTCAATCAAGTGGCTGGAGCCGATCAATGAGCAAAGCGGTCAGGATTCACGAGGTGGGCGGGCCTGAAGTCCTGAAGTTCGAGACCGTCGAGGTGGGCGATCCCGGCCCGGGGCAGGCCCTGCTGAGACAGACCGCGGCAGGTCTCAACTACATCGATACCTACCAGCGGACCGGACTCTATCCGCTGGCATCCTTTCCGGTGGTCCTGGGCATGGAAGGCGCCGGTGTGGTCGAGGCGGTGGGTGAAGGCGTCATCGAAGTCGACGTCGGCGATCGCGTCTCCTATAGCATGGCGCTCGGCGCGTACGCAGAACGGCGACTGGTTCCGGCCGCAGTGCTCGTGCGCCTGCCGGACGGCATCAGCGACGATCAGGGTGCGGCGATGATGCTGAAGGGCTGCACGGCGCAGTACCTCCTCCGTCGCACGTACCGGGTCGAGGCCGGCGATACGGTCCTCATCCATGCGACGGCGGGTGGGGTCGGTCTGATCGTGTGCCAGTGGGCCAAGCTTCTGGGCGCGACGGTCATCGGCACGGTCGGAAGCGCCGACAAGGCCGCGCTCGCCAAGGCACATGGATGCGACCACGTGATCGACTACAGAACGGAGAACTTCGCCGAACGGGTCAGGGAGATCACGAACGGAGCCGGTGTCCCGGTCGTCTACGACTCTGTGGGCAGGGATACCTTCACTGCCTCTCTGGACTGCCTTCAGCCGCGCGGGCTGTTGGTGAGCTTCGGCCAATCCTCGGGGGCGATCCCACCCTTCGACCCCGGCGTGTTGGCGCAAAAGGGGTCGCTCTTCCTCACGCGCCCTTCGCTGGCCAGCTACATAGGCACCCGCGAAGAGCTCGAGGCGACGGCGACCGAGCTGTTCGACCTGGTGCTGAGCGGCGCGGTCGAGATCGAGGTGAATCAGACCTATCCGCTCGAAGAGGCCGCCACGGCCCACCGCGATCTAGAGGCGCGGAAGACGACCGGCTCGACCGTGCTTCGAGTCAACGACCATTCCCTGACTTCCTTTCCTGGCGATCCCAGTAGTCTAGGGGCCGAGGCCCAGCTCTCAGGGCATCGGCATTGATCCATGGCCGGTCACCGTACGGCTTCTGGCGCGGCCAAATCTCGTCGAGTGTGTCCCCGTCGTACAGCCGTCCACTCTTCATGACGTAGAGGATGTCAGTGGTGTTGCGGATGTTCTCCAGCGGGTTGGAGTTCAGGACCACGAGATCCGCAAGCTTCCCCACCGAGACGGAGCCTATGTCCCGCTCGGTGCCCAGGAAGTACGCGCCCGCGTTGGTCGCGAGCTCTAATGCACCCATCGCCCCCAGGGCCGAAGCCGCCATCCAGATCTCCCAGTGGCTGGAAAGTCCGTGCTGCTGCCCGTGGCCACCGATGGATCCGTGCCCGCCTTCCGCGATGATATCGGCAAGCCCCTGGGCGGCGACGGGGAAGCTATAGTCCGTTTTGGGTCGGAGCATGCGCCGACGGGTATGGGGCACGAGCTGCTGCCATGGGAACCAGCGTCGGAGCTTTTCATTCCTCCACACATCGCTTTCCTGAAACCAGTACTCATCGTTCCACGGCCCCGGCCCGGTCACGAAGGTCTGGCCATACACCGCGTCCGCTTTTCCGAAGAACTTCGCCACATCGCTATAGATAGGCAGGTAGTGCATCTCGTGCTCCCACCCCGTCTGCCCGTCCATGATCATGCTGAGGTTGAAGGCCAGATCGTTTCCCTGCGCGGTCACCATGAGTCCACGCTTGCGAGACGCTTCAGCGACCCATTGGCGCTGCTCCCGGCGCCGCTGCAAGTACTGCTTGATGGACACCGCACCCCAAGAAGCCAGGCGGTTCACATTCTCTTCGGCGACCTGGTAGCTGGTGAGGTCGTTCTGGCGGGGACGGTCTCCGTCGTACAGGGGATCACCCGTGCTGAACGTCCGGGGCCCGATGAGCATCCCCGCTTCGATCAACTCGGCTCCGGGGAACACGTCCTGCGACCACATCGAGTTGTCCATACTGGTGGTCACGCCGAACGCCAACGGTACCGACGCTTCGAACGCGTGCTGGGGAATGATGCCCCGATATTCCCGATAGTGATGGTTGTGCATATCGATGAAGCCGGGGGAGATGGTCTTGCCCCTTAGCTCCACTACCCGATCGGCACCCGACGTATCACAATTCCCCACACAGGTGATGCGGCCGTTCCGGGCGACGATCGACCCGCTCTCCAGTACCTCGCGGTTCTCCATAGTGAGGATGCGGGCGCCGATCAGGGCGATGGTCCCCTGGGCCAGGTCCCGCGGCAACCGCAGGTCGATATGAACCGTATCCGTTTTCCCGGTCACGACGTCATGCGCGAAATACCGGGCTCCGCTTCCGAACTCCGCCGTATTCGAGTCTCGCCAGCCCGGGAAGATCCCTCCTTCCCGGGAGAGCTGCTTGACCGGGAACTTCCCCTGCTTCCTGTTCACGTAAACCGCTTCGGCTCCCGTTCCCCACAGCGGGAGCGGCGCCAGGTAGACGTTGTCTCCCTCGTTGAAGGCGACCCACTTCCCGTCGGGAGAGGGAACCACCTCGTCGGCATGGGGGAAGACGAGGTGTTCTCGGAGGTCACTCCCGTCCCGTCGCACCGAGATCAGTGTGGTGGAATCGTCCCGGGCCTCACCCAGCTGCAGGTAAAAGATCCTGCCGTCCGGGCCGAAAGACGGGCGAACGAACTGCGTGCGGTTAGGGAGTGTGGGGACCGACACTCTCGTGACGGCGTCGCCTGGCCCACCCGCCGCAGGAAACACCACGATGTCATACCAGGGGTTGTGGGCCATCGTCCGGGTGCGGGCCGTGGCTCCCGCTCCCTTGACCACCATGATCTCCCGGCCGTCGGGACTCCAGGTGGTGTGCATGTACTCGCCGTACTCGCCCGTCAATTGCTCCGGTGTGCCGCCGGTGCCTGGGACTTTCCAAAGGTGACCGCCGCCGATCTCGTCCACGCTGGTGAAGGCGAGCCACCGGCCATCCGGTGACCAAGCCGGCGCATACTCGAAGGGTTCGAAGGAGTCGTTCGTGAGGCGCCGGGGTTCGCCGTCCGGCAGGTTCATGATCCAGATCTTTCCCACTGCCTGGAACGCCAAGCTGCGTCCGTCGGGAGCGGCGGTCTGCCAGCGAGTGAACTTCACCTGGAACGGTTCATCGGAAATTCGGAAGGGAGCATACGCCTGCTCGGAAATAACCCTGTGCACGCGGGCGGTGAACGGGATGGTGGCGACGAGCCCGCTCTCCACGTCCAGACGCCGCAACCTGCCACCCTGGGATAAGACGAGAGACCGTCCGTCGGGTGCCCAATTGTAGCCCGGCAGCACGCGGAGGTTCTTCCCGCCCTCGGTCATGTCCATCTCAATAGGATCCATGACGACGCGCTCGGCCCCGGTATGCAGATCACGAAGCCAGAGTGCCGTACGCGGGCCGAATTCGTGTCCCTTGTACGTGATCGTGCCATCGGGGATGCGTCGGCCAAAGGCGAGCCAGCGGCCGTCGGGCGAGACCTCCCCGCCGTACGCCCCGCCACTGGACCGGCGATACTGGCGAGACGGCTCTCCGCTGGTCACGGCAGTGATCTTTCCCGATGCGAGCTCCAAGCGCCGAATGTTGTACGCTCCTTGGAGCGGGTTACGGGCGATATGGTAGACTTCCTGGCCCGGTGTACTCATGTGGAAGTACATATACCTCCCATCGGCAGATGCGGAGGGCCAGGAGGCGCCAGCCACCTCCGGGCCTATTAGTTGCACTCCCTCGCCGCCGTCCTTGTGGTACATCCAGATCCCACTCTCACGCTGTCCAGTGAAGGCACGGCGACGAGCGAGGATGTACTGGCCATCGGGGGTCCACGCAGGCTCGAAGACGCGGACGTCCGGGTCCTGGAACACCGCCCTGGGGTTGGAGCCGTCGGCCTCCATCACCCACAGGTTGTTTTGACCTCCCCGATCCGATACGAACGCGATGTGTTGGCCGTCCGGCGAGTACCGCGGGTGGTAGTTGATAGCGACGCCGCTGTTCTGTGTCAGTACTTCGGCTTCGCCCCCTTCGGCGGGAACGCGATAGATGTGTGCCAGGAGATCGAAGACAATCCAGCGGCCGTGGGGCGAGATATCCACCGACATCCACGTGCCTTCCTGGGTGGTAAAATCAATCTCCACCGTCTCGCCCCGGGGCTTCGTGACGTCCCAGGCCGCTTGTCCGGTCTGGGCTTGCAAAAGATCGCCCGTGGCGGCGGAGCCGATCGCGGCGACTCCGAGGCAGACGACAAAGACTTTAGCTCGACTGGGCATTGGGATCCTCCTAACTACTGGGTCGGTTTTTCTAACCTGCGTAGAACGTCGTCCACAGAGCGTCCGAGCGATCTGTTTGGTGTTCGTCACCTTTTCGGGCGGCGCCTCGACGAGAGCATATGTATTTTCCCGATCACAGCGGTCGGCGAGGGCGGCTTTTTGACGGTCGAGTATGTCAGTCACAGGGCTGCGGCTCCGGCTGAGCAGCACCACTAAGATGTGGCGTGCTGGCGCAGGCGGCCAGCACCACTCCATGAGCGCGCACTGAACGAAGACCCGCTACAGCGTCATGGAAATCAAGCGCACCGCGACCGTCGGTCGCTTCTACATCTGACCGACGCTGCCCCACCCTTAAGGGTCCCCGAAAATGGAGACTGTCGGCAGCATGATGCGCGATGCGTGCTGGGGCGCTGTTCGGGCCCAAAGGGCACTCCGGCGACCTGACGCTCGACGCTTGTCATCTACCCGCCCAACGTCCATTCTAATCCGGTCTTTCTGACCCCACTCGACGTATCACGAGCCAACATGTTCTTGGGAGAGAAACCATGTCCCGTGCCGCTACCATCCTTCTGCGTACCGCTCTGGTCGCCCTGCCGGTTTCCGTCGCTCAATCCACCCTCGCCGCCCAGGAGACCGACACCGCCTGGGATGTGACTTCGGCCCGAGGCGAGACCCGCGTCATCGACTTCACCACCGAAGAGGGCACGTTCATGTCCGTCGACTTGTCGCCCGACGGTCGGTGGATCGCGTTCGACCTGTTGGCCCACGTCTACCGGGTTCCTGTCGACGGCGGGACAGCGGAGCCCCTGACCCAGGAGAGCGGGGTCGCACTCAACTACCACCCCCGGTACTCACCGGACGGAAGCCGCATTGCCTTCGTGTCAGATCGGGGTGGCCAAAACAATCTGTGGGTCATGAATGCGGATGGCTCCGACCCGCGGGCGGTATTCCAGGATCTTTCCATTCGCGTGCTGGAGCCGGCCTGGACACCGGACGGCCAGTACATCCTCGTTCGGCGCCAGAACCTCGCTCCGGGCCAGGAGGGCGGTGGGATCTGGATGTACCACGTGGACGGAGGGGACGGCGTGGAGCTGATCGGCGGCGACGTCACGGGGGCGGCCTGGCCTTCGCCGTCGTCCGACGGGAAATACGTCTACTTCCATAAATCCACCCCGGGCCAGACCGTGTCATGGGCGGCCCGCGACGCCATCCAGGGCGCGTACCAGGTTCGGCGCCTCGATTTGCGTACCGGGACCATCACCGCCGTCACGGCAGGACAGCCGACCCGGCAGATTCGCCAGTCCAGCGGGGGTGCCTACGCCCCCGAAGTCTCACCCGACGGACGCTGGCTCGCCTTTGCCCGTCGGATTCCCGACGGGAGAATCTCGTTCAAGGGCCACGAGTTCGGACCCCGCACGGCGCTCTGGCTGCGAGACCTCGCGACGGGCGCCGAACGGGTGGTCATGGACCCGATAGAGGTGGACATGATCGAGGGGATGAAGACGCTGCGCGTGCTGGCGGGCTACAGCTGGGCTGCCGATGGCGAATCAATAGTAATCTCCCAGGGCGGCAAGCTGCGGCGCCTGCATGTCAAGAGCGAGCGGGTTGAGACGATTCCGTTCAGCGCGCGCGTGCGGAGAACGATCTCGGAACAGGCGTACAAGCCGTTTCGGATCACCGATGACCAATTCACGGTCAAGTTCACTCGGTGGCAGACGGCAACGCCGGACGGAAGGCGCCTCGCGTTCCAAGCCGTCGGCCGGATCTGGATCATGGATCTGCCCAGCGGCACGCCACGCCGACTCACCGCACCCGGATTCGAGCCCTTTGAGTATGCGCCGGCCTGGTCGCCGGACGGGCGGTGGATTGCGTTCACGAGCTGGGATGATGCGGAGGGCGGCCATCTCTGGAAGATCGCCGCCACCGGCGGCGAGCCAGAGCGCCTGACGGTTGTCCCGGGCGAATACGTCCACCCCGACTGGAGTCATGACGGATCGGAGATCGTCGTGGCGCGGGGTTCGGGCGCTTCGTTTCGGTCGAGCACCATGGTTCACAACCCCTGGTACGACATCGTCGTCGTGCCCGCCGGTGGCGGCGAAGCGGAGGTCGTGACAAAGGCCATCTTCCCCGAAGGCTACAACTTCTTTACGGTTTCGCGTACACAGATCGTTCGCCCTGTCTTTGGGTTCGACGGCCGGATCTTCTATTTCGACGTGATCAGCCTTGCGGACGCCCGCGACGCCCGCGCTCAGCGCACCACGCTTGTGTCGGTGCGCAGGGATGGCGGTGACCGCCTGGAGCACCTCACGTTCCCCTACGCGGACGAGGTGGTTCCGTCCCCCGATGGGAAATGGGTGGCGTTCAACGAAGGCGACAATATCTACGTGGTTCCGCTCCCTGCGGGCGGGAGTGGGAGGGAAGCGGTGCACGTGGATAGGAAGAACCCGAAGCTTCCGGTTAAGCAGCTCAGTAACGAGGGAGGGCTCTTCCCTCGGTGGCGCAACGCGAGCACCGTCGAGTTCGGGAGCGGTCCCCGCTACTTCGCGCACCACCTCGATTCGGAGGAGACGGATACCGTTGACATCCGCCTGTCGATCCCGCGTGATCAGGCGCGTGGAACCGTCGCCCTGCGAGGTGCTCGCCTGGTGACACTGGAGAACCGCGAGGTAATCGAGTCCGGGACGCTCCTCGTACGGGACGGCCGGATCACGTGCGTGGGAGAATGCGACACCGCGGGTGCCGACCGCGTCGTCGACCTACAGGGTAAGACCATCGTCCCGGGGTTCATCGACATGCACTCCCATTTCTTCCGGGAGTACCGTGGCATCATTCCGCAACACCCGTTCGAGACCGCGGTGGCACTCGCCTACGGCGTGACTACCAATGTCGACAACTCCATGTGGTCGCAAGACGTCTTCCCGACCGCGGAGTTGATCGAAGCCGGCATGATCGTCGGACCGCGCACGTTCAGTACGGGTGATCCGTTGTACAGCGGAGATCGCTGGCGCAACAACGACCTCACCAGCTACGAGGTGGCGGAGCACAACGTCAACCGACTCGCCTCCTGGGGCGCAGTTTCACTCAAGCAGTACATGCAGCCCCGTCGTGATCAGCGGCAGTGGGTTTCCCATGCGGCACGGAAGCGAGGCCTCATGGTGACCGCGGAGGGAGGCGACCTGGCGTACAACGTGAGCATGATCATGGACGGCCAGACCGGCTGGGAGCACCCGATGAGCTACATCCCTCTTTATAGCGATGCGGCGCGGTTCTTCGGTCAGGCGAAGGCGGTGTATTCGGCCACGCTCGTCGTGGGTGGGCCCGGTCCGTGGAACGACGAGTTCTTCCTTGCTGAGGCCGACCTCTGGAAGGATGACAAACTTCGACGCTGGTTCCCCTGGAAGGAGCTCTTGCCCCATCTTCGGCGCCGGATGCTCCGACCCAAGAGCGACTACAGCTTCCCGATTCTCGCCCAGGGGATGGCCGACATCATCGCCGAGGGAGGTTACGGGGCGATCGGCGCCCACGGTCAGCAGCACGGCTTGGCGTCGCATTGGGAAGTGTGGATACTGGAATCCGCCCTGGGGCCGATGGGAGCCCTGGAGGTGGCGAGTCGCCACGGGGCCTACTTCCTGGGTGCCGAGCAGGACTTGGGGTCCATCGCGGCAGGTAAGCTTGCTGATGTGATCGTGCTAAACTCCAATCCGTTGGACGACATCCGCAATACGACGGACATCGCCTATGTCATGAAGGGAGGCCGATTGTACGACGGCGACACGCTCGATGAGATCTGGCCCGAGCAGAAGCCGTACGGGGTCCGGCCATGGGTGGACGCGGATGCGCTGCGGAATGACGTGCGCCCGATCGACCATTGGGACCGGGTCAAGTCTTCATCGAAACGATAGCCGCGTCATTGATTGAACGGCCACGGATATTTACATCCCTGGCATTCGGGCGCCGATGCGAGGCGATGGAGGTGAGGCCGAGCTCGCTTCCACCTCCGTTCACCGGATCGCGTGCCCGTAGACCTCGGTGTACCGATGGGCGATCTCCTTCCAGTCGTACTCGCCACGGATGAGCGCCAGAGCGTTTGCGCCGCGGCGTTTTCGTTCGGTCTCATTCATTAGCGCCTGGTGCAGTGTCGCCGCCAAGGAATCCAGGTCGTCGACTTCGCAAAGCCAGCCGTTTGCACGCGGTCCGGTTTCGACCACGAAATCGAGGGGCCCGCCGCTTCGGGTTCCGATCACCGGAACTCCAGTTGCCATCGCCTCGATGTATACCTGGCCAAACGGTTCGTTGTAGGACGGTGCAACCAGAACATCGGCGAGGTTGAGTCCTTGGGAAAGAACATCGTGCGGCAGCCACCCGCAGAAGAACACGTTCGGTAAGTCGAGGGAGCGGGCGACCGTGTGAGGATGCTCGCCTTCCCATTCACCGGGCATACCTCCCCAGACGAGCAGGTTGAACGGGGGATCATTGCTGCCGTCGAACGATTGATTGACTCGCGAGACGGCCCTGAGCAACAACGGAACGCGTTTGAAGTCGAGAAAGCGACCAACGAATATCGCCAGCGGCTTCAAATTGCCTGATTCGTCTTTGAACCTCTCGGTGTCCGACTGGTCGTACCGCACGTTCCCCGGGACACCGCCTTCGTCCCAGCCCTGCGACTCCTCTACAAGGATCTTCTGCAGAAACCCCCATTTCTCATCCGGAGACCAATCCAGCGGTTGGAACAGAGACGTGTCCACGCCATTCGGGATCATGGTGATGTGTTTCTCGTCGATCGCGAGGCGTGCGATCGCCCGCTCACGAATGTCCGGGCTGATAGCGGCAAAGTGGTTCGTTATGTCGACTGCGTCGGTGAGGATGCCACGCCCAACGTGGTCCAGCTCGTTTGGACGGCCAAACTCCTCACCCAGCTCGTCGAGACGCTCCAGCATCTTGATCTCCGTCCCATGCAGCTGCGTCAGCTTGGGCACTGACGGGAAGAGTTGCGCCGCGGCAACATGCGCGTGAGTGAGGTGGTGGAGGTGGAGAAGGTCGGGCTGGAAGCGCTCTCTCACGTCCTCGAATACTCCGGTCCAGCACCGCAACAGCGCTGTATACTCGGCGTCCGTGAGCTTGTAGAAAACACGGTCGGGTACGCCGGATTTGTCTTCATAACTCGGGTGAAAGGGGATTTCCCACTTGTCGGATAGCGGATCCTCACCCCGTTCGAATCCGTGCCACGCGTCGGTATAGTCGACCAAGGTCAGGGGGATTTCCCGGAAAAACACATTAGCGTCGTGTTGCGGGTCACCGTCGAGCAGCGTGCCCGTGATCAGACGCACTTCGTGGCCCAGCTCAGTCAGGGCGGACGACAGATAGCGGGCCACCTGCGCGCTCCCGCCCCTGGGATAGAAGATGAGGCTCATCAGGATTTTCATGCCGGGTCTGCTTGCTCTTCCAGAAGTTAGGCCCCAGTGCGGCTATTCGTCGTCGAGCGTCGTCACCGAAACGGAGGCATAGCCTTCGCCAGTGAGCTTGACGCGCACGAGCCAGGGCTGGCAGCAGACCTCGCAGTCTTCGACATACTCCTGGATCGCGCCGCCGACCGGATCGACCAGCAGCTCGCTCGACTCCCCGCAGTATGGGCAGGAGACCCACACCACGTCGTTGAGCTCGGCACCAAGGTTGCCGTCGGGCGCAACGTGCGATTCGAAAATGTCGAAGTCCATGCCACACGCTGCCGTCCCATACCGCCGGGTGCAAGCTTGCCGAAGGGCGGCCGCAGCACGGCCTCATACGTATACTCACGATATGAAGATACGTACACTGTCCCGGTGTTCCTCGCCGGAGGGCTCAGCACCGCAAACGTGGGCGAGGCGATTCGTTCGGTCCCTCCGTTCGGAGTCGACCTTTGCACCGGCGTTCGCACCGCGGGAGCGCTGGACGAGCGAAGGCTCCCTCTAGTTTATGGAAGCTGTCGTGTCGTCTCCCATTCGGACAGGTCGTCCCTGATCACGGGCACGTCCATGTGCTCTTCGAGCAGCTGGAAGCGACGCTGCTCCTCGCGCTCGAAGGTCTCCCTATCGGGATAGAGCTCGTCGATGATGGGGCCCGAGTCGAACGAGGGGTCGTACGCATCGGCAGCACTCCGCCAGACGATGGTGAAGCGGAAGTCCCAACGGGATCCCTCCCCCGCGTGGTTGACGGGAAAGGCGGCGTACATGTCCGCGATCCGCCCGACTCCGTTAGTCGCTCGACCCCGCTTCCACCGCGGACGCCGGGAAGATCTCCTTGAACGCCTTCATGAAGCGCCCCATCTCCTCCTCGTTGCCCACCGAAAAGCGCAGGTGCTCCAGCATGGGTGGGAAGGGGCGGCCCACGAGGACGCCTTTCTTTCTGAACTCGTCCCGAACTGCCTGGACCGGGCGGCCGATGTGGACCATGAAGAAGTTCGTCTCCGACGGGATCACGCCGTGACCCATGGCTTCGAGTTGTGCCGCGGTCTTCTCTCGCAGCTCGCGATTGACCTTCCGGACCCAAGCCTCCCGCTCCCTGTCCTTGAGACACGCGACCGCACCCCATTCGGTGGCGACGCTTGTGCTGCCCGTCATGTAGGGGCGCATCCGGCGAAGCATCTCCGGTGACGCGATGGCGTATCCCAGGCGTACGCCTGCCATACCGTAGATCTTCGAGAACGTGCGCGTGATGATGACCGGGCGCCCCTCGAGAACGTGAGGGATGGAGGTGGCGTATTCCGGGTCCTCCACGAAGTGGTGATATGCCTCGTCGATGAGCACGGGCACGTCCTCCGGGATCCCGTCGAGCAATTCCTGAACCTCGGACTTGCTGACGGTGCGACCCGTGGGGTTGTTCGGGTTGCAGAGGTACACCAATCCCACATCCCGGTAGTTCGCCCTGGTGGCCTCGATGATCGAGGGAATGTGCTGACGGTAGTCGTCGAGCAGTGGCACCTTGATGATGTCCACCTTTAGACCACTGGCATGGCGGTAGAACGAGTCATATGAAGGATCGACGCCTATCAGCTTCTTGTCCGGCAACAAGAAAGTCAGGCCCGCGACCTTCAGCGCCTCCCCGGAACCCGCTGTGGTGAGGATGTTCTCCGGCTCTACGCCGTCGCGCTCGGCGATGGCCGCACTGAGGTCTTCCCCGGGATCGCCGTAGGTGTGGGCGTACTTGAAGGCACGCGTCATGGCCTCGATCACCGGCTCCGACGGGCCATACGGGTTCTCGTTGCTGCTGAGACGAATGAACGAGTCGAAATCGAATTCTTGGGCATCGAGGGCAGGTGAGTTCCGATCCCCGAGTCCCTGGGCCCATAGGTCGGCCCCCGGCTTAACACCGAGGTAGCCCAAGGCGGCGGCGGCTCCACCCACGAAACCACGGCGCGAAACTCTGTTCCTCATGATCATGACGACCTCCGCTGGCCAATGTCCGCACAGTCCGGTGGGTGTCGGACGAAACACCCAACTTCGCAGTCTTGGCCACGGACCGGGAGTGCGCAAGCCTGCGGGGAGGAGGTGGGGCCGTCACGGCGAAAACACTCGGGTCCCCAGGACACGCTTCTCGCACGCAACTCCCTGACGTCATATCTTCGGGCCCCATGCGCACCGTGCTCTTCCTCGTGCTGGCCGCGTTCGGCGTCACCTACGCGGTGCGATGGGTGCAGAGCGCCCGGGAAGGAGGTCATGCCGAGGCCGGAAGCGATGCCGGCGGCGGGGGCGGCGGCCTGCCTTCGCCCCTCCTGGCCAGCATCGGCTTCGTCACCAACTTCTTCGACACGCTGGGCATCGGCTCGTTCGCGCCCACCACCTCCTGGTACAAGCTTCAGAAGCTGGTCCCCGACGAGCGCATTCCGGGGACCATGCACGTCGGTCATACCGTTCCCGTCATCGTGCAGGCGTTCATCTTCATCGCCATCATAGAAGTCGACATGGCCACGTTGACCGCCCTCATCGGAGCCTCGGTGCTGGGGGCTTGGCTGGGAGCGGGCGTGGTGGCCCGCTGGCCCCGGCGACGAATTCAGATCGGTATGGGAATCGCCCTGTTGCTGGCGGGAGCGACCTTCGTCATGGCCAACCTGGGATTCGCGCCCGTGGGTGGCGAGTCCATCGGCCTGGCCGGCGTGGTCCTCGTCGTGGGCATCGTCGGCAACTTCATCCTCGGTGCGCTCATGACCCTGGGCATCGGCATGTACGCCCCATCCATGATCATGATCAGCTTGCTCGGGATGAACCCGGTGGTGGCGTTCCCGATCATGATGGGATCATCGGCGTTTCTCATGCCGGTGGCGTCCGTCCGTTTCCTGAAGGCCAACGCCTACAGGCATCGTCCGGCCCTGGGTCTCGCCCTGGGAGGAGTGCCTGCGGTTCTCATCGCCGCCTTCATCGTGAGGTCGCTTCCGCTGACCACCATGCGTTGGCTGGTGGTGATCGTCGTGACGTACGCCGCGTTGGCCATGCTACGGTCCGCCTGGGTGGAGCGCCTGGTTCCGGTACCCGAGGCCACCTGAGGGACGGTGACGGAGCCCGGCGGAGTGACCGTATCGGTCACCCACCATCCCATCGACGACGCCCGCCCGCCGGCCCCTATCCATCTGACGGCCCGTGGCTGTGATCCCAACACACGCACGCACGTGATGGTAGGCATGGGCGGCGAAGCCGAAGTCAGCGTGGACTGGGAGCAGATGGAGTTTGTGGCGGAGCGGTTCGATCACCTCCTGACCTCGGAGGGCACGCTCTTCCTGGCGGCGGGCACCCTGTGCGCAGCCGTGGCACTGGAAGCGCGCGCAGTCGGGCACGAGTCGGAAGAGCTGCTCGTTTGGCGGCTGGAGCGTCGAGGGCCCTACGTGCTGCTCCTCGGCGAGGTGGGCTGCTCTCTCTTCACCCCGGAGGGCCTCCACATAGACTCGGTGCCGGTGGACCCTCCGTACGAGATGCAGGACTCCGACGAAGGCATCGTGTTCGAGTCGCCGGTGGAGGGGACGCAGGTGCTCGGATACCCTAGGCCCTTGGGCGAGGCCGAATAGCACTGGCTCTCCTGTCGCACGGGGCCCCGCTAGCCCCTACCTTGGAGCTTTCGCGGCGAGTCACGGGCTGTGGCTCGAGACAGGCAGAGGTGGTCCAGTGTCTGGAAGTGGTCCAGTGTCTGGAGGTGGTTCGGTGTCTGGTAGACGATCTTGGAGAACAGGCGGGAGCGTGACGGCAGCCCTCGGTCTGCTGGCCGTGACGGCTGTAAGCGCCGTGGCCCAGACGTCGGCGACGCATCCGCGGCCCTTGGGCCTACAGGGGAGCACCAACGTCCATGTTCTTTCCCACATCCCGCTCGGCGGGAAGTACACCACAGGAGATATCGAGATGGAGCAGGACCCGGAGAGGCCGTACGTGTACGTCTCACGCCTCTACAAGACCGGCTTCGACATAATCAGCCTCGAGGACCCTGAAAACGCCGAGATCATCTACGAGTGGCGGATCGAGAACTCGGAGCTCCACCAGGGCCGGGGTGGGGTGGACGGGAAGTACTTCAAGATCGACGACCGCTACTACTACCTCCAGTCGACCCAGTTCAGGGGCGGAGGTCCCGACACGGAGGTCGCGGGGGTCGTCTTCGACGTGACGGGTCTTCCCGACGTCTCGGAGGTGCGAGAGGTGCGGCGCTTCCGCGTTCCGGACGCTCCGGGTGGCTTCCACAACATGTTCATCTACAAGCACTCGGACGGCAGGGTAATCCTCTTCGCCACCTCCAAGGGCACGAAGCTCTACGACCTGGGCGAGTTCGTGGCGGGCGATGACGATCAGGGTTTGATCGGGACCATCTCCGTTCCGCCGAATCCGGGGGATCTGTCCACCGGGTATCACGATCTGTACGCGATGTTCGATCCGACGATGCAGCAGGACCGGTTCTATGGGGCGGGAGGCGGCGGCTACTACGTGTGGGACATCTCACGGCCGGAGGAGCCCGAGATGATGTTCACGATCACGGGCGTGGCAGGCTTCAACTGGGGACACACGTTCACGCCGACCCCCGACGGGCGATACGCGATAGGCGAGGCCGAGTGGCAGTACCAGCCGCTGCGTCTCTTCGACCTCGGGCCGGGCAACGAGGCGGCGGCGCGGGGTGAGACGACCAACATCAATCGAGCCATCGGGGCGTGGACGCCCGACTGGGAGACCGTGGCCCACAACCACGAAGTCCGCTGGCCGTACGTGTTCGTCTCCGGCTACGAGACCGGCCTCTCGGTGTTCAACATGATGGACCCGACCAACCCCTACACGGTGGGCTACTTCGACACATTCGACGGACCCCACGACGCGGGGAGCATGGGTGGTGCCGGGGGCGGCGGGAACTTCACCTGGGGCGTGTTGGACGGCGCCTGGGGGGTGGACGTTCGCAACCATGACGGCCTCATCGTCATCAGCGACATGACGACGGGCTTCTGGGCCATCCGCATGGACGGGTTCGAGGGCTGGAACGGGAACGACTGGGGCATGCCCAACAGCTCGAGCGTTCAGGACTACGACCACGGCCCCGACGGCGTACAGAGGCCGATCTCCTGAGGGCTAGTGTTCCGTTTCGGATGCACCGTGCCCTCGACTGGCCGAGACACTTTGGCAACGGGACACTAGGGATGGAAATCGTATCTAAGGCGAAGCTCACACTGTACTTGGCGGGACTGCTGCTCCTTACGGCGTCCACGACGGCGGCGCAGGTAGCGGCCATTCGGGCGGGGCGTCTCGTGGACCCCGAAGCGGGCACGATCGCTGCCAATCAGATCATCCTGGTGGAGGGAGGGACCTTCCAGGCCATCGGTGCGGACGTGCCGATCCCCTCGGGCGCAGAGGTCATCGATCTGTCGGAGCTCACGGTTCTGCCCGGCCTTGTGGACGCCCACAATCACTTGGCGCTGACCTATAAGGAAGAGCCCGAGAGCAACATCTACTACCTGACGTACGTCATGGAGAGCACGGCTCTCAGGGCCATCCAGGCGGCCTCGAACGGCATGCAGATGCTGTCGTCGGGCTTCACCATCGTCCGGGACATGGGCAACAACGGGAACTACGCCGACACCGCGCTTCGCATGGCCATCGAGCAGGGGTGGATTCCGGGACCCGTGATCATCAATTCGGGCATCATCATCGGCGGTATGGGTGGGCAGTTCTCGCCCACGCCCGAAATGGCCATCGACAAGAACATCGTCTATCCCGAGTACCTCGACGCCGACACACGGGACGAGATCATCAAGGCGGTCCGCCAGAACGCCCTCTTCGGCGCCACCGTCATCAAGATCTGTGTGGACTGCAAGCCGTGGGGGTATTCGGTGGACGACATCCGGCTCTTCATCAGTGAGGCGGCGCAGATCGGGCTCAAAGTGGAGGGTCACGTGCAGTCGGAGCGGGGAGCGGCCCGGGCCATCGAAGCCGGCATCTGGTCCATCGCTCACGACTCGGGGCTGACCGACGAGCTGCACAAGCGCATGGCCGCGAAGGGGATCTTCCGTGCCGGCACCGAAACACCCATCACGCTGGTGGGGCACACGTCGGAGCGGCGCTACGAGCGGACGCTGGCCGGGCTCAGGAATGCCTACGAGAACGGTGTGCCCCTCACCTACTCCACCGATGCGGACTACTACATTCCCGGGATGACCCGGGGCGAGGTGGCCATCGAGTTCATCCGGACGTGGCAGGATGCCGGCATCCCCGACGTCGACATCCTCCGGGCCATGACCGTGAACGGCTACAAGGTCAGTGAGACCGAGAACGAGCGGGGCCCCATAAGGGCCGGCCTGGTGGCGGACCTGATCGCGGTGTCGGGCAACCCCCTGGAAGACATCGACGCGCTACGTGACGTCCGGTTCGTGATGAAGGACGGCGTCGTGTTCAAGCAAAACGGGATCATGACGCCCGAGAAGTTCTTCCACGGCGGGCCCGTGAACGGCTGGAATATCCGGTAGACGCGGGTGTGGTGTCCCAGAAGTTCGCGAGCCACCAAGAGGGTCGGGGCGCCGTGGGATCGGGGCGGGACGATCAATCGAAAGTCAATCGGAAGGCCGCGTGAGGGACCAACCGTTGAGCCCTGAGTTCGAAGTCGCCGTTATCGGCGGTGGGCCGGCTGGCGCCGCTGCGGGACGACTCCTCGCCCAGTGGGGGCACTCCGTCATCGTTCTGACCCGGCCCGGGTCGCAGTCCTCACTTCTGGGTGAGTCCCTGCCTCCGAGCACACGGAAGATCCTCGGTCGGGTCGGTGCCTTGCAGGCCATGGAAGCCGGGGACTTCGTGCGCAGCACGGGACACACGGTGTGGTGGGGTGAGACCGAAGGACGGGTGGAGGAGTTCCCGGAGGGAGATGCCGGGTTCCAGGTCCTGCGATCCGACCTGGACCGCCTCCTCCTCGCCTTGGCCGCAGATGCCGGCGCTCGCGTGGAAGGGGACGCGACCGTCAGAGATGTGAAGATCGATGGAGACGCCCACCGCATCGGATACACGACAGGTGGCTACACGGCCGGCGACCGTGCCCAGGAAGTGCGGGCGCGGTGGGTCCTGGACTGCTCCGGTCGGTCCGGGGTCGTGGCGCGGGACTTCCGGCGGCAGCAGGAGGGCCAGGCCACCCTGGCCTTCCTGGGAGTCTGGCGCCGCCCCGACGGATGGCCTGTCCCGGACCCGACCCATACACTGGTCGAGAGCTTCGACGACGGTTGGGCGTGGTCCGTTCCCATCGCTGAAGAGGTCCGCTACTTCACCGTCATGGTCGATCCCCGGGTGACCGAGATGGAGCGGGGGAAGGAGCTCGCGCCCATCTACCGATCCGAGATGGCCAAGGCGAAGCGGATAGTGGCTCTCCTGGATGGAGCCAGGATGGACGGTGAGGCGTGGGCCTGCAGCGCTTCCATGTATTCGGCTTCCCGATACGCAGATGGGCGAATACTTCTGGTGGGTGACGCTGCGTCGTTCCTCGATCCCGTGTCGTCCTTGGGTGTGAAGAAGGCCCTCGCCTCGGCGTGGCGCGCCGCCGTGGTGGCACACACGTCCTTGGAGAAGCCCGAGATGGAGGCGGCCTCGGTTGAGCTACACGAAGGCCGGGAGCGCCGCGTCTACGCCAGCTACAGCGAGCAATCCGCCGAGGTCTTTCGCGCCGCGGGTCGGGATCACCGGCACGCCTTCTGGGAAACGCGCTCACAGGTCGAGGATGGAGAGGACGAGTTCGACGAGGACGGGGAGCCGAACGTGGAGCGACTCCGGAGGGATCCGGCGGTTCTCACGGCCTTCGATCGCCTCCGCAGGAGCCCCTCCATCGACCTGGCCCCGGGCGACGAGCTCACGGTGGTCGAGCGTCCCACCATCATCGATAACGAGGTCGCACTGGAGGAGCGCCTCGCCACCCCGGCGGTGCCCTCGGGGTTGCGCTACCTGAGGGGTGTCGACGTGAAACGTCTCATGGAGATGTCACGGGATCATTCGCAAGTTCCCGACCTGTTCGACGCCTACTGTCGGATCGACGAGGCCGTCGTCCTTCCAGACTTCATCGGCGCTCTCTCCGTGCTGTTGGCCCGGGGCATGCTGGTGAACCGCGCCGAACGCGGCTGACCCGTTCCAGTCACAAAGGACTCGCCCCACTTGCTTCGCCCTCGTATTCTTGGGGCTAGGCTTTGGGGGATCTCCCAGATACAGTACGGATGCCAAGGGACAGGGCCGAGCATGAAGAGACTCGCGGGCACATGTACGTCCGCCATGGTAGGACTGATCGGCGGCTTGGCCGTCTTCACCGTCCCCGCCGCCGGTCAGGGTCAACGGGGCTCCGGCTCCAATGGGGAAGACGTCGGGATCGCCATCAACAACCAAGCGGTGATCGAGAACTGCTCGGCGTGCCACACGAGGGACGATTCAGGCCGCATGACCCGGCTCTCCTACCTGCGGAAGACGCCTGAGGGCTGGCAGTCATCCCTCCGCAGGATGATCGCACTGAACGACGTAAGCCTGGATCCCGCTGCCGCCCGGGAGATCGTGCGATACCTTTCCAACAACCTCGGCCTCGCCCCTGAGGAGCTTCGCCCCGGCAGCTTCGAAGTCGAGCGTCGGATGATCGACTACGCCTACGAGGCAGACGACGATACGGAAGAGACCTGCATCAAGTGTCACTCTATGGGGAGGGTCATCACGCAACGGCGTACGGAGGAGGAATGGGGCCTGCTCATGGGAATGCACCGGGGCTACTATCCCCTCGTCGAATACCAGGCCTTCCTGTACAATGGCCCGCCGCCCGGCAGTTCCCGTGCGCCCGAAGACACCCGCCATCCCATGGACAAGGCCGTGACCCATCTGTCCGAGGTCTTCCCGCTCGAGACACCAGAGTGGGCCGAGTGGGTCGCCACGATGCGGCCTGCACGCCTGGCCGGGACGTGGACAGTCTCGGGCACCCAGATCGGGCGCGGCCGCCTGTTCGGACAAACGGTGATCGAGGCTGTGCCAGGAATGGATGACGAGTTCACGACGACGACGGCGATCACATATGCCCGCACGGGGCGGACGGTGACCCGGCAGGGAAGCACGACGCTCTATACCGGTTACCAGTGGCGGGGTCGCTCGACCCTCGACGACGGCCAGGATCCGCTCCGGGAGGTGCTCTTCGTGGAGCGCGATTGGCGGGAGATCTCGGGGCGCTGGTTCGCGGGCGATTACGACGAGTTTGGTCTGGACGTCCGCTTCGAGCGGGTGGGGAGCGACCCCATGTTGGTCGGCATGGAGCCTCGTGCGCTGAAGAGGGGTACCGGCGGTCAGGAAGTGGCGATCTTCGGTGCGAACCTGCCTGCCGGCCTTGCCCCGGATGCAGTGGACCTCGGGCCTGGCATCACCGTGCGACAGGTGCTGTCATCGGATGGAGGTTCCGCAAGGGTCCGTGCCGATGTCGACGCCGACGCCTCGGTGGGACCGCGGGACATCTTCGTGGCGGGCTCTCGTCTCCCAGAGGCGGGCTTCGTCTACGACGAGATCCACTCGATTCGGGTGGGTCCCGAGTGGGGCATGGCTCGCGTTGGCGGCGAAAGGATGCCGAGGGGCTACATGCAGTTCGAGGCACGGGCCTATCATGACGGGCCCGACGGAACGACGTCTACCGATGACGACGTAGACCTGGGAGTGGTCGACGCCACGTGGTCTATTGAGGAGTATGCCGCCACGTTCGTGGACGACGACATCGATTTCGTCGGTGACATCGACCAGAACGGGCTGTTCACTCCAGCAGCCGACGGCCCCAACCCCCAACGAAGCGGCAACCGCAACAACATTGGTGATGTCTGGGTCGTGGCCAGTTATCAGCCAGAGGGCGGCGATCCCATGCGTCCTCTTCGTGCACGCAGTCACCTGATCGTCACAGTGCCTCTGTATATGCGCTGGGACCCCTGGGGAGATATTCGATGAGAGCACTAGGCCTGCGCGAGTTCCACCCCTTCGAGGCCTCCGGACAGCACTTCCTCTACATGGTGCCCAGCGCCGGTGTGTTCCATGTCGACACGCCCTCGTGGGACGTGCTGAGGACGTTGGATGGACAGCCCATGTCCGCCGAACGGCTGACGGTGGAGCTGGCGGACCGCTATCAGGCCCACGAAGTGACCGATGCCATTCAGGAGCTCCAGGAGATCCAAGCCATCGGCGACGTTCGCCTGCCTCCTGCGAAGTCCCTACCGGTTATTCCGCCGAAGGACTTCCCGCTCACCACGATGGTCCTCAACGTCACGAACAAGTGCAACCTGGCCTGCACGTACTGCTACGAGTACGGTGAGGACAAGATCGTCGACACGGACTTCGGTGCGAAGCCGAAGTTCATGAGTGAAGAAACGGCGCGCGAATCCGTCGACTTCATGTTCGAGGAGTCGGGCAGCAACCGGGTCGCCAATCTGACGTTCTTCGGCGGGGAGACGCTGCTCAACTTCAAGGTGCTGAAAACGACGCTCGCCTACGCGCGGGAGAAGGCAGCCACCCTGGGCAAGGGGGTGCAGTTCAGCCTCACGACCAACGCCACGCTGCTGCGCCCGGAGGTCATCGAGTGGCTCGTCGACAACGAGGTGGGTGTGACCATCTCCATCGACGGGCCGAAGGAATCGCAGGACCAGTTCCGGGTCTTCAAGAACGGGATGGGCAGCTACGAGCTGGTCCTGCCCAAGATCAAGGAGCTTCTGAGGCGCCATACGACCCGTCCCGTTGGTGCACGGGTGACGCTGACCAAGCAGAATCTGAACGTCATGAAAATCTTCCGGCACCTCACCGACGAGATGGGATTCTGGTCGGTGGGCTTCGCACCCGTGACGACCGCCGACGGGCGGGACTACGCCATCGAGGGGGACGGCTATAAGTCGATGCTGGCGCAGTTCGACGAGCTCGCGGAGGAGTTCAAGGACGCGGCTCTCGAGAATCGCCACCATGGATTCTCCAACCTGAATGAGACGCTCGAAGAGATCCACAAGGGGATGAGCAAGGCGTTTCCGTGCGGTGCCGGCCTAGGCTTGGTGGGTGTGGCGACGGACGGCGATGTGGCGCTGTGCCATCGTTTCGCCGGCTCGGACGAGCACAAGATCGGAACGGTGCAGAGCGGAGTGGACCGGGAAAAGCAGTCTCGGTTCCTGGAGACGCATCACATTGCGCACAAAACAGACTGCCACACGTGTTGGGCTCGTCCACTGTGCGCCGGAGGGTGCTACCACGAGGCACACACACGGTACGGCACCACGGCGACGCCGAACCTCCACTACTGCGATTGGGTTCGCAGTTGGACGGATACATGCTTGCGGGTCTACGGTGAGATCGCGACCCACAATCCGGACTTCTTGAGGCAGTACGACACACCGGCCCCAGTGCCCGCCTGAGGAGGAGAGAGACGTGAAGCACATCAGGGCTATCAACCAGAAGGCGGTTCGCATCGAGAGCCACACACGGCAGGAGCGCGAAGCCGCCGCCATCCCCAACGACGACAGCGACGTCGTCGCCCTGGAGAGCGGGCAGCCTCAGGGGCCGCACATCCCGCTCGGTTGCTCGCTCGTTTTCTCCCCTGGATGGGAGGTGGACTCGAGCGGCGGCACCGCGGGCCTTTGCCAGCCCGTGGAGCGCGACCTCTTCGACTGCTACAACGGCTGCTTCTGGCCGGTCCAGGTGCCGGATCACCTAAACTACGCGCCCGATTGGACGTCCAAGTGCGCCACGGCGCAGCAGGACTGGCGCAAGATCGACCTGATTTTCCCGTAATCGGTGCGTGAGGAACCAAGCATGATCGGGCCGTCTGGCATTGGGATGGTGAGCGGCTGCATCGCCGCTCTTCTTCTCGGGATAGCACTGCCGGTCCCGTCTCCGCTGGCCGGCCAACGCTCGAGCGAGGCGATCTCAGGGGGGAATGGCACCTTCTACACGGGCACCTACAGCGACAAGATCCATGTCATCGACGAGGCTACGTTGGCAATCGTGGACACGATCACGACCCGGAACGGCATCGTCGGCCGTCTGGTGGTGTCCCAGAACCGTGAGCGCATCTACGTCTCCGACGCCACCTTCAAGCACATTGAAACCATCGATCTGGCCACACGCCGGTCCATCGACAGCTTCACGCTGAGCGAGGGAGACCGCGAGTTCCGGATCCGGAGCTTCAACATCGATCCGCAGGAGACCTACGCCATCATCATGGGGGCGACCCGGATCAAGCACGCGGACCGGTTCGAGATCCACCCCAACGTGATCATCCGGTACGACCTGAAGAAGCACGAGGTGATGGACACGATTCCGTGGCCCGATGGTCACGTGCGTACCCGCGCGAACTTCATGTTCTCCCCCGACGGAACCCTGGCCTATTTTTCGTCCGAAGACATGATCGTGCTGGAGACCGAGAACTTCACCGAGTTAGACCGTTGGGAGGTCTCCGAGGAGCCCGAGCCCGGGCTCGGGACGGTGAGACCCAGCTTCAGCTCCAGCTACTACGAGGAGTCGGGGTTCTTCACGGGGCTGGTCCGGATGACGGATCCCATCAACAACCGTCGCATGATGGGGATCGCGAGGGTGAACCTGGCCGAGAAGGAGATGGACTTCTACACGCTGGGACCCAGCGAGCCGGTCGGCCGGTTCGCGTTGGCTCCGGGCGGCAAGAAGGCGTGGGCGCTGTATGACGAAGTGGGTCACTACGAGTTCTGGGCCCTCGATCTCGAAGAGGGGAGGGTCACCCATCGAGAGCCGTTCCAGGGACGCTCTCGCATGGGACTCGCGGTGAGCACGAACGGCAAGTACCTGTACATCCACGTGGCGGGCAATACCATCGACGTCTACGACTCCGAGACCTACGAGCAACTGAAGACCGTGGACGTGGGTGGAGACATGAGGGGCTTCGTCCTCCTTCCGGGGCCCGATCGTCCATAGTGGGGTCTCCTCCGGCGTCCCCGGGCCAGTGAGGTTCTGATCCGGAACACGAAGATGGAACAGGACCGTTCCGACCTGAGGCGCGTCCTGGCGTATGTCGCTCCGTACTGGCGGCGTCTCGTCCTCGTGCTGGCTCTTAGCCTCACTGGGACCGTCCTTTCGCTCTTCATCCCCTATCTGTCCAAGCTCCTCGTCGATTCGGCGCTGCTGGGGCGTGACATGAGCGCCCTCGTGCGAATCATCGGGATCTTCGTTGGTATCACGGCGGCTTCCTTCGCCATGAACGTGGCCAGCGGGATGCGCTACACCCGGGTGTCCGCCGACATCCTCTTCGATATGCGACGGGAGCTGTACCGGCACCTTCAGAGGCTGTCGCCCCGCTTCTACGCCGAGACCACTCTCGGCGAGATCGTCTCGCGGATCAACAGCGACATCGGAGAGATCCAGCGCGTGGCCTCGGAGACCGCTCTGGCGTGGCTGGGCAACGTGATCTTCCTGGTCGGAACGGTGGCCATGCTGATCTGGCTGGATGCGCGGCTGTTCCTGGTGAGCCTGATCATGATGCCCCCGAGCCTGTGGGCCCTGGTTCGGTTTCGCCGAAAGCTCGAGGTGAGCGTCGCGGATCTCCGCCAACGGAGCGCCGACATCGGCACGTTCCTCATCGAGACGCTGCAGGGCATGAAGCTGGTCGTGGCCTCGAACGCTCAGGAGCGCGAGGTGTCCCGCTTCAGCGGGAAGAACGACTCGTTCGTGGACTCGCTCATGTCCATGCGCTGGCTTACGTATCTCGCGGGAGGGTTCCCCGGGCTCATCCTTTCGTTGGGCACCGCGGTCGTCTTCCTCTACGGCGGATCGCGAGTGATCGGCGGGGCGATCACTCTCGGCACCTTCGTGGCGTTCATGGCCTACCAGATGCGGCTGCTCTCTCCCGTACAGGGCCTCATGGGGCTGTGGGCGAATTTCGCCACCGCCAAGGTGTCACTCCGCCGGGTTCACGAGATTCTCGATGCCGAGCCAGATGTCGTGGAGTCAGAGGCGCCGGTGGCACTGGACGCGGCCAGTGGGGACGTATCGTTCGAGGGGGTCACGTTCTCCTTCGACCGGGGGGGTGCAGTGCTGGAGGACGTCAGCTTCCAAGCGGGTCAGGGTGAGATCCTGGCCATCGTGGGTCCCAGTGGGGGCGGAAAGTCCACGGTCTCGGATCTTCTGGCCCGTCATCTGGATCCGGATTCCGGTCGGGTCTTGCTGGACGGTCGCGATCTCCGGGACCTGCCCCTGGCCGACATCCGGCGACACGTGGTCACGGTGGATCAGCAGCCCTTCGTCTTCAACGCTTCCATCGCCGAGAACATCGGCTATGCGCGTCCGGAAGCCTCGAGGGATGACGTTACGGCTGCAGCTCACGCGGCCGGTTTGTCGGACTTCATCGCTGCTCTGCCGGAGGGGCTCGATACCACCGTGGGGGACCGCGGACTGGCCATCTCCGCCGGCGAGCGCCAGCGCATCGCAGTGGCCAGGGCGCTCCTTGCCGATCCTGCCGTCCTGGTTCTGGACGAAGCCACCGCCTCCCTCGATCCCGTGGCGCAGGCTCAGGTCATCCGCGGGTACGAGGCGGTCATGCTGAATCGTACGACCGTGCTCATCACTCACCGGCTGGAGCTGGCCCGGCGGGCCGACAGGGTGCTGGTGATCGACGGTGCCCGGGTCGTTGAAGAGGGTACGCCACATGTGCTTCAGGATCGGAAGGGGCCGTTCCGTGATCTCTTCTTTGGTGATGCGGCCGTGACCGGAGCACTGACCGGTAAGGCGCCGGCGTGAGCCGATTCTCTGCGAGCTCTGCCCCGGAAATCTGGATCTCATCGGAGCATCCGGCCCTCCAGGGGCGAATCGGTAGGGGTGTCTTGGTGGCGGTGATCGACAGTGGGGTGCACACGGACCATCCCCATGTGGAAGGGGTGGTGGGGGGGGTCGCCATCGAAGAGGACGCGGAACGCCACGACGACTACATGGATCGCCTCGGTCACGGCACGGCGGTGACCGCGGCGATCATGGAGAAAGCGCCTGGGGCGAAGATCTACGCGATCAAGGTGTTCGGACGGACCCTGTCGACCTCCACCGGCGTTCTGGTACAAGCCATCGACGAGGCAGTAGAGCAGGGGGCCCGAATCGTGAATCTGAGTCTTGGAACGGCCAGGCCCGAGCACGAGCTGACCCTGTGGGTGTGCGTGAACAGGGCCCGGGAGAGGGGCGCGCTCGTCGTGTCGCCAAAGGAACACGAAGGTCGGGCATGGCTGCCGGGAAGTCTGGAAGGGGCTGTGGGAGTGGTGCTCGACTGGGCGTGCCCGAGAGATCAGCTCCTCGTGGTCCGCACCGAGGGCCAGGAGCCCCTCTTCGTCGCCTCCGGCTTCCCTCGACCCATCCCGGGTGTATCCCCGGAGCGGAACCTCAAGGGCGTAAGCTTCGCCGCTGCCAACACCACAGGCATTCTGGCGGCCCTCATGGAGAAGCGTCCGGAGCTCAAGTCGGTAAAGGACATCATGGAGCTACTGGAGGTCCGAGAGTGACTGTCAGGGACCTCCGTTGGCCCGGCTCGATATCAGGCTCTTCAGGAGCGACACTGTGTTCACGTCGTCCTCGCCTCCCTCGAAGAGCTTGGCGACCTCCCTGAACTCCGGCGTCTGGGCGATCTGAACCCCCAGCGTCGGGAGCAGGGCCAGCAGCTGGGGATCGCACACCTTCATGCTGAGCGCGCTGTCCTGACCACGGGTCGCCCCACGGGTTCCCAGCGAGTTCCGCATCTTCCGCTTGAGAGTCGGGCCCAGTGCGTTCCCGAGCTCGGTACACTGCGCCGCTCCAGCACCGCCGCCCAGAGGATTCACCTCTGCGTACACCCAACCCACCAGCAGGGCGAGGAGCACGGACAGCCGAAGACCGTGGACCGCAGCGGTCCGTTTGCGGAGACGATCGTGTTGTGCGCGCTTGAGATCTACTCTTGTCGGCTCGGGGGGTGGGTTGGAGTGAGGCGGCCTGCGACCACGCCATACGAATGGGACATCCACCGCCGGCAGGGTGGCAGCTTCTTCCCACAGCTTGATTTGAGGATGACGCATGCCTGCTCGGTAACACTCCAGCCTGGGGGGCGACTGTTCCAAGGTCTGCACCAAGATGCTAGCGTTCCGCGGAACAGGCAATCATGTGCTCCTTCCGGACCTCATCGAGAGCTGGGGCGATCGGCGGGTTCAGCTCGATGCCGGGTACCTTCGAGCGGATGTCAGCCAGAGGCGTGTCGGTTAGAGACGCCTTGAAGGGACGGGGTGGCTTCCGGTAGACTTGAGGCCCACCACATACACCTCAGCCATGACCTTTCAGACGCCCACACCTCCAGAGGACGAGCCACCCCGCCAGCTGCTCGGTGTGCCGTGGGTTGCCCTCATCGTCGTCGGCGCCCTGCTCATCGCGGCGGTTCTCCTGGTGATGTCGAGCCTTCAGAGCCCCGAGCTCCAGTGGTATCCGGTGTCGGCCGTGGAGCCAAGGGAGGTGGGGGACAGCCTCGCAGGTCCCGCGGTCTATACGGTGGACGGCAGGGCAGACCGACTCACCTACTTCGATTTCTCGAGGGGATCCGTGATCCAGGACGATCCTGATCCTCTCGGATGGGACCTGGCGTTCCGTCGATTCACGGTTCTGGTCAACGGCGGCTCGGGCCTGAGCGGGCAGGGCGGCATTCGCGACCTGGGGGAGGTGTCGTTCGACTCGGTCACCAGCGTTCCTGCAGACGGGTATGCCGTCAATGACGCCATACCGGAGTTGGGCAACCCGGCCATGGCCCAGTGGTACGACTACAGTTGGACGAGCCATGTTCTGAAGCCGAAGCGGAAGGTCTTCGCGGTGCGCACAGCCGACGGACACTACGGCATCTTCGAGATTCTGAGCTACTACTGTCCAGGAGCTCAAGCTGGCTGCATCACCATCCGCTACGTGTACCAAGGGGCGGGCGGCACCAGCTTCGAGCGCGGACTCTAGTGTCCCGTTACCAAGGTGTGTCGGCGACGGAACACTAAGTGGCCAGTGGCTGCCGGATCTGAACCGCACTACACTAGCCGCATGAGCACGGCACTGGACCTTGAGGCTGCCCGGAAGGCCGTGGCGGGATTCGTCATTCGGACGCCTCTGTTGTGGGCCGCGGACCTCACGGCGCGGGCGGGATCGGACATATACTTGAAGCTTGAGAGCCTTCAGATGACGGGCTCCTTCAAGATCCGTGGCGCGGCCAACCGGATGACGGCCCTGACCGAGGAGGAGCGCATTCGGGGGGTGGTTACCTGCTCGAGTGGAAATCACGGGAGAGCCGTGGCCCACGTGGCCGGCGTGATGGCCATTCCGGCCACCATCTGCGTTCCGGACTGGGTCGATCCGGTGAAGCACAGTGCCATGGAGGCCGCCGGTGCTCAGGTGTTTCTCGCAGGGAAGACGTACGACGAGGCCGAGGCACGGGCCTGGGAGCTCGAGAGCGAAGAAGGGCTCACCTTCGTGCACCCGTTCGACGATGAGTGGGTGATCGCCGGGCAGGGGACGGTGGGGCTCGAGATCCTCGAAGAAGTGCCTGACCTGTCGGAGGTGCTCGTGCCTCTTTCGGGTGGTGGCCTGGCAGGCGGCATCGCTTATGCGGTAAAGGAGGCCCGTCCGCAAGTGATCATCACGGCCGTGTCCGCGGAGCGCGCGGCCGTCATGTTGGGGAGCCTTGAGGCCGGCCGGCCCATCGAGATGGAAGAGGAGGAGACCTTGGCGAGGGCTCTTTCAGGCGGGATCGGACTCCAGAACCGACACAGCTTCGAGATCGTCCGTGACTATGTCGATCGGCACGTGACGGTGTCGGAGGAGGCCATCGCGGGAGCCATGGGTTACGCCGTGCGAGAGCTCCACCTGGTCGTGGAGGGAGGGGGGGCGGTGGCACTGGCTGCTGTTCTGACGGGAGCATGGAAGCCCATGCCCCGCGGGGCGCCCGTGGCAATCGTGGTCAGTGGGGGGAACGTCTCTGCGGAACGGATCCGCGAAGTGGCGGAAGGTGCCCGCTAACGACCTTTCGCTACCTGGTTCGCACCAACCACACTTGAATGTCCGAGTCCAGGGTCCCACCGCCGCTCCCTTCGACCTTCAGGGAGTACTGGGGAGCGACCAATCCCCCCACTAGGAAGTAGGCGATGGACGGATCCCGGACCCTTATCTCCTCCGTGAAGTCGCTGTAGGGCTTCCGAAGGGGCTCGAGCCAGGCCTGGGTCCTCAAGCCCTGATCCGCGCTGAAGTAGTCCCAGCTCGACACCACATGCCTCGGGTCGGACTGTCCCGGACGATCGTCCATGTAGAACGCAGCGGCCCACTGGGCCAGGAGGTCCTCCAAGGGACCAAACTGGCCAAGGATCTCCCGCAGGTTGTCGAATCCCCCCACGTTGTTGCTGATGAGGGCCTGGTGCAGTGCCGGCTCACCCCCGAGCTCCTCGCCGAACTGGTCCGCGGTCCAGCGGAGGAACGACCACGTCACGCCGTACCACAGCGGTCGACTCCCGCACGGGTCGTCGTCGCCCTCGTCGGTCCAGGTGCACTCCTGGGGCGCTCCCGCGACTCCTGGGGTGTCGTTATCGACCTCTCCTCCGGGCCAGCCGAAGTAGTAGATCAGGTCGATCCACGGGTTTAAGTACCAGGGATAGGGCTGGGCGTCGTCGATTTCGAGAACCACTGCAATACTGAGATTCTGGCCGGGAGCGTTTCCGAGGATGGAGTGACCCACGATCTCCTCGCCGAGGGTCGCCATACCCTCCGCCATGAACAAGGCCATGAACTCACCGGTCTGCGTGAAGCGGTGGCTGAACTGGATCATGTGGGCGAACTCGTGGGCGATGACCACCGGGAGGAAATCGAACAGGCGGTCCGTATCCTGCGCCTGCCCCACGATTGAGTCCGGATCGGGCGCGATGGCGTAGAAGAACTCGCCCTCGTTGCTCGTGTGGAGGTCGTTCTGCGCACCGGTCTCCTCTCTGGTGAAGAAGTCGCAGGGGTTCACCAAGCCGACGACCTGAGGCCCGTCACCGTTGTCGACGTTGATCTGCTTGGTTACGACGATGCCGATCCGTCCGTTACTGTCGTTGTCGCTGACCACACCAAAGTGGGCGGTCTCGGTGGCGTAGATGTGGTTGTCGAAGAGGTCGGCCATCTCCTGGAGCTGCGCGTCCGTGAACCCCCCGGCCGGATTCTCGACGTCCACGAACCACATGGACTTGTCGTTCTTGACCCTGAGCTCGGCCAAAACGGTGCCGCTGGAGGGCTCTTCGCAGTCCTGGGAGTTCCCCCTCAGTACCCGGAACTCCACCTGGTCACCAACCTCTTCGGCTCCCGTGACGATGGCGCGTGCCGGACCCGGCTGCGCGGCGGAGCGAATACCCTGGCGCACGAATGGGTGCCGCACCGGCTGGAGCATGCGTGCAAACATGGCGCGGTGGGCTTCCCGATGTTCCTGCAGGAGCTGGAATCCGGGATGCCTGAGGAGCTCCGGCGACAGTTGGAGTGCTCCGCCGGGGTCGGACGGAGCTGGAGGGGCGGCCTGGGCCGCGGCCTGTAGGGCCGCCGTCGTGACCGCCTCGCCCGTGACCGTGATGTTCCTCACCACGACTCCACCCTCGCTGACCGACTGCACGCCGAGGAGGTACTCGGTGACCGAGCCGCTCGAGGCGAAGTTGAAGCAGTACGTGGACTGGTTCCGGACGATCATCTGTTCTCCCACCGCCAGGCTGAGCTCACCACCCGCCGAGCACAGAAGCTGCGGCGGCGGAGGGCCGGTTGGGTCATCCGCCGCACCACCATCTCCGGCGCCACAGGCCGTGACAAGTGCCAGGGAGAGAACGAGGAGAGGAAGATCTGGTTTACGCATGGCCTGTGAGCCTCCGGCGGTTTCCGTGCCATTACGGGAGTCGCAGGCTCGACCCACGGCACATGATCAACTGTACACCGCACGTCCGGCAGAGACCAGCTTGCGTACAGAATAGAAAGACCCAGATAAAGCGTCCCAGTTCCCGCATCGTTCTGTCCTATACGTACGCCACAGGCTCCCCGACCTGTCAGGGCCCACCGATGACCTTGCCTGGCCCTTCCGTATTACGAGACGAGAAGACGGGGGACGATGTCGGCGGCCGGTGCCCGGAAGCTCATCTGGGCCACTCCAGACAGAGGCGTGGGAGCCGGATTGACCTCCACGACGACACCCCCGGCCCGATGGGTGAGAAGGGGAAGCGAGGCGGCCGGGTGGACCACGGCGCTCGTGCCCACCACCAGGCAGACCTCGGCGGACTCGGCAGCGGTGACGGCGGCGTCCAAGGTCATTGGCTCCAGGGACTCGCCGAACCAGACGACGTCCGGCCGGAGCAGGCAGGCTGTCGCATTCGGGGCAGCGGGGAAGGGAATCCTCGCTGGTGGCGTCAACCGGGCCCCGATGTCTAACTCGGAACCGACATGCGACGCAGCGAACCCGGAAGAGGGAGCCATGGAGCTCCAGCGGGAGCGCCCCTCGTGACGTGGGATCTGCGCCGCCCCGAGCCACCACCACCTGGAGAGCCAGCTCGTGCAGGCCGTCGACGTTCTGGGTCGCGATTCTAGAGCGTGGGTCCCGTAGCGTAAGACGGGCCAGGGCTTCGTGGGCCGCATTCGGGCGGCACGCAGCCACCCGCTCCCGGCGCCATCCGTACCACTCCCAGACGAGGCGGGGATCTTCCCGGAACGCTTGGGGGTCGCGAGTTGCTCGGGCCGGTGGCTCTTCCACAGTCCGTCGGGTCCTCTGAAGGTTGGGACACTCGACTCGGCGCTGACCCCGGCACCCGTGAGCACGAGGGTGCTCTCGGCCGACTCGAGGAGGCGCCGGGCCTCGCCGATCGCCTGGTCCGGATCAGTCACAGCTTTGAGCAGCCCTTCAGTCATCCACGGAATATCGCCCAGGCGAGGCTCGCCCAGCCGCCGATCATGGCCAGCCCTCCCAGGGGCGTGACGGCACCGAGCCAGCACTGTCCAGTCAGAACCAGGAGGTACAGGCTGCCGGAGAAGACGACGATGCCCACGACAAAGAGCCACCCCGCGGCCGTGGTGGCTCCAGACGGCCACCGTGACGCGGCCCGGGCGACGGCGAGGAGCGCCAGCGCGTGGTACATCTGGTAGCGAACGCCGGTCTCGAACGTGACCAGGTCCTCCGGGCTCAGACGCCCCCTCAGGGCATGCGCGCCGAAGGCTCCGAAGATCACGGCCACCATTGCCAGGAGCGATCCCATGAGGGCGAATGTCCGATCCATGATCTCCTCGGCCATGGGGTGAGGGGCGCCCGAGCGGTCCAGGAGCGTCGAAGGCTGGCCCGACCGATGACTTCAGCATAGGACGGCACCGAGGACTCAGCCAGGCTTCCGGAGTGGGCGCGTGGACGTTTTCAGGGCCGGTAGCGCGCATCAGCCTCGACCTGTAAGCTCCCGGGATGCACGTCACCAGCGTCGAAGAATCTCGCCGGATCCGAGCATTCGGAGGGGGGGCCGGAGGTGTGGCTTTGGCGGTCGGCGTCGCCCACGCGTTGAATGACGCGTACGCCTCCTTCCTGCATCCGCTGCTCCCCAGGATCATGGAGAACCTCGGGCTCTCCATCGCCATGGCTGCGTCGCTCGTCATGACGCTGTCCCTGGCGGCCTCACTTCTCCAGCCCCTCGTCGGCTACTGGGCGGATCGCTATGGCCGCAAGCTGCTCGTCATCGCCGGGCCAGTCATCTCCGGCGTGTTCCTATCCTTGATGGGCTTCGCGCCGACGTTCGGCCTGCTGATGGTGGTTCTCGCAATCGGAGGCATGGGAAGTGCGGTCTTCCACCCGCCGGCGGCGGCCATGTCGGCCCGGGTATCGGAGGGGAAGGGGAGTGGACTGCGGCTTTCTCTCTTTTCATTCGGGGGCACCATGGGGTTCGCCGTCGGTCCCCTGGTGGCGGTCGGTCTGGTGTCGATCATGGGAATGAAGGGACTGTGGATCGCGATGCTGCCGGCCCTCGTCGCCGCGGTGCTTCTCTCCCGTGTGCTTCCGCCGGATCGACCCCACCCCGATGCCGCTCCTCCACCTTCCCCCAGGGACGTGCTACGAGGCCTCAAGGGACCTCTGGGCATGATCTTCGCCATCAGCGCACTGGGAGCCTTCGTACAGCGCGTGTTCATCACCATGGCGCCCATCGTCGCTGCCGACGCGGGGGTCTCCGAGGCCATGGGTGCCGTGACGCTGAGCATCTATCTCGGCGCACAGGGAGCGGGGACCATCACCGGTGGCATGCTGACGGATCGGGTTGACCGAGCGCGACTTCTGGCAGGTCTCACGGCCCTTGCCGTGCCGGTCCACATGCTGGCAATTTGGCTTCCGGCGGGATCACTTTCGGCTCTCCTCTTTGCTGCGTGCTCTGGATTCCTCAATATGGCACTCCTGCCACCCATCGTTGTGATGGCCCAGGAGATCGTTCCTGAGAGTACGGCAGTCGGCTCGGGGATCGTCATGGGGCTGGCCTGGGCCACCGGATCGGTGGGAGTTCTTGTGACGGGCGTCCTCGGGGACCTCATGGGGGCTCGCGTGGCGGCTCTGGTCTCGATTCCGGTGCTCTTCGCCGGGACCGCGTTGGCCTTCCATCCGGTCCTCCGGGCTCACCGGTGGGCGCAACACCCGTAGAAAGGAAAGCATGCCACTAAAGGTGATTCCGCGGCGGGATCGAAAGCTGAACAGGCTGATCAAAGCGGCCACACCCGTGGAGTACCGGAAGGGACAGACCATCTTCGGACGTGGTGAAGAGGCTGACGTGGTTTTCCTCGTCCAAGAGGGTCATGTCCGTCTGACGCTTCCACGTACGGGGAAGGAGACCGAGCGCACGGTCGCCGTCGCGGGCCCTGGTGAGGTATTCGGTGAAGAGTCCGTTACGACGGACGTCCCGCGCCGCTACACGGCTGTGGCGGGATCGACCTGCGTCGTCCTCCCCCTCAGTGGCGTCGGCATGTTCAAGGCTCTCCGGGGATCGCCCAAGACCCTTGGGACGTTCCTGTCTAGCTACGACCGTGATCTCGCGGTGGCGCGGCGAATCGCAGGCTCCTCGGGCTCGTCCTCAAAGGCCTGAATCGCCGATGTTCTGCTCGATCTCGCGGACCGGCTCGGGGACGACGACGGACGGCGGATACGCTTGGAGCACTGGTTCACCCATCAGGAGCTCGCGGACCTGGCGGGAGCCCACCGGTCCACGGTCACGACCGCCCTCAACGATTGGATCTACGAGGGAGTGCTCCGACAGCGGCCCCGGGCGCTGATCATCGCCAAGCCCGGTGCCCTGCGAAAGGCCGGGTCGGAGGCCTCGCGACGACGGCCACGGAAGCGTTCAACCCGTTGACCGCAAATTCCGCTAACGCTAGGTTTTCCAGTCCTTTAGCGGAATTCATAACGAGGTCGAATAGTCACGATGTCGAAGCGCCACCACCCCTCGTCACGGCGTACGCCGCACACTCCCGAGCAGCAAGATGACACCTTTGTCTCCGGAATCATGGACTTCTCGCGGTGGGCTAGCGAGAATCGTCAGCTCCTGGTGCTCAGCGGGGTTGTCGTAGCCTTGCTCGTGGCCGGTGGCGTGTATTACGTGAACTTCCAGCGTTCGCTGGTCACTCAGGCCGTGAACCAGCTGGAGTCGATCCACCAGACGATCTCGATCTCGGCCTTCGAAGACGCCAAGGCACAGCTCAGCACCTTCCTTGAGAGTTTCGAGGGCACCGAGCAAGCACGTGAGGCCGTCGTTCTCCTCGGGCGGCTGCATCTCGAGGCCGGAGACGCGGCCGTCGGCATCAGCGTGCTTGAGCGAGGCGACCTGGGACTCGGAGACGCATTGGGGATCCAGGGCAACTCTCTGCTGGCCCGGGCCTACGAGGACCAGGGGCGGTGGTCCGATGCAGAGGCGCTCTACCTCGATGTCGCTGATCGCGCCCAGCTCGACTTCCAGATCCGGGACGCCCTGGACAGCGCGGCGCGGACGCGGCATCGACAGGAGGACATCGAAGGGGCGGTAGAGCTGTACGAGCGGATCCTGGCCACCTACGAGGCCGATGACCCGGGCCGAGGCATCTACGAGCTCCGCCTCGCCGAAATGCGAGAGGTGGCGGAAGGATTGGGCTGAAGAAGGACCTCTGTCAGGGTTGAAGGGGCTGGATCTCGGGAATGCTGCGGGATCCGGCCTTGTTATGGGATCCGAACCGAAGTTCGTATAATATATATTATGTAAAGTTGATACTTCAGTCCAACGATCCCCTCCATGCCATCCCATCGGGACAAGTCAGGACTTCAGTCCCATGATCCCGCTTCTGAGATGCCCTACTGAGATGCCCGCATCCGAACCCTTCCCTGGGCTCTCTCAGACACTTGGATCCCGAGCGGGTGGGTCGAGCGCGACCACCTCGACCTGAGCCGTTCCGCTCCCGACCATGCCGAGCCTCTGCGCGGCCACGTACGAGACGTCGATGATCCGCTCCTCCACGAAGGGCCCCCGGTCGTTCACGCGCAGGACGACGGTGCGACCGTTCTCCAGGTTTGTGACCTGTACGTATGTGGGCAGTGGCAGTGTCTTGTGGGCTGCCGTCATCTGGTACATGTCGTAGGGCTCGCCCGAAGAGGTCCTCCGGCCGTGGAAGGCCTGTCCGTACCACGACGCGATACCCCTCTGTTTGTAGCCCCTGCTGGTGTCGAGGACGTGGTACTCCCTCCCGTCCACCTCATAGGACTCGGGATTGCCGCTCCGGGTCTTCACTTCGGCTCTGGGAACTGCGTCCGGCACGCCGGAGACCGGAACGCTCACGCCGTCGCCCGGGCTGGGAATCGCGGGGGCGGTCCCGACCAGTGTACACGCCTGAAGGAGCGCCGCGACGACGGCCGACGCCCCCAACCGTGCGGCTCCAGACCGCGCGCGCCTCGGCATGCCTTGGCCAGCTCCAGAGCTCATAGCCCGCTCACCGGAGATTCGTCGTTTCAAGGGCGCCTCAGCGACTGAAGACAACGGCGATCCTTCGTGCCATTTCACTGATGGGACCGCCCGAGAGGTTTCCCACGGCCGCCACGACGAGGCCGCTGTCTCGGTTGACGATCAGCATGGTAGTGCCACCCACCGACCCTCCGCCGTGGGACACGACGTGCTGCCCCTCTTCGTCGGTTCGCGTCCGCCATCCAATTCCGTAACTGGTTGTTTCTCCCATGCTTACGCGTTGTGACCTAAACAACACCTCGAGGGTCTCCGCCTGGAGGAAGCCAGGCTCGATATGGGCTGAACCGAAGCGGACCAGATCCTCCGGCGTGGAGAGGAAGCCTCCCCCGGCCCACTTGTAGCTGTTGTCGACGTACGGGGCGTTCAGGACCGTCCCCTCCCCATTTCGCTCATAAAAGCTCGTGCGATCGCTGACGATGCTGTCGGTGTACCCGGCCAGGGAGTGACGCATCTCGAGAGGCTCGAAGACGCTATCCCGCATCAAGCTCAGGAAATCCCTTCCGGAAGCGCCCTCCACCACCGCACTAAGGAGGTTCCATCCGTAGCTCGAGTAGGAGTACTGGGTGCCCGGCTCGAATAGCAGCGGATCGTCCTCGAAGATGTCCAGCCCCTCGCTGACACTCGAATAGCGACGAGCACTCAGGTTCTCGTTCCCCCGGTAGTGGCGAATTCCGGCGATATGTCCGGCGACTTGGCGCACGGTGATGGGCCAGCTCTTCTCCGGGAAGTCGGGGACGTAGTTCTGGACCAGAGCATCCAGATCGAGATTCCCCGCTTGCATGAGGAGGCCCAGAGCGGTCGCCGTGATGGGCTTGGACACGCTCCCGACCCGAAACTTGGTCAGGGTCGTGACGGGGACGGAATGCTCCAGGTCGGCAAGGCCGAAGCCTTCCGACCACACTACCCTACCGTGGAATCCCACCGCCACGGAGACTCCGGGAATGCCGGACTCGGCCATGACGTCCCGCACGATGGCCCGGGCGTCTTCGATGGCCCGGCGGTATTCGTCGGAGGTGGAGGCGATCCCGACGGCGGGCGCCGCTGGACCCTGCACTCGGGCAAAAGTAGGTGTGGCAATAAGCCCGACCATCAGGGCCACCAAACAGCTCCACATCACCGGGCCCTTCGTCATCAGCCGCACCGAAACGGAGTCTCGGCCCAATTCTCTATGCCTCATGATGGCCTCCATTGGTGCGACGCCTCCGTGCTGGGAGCCAGGAACCGGGGTACCCGTCGCGGGACACTCCGCCGGGCCACCGGGCGTTCAGTGGCTCAAAGTGCGACAATCAGGGGTTCCGAGCCAGGACTGCGATGCGCCGCCGGAGCATGGGGATGCGAGACAGAAGGGCTCGCTCAACTGAGCGCAGTCCGGGCAAGTGGGACTCGGCGTAGTAGGCCTTCTCCACCAGAAAGCCCTCCTCGGTGAGCATGTCCTTGAGTCTCTCCATGGACTTGTAGTCCACGTGGCTCACGTCTCGCTTGAGGATGAGGTCACGGGCCTTCAGGATTTCCAGGACGTGGCCCCGGTGGGGGGTCCATACGGCGAGGCGCCCTGCCCTCTTCAGGAGTCTGTGCGCTTCTGCGATCACGGCCCGGCTGTCGTCGGGATAGAGGTGCTCCATTAGGTCGGCGGCGATGATGAGATGGAAGCTGTCGGGCTCGAGGCCCGTGTCGCGAGCATCGGCGCAAACGAACGTGACGTTCTTCAGACCCGAGTCGGCGAGCCGGGATTCGCAGAGGTCGATGCTCCTCTGGCTGAAGTCCAGGCCGACCATCTCCCGCACGCGGTGTGCCAGAGCCCAACAGAAGGTGCCCCATCCACATCCGAGGTCCAGAACGCACTCTTCCCTTCCCGGTTCGTAGATCTGGAGGACCTTGTCCACGCGGTAGCGCTGGAACGGATTCTCGAGATCCCTGAGGTGCTCCGTTCCCTCCTCGAAGTAGTCGGTCCGGTCGTAGAACTCCCGGCCGATCCGGTCTTCGCTCATGGTGTCATGAGGGCCAGGAGGGCTTCCTCGACCCTTCTGGTCGCCTCCGGAAGAGCTGCCTCACGACTCGCCCGATGGTCGTGCCTACCGAACTGCAGCGGCTCGCCGTACCGAATCGTGATCGGAGGCCGCCCCGGGCCGATCCTGAGCCAGTTCATGCTTCCCCAGCGTGGCCATACCTCGTATGTGCCCACGATGCCGCAGGGAATGACCGGAACGCCCGCCTTGAGGAGGAGGCGCACGGCGCCGGGGCGCAGCTTCCGCAACTTGGCGTCCCAAGAACGCTCCCCTTCCGGAAAGACGCCAACGGCCTTGCCCTCCTCGAGATAGCGAAGGGCGATGCGAACGGCCTGGGGATCCACCTGATAACGACGTGTGGGGAACGCCCCCACCCGGGGTTCGATCCAGCGCATGACGCGGTTCCGGAACGCCGAGCTCTTAGTCATGGTGAAGAGGAGGCGTGGACAGTACGTGTGCAGGAGTAAGGGGTCGAGGTTGCTCTGGTGATTCATCACCAGGAGGAACGCCCCCTCCTTGGGCAGGTTGGCCGTCCCCTCGAACCGGAGCTTCGTGATCGCCCTGAAGTAGACCTTCGCGATCGCGCGGGCGGCGCGATAGACGATCACGGAAGCCGCCCCGTCGAGTGCCGGCGGATCGTCATGATGAAGGCCTCGTCACGATTCTGGGTTGAAACTCTACTATTTCCCGGCCGAGGTTCGCGTAGAAGCGGCGCAGGGCCACCCGCAGCAATTCTTCCCAGCGCCTCGGGGAGTCGTTCAGAAGCTGCATCTGGTAGAGCCCGACACCTCGGATGTTGAGCTGAATGGCCTTGGAGCTGATCTGGATGGCCAGGATGCTCTCTAGTGGCCAGACGAGAGGCTCCCATCCCGTCGAGGTGACGGTCAGGTCGTCGCCGTCGAGCCGGAGGGTCGCCTCTCGGCGCTTTGTGAGCCGCTCGAAGAAGCCCAGGAGCCTTCCCTTCCACCACACGACCTGGTGGTGATCTCCGTGGGCCACGGCCACGCGGACCTCGTAAGACAGCCGACCCCCGTGGTCCAGAGCTCTGGACGACGCCCAGCCCAGCCCGTCGATGGCATCCATGAGGGCGCGGACCGAGGCTTCTTCCACCTCTCCGTCAGCGGAGCGCACGAGAACGACCGAGGCCCTTCCCTGCTCGAACGAGGTTCCACAGGAGTCGCACTGGGCGCCCTTGTCGGTTGCCGTCGTCGGATCGTGGCCGCACCGAGGGCAGCGGTAGAGTAGGTGCTGGATGGACACTAGAGCCGACCGAAGAGGTCCAGGAAGCGGAGCTTCCAGACCTTCCAGATCGCCTCTCGAACGATCTTCTTGGACATCTTCGATTCCCCTGAATCGCGCTCGGCGAAGATGATCGGTATCTCGATCATGGAGAATCCCCGGCGCCACGCTCGGACCTTGAGCTCGATTTGGAAGGTGTATCCGTTGGACTCGATCCGATCGAAGTCCAGAGCCTCCAGGACTTCGCGCCGCCAGCAGTTGAAGCCACCCGTAGCGTCGCGGACGGGGAGGCCCGTGACGATCCGGGCGTACCGGCTGCCGAAATAGCTGATGAGCAGGCGGCTCATGGGCCAGTTGATGACCGTGACGCGCCCGTCGACGTAGCGCGAGCCGAGGACGACGTCGAACTCTTTCGCCTTCTCGATGAACTCGGGCAAAGCGTCGGGCTCGTGGGAGAAGTCGGCGTCCATCTCGAAGAAGAGCGTATAGTCGCGGTCGAGGCCCCAGCGGAAGGCCTCCAGATAGGCCCGCCCCAGCCCCTGTTTGCCCGACCGGTGCAGGACGTGCACCCGATCCAGCTCGTCGGCCAGATCGTCGGCCAGGTCCCCGGTGCCGTCGGGCGAGTCGTCGTCTACCACCAGCACGTCGATCCTGGGGTCCTGATTCAGAAGGAGAGGCACGATCCGCGGCAGGTTGTCCGCCTCGTTGAACGTGGGGATGACCACGAGGACGCGTGCGGTCGGGTCGGTCACGTAGCGGTCTATCCGGAGCTCGACGATCGACGAGTGTGTATCGCGGCGAAGAGGGCCGCCGGCACGAGCTCTACGGCGGTGGTCCAGACGCGCGCCAACAGCGCAAGGACCAGTGCTGCTTCGTCGCCCATGGTCGGCTGTAGCAGAACGACCAGAAAGCCCTCACGTATGCCCGCTCCGGCGGGCGCGAACACGGCCAGGTACCCCGCGACATATGCCGCAGCAAAGGCGGGGCCGACCTGCATGAACGTCTTCCATTCGCCGAAGCTGAGGTAAAGTAACCAAAACGCCGTCGTGTAGATGCCCCAGTTGATCACGTAAAGGGCCAGCCAGCGGAGACCCACGTTCCTCTCGTCCCGCGGGTTCTCCGGAGGGACCGTGCGCATCAGCCGACACCAGAAGCCGACGACGAGCCGAAAGAGAGAAGGGACGGTGACGAGGGCGATGATGACCACGGCGATGGTGATACCGCCAACGAGGCCCATCCACCCGAATCGACGCCAAACCTCGGTGGGCCCGAACAGCGTGCCGAGGCCCAGAAGGGAGGCGGCCAGGAGCGCCACCCCCTGCCCCAGGACTGCCGCCCCCGTGGCCACACCTCCCGAGACGCCCTCGCCCTTCGCCAGGTAACCCAGCCCCGCGATCTGCCAGACCTTGCCCGGCACGTATCGTCCGAGGTTGGCCACCATGAAGAGCCGCATCGACGTCAGGGCGGGCAGAGTGGGGCCTCCCAGGTCACGAACGATGTGCCCCCAGATGGCCGCCGAGACGAGGTAGCCGGTGAGCAGCACGATGCACGAGGAGATCAGGATGAGGAGGTTGGGCCTCCACTCGCCCGGGTCCAGACTCCTGAGGGCGGCTACGTCGATACCCACACGGTCCAGGATGAACCAGGTGACGACGACCGTGAGGCCGATCTGGAGGAGCCGCACCCCCGCCTTCTTCATTCGTGAACCTCTGCAGAGGGCTCGTCTCCCCCGCGGCGGCGGCTCCGCATCCAATCCACGCCAGGGAGTACGGAGACCAGCACCAGGCTCAGGATCGTCAGCCGGAGGCTCCACATGAGCTGCCGGGACTCGTAGAAGACCTCGACCTCGTGTTGGCCGGCCGGCACCAGTACGGCCCGCAGCGTGTGATTCGCCCTTAGGACGGGGGCGTCATCGTTGCCCACCCGGGCCCTCCATGCGGGGAACCAGTTGTCTGCTAGCACCAGAAGCCCTGCACGGTCGGCAGTCACCCGGAGGCGCATGCGGTTGTTGCCGCGCTCGAGCCACTCGACGGAGCCCTCGATAGGTTCACCGGGAAGCTCGATGGGCGGGGGGGCGTCGAGGACTACCTGCATAGCCGGGTCGAAGCTCTCGCTCAGGATGAAGGGCGCGGCCTGGTCATCGGCGAGAACCACGGCTTCGCCCACGAGCCGGGCTCGGGGGAGATCCGTGAAGCGGTAGACCGATTCGTAGGGACGGCCGCCGATGGTCATCTGGCTGATGCGCTCCAGGTTGTCCGTGATGGCCGCAGGCAGTCCCTGGTCCTCGGGTGTGCCCAGCTGATCTGGCCACAGGATGTATCGGACGTTCAAGATGCGCAGCACGTTGGCGGAGCTGACCAGGTTCACCGGAAGGCTGCTCCCCACCATCCCGATGACGTCCCGGTACCGGGCCAGGTCATTGGGGTGATGTCCTCCCGCAAGCTCGAGGCCGAACATCCCGGGTCGCACGTCCTGGCCATTGAGGCCCTGTAGGGAGAAGACCCGGAAAGGCTCCTCGCTGCGCTGCCGCTCCAGAAGCATATCGATGTTGGGATCCGCACCGCGGAAGGCCTCGAAGTCTGTCGCCCGGATGAAGGCGGTATCGACCCGGATGAGGTCCCCGGCGATCAGAAGCACCAGAGCGACGATGGCTCCCACCGGTGCCAGTCGAGCGGTTCGGAGTCCCCAGGCGATGCCGGACGTCGCCGTGGCGAGGAGGACGGCCACCATGAAGCCCCTGAGAATGTAAAGCTCCGCATCGGTGAGGATCTGGACGGATCGGGTTGGAATGTCCCGATACAGGACGGAGGTCCAGGCGCTCGTGAGCGTGCCCGAGGCCGCCAACAAAAGGCCGAGGAGCAGAACTCCGGCCGTGATCCACAGGAAGCGACCTGGCGGCCTGCACTGGGCTTCGCTTCCCTCCCTCGAGAGCACGAGCATGCGCTCCACCCCGAAGCTCATGAGCGTCGCGGCGCTGAAGCCGAAGAGGAAGATGGCGAGGGAGGGTGCCCGGAACAGCGAGATGCCCGGGACGAGGTCGTAGAAGATCCGCCACACTGGCGTATGGCTTCCCAGACAGAAGAGAAGGGCGAAGCCTCCGAGCCCGACCAGGAAGTAGCGCAGAGGCTTGCGTGCGCCGCCGAAGAAGGAGACACCCGCCAGGAGGAGGACCACGAGTCCTCCGTACTCGTGATTCCCCTTGAACGGGTTCCGTCCCCAATAGGTGTTCTGGCCCCAGGGGGCATCGGCCGTCGACACCCCGACGAACTCCGGGACCACCAGTCCCGCGATCTCTTCAGGGTGGAGGGACCACGAGCTGGAGTAGGCGATGGCCTCCTGACCCTCCGCCTGCGTGGTGGTGGAGGTCCGGCGCGAGTGATCCATCACGTACGAGCCGGCCGGAAGAAGCTGGATCGCGGAGATGCCGGCACCGAGCACGGCCGCCAAGAGGAAGGCACCGAAGCGGGCGAAGGCCCACCCACCGCCCCTGCCCTCGGCGCTGCCCTGGCGCCACAGCTGGAGGGTTCGAAAGAGGGCGTACGCCCCCACTCCCCCGAAGAGGAAGTAGGCGGTCTGAAAGTGCGTCGTGAGGATTATGCCGCCGATGACTAGGCCGAGAATCGCGAACCGGGTCAAGGTGGACCGAAGGAAAAACGATTCGGTGGCCCAGAACATCAGTGGCGTGAGGGACATGACGAAGATCTTCCCGTCCTGTCCCCCGTGGACCAGGGACACCATGAAGGGGGCCAGTCCGTACGCCAGCCCCGCCAGAAGCGCCGAGGCCCGCGAAAGGCCCAGGCACCGGATCCACCCGTACATGAAGATGCCCGCGAAGAATACGTGCCAGACCAGCTTCCAACCCAGGGCCCGGTGGGGATCCAACAGGAAGAGGAGGATGGCGCTAGGCGGGTAGAGGGAGTCTCCTCCGGCTAGCGACTCGATGAACGGCGTTCCGCCGAGGATGATGGGATTCCAGAGGGGGAATCCCCCGCCCCCCTTTACGGCGTTGGCGTAGAACTCCCGCGCCATGTAGCCCAGACTCGCGGTGTCGGATCCGTACAGCATGTCGTCGGAGAAGACGAACGTCCGGAAGAGAAGGAGGGTAACCGCCCCGAACAGGACGGGAGGCAGCCACGCTGGTATGTCCACTCCGACCCCGGAACGCCGGGCGGTGGGTGGTGGCGATGGGGACTTGCCAGATTGCCTGTTCTTGCCCACTACTCTCCTTTCACGCGGACGTCGAGTTCGCGCCGGACCGTCTGCCCTCGATGAGGCTCCCGTACACCTCCAGATGCCGGTCCACGAGGCGAGCGTTGCTCCACTTCTCCACGACCCGGGCTCTCGCCCGAGCCCCCAGCGTGGAAAGGTCATCCCGGCCGAGAAGCGAGATCACGGTCTCGGCCAGGGCCGTGGGGTTGCCGGACTCGAAGAGACCTCCCACCTCGCCGTCGATGAGCTCGGGGAGGCCGCCCACGTCGGAGGCGGCCACGGGAAGCTTACAGGCCATGGACTCGAGGGCCGCCACCGAGGTGGCTTCCATGAGGGACGGGAAGACCGCCAGCTCGGCGGAGCTCAGGAGCCCCGGCATCTCGGAGTGCGTCTGGGCACCGAGAAAGCGGATACGGTCGGTCATCCCGAGCTCTCCGGCTAGACCCTCCAGGCTCCCCCGCTCGGGCCCGTCGCCCACGATGACGGCCTCCGCGTCCACCTGCTCCACGATAAGGGGCATGGCCTTCACGAGAAACTCCACGCCGTTCTTATGGAACAGGCGCCGGGGCACGACGATGCGCCTGCGCCCTGTTTCGGGGAGGGTCGGCGAGACCCTGCGGAACACGTCTGTCTCCACGCCGTTGGCCAGCGCCTCGACCTTCACGCCGCGGGCGAGGCTCTCGGCGACATCCGCGATCTCCACACTGGCCGCAAGGTTGTAGTCCGACCATCGGAGCAGACGCTGGAAGATGGGGCGCCAGAAGGGGCTCTTGGCCCGCTTGAGGAAGTGAGACGTGTGCCAGGTCGAGACCAGCGGGATCTTGGCGGCCCGCTTGGCCACGAAGGCAGGAAGGACCGACTGAAACGCCTGGGCGTGGATGATATCGGCTCGAAGGGCGACCTGACCCAGCTTCGGGGAGGAGCTCGCGCCGTGGAGGGACCAGCCCATGGTTGTTCGCGCCGGCAGCCAGGTTCGCCAGACCTGGATGCCGTCCATGACCTCGTAGGCGGGGAGTCCCTGCTGGGACCGCGAAGTGACGATGGAGACGCCACACCCTCGTTCCACCAGCCCGCGGCAAAGGTAGTAGACGTGGCTTTCCAGTCCGCCTACTTCCGGCGGGAAGTAGACGCAATGCATGGCCACGTTCATGGCCCCTCCCAATCCGACGTCGAGCGGGCGGAGCCGGTCAGGGCAGAGATGACGATGTCGGCGATGCGCTCCCCTGCCCTCCCGTCTCCGTAGGGGTTGGGGGTGCGCTCGGGGCCTTCCGCTCTTGCGTCCGAGGCGGGCGTACCCTGAGCGAGGATCTCCGCAGCCTCCGCCACAATGCGCCCGCCGTCTGTGCCCACGAGTCGCGCCACGCCGGCCTCGATACCCTCGGGTCTCTCCGTGACCTCTCGTAGCACGAGCACGGGCGTGCCGAAGGTGGGTGCTTCCTCTTGAATGCCGCCGGAATCCGTGAGGATCAGGTGAGCATGCCTCAGCGCCGTCACCAGATCGAGGTACGGCAAGGGTTCCACCAGGTGGACGCGTGGATGATCACCCAGGAGCTCCTCGGCCGACTCCACCACGTTGGGGTTGGGGTGGACGGGATAGAGGACATTGACGTCCCCGTGCTGGTCAGCGATCCGCCGGACGGCTGCAAAGACGTCGCTGAGGGGCTGACCGAAAGACTCCCTGCGATGCGCGGTCAGGAGCACCAGGCGGCGGTCCTGGTCCGCGATGATGGAGGCCAGGGTCGGGTCTTCCGGCTCCCGCTCCACGGCGGCAACCTCCAGAAGTGCGTCCACGACCGTGTTGCCCGTGACGTGAAGGTGCTCGGGCCTCACGCCCTCTGCCAGGAGGCTCTCGGCGGCCGTAAGCGTGGGGGCGAAGTGGAGGTCCGTGATGACATCGGTGAGCCGCCGGAACACCTCCTCAGGAAAGGGTGCCCACTTGTCCCGGGAGCGCAGACCCGCCTCAACGTGACCGACCTGGACCTTCTCGAAGAAGGCCACCAGGGAGGCGAAGAAAACCGTGGCGGTGTCGCCCTGAACCAGCACCATGTCCGGACCGTAGGCTTGGATGACCTCCCTGAGGCTCTCCAGGCAGCCTCGGCCCACGTCGTAGAGGGTCTGGCCCTCCCGCATGATCCCCAGGTCGTAGTCGGGCTCTAGACCGAATGCCTCCAGGGGTTGGTCCAGGAGGTCACTGTGCTGCCCGGTGAGGGCGAGACGAGTCTCCACGCCATCGTTCCTCCCCAGGGCTCCCACCACCGGGGCCATCTTGATGGCTTCCGGCCGTGTCCCGACCACAGCGAGGACTCGCGGAGGTCGAACCGACGACGCGCTCAACGAGCGCCGCGCTTGAGGGAGTCGACCTCTTCCCGAAGCTGTGCCACCATCTCGGCGATCAGGCCGAAGCCGACCAGGAGAAAGCCCACGGTCTCGAGCAGGATGACGAGATAGAGGAGCGGACGGAAGCCGAAGCCCTCGACGAAGCGGAGGTAGAAGGTCACCCCGCCCACGACGGCGCCGAGACCGATCAGGGCCGCGCCGCTGAATCCGAAGAGGAGGAGAGGCTTCCGAGAGAAAAGGAGCAGAAACCAGACCGACAGGAGATCCATCACGCCCACGACGATCCGGAAGAAGCCCGTATACTTCGAGACGCCGGCTCGCCTGGGGTGGAGCTCGATGTCGATCTCACTCACCGAGTAGCCCCGGGCGTGGGCCAGGACCACGAAGAACCGATGCCAGTCATGACGCAGATGGAGCTCTTCCAGGATCTCCCGCCGGAACGCCTTCATGGAGTTGAGGTCGCTCACAGGGACACGGAAGATGCGCCGGCTCAGGGCGTTATACAGGGACGACACAGCACGCTTGTCGTAGGCGCCCACCTTTCGACCCGTGACGATGTCCGAGCCGTCGTGGAGCCGCTCCAGGAAGCGTGGAATCTCGTCGGGGAGGTGCTGGAGATCGGCGTCGAAGAGCACGAGGAACGTGCGATCGGAGGACCGGGCCGCCGTGAGCATCGCTTCGGTCTTACCCATGTTGGTTCGGTGGCGAAGCACCCGCACCTGTCCCCACCCGTCGGCTTCCTTCTCCACCAGTCCGCCGGTTCCGTCGGTGGATCCGTCGTCCACGACCAGAATCTCGCCGTCCAGCTCGAAGCGCTTGAAGGTGGCCCTGAGCTCGGCGATGAGATCCGGCACCATGGGGGCTTCGTTGAAAGCTGGAATCACCACGGCGAAGTCCCGGCGGGCTTCGGACGAAAGCCGGCCGGCAGACTCCCCTGCTTGGACGGCCTGCTCCATCAGACGCGTCGCCGCGTGCGGGCCGGCAAGATCCCCAGCTGATCACGGTACTTCGCGACAGTCCGCCGGGCGATCTTCACGCCGTCGCTCTTGAGCAGCTCCACGATCTTTTGGTCGGTGAGAGGCTTCTGCAGAGCCTCCCGGTCGATGAGCTTTTGGATCTTGTCCTTCACGCCCCTGGCCGAGATGTCCTCTCCACTCGTGGTGGCGAGTCCACTGGAGAAGAAGAACTTGAGGTGAAGCACTCCACGGGGTGTCTGAACGTACTTATCGTTAGTGACCCTCGAGACGGTCGATTCATGCATCTCGATGTGGTCCGCGACCTCGCGCAGCGTGAGGGGCTTCAAGTGCTGGATGCCGTACTCGAAGAAGTCCCGCTGCCGGTCCACGATAAAGCCCATCACCTTCAACATGGTCTGTCGGCGCTGCTCGATTGCCTGGATCATCCAGCTCGCCGAGTTCAGCTTCCGGGAGATGAACTCCTTGTTCGCGCCCTTGAACTGGCTCTTGTTCTTCGCGACATCCCGGTAGGACTGGGAGAGGCGGAGCCGGGGAAGGCTCGTGTCGTTGACGAAGACCATGTACTCACCGTCGATCTTCTCGACGATGAGGTCGGGGATGATGTAGCGCTCGGGGTCGGCCGAGTACTTGAGTCCGGGTTTGGGGTCGAGCTTGGATATCTCATCAGCCGCGTCCTGGACCTCTATGGGCTTGATCCCCAGCTCACGTGCGATGTCGACCCATCGATGGTTGATGAGGTCCTCGAAGTGATCCTCCACCACGCGGTACGTCTGGGTGTCGCCCTTCCCAAGCATGCGGAGCTGGATGAGGATCGACTCGCGAACATCCCTCGCCGCCACGCCCGGAGGATCGAAGGCCTGCACGCTGGCGAGCATCGCTTCGGCCTCCTCCATTTCGTACAGTCGGAAAAGCTCGTCCAGCTCGGTCTGCCCAGCGGCCCGCTCGTCCTCGTCATCGATGGCGTCGATCTCGGCCTGAGCGGCGGGACGCAGGTCTTTGAGCCAGCCATTTGCCCCTCGGAGGACGTCGTCCAGATCACAGGTGAGCGTGCCCCCGTCACTCACGTTGCCGATGATCTCCTCGCCAAGTCGCATCTCCCGCTCGGCGATATCGAGCATCCGAAGCTGCTCGTGGAGGTGATCCCTCAGATCCGCCGTCTCCACGGGAACCCGCTGGAAGAACTCTCGCGCCTCGTACTGCTCCCTGCGCCCCCCGGCGTCGAAGCCGTCCAGCAGGATCTCCTCCCAGTCGATCTCGTCGTCGGGTGGATCGTCCTTGCCGTCCTCCTGGAGCTCGACCTCGTCCTGAACGTCGGCTTCGGTCATCTCTAGGAACGGATTCTCCTCCAGCTCCGCCTTGAGGTGCTGCTGGAGGTCCAGGAGGGGCATATAGAGCAACTCCATCGCCTGATATAGGCGAGGGTTGATCTTCATCTCCTGACGGAGCTGCTGGCTCTGGAAGAGCTTGATGCTGTATGCGCTCATGAAGTCGTGTGCAGCTACTTCTAGATCTCGGGCCCCTCCACCACCCCGTTGTCCGCCTCCGGGGGCCGGGTGTATCGGTCACGCATGCGTCGGGTCAGGGTCGGTCCCAGGTAGATCTCCGCCACCTCTTCGTTCCAGACCAGCTCAGAAACGGTGCCCCTCACCTGAATCCGACCCTCATACATAATGTATGCCCGGTCCACGATCTCCAGGGTTTGTTCTACGTTGTGATCGGAAATGATGACCCCGATCCCCCGCTGTTTCAAGGTGCCCACGATGTCCTGAATGTCGTGGACCGCGATGGGATCGATGCCAGCAAAGGGCTCGTCGAGCAGCATGAACTTGGGACGCTGGACGAGGGCGCGAGTGATCTCCAGGCGCCGGCGCTCCCCGCCTGAGAGGGAGTAGGCCCAATGGTCACGTAGCTGACCCAGTCCGAGCTCGCCCAGAAGCTCTTCCAGACGGGCTTGCTCCTCAGCCTTGGGAAGCTTCAGGGTTTCGAGGATCGCCTTCACGTTCTGTTCGACGGTGAGCTTTCGGAAGACCGAGGGCTCCTGCGCCAGATAGCCCACACCCATCCGGGCCCGGCGGAACATGGGAATGTCGGTGAGCTCCCGGTCATCGAGGTAGACCTTCCCCCCGTCGGGAGGGATGAGTCCCACGATCATGTAGAACGTGGTGGTCTTCCCCGCCCCGTTCGGACCCAACAACCCGACGATCTCGCCCTGCGTGACGGAGATGGCGATGTCGTCCACGACGCGCCGCTTCCGATAGATCTTGGTCAGCCCCTCACCGTAGAGACGGCTCATGGGAGCCGGTGGTTCGGGGAGCACGGTGGTCACCGAATCCCCTTCCGCCGCCTCAGCGGTTTCGAGGTCCGGATCGAAGTCGCTCATTCGTGCGGCTTTCCTGTGGTAGGTTGCCTTGCCCGCGCGGCGTGGACGTGGTATCCGGAGGCGGAGGAAGCACCGTATCCGCCGCGGGCGTCACGAAGCCGGGCTGGGGCTGAAAATACGCACCTGTGGCGTCGTCCACCTCCATGCGATCCACTTCTCCGTCCTTCATGAATAGCCTGATCTCGTCGCCCAGCACGTAGTTGAGCTCGAGAGGGCCCTGGCCACCCCCGGGCGTCGAGCTCGAGTCGGGGGCGGAACGATAGAAGCTCCGGGCGGCACCCTGTGCCACCAGCTTGTCGAGACGGTATCGACTTTCGTTCCCCTCCGTGGTGCCGGCTGGCGAGGCGGCGGAGTCGCTCCGACTCGTACCGAACGTGGCCGTGATGGTCTCACCCTCTATCCAGTCGTGCCGGATGAGGTCCGGCGCGTCCTCGGTGTTCAGGGAATCCCGGACACTGGAGACTCCGTGGGCCTGTCCGGACGCAAAGACACTCTCCAGCTCGCCGCCCGGGGTCTTCACCTCGATTGAGTCACCTGTGAGAAGAAAGTCCTCGGCCGTGGCCTGGGGTCGGGCGAAGGGGTCCTCCATCTCAGCTTCGAGAGAATCTTCGAGTTCCTGGGCCGCCGGCTGTGGCGGGGGCTCCTCGTCGACCTCCTCCTCCTGGCCGCCCATGACCGATACGATGCGGTCCAGCTCCTCCTGAGCGAAAAAGATCCGGAGGATAGGGCCCTTCATGTCTAAGGCGTCCGTGACCAGTTGCGCGTGCCCACGAGCCTCGAGTTCATCGATGCGGTTGCTCGGAAGTCGCATGTCGATGGTGTCGCCCCTGACGTCGAGCGTGTCCCCCGATTCCGCGTCGGGAGAGAGGATGCGTGCGTTCCGGAAGAGGGTCAGTGTACCTACATCCTGCTGGTACTCCATAGAGTCCCCGTAGGAGAGAAGCGAATCCCGCCAGACCACCACCCGACCCCGGGCTTGGAAGAGGCGGTCTCCCACCAGGCGGATCAGGTCGGCATCGACGTCGAAGGGCATCGGAGGCCCTGGCGGAGGCTCGGGCTCCATAGCCTCGACTTCTGCCGGCTCGATCTCGGGAGGCTCGACCTCCACGGTGTCGGGAGGCTCGACCTCCAGGGTGTCGGAAGGCTCGACCTCCACGGTGTCGGGACGCTCGACCTCCAGGGTGTCGGAAGGCTCGACCTCCACGGTGTCGGAAGGCTCGACCTCCAGGGTGTCGGAAGGCACGTCCTGACCGGCCAGCGTGTTGGCCGGGGGCGGAAGCCCGGCGGCCGTATCCGGGAGCGGAGATTCTATTTCGACGCCGTCCCGCTGAGTCTCGTTAGCCTGAAGGCTGTCGGATACCGGCACCGCCTTCGAGAAGAAACGAGCGTGGGGCCGACCCCCACGGATCGTCACGTCGTCCTCTGGGCGCTCGTCCTCCTCCTGAAGCATGACCAGGTTCTCCCCCGTGATGGTGGAGCTGTCGTCCATGTCCGTGAGACGCACCGAGCCCTGTGCCTGCAAGCGTCCCGCTCGGCTGAAGTACTGTGCCCGCTCGGCCTCGAGCTCCTGGGTGCCGTCGCGGAAGAGGACGTTGCCGAAGAGCTGCGTGAAGGAGTTCGCCTCGAAGGTCACCGAGCTGTCGGCTTCGATGCGGGTACCATCGGTACAGAGGAAGCGTGGGAGGGACACATGACTGACCCGGCCTCCCCTCTCGGTTACGGAATTGACCAGGCGGGAGTCGATGAGGTCACAGGTTCTGTTCTGAGCGGCGAGGTTGGTCGCCGCCAACAGGAACAGGACATGTGCGACTCCAAGGAATAAGAGTGGGCGCCGCATCAGAAGCGGACGGTGCCACCGCGGGTGCGGGCGTTCCGCACCCGCACCTGGTCGAAGTTCAAGTCCGCTTCGAAGCCGTTTCCCTCCACGATACTCTGGCCCTCGTACATCACGGTGGCCGAGTCGCTCCATATCTTGTCGTACTCAGGACTATAGTGGAGCTCCGAGCTCTCGATCCTCCGCTCGCCGTCCGCGATCAGGAGTACCGCGTTGCCCTGGGCGATCATGGAGTTGTCGCCGGTGTCGAGGCGGCCTCGGTCGGACTTGACCACCGCCTTCTCGGTCCCGAGCTCCTCGTGATAGGTGGTCAGCGTCACGTTACCCCTGAGCAGGACCACCGTCGAGTCATTGAAGAAGTAGGCGGTGTCGGCCACGACCAGGGCTTCCCGAATCCCCTTGCGCGTCAGGTGGTGCGTGTTTCCGAAGATGATGTAGTCCGCCTGGATGTTCTCTAGCTCAGGGTCTACCACCGCCTGCTGACGGGGGCTCTCGCAGGCGGCCAGCCCCCACGACAAGGCGAGCACTAGGATCGTTAAACTATTGCGTGTCATGATCATAGTGCACCTTCATGAGATCATGAAGGTGCACTATCGCCTTCAGTCGGTGGTCGGAATCCACCACGGGAAGCGCCATGATGCCGTGAGACTCCATCCGGTGGACTGCGGCCGAGCCGAGCTCGTCCGCCCGCGCCACCTTGGGAGACGTGGTCATCACCTCGGTGACAGGCACGTCCAGAAAGTCCTCCCGGTGCTCCATGAGACGGGTCAGGTCGCCGGCGGTGATGACCCCGACGACCTTTTCGCTACCATCGACGATAGGCACCGTCCCCCGCTGCTCGGCCAGTGGCACGATACAGTCCCGCATCAAGGCTTCGCTGTGGAGATGCGGATACCCCTCGACGATCATCGCGTCTTCTACACGCAACGTGAGCTTTCGTCCCAAGGATCCACCGGGATGGAGAAGGGCGAAGTCCTCTTTCCTGAAGCCCTTCTGCTGGAGTAGAACCACCGCCAGGGCGTCTCCCATGGCCAGAGTGGCGGTGGTGGAAGACGTGGGGGCCAGGTCCATGGGGCAGGCTTCCTCGTCCACCGAACAGTCCAGCGCCACGGTGGAAAGAGTGGCAAGGGGAGACTCCGGCTCACCCGTCAACGCGATGATGGGGACGCTAGCCCGGAGGAGATAATCCACAAGCCCGGACAGCTCCGAGGTTTCCCCACTCTTGGAGACCAGGATGGCGACGTCGCCCTGCCCCACGATCCCGAGGTCGCCGTGGAGCCCCTCCACCGGGTGAAGAAAGTTCGCCGGTGTGCCCGTGGAGGTGAACGTGGCGGCCATCTTACCGCCGATGATGCCGCTCTTGCCGATGCCGGATACGATGACACGGCCGGTACAGCGGGCGAGAAGGCCCACGGCCTCCACGAAGTCCTCGCCCACGCGGTCCACCAGGCACTCGACAGACCTGGCCTCGACCTCCAGGACACGCCTGGCCTCCCGGAGAACCCGATCCGAATCGATCTGCGCTTCGGGGCCGGTCATGGCGTCAGGATCCTGAGCGGGCATCACAGTACTCCCGAACCAGTCCCTCCCATTCACCTCTGGCCATCAGCAGGGCTCGTGCGAACTCCCGCACCGCACCGGCTCCGCCGGGGGCCGTGGTAGTCCATCGGGACACGGCGTGCACTTCGGGGACGGAGTTGAGCACCGCTACCGCAAGGCCGACCCGCTCCAGCACGGGCAGGTCGGCGAGATCGTCTCCCACCATGGCCGTCTCATCCCATCCTACGCCGCGCTCCTCCAGCAGCGCTCGCACCACCGGCAGCTTGGCTGCGCCCGGGTCCTGACGGCATTCCGTCACCCCCAGCTCCTCGGCTCGGCGGGCAGTGGCCTCGGACACCCGTCCCGATACGATGACCACCTCGATGCCGGCCCAGCCGAGCATCTTTACACCCAGGCCGTCCTGGATATCGAAGCGCTTGAGCTCGAGCGTTTCGCCACCGGCCTCGGCCCCGATGTAGACCCCTCCATCGGTGAGTACCCCATCCACGTCCAACACGACCAGCCGGATGGCGCGGGCCACGTCCGGGGCGATCCCTTCGCGTCGCTCCTCCATGGACAGTCAGGCCGTAGGCGAGGGAGCGGGAGGCCTTACGCCGGCGAGGGCGGCGCGCACAGCGAGGGCCTCCTCCAAGAGTGCCTTCAGATCGTCGAGAGGAAGCATGTTGCTGCTGTCGGAGGGCGCCTGGCCGGGGTTCGGATGGGTTTCCAGGAACAACCCGTCGCAGCCTGCCGCCACAGCGGCTCGCACGAGTGGGGCGGTGAACTCCGGATCGCCCGCGCTGGATCCGTCGCCCTGGCCGGGACGCTGTACGGAGTGGGTCCCGTCGAAGATGACCGGAACGCGGCAGGCGTTACGCGTGCGTTGGAAGGAGCGCATGTCGACGACCAAGTCCCCATATCCGAAGAAGGTCCCCCTCTCGGTTATCGCCACCTGAGAGGCCCCAGCGCGCTGCACCTTCTCCACGGCGCCAAGCATGTCGTCGGGGGACATCCACTGCCCCTTCTTCACGTTGACGACCTTCCCGGTGGCGCCCGCGGCAGTTAACAGATCGGTCTGGCGGCAGAGGAACGCCGGGATCTGCAGAACATCGGCGACCTGGGCTGCGGCTGCGGCCTGACCCGCCTCGTGGATGTCCGTGAGGACCGGAAGCCCGGTCTCGCCCTTGATCCGCTCGAGGAGCTCGAGTCCCGCGTCCAGGCCCGGTCCCCTCGGAGAGTCCGGTCGCGACCGGTTCGCTTTGTCAAACGATGCCTTGAACACGACCGGCAGCCCCAGGACAGACGAAAGGAGAGCCAGTTGGCGGCCGATCTCGAGATTGAGCTCGTCGTCCTCCAGTACGCAGGGGCCCGAGATGAGCGTGAACGCGTCGAGCATCATTCCCCGGCGGCTACCACGGCTTCCGTCTGGGGGGCCGAGCTTGGCTCGTTCAGGTGGGCGACCGCGGCCTCGATGAACGAGGCGAACAGCGGATGCGGCCTGGTAGGACGGCTCTTCAACTCCGGGTGGAACTGACATCCGACGAACCAAGGATGCTCCGACAGCTCGATCATCTCCACGAGGTGTTCATCTGGGGACGTGCCCGACATGATCAGGCCGTGCTCCACGAGAAGCTCACGGTATGCGTTGTTGACCTCATACCTATGGCGGTGCCGCTCGCTGATCTCGCTCGCTCCGTAGATGTCCAGGACGCGTGATTCGGGGCGGAGCCGCGCCGGATATTGCCCCAGCCGCATCGTGCCCCCCTTGGTGGTGACGTTCAGCTGGGAGTCCATGAGGCAGATAACGGGATCGGTTGCCGTATCCGAGAACTCGACGGAATGGGCGTCGGAGAGCCCGCACACGCTACGGGCGAACTCGATGATGGCACACTGCAGACCGAGGCAGATCCCGAAGAACGGGAGGTCGTTGTCGCGGGCCCAACGAATGGCCATGAGCATCCCCTCGATGCCACGCTCTCCGAAGCCACCCGGAATGAGGAGCCCGTCGAAGCCCTTGAGGTGGTCCATGTTCCCAGCGGCATAGCGCTCGGCCGAGACCCACTCGACATCCACCTTCACATCATTGGCGATGCCCCCATGGACGAGTCCCTGCTGTACGGACTTGTACGCGTCCACGAGCTCGGTGTACTTCCCCACCACCGCTATCCGGACAGTGCCGACGGACGGATTTTTGACCCGCTTCACGATGCCGGCCCATTCTTCAAGATCGGTGGGCGGCGCCTGAATGCCGAAGAGGTCGAGGACCACGTCGTCGAGCCCCTGTCGTCGCAGCTCCAGGGGCACCTCGTAGATCGTGCTGACGTCCCTGGCCTCGATGACGCCGCTGAGCGGCACATTCGTGAAGAGGGCGATCTTCTTCTTGATGCTCTCGTCCAAAGGGTGCTCAGAGCGGCAGATGAGAATGTCCGGCTGAATTCCAATCTGCATAAGCTCCCGGACGGAGTGCTGGGTAGGCTTGGTCTTGAGCTCACCTACGGCGGCGATGTACGGGATGAGGGTCAGGTGGATGAAGATGGCGTTCTCGCGCCCTTCGTCCTGGCGGAATTGCCGGATGGCCTCCAGGAACGGCAGGCTCTCGATGTCGCCGACCGTGCCGCCGATCTCCGTGATGACCACGTCGTGATCGTCGGCGAGGAGCCGCAGACGGCTCTTGATCTCATCGGTGATATGAGGGATGACCTGAACGGTGGAGCCCAGGTATTCGCCCTTGCGCTCCTTGGCGATGACGTCTTGGTATATACGGCCCGTGGTGACGTTGTTGGCCTGTGATAGCGACTCGTCGATGAAACGCTCGTAGTGTCCGAGGTCGAGATCCGTCTCGGCGCCGTCGTCGGTGACGTAGACTTCCCCGTGCTGGAAGGGGGACATCGTGCCCGGATCGACATTGATGTACGGGTCGAACTTCAGGAGCGTTACTCTGAGACCACGCTCCTTCAGGATTCGTCCGAGAGATGCTGCTGCGATGCCCTTCCCCAGGGAAGAGACCACACCGCCGGTCAAGAAGATGTACTTGGTCTGCCGAACGTCAGGATCCATCATCGCTCATTCGTGAATTGAGGTTCTCGATTCTGGCCAGCTTCTCTTCCATCCGGACCGCATCCGCCGGCGTATCTACGCCTGGATCCGCTTGACCCACGATCGCCACCCCGATGCGAATGCCCGCTTCCAGAGGTCTCAACTGCTCCAGGTGCTCCAACTGTTCGAGGGGCGAGGGAGCCAGCGCGACCCAGCGCGCCAGAGCATCCTGGGAGTACGCGTAGATGCCGATGTGCCGCAGAAAGGGCTCCCTCTCCAAGTCCTCGGGCTCCGGCTTACCGTCGCGCACGTAGGGGATGGAAGCTCGCGAGAAGTAGAGCGCCCTGCCTCCCGTCGCCCGGACCACCTTCACGGCTGCCGGATCATTGCGGGCGTCCTCGTCCATGAGAGGCGTGGCACACGTTCCGATCTCCCATGCTTCGTCGCGGACGAGGGAGATGGCGGCCTCCAGGTGGAGCTCCTTCAGGAGGGGCTCGTCACCCTGGATGTTCGCAACGACCTCGTAGTCCTCGAACGCGGTGCGCTGAACTACTTCTGCCACGCGATCGGTGCCGGAAGGATGCTCAGACGACGTCATCTCGACAGGGGCCCCCAAGGCGTGACACACGTCGGCCACCTCCTCACTGTCGGTCGCCACCACGGCGTGATCCAACACCTCCATCGTCTCCACACGCCGCCAAACCCACTCGATGAGAGGTCTGCCGCGGAGGGGATAAAGGGGCTTGTTGGGGAGGCGGGTAGAGGCCAGCCGCGCCGGAACGATGCCGAGTACGCGGCCGCTCAACGGTCCCTTCCAGGACACGAGGCGACGCCCGATGATGCAAATATCACGCCAGTTAAGTTATCCGAGCCCGGCTGGAGTGGCAACGGGTTCGAGGTAAAACAGGCCCTGAAGGGAGGCCTCTATAGGGCCAAAAAGTTGGCCAGCAGCGTCTTGCCGTGCTCGGAGAAAAGCGACTCGGGATGGAACTGGACGCCCCACAACGGGTGCTCCCGGTGCCGGATGGCCTGAACCTCCGAAGAATCGCCCTCGGCCCCACTCCAGGCCACGGGTACGAGCTCCCCGGGCAGGGCGGACGCGTCCGTAACGAGTGAGTGGTAACGGGCCACGGTAAAGGGAGAAGGGATGCCGACGAAGATCCCCTCGCCGGTGTGCCACACCGGTGCGGTCTTACCGTGCATGACCCGATCGGCACGAACGGTCTCCCCGCCGAACGCCTCGCCTAGGGCCTGGTGACCGAGGCAGACCCCCAGCATGGGGGTGGACGGCCCCAGGTTACGGAACAGCTCGATGCTCACGCCGGCCTCCTCGGGGGTGCACGGACCCGGAGAGATCACGACCCGAGACGGCGATAGCTCCAGGATCTCCGCGACGGATCGCTCGTCGTTGCGTATCACGACGACGTCCGCTCCAAGCTCGCCCAGGTATTGGACCAGATTGAACGTGAAGGAATCGTAGTTGTCGAGCACGAGTAGCATGGACGCTCGTCCACTGCAGAAGATCCAGTGCCGGCCAAGTTGGAGATCCTGGCGCGCGAAGGCCAGCCCCTTCGCCTGCCTCTGGCCGTTCTATCTCCCCTGGCAATGGAATAAACGGGCTCGTCTACTCGTAACCTGGGCACGGTGATCGGTGTATCTAAAGGCCGAAGGCCAAGAACGAACGATGACGAGGCGTAGCAAGGCGGGCACCGCGGCCGAAGGCCGTGGTCCGAGGAAGAGAGACGCGCTATGGGCCCGCAACCCCCCTTTTGCCCGACCAACAGGGCTGGCGCCCTGTCGGTCCCCGTTAGGGCGGCACGGGGCCGACCACGCTTCGCGCGGTGCCCCCGTCGTTGGAACTCTTTTACGTAGCCATGGCTATGACTGCGGAGCTCCGCCTAGGATCTGGCCGGTAACAAGCGCGCTAGCGCTTGTCGGCGCTCCTAACGCGGCTCGCCCCACTTCTTCAACCGGCCTCTAGGATACCCCTCGGGTCCACTTTCGGCCTACGGAGCTCTCTGCTGTTCACGTACTGCCTGGTCTGCCACACGCCCTTCTCCGCCAACGAGGAGCTCGAACACTTTCCGACCTCCATGCGGGTGGCGTACGACCCCGAGCGCGGCCGGCTGTGGGCCGTCTGCAGGTCATGCAAGCGCTGGTCCCTGGCACCCATCGAAGAACGCTGGGAGGCCCTCGAGGAGCTCGAGGGGGTCGTGACAGACCGCTCTCGTCTTCTCTCCCAGACGGACAACGTGGCGCTTCTTCGCGTCGGACACCTCGACGTGGTCCGTGTGGGCAGGGCAAATCTCACCGAGGAGGCCTGGTGGCGGTACGGCCGGGAGCTCACGGACCGCGCCACCAAGCATAAGAAGCTAATGTTCATGGGCACTGTGGCAGCCGGTGCGGCCATCGCCGGGGGGTGGGCCACCGGGGGAATAGGGTGGCTGGGCGCCTGGTTTCTGTGGGAGAATGCGCCCGACCGGGTCGCCGAGGCCGCCCGCTGGCTTCGCTTCGGGAGCAGCGCATGGCGTGGTCGACACGACTGCGTACGATGCGGACACCAGTTCCGCTCGCTGGCCTATCGGGACCGGGGGCGTCTGATCCTCACGGCGGGGCGAGACCCGGGTGATTCACTGGCTGTGACCCAGCGGTGTCCTGTGTGCGGGGATCTGCGCGAGGGTGGGCTGCGACTGGAGGGTAAGAAGGGCGAGCACGTCTCCCGGCGCCTCCTGGCCTATCACCACCACGCCGGCGCCACGGAGGGACGTGTGCGCTCAGCGACTCGACTGATCCAGGAAGCCGGCAGCCCCCACGACCTGACCCGCATCGTGGTCAAGCAAGGGCGTCGCCTGGGTGACCTGCAAAGGACCGGCGCCATCGCGCTCGAGATCGCTGCTAACGAGGCGGTGGAGCAGCGACTCCTCGAGCTCGAGCTGGCGGAGTTGGAGGCCCACTGGCTGGAAGAGGAGGAGCTGGCCTCCATCATCGACGGTGAACTCACTCCCCTGCCAGTCCTCGAGAGCATACGGCGGAAAGTGATTGGCGTCGGCTAGTGCGGCTACTAGTGTCCCGCTGCTAAAGTGTCTCGGCCAGTCGAGGGCACGGTGCATCCGTGGGCTCGGCGTTGGGACTCCTTACGACCACGCTTCGCGCGGTGCCCGCTTGCGCTACGCCGCGTCGTCCCGCCTTGATCCCACGGCGCCCCGACCCTCTTGGTCGCTCGCGAACTTCGGCAACGGAACACTAGTAGTCCACCGGGCGGAGATAGAATTCCCCGATGGCGCTGGACGAGAGCATGGCCACGGTGGGTAGCTCCCTCTTCCAGTGCGTCGACGAGAGGAGCCGCCATACACGGTCGACCTCCTCTTCGAGGAATCCGTAGTCCTTGAGCTCCTGTGGGCGGTACCCCTTGAGAAGCCAGTGCAGGATGGGGTCTGCCCGGTGGTAGGAGATGCCCAGCTCGTCCTCGTCATGGACGCCCCGGACCAGGTCGGCGGAGGCCGGCTTGTCCACGATGAGGTCGGGCACATCGAGATGGCGCGCGAGGGCCCATACCTGGGTCTTAAAGAGATCCCCCAGCGGGTTGATGGGAGGGGAGTCGTCGGCGTGCCACGTGTAGTAGCCCAGCAACCGCTCCGACTTGTTGCCCGTGCCGAGGGGCAGCGCCCGTAGCTTGGCCGACTGGTCGAATAGGATCACCGAACGGAGGCGCGCAGCCAGATTCCCCCTCCGGAGGGGTGAGAGATCCGGCTCGTACTCCTGAACGTACGCGTTCACCGCCCCAGTGATCTCGATGGTGCGACCTTCCGCTCCGGAAGCCTCCAACATGAGGGCCGCGTGATCCAGGCTCTCGACGCTCGAGGTGGCGTAGGGCATCCGGAACCCCACCACGTTCTCAGGGCCGAGTGCGCGAACGGCCAGACAGAGGGAGACGCTGGAATCCACGCCCCCGGAGAGCCCGATGACGACTTTCTCGAATCCCCGGTGGCGCACCACCTCCTCGCGGATGAACTCGAGGAGCACTCTCTCCACCAGTTCCATGTCGAGATCGAGGATGGAAGTGTCATCAGGGCTGACGAGCGGGTGGACCGTGACGCCCGACGACTCCACGACCGGCGCCTCACCCGGCTCTTCCGCGGCCACCCCGACGGTGACATCGGGTCCCTGGGAGCGGGTCAGCGCTTTCTGGAGGTGGGGAAGTGCTTGCTCGAGGCCAGCCAGCAAAGGCGACTTCACCCTAGCCCTGTCGATCGCTGCCGACTCCAGGGACGCCACCGTGACGCCCTCCTCCAAAAGAGGTCCCCGAGCGAGGACTCCGCCGTCGGGTCCCACTGCCAAGGATCCTCCAGGAAAGACCTTTCCGCCTTCTGACCCTGCGAGTTGGCTCACCACCACGAAGACCCCGTGCTCGCGCGCGGCGGCTGGTGCCAGGGCGTCCCACTGCCGGAGGTTGTGTGGGCGGCCCTCACTGTTGGGCGTGAAGTCCCGGGCGGGGGAGGCGCTCACAGCGATGATCACCTCGGCGCCGCCCAAGGCGAGGATTGTCGGGGGCAGCGAGTGCCACATCTCCTCACAGATGAGCATGCCCACGCGTCCGAACCTGGTGTCGAAGGCTTGTACATCCCCACCGGACTCCACGAAGCGAGCCTCGTCGAAGACGCCGTATGTGGGAATGAACATCTTGCGATGGACGTGTACGGGCTCGTAAGCGGTTTCCCCCGGGCTGAAGTATCCTACGCTGTTGTAGAGCCTTCTCCGGTGCCTCTCGTAGAAACCGAGGACCACGTCCGGCGCGTCCGGAATCGGCTCACCCAGACCTCCGGCCACCTCGGTGGCGGACCGTGCTGCTTCGGCCACCCCTCCTTCGAGGAAGTAGCCGCTCAAGACGGCTTCGGGGAACACAAGCAGATCGACCACCTCGGCGTGGCTGCCCACAACCTCACGGATCCCCGCCAGATTGGCCTCCACAGCGGCTTTCTTGGGCTTGAACTGGGCCAGGCCCACGTTGAGATGGGTCCGCCCGTCCGGTTGTATCATCGGCGGCGCCTCCTGCGACGTCGACGTAGAAAGGTGTTTTCGGAAAATGTAAGGAGTCTGGCGCCCAAGTCGTAGGCCTATCTTCGTGAGGGAACGAGGGCTACGGGGTGGGGTTAGACACGCGGCCCCGAAAGACATCGCATCCACTGAGTGAGAATTGATGAATCGGAAGACGCTCATCGGCCTCCTATCGGCCGTTCTCGTAGCCTTGCCCGCAGTCGGCCAATCCTCCGGCAACACTGGGTCGACACGAGACGGCGAACAAAAATCTGTCTCCACCGGGGCTCAGATGTTCCTGGGCGCTTTCCAGGCCATTCGTGACTACGGTCTCCAGGCCATGGGAGACTCGGCTCTGTGGGACCGGGCCGTGGACGGCCTGATCCGCGAGCTGGACGATCCCTACGCTCAGGTCTTCACACCGGAGCAGTTCGACGAGTTCCAGGAGGGCAACACCGGCAACTACGCCGGCATCGGCGTGCAGATCACCAACCTCAACGAGGCCATCACGATCACGGCGGTCTTTCGGGGGACGCCTGCGGAACGCTCGGGGCTGCAGGTCGGGGACCTCATCATCGGGGTGGACGGCCGGAGCACCGAGGGCTGGACTACCAGGGTGGCGTCGGACTCCATCCGCGGTGAGGTGGGCACATCCGTCAGGCTGGCCATCGCCCGGCAAGGCCTGACGGCCCCCCTGACCCCGGCCATCCGCCGTGACAGCGTTCACGTCTCGGCCGTGGTGTCGGGTCTGCTGAGCTCCGACGTGGGCTACATCGGCCTCGGCCGGGTAGCTCGAGGGTCTTCCCAGGAGGTCGATTCGGCCCTCGTGAAGTTCAGATCTGCTCGGGGGGTGATTCTCGACCTTAGGGGCAATCCGGGGGGCTACCTCGACGAGTCGCTCATGATCGGCGACCTGTTCCTGGAGAGGGGCGCCCGTCTCGCGAGTGCGGAGAGCCGTGTTCGGGGGGAAACGGGCCGTAATCAGGACGAGGCTTGGGATGCCCGTATGCCGGAGAGGATTCCCGGCAAGCCGGTCATCGTGCTCGTCGACCGCTTCTCCGCCTCAGCCGCCGAGATCGTGGCCGGGGCCCTTCAGGACCACGATCGGGCTCTGGTCATCGGGGAGCGGACGTTCGGCAAGGGCGTCTTCCAGAACGTCTTCCAGATCACCGAGAAGCGGCATCTGCGACTCACGACCGGAGAGTGGTTCACGCCGCTGGGTCGATCTCTCCACCGTCCCCGGACCGTGCAGGGACGCCCCATTCCGGAGAACCCGGATACGTTCCCCGTGGTGACAACGAAGACCGGCCGCGAGCTGATCGCCGGAGGAGGGATCTTCCCGGATCTTGAGATCGCCAACGATACCCTGACGCTGGCCGAGCGCGAGTTCATCTCTCAAGCCGCCCGTGATCAGATACCCCTTGTCCTGCGGATCGAGGAGTTCGCCTTCGCCCAGGCGGATGCCCGCCGTGACGCCGGCGAGGAGCCCGGGGTCGGTCCGGTGGAGTTCGAGGCCTTTCTCGACGCACTCTCGGAAGAGGGGGTCGAGGAAAACATCGAGGATCCGACGATCCGTGAGTACCTGGAGTGGCGCGTGGCTGTGCGCGTCGCCGAGCGCATGGAGCGGATGGGCCGCTCCATGGAGATCCGGTCGCAACGCGACCCGGTTCTTGCCGAAGCGATTCGGCTCTTGGGCGACGCTCGCACCCAGTCCGACCTCTTCGCAGCCGAGGGCCTGGAGGGGGACAAGGGCGGCGATGGCGGGGAGAACCCACGGGGGAGTGGGAGCTAGCGTGGTGTCCCAGAAGTGTCTCGGCCATTGATCTCGCTGCGCTCGATCGTCTCGCGGTCAACTCGGCGCTCGCGACGAGCATGAAGGTCGCTCGGCTCGAGCACCGATGCATCCGGCCCTGCGGCGTTCCTCCTCCTCAGACCACGGCCTTCGGCCGCGGTGCCCGCGTTGCTATTCTTTCGTCGTCGCGCCTGACCCACGCCTAGCTGTGCGGGTACCCCGGATCCGGCGCCTCGGCACTCTCGGTGACTCGCGAACTTCTGGGACACCACACTTAGGTCCGGCATCATGTCAGGACCGGGGGTGATATTTCTTGTGAACGCTCCGTAGGTACTCTCGATCCAGGTGGGTATAGATCTGCGTTGTCGAGATGTCGGCGTGACCCAATAGCTCCTGCACGGCCACAAGGTCCGCTCCGCCTTCAAGGAGATGTGTGGCGAAAGTGTGGCGAAGCGTGTGGGGTGAGACCTTCTTGCTGAGACCCGCGGCCCGGGCCGCTTCTCGAACCAGATTCCAGATCGCCGTGCGGGAAAGGGAACGGCCCTTCCGATTGAGGAATACGTAGCCCCCGCTCCCTCCCCGGTCCAGCTCGAGCCGCAGGTCCTGCAGGTAGCGTCGCAGGGCCACCCGGGCCGGCCCTCCTAACGGCACCATGCGCTCCTTGGCCCCCTTCCCCGACACGGTACACAGGCCGAGCTCAAGATCGAGATTCACGAGCTTCAGGCCGATGAGCTCTGAGACGCGTACCCCCGTGGCGTAGAGCACCTCGAGGATGGCCTTGTCCCGCCAGTAAACCGGAGAATCGAGTCGAGGGGCCTCCAGAAGGCCCAGGACCTCCTCGGAGCCGAGGACGTCGGGTAGGGGCCGGCCCACCTTCGAACTCTCGAGCCCGTCGGTGGGATCCTGATCCGATATGCCCTCTTCCAGCAGGAAGCCGAAGTAGGTTCGAAGGGCCGACTGGGCCCGGCGCACGGAGGTAGGCGCCAGGCCCAAGCCACTGAGGTGGAGCACGTAGGCCCGAACGTCCGCCAACGTGACGCTCTCCGGGTCACTCCTCCCTTCTCTCCCGGCGAACTCCACGAATCGCAAAAGATCCCGGCGGTAGGCGTCTATTGTTCGCGGAGACAGGCCCCGTTCGAAGTTGAGGTGGTCCAAGTACTGCTCGACTCGAAAGGCGCCGCCCGGATCCAAGGTTAGAGGCCTGTTTCCGAAGTTCGCGAGTCACCATTCGAAGCGGCGGCCGGATCCTCGGTCCCTTCGCTGCGGCGTCTTCTTCGGGATCGCAGCCACCAGAGCGCTACGGTCCCGAAGATGACTACTGCGATGCCCGCCAGCGTCATGTTCACCCGGGACTGGAGTGCCAGGATGTACTCCAGGTTGTGACCGGCGAAGGCCCCCACCCACACGAGGGCTCCATACCAAATCGCGGAGGCCGTAAGCAGGGGAAAGGCCACCAGTAGGGGGTTCTGGTGCGACACGCCCGCGAAGACGGGCACGACTGCCCTCAGACCAGGGAGGAATCGCGTGTAGAAGATGGCCAGAGTGCCCCAGCGGCGATAAAACCGTCGGACGGTCTGCAGCTGCCCGGAATCCAGTATGTAACGGCCCAGGCGGGTCCGAAAGAACGTGGAGCCGTAGCGGTATCCTGCCGCGTAGACTGCCAGCGCCGACAGCACGTTCGAGGTCCAGGTGACCAGGAAGACGGCTCCTTCACTGGCCTGCCCCCGAGCCGCCAGGAACCCTCCAAGGAGAACGAACGTGTCCGCCGGAATGGGGGGGATGATGTTCTCGAGGGCTGCTCCAACCCCCAGCAGAGCATAGATGATGAATGGGGACGTTTGGTCCAGGAGGCTTAGGATCTGGTCCACTTCCTCAACAGGCCCCTACAGCGTGCCCCTGTGGTCCCCGGGAAGGGCGCCCTCTCCAGCGGCTGTGAGGAGCGCCACCGCGTGGACGGCCACCCCCTCCCTGGAGCCGATCCATCCCATGCCCTCGTTGGTCTTCCCCTTGATGGAGATGGCGTCGATGGGAAGCCGGAGCACGTTCCCGAGTCGTCGTCGCATGGAGTCGGAGTGGGGCGCAATCTTGGGCCGCTCGCAGATGACCGTGACGTCCACGTTGGAAATCCGATAGTCGCGCTCATCGAGAATCGCCACGGCTCGGGCCAGCAGCTCCATGGAATCAGCATCCTTCCACTCGGGCTCGTCAGGGGGAAAGTGCCGCCCGATATCACCCGCTGCCACCGCACCGAGGAGAGCGTCCACGATGGCGTGGGCCACGGCGTCACCGTCCGAGTGTCCGGCAAGACCCGGATGATCCGGGATCTCGACGCCACCCAACACCAACGGACGGGCCTCGTCGAAGCGATGTGAGTCGTACCCTAAGCCGATCCTCATGGTATCTCCCATCGGATCTTCGAACCCCGGGCCGGCCTACTCCCCGTTCCAGGCCCGGATGGCCAGACAGACGTTGTGTCCGCCGAATCCGAAGGAGTTCGTAAGGGCCACCGAGACGTCACGCTCCACGACCCCGTTCTGGGCGTAGTCGAGATCGCAGTCCGGATCCGGCTCGGAGTAGTTGATGGTCGGGGGGATCAGTCCGGTCTGGCACACGAGCGCGGAGATCACGGCCTCCACTCCCCCCGCGGCCCCGAGCAGGTGCCCGGTCATGGACTTGGTCGAGCCCACCACGGTCGAGTAGGCCGCGTCACCTAGGACTTGCTTGATGGCCGCCGTCTCGTTCCGGTCATTGGCCGGCGTCGCGGTTCCATGAGCGTTGATGTAGTCGACACTCTCGGGCGTCACTCCGGCGTCTTCCAGAGCAATGTGCATCGCGTACTGCGCGCCGGCACCCTCGGGAGCGGGCATGGTGATGTGGTAGGCGTCGGCGGAGACCCCGTATCCGATGACCTCGGCCAGGATGGGTGCGCCCCTCGCCACTGCGATCTCGAGCGCCTCGAGCACGACGCAGCCGGCTCCCTCGCCGATCACGAAACCGTCGCGTCCGGCGTCGAAGGGACGCGAAGCACCTTCCGGGTCGTCGTTCCGCCTGGACAAGGCCTTCATGTTGGCGAAGCCCGACACAGCCAGAGGAGTGATGGTGGCCTCGGCTCCCCCGGCGATCATCACGTCGGCGTCGCCCCGCTCGATGAACCTGAAGGCATCTCCGATGGCGTGGGCGCTGGAGGCACAGGCCGAGACCGTAGCGTAGTTCGGGCCCTTGGCCCCGTATCGGATGGAGATCAGGCCTGCGGCAATGTCGGGTATGAACATCGGGATGAAGAAGGGACTCACCCTCTTCGGCCCCTTCTGATTCAACACATCGTGCTGAGCCTCCAGAGTCGAGATCCCACCGATCCCACTCCCGAAGATCACGCCGAACCGCTCGGGCTGGACGCCGGCCGCTTCCGCGTCCAGCCCCGCCCCTGTCACGGCCTCGTCGGCCGCCGATATGCCGAGCTGGGCGAAGCGGTCGAATCGTCGAGCTTCCTTCCGATTCAGGAGGTGGGACGGGTCGAAGTCCTTCACCTCACAGGCGATCCGCGTGGGAAACTCGTCGGTGGTCTCGAAGCAGGTGATGAGGGCCCCACCGCTCTTCCCGGCCAACAGGGCCTCCCAGGTCGAGGCGACGTCGTTACCTACGGGAGTGACCGCGCCTAGGCCGGTGATGACGACTCTGCGACCGCCGGTGGACGGTGTCATGCTCGAATGTCCTGAAGGTTGATGCGGGGGTGCCTACTCAGCGTTTTTCTCGATGTAGGCGATCGCGTCCCCCACGGTTCTCATCTGCTCCGCGTCTTCGTCGGGGATGTCGATGGTGAACTCCTCCTCGAAGGCCATCACCAGCTCTACCGTGTCGAGGGAATCGGCTCCGAGGTCGTCCACGAACGACGCCTCCGCTGTGACCTTTTCCGGATCGACGCCCAGCTCGTTGATGATGATCTCCTTGACCTTCGATGCCGTGTTGTCAGCCATGGTACCTCCGTAAGGGTGAGTACTTCCTGCCATAAGTAGCATTGAAATATCGAGAGCCGACCTCCCTCACATCACCATCCCGCCGTCCACCGAAATGACCTGTCCGGTAATGTAGCGGGCAGCAGGTCCGGCGAGAAAGCGTACCAGGCCAGCCACGTCGGACGGCTCGCCCAGGTGACCCAGGGGGATCCTGGCATGGAGTTCCTCGATGGTCGCTTCGGGGAGCTCGGCGGTCATGTCCGTGGTGATGAAACCCGGTGCGATGGCATTGCACCGCACCCCTCGGGACGCCAGCTCCTTGGCGATGCTCTTGGTGAAGCCGATGAGGCCGGCCTTGGACGCGGCGTAGTTCGCCTGACCGGCGTTGCCGATTAGGCCGACTACGGATGTGACGTTGAGGATCACCCCACTCCGCCGCCTCATCATGCCTCGTGCCAAGGCCTTCGTCATGTTGAAGGCACCCTTTAGGTTCACCGCGAGGACGTCGTCCCACTCCTCCTCCTTCATGCGGATGAAGAGGTTGTCCCGGGTGATCCCCGCGTTGTTCACCAGAATGTCGACGGGACCCAGATCCTTCGTAACCTGGTCAGCGACGGACGCGACGCTTTCGCCATCGCTGACGTCGCAGCCGTAGGCCCGGTGGTCCTCGCCTTCGAGGCCCGCCGCTGCCGCGTTGGCCGTTTCTTGGTTCCGGCCGATCACCGCCACCTTGCACCCGGCACGGGCTAGCTCCTGCGAGACGGCCAGGCCGATCCCGCGGGACCCGCCGGTGACCAGGGTGATATGTCCGCTCAACTCGTTCATGTCCGGTTTCTCAGCCTTCCCAGTTTTCCAGATCCTCGGGCTCCCCGAGGGAGCTACAGGGAATGCTCTTGGCGTTTCTTCGATTCAGTCCTCGGAGCACCGAGCCCGGGCCGAGCTCGAGGAATTCATCTACCCGCGACTCCACCATCTGCCCCACCGATGCGGCCCAGCGCACGGGAGAGGTCAACTGGCGGATGAGGAGGTCGCGTGCCGCGGCGCCGGAGGTCACGGGCTCCGCGGTCACGTTTGCCACCACTGGGTAGTTCAGGTCCCTGAAGTCGGTCTCTTCCAGGTGCTCCCGGAGGCCGTCCTCGGCGGGCGCCATGAGGGGCGAGTGGAAGGCGCCCGACACGCTCAGCTTCACGACTCTCTTCGCGCCTTCCTCCAAGGCCAGCTCCATGGCTCGTTCGACCCCGGCCGCGTCCCCGCTGATCACGATCTGTCCCCGGGAGTTGAAGTTGGCCGGTACGCAGATCCCGGCCTCGGCGCTGGCCTGCACGCAGACCGATATCAGGACGTCGTCGTCCAGCCCCAGCACGGCCGCCATGGTGCCGAGGCGATCCTGTCCCGCCGAATACATGAGCTCGCCTCTCAGCCGGACGGTCTTCAGGGCATCGGCGAAGTCGAGAGTCCCCGCGGCCACGTGAGCCGAGAACTCGCCCAGGGAGTGCCCTGCGGCCATTCCGACGTCACCGATCCGATCGGAGATGACGCGGTACACGGCGGTGGAGTGCGTGAGCATGGCGGGCTGGGCGTTCTGCGTGAGAACGAGCTCGTCCTCCGGGCCTTCCCAAGCCAGCCGCGAAATCCCGAATCTCAGGACGTCGTCGGCCTCCTCGAAGGTCTGAGCCGCTAGAGGGTATGCCTCAGCCAGCTCTCGGCCCATTCCGACGTGCTGAGACCCCTGTCCGGGGAAAAGAAGTGCTAGGGACATGGCTCGGAAGCGGCTCTCAGGTTCGCTTCGGCATCTACCAGCGGAGGGCCATGGCCCCCCACGTGAGGCCGGCGCCGAAGGCGACTGTCAGGACGTTCATGTCCGGGCGCAACCTACCCTCTTCCACGGCCTCGTCCAGAGCTACCGGAATGGTCGCCGAGCTTATGTTCCCGTAGCGATCCACGTTCACGAAGACCCTCTTCATGGGAATGCCCGAGTAACGGGCCGTGGCCTCGATGATACGGATGTTGGCCTGGTGGGGGACCATCAGGTCCACGTCCTCGGCGGTGAGACCCGACTGCTTGAGCGCGAGGTTCGCGGCCTCGGACATGGAGCGGACGGCGCTCTTGAACACCTCCCGCCCTGCCATGCGCACGAGGTGCTCGCCGCTCCTGAGCACTTCTTCGTCCATCGGCACGGCGGCTCCACCCGCCGGCCGATACAGCAGCTCGGCCAGATTGCCGTCCGAGCCGTGATGGGTGCCCAGGATGCCTTTCGATCCGTCGGACCTCCGCACCACGCCGGCTCCGGCCCCGTCTCCGAAGAGCACACACGTGGAGCGATCTTTCCAGTCGGTGATGGAGCTCATCTTCTCCGCGGCCACGACCAGAGCGATCTCTCCGCGACCGGCCGTCAGGTATCCCTCGGCCATGGTGAGCCCGTACAGCCAGCCGGAGCAGGCTGCCAAGACGTCGAGGGCCACGGCGTTGCCGGCTCCCAGCAGCGCCTGCATATCGCACGCCGTAGACGGGAGCAGACGGTCGGGAGTGGCGGTCGAGACGATCAGGATATCGATCTCTCCCGGCTCGACCTCCGCCCGCTCCATGGCAATGCGAGCGGCGGAGGCCCCCATGTCGGCAACGGTGGTCTGCGCGCAGGCAATACGACGTTCCTTGATGCCCGTGCGGTCGGTGATCCACTGGTCGGTGGTGTCCACCATGCCTTCGAGCTCGTGATTGGTGAGCACACGGTCCGGCAGGTAGCGCCCCGTAGAGACGATCTCGACCAGGGACTTCGGCGTCTTCATACCGTGCCGCCTTGAACGACCGGCGACCTGAGCTCCTTCTCGAAGTGGGACACCATCGACGCCCGTGCAGCCCTGTCCGCCACGCCGATGGCGTTCCGGATGGCCTTGGGTGGGGATCCTCCGTGGCAGATGATGGGAATCCCGTTCACGCCGAGGAGAGGTGCGCCACCCGTCTCGGTATAATCGAGGAGACGAAACACTGCGTCCAGGTCGTGGTTCGACTGGATCTCGCCGAGGGCGTTGGTGAGAAGGCTCACGATGAAGCTGGCGACGGACTCGTAGAACTTGAGAAGCACGTTGCCGACGAAACCGTCACACACCAGAACGTCGCAGGCGCCCTCGACGATACCCCGGCCTTCGACGTTGCCGACGAAGTTGAGGCCGCTCTCCACGAGGCCCTGGTAGGTTGCCACGGCGAGCTCGTCACCCTTCTTTGGCTCCTCCCCGATGTTCAGAAGGCCCACGCGCGGGCTTGCGATGTCCATGAGATCCTGAGCGTAGACCTTCCCCAAGCGAGCGAACTGGATGAGCTGATGGGGTTTGCAGTCCACGTTGGCGCCGGCGTCGAGAAGAAGGAGTGGGCCGTCGGCCGTAGGGACCACGGCTCCGATGGCCGGTCGATCCACGCCCTGGAGAGGGCGGAGGATGAACAGTGAGGCCGCCATGACGGCGCCCGTCGATCCGGCACTGATGAAGGCGTCGGCCTCTCCCTTCCGGTGGAGGCCCAGGCCGATGGCGATGGAGGATTCCGGCTTGCGACGAAGAACGGTGGAAGGAGGCTCGCCCGGCAACACCCGGTCGGGGGCGTGGACGATGCTCAGCCGGTCCTCTGGAAAGTCCTGATGAAGCGCGAGCTCGGACTCGAGGGCAGCTCGATCCCCCACCAGGAGGATCTCGACGTCCGATTGGGAATCCTGGAGAGCACTGACCGCTCCGGCCACCTCAATAGCCGGGGCCTGGTCGGCGCCCATGGCGTCCAGGGCAATCCGCACCTCGCTTGATCCCGTGGCCGGAAGGTCAGTCCAGGTCCGGCTCGATCACCTGCTCACCCCCGTAGTACCCACAGCTCGGGCACACTCGGTGTGGGATCTTGGGATCCCCGCACCGGGAGCAGGTGTTGGTCACCACGGGCTCGGCCTTGTAATGCGTGCGGCGCTTACGCTTGCGCTGCTTGGAGATCTTTTTCTTCGGAACAGCCATCGGTCATGTTCTCTCGCTCCTGAGTGCTCGCAGTGCATCCCACCTCGGGTCCAAGTCCTCCATCGAGCACTGGCAATCAGCCTCGTTCAGGTTCATCCCGCACCCGGCGCACAAGCCTCTGCAATCCTCTCGGCACGCCACGTAGGTCTGCACCGACATGATCAACTCATCACGAAGATGCGGTCCCAGGTCGACCTTACGTTGGCTCGGCTCGATACGGCGTGTCTCCTGGTCGTCGTCCTCCAACAACTCCGACGGGGCGAAGATCATCGTGATCTCGGCATCCACCGTCCGCTCGACCGGTTCGAGACAGCGACGGCAAGCTTGGGCAACAGAGCCCCTGAGCCTACCGCGCAGGACGACCTCACCCGAGCCGGCCCACGCAGCCGTCAGGACCACATGGAGGGGCTTCTCGAGCACGAAGGCGCATCCCTCGAAGGAATGCTGATCCGGCTCGAGGAATCCCTCTACTTGCAGCGATCGCTCCCGCTTCAAGTGAGCCAGGTCGACTCTGAGCATAGAAAAAAAACCTACCCCAACCCTACAGGGGAGTCAACGCGGGAAAACCCCCTGTCCACAAGACTTGTGCAGAGGTTCCCTAGAGGCCTGTTGAAGAAGTGGGGTGCGGCCGCGCGACCCACGCCTTCGGCGCGGGTACCCCGGTCTTGCGGAGATCAGAGAACGTCGCGGACCTGGTGTTCGACGTCGTGCAGTGGTGTTCAGCGACACCTGAGCCGAAGGCGAAGAACGAACGATGACGAGGCGTAGCAAGGCGGGCACCGCGGCCGAAGGCCGTGGTCCGAGGAAGAGAGACGCACTATGGGCTCGCAACCCCCCTTCGCCCGACCAACAGGGCTGGCGCCCTGTCGGTGCCCGGTCAGGGCAGCACGGGGCCGACCACGCTTCGCGCGGTGCCCCCGTTGTTGGAACTCCTTGCTGTAGCTATGGCTATGACTGCGGAGCACCGCCTAGGATCTGGGCGGTAACAAGCGCGCTAGCGCTTGTCGGCGCTCCTAACGCGGCTCGCCCCACTTCTTCAACAGGCCTCTAAAGCTCGAGGCGCTCGTGGCGCGAGAAGAAGAAAGCGATCTCGGCCGCGGCATTCTCGTCGGAATCGGACGCGTGAATGGCGTTCCGCTCCTTCGATTCCGCGTAGAGTCGCCGGATCGTCCCTTCGTCGGCTTCAGCCGGATCCGTTGCGCCGATGATCTGCCGCAGCTTCGCGACGGCATCGTCGGCTTGGAGAACCATGGGAATCACCGTACCCGATGTCATGAAGCTCACGAGCGAGTCGTAGAAGGGTCGCTCCTTGTGAACCTCGTAGAACACGCCCGCTTGGTCGGGATCCAGGCGCGTCATCTTGATCGCGCACACGGTGAACCCCGCATCCTCCAGGTGTGCCAGAATCTTTCGCGCGAGGCCGGACCCTACGGCATCCGGCTTGATGATCGCGAGCGTAGAGCTCATATGACTTCATTCCTCCGGGCAACGATGTCTCAGCTCTCTGTGGGCCCGAATAGCAGCCGCAGCACTTCTCCTCGGGTGAGGAAGCCGACCATTTCACCCTCCCGTATGACGGGGAGCTCTTCGACGTCCCTGTTCACCATGATGAACGCCGCCTCCATGAGGCTCTGATCCTCCGAGACGCACATGACGCTCCGGGTCATGATCTCACGGGCCGTGGGCTCCCGCAGAGGCGTCGTGTCCTGCGGCTCTCCAGCCTCTTCTGTTTGGGTCTTGGCGACCACGTGCTTCATGGCGTCGCCCGTCGTGATGATACCGAGGAACTCGTAGTCCTCTCCCACGACCGGCACGGACTTCAGTCCTCGTCGCACCATCAGGTCCACCACTTCGGTGTAGGGTGTGTCCGAATAGACGCGGTACTGGAGGGGCGAGAGAACATCCTCCACCAAGAGGCGTTCGTTGAGCTCGATCTCCATGAGGCTCTTGAGGCTCTTCACGGCATCGACCGACTTGGCGGCCAAGAGCGGCCCCGCCCTCTCTTCCTCGCGGAAGAACCGGACCAGCGCCGGCAACATCTGATGCTTCAGCGTGGCGAACCGGCGCGGCGTCACTAGCAACACGAGAACTCGCGCCGCAGTCGGCCCGTCATCCCTTGCAGCGTTCACCTGGAAGGGCTCCGGCGACATTCCGAGCACGGCAGACACCGACTCCAGCGTCTCCTCTTGGGCGAGAACGACGACGACCTGGTTGTGGACGCGGGCCACCTCGCCGGCGGATCCCGAGGCGAGGTCGATGGCTACCCGTGCGGCCCTCTCGGGGGTGAAGCCCTCTACGGCCTCCAGAGCGACCGCGAGTGCGCCTTCGAGGTCCGGTGCGTCCAATGGGACCAGAATCCCACTGTGGCCGAGTAAGTCCATGAACTTCATGTCGTCCTCCGTCGAGGACTCAACTCGAATTCCAATCGATCATCGGTTACAGGCCACTCGCCTTTACTCCAATGGCGTCCCGGATCAGGTCCACGATGTCCACGGGGCGCCTCGCCACGCTTATCCCGTTGTCTTCGAAGGCCTTCGTCTTCTCCTCCGCCGTTCCTGCGGAGCCGCTGATGATCGCACCGGCATGGCCCATGCGTCGACCCGGAGGAGCGGTCTGGCCGGCGATGAAGCCTACCACCGGAATCTCCAGGTTCTCCTTCACCCAGGTCGCGGCTTCCTGCTCGTCGGTGCCGCCGATCTCCCCGATCATCACGATGGCTTGGGTATCGGGATCAGCGGCGAACGCCTCGAGTGCGTCCACGAAGTTAGTGCCGATGAGCGGATCACCTCCGATACCGACGCAGGTCGTCTGTCCGATACCGGCGTCGGTCAGTTGGATGACCGCCTCATACGTGAGAGTGCCGGACCGGGAGATCACGCCTACGGGACCCGGAGTCACGATCTGATCCGGAATGATCCCGACCTTTGCCTTTTCGGGCGAGATCAAACCGGGGCAGTTCGGCCCCAAGAGTCGGGTGCCCCGATCGCGGGCGAAGGCGTGGGCCCGGGCCATGTCCAGGACCGGAATCCCCTCCGTGATGGCCACGACCAGATCGACGCCCGCGTCGGTCGCCTCCTCGATGGCTCCGGCCGCGAAGGCGGGCGGCACGTAGACGATCGAGGCGTTGGCCCCGGTCTCCGCCACGGCGCGATCCATGGAGTTGAAGATGGGGACGGAGACTCCGTTGGGGCCCTCGAATGTCTGACCCCCCTTCCCCGGCGTAACTCCGGCCACCACATCCGTGCCGTACTCGATCATCTGGGCCGTGTGGAAGGAACCGTCCCTTCCCGTGATGCCCTGGACGACCAGTTTCGTTTTTTCGTCGACCAAAATCGCCATCTATCGTCTCATTGGCTCGTATTCCATCGTCGCCGGCGTCACGCTTCTGCGGCCATCTGCACGGCCCGCTCGACGATGTCGTCCATGGAGGTGAAAGCCGAAAAGCCCGCCTCGGCCAGAATCTCCAGTCCTTCCTTCTCGTTGGTCCCCGTGAGGCGGATCACGATGGGGGGCTCGATGTCGATGCTCCGGGTGGCCTCCACGATGCCCTTCGCCACGTCGTCACAGCGCGTGATCCCTCCGAAGATGTTGAACAGGATCACGTCCACGTTGGAATCGGAGCTGATGATCTCCAGGGCGGCCACGACCTTCTCGGGGTTCGACGATCCTCCGATGTCCAGGAAGTTCGCCGGCTCCCCGCCGTAGTACTTCACCAGGTCCATGGTGGCCATGGCCAAGCCGGCTCCGTTCACACAGCAGCCCACGTTGCCGTCGAGCTTCACGTAGCTGAGGTTCGCCTCGCGAGCCTTGGTCTCGGCCCACGGCTCCGCCGACAGATCCCGGTACTCCGCGATCTCGGGCTGCCTGAAGAGCTCGCTGTCGTCGATGCTCATCTTGGCGTCGATGGCCTTAACTTCGCCGGCGGTGGTGGTGATCAGCGGATTGATCTCCAGCATCGATGCGCCACTCGAGGTGAAAGCGTCGTAGAGCTGCCGGATGATCTTGGAGGTCTGCTTGATCAGTGCCGGATCGTCGTAGAGAGCGTTGGCCAGCCAGAAAGCCTGGTGGTCCATGAGCCCATAGCGCGGATCCACCGTGAGCTTGCGGATGGCGTCGGGATTGGTGTGCGCCACCTCCTCGATGTCGATTCCCCCCTCGGAGGACACCATGAACGTGGCGGCCTGGGAGCCGCGATCGATGAGAACACCCACGTAGGCCTCGGTGTCGATGTCCTCTGCCGGGGTGATCAAGACCTTCTCCACGGTGAGGCTGGAGATGGTCATGCCGAGAATGTTCTCGGCGTGCTCCCGCACCTCGTCGGGAGTCTTGGCCAACTTCACGCCTCCGGCTTTACCCCGCCCACCGGTGTGGACCTGTGCCTTCACCACCACCATGCCACCGTACTTCTCGGCGATCTGGACGGCTTCGTCGGGCGTGGTGGCTACCTCCCCGGGCGGCACTGGAATGCCCTTGGAGCGAAGGATCTCCTTCGCCTGATATTCGTGAATATTCATCTGAGTCGGGCTCGAAGTCGAATCAACCGATCGGAATAGCTCCGGAGACGACATCGTCTCGCGCCGTGAGACGGAGCCTGCGAGGGCCTCAAGCTACCTAGGCTGCAAGGAGCGATCAAGGAACGGGGGCCTAGTGTCGGATCCGGATGCATCGGTGCTCGAGCCGCGAGACCATCGCGGTCTTTATGAGTACGGAGTGGACCGCGAGACGATCGAGCGGAGCGAGATCAATGGCCGAGGATTTCGGGATTCGACACTAATTGCCACCCTCCTGGGAGAGGCGCTGGAGAAGGGCCTTGAGCTCGTCCAGGGCGATGCCGAATCCCTGGAAATCTCCGGCGCGAAGCGCAGCCTCGGCGTCCTCCAGTAGGGCGAGGGCTTCGGCCGGCCACCGGCCCCTGTCGACTGACGGCAGGTCGGCGCCCACCAGGGTGGGCTCTATGAGGGGTGGCGTGTCGCCGGACATGGACGCCAAGGTCTGGATGGATTGCTCCAGCGTTTCCTCCATTGACACACGCCGCCCGTCGCTGACCACGAAACGGCGGAGCTCGGGGATGGCATCCGCCTCGGCCGCCAGGAAGACAGGCTCCATGTACAGAAGCGTCTCACCCACGGGAACCAGGTGCAGGTGTCCCGTCCACACCTGGCTGCCCCCCGTTCGCCAAAGGGAGAACTGCTGCGAAATGGCCGGATCCTGCTCGATGAGAGCCTCCACCTGGCGGGGACCCGGGGCCTGATCCTCAACGGGGACGTCGAAGAGTATGAGCTCCCCGTAATGATACGGATCACTCCGGGCCACCAGGATGGCCGTCAGATTCTGCCGACCACGCGGCACGAACACCGAAGTGAGGAGGAAGTCAGCCTCCGACTCACCAGGCAAAAGGTAGATCCCGTACTCGGCCTGGTACGGCACCGGCGTGGTCCCTTGGGCGAGCTCCTGCGGGAGCTCCCAGACGTCCTGCTGGCCGTGGAAGACCGGCGCGCTGTCCTGATGGTATCGGTTGAGGACTCGCGCCTGAAGGTTCAGCATGCTCCGCGAGTAGCGGATGTGGCCGAGGAGGCCCTCTGGCATTTCGTCGATGGGCCTGAAGAGCGTGGGGAAGCCCTGCCGGTAGGCCTGGAGCAACCGATCGCTGTCATCGACCACGTAAAAGGTCACCTCGCCGGTAACCCCGTCCACCGTAACCTTCACGCTGTTTCGAGCGTACCGGACCGGCCGACCGGCCTCGAGGTTGTGGGTGGTCGAGAGGGGGAACCAGCGGGTGCCGGTGAATCCCTCGAGGATCCAGACGATGTGCCCATCGTGGATGACGGGATAGGGCTCGTCGGGGTAGCGCAGGAGCGGCCCCGAGATCCTGAGCACCCGGCTCAAGACGTCTCGCCGAAACAGGAACCGGCTGGTGTTGGTCACCTCGGAAGCGAACAGGAGGTTCGCGTCCCTGGCTTGCCATGCCAGCGCCAGCGTTCTCAGGAGGGAGCTGAGCTCGATCCCCCTAGGAAAGTCGATACCGGGTCGAGCGGGACCCCCATCGGGCGCCGTCCGCTGACCGGGATCCACGATGGCAAAGCCCTGTCTCCGGGTCCCGACGTAGACTTCCGGCCGCGTAAGGCGTAAACCCTCGGGCGCGATCCCGCTCTCGCTGAACTCGGGAGGAATGCCGGACACGAACATGGGAGGCCGGCCCTGGGGCGTCCGGGACCCTGCCGCGCTCGCCACAGCACCCATGCCCTGAATGTAGAGGTTGCGGAGGTGAACGTTCTGCCAGTTGGGGTCCTGAATGCCCCGTGGCAGGATCTCGCGAACCGAGATGGCGACGGGGACCGGTCCCCCGGCGGTCTCGTAGCGGTCCACGGTCACGCCCGAGAAGTCGTAGTAGGGGAACCGTGCCTCGAGCTCTCGGAACGTCGTGAGCAGAGCCCGAGAGCTCCACACGGGCAGTCCGCTGAACTGCGCCGCCGCTGCCTGCCAATCCACGTCTACGTCCTGCTCGTACTCGAACTCCCGTTCCTCGAGTTCGGTGAGATCGAAGCCGAACCGGGTGAAGCGGATGTTGTGCTCGATGAAAGACGTTTCGCGCTCGAGCTCGTTAGGCTCCACCCGGAAACGCTGGACGAAGGACGGGTAGGCCTGGCCGACCACCAGTCCCCCGACGACCAAGGCCCCGACGGTTGCGGCAGCCGGGAGGATGCGTCCCTTCAGGCCACTCCACATAGTCCCGATGCCCGCGAAGGCGGAGAGCAGCGTCAGGATGCGCATGGCCGGGAGGCGGGCTTCGGCGTCCGCGTAACCAAAGATGCTCTGGACGCCGGAGGTCCCGTCGAGCAGGAGGAGGTATCGCCCGAGCCAGAAGCGGATGGCCAGGAGCACGAAGAACGAGGCGACGATAATCGTCAGGTGCGTGCGAGGTTGCCCCTCTATTTCGATCCGCCCGCGTCCCCACTGGAGCACGCCGGTGGCGGCGTAGCCCGCCGACGCGAGGGTGAACACGAGGAACGCCACGACCATGCCGAAGGTCACTACGGCCACGACGACGGGAAGGAGGATGACGTAGAACGTCAGGTCCTTGCCCAGGATGGGATCGACCATCCCCCAGACGGGAGCCTTGAGAAGGAAGAGGAGCTGGAGCCCGATGGCTCGGGGGATGGACGCTCCGAACCACGCTCCCATGAGGGCCGAGATCAGGATGATTCCCCAGAAGACGTAGGCCTCGGGGAGTTGCTCGGAGATCACCAGATCACCCACCCGCCGCTTGATACGTATGCCGCCCAACGTCCGTGCCACGATCCGGAGGTTGGCGAAGATGGCGATGGCCACCACCGTGGCTCCCGTGATGCGGGTGCCCCACTCCCATAGGATTCGCGTCCAAAAGACGGACGAGAAACCGACGGCCTCAAACCAGAGGATCTCAACGTAGGCGCTGGCGCCGATCCGGCCGAGAAGCAACATCGCGAGGACGGCGGCGACGAAAGCCAGCAAGAGGCGTCCGCCTCGAAGGTCACCGAGCCTCATGTCGGACCTCCACGTTCTGTGTTCGCAGCCACGATTCGACCTCTTCCCTGATGACGCGCAAGCCCTCCCCCGTTCGAGCCTCGTACCGGGCGACGATGACGGGCTGAGTGTTGGAGGCCCGGAGGAGCCCCCAGCCGTCGTCGAAGAGTATGCGTGCCCCGTCTATGTCTATCACCTCGCGAGTATTCTTGAAGTGCTCCTGGGCCGCCCGCATGAGCCCGAACTTGGACTCTTCGGTCACCTCGATACGAAGCTCGGGCGTCGAAACATACACCGGGAAATCCGACACCATCTCCGAGAAGCTACGTTCGGAGCGTGCGATGAGGTCCACAAGACGGCAGGCGTCGTAGGGAGCATCGTCGAACCCAAGATAGTCGTCGGCGAGGCAGATGTGACCGGACAACTCCCCGGCGACGAGCGCTCCGGTCTCTCGCATCTTTTCCTTGATAAGCGAATGGCCGGTTTTCCACATGATGGGCTCGCCGCCGGCCTTGGCGAACTCGTCGGGAAGGACCTGGGAGCACTTCACGTCGAAGACGAGCTTCTGGCCCGGCCCCCGCTTGCGAAGCACGTCGAGCCCCAGGAGGAGCAGGAGGATGTCTCCGCGCACGATCTGGCCCTGTTCGTCCACGGCGCCGATGCGATCGGCGTCGCCGTCGAAGCCGATCCCTAGGTCCGCCCCCTCCCGCCGAACGGTGTCGATGAGATCCACCAGATATTCGTCCACCGTGGGGTCCGGGTGGTGGTTCGGAAACGTGCCGTCGGAATCGCAGTAGAGAGGCACTACCTGGGCCCCGATCTGTTGCAAGAGAGCGACGCCCACGAGAGATCCTGTGCCGTTCCCGCAGTCCAGAACCACCTTCACGGGACCGGTGAGGTCGAATCGCCCCGCCAGGTCGTCGATGTAACGCTCGAGGATGTCCACCCGCTCGGCGCTGCCTCCCCCCTCCCCCTCCCCGTCCTCTCCGCCCACGATACGTCGCTTCAGGTCCTGGATGGCCTCTCCGTACACGGAGGCGCCCTGCAGCGTCATCTTGATGCCGTTCCACTCCGGCGGATTATGTGATCCGGTGATCTGGATGCCGCCGTCGGTGGAGAGGATCCTCTCGGCCCAGTAGAGCGTGGGCGTGGGCACTGTCCCCACGTCAACCACATCGGCTCCCGAGCCCGTGAGGCCACGGATCAAGCCGGCCACCAGATCCGGGGACGAGGGCCGGTTGTCGCAGCCCACTGCGATTCGTAGAGGGCTCCCAAGACGCTCACGGGCCATGGTCCCATACGCCCGGCCAACGCCCTCGGAGACCTCCGGCGTGAGCTCTGTGGCTGCGAGACCCCGAATATCGTACTGCCGGAAGATGTGATCGGAAATAGACACGTAGCTTCTATGGCGCCAGGCCGACGAGGCCCTGCCCGACGGCTGAGAGCCCCTGCACACTCGACCGGGCGAATTCGACGGTACCCCCCGGGAAGACACCCAGGTAGAGCACCAGGACCACGCCGACGACCAGGGCGAGCCGCATCGCCAGGGGCACCGAGATCCCCTCGTGGGTGTCTGCGGCAGGGGCCTCCCGCATCCACATGAACCACGCCACCCGCAGGTAATACCAGTACGAGACGAGCGTCGTCAGTACCAGGATGACGGATAGGTAGACCAGATCGGCCTCCATGGCCCCTTGGAGCAGGAAGATCTTCGCCATGAACCCTCCCGTACCCGGGAAGCCCGCGAGGGACAGGAGGAAGACGGACAGGAAGACCCCGAGCACCGGCTGCTGCCAACCGAAGCCTGCGTACTCCTCGATCTGCTGGCGCTCCTCGCTTTGGCGGGACACCAGGACCACCACTCCGAACGCACCGATGTTCATGAGGGTGTAGACCAGCAGGTAGAAGAGGAGGCCCGCCGCGGCCGTCTCGTTCGCCGCCACCATCGCCACCATGAGGTAGCCGGCGTGGGCGATTCCCGAGTATGCCAGCATGCGCTTCACGCTCGCCTGCACGAGGGCGATGAGGTTCGCGACGATCATCGTAATGACCGCCAGCCACCAAAGGATGGCCCACCAGCTCTCGTAGGCACCCTCGAATGCGACCGAGAACACCCTCAGGAAGGCCACGAACGCCCCCGCCTTCACGGCCACGGCCGTGAACGCAGTGACGGGCGTGGGAGCCCCCTCGTAGACGTCCGGAGTCCACATGTGAAACGGGACCGCCGAGACCTTGAAAGCGAAGCCCACCGCCAGGAGGGCGATTCCGAAGCCCAGGAGGGCTCCATGGGCACTGCCGCTCGCGACCACATCCGCAATACGGCCGATATGCGTGCTGCCCGCCGCCCCGTACACGAGGGCGATCCCATAGAGGAAGAACCCCGTGGAGAAGGCGCCCAGCATGAAGTACTTCAGGCCCGCTTCCGCCGACTTGCGATCGCGGAGGTTCATGGCCGTGAGGGCGTAGACGGCGATGGACATGATCTCCAGGCCCAGGAAAATCACGATGAGGTCCCGGGCCGCCGCCATGACCATCAGACCTACGGTCGAGTAAATGAGGAGCCCGTAGAACTCTCCGGCCTGCAGCTCCTGCCGCTTGACGTAGGCCAGGGAGATGAGGATGCTGAGTCCCACAGCGGCGAGGAAGATCCAGTTGGCGAAGAGCGCGAACCGGTCCACGGCGATCATGGAGCCGGTGCCCACCTCCGAGACTCCATAGAGCCAACCGTTCACCGAGGCCGCCACCAGCACTCCGATAAGAGACATCCAGCCCAGATCGGTGGCCGCGTCGGGATTGGTACGCTGCCGCCGGCTCACGCCCAGTATGAGGATCACCATGCCCCACACGGAGAGAACGAACTCTGGGGCCAGGGCGATGAGAAAGTGGGCCTGATTGCTGAAGTCGAGCTGCATATATCTAGAGGCCTCTCTAGTCCACTGCCGTGTTGGCGGTCTTCGTATCGGGGGCTTCGATCTGGGTGGCTTCCGCTGGTGCCGCGGCTTCGACGCGCTCCAGCACCGCCTGCACGCTGGGCTCCATGCGCAGCAGGAAGGGGGTGGGATATACACCGATCCAGATCATGAGGGCGATCATGGGGGCCAGAATGGTGATCTCCCGCCGGGACAGATCCTCGACCTTCCTGTTCTCCTCCTGGTCGAGCGCGTTGAAGAAGATGCGCTGGACCATGGGCAGCATGTAGTACGCTGCGAAGATCACTCCCGTAGCCGCTAGGCCTCCCATCACGGGATGGTTCTCGAACGTGCCCAGGAGAGCCAGGAACTCGCCGGGGAAGCCGCTCGTGCCCGGGAGGCCGATGGAGGCCAGCGCCGTAATGACGAAGGCCGTGGCGAACCAGGGCGCCACGCGGCCCAGACCGCCGAAGTCCTCGATCGCCCGGGTGTGCCGGCGCTCATGGAGCATGCCGAGCAAGAGGAACAGGGCGCCCGTGGAGATCCCGTGGGAGATCATGACGAGCATCCCACCCTGGAGGCCGTTGATGCTGAGGGCGAAGATCCCGATGACCACGAAGCCCATGTGGGCCACGGAGGTGTACGCCACGAGCTTTTTGGCATCGGGCTGCACCGCCGCCACCCAGGCCGCGTAGATGATTCCCACCACGCCCAGGGTCAGCATCGTCATGATCACAATGGGGTGTTGGGAGGCCACCGGGAAGAAGGGCAGCAGGAACCGCACGAACCCGTAGGTTCCCATCTTCAGGAGGACCGCGGCCAGCACGACCGAGCCCGGCGTGGGAGCCTCGACGTGCGCATCGGGAAGCCAGGTGTGGAACGGGAAGAGCGGCACCTTGATGGCGAAGGCCAGCGCGAATGCCGAGAAGAGCCCGAACTGCTCCGCGGGAGACAGCGGAACCTGCAGCAGGTCCAGAAACGCGAACGAAGTGACGCCCATAAGCGTTTTCGCCCGGAAGTACAGGTAGAGGATCGCCACCAGCATGAGAAGCGATCCGAAGGCGGTGAACAGGAAGAACTTCACCGCCGCATAGACCCTGCGCTCGCCGCCCCAGATGCCCACGATGAAGTACATGGGGACCAGGGTGAGCTCGAAGAACACGTAGAAGAGGAAGAGATCCACCGCGGCGAAGACACCCACGACCCCGACCTCCAGGAGGAGCATCAGGGCGTAGAAGGCCTTCTCGTTCTTCTTGATGTAGTTGAAGGACCCCAGGATGGCGAGCGGCGTCGTAAATGTCGTCAGCAGCACCATGAACAGGCTGATGCCGTCGAGTCCCAGGGCGTAGTTCACACCCCACTGGCCGATCCACGGCCGGCTGCTCGTGAGCTGATATCCGCCAGCGCCCATCGTCGGATCGTACGCCCACCAGAGTCCCAGGCTCAGGACGAAGACCGCTACGCTCCACCAAAGGGCCAGGTGCTTGGCCCGCTTCTCAGGGACCCACAGCACGTGGATCATCCCCACCAGGGGCATCCAGATGAGGGCGTGCAGCGCCCAGCTATCGTAGGCGAGCGCGTCTAACATGCCACCGTCGTGTCCAGGGGACGCTCAAATCGAGTGCAGGGGTAGGAGCCTGAGGAGGTGCGCCGAGGAGTACCGCAAGGTACTTCGCAGGCGCGCCGACGAAGAGCGACGCCGCCCTGTGCCGATTTCAGCGTCCCACCCATTAGAAGGCTACCATTCCGAGGATCACTAGGACTCCAACTGTAAAGACGAATGCGTACGTGTTCACTTGGCCGGTCTGGAAGAGGCTGCCGACCCAACCCACAGCTCGCGCCCCGTTCCCGACGAGATTGACGAATCCGTCGATGATGCCTGCGTCGACGACACGCCACGAGAAGCGGGACAGGGCCTGGATCGGGCGGACCACGATGCGGTCGTACAGCTCGTCCACGTACCACTTGTTGTAGAGGATGCCGGCGAAGCCCGTGGGCGCCGCGTCTTCCGTCGCGACCGTGACGTCCTTGGGGGCCAGCAGCCGGATCGTGGCCATGACGACGATGAGGGCGGCCACCGTGGAGATGATCCCCCAGGCCACCTCGCCTCCCCCGAAGGGCGCCGAGTGGGCGATCCCGCCCAGATGAGTCTCTTGCACGCGGTGGGCGGCCTCCGTCACGGGCTCGAGCCAGTGGTGCAGCGATTCGGACATGGGAAGAATGCCGAAGCCGCCCAGGAACGACCCCTGAAGGTCCTCGGACACGTTGACCCAGCCGCCGACCACCGACAACGCCGCCAGGATGGCCAGCGGGATCCACATGGTCTTCGGGGCCTCATGGAGATGCCGGGCCTCTTCCGACCCGGTCCTGTTCGTGCCGTGGAAGGTCATGACCATGAGGCGCGTCATGTAGAACGCGGTGAGCATGGCCGTCGCCAACGCCATCACCCAGTAGGCCGTATATAGGCCGGCATAGGGAGCGTTCTCCGCCCCGGCCATGGCGCCGGTCATCCAAATGATCTCGTCCTTGCTGAAGAACCCGGCGAAGGGCCAGATCCCGGCGATGGCCAGGGTGGCGAGCCACATGGTGACCCACGTGATGGGCATGTATTGCCTGAGCCCACCCATGTTGCGCATGTCCTGGGCGTCCCAGTCCTTGTGGGTGTGGTGCAGGGCGTGGTGTATGGAGTGGATCACCGCGCCGGAGCCCAAGAAGAGGAGCGCCTTGAAGAAGGCGTGGGTCATGAGGTGGAACACGCCCGCCGTGTAGGCCCCTACCCCGACTCCCAGAAACATGTAGCCGAGCTGGGACACGGTGGAGTACGCAAGCACCCGCTTGATGTCGTATTGCTTGAGCGCGATGGTCGCCGCGAAGAGGGCGGTAAGCACGCCTATTCCGGCCACCGCCGCGCTGCTGAGGGGCGCCAGAGCGAAAAGGAGCGACGATCGCGCGACCAGGTAGACGCCCGCCGTCACCATGGTGGCGGCGTGGATCAGGGCCGAGACGGGCGTCGGGCCCCACATGGCGTCGGGCAGCCAGATGTAGAGCGGGATCTGCGCGCTCTTCCCGGTGGCGGCGACCAGAAAGAAGAGGGTCACTGTGGTGACGAGCGGTCCGCCGTACTCGAAGACGTCCTCGGCTCCTCCAAAAACGTCCACGTAGTCCATCGATCCGAAGGCCACGAACAACAGGAAGACGGCCAGTAGGAAACCCAGGTCCCCGATCCGGTTGACGATGAACGCCTTCTTCCCCGCCGACGCCTTCTCCTCGTCGCTGAACCAGTAGCCGATGAGCAGGTAGGAACAGAGCCCGACGCCCTCCCAGCCCACGAACATGACCGCATAGCTCGATCCCATGACCAGGATCAGCATGAAAAAGACGAAGAGATTCAGGTAGGCGAAATACCGGGGGTAGCCCGGGTCGTCCTGCATGTACCCGACGCTGAACACGTGGATCAGGAAGCCGACACCGGTGATGACCAACATCATGACCATGGCGAGCTGGTCGAGCTGGATGGCGGCGGCGACCTCGAAGCTGCCCGTGACCATCCAAGTCCAGTAGCTGCGGACGACGGGCTCGTGGATCTCGGCTCCCACCATCCCCACGAAGTTTACCACCGTGAGGAGGAAGGCCAGGCCCATCACGCCGGGGCCGATCCAGGTGGGCCAGCTGTGGGTCCTGGGACGGCCACCCCCAAGGAAGTCGTGCTCGCCGCCGGCTCGTACGGCGTCGGCGGAGATCCGCGCCGCAGACAGCGCCAGGGCTCCGTTGATCAGGAAGCCCAGGAGCGGCAGCAGGATGATGAGCCCGGGCAGGACGGGCTCCCAGGCTCCGTGGGCCTCCGCGCCCTCCACCGCCTGAATCAGGTAGAGTCCGAGACTCGTCACGACGCTACCATTTGAGCAGGTTGAAGTTGTCCACGTTCGCCGTCTCGTAGTGCCGGAAGATCGAGATGATGATGGCCAGCCCGACGGCCGCCTCGGCCGCCGCCACCGTCATCACGAAGAAGACGAAGAGCTGGCCCTCGATTCCCACGTATCGGGAGAGGGCCACGAAGGTCAGGTTCACGGCGTTGAGCTGAAGCTCGATGCACAGGAACATGATTATGACGTTGCGGCGCACGATGACACCCATGGTCCCGATGACGAAGATCAGGGCCGAGAGGACCAGGGACTCGGCGAGCATGTCGCTCCCCATCACACCCCCTTTTTGGCCAGGACGATGGCGCCTACGATGGCCACGAGGAGCAGGATTCCCGTGAGCTCGAAGGGGACCACGTAGTCGGTGAAGAGGGGCCGGGCGATGGCGCCCACCGCCCCGTACTCCAACAGAGCCGCGTCGATGGCGTCGGCCGCCCCGAGGCCGCTCTCCAACCCGCCGGATCCGCCTCCGAGCTGCCTGGCCAGCAGGCCGCCCAGGCCTCCCGCGATGGCGAAGCCGAAGATCATGGCGATGCCGCCCCGGATGTCACGCTGATAGTCGTGGCCCAGGTTCAGGAGCATGATGACGAAGAGGAAGAGGACCATGATGGCCCCGGCGTAGACCATGATCTGGATGGCCGCCAGGAAATGGGCCTCGAGCAGCACGAAGATGCCGGCGATGCTCGCCAGGCTGGCCACCATGAACATCAGGCTCGCGATGGGGCTTCGCCCCATCACCACCCCGAAAGCACCCCCGACCGCTACGGCGGCGAATATGTAGAAGAGCAGATCAGCCATGTCTATCGTTTTCGCATGGCGCCGAGGTCACAAGACCATCACTCACTCTTCGGATCCTCGGGATCCCACAACAAGGTTACCGGGTGGTCCACCTCCATGAGGCGGTCCAGGTCGTAGACGAAGCGGTCCCGCGAGTACTCGGCGTTCTCGAAGTCACGGCCCATGTGGATGGCCTCCACGGGACATACCTCCTGGCACATTCCGCAGAAGATGCAGCGGAACTCGTCGATCTCGAAGACGATGGGATACCGGTTCCCCTGGTCGTCCTCACCGCCCACGAGGCGGATGCAGTTCGCGGGACAAACCGTGGGACAGAGCCCGCACGCCACGCACTTGGGCCGCCCGTCGGCGTGGACCTCCATGCGGTGTGTGCCCCTCCACCTTGGGCTCAGCTCAGTCTGCTCCTCGGGGTACTGCTGTGTCACCTTGTCCGGGTTCACCATGTGACGGAGCGTCACGGACATGCCCTTGAGGGCAGCCCTCAGATACGACGTGCGTTCCGGATCGGGCCTGCGGATGACCTTTACGGTTACAGCCATGTCGGTTCCCCGAAACGACTTACGGTGGATGGTCTGCCGTACATTCTAATCTCCTGACGCCGGCGCCTCTTCAAGGACCCTCACCCTGCCGGCTGCAGCACCCCCGATGATCCGACCGCGATCGAGGTGGAATACGAAGGCCACAGTGCACACGGTGCTCACCGCCGTCAGAGCGAGGCCGTAGGTGAATCCGTATGTCACGCCCACCTGGTCGAGGATCAACATGGTCCCGGCCATGACCATCACGTAGGCCAGGGCCGTGGGGAGGAGGACCTTCCAACCCAGCTGCATGACCTGGTCGTAACGGAAACGCGGCAACGTCCAGCGGACCCAGATGTACAGCAGGAGAAAGAACGCCGTCTTAGCCGCGAAAGCCGCGAAGGTGAGGAGCGTTTTCCATACGGCCGGTACCGCCGCGATGGGTGCGCCGTCCGCACCGAACCCGCTGACCAGAGAGCCTCCGTACCAAAAGGCGTCGTCCCAGGTCCCCGGGAGGTCCCACCCCCCGAAGAAGAGGGTGGCCATGAGGGCTGAGGCCGTCAACATGTGGGAATACTCGGCGATGAAGAACATGGAGAACTTCATGGCCGAGTACTCGGTGTGGAATCCCGTGATGAGCTCGGACTCGGCCTCCGGCATGTCGAACGGGAGCCGGTTCGTCTCGGCGAAGGCTGCGATCACGAAGAGGATGAACCCGAGTGAGAGAGGCAGGACGTACCAGAGGTCCAGCTGCTGCTGCTTCCAGACGATCTCGGTGAGCGTGACGTTCCCCGCGAGCATCAGGACTACGATGATGCTCAGCCCCAGGGGCACTTCATAACTCACCATCTGGGCCGAGGCCCGCAGCGCGCCCAGGAAGGCGTACTTGTTGTTCGAGGCCCAGCCCGAGATGACGATCCCGTACACTCCCAGCGAGCTCAACGCCAGGATATAGAGGATGCCGATGGGGACGTCGGCGATGATCATGTCCACCACTCCCCAGGGAGTGGGCAGAGGCGCCGCGAAGGGCACGACGGCGAACGTCACCAGCGCCGGGACCATGGAAAGCATGGGCCCGAGCATGAAGTAGAGCTTGGACGCAGAGGCAGGGAGCGTCTCTTCCTTCACCAGGTTCTTGAGGCCGTCGGCGATGGGCTGGAGAAGCCCGAAGGGACCCACGCGGTTGGGACCCATGCGGTCTTGGATGAACGCCGACACGCGTCGCTCGGCCAGCGTCGTGTACGCCACGGTAAGCATCACCACGCCGAACATGACGGCGATCTTGAGAGAGGAGGCCACCAGGAGCGGGATGCCAGCAATGGGCTGGAGCACGTCCATGTCAGTCCCCCGCCAACGACACGGTTGCGTTGGTCTGGGCCCCCTGGAGGCTCACGTCCTCGTAGTCGATCCCTTCGTAGGACGGCACCTGCGCCGACAGGAGCTGGAAGGCTTGATCCTCCCTGCGTGGCCCATCGTGGCCCTCGAGGGCCCCTACGAGTGCCCCCAGAACAAGCCAGGCCGGCCTCGCCGTCCCTGGGGCGTCCAACGCGGGCCAGAACCGTTGAACCCGGCCGGCATGACTCGTGAAGGTCCCTTCCTGCTCAGCGAACGTGGTTGTGGGGAGGGCGAAGTCTGCCGCGGCCAGAGAAGGCGACGTATACGCTCCCAGGTAGACGACGGCCTCCGCCGCGGCGCCCAATCCCTCCGGCGCGTCTTCGAGGGAGTCTCCCAGCACCAGGATCACTCCGGTGTGGCCCGCGATGTCGTTCAGGCCGCCCTGCCCAGAGTCGTCGCCGACTCGGGTGAAGCCGAGGAGTTCGGCTCCCCGAACGTTGGGAGCCAGGTCCTTGCGACGGGCGAGCCCCTCGTAGCCGGCCAAGGCCACCTCCTCATCGCTCCGCGGCGACCGGTAGACGACCTCTCCGCCGCCCAAGGAGTCCACCAGGCGTGCCACGGCCCCCAGGTCCTCGTTGGACCAGAACGGCGACACGACGGCCTTCACGCCCCCGTTTCCGCCTTCCAGGCGGTCCTTCAGGGCTGCCAGGGCCTCCTTCCACCCCATGGCCGTGCTTTGCCCCGAGCTCCGGACCACCGGTGCCTCGAGACGGTCGCCGCGATTGAGCCACTCATAGCGACCGCGACCGTAGTCGCAGATCCAGTGGCCGTTCACGTCCGGGTTGTGCCGCGGCGTCATCCGATGGACGAGGTTGTCCCGGGTGTGGAGCTCGATGTTGCACCCCTGGCTGCAGTTGGGGCATAGGGATGGCGTGTGGTCGAGATCCCAGGCCCGTGCCTTGTGCAGGAAGTCCTTGGAGACGAGCGCTCCCACCGGGCAGATGTCCACCACGTTGCCCGCCCAATCGGCCTCTTCCAGCCCGGACTCGAAAAAAGTGTCGATGACCGAGCGGCTGCCGCGCTCGACCACCGCCAGTAGCGGGTTCTGCTCCATCTCGTTCATGAATCGGACGCAGCGCGTGCACATGACGCAGCGGTCACCATAGAAGAGGACGTCACCACCGAAGTCGTCGCGCCCGAACACGCGCTTGGGCTCGCGGGCGCGCCCGTGCTCCCTACCTTCCGCGAAGACGTAGTCCTGGAGCTCACATTCTCCGGACTGGTCACAGATGGGGCAGTCCAGGGGATGGTTCACCAGGTAGAACTCCAGCACCCCGGTCCGCATCCGCAGCGCCTGTTCGCTCGCGGTGTGCACGACCTGGTCCTGGGCAACCTGCGTGGTGCAGGAAGGGAGCAGCTTGGGAGCGCCCTCTACCTCCACCAGGCAGAGGCGGCACATGGCCGGTGACGAAAGCCCCGGATGATAGCAATAGTACGGGATCTCGGTCCCCTTGCCCTGTGCGGCCTGCAGGATGGTGGTCCCCTTGAGGACGGTCACCTCCTGTCCGTCGATGGTCAGCGTGACGTTCTCGATGTTCCGTCCGTTCTCGGCCATGACCTTTAGTGTCCCGTTACCCAAGTGTCTCGGCCAGTCGAGGGCACGGTGCATCCGCAACGAAACACTACGCGACCCCCATTCTCTCCCCGCGGCGGATCAGCGCCAGATACTCGTCTTTGAACTTCGCTATGGAGGACTGGACCGGGGCCGCCACCGAGTCCGAGAGCACACAGATGGTCGTACCGGTCATCTGGTCCGTGAGCTCGATGAGGGTGTCCAGGTCCTCCTCCGTGCCGCGGCCGTCCTCGATGCGCCGGAGGATCTTGGTGACCCAGGTCGTGCCCTCACGGCAGGGCGTGCATTGGCCGCAGGATTCGTGGGCGTAGAACGACGCCATGCGCATGACCTGATGAACGATGTCGGTGGATTCGTCCATCACGATGACCGACGCACAGCCGAGCATCGACCCGGCTTCCACCACTCCCTCGTAAGACAGCTCGCACGTCTCGCATTCCTCGGCGGAGAGGAGGGGGACGGAGCTCCCACCGGGTATGACCGCCTTCAGGGCTCGGCCCTCTGGGATCCCACTGCAAACGTCGTAGATGAGCTCGTGCAACGGGAAAGCCAGAGGCAGCTCGTAGTTACCCGGTCGGTTCACGTGGCCGCTCACGCAGAAGAGCTTGGTTCCGGGGCTCTGCTCCGTGCCCCACTGCCGGTACCATTCACCTCCGTTCTCGATGATGGACGGGATGGCGCAAAGCGTCTCCACGTTGTTGATGGTGGTGGGCATCCCGAAAACGCCCACAGCCGCCGGGAAGGGTGGCTTCACCCGCGGCTCCCCCCGACGTCCCTCCAGGGAGTTCATGAGGCCCGTTTCTTCGCCGCAGATGTAGGCCCCTGCACCGACGTACACGGTCAGGTCGATCTTCTGGCCCGAGCCCATGACGTCGTCGCCGAGGATTCCGGCCTCGTACGCGTCCTCGACGGCACGGGCGAGGACCTGGTTGACCTCGAAGAACTCGCCTCTGCAGTAGATGTAGACGTGCTCGGCGCCCATGGCGTAGGCTCCGATGACGCATCCCTCGATGAGCAGGTGCGGCACCCAACGGAGGAGCTCGCGGTCCTTGAACGTACCGGGCTCCGACTCGTCGGCGTTGCACACGAGGTAGTGAGCCCTGGACTTGTCCTTCGGCATGAAGCTCCACTTGAGGCCCGTGGGGAAGCCCGCCCCGCCCCGGCCTCGGAGCCCCGAGTCTTTCACGGTCTCCACGACGCCCTCGGGACTCATGTCCAGGGCCTTCTTCAGCGCCTGGTATCCACCCCTGACCGTCCAGCCCTCCAGCGTCCGGGCTTCCGGATCACCGAAGTACTTGGAGAGGATCGGGACTTCCTTGTCGTGACGGTACGGGTAGCCCATGCCTAGAGGCCTGTTGAAGAAGTGGGGCGAGCCGCGTTGGGAGCGCCACCGTTATCGCTTTTCAATTGCTTGAGGATCTTGGGTACTTCACCGGGCGTCACGTTCTCGAAGTACCTGGAGTTGATCTGCACGCAGGTGGGAAAGCCGCAACCCGCCAAGCATTCCGCTTCGATGGTCGTGAACGCCCCATCGGCGGACGTTGCGCCCAGCTCGGTGTCGGTGTACCTGAGGAAGGCCTCCAGCACGTCTTCGCCGCCACACAGGTTGCAGCTGATGTTGGTACAGACCTGGATCAGGTACCGCCCCACGGGCCGCCTGTTGTACATGGTATAGAACGTGGCCACGCCCCGGACGTAGGCCGCCGACAGGCCGAGCAGCTCGGCGACCCGATCCATCGTCTCGGGAGAGATGTGACCGCGTACCTCTTGGGCCAGATTCAAGGCCGGAATCAGCGCGGCTTGCTGGTCCGGGTAGCGCGTCAGGATCTTCTCGAAGCGCTCTTGATACGGGCCCTCGAAGAGAGGCGCGTCCGGGTACTTCTCCTCGAGCATGTATGGATAGCTCGAGGCGCCCGCGGGGTGGCCACCCTCCAGGGCGCGCACACCCACGAAGTCGAGCCCACGGACCTGTTCTTCCGTGAGGTCGTACTCCCCAGTGTTTCCGGCCCAGCCGGCGTTCCTGAACGGAATCTCGCTCATCGATCGATTTCGCCCAGAACGATGTCCAGGCTGGCGTTGATCATGATCAGGTCGGAGACCAGATGGCCTTCGGCCAGCTTCGAGATCACCGACAGGTTGACGAAGGACGGGGGCCGGATTCTCCAGCGGACCGGCTTCTCGCCGCCGTCGCTCACCACGTACATCCCTAGCTCACCCTTGGAGCCCTCCACCGCGAAGTAGCAGTCCCCCGCCGGCACGGGGATGCCCTCGGTGATCAGCTTGAAGTGGTGGATCATCGACTCCATGTCGCTCATGCAATCGGTCTTGCTGGGCAGGGACACCCGGGGATCGTCCACGTTAATGGGACCGTCGGGGAGCCGGTCCAGGGCCTGGTGCAGGATGCGAACGGTCTGGCGCATCTCCTCCATGCGGACCAGGTAGCGGTCGTAGCAATCGCCGTTCTCGCCTATCGGCACCTCGAAGTCGTAGGTCTCGTAATCGTAGTACGGCTGGTCCTTGCGGAGATCGTAGGGCACGCCCGAGGCCCTCAGGTTGGGACCGGTGAAGCCGTGGTTGACGGCGTCCTCCCCCGAGATGAGCCCCACGTCGAGCGTCCGCCCGAGGTGAATCCCGTTCGTGGTCAGCAGAGCGTCGATCTCGTCGAGGGTGTCCGGGAACGTCTCCAGGAAGTCCTTGAGCGACTCGGTCCAGCCGTCGGGGAGATCGGCCATCATGCCGCCGATCCGCGTGGCCGACGTGGTGATGCGCTGACCCGTGAACGACTCGTGGAGCTGGTGGATGCGCTCCCGCTCCTGAAAGGCGTACAGGAAGGGGGTGAACGCCCCCACGTCGATGGCCGTGGTCCCGAGCCACAGGAGGTGGCTGAAGATCCGGTCGATTTCCATACAGATGACCCGTACGACCTTGCAGCGCTCCGTGACCTCGAGGCCCATGAGCTTCTCGACGGCCATGACGTAGACGCAGTTGTAGATGAGCGGCGCCAGGTAGTCCATCCGGTCTGTCAGGGGGATGATCTGGTTCCAGGTCCGGTACTCACCGAGCTTCTCGAAGGACGAGTGCAGGAAGCCGATGTCGGGCATGACCCGGAGAACCGTCTCGCCGTCGAGCTCGCAGATCAAGCGAAGCACTCCATGCGTCGCAGGGTGCTGGGGCCCGATGTTGATGAGCATGTGCTCCGAGCCGATAATGGGCTCCACGGACGAGTTGGGGATCACGGAGCGTCCTCCATGTCTGCACCCGGCTCCGGCGGAAGGAGGCCCGGGGGGCCGCCCATCTCCAGCACTTCCTCCGTGTAGTAGTCGTGGTAGTCCTGGGAGAGGGCACGCTTCGTCTGCTCGGCCCGCGAGAAGCGCCCCCGGAGCGGGAAGTCCTTCCGGAGGGGATGCCCCTCGGCATAGTTCTGCGGCATCATGATCCGTCGAAGGTCGGGGTGTCCCGTGAAGTCCACGCCGAACAGGTCGTAGACCTCTCGCTCGAGCCAATCGGCCGAGTGCCAGAGCGACGCCACCGTCTCGATGACCAGGGTCTCGAGCTCCAGCTCGCACTTGACCCTGAGTGCCCGTCGATGAGTCACGGACCAGAGCTGGTAGACCACCTGTATGGGTCGTCCTTCACCGTAGTCGACGGCGGTGACATCCACGAGCAGATCGTAATCGTGGTCCGCATCGTCCTTCAGCCAGCCCAGAATCTCGGCGTTTCGCGTGGGCTCGATGAAAACGACGTGCTGGTCACCCGCCTGCACTTCGTGGTGAAGCACGGCTTCGCCGAACCGGTCCTTCAAAGCGGTGACGGAGGGGTGCTCCAGGGCCTGATCGGCCGTGCCCCGTGGAGTCTCGACGGGACTATCGGAAGCCTCCGGTCCCTCGTCCACCACGTCGAACGTGGGGCCGTTGTCTTCTGACATGCCCAGCCCGCCTACGGAAGCAGATCCTCGGACCGGTCCGGACGCTTGGTCTGGGCCAGGCCGGCGAGGCGCTCCTGCTGGGTGGAGTTTCCGAACGGACCCGCCAGGGCCGCGACGTCTTCGTCGCTCACCTCTGGGAGTCCGACCCGATCAGGATCCTCCGCCCTCAGATTGTGATGCTCCGCGAGAGTCTCTCCTCGGATCTTCTCCTGGATCATCATGAGGCCGTAGATGAGGCCCTCGGGACGGGGAGGACATCCGGGCACGTAGACGTCGACGGGAACGATGGTGTCGATCCCCTGCACCATCGAGTAGACGTCGAACACGCCGCCCGAGCTGGCGCAGGCCCCCATTGAGACGACCCACTTGGGCTGCGTCATCTGGTCGTAGATCCGCCGGAGCACGGGTGCGAGCTTGTACGGAACCCGGCCGGCGCAGATGAGAACGTCGGCCTGGCGCGGGCTGAACGCCATGCGCTCCATGCCGAAGCGGGCCAGGTCGAAGTTGGAGGCGGCGGAAGCCATCATCTCGATGGCACAACAAGCCGTTCCGAAGGGCATGGGCCACAGGGAGTTCCTGCGGGCCCAATTCACGACGAAGTCGACCTTTGTGGTGAGGAACGTAGGGCCGCCGGCACCCATGAGCCCCCCCCTATGGCCACCCGTGTGACCCATCGCCTGGGCGTCCGCCACGCTCGGCGTGCCGCCCATATCGCCCTCGTTCAGTTCCATTCGAGTCCTCCCTTCTTCCACTCGTAGAGAAGCCCCACGGCCAGTACGGCCACGAACATGCTCACCGCTACGAATGCCCCCCAGCCGAGCTCCCGCATCTCCACCGCCCAGGGAATGAGAAAAATGGTCTCCAGGTCGAAGACGATGAAGCTGATGGCCACCAGGTAGAACTTGACGGAAAAGCGCACCCGGGTGTCGCCAAGCGGAATCATACCCGACTCGTAGGGCATCTCCTTGTGTGGAGTGGGTCGCCTCGGGTTGAGAACGTGAGAGGCAATGCCCATTCCGAGCGCGTTGATGACCGACACGCCGAAGAGGATCAACAGCGGGATGTATGATCCCGACATGGCAGCCTTTTGAGGTGGCTTGTGAAATCGTTCACTTGTTGGACGACAAAAGGTATTCCGAGGCTCGAAGAAGTGTCAAGCCGCGTCCGGGGCCCCTGGGGGCCCGTTTGCAGTACCATCCCTAGCGGTCGTATTTTGAGCGCCCGGTACCCTGGGAAGAGGGGTCCGTTCCCGCTTTCCGAGGCCTTGTTCTCGCGTAAGAGCCGAGTCTTACTCGAAACCCTCCGAGCCACGCCGACATGCCAATCAAGAGCGACAACTGGATCCGCAGGATGGCCGAGGAGCACGGGATGATCGAGCCCTTCGAGGCCAACCAGGTAAAGGATGGCAACATCTCTTTCGGGCTTTCCTCATACGGCTACGACATCCGCGTCGCCTCGGAGTTCAAGGTCTTCACGAACGTTCACAACGTGATCGTCGATCCCAAGCACTTCGACGACCGCTCCTTCGTGGACGTGAACGAGAAAGAGTGCATCATCCCGCCCAACTCGTTCGCGCTGGCACGCACCGAGGAATACCTCCGGATTCCCCGGGACGTCCTGGTGGTGTGCGTGGGAAAGAGCACCTACGCCCGGTGCGGCATTATCGTGAACGTGACCCCGTTGGAGCCCACCTGGTGTGGATATCTCACCCTGGAGATCTCGAACACCACGCCGCTCCCCGCGAAGATCTACGGAGGAGAGGGCATCGCTCAGCTCCTCTTCTTCGAGGGCGATGAGGAGCCGAGCGTGGCCTACGTCGATCGGAACGGGAAGTACCAGGATCAGGTCGGGGTGACCCTGCCCAAGCTCTAGGAGCCTGTCCGAGTAAGTGGGGCGAGGGAGGATACCTGGTGTCGTGTCCCAGAAGTGTCTCGGCCAGTCGAGGGCACGGTGCATCCGTGGGCTCGGCGTTGGGACTCCTTGCAACCACGCTTCGAGCGGTGCCCGCTTGCGCTACGCCGCGTCGTCCTCCGGGTACATACCTCTGCGCTCGGGCCCGGAGTGGGTCTGATCCTCGCCCTTTTGCCGCGGGCCCCGAGGGCCCTGGTCATGACTGGACATCGACATTCGTCCCTTTCTCCTCTTCTTCTTCGCAGGATCCCTGGACGAGCATGGCCGAGTGGGGCCCCGCCCGTCCCGTCCCTTAATTAGTGTGACGCCGCGAACGGCCATTGGGTTGCGATGGTGTGATACGGGATCGGCGTCCCACTTCTGGATCACCCCCGTTACATTCCCGAGATGACCGAGTCCACACCCGCGCCGCAGGGCTACTGCGCCGCCGCCGAGGGCCATCCATTCCACGGACCGTACCACGATGAGGAGTACGGTTTCCCCGTCACCGACGACCACCTCCTCTTCGAGCGACTCGTCCTGGAGATGAACCAAGCCGGGCTTTCGTGGCTGACGATCCTGAAGAAGAAGGAGACCTTCCGGCAGGCGTACGACGGCTTCGACTTAGACCGAGTCGCCAGCTACGGGGATGCCGACCGCACCCGACTCCTGGCCGACCCCGGGATCATCCGGAATCGTCTCAAGGTCGACGCCGCCATCCACAACGCCGGACGTATCCTCGAGATCCGTGAGTCGCACGCCTCATTCGCCCGGTGGTTGGAGAGCCACCATCCCCGACCGAAGGCCGATTGGGTCCGCCTGTTCAAGAAGTCCTTCCGCTTCACCGGCGGCGAGATCACTGGCGAGTTCCTGACGAGCATCGGCTACCTGCCGGGTGCCCACGACCCCAACTGTCCTGTCTACGCCCGGATCCTCCACCTCGATCCACCATGGGCGCGGGCCGACGACGGAGCCCCTTGAGCACGGACTGGCCCACGCAGGAGACCTGGATCGCCACTCCGTTTCACTCACCGTGGTGGCTTCCCGGCGCCCATACCCAAACCCTTGCAGGGAAGCTGCTGCGCGCAAAGCCGCAGCTCGGTGTGACGGCCGAGCGGATCGACACCCCGGATGGCGACTTCCTGGATCTGGCCTGGATGCCCGAGACCGATCCTGCGGCGCCTGTGGTCCTCGTGCTTCATGGCCTCGAGGGACACACGCGTAGGGGGTACGTCGTCCAGATGTTCGTGGCCCTGGCCGACCGGGGCATGCGGGCCGTGGGTCTCAACTTCCGGGGCTGCTCCGGAGAGATGAACCGGGCCCCCCGGTTCTACCACTCCGGGGAGACGGAGGACGTGGCCCTGGTGGTCCGGCTCCTCCGGGACCGGTTCCCCGAACGACCGCTCATGGCGGTGGGTTTTTCCCTAGGAGGAAATGTCCTTCTCAAGTTCCTCGGAGAGCAGACCGACCGCGACAGTCTTGCCATCTCGGCCGCCGTCGCGATCTCCGTTCCCTACGACCTCTCGGCAGGTGCCACGGCTCTCTCGCAGGGCGTCATGGCTCGCTTCTATACACGCTACTTCGTCCGCTCTCTCATGAGAAAGGTGCGTGCAAAAAGGGCGTTGCTGGAGAACCTGCTCGACCTGAGCGCCGTGAGTGACAGGGCGACAATGCGAGCATTCGACGACGCGGTGACCGCCCCCCTCCACGGCTTCTCCGGAGCCGAGGACTACTATGAGCTCTGCAGCTCGAGGCGGTTCGTTTCCAGGATTCAGACCCCGACCCTCCTCCTTCACTCCCTCAACGACCCGTTCCTCCCTTCCTCGGCGATCCCCCGGGCGATCATCGCAACCAACCCGCACCTGACGCTCGTGGTCACCGATAGAGGTGGGCACGTCGGGTTCGTCGAGGGGGCGGTGCCATGGAGTCCATCCTTCTGGGCTGAGCGAGAGACCTCCGGCTTTCTCCGTCACCAGTACCAGGTGCAAGCCACCGCCCGGGGTGGAGGTCATGACCTCCCCACTCGGAGAACTTGACCAACACATGGAAACCCGGTAGAGTGGCGCCGTCCTGGTAGGAGGACAAAAGGGGCGCTCGTAAGGTGCGTCGCCCGGCGAACGATTGACAGGGAGTTGGTGCATGGCCCAGGGGACCATTAAGTGGTTCAACGACAGTAAGGGGTTCGGATTCATAACCCCGGACGAGGGTGATCGCGATTGTTTCGTACACTACTCCGTGATCCAGGGGGAAGGATTCAAGAGCCTCTCCGAGGGTGACCGCGTAGAATTCCAGATGGGAGAGGGTCCCAAGGGTCCCGCCGCCGAGAATGTGACAAGGATCGCTTAGCCCGATTTTCCTAGCGCCGCTCAGCGGTCCATCGGATCTGGAGAGCGCCTCGGCACTGGCCGGGGCGTTTTTTCCGTGCCCCTAGTGTCCTTGGTGGCCCTCTAAACCCGCTCTACGTCTTCAGCAGGCCTCCTAATCGAGGTCCCGGAAGAAGACCCTCCGGTGCCAGCTTTCGTGGGCCGGTCGCTCCCAGCGGCCTGCTCGCTCTTCGGTGAGACGCGTGACCGTGTTGTCGAACACCACGATCTCGGGGCCGACCGCGCCCTCTTCGACCAGTCGCCTGAAGTCCGGCCGCGACGATCGCCGAACCTCGTCGTCATGCAGGAACCAGACGGGCGAGCTGTCGACGATGGGGACGCCCAGAACCCTCTCCTGGTCCTTGAGCACGCCGACCATGGCGTCGATGGAGCATCCCGAAGGGGGCTCGGACGCCTCGTCCACCGCCACGAGCAGGAATCGGCCATGGCGCCAGTCCCGGCTACACTGGAGTGGCATGCCGTGCGCCACCCAGGTGTCGAGAAACCGGTCCACGGCGCCCAGGAAGGACTCCTCTTCGGCCGCATCGAGCTCTCGGCCCACACCGAAGACCCAGAGGCGTGACTCGTCCGGGAGCGTCTCGAACGGGACCCTGGGCATCAGGCTGCTCCCATTTCGCCCGGACTCGCCGGGCTGTCGGGGCTCGAGGGAGCGAGCGGACCGATGGCTCCGAAGGCCTGCGGTGGCGACTTGTCGAGGAGGATTGCTATCCAACGGAGGTCTTCCGTGTTCTCCAACATGATCTTCACCACCATGGTGAGAGGAACGGCCAAAAGCGCCCCAACGGGTCCCCACAACCAGGCCCAGAACAACAGCGAGAGGATCACCACAAGGGTGGAGAGACCCAGCCGCCGGCCCATGAGGTTCGGCTCGATGATGTTCCCGAACACCGTGTTGATCACCCCGTAGGCGATGGACACCGCAAGGAAGTGGCCCAGGGATCCGAACTGGAGGAGGCTCAGCACGAGAGCAGGGATGGCGGCCAGGATCGATCCCACGGTGGGGATGTAGTTCATCACGAACCCGATGAGGCCCAACAGGATGGGAAAATCCAGCCCGAGGAGCCAAGCCAGCAGGCCGATGAGTAGGCCCGTGGCGAGGCTCACGACCGTCTTGATCCCGAGGTACTCCTGAACTTCCCGGATCACCTTGGTCATGCGGCGCCCGTCACCGGCCTGCGGCCCCAGGATCGCCCTGAACTTGAACGGGAATACCGTCGCCTCGGCGAGGATGAACGCCATGATCAGAAGAACCACAAAGGTGTTCCCCAGGAACCCGACCACCCGTGTCGCCGCCTGACCGAAGAGGCCGATCAGGGCACCGGGGTCGATGAGGCTCAGCGTGAGATACTGGTCTAGGGGGATGCCGAATCGGGTGCTCAGTCCATCCACCCACGACTCGTACAGGACGCGCAGCCGCTCCTGATAGCCCGGAAGCTGTGTCTGGAGCTCGGCCACGGACTGGGTGCCGAGCAGGATAATCCCTCCGAAGAGCGCGCCGATGACCAGCATCGTCAGCAGAACCGCCAGCGGCGCCGGAACGCGACGGAGTTGGAGCCTGAACATGAGGGGCATGCTCATGACCGCCAGGAAGAGCGCCAGGGCGAAGGGGAGCAGCATGCTGGCGCCCAGCCTAAGTCCGGCCACCACAACGACGAAGGACGCTCCCATCAAGAGGAAGCGTGCTCCCGGGGTGTCGGTGCGCTCGAAGATCATCTAAGGTTTCGCGTCAGAAAGCGTGGGCGATCGTGCCAGTCCGTGCTCCGGCCACCGCTATACTGATAAAGATCGCAACAGGGCGCGCGCCGTCCAAGGACTTGCTGATGGCTGAACACCGTTCGGATCGCCTGGTTCCGATTCCCGAGTCGGACGACGAGCTCCTCGACCAGTGCCGGGTCGACACGTTCAGGTCCGGGGGCAAGGGCGGGCAGCACCAGAACGTGACGGACAGCGGCGTGCGCCTCACCCACATACCGAGCGGCACGGTCGCGACCAGCCGGAGCCTCCGAAGCCAGCATGGGAACAAGAAGGCCGCACTGCGAGCACTTCGCAGAAAGTTGGCGGTCTCGCAAAGACGTCCGAAGCGTCGTATACCCACACGAGTCCCTCGAAGCGCCCACGAACGCCGCCTCCAGACCAAGCGACAGCGCTCTGCTCGAAAGTCGCTTCGAAGGAAGCCGCTGGACGAGACCTAGGGCACCCGGCATATCATGGAAAGTGAGCTCAGCTCCCGTCGCCGAATCCGCTCACCCGACTTCATCCGCAGATAGAGGGGCTCTTGAACCGAGAGACCATCCGCGCGCTTCTGGTCGACGACGACCAAGGCGACTTCGCCGTGACGCGTGCCATGCTGGAGCAGATTCAACGGCCCAAGATCGAGTTGGACTGGGTGGCGACGTTCGAGGAAGGCCGCGACGCCCTGATCCAGGACGATTACGACGTCTACATCGTGGACTACTTCCTGGAGGACCGCACGGGCCTCGACCTCTTGAGGGAAGCCGGGCGACGCCAGCTCCAGGCTCCTGTCATCATGCTTACGGGACGCGGCAGCCACGCCGTGGACATGGAGGCCATGCACTCTGGAGCGGCGGACTATCTGGTGAAGGGAGAGATCGGCCCGGCGGAGCTGGAGCGGTCCATCCGGTACGCTCTCGATCGTCTGGAGACGCTGAAGGCCCTCCGGGAGAGCGAAGAGCGCAATCGCGGCATGTTCGATCACCTACCCATCGGAGTGTTTCGGTACACGCCCGAAGGCCGTTTCCTCGATGCGAACCCGGCGCTGGTGCGGATTCTCGGCTATCCGGACCCGGCTACTCTGGAGAAGACCTACTCCGCCACCTTCTACGTGAATCCGGCCGACCAGGAGCACTTCAAGTCCAGGCTAGACCAGTTCGGCATGGTCCGAGGCTTCGAGACGCAGCTCCGGTGCGTCGACGGTCGCCAGATCCGGCTGCGCAATACGGCGCGGATCCAGCGTGGACCGGACGGAGAGGTAGTTTACGTCGAGGGAACGGTCGAGGACGTTTCCGACGCGTGGCGGGCTGGAGGGTTCTACGCGGACGCGGCCCGCTTCCAGACCATCTTCGAGCACGGCGGAATCGGCATGCTCCTGGTGGATCTCTCCGGTGTGATCCTGGACGTGAACGGGGCCTTCTGCCGGGTGTCCGGATACGAGAAGGACGAGCTTCTCGAGACGGAGTATGCCGAGCTCTGGGAGGCCGACGACCAGTCCAAGGCCCGCGCCTCCGTGGAGGCACTGGCCGCCGGCGCAGCCGAGCCGCACGATGAGGCCCAAACCCTGAGGGACAAGGAGGGGGGTTCCAGGCAGGGTCGTGTGTTCGCCTCGCTCATCCGGGACTGGAACGACGAGCCTGACCACGTGTTGGTGCTCTTCCAGGAAACTGCCGGGAGCTGAGGCGGACCTACTCGGGCCGGCTAGGCCGGGGAACCCTCCTCCCTTCGGGCAGCGTTGGACCCGAGGGCCGCTCGCAAGCAGGAGGCAGCCAGCTCGTCGGGGTCGGATACGGCGTCCGGCGCACCGCCGCTCATCGCCCAATCGCGGACCTGAGCAGCGTCATCCTCGGCCTCCAGCCCCTCCGCCGCGGCATTCAGGAAATCCCGATGGGTCACCGTTCGTGCCATCTCCAGGATCTGGTCTCTGGCCAGATCCGAGCGCCCCCCGGCCTTGGCGGCCTTCAGGTACTCCTGAAGATGAACCAGGGCCATGGCGGTGTGGCGTGACGCCAGGTCGAGCCAGGTCAGCGTGCAAAGCGTACGCACTGCCTCGGGGTAGATCCGGATGATTTTCTTGGCCATCCCGCGGGCTGGCTCGCGGTGTCCGTCTTCAAGCATGGCATCGATGGCCTGGCCGTAGTACTGCAATGCCCGAGACCGGTCTCCACCCTTGAGGCACAAGTCTCCGGCCCGGTTGAGCGAGGTTCCCTTGAAGCCCAGGGGAGCGCGTGCTGCCTCCGCTTCGAGATCGGCCAACAGCTTTTCCCGCTTGTCGGAGCGCGCGCGGGAAGTCCCAGATTCGTTGCGAAACCACTGTGAAAAGAGTCTCATCTGGACCGCGTCTGGGGTCTTGGTCGCATGGGGTCATGTAATGTTTTGTAATACTCGGTCTTGGCAACAGTGTTTCGCCTTCTCTTCGGTCGCGGCGTCGCTGGATCCGACGGGGCGGCCTCGATGAGCTTGTGTAGCTGCTCGCGATCAATCTCCCACGCGGTGCATTTCATGCCATTCACTCGTGGGCGAGACCTCTCCAACACGAGCTGGAAAATCGCCGAGGATGGTGCCGAGCTTGATCGGTGGGACGTATGAAGTGGTCCTGAACTCACGCGAGTTGATGACCAGGGGACCTTCCGAAAGCGCCGCGTCGATGCCCGCCAACTCCTCAAGAACGATCCGTTGGTCCTGTGATAACTCGGCCCTCGTGCTGGTGATGCTCTTCCGGTAGAAAGCCCGTGCTTGCTCCCGCTGCTCGACCGGTACGTCCATCCAATCGAAGACCACCTCGATGGGCCCCCATAGTCCCCATTCCCGGCCTTGGAGGCCTAGCGCCTCGCCGAAGCTGTCGCGGGACGCATACGCACGAGTCTCGAACAGACGAGGACGGTTGAGCAGCTGTTCCTCGACAGCAAGGGCCTCAGGATTCACGTCAGATGGAGCCGTTGCGCCGCCCGATCGCCGGGTTCAATTACGCTCAGGTCAGCGCGCAGTGGCACCCAAGTAACTCTCTCCTATGTAGTCGGCGAGCAATTCGCCAGCCAGTCGGTTACCGTTACGGTTCCAGTGCCCGTCGAACCTGAAGTAGAGCCGCTCGCCGTCCTTCTGTAGCTCTTTCGCGCGCTCGCGCATGCTTGGAATTGGATCGACCGAGGGGATTCCGAGACGACGCAAACGCCTCTCGAGTTCCATGCTGGCTTGCTCGGCGCTCCATTCCTCTTGGCTAAAGCCGTAATTCTTGGCCATCCGCGACCACTCTTCGCTATAGATGGTCGATTGTATTGGTGCGTGAAACACCAGCAATTCGCTGCCGGCGCTCTGCGCTTTCTGTCGCAGCCTCTCGAACAGGGCGTCCGTCACCAACCAGGCCTTGTCGATCTCGGGACCGTGTGCGCGTCTGTAGATTTCGAAGTCAAGCGGGATCGGCACGCTCTCGTCGCTGGCTTCCGGCGGGTCGGCTAAGCCTGCCATGATGGCGAGACTGTACATGCCGGCCGTGTTCTTGATCCGGTCCCTGATCCATCGGTAGAAGTAAGAATTGTCGGCAAAAACACCTTTCACACGATTTCGTAAAGGCTTTGCCGGCTCCTCATCAGAATCGCCGGCCGCCACCTTCTTCGGTCTATCCGGGGGCGGCACTGGGACGTTTGTTAAACGAAGCTCGCCATTCTGAGCGGTAAAGGACCTGGGTAACAGTTAAGTCAAGAGACCTGAGTAACAGTTCTCCGTCCTTTGCAAGTGCCTCCAGTTCGTCTCTTCCCTCGTCCGAGGGAGTCGAAGATGAGGCGTTTGGGTTCAACAAAGCGTCCTAGCCAGATGGGTCCGAAGTAGACCTCAAAGAGACCGTGGTCAATCTCTTCCAGTCCGACTTCATGCCCAGCGAAGAGTCGGCCGACGGGCACACGGTCCCCGTACCAGCGGATGCCACCGTTCGTGCTGACGAGCCGGGTCTCGAAGTGGCCCGGATACGTGACCGGGTCGAGTTGCTTCGGGAAGGGTCGAGGTGAGGGTCGGTAGAGATTGGAGGGCACAGCACCGTCCAACGCCTCGTGAGGCCGGACTTCGTTGTAGAGCTTCCTGAATCTTCGAAACGCTTGCTGCTGGGTCCGCATGTTGGAGCTCGGAGGTCGGGTGGTACGCCTCTTTAGCACCAGGTGCATGTTCTCGTGCTTGCCGTTCTGCTGAGGGCAGCCAGGCTCGATGAGCTCAGGCAGAATGCCCACCTGAATGAACCACACGGACAGCCGAGAGAGACGGCCTAGTGCGTTCGAAGCGAAGGGAGTGCCGTTGTCCGTACGGATCCGTTCGGGTAGACCGTGTTGGCGAAATAGCCGCGTGAACACTGGGATCACGCCGTCGATTGTCACGTCCGGACGACCCCAACACTCCAGTACGAACCTCGAATGCATGTCCTGCACAGTAAGCGGGTAGCACAGCTCACCGTCACCCATCGGGAACTCGCCCTTGAAGTCGGCCGTCCACGTCCCGTTCGGTTCAGATGCGTTGGTATCGGGTCGACCCGGGTGCCAGCGGCGCACCCTTCGCCGACGCCTCGGCACCAGGTCGTGACGCACCAGGATGTTGTGCATCGTCTGTCGTGAGGGCAGTGCTAGCTCCGGCCGATGCGTCTGCAGGTACCACCGGATCTTCTTCGGCCCGAAGTCGTCATACTTGCGTCTAACCTCGAGGATCGTCTCGACCACCTCACTAGGCGTAGCCCATGGGCAATGCCCGGGTCGACTCGCTCGATTCTCCAGACCTGCTGGCCCGGCTCGCCGCCATCGATCCATCCACTTGTAGCCCGTCTTGCGACTAATCCCGTATCGATCGCACACCGCAGCAAAGCTCCGAAGACTGCGATGGGCTTCTTCGATAAACCGCGTTCTCTCTTCCATGACATGAGTCTCCTCGAACGGCATCGGCCTCCTCCTTTCAGAGGTGCCGACTGTAACCCATGTCCCTTTACTTAAGTGTGTACCATGTCTCTTTACCGGACCTTCTCCAACACGAACACGGGCTTGTAACCGCGCTGCCATGACCCGTAGTATTTCAACGCATTGAACGAGACATCACTGTCGTGGAAGATCAAGATCGTCAGGTCAGGCTGGTACTTCTTCACCTCTGATTCGAATAGCAAGAGCTCTTGATCGGTGCTGTAACCCGCTACCCCAAAATTGATGACTTGGATGGGACGCTGATAACGCTCATTGAGGCGCTTTTTGAGAATCTCGGAAAAAAGCTCCTCGAACTCAACCGTGTAACCTTCCGCAAATGAGTCTCCCAGAACGACGATTCGATACTCCCCTTGGGGCTTTTGAATCGCGTACTCCGGGCCCCGAACTCCGCGGGAGTTGAATCGCTCCGTGACTTCGTACTCCTTTTGATGGAACACCACCGTTCGGTTGGGCACATGTCTCCACCCCAAGAGCTCGTCATGCTCGCAACAGGCCTCGTGCTGACTCACCACGGAGGTTTGAAAGAGCACTGGTATTCGCAGAACCACCTCGGCAATGACTAGCACCACTGCAACCGAAACCAGCACGAGCGCCGCGTTAATGGAAAAGCGTGAAAGGCGTGTGCGTGACACTATCGGTTCAACCCATATTCGGATGGGGCGCTCGGGGACAGGGCCACGAGCCGCATGATGGATAGAGACTCGCGTTTGACTGTCTCGGCTCCGAAATCCCGCTTCGTATCTTCAGGCATCTACATGCCCTCGCTTCGCGCGTTCGTGAACAAGGCGGGTTAGGGCGACGGGAAGTTCGCGAACTGCCGCGGATCTGATTCGTCGAACCGCTCGGCTCCGACAACCGCAGCCAATTCAGGCTTCAGGACCTTCAGCGCGACCTTGCGCTCGTGCTTGAGGTCGTCGGCAAGGTAGACCGTGGCCATGCCACCTTCACCCAGCTCACGCTCGATGGTGTAGCGGCCTTCCGGGGCTGCGTTCAGGCGGGTGATGGGCTCGGACACCGGTGCACTCCGGGGGAGCAGACCTCGTCAACATCCATGCACGGAACCCTTAGCGCGTAACACGTTACACTGACGTCTTTTACAGAAGCGCGCCCGGCAGGACTCGAACCTGCGGCCTACGGATTAGAAGTCCGTTGCTCTATCCAGCTGAGCTACGGGCGCTGGAGCCGGCCCTTTCCCGGCCGGAACCTGATGGAAGCTAACTGACCGTGATAGGTCCGCAACGAGACTGGCGACGGGAAGCTACCGGCCCGTGCTGAGTCGTCGGAAGACGGCCGAGCAGCTGCCGGGGGCGTCCGATCCGCCCATGGCGACGCCCAGCGTCCGGCCGAGGAGGGTGGAGCTGCCCGGATCCGGGGGAGCCCCGAAGTATCCGTCCAGGGCCAGGTCGAAGAGAGCCTCCTCCGAGGGCCACCTGACGAGCGACCGTCTCACCTCTTCCACCCATTGGGCGTAGTCCGCGTCGGGCCCGAACACGATTCGGTTTAGGTTGATGCAGGGCGCGATGGTGTTGGTCAGGGTGAAGAACTCCCATCGGAGATCCCTTAGGGCCACGGGTCTCGCCGCGATTGCCGGAAGCTCAGCCAGCGTGCTTTCCAGGGTCTCGGATTGCCCTCGCGTAAGCATGTTGGCGGCCCGCAGGGCGGCGTCACGAGCCTGGCGCAACGCCGCCAGGTCCGTGGACCGCGCTGTCGTCTCGTAGAAGGTCTCGAGGGCTGTTGCTCCCAGATTCACCAGCGCGAAGCCGATCAGGTTGTCGATGAGCGTGGGTCCGTCGTCGGCGATGAGAAAGCCCACTGAGAGTACTTCCCGAATCGTCGCGTCGGCGCGAGACTCTTCCCCGAGGGCGAGCTCGTGAATGGCCTTCCCCAAATGGGCGTGGGCTCCCTGGGTGAGATGGTTGAAACGCGGTACCGGGAGGGTGGCGATTCCCACATCCTCGAACGGAATTTTCCAGCGCCCAGCCCCCGGTGCGGTCGGGCACTGGGAACCAGGGCTCGAAGTAGCGCTGGGACGGTGGCACCTCGCCCAGCACGGTACCCTCCCCGCGACCGACATACATGAGGGTCTGAAGGAGCTGGCCCGCCTCCACGGCGCCGACGGCAGGATCTGCAAAGACTCGATATGGGCGATACGCCTCCGCTCTGGCAGCCCTCTCCTGCGTCTGAGCGAAGCGTGGGATCGCCACCGAGGCCATGATAGGCCCGATGGCCGACGTGGGGGCCAGGGTGAAGGGAGGCACCAATGCCAACACGCCTAGAACGCCCACGCCCATGGCCGACAGCCGGAGGACCCTCGCATTGTGCGTCGATGGAATGTGCGACGCGCTCGATCCACCGTCTCCCGCCAAACGGTAATGCCATTCCTCCACCTCGCTGACCTCCAGCTGCTCCGCCCACGGCTGGCTGAACCACTCCCTGCGGGCCCGTCGCACCAGGTTCCCCTCGGCCGCCCTCGCCAGGAGGGCGACGAGGAGGCACACGGCGGCCGGGCCCAGAGTGAAAACGATTACGCCGGTCGCTGTGAAGGTCCCCTGTGCCGCCAGGAGCACCGAGACCGCGAAGCCGGCCGCGAGCCACAGGATGGACGCCACCTGTACGGCCGCGCCCATCAGTCGCAGTCCGGCTACCCTGCTCCTTTGATCCTCCTCGAGGACGGAATACCACCTGGCTCCCTGAAGGAGAAAACCGGTGTCACGACGTTCATCGCAGGCTACCTGCGCCATTGATACCCCCTGTCGACGGCTTTGCTGGCACGCCGGAGAAGGCGCATGAGCGTGACGAACGTCTCCAGAACCAGACCCATACCCACACCGGTAGTGATGAGGATGACCCACCAGGCGCTGCCGAGTGGGCCCAGGCTCCAGAAGTCCTGCCTCAGTGAGATGGAGAGAAGAAGCGGGAAGACCAGGATCAGTGCGGCAAGGGTGCCGCTACGAACTACGTTCCAGACGTCGCCCTGTAGTCGTTCCAGCCCTGGAGGTGGCCAGCGAACAACCGACGCTCTGGCCCCCATCGCCGATGTGCCTTGCGTTTCGGCATTCTCCCTGGACTGGTCCATAGCCTCTCTTTTTGCTGGGAACGACCGTCCAACAAATACCGGGACAAAATGGGGAAAGAGCAAGGGAATCACGACGACAGATCATTCAGTCTCGGTTCGGGTTGTGCGAATCTTGTACTTGGCGATTTCACGCTACAGGATTGGTCGATTGCTCCGTCCTAGACCTTCTCTTCCAGGCGCGCCTCCAGAGCGCAGTGCCCTGTTCGGGCGCGCCGGCTTCACGCTCCTCGAGCTCATGCTCGTCACCGTCATCGTTGCGGCCCTTGCGTCCATCGTGGCTAACAGAGTCCGTGGGGTGATGGTCAAGGCGCACATCAACTAGCTTGCGATACGCCGCGTCGTCCCGCCTTTGATCCCACGGCGCCCCGACCCTCTTTGTGACTCGCGAACTTCGGCAACCGAACACTATCGGGCACGGGAAAGCGATCCGGGCCGAGCACGTGACATATATTTGGAGGGAGTCACTTATTGGAGAGTGTCACCTATTGGACCGAGTCACTTCAGGAACAACCGATGCCGACGACGCCAGCTTCGCACGATTCCGGTGCGATGACCGCCATAAAGCAGACCGCCGGATCTCAGGTCGGCTTGCCTCTTCTCCTGCTGTCGATCGCTCTGTTGGCCAGTGCGTGCGACGTGCCCCGTTTCCAGGGTCCTCAGGTCCAGGCCCCACCGGAGGGGTTTCTCAGGAAGTCCGACGTTTTGCAAGATCGACGAATGTTCCCGGACCGGCCCACGATCCACTTCGACGCGTGGATCGAGACCGAATGGGGTGAGTTCACCGGTATCTACATCAATGGCCACGCTGGAACGACGACCCTGGAAGAGGTCGTGGAGGCCCGTGCCTGGGCCATGGAGAACCCACCGGACCACCCCATGGCCTACGGCGATATCGAGACCGTGAGCATCGACGGGAGGACCGGGTGGGCGTGGATGGAAATGTGGCGGGAGAACGGGCTCCATGAGGTCCGATATCATGCTGCCGTTCCTTACGACACCATCACCTACACCGTCGACTTCACCACCGGTGACCCCAAGTTCAAGATCCGGCCCGACAGCATTCGGACCATCGTGTCGGGCTTTGCGGTGGGCCGGACCGAGTGGAAGTGGCGGCTGTTGGCGCTCTCGACGGTGGTCGGCGTGCTGGTGCTGAGGGCCGGATGGTCTAAGCTACAGCGTCGATACGAGAACGTGCGGCACATGACGTTGGCCAAGATCCCCGTGGAGAATGCCGCAGGCGCCGTACAGGACGACCCACTCCAATCTCCAGCGGGCCTCCCGGAGGTCGACGGAACGGAGTAGGAGCGGCACAGGCTATATCCAGGGATGATCAGCGCTCGCAACGTCCAGACGATTCGCTTCTTCGGCGCTGCACAGGGCGGTGGCGCGCTGGGGCGCCGGCCACGCTCAAGGGGCCATCCTGGTCAATACCCTCGGCTGATCCGGTCGAGCTGGTCCCCTCAGCGGCTCGCAGACGGCGCCAGGCCATCAGCCCATAGGCCCCGACGTTGAACACGACCAGAGCGATCCCGAGGACCAGCTGTGTCCTATGGGTCAGACCGGACGGGTAGATGATCGGACCCAGGTAGTGATCGATGAAGCCTCCTGGGTATCGGGCCTCACCACCCAACCCCCGGAGGCCATTCTCCAGGGGAGTGAGGGGACAGATCCACCCCCGAAATTCGATCCACGCGCCCCAGAAGACACAGGGGACGTGGATCCAAGCCAGCCTCAACCAGCGAAACACGAGCGCCACACCCACCGTAACGAAGAGGAGGAACGCGAAGTGGAAGAGAAGGACGAGATCGGCCAGGATGAGGTAGATCAAAGACGACCGTCCTTTCCGTCACTCGTCCTGGGAGCTCCAGATGTCGCCCACGGTGAAGCCGTTGGGAAACGGGTCCTCCGGATCGACCACGTACTGCGCGAAGCCGGTGATCCACGCGGTTCCGGTCAGTGTCGGGACCACGGCTCGATGCCCTCCTACCTTGGTCTCCCTCAAGAGCCGGCCTGTGAAGATCGTGCCGAGAATGCCCTCATGCCGGAAATCCCGGTCTAGCGGCAGCTCACCCTTGGCGTGCAGGGCGGCCATCTTGGCGCATGTGCCTGTGCCGCACGGCGAGCGGTCCAGAACGCCCTTCCAGGTCGACGGGCGATCCCAGTCGAGCTTCCCGGTGGAGACGATCACCGTGTTCCTCCGGTCTGCATCCGGGCCGAGCGGCGGGGCGGAGAGCTGGGCGACGGTCACCCCTCGGATCTCCGGGTTGTCCGGATGGATGCAGTCGAGCTGCTCATGGGTTGCGGCCTTGATCATCTCACCCACCCGCACCGCATCGGCGGCCTCGTCAGGAGTCAACGCGAGACCCAGCGGCTCGGCATCGGCGATGACGTAGAACATGCCGCCGTAGGCCACATCCACCGTTACGGTGCCGAGCTCGGGGACTTCCACGGGGGCGTCGAGATGCACCGCGAACGCGGGCACGTTCTCGAAGGTCACTGCCTTGACCTTCCCGTTGTGTACCTCGGCGCGCACCCCGATCAGTCCGGCCGGAGCCTCGAGCACGAGCTCCGTCATCGGCTCCTCGACGTCGACCATGCCGGTCTCGATGAGGACGGTGGTGACGGCGATGGTGTTGGTGCCCGACATGCCCGGATATTCCACCTGCTCCATGATCACGTACCCGGCGTCGGCCTCCGGTCTGGTCGGGGGCAGGATCAAATTACAGTTGGCGGCGGGGTAACCGCGGGGCTCCCTCAACATCCGCAGACGAAGGTCGTCGGCCTGGGTCCGGAGGTAGACCATCTTCTCGAATATGGTCTCCCCAGGAACGTCCAGTACACCTCCGACAATGACGCGCCCGGGCTCACCGCACGCGTGAGTGTCGACGGCTTGGATCATGTTCGATACACGCATTCTCTCTCCTGACTCGAACGCCCCGGACGTGGCCAAGCCGATCGCTGTATGGGTGGCGCATCGACTCCGGTAGCAGAGGGCCACGTGACATCTGAGGGAGGCGCGGAGAGCGAGTCGTGAATTCCGGGTCTCAGAACGCGCTACAACACCGACTACAAGCAGGCAATAGCCCACCCGCTTTCATCAAGTCCTTCCGAAAGGCCCCCAACAAAGGCGAATTCCAGATCGTTCTCAGATTCTCCTCGTAGATATTCCCAACCGTGACGTTGTAGCAGCGCCCATGCGTTGGGATCGCGGTCCCGTCGCTCTTGATCATTCTGTGCCTTTCGCGTGCAAGATAGTCGATCACCGCGAAAGGGATAGGTAAGACCGAGGCCCCTTGCCTCACCTCGCTTCGACATCCTGTTCGCGTCGCACTCGGTGGGTACGTATCTTTAGATCGTCAGTATACGTACGGACGCCCGGGCACCCAACGCCACCTCTGGGCGGTCGTCAGAGGCGACCATGAGATGTTCCGCATCTTCTCGTATCAATACAGTGCGGTTGCCGTCGTGTACTTCGCCTTCTTCGCCTGGCGCCAATGGACGGTACGGCTCGAGGGCGATCGCTTCGCGGGCGCTGAAGGCGACCCGGCGGAAGGCGAGCGGTGGTAGGTGTCGTTGACATCAGCTCACGTCGCACCACAGACCGCCAGATCGCCCTCTCGCTCACCTCCTCACAGCCGCGGAAAGAAGCGGCCGGTGCGTTCCATGTAGCCGCGGTAGTCGTCGCCGAATCTCGCGATCAGGTTCTCTTCTTCCTTGTTGGTGCGGAAGACGATCACCAGCCACGCCAAGCCTCCGGTCAACAAGATGAACCAGTTGGCGGGAACGGTCGAGTTGGCGAGGACGGCGAGTATGAAGGCGCAGTAGAACGGATGCCGAACAAAACGATACGGTCCGCCGGTTACCAGCTCGTGGTCCTTCCTCGTAACCACGGTGTCCGTCAGGTTCTTGCCGAGCGTGTGCATCGTCCAGATCAACAACGAGCCCGCCACCGCGCCCGCGCCCACACCCAGCCACCGCAACCACGCGGGTAACGACACCGCCGACCACGCCATCCAGGCAGGGTTGATCATGTATGCGATCAATCCGAGCATCGACGCGATTCCCAGGGGCCGTAGTGTCGCCAGCACGAAGAGCCCCTCCTGTCGGCGGTCGAGGCTCTCGCCACTGGCCTGGGATTTCACCCGGTGGTAGATGCCTCCCGGCAGGATGATCGCGGACCCAGCGATCAGGATGAAGCGAAAGATCTGCTCGTCGGCCATAGAACCTCGGCTAGTGGTGTTTCCGGGTTGGGGAAATCGAAACGGCAACCGGCGTCCCAATCGGACCGCTGTCGGACTTTGGGATCTCCTGGGCACACCACCTGACACAGGGTCAGGGGGTCTTCAAGCTATGGGTGATGATGGGATGAGCCGAGCGAAAACTCCCGTACGTATACTCACGATCTAAAGATACGTACGCCTCTCCGGGGCCGGCTAAGTCTCTCCTGTCTCCAGCGGTGGAAGCGAAAAAACCTGGGTAGCCTCGGGAAGCGCACGGCACGTCCTCAACAGATCACTTGCGGTCAAGCCCTCGACGACGCCGTACTGGAGAAGTCCGAGCGTCTTTCGGTCCAGAGCGTCGTCGTCGAGGGGCTGTTCGGGGTCACCGGCCGCATTGGTGCGAGAGGCCCGGTGCGTGGCACCGTCGATGCCGGTTGCCACGACCTCTGCCCCCCAGTGAGTCGGGTACGCTGTCTCGAACCTCGCGTCGGCTTCGACCGTGGTCTTGTCCAGCCATTCTCCGAGGACTTCATTCCCTAATTCGGAGGGCTCGAACGATGCAAAGTCGAGGGGACCACATGCAAGGCTCTTTGCCACGCAGTACTGGATGCTGAACTTGGCGGCATATGGTGTGGTCGGCCGGGGCCGGTCCGTGACCTCGAGGGCCGTTGGATAGGTGAGGATTCGGATCGACCCGATGCGATCGGGAGTGAGATCGCCTGCAGCCCCTCGCCCGAGTGAATCCCGGAGCTCTAGGGCCGCATCGACAGCCGGGTGGGTGTGGCGACAACACGGATACGGCTTCATGGACGTCTCCGGGAGCTTCCAGCCTGGCGCCAGGGAAGTGATCGCTTCAGGAAAGGGATCGGGGCAAAAACCCCGGGAAAAGCCTTTGGCGCCTTCCAGGATCTCGGAGGGACCGGTGAACTCTCGGGCCGCCAGGAGAGCTGCGCGGACTCCCGCCGCCGCCGCATGGCCGGCGTGAAGGTGCTTGGACATGGTGGCGTCCTCGTTGAACTGCCACAGTCCGGAGGCCTGGGTTCCCGCGTTGCCCAGCGCCCAGACCCATGCGTCTTCATCGAGATCCAGCACCGTGCACGCGGCGGCCGCCGAGCCGAACACGCCTGCGGTGGCTGTGTTGTGGAAGATCCTGTAATGTCCTTCGCCTAGGGCTTCCCCCACCCGAAGCATGGCTTCGTACCCGGCCAGGACCGCCCGAAGCGCTTGGGCTCCAGTGCCCCCCACCTCGTGGGTGAGGAGTAGCGCGGTAGGGATCACTACGCAGCCCGGATGCGTGACGGAGTACCGATGTAGATCGTCGGTCTCGGTGATGTGGGACAGCGCCGCCGCGAGGAACACCCGGGCGTCGAGGTCCGCCATCGCCCGCCCATAGGCGGTGAGCGCGGCACCGGGCTGCGTGGCCCGGCCGGCCACGGTACAGCCGAGCCAATCCCTCACGTACCGTTCGGCGGCTTGGAGGTAGTGAGGCTCGGTGGGCCGGCCACGGATCAGCCTCACCAGCGCGCGGGAGAGGCTCATGGGGACGACCGCAACGTTGCCCGCATGGCCCAGGCCCCGCTCAGGGTGAGCTGCCCACACCTCCGTCTCGTCCTCCTCGGTGGCCCTCCCGGCAATCGTGAACTCCTCCCCCCGGAAGAGAGGGCTGACCGCTCGATAGGAGAAGGAGTCGGGGGAGCCGCCCAGCCGTCTCGATCCCGCGTCCAAGAGGAGGAGGGCAAGGAGGGGTCCATGCACCACCAGGTCCGGATACCGCTCGACCTCGATCACGTAACGGTGGTCGTAGTGAATGCGATGGCTGTTGAACGTGAGCGCGGAGAAACGGAAGAGGGTCACGGCGTCGGCGGCGAAGGACTCGGACCACTCCGCGGGTTCCGGTGGGGGTTTGGTCGGGCCGCCCCCAGCCCCGGAGCCATCACGGTAGACGAGGTCCTGCTCTTCTTCGATTGTCACGCCCGCTTCGTTCGCGATCTCATGTCGAATCGTGACGAAGATGAGAGGGCCGGATCGACCCTCCTTGCTCCGAACGGAGGCTATCGTGGACCTTCGCTGGACAGCCTCGCCTAAACGCAGCGTTGCGAAGAAGCGAAGCCGGCCTCCGGCCCACATGCGCCGCTGGAGCGGAATGGGGGGGAGGAAGTTCCCCCACCTCTCGTGCCCGTCCGGCCCCAGCGCCGATTGGCGGGTGACCGGCTTGAAGTAGAGCCAATGCCATGCGGGCGGGAGAGGCGAGTCGAGGCCCAGCGACTCCGGAGGCCGGTCCAGCAGGGCCGACATCCCCCGGGCCGGAGCCAACGTGAGGATGTCCTCGTCCACCCGTTCATTGCCGATCCACGACTCCAGCTCGGCTATTTCGTTCTCGTCCAAGGGCTACTCCGTCGAACCTCCTGATTCGTCGTGAGTCGTAGGGAAGTGAAATACGTGCGCGGTCGCCCCCGTGCTCAGAAGAACACTTCGTTCGTCTCGTGGTTGATCATGGTGTCCAGAGGGCTGACCCTGATCCGGTCTCCCGCCTCGCGAAGGTCCACGAGGAAGACGCTGAGGCCATGTTCTTCGTTGCAGTGTTCTGACGATCCCGGAACGAGAGCGATCGTCGCGCTCACGCTACGGGAGGGTCGATCCCTCTTCCTGAGTCACCGCCACGAACCGCTCGTCTGTCCGGCTGGACACGCGTCACCTGAACCCAGGTTCGGGTTGTTGTCCAACTCGAGTTGCACGATAGGGAAGGCGATGTCGTCTCCTCCACCGATTCTAGTCTTCACGCGGGGAAAGAGGTCGATGTTCACCGTCGGATCCAGCCGTAGCCGCCGGGACGTGGTGAGCCGATCTCCAGTCAGCCAGAGCTCGCGAGCCCGCTCAGCAGCCACTGTCCTGAGGTCCTCCCCGAGCGTCCCTGCGAGGGTTAGATTTTGGAGTTCGTCCGCCGAATCCGGGGGGTCGACACCCCATTGGAGGGTGGCCCGAAGGCTGTAATCCGAGCGCAGGTCGTTGAGGAGTTGCTCGGCCGTGGCCGTCTGACCGCTGCGCACCGCCGCCTCGGCGCGGATGAGCATGGCCTCCGCGCCGGAAGCCCCAAGCACCCTGCTATCGGCCCGGTTGTAAAGACCCTGCAGACTCACGGGGATGGACGAAGTGAAGGCCGTGAAGCCCTCAGGCTCGAGTTCCAGCAGATTCAGAGAGAGGAATTCGTTGAAGTGCTCCCACCTCTCGTTCCCCCGAGTCGACGTGGTGCCGTCTCCTACCGTCCATCGGATGGTTTGGATGTCACCCCAGGTGAACATGTACATCTCGTTGTACTGGGCGGGGTCGTTTTGCGAGAATTCTGCCCAGTGCACGAAATCACGCGGCACCTCGGCCGCGAGCGTTGCCGCCTGCGGAAAGTTCCGTAGCCAGAGATGGGCCCGGGCCTGGCCCGCGATGGCCGCCAACCGGATTTCTTCCAGCCCCGCGATCGCCGCTAGCGTCTCCGCTTCCTGAAGGAACGTGAGGGCCTGAAGCATCCGGTTGTCCGGTATCAAAGGGGAGCTTTCCGGGAACATTCCCGTGAGGATGCTCCAACAATAGAGCTCGGCCATCCAGATCCGAGAAAACCCGCCGTAGAACTTCCCCAGGGCGATCCCCTCGTTAAGCTGGTCCACAACCTCCTCGAAGGCCGGGTTCTGAAGTCGATTCTGCAAGAGGTCGACCGTCGTATCCGCCTGCATCCGTGCCTGATGCAAGGGGGTGTACATCGCACCCGTCAAGGTCGCGTTGTTCACCTGGATTCGTCGTCGGTCGACCTGGAGCCGCGTCTCAAAGGTCCCCGACACGATCATCTCGTCGGTGAGCAATGCAGAATATCGAATAACGTCGTCTACAGCTTCCTGGTAGTTGCCCACCATTCCGTTCACGAGCACTGGCACTGCCGCCGGACCCGAAGCCTCGACGTCCTCAAAGACGATGATTCCCGTCTGGTCGATGTCGAGGACCCCGTCGCACGCGGGTAGGACCAGGACGCCCGCCAAAACGAGCGAAAGCCATCGCCGCAGCGGTCCCATTTCAGTCTTTATATGCATGTCAGGCACCCGACCATCAGAACGAGATTGAGAGCCGCCCCGTGACGCGCTTCGCCAGAGGCAGGGTGAAGAATTCCGCCCGCAGGCTCTGGGATCCTCCCGCGAAACTCACCTCGGGGTCGAGCCCCGTGTAACTCGTGAATAGCGCCAGGTTCTCCCCAACAATGGTGAAGCTCGCTCGACTCGCCCCCATGCGCCCGATCCAGCTCTGCGGCAACTCGAACCGGGCAGAGACGCTCCGGAGGCGTGCAAAATCTGCGTCTTCGATCCAGGGCGCGTATTGCTGGTCGTCGGCTGCCGCCGCCTTAATCTTGGTCTGGCTGGTCCGCTCGCCGTCCGTCCCCACCTCGAAGAGCTCCGTGCAGACTCCACCGTAGGTGCCACCCCCCAGGAAGCTGCACCGGAACTGCTGGGTGCTGTTATACTGCTGATGACCGCGAGCAAAGCCGAGGTGTGCGGACAATGTCACCCAGCCGAAGAGCTCGAGCGAGGTCGATATCGAGCCCTCCGACTCCGGCGTGGGATGACCGACGAAAACTGCCGAGTCCGAAGCCACCGCGTTTCCGCTCTGGTCGACGGTATACGTGCGGCTGAAGTAGGAAGCGAAGGGATACCCCTCCTGATGACGCTGGCTGTTGCCTGAAAGCCCGAAGATGATGCGGTCGTCCAGGTCGGTGATCTCACCCTTCGCCGTGGACGCGTTGAGTTGCCAATCCCACCTCAGGTTCCCGGTATTTAGAACGACGGCACTCAGGCCGAGCTCAACGCCGCGGTTCGTCATTTCACCGATGTTCGTGAATAGGGGCGCCGAATAACCAGTGGAGGGAGCGAGAGGCCGCCCTACGATCGCGTCCTTCGTGGTCTGGCGGAACCAGGTGAAGTCGAGGCCCAGGCGTCCATCCAAGAGATCCACCTCAAGCCCTGCCTCCACTTCCTGGCCTCGCTCCGGCTTGAGCCCTGGGTTTCCTGGCCCCACGAGCGACAGGCCCGCCACGTCCTCCCCTCGGAAGGTGACTCGCCGTGGACCCAGGAGCTTGAGCGCGGCGAAGCTCGCCGGCTGCTTCCCGGACTGCCCCCACGCGGCTCGCAGCCGAAACGACTCCACAAACGTGCCGGGGACGAAGTCTTCGAACCAGTCCTCTTCACTGATCACGTACGAGGCCATGACCCGCGGGTATGCCGCCCTCCCGAGGTTCTCGCCGAAGGCGCTGCTATCGTCGAATCGCAGGCCGGGCGTGAAGAAGAGGCGATCGCGGTACCCGAGCTGCTGTTGCACGAACACCCCCAGTGTCCGGGTCTCGCCGATGGACTCGAAGCCCTCGGTCTCAACCGCACTAGAAACCGTCCTGGATCCAAGGGGAAGAAATCGTCCTGTCGCGCTCGTGGACTCGAACTTCTGGCGGAAGAACTGAATGCCCACGGAAGTGATGGAGTGGAGCTCCGGGAAGATGTCGAACGTGGCGTTCACGTTCCCCTCGAGGGTGAGCAAACGGTGCAGTCCATGCCCGATGCTCCGGAGTCCGCGAGAAGCGTCGCCGAACGGGAGCTCCGGGCTCACCGGCACGAAGAAGCCCGTCTGGTCGGAGAACTGATCGTAGCCCACGGTTCCCCTGGCAGTCAGGAAGTCCAAGGGGCGGTAGTCGATCGTTGCGCTCGCGGTCAAGCGCTCGATCTTCTGTGAGTTAGTGAGGGTCGCTACGTCGTCGAAGGTACGCCCGGAGAAGAACGGATTGTCCCCGCAGTTGTTTTCCGAAATGCTTGCCAACCTCGAAGCTACCCCCGCGCTGACCATTGCACGGTGCAACTCGTAAGCGAGGGGACACGTCAAAAATTGGCCACCGGCGACGAGGTCCGTACGCCTGATAGGAGTGTCCCAGGGGAAACCCACCATGGCCACTCCGATGTATCCGAAGGAGTTGTTGTCGTTGTCCGGCATAGACATCCGGTGGTAGCTATATCCCGTGGACAGCGCGATGTCCACGTTCTCAGAAGGAAAGAGGTTGAAATTCGCCCTGAAGTTCCGCTGGGTTGATTCGTTGTTCGCCAGAGTGCCCTCGCGTCCGCTGAACTCTCCTGAAAGGAAATAAGTGATATTCTCGGACCCGCCCCGGAGTGAGGCTCCGTAGGTCTGCTCCACACCGGTGCGCCATGGCGTCCCATAAAGGGTCCCACCCCCTACTCCATCGCCAAGGAGGTTCATGGTGTACAGTGTGTCCGGGATCGTTGCGAAGTGCCTACCAGGCGGGATCGCACCGGGTACGAACAGTTCGGAAACATCTAGCCGTTCATCGAAGAACGACCGCGGATTCCAAACGGTCGCCGGCCAATCCGTGTCATCCCAGTTTGCTCCCCACTCGGACCGGAACGTCCACTCGTTGATCCCAGAGCGACCACGTTTCGTCGTGATCCGGATGACCCCGGCCGCTGCCTCGGCGCCGTAGAGCGTCGCGGCGGACGGGCCCTTCACGATCTCCACAGACTCGATGTCCTCGAGCGTCAGATCGTTCAGACGGCTCGTGGTCTGGCCTCCAACACCAGGCCCCGACTGAACGTCGTTGGAGACGCGCGAGCCGTCGATGTAGATCAGGGGCGTGTTACTCAGGCTGATCGTGCCGTTTCCGCGGATCTTGATGGTCGAGGCGGCTCCGACGGTGCCTGAGCTCTGCAAAACCTGCACTCCCGTGGCTCGACCCTGGAGCAGGTCTGTGAGGTTCACCGGAGCAGCGCGTTCCAGCTCGTCGTCGACCCGTATTGCGACCGCAGCATTGCCGAGCTCTCGGCGCCGCTGTAGGCCCGTGGCAGTCACCAAAAGTTCGTCGAGCGCGACCGCTGAAACGAGTAAGCTGAAATCCACTGTCGAGGTCTGCCCGGCCGCGACCTGCAGCGTGCTATCTACCGGGGCGTACCCCAACCTCTTGAGGCGCATCTCGACTTCGCCTACCGGCACCTCGCTGAGCCTGTAGCTTCCCTCGACGTCAGTGAACGCCTCGACCGCGGTGCCGGCGATAAACACGCGCGCGTCGGATACCGGTCGGAGACTTGCCGCATCCGTCACCGTTCCGGTCACGCTTCCAGTCTGCTGCGCTTCCAGGAACGAGGTGGGAAGAAGGACGAAATGGAGAGCCAACCCTGCCACGAGCCCCCCCCGGCGGAAAGAAAAGCGCGGACAAGGTGCTAGATTCATGCGGTTGCTCCTGATCGGTCGCCCCCGGGCCGACCGAGAGAGAACTGAGAACGCTATTGAAGAGGTACAGCGACCGCGACGAAGGAACGGATGGCCCATCGCGCCGATATCAGCATTGTGCCAACATACCAACCATGGACTAGAGGGTCTACCCCCACAACCCTTACTTAAGGGCCTGATCAGTTCCACTCTATGGATTCGACGAACCGACGCGAACCGGGCGAAGGCGCCGCCAGAGCTGCCCGCGTGGAGGGGAATCGACGAAGGGAGGCCGCCATGAGCATTGCCCATCGGCGCCTTCGAGGGACGGGGGGGCTCCTCCTTCTTTCCTTAGGGCTCGCGGGCTGCGATCTCGTCACCGGGAACGCGCCGGAGGCCTCCACGATCGTCATCTCACCGTCAGGTATCACCTTCGACGCGATCGGGGCCACCGCAACCCTGTCGGCGGAGGTTCGGGACCAAGACAATCAGATCTTGGGAGACGCGGTGGTCACGTGGAGCTCCTCGGACCCGAACGTCGCCACGATTTCGCCGGCGGGGCTCGTGACAGCCGTCAGAAACGGGACGGCGACGATCACGGCTGCCGCAGGAGCGGCCTCCGGGTCGGTCAACGTCTCGGTCTCGCAGCTGGCCACCATGCTGGAGAAGGGGTCCGGGGACGGCCAGCTCGGGCCCGCCGGCGAGCCCCTTTCAGAGTCTCTCGTGGTTCACGCCCGCGATCGGCTAGGAAATCCCGCCATCGGTGTGCCGGTCGAGTTCCAGATCATAGAGGGGGGTGGGAGCCCGACCCCCGCCCAAACGCAGACGGACGTGCAGGGGAGGGCCTCTACAACTTGGACCCTCGGTGCGCTCGCCGGCGAGGCGCAGGCCGTTCGGGGTTTCCTCAGTTTTAGAGTCGGGGAGGGGGTGAACTTCGAAGCCACCGCCGTTCCCGGCCTCCCCGGAGAGATCGTCGTTGTCTCCGGTGACGGGCAGGCGGCCCCGCGACTCTCGACCCTTTCGGACCCTCTCACGGTGCGTGTCGAGGACCGCTTCCAGAATCCCGTCGAAGGCGTGACCGTGGAGTTCGCGGCGATCGAAGGAGGTGGTGCCGTGCAACCGAGCAGCATGAGTACGGACGTGGCGGGCTTGGCCACGACTCGATGGACTCTGGGAGCGCTCCTCGGTGACCAGAGCGTTTCCATCATGGTTGAGCCGCTCCTGCCGACCACCCTCTCTGCCGTCGCCACAACTGTTCCCCAGCTGGTGCAGATCCTGGCCGGAGACGGGCAGACGGGGATCGCGGGAGAACCGCTTGCGAATCCGCCGACCGTGCGCGCTCTGGATGCAGGGGGCGCGCCCGTCTCTTCGTTGGACGTGGACTTTTCAGTGTCTGAGAACGGGGGCTTCCTCGAGTCAATGGACGGAACTGAGGTCTCGCCCAACCTCACGGTCCGAACGGACGCAATGGGCGTCGCTACGGTCGGGGGCTGGATCCTGGGTACCACACCGGGCACCTATGAGGTAACGGTCGAAGTGCCGGGACTTGTTCCGGTGCTCCTGACCGCCACGGCCGAAACGGGCCCTCCGGCACTACTGGTGAAAGTCTCCGGAGACGAGCAGTCGGGAGTCGTCGGCACACTGCTCGATGCTCCCCTTGGCGTCCGCGTGACGGACACGCATGGGAACCCCGTGGCGGGAGCCACGATCACATTTGGGCCCGCGTCAGGAGATGGCTCGGTGTTTCCCACGCAGACGACCTCAGACTCGAACGGGACCGCCGCCACCGAATGGATCCTCGGCTCGTCACGAGGATCACAATCCGTCGGGGCCTCCATCGAGACCGGGGCGATGGTGATCTTCACGGCAACCGCGACCGGCGAGAACGGGGTCGGGGGGTTGGCCATCGAGCTACTATTCATCGACCAGCCTACGGCGCTTCAAAGGCAGGCCTTCGACGACGCTGTGAGCCGATGGGCGGCACTGATCCCAGGAAGGCTCGAGCCAGTGCCGGTGAACCTCGGTGCTGGGGCCTGCGGATCCAACTCCCCGGCGATCGATCAGGTAGTCGACGACTTGCTCGTATTCGTGTTTCTGGAATCCATCGATGGAGTGTCGGGGACGTTGGGTGTGGCGCGGGTCTGCGCCGCGAGACTGTCGAACAGCCTTCCGATCGTGGCGAGCCTGACCCTCGACACGGACGACATCGGTCGTCTCGAGGGGACCGGGCGCCTCGTCGACCTGATTGTGCACGAGCTCGGGCACGCGTTGGGCTTCGGCATCCTGTGGGCGAGCAAGGGGTTTCTCGAGAACCCCTCCCTTCCAATCAACGAAGGTGCGGATACGCACTTCGACGGCCCGAGCGCCGTCACCGCCTTCGATGCCGTAGGCGGCGACGCGTACACCGGAGGGCAGAAGGTGCCTGTGGAGAACGAGGAGGGAGGCCTAGGGACCCGGGACAGCCACTGGCGATTTGCGGTCTTCAGCAATGAACTGATGACCGGGTTCCTTACCGCCGGGGCGAACCCGCTCAGCCGGGTCACCGTTGCCTCCCTCGGGGACCTGGGGTACGACGTGGACGAGGGAGGAGCAGATGCGTTTCAGCTCAACCTGTTGGCTGCACCGCCCGCGGTGAGGGAGGAGGTAGAGATGTTTCCGCTAGGCGACGATGCTTTGCGAGGGACTATCTATCTGCTGGACGAGGAAGGACGCGTCCGCGGTGTGTTGAAGTGATGGCGATGACCTAACGTGGAGGCGGCCCGACGCTACCGCCCCTCGCATGGTCGCTCCTGATCCACGGAAAATGTGATCCCCACGCCCCTCCATCGCCGCGGCGTGTGAAGATGCGCCGAGGGAGTCTCGCCTAGCTGCCCGTGCAGGCGATCGCAGGGGCGCCGAACACCGCCATGACCGCGTCCCCGGCGAACTTATCGACGAAGCCGCCGTATTCCAGAACCGCCGCTGACAGCCCCTCGAAGAGGTCCGTCTGGATGGCGCGAACGTCCTCCGGATCGAGCCGCTCACTCAAGGAAGTAAACCCGGAAAGATCGGCGAACAGGACCGTCACCGGACGCCGGTCGGGCTCGTCTATGGCTGGGCCTTCAGCCGCCGCGGGTCCGGGGGGTGGACTGTGGTCGGTGGATGGGGGTGATTCCTGCATCGCCCCCCCGCAGCGGGGACAGAAGGCGAAATCCGGCGGAGACACGTTTCCACAGGACGAGGACACGGTGGTAGTGACCGAAGACGGCGTCGAGAACTTCACCGCCTTCCTGCCAATGGAGTTGGACGACCTCGAGAGGCTGGTGCGGCAGACGGGAGTGGTTCAGAAGGTGCCCACGGTCCCGATCAGCGAGATCCGGGCGGATGGGAGCAGGCAGTAGGCAGGCGCTGGAACGGCGCACGGGGCGGAGGCGCGCTGTGTCCCCGCGTCGTTGCCGATTCTCGACCGCAGGACAGGTGCCGCTGCGGCACCGCAATACGAGGTCGCAACATAGACCAGCCCAGCATCGACTGGGATTCCAGCGGGATCGTGGTCCAGCAGGTGTGGCGCACGTCCCGGGACGGCACGCGCCTCCGATGTTCGTCGTCCATCGTCGGGACGTGGAGTTGAACGGCCGCAACCACCTCAGGCTATCCCGTGATCCTGCGCTATCACCTGAAAGCAGAGCACTCGGCGGGCCGAGGGCTCCCCTTCAGCCGGCGTGTGACGCCATCATGGAGATGACCTTCCTGGCGCAACAACTGGGTGTGGAGGTGGAGGTGCAGTGAAGGAGAGGTGTCCGTCCGTCCGCGTGAGTCGCGACGATCGCCCGTCGCGTCCCTGACTCGGGTTAGGCTTCGAAGAACGAATCGAACCGGTCAAAAGCTGCCGCTAGAATCTTCTCGAACGCCTCGGTCCCGCGCAGGGGGGCCATGAACGGACAGTACTCCGCGAGGAACGGGTAGGGGTAAAAGCCCACGTCGACCGCACGCTCCAAGAGATCGAGCGCCCGATCAGTCTCTCCCGCCATCGCGAAGCTCTCCGCGAGATGGAACGTGTTGTGCGCGTCGAGGGGCGAGACCTCGAGCTTCTCGAGCAATTCGCGCGCCTCGTCACTGCGCCCCTCCAGCGCCTCCAGAAGAGAACACAGCTGCACCGTATACGGCAGGTTCGGCGCGTTCTCGCGCAGCCAGGCGGCATGAACGGCCGCACCAAGTACGTCTCCCAGGAGGGCCTCCGTGTAGCCGGCACACCATCGGAGGATGCGATTCTGAGGATCGAGATCGAGACCGCGTCGTAGGTGGGGTGGGGCCTCCTCGGGCCTGCCGACGAACCAGTGCCGCACGCCCAGCAGGAGGTGAGTGTTTGGGCCGAGTGGATCGGACGCGAGTAGCCTCTGGCTGACCTCTTCGGCTCGTTGGTTCTGGCCGGCCATCACATAGGAAAGGCCCATGTTGAGCATGGAGTCCGCGTCGCTGGGCTCGCGGGCCAGCCCCAAGCTGAAGTATCGAACGGAGCGAGGCATATCGCCCCGCTCCTGCGCGATGTATCCGAGCAGCGCATAGCCATAGTTCGACCCTGGCGCGATCTCCAGCAGTTCAAGGGCCTCCGCTTCCGCTTCATCCAGCGGCCATTGTCACGATTTAATCCGGTCCGCACCTGATTCACCTTCGCCCATGCCTTGAGCGCGCGGAGCGGCGGCGTCTCCCCTTCGATCTCCACCGCTCTCGAGAGAAGGTCTGCAACTCCCTCGGTCGAGTATCGATGCAGCTCCTGGCGGGCTTTGAGATAGAGCTCGAAGGCTCGCACATCCGAGATCGGACGATCCGAGAGGCCATCCTCCTCCTCTGCGGTCAGGGTGACATCCAGCGCGCCGACGATCTCTCGAGAAACCCGCTCCTGGAGATCGAACACGTCGTCGATGGAGCCGTCGTATTTGTTCGCCCACAGGTGCGCGTCGGTGTGCGCGTCGATGAGCTGAGCGGTGATCCGGAGGCGGTTACCAGCCTTTCGAACACTCCCCTCCAGCACGTATTGAGCGCCCAACTCGCGGCCAATCGATCGCACGTTCTTGTTCGTGCCCTTGAACTGCATCGCCGAAGTCCGGGAGATCACGGTGAGTGCCCGGATTCCTGCCAGGTCGGCGATGATTTCCTCGGTGAGCCCGTCGCTGAAGAACTCGTTGTCCGGGTCGGCGCTCATGTTGACGAACGGCAGCACTGCGATGCTCTTCTGCTCGGGAGGCGCCTCGACCGCCTTGGCGCTCTCGCCGGTGGGGAGGGGGCTCCGCTCGAGGACGGGCACTGGCCGGTCCTCGTCGGCCACGATGAAGACCTCCACGGGCCTGGTCACGTTCTTCAGCTCGAAATGCCCGAGGGAGCGGACGAACATGCCTGGCTGATTCTTCAGGTCGTCGTAGACCCGTTCGGAGACGAGCACCTCACCGGGCGGACAGAGACCCTGGACGCGAGTCCCCAACTCGCACCTCTGGGTCGTGAAGATCGACGCGCACGGCGAGAGCTCAGAGCCGGAGCGACTGACCGACGGCGACTTCCACGTCTCGGGGTTTGAATGGTCCCCGGACGAATCGAGCGTTGCGTACGTCCGGCAGCCCGATCCGAGCCTCCTCCCTTTCATGGACACCGACGTGTACGTCGTCGACGTGGCGAGCGGGGACAGCCGGGCTCTCGTGGTCGGTCCCGGACCGGACGGCGCTCCGACTTGGTCGCCGGACGGTGAGTGGATTCTCCTCTCCAAATTCGATCGGGACCTGGGCTCGCTTTACTACCTGAACCGCGAGCTGGCTCGCATTCCGGCGCTGGGCGGCGACATCGAGGTTCTGACGGGCGAGTTCGACGAAGGCCTTCGCAGGGCATTCTGGACCCCAATGGGAATCCGCTTCGTGGCACGCGAACGGACCGAACGCAAGCTCTACGCGCTGGATCCGGACACGCGCGCGGTCTCGGAGATTCCGCTCCCCACACCGGTCGTCGGCTCTGTGAGCTTCACACCGGACGGATCGGCGATGGCGTTCACGGGCCAGGGCGCATCAGATCTCACCGAGGTCTACCGGGCCTGGGGAAGCGAAGCGACCGAGTACGTGAAGCTCACCGACATGACCCACCAGACGGACGGCTGGGACCTCGGCACCAGGGAGGTGATTACCTGGGAGAGCGAAGACGGCGCCGAGATCGAAGGTGTGCTGCACAAGCCCTCCGACTACGATCCGTCGCGGCGGTACCCGCTCCTCGTCGTAATCCACGGCGGCCCGACGGGGACGTCACGTCCCACAGTGGGCTTAGGCGGTGTCTATCCCATCGTCCATTGGCTTGCGAATGGCGCGATCGTGTTGGAACCGAACTACCGAGGGTCGGCAGGCTACGGTGAGGCCTTCCGGAGCCTCAACGTCCGCAACCTGGGTGTCGGCGATATGTGGGACGTGATGTCCGGCGTGGAGCACCTGATCGAAATCGGCGTCGCCGATCCCGATCGAATGGGGTCGATGGGCTGGAGTCAGGGCGGGTACATCTCGGCATTCCTCACGACAAACACTGACGAGTTCCCCGCCATCTCGGTGGGCGCCGGCATCTCCAACTGGATGACCTACTACGTCAACACCGACATCCACCCGTTCACACGCCAGTACCTGAAGGCGACGCCTTGGGACGATCCGGCGATCTATGCGAAGACCTCTCCGATGACCAACATTCTCAAGGCCTCGACTCCCACACTGATCCAGCATGGAGAGTTGGACCGACGCGTCCCGACCCCCAACGCCTACGAACTCTATCAAGGACTACAGGACGTGGGAGTAGAGACCAGGCTCCTCATCTACAAGGGTTTCGGGCACGGAATCACTAAGCCCAAGGAGCGTCTGGCCGCGATCTGGCACAACTGGCAGTGGTTCGGGAAGCACATCTGGGGCGAGGACATCGAGATTCCGTTGGAGGAAGACGGAGAGGAGAAGGTCGTAACGACCGGGGGGGAGACTCGATAGCTCAGCCCCTGGCCCTGAGAAAGCTCTTGAGCAGCTTATCCGCCAGAACCGGGGTCGGTCTCCAAATCTATGACTTGCTTACTTTTCACGGGGCGAGTGACCTCGCCGTCCACTCGCCCCGGTACTCGCCCGAAGGACGGTGAGCGTGCGCCTCCGGGCGAGTGCCGATCCCTTCCTGACCGGCACGGGTCTAGCTCGAACCCGACCCCATCTCTTCTTCTTCTTCTAGATTCTACGTGATGTTGGCCCGAGAGCTCTCCACGACACGGGGCAGCTAAGGAGGTAAGAGCCAAGTCCACACTGACTGCCGCGAGCGTCCGACCTAGTTCGCCAAACAGTTCAACGTTGTCATCAGTACCAGCCACCCTGGCGATTTGCGCGAACCTAGACGCCCGCGGGGCGGCCTCTGGAGAACCCATGACGACGCGCGCACATATCGTTCTCCCGCTCGTATTCGCCGTGGCGAACCCTGTCATCGCGCGTGCCCAGGCCAGCGACACGCTCTACCTCGACCCGGACGGCGTCATGGTCGTGGGTGAGGTCCTCGACATCATGACTCAGCGTGGTCTCTCCGTAGCCGAGGTGCGTTTGCTGACTCCCGAGCCCGGCGGGGCGATCGCATGGCGCGAGCTCTCCGATTCCGTCGGCTTGTTCCGGACTCGCCGTCTCCTAGCCGGCGATTACCGCGTCGAGGTCAGCGCGCTGGGCTACACGACCGCCTCCAGTACGCTCGTTCTCGCAGGACACGGTTCGGTCGATCTGCGGGTCGAGCTCGTGCCCGAAGCTATCCGCCTGGATCCGATCCTCGTCACCGCCGCTCGGCCCTCACGCCTCGAGAGAAACGGATTCTACGAGCGGCGTGACCGGGGATTAGGGCGTTCGGTGACCCGGACGGAGATGCTGGCCCGGGGCCTGATACGAATCCAGAATGTGTTCCGGATATTGCCGTGTCTCGGTGATCCCTCGGGCCGGCGGCGGCTCCTTCCTACGCATGCGTGGTGGGTGTCAGCCCGACGTTGTCATCGACGGCGTTCGACTCGGCCCCGTCCCCCGCATCGAGGATGTCCTCTCGGTTGAGAGTGTCGAGGGGATCGAGGTCTTCGGGCCCGGCGCGACTCCTGTGCAATACTCCCGCTCGAATTGCGGCGTGGTACTGGCGTGGAGCCGTGAGCCCGGGGCCGAAGGGGGCACATCCCCTTCCTGGTGGAGCGTCGCCGCTGCGGCGGGGTTCGCAGCCTTGGTGCTGCTGATCTCCAACTAAGCTCGGGAAGGAACGGAAACGTACATATCCCGTGAGCACGCGGCCACCGCACCTTCAGCCTCGGATGTGGGCGGGGGTCAGGGGAGGAGGCCGATGTCTGCAGGCGCGCAAGTTGTTCCGCCGATCCCTCGTCGTGGTCACGACCTAGCGCGACGACGATGGGTCGCAGCCCGGCGGGATGAACTCGTACCGCTGAGGGTGGGTGCCAGTCTCGACTGTGATGATTCGGCCTTGGCTATCCACCACGACCCCATGAGGAATTGTGAATCCTCCCAGCCGTTCGCGCGCCTGCCAAAGGCTCCTGGAGCGAAATCCAGATGATCGCTTCGGTAGGTCCCGACTAGAGTGGCTGACGTCGACCGGAGGCAGCTCGAATCCCGTGTTGCTGGGATCGGCCCAGGCCCGCCGAAACTCGCCTTCATGATTAAGCTGACTGATCGAATTCGTCGTCACTTCCTGCGATCTTTGGGAGTGTCACCTTAAGGTTGAGCGCCCCCACAACAGCGGGTGATGGCCGTCACGTGGGTTACCAGGAAGCTCCGGCGGCGTTCTTCGGACCAAGCTAGCTCTTACACAACTCCGTAGGCCAGCATGGCGTCGGCGACCTTGATGAACGCCGCGATGTTCGCGCCCTTCACGTAGTCGATGTAATCGTCGCCGGGGATCCGGCCGTACTCGGCGCAACGGTCGTGGATGCCGGTCATGATGTCGCGCAGGAGCTTCTGGAGCTCCTCTTCCATCCACGTGATGCGCGCGGAGTTCTGACTCATCTCGAGGCCGGAGACGGCTACGCCGCCGGCGTTGGCGGCCTTGCTGGGAGCGAAGAGGATCCTCGCCTCGATGAAGGCACTGATCCCGTCCTGCTCGGTCGGCATGTTCGCGCCTTCGGAGACGCCGCGGATCCCGTTCTTGATGAGAGCGTTCGCCTCCTCGGTCGAGATCTCGTTCTGTGTGGCGCAAGGGAAGGCGAGATCCGCCTCGATGTTCCAGGGCCGGCCCACGTGGTGCTCGCAGCCGAACTCCCTGGCGTACTCGCTCAGGCGGCCTCGACGGACGTTCTTGAGGTCCATCACCCAGGCTAGCTTCTCCTCGTCGATGCCGTTCGCGTCGTAGATGAAGCCGTTCGAGTCGGATAGCGTGACGGCCTTGCCGCCCAGCTGGTTGATCTTCTCGACGGCGTACTGCGCGACGTTGCCAGAGCCGGACACGAGGCAGCGCTTGCCCTCCACCGAGTCCTTCACTTTGCCGAGCATCGACTCCATGAAGTACACGGTTCCGTAGCCCGTAGCCTCGGTACGAATCGGACTCCCGCCGTACTCCATACCCTTGCCGGTGAGGACCCCGACGAAGCGGTTCGTCAGTCGCTTGTACTGCCCGAAGAGGTAGCCGATCTCGCGCGCTCCCACGCCTATGTCGCCCGCGGGCACGTCGGTGTCCTCGCCGACATGCCGGTAGAGCTCGTTCATGAAGCTCTGGCAGAAGCGCATGACCTCGCGATTGGACTTGCCCCTCGGATTGAAGTTCGCGCCGCCCTTGGCGCCGCCCATGGGCAGACCGGTGAGGCTGTTCTTGAAGGTCTGCTCGAAGGCCAGGAACTTGAGGATGCTCTGGCTCACGCTCGGGTGGAAGCGGAGGCCTCCCTTGTAGGGGCCAATCGCATTGTTGTTCTGCACGCGCCAGCCGCGCTGCACGCGGATGTTCCCGCTGTCGTCCTCCCAGCAGACGCGGAAGCTCACCACCCGGTCCGGCTCGGCGATGCGCCGCAGGATCTGCGCGTCGTGGTAGATCTCCTTGTCGGCGATGTAGTCGAAGACATTGCTCGCCACCTCGTAGACGGCCTGCTGGAACTCTGTCTCTCCGGGATTGCGCCTCTTCAGGCCCTCCATGAACTGCGTGAGATCGACGTGGTCCGATATGGCCATGGGATTCCCCCTCAAGGAGGCCCGACCGGGGCCCTCGCCCGGGATTGGGACGATGAGCAGCCGTTCTGAACTTGTCTGAGCGAAAAAATAGCGAGAGAAATCCGGTTCACCAGACGCGAGCGAGTCGCCGCGGATAGCGAACCCATCGCAGGCTTTGGTATAGACGTGATCGTTGAGCGGAGAGTCCTCGTAGAGGTCAAGGCTACCTGGTCCTCCTTGGCAGGCCGAACGATTAGCCGACCTTCTCGAAAGGTTTACAGTCAGCACTGCTGAGCCGGCTCGGAAATGGCTCGGGGCAACGATTCCAGTGCAGTAGCTTGGCTACGCCCTTCCCCAGCCCTTCGACTGATGTCCGTCTCTTTTCATCAACAAGGTTTCCATCGGGTCCAAAAGCCTCATGAGCTTGCCCAACGGCCACCTGATCCGGAATAACGAGCACGCCGATGTTCGAGAGGATGGATCGTAGGTGAACCAGGCCCCGGAGACCCCCCAACCTTCCTGGAGAGGCACTCATGATTGCAGCGACCTTCCCTTCATAAGCGGTCAACGCCTTTTCACCATTGCTTGGTCTGGACACCCAGTCGATAGTGTTCTTCAGCAGGGAGTGATTGAGCTGTTGTATTCGGGCGCAGCGATCAAAAGGCCGTCGTGTTTGAGCATGATCTCCTTCAGCTCGCGAGCGTTATCAGGCAGACCTCCCGCCGCTTCGAGGTCTTGGTCGAACAGGGGCAGTGGATAATCACGAAGATCGACCAAAGTTACGTCGCCTCCAGCGCCGCGAACTCCCTCCGCGGCAACCTTCACTAGTTTGCTGTTATAGGAACCAACGCGGGCACTCCCAGCAAAAGCTAGAACACGTGGTTTGCGATCCATTTTAATCCTCCTCAATCTTGAGGGTTGACCATCATCGGCGCTTGAGGGATAGGTAAACCAAAAGCCCATTGCCGGGTCGGGATAACGTGAGGGGGCAGGACCAAAGCGGTCAACATGAGGTCTTGACGAGCGTGCTCACCCGTTCCGTGATGTTCGCGCTGGGGCTGCCGGTGGTGGTGCTGTAGTCGAGTGTCGGATGAGCAAGCTGTAACGGCCCTCTAAGCGACGAGAACTCTTCAGCCTACCCTGGATACGCCGCCAGCCCTTGCCCTAGAAAAACCTGCCGCCTACGGTTGACCTCGGGGAGAGGTCGGTCGGGCCCCTCTTCTTCCACCCCCCGGTAAGCCGGAGTGCTCCTGGTTCCCAGTGGATTACTCCGGCCGTCGAAGTGAGGTGCGATCATGTCAAGCCATAGCCCTAAGCCGAGTCCAGCAGCGTGGATCAGTGCGTTGGTCGGTATCGCGTTGTTCATTTCGGGAGCACAGCTTTTCGGTCAGTCGGGCCCCAGTCCTTATCGCACGGTGGACGATTGGGCGAAGCTACCGGGTGGGCGGCAGATGGGGGCGGTGGGTAAGGTCACGATCGACCCCGATGGAGAGCACCTCTGGGCGGTAATCCGCTGCGATGCGGCCGGGCCCGGTCGATTCGGAAACGAGTGCGTGGACTCCGACCTGGACCCGGTGCTCAAGTTCGACGTCGACGGCAACGTGGTGGAGAGCTTCGGCGGAGGGATGTTCATTTGGCCTCACGGGATCGATATCGACCCAGACGGCAACGTGTGGGTGACCGATGCCGTGAGCTCGGCCAACATCCCGGACGGCGATCACCGGGGACACCAGGTCATCAAGTTCAGCCCACAGGGCGACGTGCTGTTGACCCTCGGCACCCCGGGGGTCGCTGGCAGCGGCCCTTATGCCTTCAATTCGCCGAGCGACGTTGTCGTGGCCGACAATGGCACCACGTTCATCGCTGACGGCCACAACAACAATGGAAACAACCGTGTCGTGACGTACGCCAGCGATGGACAGTTCATCATGACCTGGGGGCAGACGGGGTACGGGCCGGGCGAGTTCCGTGCGCTGCACGCCATCGACATGGACTCCAGAGGGCGGATCTTCGTGGGGGATCGGAGCAACAACCGAATCCAGATCTTTGACCAGGAAGGGACGCACCTGGCCACCTGGACCCAGTTCGGACGGCCCAGCGGTATCTCCTTCGATGAGAACGGCCAGATCTTCGTGGCCGACTCGGAGTCGGATAACGTGCAGAATCCGGGCTGGGAGATGGGGATCCGGATCGGAGACGCCGAGACCGGTTGGGTGACGGACTTCATCATTTACCCGTGGGGAGACCCGCGTGAGACCGCGGGAAACGGAGCGGAGTTCGTCGCGGTGGATCGCCAGGGGAACATGTACGGCGGAGAGCCTCGCCCTCGGAAGCTCCAGAAGTACGTCCGAGTGAGGGAGTAAAGGGAGTAAGGGAGGAACGCGACCCGCTCTTTGGGTGACGGCCTTCCGATCGGCGCGGCGGAGCGTCTGCTTGCGCCTCCCGGCCTGCTCTCGGATGTTGACCTCGGTCTGATCCCCGAGTGCGCCCGTGTCTTAGTCCAGCACCCGCCTGAACGCAGCCCTAGAGGGCCGCTACGCCAGATCGGAGCCGGTGCCGTGAAGGTATCCAGCCTGTTCGTAGATGATTTTCCCTCCACCTGAAGAGGCACTGAGGACTGGAAAGTCCGTGAAGGAAATGAGCTGCTTGATCTCTTTGGATTTCAGGTCGGCCCATCCCGGGCCCCTCGCCCACATCTAAGCGCCGGCAGCCTCGAGGGCGGTGCGTACGCGCTCGGCTCGGAAGGGAGCGCGACGGATGCGAACGCCGGTCGCGTCGTAGATCGCGTTCGCGACTGCCGCGGCGACGGGCCGGATGGAAGGTTCACCGGCTCCGTAGGGAGGCAGATCAGGGCGGTCGGGTTCTGGATCGCCGTTCACGAAGACGATGTCGATTCTCTCCGGCGCGTCCTCGTGCCTGAGCGTCGGATGGGTGAGCCAGTCCACGCTCTTCACCTTCTCGGTGTCGAATTGGACTTCCTCGTAGAGTGCGCGGCTGAGTCCGTGGAGCAGGTTACCCTGGATGGTGCTCCTCAGCCCGTCGGGGTTGATCACCAGCCCGCAGTCGTGACCGCACACCATCCGCTTGACCCAAACGCGCCCAGTCTCGCGATCCACTTCCACTTCGGCGATCTCCGCGACAGCCGTCCGGCCACGGTAGGCGTAAGCGACGCCCCGCCCGGTGAGAATGCGGCCGCTGCCCGCCGATTTCGGTGACGGTCGGGTATCCCAACCGTAGGCCTCGGCCGCCGCCTCGACCACGGCGATTGAACGGGCCCGCATGAACGTCTCGTTGTCTTGCGTGCTGCCGCGAAGGAGCCTTAGACGGAACTCGACCGGGTCGGCGTTCGCCGCCGTGGCCATCTCGTCGATGAAGGATTCGCCGGCGAAGGTGGTCTGCGGACCGTTGGGGTCCCTCAGGTTGCCGGTGCGGAGCGGGGTCTCGAAGGCTAGGGGGAAGCGCACCACGAGGGTCTCCTGACGCCGGTTCGGGATCGAATACATTTCCGCCGGCGGGCCGGCGCGGCCGGGAAGGCCTGATCCCCATGAGCTGGGCGATCAGCACCGTATCGGGCTGGTTGTACCCGACGTGGGCGTAGTCGGCGACCCGGGCCCGATAGTCCAACGCGACGAGATTGCCCTCGCCGTCCAATCCCCCGCGCAACGTGAAGGCGAACGCGGGGCCCTTGGTATCCCAGGCCGTCTCCTCGTGCCTCATCCATTGGACGCGGACGGGACGACCGATCTCTTTGGCCAGGAACGCCGCCTCGAAACCCGCGTCGTCGGCGGCCGTGCGGCCGTACAGCTGGGGACCGTCCATCCAGATGACCCGCACCTGCTCCCGCGGCATACCGAGGAATTCGGCGACACCCGTCCTCAGGCTGTACGGCTTCATGTCGTTGGAGTAGATCGTCATCTGTCCGTCCGACGGATCGGCCAGGCCGTGGGCCGGACCGATCGCCGTGTGTCCCTGGAACGGGAAGTCGTACTCCGCTTCGACGACCGTCGCCGCCGTCGCCAACGCATCGGCGGGGTTGCCCTCTTCCTGGGCCAAGGGAACGGTGCCCGAGCCCGTGGTTCGGGTGAGGGACATCGGGGTCACCCTACGCAGGTACCCGAAGAGTTCCTCGGACGACGGGAAAGGCGCGGTCGCTGGCTTCTCCCACTCCACCTGGAGCAGACGCGCCGCTTCGATGGCCTGTTCTTCACGTTCACAGACGACCGCGACGTAGTTTCCCCTGCTCACGACTCGGATGAACCCCGGGACGTTCCGGATCGACAACTCGTCGATGCCGATCAGCCTTGCGCCCGCTACCGGCGGCCTGACGTTGCGCGCATGGACCATGTCCGGAAGCCTGACGTCCACGGCCCACTCAAGCGATCCATCGACCTTCGCGGGGATATCCGTACCGAGGAAGCGGCTGACCGACGATCTTTAAGTCCTGCACCGGCTTGACGCCTGCCACACCCGTGGTCGCGTTGATGTTCGCCCCCGTCAGCGTCACGTTGAAGCGTCTTCCGCCAACCAACTCTCCGTACGTGACCTTCCTGGACGGATCGCGCTGAATCGAGATCACTCCTTCGCTGACGGCGAGCCCGTCCACGGGCACGCCGAACCGCTCGGACGCCATCTCCAGCAGGACCCGGCGGGCCTCTGCGGCCACTCGGCGCGCGGCCCAGGCGTCGCGTTCGATCGCATCCGACCCACCCGTCCCGCCCTGATCGACCGTCATGTCGGTTCGGCCCATGACTAGCGTGGCCTTCTCGAAGGCGATGTCCAGCTCGTCGCACATCATCTGGCGGAAGGCGGTTCCAGTGCCCTGGCCCCCGTCCGTCTTCCCGACGTAGAAGGTCGCCGTATCGTCCTCGTGGACGGCCAGCCATGAGTCGAGGAGGCGGAAGTCGGGGTCGGGATACGGAGCGGCGGGCTGGGTCACCGGTGCCTGCGACCCCGCTCCCGAGGCGGACCCACCGGTGTTCGCCACCCCTGCGCCGCTGAGGCTCAGGACGAAGACCCCCGAGCTCTTGAGAAAGTCCCGCCGAGAGGGGGTCCCGTTGCACGTTTCCAGAGCGTCTTCGATTGCCTTCGGAATCTCTGTGGAGCGCATCACAGGTTCACCTCCCTCCCTGCATCGACCGATTCCGACCGATCGCCCGCCATCCTTTCCGCGGCACGCCTGACGGCCGCCTGGATCCGGTAGTACGTCATGCAGCGGCAGATGACTCCGTTCATTCCCTGCCGGAGCTCCGCATCGGTCTGGTTCGGATTGCGATCGAGCAGCGCCTTGGCTGTCATGATCTGTCCGTTCTGGCAGTAGCCGCACTGGGGTACCTGCTCGTCGATCCAGGCCTGTTGCACGGGGTCGAGCTCACCGTCCGCCGAGAGTCCTTCGAGCGTGGTGATCTCACCGTCGACGCCGGAGGTGGGCGTGACACACGAGCGGATTGCCGCGCCGTCCACGAGCACCGTGCACGCCCCGCACTGCCCGAGCCCACAGCCGAATCGTGGACCCCTGAGCCCGAGGTCGTTTCGGAGGACATAGAGCAGAGCTGTCGAGGGATCGACGTCGATCGTATGCTCTTCGCCGTTTACCTTGAGCGTGACGTCGCTCATGCTCTCCTCTTACGCGGACAGGAGATCCGGGGGCCCCTGCAGGGGCACGAGGGCAAGATAGGTCGGAGCCCGAGGGAGGCAAAGTGAATCGTTGAACTCCGAACGCTCGATCCTGCCTACTCCCTGTCCGCCACCCCAAGCGTCCGACTCTTCGCTCCCCAACCCGCTGAATTGTGGAAATTCGCCACCATGCCGCCCGGTGGAACCAGCTCGTCGCATGCCCGTCGCACGTCGTCGCTCAACCGCATATCGCCCACGGGCAGGAGATCGTCGAGGTGGCTGAGTGTACGGGGACCGATGATCGGCGCCGTGATGCCCGGCTGATCCTTCACCCAGAGAACAGCGAGCTGGACCGGCTGAATTCCCGTCTCCTTCGCGAGAGCCACGAACCGGTTGCCCACATCGATCCCGGGTTCGTTGATCCGTTCCGCATAGATCCCACCTCTGAAAGCTGCCCTTGACCCCTCCGGAAAAGCCATGCCACTCGCGTAGCGGCCCGTGAGCACACCTTGGGCGATGGGAGACCATGTCATGAGGCCCAGTCCGTGCTCGAGGCAGAGCGGTACCAGCTCGTTCTCGATGCGCCTGTCCAGCAGGTTGTAGGGAGGCTGTTCGCAACAGTACCGCACGTACCCCCGGCGATCGCTGATGGCCAGAGCCTCCATCACCCGCCAGGCGGGGTGTGTGGAGCAGGCCACGTAGCGGACCTTGCCGGAACGAACCAGATCGTCGAGGGCAGCCAGCGTCTCCTCTTGATGGGTATCAGGATCGAATCGGTGGATGAAGTAGAAGTCGATGTAGTCCGTCTGCAGCCGATCCAGGGAGTCCTCGCAGGCCTGCACAATGTGCAGCCTCGAATTGCCACGGTCGTTAGGCCCGGGTCCAGTCGGTGGAAACACCTTCGTGGTAAGCAGCACTTGTCTGCGCAGCCCGCTGCCTTTCAGAGCCCTACCGATGATCCGTTCGGCCTCCCCCTCTGCGTAGCTGTCACCGGTGTCGACCAGGTTTATGCCGTTGTCGACCGCACGCTCCAGGATCTGCTTCGCTTCGTCCTCGGGGGTCGGGTAGGCGAAGTTTGCCGTACCCAGGGCAACCGCCGACACCTTCACGCCAGTTCGGCCGAGAAGTCTGTATTCCATTATTGAATCCTCTAGTGGTCTCTCGTCATCTCACCGGCTCCGATTCACCCCGGCCCAGGATCGCTTCGATCCTTTCCATCCCACCCACTCGATCGGCCCACTCTTCATAGACACTCCGCGCCGCGGCCCGAAAGGGCTCCCTGTCAGGACTGCTGATCCTCACGCCCGCCTCCCGCAACCGCTCGAGGGCCGAATCGGCCTCAGCGCGATACCAGGCCCTCTGCTGCAGGATCATTGCCCGGGCCGCCCGGTCTATCACCGCACGGTCTTCCGCGGAAAGGTCGTCATAGAACGACCGACTCATCACCACGTATTCGATCAGTCTGATCCAACCGACTCGCGCCCAAAAAGGGGCCGGCTCGTAGAACCGTTTCGCAAAGTAGTTGGGGTCTGCCGCCTCCGCGCCGTCGATGACCCCCTGTTCCAACGCCGTGTACAGCTCGCCGTACGCCATCGGCAGTGGGTTCGCACCGAACGCCTTTAAGGTGGCCAGGTGCAACCGGTTTTCCATCGCGCGAATCTTGAGCCCGCTTAAATCCTCCAGGCGCTCGACCGGGCGCTCGGTGGTCATGATGTGACGTTCGCCCGAGTCGAAGTAACCCAACAGGTGCAACCCGCGGCGCTCGAACGCAGGCGCGAGGCTTTGCCCTATCGACGAGTCCACCACCGCGTCGAAGTGCTCCGGCCCGTCGAACAGGAACGGCAGCTCGAAGAGGTTGGTCTCGGGGACGAAGCTGGCCATCACGCTCGCGATGTTGGCCAGCTCGACACTGCCCATCTGCAATCCTTCGACCACATCCCGCTGATTGCCCAACTGGTTGTTGGGGTAGACCTGGACGCGAATGCGCCCTTCGGTGCCTTCGGAGACCATCTCCGCAAAGAGCTCGACCGCACGCACCTGCGGCTCAGACGGGTTCTGGGAGAGTGCAGCTTTCAGGATGGTGACACACTCTCCTGAGCCGCATCCTGCGGTCAGCAGGGAGACAGCCGCGACTACAATCCGACGGCTCACTGGGCGGCCAGGCGCGGTAGCCACAGCACCGTGTCGGGCCAGTAGGTCACGACGACGAGCACCAGGAGCATAGCGATCAAAATCGGCACCACCTGCGCACTCACGGCTCGCACGCTCTGCTCTGCAATGCCACAGGCAACGAACAACGTGGCTCCGTACGGCGGAGTGATGTATCCGATGGACAGATTCACCGTGGCCAGAATCCCGAAGTGAAGCGGATCGATCCCGAAATCGAGGGCCAACGGAAACAAGATCGGCACAAACACGATCACCGCTGAGAAGCTTTCGAGGAACATCCCCAACAAGAGCAATACCAGATTCAGGAACATCAAGAACAAGATGCGATCACTGATGTGGGCCTGTAACAGAGCCCCCAACGCCCGCGGCACCTGGTTCGCCGCCACTAGCCAGGCAAACAGCATCGCCGTCGCCGCGATGAACAGCACCACGCACGATCTCTCGGCCGCCTCGAGGGCGATGGACGGGAGATCTCGCCAGCCAATCTCGCGATAGAGGAAGAGCCCAACCGCGAGACCATATACGACCGCCGCGGCAGCGGCTTCGGTCGCGGTGAACACTCCTCCCAGAATCCCGAACACGATCAGCACCGGCAGTCCCAGCGCCGGGAGCGCCTTCACTCCGGTGGCCAGGGCCTTGCGCACATCGAACGGCACCGGTGCATCGAAGTCCGGCCCCTCCTTGAGTGCTTGCCGATAGGCGACCACCATGAGGCCGAGGCCGATCAGCACCCCCGGCACGACACCCGCCAGGAACAATTGGGCTACGGACGTTCCGGTCACGTATCCGATCACGATCATCAGGATACTCGGCGGTATGACCGGGCCGATCGCTCCCGCGGCCGCCTGCAGTGCGGCGGCGAAGCGCATGTCGTAACCCCTGCTCCGCATCGCCGGCAGCATTATCGAGCCCACGGCCGCCGTGTCCGCGGTCGACGATCCGGAAATGCCCGCGAACACCATGCTGGCCATCACCGTCACCATCCCGAGGCTCCCCCGCACGAAGCAGAAACAGGCGGAAGCAAACTCCACGATCCGCCGCGACATGCCTCCCTTGTCCATCAATCCCCCGGCCAGCATGAACAACGGCACCGCCATGATCGGCCACGAATCGAGTGCGGTGAACATGCGCTGCGGTACCAGAATGATCGGAAGACTCGGGTCTGCCAGGAGGGCACCCAGGGCGCCCACACCGAGCGCGAACGCCACTGGCATGCCGATGATGATCAGCACGAGCATGATCAACACCAGCAGGATCACGATCCCTCCAAGGGCCGAGCGTGTTGCAGCGTCACCAGGATCGATTCCAGCAACATCAGCCCGCCGGCGACGGGAAACACCAGGTACACCAACCCCATGTTCAGCTGCATGGCGGGAGACGTCTGCACCCACCCGATCATCATGAGCCGCACGCCCCAGATCACCACCACCGCCGAGTAGATCGCGATCAGACCACCTGTGATCACGGCAACCGCTCTTCGCACTCGTGAGGCCAGTGCCGGCCCCAGATAGTCGACGGCCAGGTGGCTGCCTTTACGCAAACAGATGGAGGAGGTGAGAAGGATTATCCACACCTGGCAGAAGCGGGCGAGTTCTTCGGTCCAGGTGGGCGGTTGGTTGAACACGTACCGTGAGACGACCTGTGCGAACACGGCGATCGTCAGCACGGCAAAGAGGGTTACGATCGTTATCTCGACCGATCGACGGATCGGCCGCAAGAACCGGTCAGTTGCTCCAGTCGACAATGATCTCGGCGCAGATTTTGATCGCACGGATGTAGTCCTCGACCTCTACCCACTCGTCATGCCCGCCGGCCTGCGTGAGATCTCCAGCCAAGGGACCCATACCGACCGAAGGGATATTGCAGCATCGAGGGCAGAATGAAAGACCCTTCCCGCTCTGTCCTCGTCGAGTTCGCGGAGCGCACTCACCATCACACCAGCCTTGTCGACTGCGTTGACCACCAGGTGGGTGAACGCGGTTTGTCCCGGCTCCGGAGTGTCGGGGGACTCGCCCTTCACGATGATCCGAAACCTCAACACGCCGGAAGTAATCGCCTTGATGTCCTCGAGGCCCTTCTCTGACTCGGCGGGTTGGAAGTAGACCGAAGCGTCCGCGTGATATCCTTCGTCCAGTAGCGCGACTATGCCGCGGGCGTCGCGCTTGGCGGGAGTGCTGCCGACGAGTATGTCGCCGCGCGGACGGCCAGCCCACCGCCCGACCTCCTCCTGGCTCGTCCACCACATCGCGCCCTACCTTGTCTTCCGGCCCCAGAATGCCTTTAGAGTTCCTATCCATTGATCATAGCCCGATTGAAACGGCCAGGTTTGCAGTTTTTAGCCCACCTCAGAAGCTTTTGGCGACGGACGCCTTCTCGATAGCTAGCGTTTCAAGCTAGGAGATAGAGCAATGTATTTTAAGCAGAGCCTCGATGAACGGTGTGGTTGCGCGTCCTATCTGGTAGCGTCTCGACAGTCGCATGAGGCGGCGATCGTCGATTCGTCAATCGAGACGCAGCAGTACGAAGAACTGTTGCGCGAGCGCAACTTTCAGTTGCGCTACGTGATCGATACGCATGTGCACGCGGACCACGTGTCGGGAGCGCGCAAGCTTCGGGCCGACCATGGGGCCGAGTTGTGCCTGCACGAGTCGGCTCAGGTCGTCTATCCGTTTCGGCCACTCAAGGACGGAGAAGAGCTGGTGATGGGGCAGCTGCGTTTACGCGTGATGCACACGCCCGGGCATCGCCAGGAGCTGATCTCGGTCCTGATCATCAACCCGCCCCGCAGCCCGGAGCCCTCGATGGTGCTGACGGGTGATTCGCTGCTTGTCGGTGACGTCGGCCGGCCCGACTTTGGGGGCGGTGATGCCACTGCTCAGTATGACAGCGTGATTCGCTTGCTCGAGCTGCCTGACTGGGTGGCGGTCTTCCCCGGTCACTTTGAGGGACCATGTGGCAGAGGGATGTGTGGCCGACCCAACACCACCATCGGCTTTGAGCGGCTGTACAACCCATTGGCCCGTCTGAATCGCGATGCCTTTGTTGCAACCCTCCTGGACACCGTACCCGCCAGGCCTCTGAACATGACTGCTATTGAGGCGACCAACCGGGGTGTAGCCGACGTGCCGTGGGCCATGTTGGCTACCCACCCTGCGGTCAACGAGATCAATATCGATGTATTGGAAACTCGTCCGCCAGAAGCGCTCGTCTTGGACGTGCGCGAACCAGAGGAGTACCAACACGGACACGCGCCCGACGCGATTAACATTCCCCAGGCAGACCTGGCCTCACGGCTGGACGAGGTGCCACGGGAACGCCTCGTGATCACCATATGCCAAGGCGGGGTGCGTTCACTCCGGGCCGCGCAGTTCCTGGTGCAGATGGGCATCGGGCAGGTGGCGAGTGTCAAAGGTGGGACCGCAGCCTGGCGCAAGGCGGGCAAGGCGGTTGCCGGCGGCGACCTCAGTATGGAAGAGCCTCGCGTCACCGAAACGGAGTGGACGCATGCCGGAGCCAGCCGCAGCCGCCTGACCTAGCTCGCCATCCCCCAAGTTGCATAGGTTAGGTCGCTTCGTCGAACCCAAGGGCCTCATCTTCGACTCCCTCGGACGAGTGAAAAGAAGAACTGGAGGCACCCACAAAGGACGGCGATCTGTTACCCATGTCTCTTGACTCAGGTGGCGTACCCGACGATGGCACCCCGGACGGCCCGACACATCTGCCCTGACGCCCAACGCAAGCTGGAGCGCCGACTTCAAGGGCGAGTTCCCGACCCGCAAGGGTCGCCTCTGCTACCCGCTCACCGTCCAGGACATGGCCTTGCCGACGATCCCCACACCCTTCACGTAGACGCGCAGCCGGGGGATCGGCCGGGTCATCGGTGACCCGGGCCAGCGCCTCGCGTTACGGCATCAACGCTACGATCTCCTCGAACTCGTCCGGGTCCCAGGCACGCATGGTGGTGCTCCTCACGTTCCCCTGGGCACCGGTAGCCAGCGCGAATGCGGTCGCGGCCTTCTCGTCGTCGGCCTCGGAGATCACGACCAGGTCGTCGGGCCCCGCGGTGTAGTAAACGCTGAGCATTTTCATTCCGACTCCCTCCGCAGCTTCGATCGCAGCCTTGAGCCGGCTCGGAGATTCCTTCACGGCCCGGATGCCCTGGTCCGTGAAATTGTAGAGTGTCGCGTACTTAGCCATCTCTTTAGCCTCCTTCAACGGTGGTTGTCTCGGACGATGGGGATGAATGACGAGCTTCGCAAACCAGCGAGGGGTTGTCTTCCCGCCGGATGCGGGGTGACGACAGACGGATTGGCGCCCGGGTAGGGTCCAAACACCAGGAATCTCTCGCCCGGAACATAGAGACAAACATAGAGATCCCTCCCGAGAATCTCGTGGAGGTGTTTCCTGTAACGATAAATGTGACACCCAGTTACATCAGTCGGGGCGCCCGGATTGAGCTGCGGTCGCCTTCCTACCTGGGTTCGTGTGTCTGCTCAGGTCTCAAGAAAGTCAACCGGACCGCCCAGGCGCTCGGAATTCGGTGTGATGTTGGATCAACCCATGGCGGATACTCCCCGGTGTTTTGTTGAACCAGATTCTCTGACATTCGCCGGGCGGCAGATCGATTTGAGTGGAATTCCAGGAAACAAGAAAACGGCTCCACGCACAGGGGCCAGCAAACGTCAGGACTCTGGGATCGGAGGTGGTTCCGTCGAGTCTCCCCACGCAGGATTATCCCGACAACGCTCCGCTGTCGGCGACCAGCACGACCTGAACGTCGCCCACATTGGTTCCGGTGGCGCCGGTGATCACCGCGTCGCCTAGGGCATCGAAGAAGTGGTGAGTGTCGTTGTCTGCAAGAACAGCTTTCGGATCGAGGCCGAGCGCATCAGCACGGTCGAGCGAGTCGGGGCCAGCGACGGCCCCGGCAGCGCTGGAACTACCGTCGATTCCGTCGGTCCCAACTGATCCTACCACGATCCCTTGCCGATCACCCAATGCCATGGCTGCGCCGAGAGCCAACTCGTGATTGCGGCCTCCGCGGCCGTCCCCGACAACTGTCACCGTCGTCTCGCCCGCCGCCACGAGGCACACAGGTGGAGCGACGGGGCTGCCGACGTCCTGAATCTGGATAGCCGTGGTGGCGAGCTCCCCCCCGACACGACGGGCCTCACCCACGAGTTCCGTCGTGAGGACGTGGGACGCGTATCCCAATCGCTCTGCCGCCGCCGCCGCCGCACGGGCGGCTAGGGCAGCGTTGCCAACGATGGATGTCTCCACCTTCGCGAAGCAGGGATGTCCTCGGGACGGAGTTTCCTCTAGGGCACCTCTCTGGCCAGCCCGGAGATGCTCCTTCACGACCTGAGGTACTGCATCGAACACCCGTTTCGCCTCCAGCACCCTGACCGCTTCGGCGTAGGTCGTGGAGTCCGGCGCCAAGGGACCCGATGCGATCACGTCTAGTGGATCGCCCACCACGTCTGACAAAACGAGCGCTCGAACGTCCACGCCTTGCAGGAGCCTGGCCAGGCGTCCTCCCTTGAGCCCGTCGAGGTGCTTCCGCACCGTGTTGAGCTCCCCGATCGTCGCGCCTGCCTCAAGAAGGAGACGTGTCGTCTCACTCAAGTCGTCCAAGGATAGCCCCCCCGCAGGTAGCGCGAGCAAGGATGAGCCGCCGCCGGAGATCAAGCACAGCAAGTGGTCTCCTCGAGGAAGACCGGAGGCAAAGACCGCAACCCTCCTCCCCGCGTCTAGCGACCCACGGCCAGGAACGGGGTGTTCGGCCAACAACGTCTCCAGTCCATCGATATCGTCGACTGGATAGCCCCTTGGCGCTACGATCATGCCCCCGGCGACTACGGCCCCGATCTGGGAAACCGCCCCCCTCACCATGGCCGGTGCCGCCTTCCCGACGGCAAGCACGTGGACCGGCGCAGACGCGAGCACACGGGACCATGACTCCTCAGATCCACGAAGGGCTTCTGCCACCAGGGCAGACGGCTCTACTGCTTCGATCGCAGCTCGAAGGCATGCGACGGCCTGCGCCTTCATGTCACGGGAGACCATCGGAGGTTCACTCCTCAGGAGATGTCCTTCTGTCGCGAATACCGCCTGTCCTCAGTTCTCCATGCGACGTGCGTAGGCCGCCGTTTGATACACCTCGGGGTTGACGCAGTGGGGTGCCAGTCGCCGCTCCAGGTGGGCCACGCTGTTCTCGACCGCCATCTGGGCCATGCGGGCTCGTGTGTCTCGGCTTGCGCTTGCGATGTGGGGAAAGAGGACAGCGTTGGGAAGCTCGGCAAGTCCGGCGGCCATCGCTGGTTCGTTCTCATAGACGTCAAGCGCCGCGCCGGCGATCCACTCCCCACGTAGGGCCTTCACTAGGGCTCCCTCATCAACGATTGGCCCACGGGCGCTGTTGATGAGATAGGCTTTGGGCTTCATAGCCCGCAACTCTTGCTCGCCGATCAAGTGATGCGTGTCTGGGGTCAGCGGGGGGTGAAGCGAAACGAAGTCCGACCTCTCGAGTAGCGTCATCAAGTCCGTGCTCTCCACCTGGTCCTCAGGACCCGCAACCCAGATCGGATCATACACGAGGACCTCCATGTCGAAGCCGGTGGACCGCTTAGCGACTCCCCTGCCGATCCGACCATAGCCGACGATTCCAAGGACCTTCCTACGGCCGCTCCCACCTGGGCTGACGTCGCCCCCAAGAAACAACCCGGGCCCCCACAACTTGTACCGGTCAGCCACCATGTACGCGTGGGCCTGAGGGATATGTCGGGCCACACCCAAGATCATTGCCCATGCAAAATCAGCGGTTGTGTCAGTGAGGACGCCCGGAGTGTTGGAGACCGGAATCCCCAGCTCCGTCGCTCCGTCGACATCGATGTTATTGTAGCCGACGGCCATGTTGGCCACACCACGCAGGGCGGGATTGGCTTCGAGGACCTCGCGGTCCACAGTCTCCGTCAGCAGCGAGAGCAAGACGTCACCGTCCCGGGTCGCGTCGAGGAGACAGTCCCGGTCAACCCCCTGCTCTTCGTTCTGCTGGAGAACGTTCACGCGGGCCCGAGATTCAGCTAACAGCTGAGGGCCCGGCTCAGGAAGCGCGCGGGTCACGACTATGGTCAGATCACTCATTGTACGGATGCTCTTGGATGTTGGACATGTCTTGTCTACCGCCAGGCATACTCTTCTTGAAGGAAGGTCTGAAGCCCTTCCTTCGTCGAAATCGTACGCCCGCGTCGGCAACAGCAAGAAGGAATCGCCCGGCAGATGAAGGAGCGGTGCTGCCCGCACCCCAGGGGGAGGACGCGGAACCCCTGGCCGGTGAACGTCACCACGAAGGGGACTTCGTCCTTCGGCGCCCGTGACGGGATGATCCGCAAGGAGGCCCTCCTCCTTCGAAAAGACCTACTGGCTCTCTCACAGATGCCACCGTGGAGCTCAACGACGACCATGTAACCGGGGCTGTCTGAATCGTCCCGGGATCATCGGAGACTGTTTGACTTGAGTGCCAGGGGCTCAGGTTGAGCTGTCTGGCGTGAACGATACTGCTCTTCGTACTCGGCTGGGGGGACGTGGCCGAGGGGCTCGAAGAGGCGGTGGTTGTTGAACCACCACACCCACTCGAGGGTGGCGAGCTCGACGTCTTCGATCTTGGACCACGGTCCCCGGGGGTAGATGAGCTCGGTCTTGTAGAGCCCGATGATGGTCTCGGCCAGGGCATTGTCGTAGGAGTCGCCGCGACTGCCGACAGATGGTTCGATGCCGGCCAGCGCCAAGCGCTCGGTGTAGCGAATAGACAGATATTGCCCGCCGCGGTCGGAGTGATGCACGAGGCGCTCGCCGTCTTCACCCCAACGCTCCGTGATGGCCTGCTCGAGCGCGTCGAGTGCCAGGTCACTCCTCAGGGAGTTCGAGATCTGCCAACCCACGATGCGGCGCGCGAATGCATCCATGACGAGCGCCACGTAGACGAATGTGTGTCCTGTCCGGACGTAGGTCAGATCCGACACCCACAGCTCGTTGGGACGAGACGCCGAGAAGTCACGATCCACCAGGTCCAGGGGCCGCTCCATACCCTCGACGGCGTAGGTCGTGACTTTGAAGGTTCGACCCCTCACTGCTCCGCGCAGGCCCATCTCGCGCATCAGGCGAGCTACCGTGCATCGGGCCACCCGAGTGCCCTCTCGGTTGAGCTGCTTCCAGACCTTCTTGGCCCCGTAGACCTGGAAGTTCTGCATCCACACCCGCCGTATCTCAGCCTTCAAGCCCTCATCCCGCTGAGCCCGTGCCGAGCGCCTCGTCGGCTCGGCCTCGAGCGCCTTGTGCGTGTAGTATGTTGACGGAGCGATCGGCAGCACATGGCAGATCGGCTCGACTCCGTACTCGGACCGGTTATCGTCGATGAACGCCACCATCAGCGGGGTCGGCGGTCGAGTTCCGCCTGCGCGAAATACGCGGACGCCTTGCGTAGAATCTCATTCGCTCGCTTCAGCTCGCGGATCTCCCGCTCCTGATCTTTGAGCCGTTGACGCTCGTCCGTCGTCAGCCCTGACCGTCTCCCTGAATCACGCTCTGCACGCCGTACCCACTTCCGCAGGGTCTCCGCCGTGCACCCGACCTTCTCTGCGATCAAGCAGATCGCCGCCCACTGTGACGCGTGGTCCGACTCCTGCGTGAACACCAGCCGGACTGCCCTCTCCCGTGTCTCGGGGGAGTACTTCGTTACTCTCTTCATGACCCCATCCTCTCAACTGATGGAGTCTCCGGCAAACCCGGGGCGATTCAGGGCGCCTGAACGGCACGACAGGCGTGCGAAGCAACGCTTCTTGATCGTGGGGCCCGCGCGTTGGTTGTCATGGCTGTCTTTCGAACGTCGAATTGGCCGAGCTATTCGGTGTAGTTTTACCCTAGGCAACTGCTCGGCCGCTACGCGGAGGCTCCTCATCCGCAGCATGGGGGGCGGGCGCCTAAGCACCCGTGGTGTGCTCTCACCGTTCGCCCATGCGAGGATTGGGACGGGGCGGATGTGTGACCCTACCCCGTAGGGACTGATCGTTCGCGAAGGCACCCCCCGGAGCGGAGCGCCCGACTCACCTGGTCAGGGCCTTTTTCTTGTCCAGGAATTGTCCAAACCCAGTGACGCGTAATGTGGAAAACCGCTGCAAGGCCAAGTGCCGGGGGTGGGACTCGAACCCACATGGGATTGCTCCCAGGGGATTTTAAGTCCCCTGCGTCTACCATTTCGCCACCCCGGCAATTCAATGTTTCGCATCATCTTATATATGTTTATCTCATTCTAATTACTAATTTCGGTAACGATCTGGGTGACGTATGGGTAGCGAAATAGTCCCATGCGTCTAGGCGGTGCGCCCAAACTCTAGCACTTTCGTTTCCAAGTACTCTACCACTGGACGACGGTGTCGTACATCCGGTAGGTGCCCATAGGTCTTCTCGATCAGAGAAATGGTAGCGTGGCCGAGTTCACGCATGACCGTGTATACGCTCACGGCGCTCCTCCATCTGTCGTCTGTAGACGGGCTGCCGCGTACGTGTGACGGAGGCTATGGAGGGTCGTGTGCTTGTCGATCTCAGCCAACGCAAAGGCGGCCTTCAAGCTGCCACGTAGGTCCTTTATCATGCCTCCTCCGTGTGACGGAAACAGAAGGTCTCCGGCCAGCCTGTCATAGGCATCAACGTAGCCGGTCAACGTGTCCCGAAGTTGGGGCCAGATCGGTACGGTGCGCTGGTGGCGTTTACGCTTGAGGCGCCGCCATGGGTTCGGGCGAAAACTGAGGAGTCCCTTGTCGAGGTCGATATCGAGTCCGAACACTTCGCTGGCCCTGCCACCTGTGAGTAGGAGCGTTGCTAGGACAGGGTGGAGGTATCGTATCGCTCGGCTGTGCGGGTTTTGAGGTGGTCCTACTTCGTTGGACAGTCCGAGGGCGATCTTAAGGTGGATTCCGATGGTCTCCAAAGCCCTCGGGGTCCCGCTTGAGGCCGGGTGTTCTCCTTCGAGCCCGGTTTGAATATAACCTCCGTCTTCCCGTCGGGACTGGTTCCCGATGGGAAGACGGAGGGAAGGGCCGCGCGTAGATCCCGCGACGATCGCAGGCGTCGTTGCGCCGGTTGGGTGGCGTCGCGCCGGATCGTCCTCACCACACCTCCGCGCCTTCGCGATAGGCCTCGCCCGGCGTCCGTCCGCCCAGCGACGAGTGCGGGCGCGCTTCGTTGTAGAAGTCGATCCACGAGCCGATGATGCGTTGGGCGTCGGGCCCGTCCCGGAGCTCGTAGAGGTACACCGCCTCGTACTTCAGCGACCGCCACAGCCGCTCGATGAAGATGTTGTCGAGGAAGCGGCCCCGGCCGTCCATCGAGAAGCGCACGCCCGCACCCAGCACCCGGTCGGCGAACGTCTCGCTGGTGAACTGGGAGCCCTGATCCGTATTGAGGATCTCCGGAGCCCTCCAGCCCAGCGCGTCGTCCAGCGCCTGGACGCAGAACGACGCGTCCATCGTGTTCGACAGCCGCCAGGCGAGCACGTGCCGGGTCGCCCAGTCCATCACGGCCACCAGGTAGAAAAACCCTTGCGTCACCGGGACATAGGTGATGTCCGCGCACCACACGTGGTCCGCCCGCGAGATCGTGAGGCCCCGCAGCAGATAGGGGAAGACCCGGTGCTCCGGACTCGCCACGCTCGTGCGCGGCCGCCGGTAGGTCGCCTCCATCCCCATCAGGCGCATGAGCCGCCGGATCCGGTGCCGGCCCGCGGCAACGCCCTCGCGGCGCAGATGCCGCATCAGCTGCCGGCTCCCGTAGAACGGATACGCCATGTGGAGCCCGTCCATGCGCCGCATGAGCGCCAGGTCCTCGGCGCTCTCCCCCTTCGGCCGGTAGTACTGCGACGACCGGCTCACGCCCAGCAGCGCGCACTGCCTCGAAAGACTCAGCGGTCCGTCCCGCTCGATCATCCGCCCCCGCTCCGCCCGGCTCAGCGCTTGAGCCCGCGCCGAAAAAAATCCCGCTCGACCGTGAGCTCCCCGATCTTGGCGTGCAGGTCCCGGATCTTCGCCTCGTGCTCCAGGGCGGCCTTGCGGCCCGCGCCCCCGGCAAACACCTCCGGCAGCCCTTCGAGCAGCTGCCGCTTCCATGTGGTCACCTGGTTCGGATGAAGCTCGTGCCGCGCCGCGATCGCCTGCACGCTGTCCCGCTCGCGCAGCGCCTCGAGCGCTACCCGTGCCTTGAACTCCGCCGTGAACCGCCGTCTCTTCCTGGCCATCTCGGTGCCTCCTCTTCCGCTCTGGAATCCACCTTAACGACCTGTCCAAAAAACCGGGACCACCTCAGTTTGACGTGCTTCATGGGTCCTCTTCCGCCGCCGGGGAAAAGCGGCCTATTGACTCAGATCCACTATGCGCCCAAAACGTGATTCTGCGCCAGTGGGGAAATCCCTGATATCTGCGTGTTAGGTGGTGCATCATCGGGTTCGCGTTATCGTAGGGCTACTCTTGGTCCCGTTGTATCCAGATGTGAAGGGAAGCGCCCTCGCGGCTTAGAGGGCCGTTATTCGCCGTGCATGTCGCACTCCAAACTTGATGCCGAGAAGTGCCCCCGCATGCGCCCCACCAAGCGCGGCTCACGCAGGTTGGCTCCGACTCGTAGGCCAGATGTCGCGATGGAGCTTCCAAGTTCTTTGACCTCACATCGACGGAAGGTGAGAGGATCCTGGCCTTTGCCAAGGCTCCAGACCGAATAGCCGTGATCGTCCAACGTAACACCAAGACTGCGAGCCCATGGATCGATGGGCATCTGATCTGGGGGAATGCCGCCAAGCTGCTGAAGGCAAACGACCTGCTCGAGGCCCACGGTATCCCGCGTATCTCCATAGACGACAAGCGACTAGAGGAATCAATAGCGAGGTGGAACCACGATCCCGTACTCCTCGAGAAGGCTGACAAGCTGGTACAGGACGATGGCACTCTGGTACCGACAGCCTTTCCCCGCGGGTGGGAACTGGGAGAAGAGACGACGGCCGTGGTTCACATGTGGAGGGGTAAGCTGCTCCACCTGCTTTGGAATTCCCAGACCGATGAGCGTGAGGCGGTCCTGGAGCTCGCCCTCTCGATGACGTTCGCTCACGATGAGAGTGGCGAGGACGAGATCTCGTACCAGACTCCCAGAACAGATCGGCAGGATTTGGTCATACTCTATATCCCGGTCGTGGGATGCCTCGCCTTCGCGCCGATACCCGTTGCCGTCTTCGACCCACGGGGTGGGATCATCGGCGCCGTCCTCGCAGTTTCCGCGTGGGTCGGCCTAGCTCGATTCGGGGGCTTCATCGGAGGGATCCTGACGCTGCTCGTGCTGGGCGTGAACCTCATGATTTTCCTCCTCTCCCTCATGATGCTCATAGGCCCACGAGCTTGAGTTGCTCTTCGGAGAGGCGTACGTATCTTTATACTGTGAGTATACGTACGGGTCGCCCTCACCCTCGTGGACCGTTCCCGCCGTCCCCGAGCACATCCACAGGCTCAGAATCTGTTACCCACCAGGGTTCCGGCTCACCAGGCCGTCATCACTCTTCCCTAGTCGACGAAAGAGCCAGATATGCGTAGCAATGACGATTGGCACAACGAACGTGATCAATAGGCTGAGTGGAAGGCGCAGCATGGGAGCCAAGGATGTCGGATCCGCCAGAGCAAGTCGGGTAGCAGTCGCTACGACGAAGAGAATATCCGCCAGACCGGCTGCATTCCACACCAAGTATGCCGTGCGCCGCGGTCCGTCGGGCGGACCTGTCGCGATCAGTAAAACCGCCAACGTCGCGATGATGATGTCACCCCAGCCACCGATCACCGCGAACTCGTACGGCAACTGCCCTCGCCCATATAAGACAAGGAAATAGACGCCAACAAATCGCGTGATATGGAAGGCCACGAATAGCCGCGCATCAACTCGCGCTGCCCATCGACGCACAGGTCCGTCGGACCATAGGAGGGCGAGACTCAGAAGCGTGAGCCCAACCATAATGACCTGCGGCCACGGTGGTACGAGGTCGACCAGAAGGCCGGCCGCACCGACCGCAGTCGCGGCGAGAAGCCACGCTCCCAGAACTGAAGGGACAACCCAGCGAGATTGGGACACTAGGGCTTCCTCCAAGCGAGCCAATAACCCACGGACATGCGATCCAAGGCGCCTTCAACGAATTCCACGAATGGAACGACAGTCCCTACCGCCCACAGAGACCACATCGGCAGAAACGTGTCCGCATAGGGCCCAACGAACCAGCGGCGAGCATGACCAACGGGGCCAAGCGTGAACAACTTCCACAGCCCGGCCATGAAGAAGATCAGGCCGAGAATGGCTCGAGCGATGAGGATAGCCCAGGTGCGGCCGTGGATCTGACTGAGGTTCATCTGAACGGTGGATCCCGACCCGTCCCGACCATGGTCAGGGCCACGACAAGTCGCCATTCTATTGAGCAACCGACAACGAGGGCAATCGAAGACATCACACCCGCCCCCCGGACCCCCTGCCATCGATGAACCCCGAGCGCTTTTCCAAGCTCGCCTCGGCACTGCGCCGGCGCCAGCCTGACCTTACGGTGCTCATGGAGCAGGTCCATAAGAGCCACAACCTCTCGGCCATCCTACGCAACTGCGATGCCGTGGGCGTGCTGGAGGCCCACGCGGTGCCGCCAACGGAGGGGTTGGACCTCCACGGACACACGTCCGCAGGCACGTCCAAGTGGGTCAAGGTGGTCCGGCACGCCACCACCCGAGACGCCGTTGAGACCTTGAAGGGCCTAGGATTCCGCGTACTGGCGGCCCACCCCGGACCCGACGCTACGGACTTCCGCGCCGTCGACTACACCCAGCCCACGGCCATCATGATGGGTGCGGAGCTCCTGGGACTCAGCGAGGAGGGGCTCGCTCTCGCCGACGAACACGTCGTGATCCCCATGGTGGGGATGGCCCACTCCTTCAACGTCTCGGTGGCCACGGCGATCCTGCTCTTCGAGGCCTTCCGTCAGAGGCAGGCTGCCGGCATGTACGACGCCTCCCGCCTCGACGAGACCGAGTTCGAGCGGATCCTCTTCGAGTGGGCCTATCCACGGGTGGCCCGGCACTACCGGGAGCGAGGAACGCCCTACCCGGCGCTGAGTCCCGACGGCGGGTTCGTGCACGCGGATCAGGAGCCTGTCCGAGTACCGAGGTGCGGCGGGACGACTTCCCTGCCCAGCTGATACCGCAACGACTCCTCCAACCCGGGATATACGAATTCGAAGCCGGTCTCCTCGGCCACGGCCGGTCGCGCCCGAGCACTCGAGAGCAACATTTCGGTGCCCATCTCCCCGAAGAGAGCCTTCACCGCCAGGTTGGGGACGGGCACGAGGGTCGGTCGGCGGAGCACCCTGCCCAAGGTGTTGGTGAATGTCGAGTTGGGCACGGGATAGGGCGTGGTGGCGTTCACGGGCCCCCGTATCGTGTCGGTACGTATCACGTGGAGGATCAAGCTCAGCATGTCATCGTGATCGATCCAGCTCACGTACTGCCGGCCGCTTCCCAGCCGACCCCCGATCCCCACCTTGAAGGGGAGGAGCATGGTGCCCAATGCGCCTCCAGCCGGCGTCAGGACCAAGCCGCCACGGAGGTTCACAACCCGAATGGCCATTCTGGCGGCCGGTCGCGTAGCCTCTTCCCAGGCCTTACAGAGCTCCGCGAGAAACCCCTTTCCGGGCTTGGAGCTCTCCGTGAGCACCTGATTGCCCCGGTCGCCGTAGTACCCCACGGCCGAGGAGGCCACGAGCACCCGGGGAGGCCGTCTCAGCTGGGCGAGGGTGCGGGCCAGCCACTCCGTCGCCTTCACACGGCTCTGCCAGATGCGCTTCTTCTTCTCGTCGGTCCATCGAAGGCCCAGCAGAGGCTCCCCGGCCAAGTGCACGACCGCGTCCAGTCCCTCAAGCTTGCTCATGTCCTCGGGCTCGCCACTTGGATTCCAGAGCGCGTCGTCGGGGCCGAGCGCCCCTGCATCGCGTCGCAGCCGGACGACCCGGTGTCCCCCCGTGGTGAGCATGGCGCACAGGGCATGGCCGATGAGGCCGGTAGAGCCGGTCACGCCGACCTTCAGGGTCCGGTCCTCCCGGTAGCGGTCGATGCGGTCGAGATCGTTGGCAAGCCTCTGGTGCCGGAACGTGAAGAGGCGCTCGAGCTCGTGCTCCACGGTGGATCCTCCGAGCAGCTGCCCCGCCACGCCCATGGGGAGCTCCCAGTCCACGTGATCCTCCACCTGGCACCCGCCCGTCTCCGTGGGCTCGAATCGGTGCGTGTGGACCCATCGCGTGAACGGACCGCGAGTCTGCTCGTCCCGGAACGACACGCCCTCCTCGAAGTCGGTGTGCCTCACCTCCCACTTGACATCGGTGGGTCCGCGTCGAACCCGGAAGAGGATCCGGCCGCCGTCGGCCGGTGTGCCTGAGCGCTTCAGGATCTCGACGCCCTCCCAGGGCGGAATGAGGCGCTCGAGGGCCCCTGGGCGCATATGCCAGGCGAAGACGTTGTCGAGAGGGTGATTCAACGGGCTCCGCAGAACGAACTCAGGCATGCCTCTCAACCGTCGGTCGATCCGCCATCCGCTTCGGCCGACGCCAATGGGAAGAGCGTGGTCAGGAAGCTGCGCAGCCGATCGGCGAACCCGTCCCCCTTCAGAACCACCCCCGAAACCTTGTCGGACAGGAGCTCCATTTCCGCATCAGAGAGGTTCTTGCCCGTGATGACGATCACCGGAAGACCCATGTGGTATGGATTCTCCCGGAGCCGATCGAGGAAGGTGAGACCGTGCATGCCCGGCATGGCCAGGTCCAGGAGGATGGCCCCGGGCGTCTCCCTCGCCACCTCCTCCAAGGCTTCCTCCCCGGAGGTTACGCAGTGGACGTCCAAGCCCTCCGATTTCAGCTGGGCCGTGATGAGCCTGTGGACCTCGGGATCGTCGTCTACGACGAGAACCCGATGCTCTGCTCGATTCACGAGGTTGCGCCACAACACGCGAAGCAGTTGCGTCCGATCGACGGGCTTGTTGAGAAGATCGATGGCGCCCAAGAGGCGGCCTCGCCCCTCGGTGGCCACGATGCTGACCACGACCACGGGGATATCCTTCACTTCGGCGTCGGCCTTCAGGCGTCGGAGCACCTCCCAGCCGTCCATCTCCGGCATCTGCAGGTCGAGTGTGATGAGGTCGGGCCGGTGCTCCCGCGCCATAGCCAGTCCCTCCGCCCCCGACACAGCCTCCAGGACCTCACACCCGAACTCGCCCAGGTAGTGCTGCATCAGGACCCGGGAGTCCACCTCGTCGTCTATGACCAGGACCTTGAAGTGCTGGATCTCGGCCTGGGGCCGCATTGGTGCCGCCGCGTCAGGCACTGGCGTTCCTCCGTCGCCTTCCGGAGCCCCGACCTCGACCGGCGCACCATCCCCGGACGATTCGGCGCCCTCCTCTGCCTCCACATCGCCATCTGGCTGTTCGACCACCTCGAGCCCACCGGTGAACTCGATCGCGAAGGTGGTTCCCTTCCCCACCTCGCTCTCCACCGTGAGGTCATAACCCATGAGCAGGCACATGGATCGCGAAATCGTCAAACCCAGCCCAGTGCCGCCGAACTGGCGGGCGGTGCCGGCCTCGGCTTGCTGGAAGGCCTCGAAGATCGCCCCCAGCCGTTCGGGTGGGATCCCGATCCCGCTGTCCTGGATCTCGACAGTGGCCGGCGTGCTCGTGCCCTCCTCGACGGTCGCCCGAACAACGATCTCACCGGTCTCGGTGAACTTGAGGGCGTTCCCCAGCAGGTTCACGATAACCTGCTTCAGCTTGGCCGAATCGGCGTCGAAGTCGTCGACCACGTCCGGGATTTCGACTCGCACTTCGACCTTTCCCTGCTTCTGCCTGATCTGCCCATCCACCAACGCTACAGCATCGTTGACCAGGGTAGGCAGGGAGACGGTGTGAAGATCCAGCTCCAGCCGCCCGGATTCGACCTTCGCCAGGTCGAGGATCTCGTTGATGAGCACGAGCAGGTGCTTGCCGTTGACCTGGATCCTCTCCAAGAACCCCAGGTCGGATTTCTCCAGGTTCTTCTTCTTGTTCTTCAGGAGGATGTTGGCGAAGCCGATGACAGAGTTGAGCGGCGTGCGCAGCTCATGGCTCATGTTCGCGAGGAATTGGCTCTTGGCCCGGTTGGCAGCCTCGGCCTCCTCCTTGGCCGTGACGAGATCTTCCTCGGCTCGCCTCCTCCTACTGATATCCTTGCCGAAAACCACGACGCCCGACGATCCCTGCTGGTCCTGGATGGGGCTGAAGAAGAGCTCGAAGTGCCGCAGCTCGCCGCCCACCTCATCGGCTCGCACGCGGGACATCCGCTTTCCATTGAGGACGATGCCGTAGATCTCCCGGTACCAGGCAGCCTGGTCCTCGGGATAGAGATCTTCGGGGGCGTCGCCGACCTGGGGCTCGAGGCCCGTACGAGCCTCCACCGCCAGAGCGAAGGCGGAGTTGAAGGTGATGAGACGGTCTTGGCTGTCGACCGACCAGATGATGTCACCGGTGTTCTCCACCAGGGCGTTCAAGTTCGCCTGCGAGGCCGCGAGATCCCGCTCCGCCATCATGGTCTCGGTCACGTCTCGAATGATGGACCGGATGGCCACGACCTTCCCGTTGTCGCGACTTGGGGTGGCGCTGATGGAGCAGATGACCGGCTCGCCCGTCTGGGTGCGGAACTCGGAGATGTAGCGCTCGAGGGAGCCACCATCGCGCAGGGACTGGAAGACCTCCTCCAGACCAGTTCGGTCCAGGGGCTCCAGCACGTCGAAGACGTTCTTCCCCTCGACCTCGCTGTCCTTGTAGCCGAAGGCGGCCTGCCACGCCCGATTTACGTAGACGAGGGCGCCCTCCGCATCCGTGATCTGGATCAGGTCGTTGGCGTTATCGAGAAAATCCCGGAGTCGGTGCTCGGCCTCGGTCCTGTCTTTCACCTCCCGAGCCATGGCCAGGTTGGTGTCGCGCACGGCTCGCAGGGCATCGGTCTCGGACCGAAACGTCACGAAGACACTCACCATAAGGCCCGCAAGCACGCATATATGGGCGCTGATCTTCAGGAGGTGAGCCGCGTCCGCCATGCCGTCGAACTCGCTTGTGGCCTGCGACATGTACATGGCGTGAACGAACACGCTGATCATGAGCGAGATCAGCAGCCAGTGCTCGAAGGGCTCCGTCCGCCACTGGCCTCGTCGCAGATACCCAGCCCACGCGGCGAAGAAGAAGAGCGCAGGAAAGAACTCCGCGGGACGTATCACCAAGAGGTCCGGGTAATAGGCGCGAATGAGGGGAACGAAAGACAGGACGCCGCTCGCCTCCCGAGGGAAGCCCAGCGCCGAGAAGATGACGAACACCGTGACGGCCAGGATCGCCCCCATCGTGAACACCCAACGCTCGTTGATGCGGCCCTCCTGGAACCCCTCCTCCTTCGACCACAGGAAGACCGTGGCAAAGAGGAACAGGGAGAGGAAGAGCCGTGACGCCGTCCACGACCACGCCACACCGTCGGCCGTCTGGAGACCCGTGGCGCCTCCACCCACCAGGACGGAGGTCATGACGGCGTGGTACCCGTTCAGGGCTCCCGCGCCGAGGAAGCCCGTCCCGATGAAGAGGAAGGTGTCTTGCTTCTTGCTGTAGTACCGGACCAACGAGAGGCTACCGACGACGAACGCCAACGTGGTGCTTATGAACTCCCAGATGACGTGCCGGGCCGGGTCGTCGGCGAACGGGAAGCGCCTGAAGAGACTGGCTCCCATGAAGAGGACCGCCACCAGAATCCAGTAGACGGTCGTCCGCTCCTGGGTACGATCGTCGTCCGACTCGAGGTTGAGGTACTGAAGGGAGTCGATGTCAGAGGACGATTCTTCGGCCTCCGTTTCCGGTAGGCTGGGGTCGGGGGCTGCGGGTGGGACCTCCATGTCCGTGACCTCAGGTGCGTCCGCCGCCGGACCGGCTCGGTTCACGGCGTTCCGGTCAACAGTCGCTCAATGGCCCCCATGAGCAAGTCCTCGTCGATGATCGGCTTGGTCAGGTAGTCGTTGAACCCCATTTCCAGGTACTTCTCCCGATCGCCCGACATGGCGTGGGCCGTGAGTGCGATGACGGGGAGGTCGACGAACTCGTCTTGAGAGCGGATTCACTCCAGGACCTCGGTGCCATCCATTCCGGGAAGGGAGATGTCCAGGAGCACCAGATCGGGCACGTTCCCGGGCAGGCCCTCGACGGCCTCGGCGCCCGTCTCGTACTCCGAGATCTCATACTCGTCCTCGAGAAGCGCTTCCACCAACATCCGGTTGTCTGGATTGTCCTCCACCACCGCGATCTTGGGCTTCATTCGGCTGATCCTTGCAAGATGCTTTCCAGTTCCTTCAAGGCCTCGGCAAAGGCCTCCTCCAGATCGGGGAGAAGCTCACGGGTACGTTGGGCCTCACCGGCCGAGGCCGCGATCTCGATCTTGTCGGCGATCCGTCGCACATGCTCCGCTCCGATGTTGGCCGCGCTGGACTTGAGCGAGTGAGCCCCTCGCTCGGGCTGGTCCAAGCCGCCATCCTCCAGCACAGTCCGGATCTGATCCATACGGGTGGGACCGTTCTCGAGGAACAGCCGAATCATCTCGTTGACGAGCTTAAGCCCTCCCCAACCCTCGAGGCGTTCGAGGGTGTCGAGATCGATGATCGTCGGTTCCATAGGCATCCTTCTTCCAGTCTAGCGCTTAGGGCACGACAATTCCAGAATTTGTATCGCTCGGCGCCTCGTCATGACCCTACGATCACGCCGGTCTTTCCGGATGCGGTTCGGAGGCACACCGATCAATCAGCCGCCGCGCTCTCCGCCGACTCTCGGAGGAGCCGGATGGCCTCGGCGATCCCGCCCGGGTGTCGATACACCGCCGATCCGGCCACCAGGACAGTGGCACCCGCACCCGCAGCGGCTCCTGCCGTGTGGCGGTCCACGCCCCCATCCACCTCGAGCTCGGCGCCCTCTACCCCGTTCTCGTCGAGCATCCGCCGGAGCTGTGCGATCTTCTCCGTGCTCGAGCGGATGTACGACTGTCCACCGAAGCCCGGATTGACCGACATGACGAGCGCAAGGTCCACGTAGGGCAAGATCTTCGTCAGGGTCTCCACGGGTGTGGCCGGGTTCAGAGTCACCCCGGGACGGACGTCCAGCTCACGGATCTGCTCCAGCGTGCGGTGAAGGTGCCTGCAGGCTTCCTGGTGCACTGTCAGAAAATCCGCGCCGACGTCGGCGAACGCCTCGAGATACCGTTCCGGCTGCTCGATCATGAGGTGCACGTCCACCGGAAGATCTGTGGCCGCCCGCACCGCCGCCGTGACCGCCGGCCCGATAGTGATGTTCGGTACGAAGTGACCGTCCATGACGTCGACGTGGATCCAGTCCGCCCCCGCCTCGGCGGCTTCCGCTACCTGCTCGGCCAGACGACCGAAGTCGGACGACAGGATGGAAGGCGCGATCTTGACGCTTATGATGATCCCCCCTCGGCGTAGAGATGCCGCACGCCGTCCTGCGCGCCTACCACCACCTCCGTGGCCATGCCCAGGAAGAGCCCGGACTCGACGATTCCTGCCCTGGAGGCCAGGGCGGCGTCCAGCGCCTCGGGATCATCGATGCCGTCGTGGAAGTGACAGTCGATGATGTAGTTCCCGTTGTCCGTGGTGAAAGGCTGCCGATCGGAACGCTTGCGGATGACCGGTCGGGCGCCCTGCGACTCCAGGAACTTCTCGTGGACCTCCCATCCGAACTGGATGACCTCGACCGGCACGGGAGATCTCTGGCCCAGCCTGTCCACCACCTTCGCGTCGTCCACGATGATGGCGAGCCGCGAAGAGGCTTGGGCGACCATCTTCTCCCGCAGGAGCGCACCGCCCAGGCCCTTGATGAGGTTTATGTGCGGGTCCACCTCATCCGCGCCGTCTACGGTCAGGTCCAGGAAGGGGTGCTCGGCCAAGGACGTCAGGGGGATCCCCAGCTCTCTGGCCTCCCGGGCCGCCCAGAGAGACGTCGGCACGCCCAACACGTTCCGGAGCCCGCCACGGTTTAGCCGTTCGGCGAGAAAGAGGAGGAAGTGGGCTACGGTCGAGCCAGTGCCCAGACCGACACGCATACCGGCCTCGACTAGTCCCGCCGCCTCCAGGCCGGCGGCTCGCTTCAGGGTTTCAGTGTCGGCCAAGCCCGATTCCCGAGCAAGCAGGCGTGTGGATCGCTCAGTGGAGGTGGCGGAGACGCACGCGCTTGCCGAGCGGCAGGTCGAGCTCATCCAGGACGGGCCGGCCAACGGTGCCGGTCACCGGGGTCTCGGGAGCCGCGGCGGCAGTGGACACGGACTATCCTCCAAGAGTCGAGAAACGTGGGTCTCATGGGCGATTTTCGTGGCGAAATCTATCGGTCCCGGTGGGCCGAGACCAGCCCGCTCCTTGACTCAACTCGGGCGTCTGGGCAGCTTACACTCCATGATTCGTCAGCGCGCATATCAGGCCTATTATTTTTTCTATCGGCGCCCCACGGGAGCCGGCGGCTGACGCGCGCACACTGAACACGGAACGTGCTCCGTCCCGAGGCTCCCGACTCAGTCGGGGGCTTTTTTGTTAGGTGGCACGGACACCACACGAGAAAGAATCCATGATCATCATCACGCGCCATGACGTGACGGACGATGAGCTCGACCACATACGTGAGCGAGTGGAGGCCATGGGGCTCCGCACCCATCTGTCCCGGGGCGAGCACCGGACCGTGATCGGGTGTATCGGCGACGAAGAGAGGATGGCCCACGCGCCCCTGCTCTCGATCCCGGGCGTAGAGGCGGTTCACGCCGTCATGAAGCCCTACAAGCTGGCGAGCCGGCAATTCAGTGCCGGGCCCACGCAGGTGTCTCTGGGAGACGGCTCTGTCGGAGGCGAGGCGCTCATGGTGATCGCCGGCCCGTGCTCGGTCGAAGGGATGGAGATGCTCTCCGAGACCGCCGAGCGCGTGAAGGCCGCGGGGGCCGTGGGCTTGAGAGGCGGAGCCTTCAAGCCCAGGAGCTCGCCCTACTCCTTCGACGGCCTCGGTGAAGAGGGCCTCAAGATGCTGGCCGAGGTCCGGGCGGCCACCGGCCTTCCTGTGGTCACCGAGGTCATGGATACCCGGCTGGTAGAGCAGGTGGCGGCCTATGCCGACGTGCTCCAAATCGGTGCACGCAACATGCAGAATTTCTCGCTGCTCACCGAGGTGGGCCGCCTCCATCGGCCCATCCTCCTCAAGCGAGGCATGTCTGCCAAGATCAAGGACCTGCTCTTGGCCGCCGAGTACGTCATGAAGCAGGGCAACATGAACGTGATCCTCTGCGAGCGGGGGATCCGAACCTTCGAGGACGCGACGCGGAACACCTTCGATCTGGCCGCCATCCCGGTCCTCAAGGAGGAGACGCACCTCCCGGTGATTGCCGATCCGAGCCACGCGGGCGGAAGGCGGGATCTGGTGGCCCCCCTGTCCTACGCAGCCATCGCCGCCGGAGCGGACGGTCTCCTCATCGAGGTCCACCCTGATCCGGAGATGGCCGTGTCGGACGGAGAGCAGTCCCTGAGGTTCGGGGAGTTCGACTCGCTCATGGAGGGACTGGAGCCCTTCGCCGCGGCGGTGGGAAGGAGCCTAGGGAGGGTAGCCGAAGCTTAGGAGCCTGTCCGAGTAATGGGGTGCGGCCGCTCTCGAGTTAGCCTTCGAGCTTCCCGGCCGCCGCGTCGATCTGAGCCTGGATGGCGGCGCGCGCCGTGCCGCCCGGGGCGCTGCGAGCCTCGACGGAGCGATCCCAGGAAAAAACGTCGAGCACGTCCGATCCGAAGGACGGGTGTGCCGCCCGGAAGTCGTCCAGCTCGAGACCGTCCACCACCACTCCCCGCTCCTCCGCAATGCGCACGACGTTGGCGACGGCCTCGTGGGCCTTCCGGAACGGAACGCCGGCGCTCACCAGGTAGTCGGCGAGGTCAGTGGCGAGAAGCTGCGTATCCAACGCCGCCTCAATGCGATCGGGTTGGAACTCTGCCGTGCGCACGGCGCCTGCCACGGCCGGTAGCACCACCGCCAGCGTGTCCACCGAGTCGAAGAGCGTCTCCTTGTCCTCCTGCAGGTCACGGTTGTAGCCCGTGGGCAGACCCTTCAAGACCGTGAGGAGCGACATGAGGTTGCCTATGAGGCGCCCCGCCTTGCCACGGACCAGCTCGGCCACGTCGGGGTTCCTCTTCTGGGGCATGAGGCTGGAGCCGGTACTGAACCCGTCGGACAGGCGCACGAACCCGAACTCCTTGGATCCGAACAGCACGAGATCCTCGGCCAGGCGCGACAGATGAACGCCGATGCGAGCCGCGGCGAAGGAGAGCTCCAACGCCCAGTCGCGGTCACTCACCGCGTCGATGCTGTTCTCGGAGACGCGATCGAACCCCAACTCCTCTCGGATGAGCTCCCGATCAATGGGGAACGGACATCCAGCGATGGCACCGGAGCCCAGCGGTAGGACGCCCGCGTGTGCACCGACGGCGTCCAAGAGCTCTCTGTCACGCTCCAGCGGCCAGAAGTGGGAAAGCGCCCAGTGCGCCGCCCGGACGGGCTGGCCCTGCTGGAGGTGTGTGTAGCCCGGAAGGATGATGTCCAAGGAGTCCCGGGCCCAGTCCAGCAACGCAGCCTGAACACCGCGGAGCCCGGCACGGAGAGCATCGACCACCTCCATGCCCCAGATCCGGAAGTCCGTCGCCACCTGGTCGTTTCGGGATCGCCCGGTATGGAGCTTCCCGGCCACGTCTCCTACCTCCTCGTGCAGGAGTCGCTCGACCAGCGAGTGGATGTCCTCGTCGTGCTCGCCGGAGTGGTCCCTGTTCGTGAGGCGCCTCGCCACCCGGTCCAACCCCTCGATCAGCGTTTCTCCCTCCGCCTCGCTGAGCACGCCCGCCCGCTCGAGGGCGCGGACCCAGGCACAGCTCCCTCGCACGTCCTGGGGCCACAGCCGGATATCTACATCGAGGCTGCGGTTCAGCGGAACCATCTCCGGAGACATGGAGCCCTCGATCCGCCCGCTCCACAGTGGGGCCTCCGGTGGCCCTTCGGCGGTGGTCCCCGTGGGAATCACCCCACCGGAGTCTTCGGCACCACCGACTTGAGGATCTCGTTCACGGCCGCTTCCGACTCGCGCCGGCCGGTGTCCCGCTCGGCAGCTACCCGGGCAGGAAGCCCGAAGAGCTTGATGAACCCATCTGCGTCGGCGTGGTCGTACGTGTCGTCCTCGCCGAAGGAGGCGAGACCGGCGTCGTAGAGCGACTGGGGGCTCCAGCGCGAAGCCACGCCGGCAGAGCCCTTGTAGAGCTTCAGGCGAACCCCGCCCGTGACCCGCCTCATGAGAACATCCATGAAGGCGTCGATGGCTTCGCGCTCCGGCGTCCACCACCAACCCTCGTAAACGAGATCGGCGTACCGCGCCGCCAGCTGGTCCTTGTAGGCCAGGGCGCGTCGATCCAGCGTGAGCTGCTCGAGCTCCTGGAGGGCGGTGTGGAGGAGAGTGCCTCCGGGCGTCTCGTAGATGCCCCGCGACTTCATGCCGACCAACCGGTCCTCAACGAGGTCGATGCGTCCGACGCCGTGCCGGGAACCGATCTGATTGAGAGTCTCGAGGAGGCTCACGGAATCCATGGCCTCACCGTTGACCGACACCGGCAGTCCCTCTTCGAAGGCGAGCTCCACATACTCCGGCGTACTCGGCGCCAGCTCGGGGGACAGCGTCCAGAGATAGATAGACTCATCGGGCTCGAAGGCCGGGTCCTCGAGGGGACCGCCCTCGTGGGAGACGTGCCAGAGGTTCTCGTCCCGGGAGTAGAGCTTGCCGTCGAGACCGTCCATGGGAATCTGGCGTACTCGAGCGTACTCGAACGCCTCCTCCCGGGAGTGGAGATCCCACTCGCGCCACGGGGCGATTACCCTGAGGTCCGGCGCGAGCGCCGTGAAGGTGAGCTCGAAGCGAACCTGGTCGTTCCCCTTGCCGGTGCATCCGTGGGCCAGGGCGTCTGCCCCGACCTCGCGAGCGATCTCCACCATACGCCGACCGATGATCGGCCGCGCCATGGAAGTCCCGAGAAGGTACTTGCGGCCGTACACCGCCCCGGACCGAAGCGTAGGCCAGACGAAGTCCTCGACGAAGCTCTTCCGCAGATCCTCTCCGTAGAACTCCGAGGCCCCCGTAGCCTTGGCCTTTTCCTCCAGTCCCTTGAGACCACCCTGTTGGCCGACATTGGCCGCCACACAGATCACCTCCGCGCCGTAGTTCTCTCGGAGCCACGGCACGATGACGGAGGTGTCCAACCCTCCCGAGTATCCCAGGACGACTTTGAGAGCCATGAGACGCCTTTTTCGTCGCTTGCAGACAAAAAACGCGGGCCGGGAGCGGAACCAGCCACTTCCCGCCAAAGCGCTGGTGACGGCAAGCCGTCTTAACACCACTCCCGTACCCGGCAATTTCACAAATATCCGACAAGGTCGAATATTTATGCTCCAAGTATGGGGAAGCAATGGGACGGTGTCAAGTCTCGCAAACTTAACAAGAACCTAATGTCAAACAGGGATCTCGTGTGTGGGGGAGGGGCCTCTTCAGCCTCCTCACCCCGGATCCCCACCCGCAATTTCTATCAGTCGATCACGGATGGTGGGCATATGTTTCCGGTTCCTGAGCACCACGATAATAGTGTCCTCGCCGGCCACGGTGCCGATCACCTCGGGCCAGTCCTCCCAGTCGATGGCCGTGGCCACGGCGGCGGCACCCGACAACAAGGTGCGGATGACGACGAGGTTCTCCGTCCCCTCGGCCGACAGAAAGAGGATGGGGAGCAGGGCGCCGAGAGGAGGCTTGTGCTCCCACGCCTCCGGTAGCCGGTAGTGCGACACGCCCTGGGCTCCCCGGACCTTGACGAGGCGGAGCTCCCGGATGTCCCGGGAGAGTGTGGCCTGCGTAACCTGGATCCCTTCCTCTCCCAGAAGCTCCCGCAGGGCCTCATGACTGGTGACCCGGTTGGACTTCACCAGGTCCAGGATGACGGCCTGACGCTCTTGCTTACTCACTGCTCGCCACCGTTCCCACGGCCTGCTCGACCATGTCCCGGACCTTGTCGGGCTCGAAGCCGACGCTCCTCGCCATCTCTTCCCCTCCCTTGAAGAGGATCAACGTCGGGACTCCTCGTATGCCAAGGCGTTGGACGATGTCCTGGGCCCGATCCGTATCCACCTTGGCCACCAGCATCTCGCCCGTGTGCGCACCGGCGATTTCGTCCACCAGGGGGGCCACCATCTTGCACGGCCCACACCAATCCGCGTAGAAATCGACGAGGACGGGTGCCGTCGAGCCCAGAACCGTACGGTCGAAGTCCTCTGCGGTCACCTTCACGGGCCTGTCCAGAAGCATGGGCTTGCCACAGTCGCCACATGCCGGCCGGTCCCCTGCTCTGCTCAGATCCAACGCGTTCAGCTTCAGGCAGAACGGACAGCGCACCGTCACCCGGTTGTCCTTCAGATCCTCATTCACGCACTACCTCACTCACACACTACCTCCTGCCGGGTTCGGCAATTCGTACCGACAGGGGGTCGTCCGGTTCCTCCCGACAATGCCAAAGCGGGGCTCGGAGACGCTTCCCCGAGCCCCACCTGAAGCCGCCACCGACCGATGTCTACCGACCGTGCCCTCGACTGGCCGAGACACTTTGGCAACGGGACACTAGAACAGGTCGTACTTGACCTGGGCCATCACAAACTGTCCGATCTCGGGCACGCCGACGAAGCTCCGGTACGCCTCATCGAAGAGGTTCGAGACCGTCACCTGAAGCGTGGCCCGCGTGTTCGGGATCTTGTATCCCGCCGTGACGTCCACCAGGGTGTACCCGTCCACGCACTCCTCCTCGAAGAGGAGGGTGTTCGGGGGAAGACCGGTCTCACAAGTGATGCCCGTGAAGCCGGCCGACTCCGCCGGGAATCCGGCGTTTGCCCGGACACGGACTTCGGCGTTGAAGCCGGCCCGGGCGTTCCGGTACGCCAGCGAGAGCGAGCCTTTGAGTGCGGGCGCATTGAGAGCGATGGGAGCGATAAGGCTGGGGTTCTCGGTGAGGTCGAAGTAGTCGTCACTCACCCAGGATCCCGTGGCGGCCAGGGTCCACTCGTCGGTCAGGAAGGCCTTCACTGCGAAGTCGGCGCCGTACATGTCCAAGTCGCCGGCGTTCACGTAGGTGAACAGTAGGTTGGCCGCGCTGGCGTCGACCCCGTCGGACGAGACCACACCCAAGGGGACATCTTCCAGGCCCTGCTCGCCCCCCGCTCCGTCACCGCCGTTGACCAGGAGAGCAGCTTGGGCCTGCGCCAGGCCCGTGGCCGTGATCGCATCGAGACCCGTCTGCGCCATGATGGCCCCGGTCAGTCGGGGCACCAGGAAATCGATCATGTCGCCGCCGTCGAGGAGGAAGAGCGGCGTCCTGACGACCAACGGCGAGACGAAGTCCTTCTTCTTGGAGTACCAGACGTCCGCCGCGATGAGGATCTTGTTGTTGACGAGGCCCTGATACCCCAGCTCGAACGTTGTCGTCGTGGCCTCCTTGAGCCTTCCGACATTCTGTATCGAGCCATTGGCCAGAGGTGCCACGACACCGGTGCTCGCGTTCAGGAAGTTGATACCCATGTCGGTGCTGGAGGGGCTCAGGCTTCCAAGGAAGGCCGCCGTGGCGCCGTCGATGGATCCTCGAGCGGCGAGAAAGTTGACACCGAGCTGCCAGAGCGTGGCCGCGTCGACGGGAAGGAGCTGTCCCCGACCGCCCGGGTTGAAGGGCGAGCGCATCCCGACCGGGCTTCCGTCCGCATTCCTGAAGGTGAAGCCCTGGTTGGGGCCCTGGGCCCGCACCCGATAACCCAGGGGGCCCAGCGCTCCTGCCGAACCAGCGGAGATGTCCAGAAACAGGTTGAGCGTGCTGGGCGTCGAGAAGGCGCGGTTGTAGGTGAAGCGGATGTTGTGGTTCTCCTTCGGTTCGAAGACGAGGGCCGCGCGGGGCGAGAAGACGTTGTCGTCGAGTTCGGAGTGGGTGTCGATCCGGCCGGCGAGCACCAGGTCGAGCTTCTCGTGAAGCTCGGTCTTGGACTGGATGTAGGCCCCGAACTCGGTGATGTTGTCGATGTCCTCGTTCCGGCCGTTGATCGTCCCTTCGGTCCGCGGGTTCGTATAGAAGTAGTCGACCCCGTAAGTGAAGTCGTACTTGCCGTCGGAGAGATCGCTGCCGTGCTGGATCTGCCCGACGAAGAGTCGGGAAAAGTCGACGAGGGGCGCACCGTCACGCAGCAGGAAACTGTTGGGGCCCGCGTCGCTGGTGTTCAGATATACTTGGGCGAAAAGCCGGTCCACGTTCAGGCGCGTTTGGAAGTACTGGTACTTCCAGTCCTCGACCTGCCCCGCGCCCAACCCGGTGAGCTCGATCCCCGTCGCGCTGGTGAGTCCATAGTTGAGGCTCAAGCGGCCGTCGCCACCGAAAGCCCAGTCGGCCCGAGCGTCCACGGATTGGCGCTGGAAGTCGAAGTCCCGATTCCCGACATTGGCGAGCGCGGCGTCCGCGTCGGACTGGGTCAGGCCGCGAGCCAGGCGCTCGGCGATGAACGCGGCGGGATCGTCAAAGGCGGCGTCTCGATTCGCCTGCTCCTCCGGATCCACGAAGCGCCACTCGTTCCCCGCCACCGCCAGCCCGGAGATCTTGAAGGCGAAGTTGTCGGAGAGCTTGTGGACGGTTCGGAACGAGCCCTGGAACACGTCTTTGCTGGGCCCGGCCGCCAGCGTGACCGTCGTCCCCTGACTGGTGAGGGGCGACTTGGTGATCATGTGGAGGACACCGTTGGCCGTCTGGGGACCGTACAGCGCCGAGCCGGGGCCGAGAACGACCTCGATCCGCTCCAGGTCCTCATTGGTGATCGGGACCCAGTGGAGGAGGTTGACCCTCAGGGACGGAACGCCGGCGAGCCGGTTGTCGGTAAGGGCGTGGAGGGCCCCGGAAAAGATGTTGTTGAAGCCCCGAATCACGACGTTGGTGGCCTGCGTTCCGTGTGAGATCACGTCCACGCCCGGCACCGCCTTCATGTGATCCACGAGAGTCACTGCCGGCCGCTCCGCGATCTCGGTTTCGCTGACCACGTGGGTCGTGGCGGGCGCTTCCGTGTTCTTCTCTGCCCTCCGAGACGCCGACACCACGATGGCGTTGAGCTCCAGGGCCTGGGACGTCATGGTCACGTCGAGCGTGGTGGTGGAGCCGGCTCGGATGGAAACGCCGCCCTGGCGGTAATCGCGGTACCCGAGGCTCGAGATGATGATCGCATACGTGCCGGCCGGTGCGGAGAGGGTGAACCGCCCGGCGTCGTTGGTAAGCCTCAGGAGGGTCCCGCTGCCCAGGACCTCGACTCCGGCATTGACCAGGGGCATGCCCGTCTCCGCGTCGGTGATGGTTCCGGAGAGCGTTCCGGTCTGGGCAGCCGCAGGGCTCGTCCCACCCAGAAGGAGCCCCAGCGTCACGGCGCACATCGTAGGCTTCAGGCGCATGAAACGACCTCTCGATCAAGGGTGAGGGGACATCTGGGATCGTGCCTGATCCCAAGCAGTCCTTACCGTGAGGCCCCGTCAAGGCGCCCGGCGCCGCCTCACGGGCGAGCGGGACGGACCAGCACCGGGTTGCGAGGCCAAGGTACACAAGGGACAATGGGTGGGCAACGTTAGTTTATGCCGTGCTTCAGGCTTCTCTTGACAGTCCTCCATGACGTCGATTCCCCACATCGATGACCTGAACGCGGCCCGAGCGCGAATCTCCGCCGCGGTGCATCGGACGCCTACGGTTTCGAGCCGCACGCTCTCGGAGCTTGTCGGCCGGCCCGTGCTCCTGAAGTGCGAGAACCTCCAGAAGACGGGCTCGTTCAAGGTGCGGGGTGCGTTGAACCGCATCCTCCACCTCGATGACCCCGCCCGGGAGCGGGGCGTGGTGACGATCTCGGCCGGAAACCACGCCCAGGCCGTCGCCTGGGCGGCAGCCCGGACCGGCGTCTCCGCTACCGTGGTCATGAACGCCCACGCCTCGCCGACCAAGGCCCGGGCCACGGAGGGGTACGGTGCGAAGGTGATTCTCCAGGGGACCATCTTCGAGGCCTTCGACCTGGCTCTAGAGGTGGCCGAGGACCGGGGGCTCACCTTTCTCCACGCCTTCGACGACCCGCTGATCGTGGCCGGCCAAGGCACGCTCGGGCTCGAGGTCATGGAGGACGTTCCCGACGCCGCCACGGTGGTGGTGCCCATCGGGGGCGGTGGACTCATCTCCGGCGTGGCCCTGGCCGTCGCGAATCTCGGCCCCTCGGCCCGGGTCTTCGGTGTCGAGCCCCACGGGGCATGCGCCATGCGGCAAAGCCTGGACAAGGGCGAGGCCGTCCGCCTGGATAGCGTTGACACGGTGGCCGACGGCCTGGGCGCGCCCATGGCCGGCGAGCTCAACTTCGAGATCGTTCGGCGCCTCGTGGAGGACGTGGTCCTCGTGAGCGACGCGGAGATCCAGGAGGCGATGGCGTTCATCCTCGCGCGCACGAAGCTCCTGGCCGAGCCGGCGGGCGCAGCAGCAGTGGCGGCTCTCCTCGCCGGAAGGATCCCGTTGGCCGAGGGGCCCGTGGTGGCCGTGCTCAGCGGCGGCAACGTGGACCTGGAGCGTCTGCCGGACCTTCTGGCCGGCGCCGCACGCGAGCACTGACCGTGTGCCGGCTCACCGCGTACCTGGGAGCTCCCCTGGAGGCCGACGCGCTGGTCTTCGGTGGAAGCCACTCGCTCTATGAGCAGAGCTACCTGCCGCAGGAGCTGATTCACGGGAGCGTCAACGCCGACGGATACGGGGTCGTCTGGTATCGCGATCACACGCCGGTACGCGTTGGAGGATCCCGGCCCATCTGGCAGGACGGAGAGCTGCGGGGTGTCCTCGAGTCCAGTACGTCCCCGATGATCCTCGCAGCGGTCAGGAACGCCACGCCGGAGATCCGGGTGGACGACAGCGGCAACGTGCCCTTAACCCATGGGCGCTGGAGCTTCATCCTGAACGGCTTCGTGGAGGACTTCCGAGCAAGCTACATGCGCACCCTTCGGTCCGGCCTTCCCGACGACCTATACGGGGAGCTCAGGGGCTCATCAGACAGCGAGACTCTCTTTCTGCTCGCGGTCTCAGCTCTCAGGGACGGCGCCTCGCTCGCGGGTGCACTGGAGCACGTGCGGACCGTAGTGGTGGACGTCCTCCGGACCGATCACCAGACCCAGCTGACCATGGTCCTGGCCGACGGCCAGGGTCTTGCCGCCCTCCGGACCGCCTCGGTCGAGGACACGAACTCGCTGTACTTCGCATCCGGTCACCCCATGGCGCCAGCCGGCACCCTCCTGGCCTCCGAGCGCCTGGACGACGACGGGTCGTGGAATCCGGTTGAAACAGACCAGGTCCTGCAACTCGTTCTGTGACAGATACTTGACACCAGTGATCGAACAAAGTAATGGATGCGTGCGGAGCCCCGGGATCCGGGACGCGGGCCGGACGCATCGGTGCTCGAATGGCCGAGACACTTCTGGGACACCACACTAGTGCGCCCGGGCTTAGGTACGGTTATGGCCCGAGCGAGGATCACACGGGGGATCCCAGCACCATCGAGTAGAGGCCACCCTCGTCGTCACACCACCGGTCCACCCGGAGGCCGGCCTCATCGAACAACCCGTCCACGGTGGGGCGATCGTACTTGCAGCTCAGCTCCGTGCGGATCGACTCTCCCTCGGCGATCCGGACGGGCTCCTCGCCGGGGATTCTCACTTCCTGCGGGCTCAGAGCGACGAGGTGCATCTCGATGCGCCCAAACTCGTCCAAGTAGAACGCCTCGTGCCGGAAAGCCGAGAGGTCGAAGTCCGTCCCTACTTCCCTGTTGAGATTCGCGAGGATGTTGAGGTTGAACTGAGCGGTCACGCCCTGGGCGTCGTTGTAGGCCGCCTCGAGCAACTCGACGCTCTTCTCGCGTCCTGGTCGTAGGTCGGCGCCCAGCAGGAAGAGATCTCCCTCCTTCATGGATGATTGCACGTTCCTGAGGAGGTCCGCGTCGGCTCCAGGCTCGAAATTTCCCAAGGTGCTGCCCAGCAGCACGAACAGCACCGGAGACAGCAGGTCTTCGGTGAGGTCAAGCGGGGTGGTGATGTCCTTCACCTGGGGGCGGATGTCCAGCGAAGGGTAGTCCTCCCTCAGCGCGCTCGCGGTCGCGCGGAGAAACTCCCCCGCGACGTCAACGGGCGCATAGGCACGTCCGCGTCCGGCGTCCACCATGGCCGATAGGAGGATCCGTGTTTTTTGAGCGCTTCCGGCGCCCAGCTCCACGAGGGAGGCCGGAGCCATGTCGGTGACCCAGGCGGCCACCTCATCATGGAGTAGGCGCCGCTCCGACCGCGTCAGGTAGTACTCGGGAAGCTCGGTGATTGCCTCGAAAAGCTCCGAGCCCCGGGTATCATAGAAGTACTTGGACGGAAGCTGCTTCTGAGGCTGGGCCAGGCCCGACTGCGCGTCCTCCAACATGCGGGCACGAGCGCCCTCCACGGTCCCGATCACCAACGTGCCCTCAGCCGTCCCGGGCGCACCGGAGCCCACTGAAGATCTGGCGGCGGATGGGATAGTCCCAGTTTCTGAACGTGCCCCGGATGACCCCTGCCCGGGTGGCCCACGCGCCACCGCGCAGAACTTTGTATTCGTCCCCAAAGAACACCTCCGAGTACTCGGGATAGGGGAAGGTCTGGTATCCAGGGTACGCCCGGAAGTCGGAGGACGTCCACTCCCAGACGTCGCCGACCATGCCGTAGCAGCCTATGGGTGACACGTTGCGCGGGTAGCTCCCTATAGGTACGGTCTGGAACGAGAGCGCGTCGATGTTCGCCAGTTCGGGGGTTGGAGGCTCCTCACCCCACGGATAGGAACGCTTCGCCCCGGTGTCCGGATCCCAGGTCGCGGCCGCCTCCCACTCGAGCTCGGTGGGTAGCCGCTTCCCGGCAAACCGGCCATACGCCTCCGCCTCGTGGAAGCACACATGGCAGACGGGCCGCCGGGGATCGAGGGGCCGCACGCGATCCATGACCAGTACCGTCCATCCCTCCCCTTCTCGCCGCCAGTGCTTCGGAGCCGCCACCCCGGACTTCTGGAGCCAAGCCCATCCCTGGTCCGACCAGTGATCCCGATCCTGGTAGCCGCCCGCCGCCACGAAGCGGCCGTACGCTTCCTCGTTCACCGGAGCAGCGTCGATGAGAAACGGAGCCACATCGACTTTATGCCGGGGTCTCTCGTTGTCGTAGGCTGTGCTCCGATCGTCGGTGCCGATCTCAATCCATCCACCCGGAAAGCGAACCATCACGTCGTTGCCGAAAGGGTGGGCGGCAGGGGGCACCGGCACCGGCCACCGCTCCGGAGGCCGGTACGGGTCGCCACGCTTGAGCTGAAGTGTCTGGAGGATCGTCTCGTTGTGCTGATACTCGTGCTGGAGCACCATGCGGAAGACGAAGCCATCCCGGATCAGAGGATTATCCCCCTCGAGGTCCAGCGCCGGGAGCCGGTCGACGACGGTGCGGCGGGTCCGGTCCAGGAACTCCCGGCATGCGACATTTCCTGGCAGTGGGAGAGCGGATCGCACACTCCGGGGATTCTCGAGCGCATCGTACATGCCATGAAGCCCCTGCGACCCGTCGTCGACGCTCTCCACCAGCCAGAGCTGCTCGAAGTGGCCGATGTGCCCGAGGTCCCAGACAATGGGGCTCATGAGCGGATCGTGTTGGACGAGCCGGTCCTGGTCGGACACAGTGCTCACAAGCAGGAGGGTGCGACTCCGCGCTTCCGTGAGGAGGTCGACGATCTCATCCGTCCGGAGGTGCCGACCAACGTGAAGATCCATCCGTTCAGCTCCCCTGTTCGCCCCTCACGCGTGCGCTCGCGGAGCCACAACCTAACCCGGGCCGTGTGTGGGGCGAACCCCGGCGGGCCGAGCGCTGCGTCTCGCGGCCCAGGCTCCGACCTCACTCCCACCGCTGCGGATTCGGTCTTTCCGAGCTATCGTTGGGAATGCTCGACGATGCCCTACCCGACGACGCCCCGGCCCTGCGTGCGGAGGGCGTTGGAAAGCGATACGGCACAGTGCCCGTACTCGACGGTGTCTCCCTCAGCGTGGCCAAAGGTGAGGTCGTGGCCCTGGTGGGCGAGAGCGGCGCCGGGAAAACGACGCTGCTCCGTCTATTCAACCGGATGGTGGCCGCCGACGCGGGCGAGGTATCCGTGGGAGGCCGTGAGATTGGAACGCTCAACCCGGTCCGGGTACGCCGGTCCATCGGGTACGTGCAGCAGGAGGGCGGCTTGATCCCCCACTGGACGGTTCTTCGAAACGTCGCTCTGGTCCCCTGGCTCCGGACCATGGGCTCGCCCCATGACCTGGCGCTCAAGGCCCTTCGGTTGGTCGGGTTGCCGCCCGAGGAGTTCGCCAAGCGGCGCCCACGCGAGCTCTCCGGCGGCCAGCGCCAGCGCGTGGCGCTGGCCCGTGCCCTGGCGGCCGAGCCGGAGATCATTCTGCTGGACGAGCCCTTCCGGGCTCTGGATGCCATCACCAGAGGGGAGCTGGTGGAGGCGGTCCAGGAGCTCCTCCATGAGATCGGCGTCACGGTGCTCATGGTCACGCACGACATCCGAAGCGCCCTCCATATGGCAGACCGGGTCGCGGTGCTCCGGGGCGGACGGCTCGAGCAAGTGGCGGAGCCACAAGTCATACGTACGGCCCCCGCCACCGAATACGTACGGCACCTGCTGGAACGCGCCGGCGCCGGGGGGACCGAGTGAGCCGCCGTACCGCGCCCCTGTTCGCTCTTCTCGCTCTATGCCTGGTCTCGGGCGTGGTCCCGGTGAGATCGTCGGCCCAGCGTCCTCCGGTGGTCGTGGCGTCGAAGCCCTTCGGCGAGTCGTTCCTCCTGGCGGAGATGTTCGCCCAGCTCCTTGAGAGCCGGGGCGTCGCCGTGGAGCGTCGCCTTGGCCTCGGCGCCACCCAGATCGCCTTGCAGGCGCTCCGTAGCGGCGCCATCGACGTCTACCCGGAGTACACGGGCACGGGGCTCGTAGCGGTCCTGAACCAGACGCCCGAGGGCACGCCCGAGCAGGTCTTCCGATCGGTCTCGAGGGCTTTCCGAGAACGCTGGGGGATTCGCTGGTTGCCTCCCCTGGGCTTCGAGAACAAATACGCGATAGCCGTGCGACCCAGCTCCGCCGAGAGTGACAGCCTACGAACGCTTTCGGATCTGGCGGAGGTGGCCCCCCGGTACGTGGGAGGGTTCTCGCCGGACTTCATCGGACGAGCGGATGGACTGCCGGGCCTGGAGGGCGCGTACGGCCTCCGCCTGCGGGACGTCCGCTCGCTCCTTCAGGCGGTGAAGTACGAGGCGCTGGCCCTGGGAGAGGTCGACGTCATCGACGGGTACTCCACCGACGGCCTCATCGACCGGTTCGACCTGGTGGTGCTCACCGACGATCGGGAGTTCTTCCCTCCCTACCAGGCGGCCCCTCTGGTGGGCCGGAATCTCTGGCAAGCCCGGCCCGACGCCATACGCGCGCTCTCCGAGCTCGCCGGGACGCTGGACGAGGAGCTCATGCGTGGGCTGAACCGTCGTGTAGAAGTCGACGGCGAGGAGCTGGGTGCGGTCGCTCGGGCCGCTCTGACCGAGGTCGGGCTCGTGGGCGGTCCGGCCGTGCGGGTCATCAGCGACGCGAGGGAGGATCAGATCTCTCTTGGCGTCTACCTCTGGGAGAACCGGAGCCGGACGTTGGCGCTCACGGCCCGGCATCTCCTTCTCGTGATCGTGTCCCTCCTGGCGGCGTGCCTGGTGGCGATTCCGCTGGGTTTGATCCTGGACAGGGCCCAGCGCCGGGCAGAGGTGGTGATCCGTGGTGTCGGGCTTTTCCAGACGATCCCGAGCATCGCTCTCCTGGCGTTCATGATTCCGATGCTGGGCATCGGGGTGGTTCCGGCGCTCGTGGCTCTCTTCCTCTACTCCCTGTTCCCCATCCTTCGGAACACGTACACGGGGATCAGGGATGCGGACCCTGCCGCTGTCGACTCGGCCCGCTCCTTGGGGATGACGAACAGTCAAATCCTGCGCTACATCCGCTTTCCGCTGGCCGTGCCGGTGATCATGGCCGGGGTCCGCACGGCCGCGGTCATCACCGTGGGCACGGCGACGCTGGCCGCCTTCATCGGTGCCGGGGGCCTGGGCGACCCCATCGTGGCCGGGCTCGCCCTGAGTGACACGCAGATGATCCTCTCGGGGGCCATACCCGCAGCCGTCCTGGCGTTTCTCGTGGACGCGGGGTTGGGCGTGCTGGAGCGAGTGGTCACGCCGGCCGGCCTCACCGTCAAGAGCACCTAGTGGGCCTAACGGGGCCAGCCCCGGGGTGCGACCGGAGAAGAGCGGGGTGAGGCGAGGCCAGCAGGTTCTGGGGCTCGGCGTCCTCCTCTTCGCCTTCGCCCCCATCTACCGGGTCTTGGACACTTCCGCCGAGGCGCCCCACCGAGAGGTGAGCGTGGAGGTGGCCGAGGTGACCCTCCAGCTGGCGTGGTGGGGCACCATCGTGACGGTCCTCCTCGCCTGGACGCTGGCCCGGCTGTTCCCGCCCAGGCTGCCACGTGTGGTCGGCAGGCGCCTCCTCGAGTGGATCGAACGGCCATCCAGCGGAGCGTTCGCTCTGGCGCTGGGAGCCTTGTCGGGCGCGATCGCGGTGTTCACCGGACGAGTCCTCTACCAGGGCCTCTTCACGAACGTCGACGAGATCGCATCGACGCTTCAGGCGCGGTACCTCGCCCAGGGGATGCTGGCGGGCCCGATCTCCGAGGCGCCGGATGCCTGGCTGATCCCCAATACCCTGATGGTGGCTGAGGGTTGGGTGTCGCACTTCCCGCCGACGCACCTCTTCGCCATGGCGGCCCTGACGCGGCTGGGCGCCCCCATGCTCCTGGGGCCCCTTTTCACTGCAGCGCTCTCCGGCCTCGTAGCACTGTCCCTTCCGCGCCTCCTCCCTGATCAACGCGGGCTGGCCCGTGTGGCGGCCCTGGCCGTGGCCGTGAGCCCTTTCCTACTCTTCCTGGGGGGCGGCTCCATGAGCCACGTGTCGGCCGGGGCCTTCGGTGCGGCGGCGCTCTATGCCGCGCTTCGGGCGCGGGACGGCAGCCCGTGGTGGGCGCTGGGAGCGGGGGCTGCGGTGGGACTCATGGTTTCGGGCCGGCCCTTCGTCGGCCTCGTGCTGGGAAGCGTGTTCACGCTCGGGATCTGGGTGCCGTCCGCCGTCCGCTCTGCAGCTCCGTCGGCGGCCTGGATGACACCGCGCGTGGGACTGACCCTGCTCGGCGGCGCCCCCTTCGCCATCATGCTCGGCTGGTACAACGGCCGCCTCTTCGGGAATCCTCTTACGCTCGGGTACCTGGCAGGGTTCGGGGACCATCACCGCCTGGGCTTCCACATGGACCCGTGGGGCTACCCGTACACCCTGGAGGAGGCCCTGGGCTTCACGTCGTCGGACGTGCTGAGCATGGGCATTCAACTTCTGGAGACTCCCTTCCCCGTCACCGCGTTCATCGGCCTCTACCTCCTGACAGCCACGAGCCTTCCCAGGGGGATGGGGGTCCTCCTGGCTTGGGCCATGCTGCCGGTCCTCGCCAACGGCTACTACTGGTTTCATGACGTGCGCATGCTGTTCGAGGCTGCTCCGGCCTGGATCGCCATAAGCGTGCTGGCGGCTTTCGCTCTGGCGGGCGGCCCGCGGCAGGATGTGGGGAAGGATGCGGCCGTTCCGAGCACGGCGTACCGCCCCGACGGGGACGATCACGCCGAGCCGGCACAGAAGCCGGCTCCCGACAGCCGCATCACGGCGAACCGGTGGTCCCGGGACATGGCCATGTGGGCCATTGTCCTGGGTGTCCTCGGGGCCGTAGTCTGGGGCGTTCCAACCCGATGGGGAAGCTACGGATGGAGCCAGGAGACCCTGGAGCGCATCACGCCGCCCGAGCCCCCCACCGAGCCGGCTGCCATCGTCTTCGTTCACACGTCGTGGAACGAGCGCCTGAGTGCCACCCTCCAGGGCGTCGGAGGTGTGCGTCAGGATACCGTCATCACGGCGCTGAGGAGAAACACGAACTGCCAGCTGCACCTCTACGCCCTGGGCCGCGCGGCGATCGCTCAAGGATCTCGAGATGTGACGTGGCCCGAAGTGGACTTGAACCAGATGCCCGGCACCCCCCCGGACATCCAACGACCCCCCGCTCCCACCGGAGCTACTCTGCGGATCCGTCCGAACGAAGTCTTCCCGGACTCCTGCATTCAACAACTCCGCGCCGATCGCTTCGGGGCCGTGGCCCTCGCCCCTTTGGTCTGGCAAGGAGACCTCCCGGGAATCGAAAGAGGTCTGCCATTGTTCGTGCGGGATCTCGGTCCCGAGAAGAACCGGCGGATCCTCGCCTTGTATCCGGATCGGGCCGCCTTCGTCTTCGTGCCCAAGGCCCCAGACGCTGCTCCCGAGCTCGTCTCCTACGCCGAGGCCGTGGCGATACTGTGGGGACCGGCGCCACCCTCCGCCGTGCCCTAGTCCACCGGCTCGAGCACCTGGTTTCCGGATCGAGTGGAGGCCCCACGGCCTTCGCGCGGTCTCGCACCAAGGGTCACGTCATTCGACATCCGTCGTAGATGTACTGAAGTACTACCGCCTGACGGCGAACGGAAAGCGGCACCTGTCCGAGCGGTGTGCCGGCTGGACGAACTTCACCGCCGCCGTCTCGGCGGTACTTCACATGAGCCCCGGCGACGATCCGAAGGTGGCGGTGCGGCGGGAGTAGAAGCCGGACGCTGGGCGCGGTCTTCATTCGGCCTCGTCGGTTTACAGAATCTTGGTATCGCCCGAGCTGGCTGGACATTCCATGATAACGTGCGTCCAGGGGATGCGTAGCAGATCGTGTCGCAGGTGAGCCTCCACCGCAGGGAAGATGGGCCGGACCAGCTCGAGCCAGCCCTCGAGCGAGCGCACGTGGGAGCCCCGGTCCGAGTCGAGCAGGTAGCGGGCCGCTCTGGACTGATCGTCACTGTAACAGCCGTCCATCGTGACCAGGCGACCGGTGGGCTTCAGGCTCCGGCGGGTTAATCGCAGGAAGTCGCTCGCCTGGTTGTCGTCGAGGTGGTGAAGCAGGCCCCAGGCCAAAACCAGGTCATAGTGGGCCTCTTCGTGCATGGTCTCTTGCCCCACCGAGCCGAGTCGGAAGGTGGCTCGGTCGCCATAGCGACTGCGGGCTGCGGCGATGTACTCTTCGTCGATGTCGATTCCCACGTAGTCGACCGACGGGAGGAAGTCGAGGAGATCGCCCGGGCCGCAGCCACAGTCCAGGACGCGATCCGAGGCTTTGGGGCGGATGTAACGCTCCACGCACTCGCTGCGGGCCCGATGAGCCCCGATCAGCGTCCCGAGAAGCCGGTAGACGGAGGGAAAGGAGAGGATGGACCTCGCGTCCAAGTTACGTGCCTCCTACTCTGGGCAAACTGCACCATCCTTCTGAATCCGGGCCAGAATAAGCGTATAACGCCCGTCCCGGAACTCCTGGACGATCTGGCTGGAGAGCTCTTCGTCGACGTCGGCGTACCTGATCAGCCCGCGGATTTTCTCACCCCCGAGCCAGGGGTAGTTGTAGAGTGCGTAGATACAGGGGGGCATCGGCTCTCCTCGGACCAACTCCGCGAGAGATTCCACCCAAAAGTTGTGGCCGTTGGAGAGTGGTGCATCCGCGAAACCGAGCCCCGTGTAGTTGAACAGGTAGTGCTCGTAGTGCCCGTAGTAGACGGGCGTTCCCTCGGGAAGTGCCTGCAGGGCCTGAACGGCCTGAACCTGCAGCGCGAGCAGGCGTCGGTACGCATTGGAGCGCTCGGTGAGCGCGGGATCGTTGCCCGGCCCCTCGGTATCGATGTCCAATGGATAGAGCACGCCGTACGAGTTCACGGCGAAGAACGCCGACAGCAGCACGAAGCACATCGCCGTCGCCGACGGAAGACGCGTCGACAGAAGCCCCTCGAAGGCATGGCCGAACCAGAGCAGGAGGAAAGGCGCGATCACCACGTAGTAGCGTGGTAACACGATGGTGAACTCGACCAACACCGGGAGCGCGACCATGAACAGCAGGATGAACAGGACGATCAAGGTCCCTCTGTAGCCGAGTACGAGCTGGGCCCGGCTCTCCGGATCCCGGTCCCCGGGGGCCGTCGGCTCGCTTCGGAGTGCTCGCAACACTCGTGTGCCGAACACGGGCACCGCGACGAGGAACACGGCGATGAAGGCCAAGAGGTCGGGCACGTTGAAGAGGAAGCGGTCCAGGTAGTGCGCGAGCCCTAGGAAGATGTTCCCGAACGACGCGACAAGAGGGGCGTCGTCCGATCCCGCCAACGCGATGCGGGTGAGCAGCGAGGTGGCCGCGACCAGGAGGGACGGAGGCGCAATGATCAGCGCCATCCGCTTCACCTTGAGGCGCGCTTCACGATCCTCGAGCAGGGTCGCTATCGCGAGCGTCGCTGGTACGATGATGCCCGTCTCCTTTATCGCAAGCGCCGCGGTGGCCCACAGGACCGCGGGCCAGAAGCGCTGATCCGTCCACGCGTGGAGCGCCAAGACGGCGCACAGAAAGAGCGGCAATTCCAGGTATAGGTATCCGACCTGCGTCGAAAAAAGCGGGAACAGCAGGACGGCAAGGCAGAAGAGCGGAGTCGAGACCCTGCCAAAGACCGGCTTCGAGAACCTGAAAAGCACCACGAGTGCGTAGGCGGCCGCCGAGAAGTGGAGCAGATGGAGCACGACGAAGCTCGTAGGACCTCCCCCTCCGGTGACCCTCAACACGAGTGCGGTGATGAGCGTGATGAGTGACGTGCTGTGCGCGTTGGGTCCCCCCTCTACGTATCCCGGCATTGCGAGCAGCTCAAGCAGGTCGAAGCCATTTGCGGATAAAGTAAGCGCTGCCGGAAAGAGCCCCATCGCGGTGTCCCACACGGGCGGCTGTAGAAGCGTGTGCCACTTCAGGCCGAGGATGAGGGCCAGCGCGGCCAGAAACTGGGCGCTCGCGTGCTCTTCCAGGATGTGTATAAAGCGAGCCATGAACCGCTCTCAGCAAGTTGGCGCACCAGTTCTGAACCAATGAAGCCAGCTCCACCAGTGACCATCATTGTCAGTGTTTGCATACGAACCCCCTCGTGCAGTTCGCTACCAGTGTACCGGCTCGGGTTTTATCGACAAGTCGACCCTAGGAGTCCGAATCGAGGGGCCCGGCATGAGTCTTTTGCAGCGCCCTGATTGAACGGTCGTCCCACTTCATTGTCCGCAGCTCAGCGACGGCGCCCTCCACGTCATAGGCCGTCCGCATAAAGCGGAAGCTTGGCCCGTTTGTGTCCATAATAGCCCAGGCAGCCATAGGGCTGCCGTCCCGCGGTTGGCCCAGGGAGCCAGGGTTCAATATGGTGCCGCCGCCCTCGGTGTAGACGTGAAGGGGGTAATGGGTGTGCCCCAAAAGCAGCGCTTGCCCATCACGGGGGAACCAATCTCGTTCCGAATCGTCGTCGGGATAGAGTCGACCGTGCTGAGGATCGTTTGGCGAACCATGGCAAAGGACGGTGAGCACACCCTCGACATCGACCGTGGTGGTAAACTCAAGGCCCATACTCCACCGCAGCGCCTCTGGGTGCATTTGCGTCAGCGCTTCTTTATTGTGCGCAATGGCGTCCCAGTATGGTGGCGCCGGCGTGGGGGGCGCTTCGAGCTCGAGAAGGGCGTCGTGATTGCCCTTGATGGCCGTCATGTTCAGGCACTGGAGCAGTTCGTAAGTGGCGCACGGCCACGCGTAGTAGCCGAATATGTCGCCAAGTATCAGGGCGCGATTGATACCCAGGGACGTCATTTCCTCGAGCACGGCCTCCAAGGCAAATCGATTGCTGTGAATGTCGCTCAATAGGGCGAGCTGCATGTGCGCTTCCCTGCTCTATCCTCTACCGCAATACGACCTGCTACCAGGCCACGTTGTCCAAGAGAGTTTCGATCGCGCTGCGGGAACTGAAGCGCGGCACGAATCCCAGCTGCGTTGCCGCTTTTCTCCCGTCGAGGTTCCAGCGCTCGGACTCTTTGGGGTCGCTACCGCAGTTCGTAATCGTCGCGCCACTGCGAGAGGCGATGAGCTCGGCAAGTTCTTGCATGCCGAGCGGGGTTTCGGAGGCAATATTGAACACGCCGCGCGCGTCGCTCGCGCTGAGTGAAAGTGCCACCGCTTCTGCAATATCGACTGTGGCGACGAAGTTCTGGGTTCGTGAACCCTTTCCGTAGACGCGGATGGGCTCGCCCAGTCTTGCGGCCTCGATCCATATTTTGACCACGTTGCGGTGCAGCAGGCTCGGGTCAAAGGCAATAGGACTTGGTAGCCGTAGCGATACGGCACGATAGCCGCCGCTCTTTTCTAGCTCAAAGAGGGCCTGCTCACCTCCGTATTTGCTTGCACCGTAGGGCGTGGTCGGCGCAATGGCGTGCTCTTCGTTAATGACACTTTCGAGGGGATGGCGCAGAAAATTGAGCGAGCTGGCATAAACGGCCGTCCTGATGGTATCGCGCGCGCAACCGGCAAAGAGCTCACGACTGAAGTCCGCATTGAGTCGGGTATACCAAGTCTCCGGTTCCTCGTCATCGGGAACGTGGATGCCGGCCGCAAAGTGCACGACCGCGTCCAGCTCTGGAGTCTGCGAGAGGATGTGATCGGCACCATCGGCAAGGTCCGCCGTTCTCCATGTGAGTCGGGCCGACTCCGTGGGCGGTGGATTGCGGCTCACCGCGAGAACATGATGGCCGTCGGCAAGCAGACGCGAGAGTACGGCTGTGCCTACGAGTCCGGTCGGGCCTGTGAAGAGGATCCGTTTTGTACTCATGGCGGTTCTCAAGACCGAGAGTCCGCCATGTCGGAAACGGGTACAATCACGTGCTCGAAAGCGCGGATCGCGGCGACATTGTCAGTGTAGGGCTGGCGGCCGAATGACTGGCCGAGGAGCATGTTGCGCAACAGCAAGTCGGGTTCGTTGAAGCCCACGCTGGCGCGAATGGGCGTGGTGCCCGAAAATCGTGGGTGTACTTCGAAAACATGCGGCGTGCCGTCGACGACGCGCAACTGAACGTTGAGGGGGCCACGGCTGCCGAGGTCGAGCGCCATTTTTTTCACAAAAGCCTTGCACGCTGTCGTCGCGAACGATAAAGCCCTGGGAGTAGCCCGTGGACAACGACAACGTACGGCCCTTTACTCGTCACGATTCGAGTAGGGAAAGTCCCGTCAGTTTTCGGCGCATGACGATGCTGTCGATGAGCTTGCCGTCGAAGTCAGTAAGAACGCCCACCGTGTACTCGTCATCTGTTGTGCCTAGATAGGGCTGGGCGCACGGGTAGGTTGCCGGGTCGAGTTTGGGAAGAAGGCACTCCATTTCTTGCGTGTGACAACAAGATGCAGCCCCCTCGATCCACCCGTGCCACGGGTGGGCTTGACGATGAAGGGGAAATCATACGCCTCCAGAAGCTTGCGCCAGTCAACCGCTGGGACCGTAGCAACGACGGGTAGGTCGAGTGCGCGGAGTCGCTCCTGTAGCTCGAATTTGTCCATCATGATGGGCATGAGGTTGTCGCAATTGGCGATAATCGGCACCGGCACTCTATCGCGGTTTGATGCCAGTGTAACGGCTTCGGCCTCGGTGCCGGGAATGACGGCGGCAAACGACTGTACCTCGACCAGCTGAACGATGGCGTCGATGTAGTCCGGGGAATCTGCAAACGGCACCAAGTACTTGTCATGGGCCACGTATAAACCCCAAGCGAACGGGTCCGCGTCGGCGGCCGATACATGCCAGCGTTCAGCGACCTCGGGAGCTGTTCGCAAGCAGGGCGTGCAGAATGCCTGCACCCACGCTGCGGCCCCCCGTTCCCGTAATCAGAATACGTGTACGCTTCTTGCTCACTCTGGGGCTCCCGCCGTCGGCGGCATCCTATCCATTTCCTCGATGGTATGGATCGGCGTGTGTCTGAGCTGGTCGGATTGCTCGCATCTGGCTTTGATTTCATGTCCGAAGGTCCGCGAGAAGATGAGAACCGCGGCCGGGGGGGCGTCTTTTAGACTTCCGAAGTCCTCGATGGCGTTGGCAAGGCCAGGAATATAGCTGCCGTGCATCGTCGGATTGTCATCCACCAGTCGCGCCTGGGTAGCCCCCAAAAGGCAAAGCGCGTTCATGGCTCGGATCGGGCAGTAGACTGCAAGTTCTTCCCGAGGGAATTTTGTCGTCATCATCGCGACACTGTTCAGATGTGATTCGGCACGGACGGAAAACCCAGCGGCTGCCGGTGCTGGCAACGAGGGATCGTCGGCCATAGGGGACTGTGCGGTCATAGAGGCGAACAGCATGCCGCCGTTGGCACCGACCTCCATGGCCTCGATGCTGAGCCCCACGCCTTCAGCCAATCGGTGCAGGCCTCGTCGGGTGAAGTAGCTGTAGTGCTCGTGAACGAACATGGAGATGTCACCGGCGGGTAGGTAGGGCTCGCAGTTGGGTACGCCGAGTACAACTCTGCCGTTCTCTGATAACAGCGCCCGTTGTTGGCCCAAGAATTCCTCTGGGTCCTCCATGTGCTCTAGCACGTTGAAGTGCAAAACAAGGTCGTAGCTGCTGTCAATCTCCTCGGAGGGGAAAAAATCCTGGACGAATCTGATTCTCGAATGCTGTCCCTCGTGAACCTGAGGCCCTGGCTCGAGGCCCGTGCAGGCCGCCCCCTTGGCATGGAACCTCTGCAGCAGATAGCCGTTGCCGGACCCGATTTCGAGCACCCTCTGACCATCCAAGGCGGAGACTACGGAGCATACGAACCGTTCGGCGGCATCGGCTTGTGCTCTTCCTGCCGATTCATCCATCGCTCCCGCGAGCATGGAGCCGTCTTCGTAGACGCGACGGAGCAGGGCCGAGAGCTCGGGGTGGCCCTTTTGTCGCAAGATTTCGAGCTTGTCGTCAAGATAGAAATCGAAGGGACGGGTTGCCGGATAGGCGTTGTGGTCAGGCGTTTCGAGGGGCTCGAAAAAGAATGGGATTTCGCTCAAGCGGCTGTATGGCCCATTGGTCAGGAGCATCGCTTACCCACTAGAAATTCGCGCCCGAAGAGACGTCGGTGATCGCCAAACCCAAACTCGACCCAATGGGGGAAGAGGGCCTTCATCTTCCTCGTCAGAGTGCGTGTCGGATTGCGCCGCAGACCTCTTGGATCTGCGCCTCGGTCAACTCTGCAAACATGGGCAACGACAACTGTTCTCTAGCGGCCCGCTCGGTGATCGGAAGATCACCGTTCGCGAAGCCGAACTCTTCATAAGCCTTCTGCAGGTGCACAGGAATCGGGTAATGAATGCCGCTCTGGATTCCATTATCCTGCAGCAAGGCTTGAAGCCCATCACGATTGGGCGTCCGAATGGCGTATACATGATAGACATGACGCGCGTAGGGCTCCTCCACCGGCGTGTGCTGAGACGGTATTCACCTGACAGTTGACCACGAGAGAGGACGGTGGCCAGCCGCCCTCGCCGGAGCTAATTGAGAGATGTCGAAGTCACTCACTTAGCACGGGAGAGAAGATGACCACCGTCCAGGGGGAGAAGATAGCGCGCCGCAAGCTGAGCCTGCTACAGTTGGCCCAGGAGCTCGGCAACGTGAGCAAGGCGTGCAAGATCGTGGGCTACAGCCGGCAGCAGTTCTACGAGATCAGGAGGAACTTCCAGCTTTACGGGGCCGAGGGGCTGATCGACCAGCTTCCGGGGCCGAAGGGACCGCACCCGAACCGGGTGAGTGAAGAGATTGAGCAGGCGGTCTTGGCCCACGCCTTGGAGGCTCCGACGCACGGAGCTCAGCGGGTCGCGGACGAGTTGCTGCTCGGAGGGATCCAGGTGAGCTCAGGAGGCGTACGGGGCGTGTGGAGCCGGCATGGCCTCACCACGAAGCACGAACGGCTGCTCAGGCTCGAAGAGACGGCCAGGGAACGGAAGCTGAAGCTGACCGACGAGCAGATCGAGCTGCTGGAGCGCTTCAGTCCCGAGTTCCGGGAGCGCCACATCGAAGTCCATTACCCGGGCGACCTCGTCGCCGTGGACACGTTCTTCGTCGGAACGCTGAAGGGGGTCGGCAAGGTGTACCTGCAGACCGTGCTCGATTGCTTCAGCCGCTACGCCTGGGGCCGGCTCTACACGAGCAAGCTCCCGCTCACGGCGGTGCAGGTGATGAATAACGACGTGTTGCCGTTCTTCGATGAGCACCGGGTCCGGGTGAAGACCGTGCTCAGCGACAACGGCCGCGAGTTCTGCGGCCGTCCGGACCGTCACCCATATGAGCTGTTCCTTCAGCTCGAGGACATCGAGCACCGCACGACGAAGGTGGGCAGGCCCCAGTCCAACGGCTTCATCGAGCGCTTCCACCGCACGCTCCTCGACGAGCACTTGAGGGTGAAGGGCCGCACGACCTGGTACGAGACCGTCGAGGAGATGCAGCAGGACCTCGAGGCGTATCTGGAGACCTACAACCGGAAGCGGCCGCACCGCGGTCGAGCCATGGAGGGCCGCACGCCCTATCAGGTCTTCAAGGCCGGTCTCACCGACGCCAGGAAGGCCGCAAAGGCCAGGAAGGAGGAGGCTAAGACGAAGGCAGCCTAGACACAGCTCCGGCGAGGGCCAACTGTCAGGTCATTACCATCTCTGTACAACCGGCGCCACGACATGCGCGTCTGCTAGCAGGCTGTTGTAGATCTCCGCGTTCCGCCTGCGGGCCGCGGTCCATTTCGGCAGGTGTCGCAGCTTAACTCGCAGCGCCGCTCCCTGAATGTTGTCCATTCGGTAGTTGAAGCCCTTCAAGTCGTGATGGTACTTGGCGGATTGTCCCCAATCCCGGACCTTGCGCGCGATATCTGCGTACTCAGCGTTATTGGTGACGAGCATGCCACCTTCGCCAACCGCGCCGAGATTCTTGCTCGGGTAGAAACTGAAGCAGCCAAGATCACCGATGCTACCTACGGGGCGACCCTTGTATTCAGAGTCGTGCGCCTGCGCCGCATCCTCGATCACCCGTAGCCCACAGCTCGCCGCGATGTCGAGGATGGGGTCCATGTCGGAGGGATGCCCGTGCAGATGCACGGGCACGATGGCCTTGGTCTTCTCTGTGACCCGGGCCATGTTCTTGCTGGCATCCATTTTCAGCGTGCCGGGCTCGACATCCACGAACACCGGTCGGGCGCCCACGTACTCAATCGCGGCCACGGTCGCAACGAACGTGCTGGCTACCGTGATCACCTCATCACCGCGCTCGACCCCGACCGCCAGCAGTGCAACATGTAGGGCGCTGGTGCCCGAGTTCACGGCGACTGCGGATTCGGCGCCGCAAAACGCGGCGAATTCTTCTTCAAAGGCCGCCACTTCGCTGCCCAGCGCGTATTGAGTGCTCGCGAGCACTTTCAGGACTGCAGCTTCGAGTTCCTCTCTTATGCTCAGGTACTGAGGCTTCAGATCCAAGAAAGGAATCATGCGCGTTCCGGGGACTCCATCAGACTAGTTCCACCGGGGCGCCTCGCTCAGCCATGGAGCGCGTAGCCGCTTCCAAAATGCGCACCACATAGAGCCCCGCCTCACCACCGCTCTCGGGTGCCACGCCTTTCTCCACGCAGTCGACGAAGTGGCGAGCTTCCCGACTCAGGGCTTCGGTAGCATCTAATTTCGGTGCCCACATGTCGCCCATGCGATACCCGAATGTGCTGAGACGGTATTCACCTGACAGTTGACCACGAGAGAGGACGGTGGCCAGCCGCCCTCGCCGGAGCTAATTGAGAGATGTCGAAGTCACTCACTTAGCACGGGAGAGAAGATGACCACCGTCCAGGGGGAGAAGATAGCGCGCCGCAAGCTGAGCCTGCTACAGTTGGCCCAGGAGCTCGGCAACGTGAGCAAGGCGTGCAAGATCGTGGGCTACAGCCGGCAGCAGTTCTACGAGATCAGGAGGAACTTCCAGCTTTACGGGGCCGAGGGGCTGATCGACCAGCTTCCGGGGCCGAAGGGACCGCACCCGAACCGGGTGAGTGAAGAGATTGAGCAGGCGGTCTTGGCCCACGCCTTGGAGGCTCCGACGCACGGAGCTCAGCGGGTCGCGGACGAGTTGCTGCTCGGAGGGATCCAGGTGAGCTCAGGAGGCGTACGGGGCGTGTGGAGCCGGCATGGCCTCACCACGAAGCACGAACGGCTGCTCAGGCTCGAAGAGACGGCCAGGGAACGGAAGCTGAAGCTGACCGACGAGCAGATCGAGCTGCTGGAGCGCTTCAGTCCCGAGTTCCGGGAGCGCCACATCGAAGTCCATTACCCGGGCGACCTCGTCGCCGTGGACACGTTCTTCGTCGGAACGCTGAAGGGGGTCGGCAAGGTGTACCTGCAGACCGTGCTCGATTGCTTCAGCCGCTACGCCTGGGGCCGGCTCTACACGAGCAAGCTCCCGCTCACGGCGGTGCAGGTGATGAATAACGACGTGTTGCCGTTCTTCGATGAGCACCGGGTCCGGGTGAAGACCGTGCTCAGCGACAACGGCCGCGAGTTCTGCGGCCGTCCGGACCGTCACCCATATGAGCTGTTCCTTCAGCTCGAGGACATCGAGCACCGCACGACGAAGGTGGGCAGGCCCCAGTCCAACGGCTTCATCGAGCGCTTCCACCGCACGCTCCTCGACGAGCACTTGAGGGTGAAGGGCCGCACCACCTGGTACGAGACCGTCGAGGAGATGCAGCAGGACCTCGAGGCGTATCTGGAGACCTACAACCGGAAGCGGCCGCACCGCGGTCGAGCCATGGAGGGCCGCACGCCCTATCAGGTCTTCAAGGCCGGTCTCACCGACGCCAGGAAGGCCGCAAAGGCCAGGAAGGAGGAGGCTAAGACGAAGGCAGCCTAGACACAGCTCCGGCGAGGGCCAACTGTCAGGTCATTACCATCTCTGTACAACCCGACCGCCGTTTCATAGATGCTCTCCCTCGTCTTCAACTCAATGCCCTTGTCGTACACCTTGATCTTCTCGCTGGGCTCGAGGTCATCGTAGACGACCATCTTTCGATCGCCGCCGATCAGCGTCTGCCGCAACTTCACTGGCGAGAGCCAGCTCACATTGACATGTGCCATCATTTGGGCTTCGAAGTAGATCGACAAATAGGCCACATTGGCGGGTTTGCCCGGCACATGGCCGATCCCGGTAGCGGACACGGCTACGGGTTGTTGTGGGAAGACGTACGCCATGATGGCAAGGTCATGCACCGCCAGATCCCAGATCACGCTGACATCCGGTTGGAACAAGCCAAGATTGACGCGTTTCGCGTCGTAATAGTAGAGGTTGCCCAACTCGCCACCCGCGACCATCTCACGTAGCTTTCTGACCGCGCCGGTATAGATGAACGTGTGATCCACCATGAGCACCAGGCCGCGTTGCTTCGCCTCCACAATCAGCGTTCTGGCCTGCTCCGATGTCTCGGCTAGCGGTTTTTCGACAAGCACGTGCTTCCCGGCCTTCAAGGCCGACATCGCCAGATCGAAATGGGTATGTACGGGCGTGGCAATGATCACGGCGCCGACGGAGTCGCTGTTGAATAGGTCCCGATGCTCGATGGTCGTCTCCACCGACGGATAGCGGCTCTCGACCAGCTTCAGACGCGCGTCATTCAGATCACTGACCATAGCAACGTTGGATACATCCGACTCCTGGAAATTCCGGACCAGATTGGGTCCCCAGTAGCCGTATCCGATAACGCCGACACTTAGCATAGGCCTGCTTCGTCATCATCCGCGTCTTCGTGCCTCCGTGCGTCACCGACAACGCGGGCCGGCACACCCACCACGATCGCGAAGTCGGGAACGTCCTTCGTCACCACGGCCCCAGCCCCGATCAACGCGCCCTTCCCGACGGTTATCCCGCCCATGATCGTCGCATGGGTTCCGACGGACGCTCGAGTGCGCACCAAGGTCCTCTCGAGATGCCAATCTTCTTCGGTTTGCAGATCGCCGCTCTCGGTAACCGCACGTGGACGCATATCATTGATGAACATGACTCCATGACCAACGAATACGCCGTCTTCAATGGTCACCCCTTCGCATATCAACGAATGCGACGAGATCTTGCAGTTCGTCCCTATGAGTGCGCCTTTCTGGATTTGGACAAACGTGCCGATTGTCGAGCCCGCCCCAATCTCACAGCCGTAGAGGTTCACCAGATTCGGATGATGGACAACTACCCCTTCTCCCAGTCTCACGTCCTTGCTGATCAAGCATCTACCTCCTGGGCGTCCAGCGCCTGGACGATGAGAATCGCCCGTGACGACTCCGCTTCTCACGGTGAACGGACGGTACCGGCCCTGTCCTCGTTGGTTCCCACTTTTTTTCAGCAAGAACCCGATCGTCTCTGGCTGGAGCAAGGTATAGGAGATCCAACGGCGCCGCCCACACCGACGGGGCTCATTGGCACACCGGAAGACCTCCCAGCTACTATGGTGGGGACTGGCGGCCTCCCCGCCCTTCAGCCAACGATCCGACCGGAGGTCAATCCATGTCCCTGCTCCGAGCGGTGCCAGCGCCACTCCTCGCCCTGGCTGCCCTTTCGGCTTCGGTCTCGGCCACGGCTCAGACCTGGACACCTCAGAGCCGCGTCGACTCGATCTTTTCGTCTATGGACACGGACGCGACCCCCGGATGTGCCCTCTCAGTGATGCGCGACGGCTCGCCCATCTACGAGCAGGGCTACGGGATCGCCAACCTCGAGTACGGGATCCCGATCACGCCCACGTCGATCTTCCACGTCGCGTCGGTCTCGAAGCATTTCACAGCGATGGCCGTGGAGTTGCTGGTGAACGAGGGCAGAGTGTCGTGGGATGACGACATCCGGACCTACGTGCCCGAGGTGCCCGACTTCGGATCGCCCATCACGCTCCGCCACCTCGTGCACCACGTGAGCGGTATCAGGGACCAGTGGAACCTCCTGGCCAGGGCCGGGTGGCGCTGGGAGGCCGACGTCGTCACCCAGGGCGACGTCCTCGACGTCACCTCCCGCCAGACGGCGCTCAACTTCCCCACCGGCTCCAGATATCCTTACTCGAACACGGGCTTCACACTCCTCGCCGTGGTGGTGGAACGCGTCAGCGGACAGACGCTCCGCGAGTTCACGACACAGCGCATGTTCGAGCCACTGGGTATGACGGACACGCACTTCCACGACGACCACAACATGATCGTCCGCAACCGGGCTTGGGCGTATGCGCCGGACGACAACGGCGAGTTCGGTCTCAGGAATTCCATCTCCGACTTCGACGTGGTAGGTGCCACGAGTCTCTTCACGACGGTGCACGATCTCGGTGCGTGGGATCGCAACTTCGACACGGGCCGTGTAGGCGGCCGCTCGGCACTGGAGCGCTTGCACGAGCGCTTCGTGCTCACGTCAGGGGACACCATCGCTTACGCGCATGGCTTGTCCATCGGCACGTATCGGGGACTCGAGACGGAGGGACACGGAGGAGCAGACGCGGGATACCGAAGCAACTTCCTGCGCTTCCCAGAAGAGGGGCTGTCAATCGCAGTGCTGTGCAACTTCCCGTCGTCGAATCCGGGCGGTTTGGCCCGCCGGGTGGCGAACGTGCACCTGGCGGATCGTTTTGTGGATTCCGAAGGGCCGTCGGAGGAGAGAGAAGAGCGCGCCACGATCCCGCTCTCGCGTCGGGACGCAGAGGCACTAGTGGGTATCTATCACACCGATGCGGGCGACCGCATCCGCTCCGTCAACCTCGACGGTGATACGCTCGTGATCCACGCACCGGGCCGCTTCGTGCTGCGACATCTGGGCAACAACCAGTTCGAGGCGGTGGGTCCCCTCGGGTTGATCACGATCCGACCCCCGGTGGACTCCCGCCCCGGAACGCTGGAGTTTCCGCCCCAGCTCGATCCGGATCGCTACGAGCGGCGCGATTCCTGGTTGCCGAACACCACGGGCCTCCGAGAGTTCGCCGGATCCTACCACTCCGACGAGCTGGGCACGGAGTATCGTCTCGCGCTCGAGGGCAGTGGCCTGGTGATCCACCATCGGAAGCTGGAGCCGACGACGCTCGAGCCGACGTTTCGTGATGCGTTCCGGGCAGGTGGCCAGACGTTGGTCTTCACGCGCGATTCACGTAGCCGGGTGGACGGCTTCCGGATGTCGGACGGCCGTGTATGGGGCGTTCGCTTCGAGCGTTTGGGCGGGTAAGCCCGAGCGCTATACGCTCTTCATGGTCGCCATCCTCCTGATCGAGGCGATGCCGAAGACCGGACCCAGCACCAGGATCGGGAACGCCCATGGCCAGCCTAGGGAATCGGTGAGGAGCGGCACACCCTGAATGGTCACCATGGTCAGGAGGAAGCCGACCGAGGTCTGGAGCGTGAGGGCCGTACCCACTGCTTCCTGGGGTGCCACCTCCGTGACGAGCGCGCTGAATTGGGCCGAGTCGGCCACCACGAAGAAGCCCCAGACCAGGACCACGGGGACGAGCAGCCAGTAGCTCTGGCCGAAGAGGAAGCCTACGACGAGACAGCACACACCGCTCACCCCCATGGAGAGGTTCACGATCCGCTCCCGGCCGATCCTGTCGGCGGCCATACCACCCCACACGCACCCGAGGCCGCCGGCAGCGATGGCACCGAAGCCCACCAGGTCTACCACGGCCGGGGAAGGCGAAACTCCGAGACCTGCGCCTCGGGCAGCCGCGCTGGCCGCCAGGAAGGCCGGCACCCAGGTCCACATGGCGTACAACTCCCACATATGGCCCAGGTATCCGCTGGTTGCGAGTCGCGTCGGCCGGTCCCGAACCACCTTGGCTACGAGGGACCAAGAGAATGGCGCGCGTCGGAACGGATAGGGTCCTTCCCGGTACGCCGCAGCCACCAGCAGGCCTCCCACCGCCCCTCCTACCGACGCGCCTAGGACCACCACGGAAAGCGGTGCGCTCCCCATGAGCTTCAGCAGATACGGCGTGGCCTTCCCCACCGTGAGGGCACCGACTACCGTCCCGATGGCCATGCCCCGGGCGCTCTGGAACCAGGTGGCGATCATCTTCATGGCCGGTGGATAGACGCCTGCCAGGAAGAAGCCCGTGAAGAACCGGAAAACCAGGGCGATCGCATAGCCGGGCGCGACCACCAACGCGGCGTTGGACAGGGCGGCCAGGAGAGCCGACAAGGCGAAGTACCAGCGGGATGGGACGACATCCGCCAGGTTCAACACGGCGGCCAGCGCCGTTCCGGCAACGAACCCGAGCTGCACGAGCGTGGTGAGCCAACCGACCTGGCTGGAGCTCAGTCCCCAGCGCTCCTGCAGCACTGGGGAAACGGCACTGGCCGTGAACCAGGCGGACATCCCCAGGAGCACAGCCACCGAGACCAGGGCCAGCATGCCCCAGCGGCGCCCATCGGTATCGCCCTTCAGCGCCACACCACCGTTCGGACCACGAACCAGAGATTTGCCGGCCGCTCGGCCAGGCGCCTCATGTACCAGGGGAACCAGGCGGATCCGTAGGCGATCAGCGGCTTCACCTTGTAGCCCTCGCCGGCTAGCCGCTCCTGCTCCAAAGTGTTGATTCCGTAGAGCATCTGGAACTCCACCTCACCCCGGGGAATCCCCCGGGCCGCCGCTTCCTGCTGGATCTTCTCGACGAGAGTCCTGTCGTGAGTGGCGAAGGCCGCACGAACGCCACCGTTCGCCACGATGTCGAGGAGACGGCGCGAAAGCTCGAGGTATTTCTTGTCCACGTCCCTCTTCCTGGGGAACGCGACGTCGGCCGGCTCGGCGTAGGCGCCCTTCACCAGACGGATGGCCGGCTGGAGAGGCAGGAGCTCTTCCAGGTCCTCGGCGGTGCGGTAGAGATAGGCCTGGAGGCAGAGGCCCGTGTTCTCGTAGCGGGCCCGGGCGCCTTTGTAGATGTCCAGAGTGACGTCCACATAACGGCTCGCCTCGATGTCGATCCACACGAAGCGGTTCAGCTCTTCGGCCAGCGAAAGGATGGTCTCCAGGTTGGCGGCCGCCAGATCGCGACCCAGGTCGACGCCGAGCTGGGTGAGCTTCAACGAGATCTCCACGTCCAAGTCACGGCGGTCGAGCTCATTGAGCACTTCCTGGTAGTGCTCCACCACCTCCAGCGCCTCCCGAGGCTCGGCGATGTTCTCACCCAGGAACGTGAACAGCGTGCTCATGCGCGACTTCTGGAGGCGGAGGGCCTCCGTCATCGCGGCCTCCGGGGTCTCCCCCGGCATGAATCGTCGAACCGCACGCTGCACGAAGCGGAACCGGGGGAGACGCTCGGCCAGAAACCGGTTCTTGGAGCCCCAGAGCAGCAGTCCGCGTAGCACGGTCAGCGTTGCTCCATGCGGATCCTGAGGGGATCGGCCTCGGGGAAGGGCGAGTATCCGGCCTCTTGAAGGCGCCGGCTATAGGCCGCAACCGCGCCGTCGAAGATGGCGTTCACCTCGTCGATGATGCCCTGGAGCGCCTCTTCCGCCTGTGCGAGCATGAGGCGCTCGTTGGCCGTCGGTGCATCTGGCGAGCTCCCCAGAAAGCGGAGGGGTCGCCGCACCGTGTTGGACGTCAGCCTGCTTCGTCCGCATATGCCCTGGCACGGCGGGCCCGTGAAGAGGCGCTCTCGCATCTCCTCGAGGGATTCTTGGAGCTCCGCACCCTCCCCCCGGAGATCATCTCCCCCATCTCGCCCGCGAAGAGACTCCTGCACGGTCTCGGCGGTCCGGATCGCACGCTCCAGGCGTTGCTGAGCGTCGCTGAGGGCGGTGGTCATGGTCTGGGCGCGCTCCACGGCCTGGAGCTTGGCGATCCGTCGCGTCAGGGAGATGTCCTCACGGCTATCCTCCAGCACGGTGACTTCTCCCGTCGACACCGAATCACCCAACGTGACACGTACCGTATACATACCCCCCAGCACCTCCGAACCCTCCTCCTCAGGCTCGCTCTCACCGCTGCGGCGCAGGTTCCAGACGACCCGATTGACCCCCAACTCGCCGGATCCGCTCAGCGTCCGTATCGAATTTCCATCTACGTCGAGAATGTCGATGGTGGCTTCCTTGCCGCCTTCCACTCCCACCCAGTAGTTGATGAGGGCCCCATAGGGGCGCATCGCACCGAGCATCATGGCGTGCCCAACCGAGCGATAACCGATGGTTTCCGCCGTGGCGTGCTTCTGGGCGGGCGCCATGGGGAGCACCCTCAGCACGTCACCAGGCAGGCCCACGTCCCGGGCGGCTTCCCGAAGCGGCCGGATGTCATCGATGACGTAGGCTCCCCGGCCGTGTGTTCCGACAACCAGATCGTGATCCCGGGGATGGATGCGCAGATCGCGTACCGGAGCCGGCGGGACGCCATGGTTCCAATGGATCCAGGAATCGCCCCCGTCGAGACTCACGCGAAGCCCGAACTCGGTGCCCAAGAACAGCAAATTGGGCTCTTCTGGATCCTCATGTATCACATGAACAAAGCCGTCTATTCCATTAGTGTTCAACATATTCCAGCTCTGCCCAAGGTCTTCGGTCTTGTAGACATACGGCTCCCAGTTCCCCCGGCGGTGATCCTCCAGAACCACGTACGCCGTCTGCGGATCATGGTGTGAGGGCTCGATGTGGGGGACCCACGCCCCTCTCGGAACGCCGCGGATGCGGACGCCCGTGTTCAGATCGGCCGCCTCGACCTGGTTACGGAAGCGGGTCACGTCCAGCAACAGGAAATCGTTGATCCGCTCCGTCAGGATGTCCAGCGCCTTCTCCATCCGGATCAGGTCGATGCCTGGCCTTCCGTCGGCGCATCGTACGAGGACGACAGGCCGGACACACCCGAGCGATACTGGTCGACACCCTCGAAGTCGGCAACCTCATCGAGACGTCGCTGAAGGCGTTGCCGGGAGGTCGCGAGCGCCGCACCGACAGACCGGGCGTCGGACTCCAGGAGCCTGAGAACCCGGTCGACGCCCTCCCTAGACGCTGTTCGTGGCCCGCTGCAGCTCGGTCGAGGGGACGTTGAGCTCCCGCGCTCTCTTCAGGGCCTGGTATTTTGTGATCCGGTCGGTCATCTCGATTTCGACCCTGGGATCGGGGAGAACGTCGAGGGTCTGCCGACTTTCGGCACCCCCCCTGGTGATCCGCACCGTGTACGTACCAGGCAACACCTGAGGTGCCTGGGGCGCTCCCGGAGCCCACACCCCGCTGGTTGTCGAAGACGGCCTTCCACGTCTGGCTTCCGTTCGTCGACTTCCAGACACCGCCTGTGGCCGCTCCCACGTAGACGACGTCGGGATCGGTCGCCAGGGCATCGATTGTGGCGATGCGACCACTCATGCCCGCAGGACCGATGCTTCGGGCCTGCATGGCGGCCAGCTGGTGCTCCCTCACCTGGCCCTGCAGCGACGTCACGCCCAGGAGCAAGGGGAGGAGCAGGTGGAGTCCGGCCAAGAATCCTCCCGTCATGCAGTAGCTTCCCAAGTCGATCAGCGGGATGCGAACCGGAAGAATCTCCTCGCCGGGGTACCGACTCGCAACCCGGACCGGAGTGGTTCTTGAATCGGCGGCCGGCGCCGCCGGGAACCGAATGGTGCCGAGGACCTGGAGATATGCACATATTTAGAGGCCAGACCTGCTGAGCCCTCGATACCCTAGCCATGGAAGCGATCGGTACTGATGACGGCACCCGATGACGGGGTCCCGAAGGGCGTACCTGCTCAAGCACTGTACATCTCGCTCGGCGCCCTCGTGGTGCCGGCCGGAGCCGCGCTTCTGGTACCCGAAATGCTGGGGGAGCAGGGCGTCCTCATCTGGCTCTTGGCCCTGACCCCGGCTTTCCTCCTGGCCTACTACAAAGGCTGGAGGGGTGCGGCCCTGGCGCTCGCGGCTGGGATGGCGACGCTGTCCATCACCGAGGTCGTCGCCCTACTCATGGGGCTGACCATTCCCGACGGCCTCGTCGGGGTGGTGGTGGCGTACATCGCCATCACCCTCTGCATCGGTTCGTTGGCGGAGGTTCTTCTACGCGACAAGAAGCGGATGGAGGGGATGGCCTTCGAAGACGGCCTGACCCACCTCCCGAACCGGCGCCACGCCCGCGTGTTCCTTGAGAACGAGTTCGCCGCCGCTCAGCGTGGACGCCTCTTGTGCGTGGTTCTGTTCGACCTGGACAACTTCAAGGAGTACAACGACAGCTATGGCCACCCCGCGGGCGACGAGGCGCTGAAGGTCTTCGCCGATATCCTCGCCAAGACCACCCGTCGCATGAACCTCTCGGCCCGCTTCGGGGGGGAGGAGTTTCTCTCGATTCTGGCGGGGTCCGGCCTGGACGGAGCCGTGGTGTTCGCCGAGCGCGTCCGGGCTACGCTCACAGCCCAAAAGCTGGGCAATGGCCCTCTCACGGTGTGCGCCGGCGTGGCGCCGCACCATCCCAGCATGGGCACACCCGACGAGCTGTTGGCGGCCGCCGATCACGCGCTCTATCGAGCCAAGCGTGACGGGCGCAACACCGTGCGCCTCTTCGGCACGAGCCTCCTCGATCCGGTCTCCGGTGAGGCCCCGATGCTCGAAGTGGAACGAGTGGAGCCAGATCGGTTCGTGGCGGACCGTGCCGAGCAGCGGTCTGCGGGGGCCGCAGGGGGGAAAGACGACGTCCGGAGCCACGTTGAGGAGGGAGCGTTGGCTCTAGTCCGGGCGGTGGAGGCGAAGGACCCCTCGACGATCGGCCATGGGGAGACGGTCGGCGCCATGGCCCTCGAGCTAGCCAAGACCTTGGACTCGGAGGGTGCGATGCTGGACCCGCAGGCGCTTCGGCTGGGTGGTTTGGTTCACGACATCGGAAAGATCTCCTTGTCCGAGGCACTCCTGAACAAGGAGGGCCCACTTGACGAGGATGAGTGGGCCGACATGCGCACCCACCCGATCGTGGGGCGGCAGCTCATGGCTCCTCTCCTCCGGGACGCTGCTGTGGACGCGGCCGTGACCTGGCATCACGAGAGATGGGATGGCGGCGGTTATCCCGACGGGCTCGCAAGCGACACCATTCCACTCGCGGCGCGAATCATTGCCATCGCCGACGCCCTCGCCGCCATGACGAGTTCTCGGGCCTTCAGGGATGCCTTCTCCTTCGATGCCGCCGTGGAGGAGATCCGGGCGTCCTTCGGCACTCGCTACGACCCAGGTCTGAAGGATGTCTTCGAGGGCGCGCTCCTAGGACTGCGGAAGGTGAAGGCCCGCTCCGAGCCGGCGGACGACTAGGGGCCACTAGAAGCCCAACACGAACCCGAGGTCGACGACGAGGTAGCGCTCCCGGAGCACTCCCCGGGAGGCCAGGTCGAGGTCGACCCTTCCGTAACGCACTCCCGGACTCAGTCCGAACCGGTCGGCCACCGGAATCAGGATGCCGGCTCCGGCCTCGAATCCCCAACGGCGATCCGATTCCTCGCGCACCGTTGCAGCCGTCGCCCCCGTCGATCCGGCCGTTCCCAGATCCGCCTCCAGCAGGGCCGCGACGGTTCCCAGGCGGAGCCATGGCACCACGCCGGACGTTCGCAGGTTGATGCGCAGGCCGATGTCCCACGACGTCGAGACCAGGTCCGTCTCGGCACTGCATCCCGCCTCCGGACACTTGAAGCGATGCTCACTGAAGCCCACCAGGTAGGCGAGATGGCCGCGGGTCAACGCGAAGTGGACACCGAAGCTGGCGTCTGTGGAAGCCTCGCCCTCCCAACCCTCGAGGCCGGCGAATTCCGCCACCGGGATCGAGGCCCCTCCGTGCACCTCCATCTGCACCACGGAGAGCTGGGCCTGTGACGCCGCGGGAGCGAGACCCCCCGCTACCCAGAGAAACCCGCACGCGATCAGTGGTGGGCCACGCGTTCGAGTTGAACTCGGGTTTCGTTCGCTCATTGCAGGACGGCTTGTCTGGAAGTGATCCACCCTCGAAGAGTAGGCGGTCGCCCCGCCAGCCGCCACGCCTCCCGGGTCGCCTCGCATATCGCCGTCGCGAGTGTCGGACGCGTCCATCTGTTGCCCCCCGACCGGTTGCCGACATACCCTTGGGCTTCTCACAACGGACCCAGATCGCGAGCCCATATGACCCCACTGCGGACGGCACGGAGAACCCACGGCTTCACGGAGTCGGTCATCCGGGAGATGACTCGCGTGGCGCATGAACACGACGCCATCAATCTCGCGCAGGGCTTTCCCGACTTCCCGGCTCCCCAAGGGCTGAAGGACGCTGCGTGCGAGGCAATCCAGGCCGACGTGAACCAATACGCCGTCACGTGGGGATCGCCTCGCATGCGCGACGCCCTCGTGGCCAAGTACGAGCGCTGGTACGGGATGGCGGTGGACGGCGAGCGGGAGATCACCGTCACATGCGGTGCCACGGAGGCCATGGCCAGCATCATGCTCGCGGTCATCGACCCAGGGGACGAGGTGATCGTGCTGGAGCCCTTCTACGAGAACTACGGCCCCGATGCCATCCTCTCGGAGGCAAGGCCGGTCTCTCTTCCGCTAGAGCCCCCCGGCTTCCGGCTGGATCCTGATCGCCTGGCATCCGGTGTGACGGATCGCACCCGGGCCATCGTGATCAACACGCCCAACAATCCGACAGGCCGGGTCCTCGATCGAAGCGAGCTCGAGGCGCTCGCCGACATCTGCCGCAAGCACGATCTGCTGGCCATCACCGACGAGATCTACGAGCACATCTACTACGAGGGTGAGCACATCCCCATGGCCACCCTCGACGGGATGCGCGACCGGACTATCACGGTGAGCGGCCTCTCCAAGACCTTCAGCATCACCGGCTGGCGCATCGGTACCATCATCGCTCCGCCGGACCTCACGGACGCCATCCGGAAGGTCCACGACTTCCTTACCGTGGGGGCGCCGGCTCCCTTACAGGAGGCCTGCGCCGTGGGCATGGAGGAGCTAGGAGGGACATATTACGAGACGATGATCGATGACTATCGGGTAAGACGCGAGGCCTTGTACCGGGGCCTGGCCGAGGCGGGCTTCCGGTGCGAGAAGCCCCAGGGTGCGTACTACATGCTGGCGGACTTCTCGGCTCTCAGCGACGAGCCCGACGATGTCTTCGCGCGACGGTTGGCGAGAGACGCAGGCGTGGCGCCGGTCCCGGGCTCGAGCTTCTACTCGGACCCCGAGCTGGGTCGCTCTCTGGTCCGCTTCGCCTTCTGCAAGAGAGCGGAAACCCTGGAGGTAGCAGGCGAGCGGCTGCGGGCCTTCGCCCAGGGCGGGGGCTGAGGGCTTCCAAGGCCGGCTCGCCCCCCCGGCCGGACGGCCGGACCCTTCCCCCCGGCTCGATCCTCCTGGCCCGGGTAGTGTCCCGTTACCAAAGTGTCTCGGCCAGTCGAGGGCACAGGGCATCCGTGGGCTCGACGGGCGCCCCGGTGGGGAGAGCCTCATCCTCCTGGTGCACCACGGCGATCTGACCCTCCCACTGGCGCATCATGCGAACGAAGGACTGGGCCAGGTCGTGGTCGAACTCGGTTCCAGAGCCCTCGTCCAGAAGGCCTAGTACCCGCTCCGTTTCCCACGCACCCCGATACGGGTGATCCGTCCGCAATGCGTCGAAGACGTCGCAGACGTGCACCAGGTTGCTGGCCTGATGGCAGACCCGGGGGAAGCGCAGCGAGGGATATCCGCCCCCGTCGATCTTGATGTGGTGCTCGTACGCCACGACGGCCGCCAGATCCAGCTGCTCTTGGGTCTCGATGATGATCTGCGCGCCGGCGATGGTATGGTTGTTCATCACGGTGCGCTCTTCGTCCGTGAGCTTCCCGGGCTTGTTGAGGATGTCCTCGGGTATGGTGACCTTGCCGAGATCGTGCATGAGGCCGCTGACGCCGAACGCCCTGACCTCCTTGGGCTCCAACCCGATGAATTCGGCCAACGCCATGGCCAGCACAGAAACGTTCATGGCGTGGGTGGTGGTGTACTGATCGAATCGCTTCAGCTTGAGCAGCGGCATGAGGAACTGCTGATCGCCGTGCATGGCGACGGTGAGTGAGCGGACGATGGCCTCGGCTTCGAGTAGGTGCAGGCCACCGTCCTCCTTGAGTTCGCGGTGGATCCAATCCACCGCTTCCACCTCTTCCTGAAGCGTGTACGTCAACTCCTCCCCGGCCGAACGCCCCTCTCCACCTTCCGGTTGCCGTTCCTGTCTCTTGATCCCCACTATCCCGTACTGGATTACCGTAGGCCGTGAATGGCGGGCTTCGGCCGAACTGCGAGTTTCGTCGGTGAGGCGAGCATGGACGTCGTCGAGGAAGACCTCCAGATCTTCCCGGGTCACCGGACCGGTGAACTCCAGCCTCTGGATCCCGACGGCACCCAATCGCGAGCCCCATTCCCACCGCTTGAGCGCATGAAGGGGCCGGCCCTGGAATACGATCTCGTTGCCTACGAAGGTGAAGTCGGGAGTGGGAATCTCCTCCTGCAGTCGGAGGATGGCGTCCAGAGTGTCGTCGACGGCCCGTTCGCGAGCCGGATGGCCCTCCTCGTAGAGGGTCATGGTCGACACGGTCTGAGCCAGATTCGTGAGGAACTCGGTGACGCTCGAGCTCAAGATGTGCCTCCGGCCGCTTTGATCTCGGGATCCTTCGAACGTCGCGCCGCCTTGAGGATCTTCGCGGCTCGGGCCTCGTCGGGCCAGAAACGGGCCAGCGTCCCCAGGGCGGCTAGAACCTCCATGGACTTGGGCGCCAGTATCGGTCGGCCGAAGATCGTCTTTCCGACTTTCGTCATGATCAGAAGCGTCTCCAGCACGAGCGGCGACCTGGACAGGCCGGCCGTGCGGATCCCGAAGACCCTGATCTCGGGGCTGCGCTCCCCCAGAACGACGCGGTTGACGAGGATGGGCACGACCATTTCCGGCAGGGACTCCCCGAGCTCGAGCAGTGCCATGCGGACGACGAACTCGTCGTCGTCCGCCAGGGCATTGGCAAGGGTCTTCTGGCGGAATCCGCCGCGGATCGCCAGCGGGAACGCCTCGCGCCTCACCCTGGGGTCGGGGTGGCTGAGGAACTCCATGACGTCGAAGTTCTCGTGAACGTCGTCCAACCTTTGAATCAGCAGGAGCATGTTCCGGATCACCTCCCACTCGGGGTCCTCCAGATATCTCAGTACGCCATCCCAGACCTGCGATCCGAAGTCCTGCAGGGCATCGAGGGCGATCTCGCGGCGATCCGGTGACTCGGACTCAAGCCAAACTGTCCAAAAGGGGATCGATCGCCGTCGGCCCCATCCACGTGATGATGGCGCTCTGCGACGCGACGTCGATCTTGGCGGCGGAGAGAAGCCGGCGGAGCTGATCCGGATTGGCCAGATGCTCTTTGATTCGCCCCGCCGCCAGACTGTCCGAGGCTTCGTTTACCGCATCGATGAGGAACGGCGCCCGTGCGTCCTCCAGGAGGTCGGCAATGGCCTTCTGAACGATGGGACCGAAGGCCTCCACCTCCAGGGCCATCTCCACGATCCTCTCCGCTCCAGTGACGACACCTTCGTCACTCTCATCCTCGACGTCGCCGGCCAGGACCGGAGCGACCCTGGACATCTCGTCAAGAACGAGGGTGTAGTCGTCGGGGTTCGGATCGGTGAGCTGCCACTCGGCCATGAGCTCTTCGAGGTTCTCCTGGAGCGCGTCGTCGGCACCCGCCTTGGCGGAGCCATCGCCTCCCTCGGAGTGTACGGCCAACTTCGTCAGGAGCCTCGTCATGGAGTGGGAGATGCTCTGCTGGGAGCTAGCGGCAGCCGCCTGGAGGACTTTCATCACCGCGTCGGCGGCCAGGCCCTGACTGGCGTCGAGCACGAAGCGTCTTCTCTGGCTGAAATCACCGCCCATGTCGATGAACCGCTCGAGGGTCGAGTCATCCAGACCCTGGATGAGGTCCGAGACGTGCTCGCGAATCTGTCCAGCCTCGCCTCCGCCCTTGAGCTCTTCCGCCAGCTGGAGCAGGTGTCCCACGATCACCTGATCGTACGCCTCCTCCGTGCGGTGTCGCTGGATGGATGCGGCAATGGTCTGGGGCGTGGGCGGCTCGTCTGCGTAGTCTGCGTCGTCGCCGGCCATGGCAGAGCGAGCGAGGCCGAACCAAAGCTCCGTGGCCCGGTCCACCGAGACGCCCTGCATTCCCTCGCCGGCGTCTTTGATCTCAAGCCGGTCGTACCCGAGGGGATAGAGATGGATGTGGTCCCAATCGGGAATCTCGTCCCTGGGCAGTAGTCCGATGGGATCCGTCTCGCGCTCCGCGTCGGTGGCCAGGGTTCGGCAGGCATCTTCGACTTCGGAGACCGTGACTTCCCTGCCCAAGGAGAGGGCCCCGAGCTGATGACCGTGGAGTCGCCTCGCCAGATCGCTGAGGACCGGGTGGTTGGCGTCCGTGGCGATACCCTCGATGATGAGCTGGCCGGACGCGACCCCGATGGCTAAAGACTCGCGGTCACCAACGAGTTTCTGTAGGCGCTCCACGACCTCCTGGGCGGACGGCTCCAGCGACGGATGCCCCGGAGGGTACATGTTGAATCGGTGAACGGTGATGGACCGTTGGACCAGAAACTCGGCGAACTCCCCAGCCATGGCCGGCTGCTCGATGTCTGAGCTGGTCTCTAGGCTGGTATCTGAGCTCGTATCTGAGCTGGTATCTGAGCTGTCTGTCACTGTCCGGACTCGGTCTCCCGATCCTTTTCGTACGCCTTTGTCAGCCCCTCCATGCCTGCGCACACCCGCGCCGACGGAGACGCCGAGTGAGTTGGGGAGGGATCGGCGACCAACATATATTCCTGGGTCCAAATACTCACCTTTTGAGCGTCGACGGCAACGTGCAGGAACAAAGCACACGAAGCACTGCGCGTGGATCGCACGTCCCGGCGCGGATCACGCTCTTCGGATTCGATCCCGTCGACGCCACGGCTCGCATCGAGATCCGGAGCGTCCGCTGGCGACTCAGGCGTACTCTGACGGCCGTCGGGATTGCGCTTCTTGTGGCGCCGCTTCTCGCCCTGGTGCCGCCCCACGCACCCTGGGCCTTGGGAGCCCTCGGCGTGGGCGCGATCGTGGCACGCCGGAAGTGGCTGGAGCTCCATAGCCTCCAGGCCGTCGAGGGTATCTGTCCCCGTTGCCGAAGCGACGTGTCCCTGCCCCGGGCCACACGCCTTCGTCACCCCCACCCGTTGTCGTGCGAGTCGTGCAAACACGAGCTGGCGTTGGAGGTGGATCCGGCGGCCCGGCCCGGCGTCAACCCGCCACGTCCCGGAGAACCGCCAGAGGAGGTCTGAGAAGGACTCCCCGGCTCCCGGCGAGGCCGACCCCCAGCGTAACGGCGGTGATCACGAGCCAAACGCCTCCGATCCGCAAGGGGTCGAAGACGAACGGCACGGTGAAGACCTGGACCACGACCAACCACCCGGCGACCACAGCCAACAGAAGCCCCGCCAGCGTGGCCAGAGATCCGATGGCGACGTACTCCACCGTGAGAATCCGCAGGATGACCCCCTTCTGCGCGCCCAGGGTCTTGAGGACAGCGCTTTCCCGCATGCGCTGATAGCGCGAAGTGGCCAATGACCCCATGAGGACGAGGACGCCGGCAATGGTGCTGAAGATGCCAAGGAAGCGGACCGCCTGGTTCGCCCGGGCCAGGATGGTGTCGATGGCCTGCTGGAGCCGCGAAAGGTCCAACACCGATACGTTGGCGTGTACACCCACCAGGTCCCGTTGGCACTCGGCTCGCTCTCCCTCGACGCGGGCCATGATAACGGCGGTCTGCGGAGCCTCCTCAAGCACGCCGGGCTCGAAGACCACGAAGAAGTTCGTCTCGAATCTGGTCCAGTCGACGGTGCGGAGGCTCACTACACGCGTCTCGAGTGGCACACCCGCGAAGTCCCACGTGATCCGGTCCCCGATGGAGACCCGCAGGCTCTCGGCCAGGTCGGCCTCCAGCGAGACGCGAGGCAAACCGTCTTCGGCGGGAGGTGCGTCCCATCAGTCCCCCTCCACGAGTTCCTCCGAGCCCGTGAGCTCCGCCCGGTAAGTGTGCCGGAATTCCCGCCGAAGGGCCCACCCCTCGGGACGCTCCTCTCCGGGAGCATCGAGGAGCTCCTCCCGGGCCCGCCCGTTGATCCCGATGAGCCTCGAGGGTACCAGGGGAGTCACCTCCGGTGAGCCGGTGGCGCGTGACGCCACGAAGGCCTCGACATCGGGACGCTGATCCGACTGCACGTCGAAGAGGAGGAGATTCGATCGTCCTTCTCCCACCTCCAGGGTGAACTCCTGGGTCAGGCTGCCCTCCACCAGGCCAATGGTGCCGATGACGAACGCGCCGAAGCCGAGGGCCAGCGTCACCGAGACCGTCTGGTTCTGCGGCCGGAACAGGTTGCTCACACCCTGGCGGATCGGGTACGACATCCCTTGCGGGAAGAACCGCTTGGTTGCGGCGATGAGGGCCCGGGCCGAACCCCAGAGGACGAGGGCCACCACTCCGAGGCCGGCGGAGAACGCCAGTCCCTGTGCGCGGGAAGGAGCTTCCACCACCGTAAGCCCCAGAATCGTGGCCACCAGAAGGGCGAACGTTCCCACCTTCCAAAGATCGGTCCGCCCCGGCGGCTCGAAGTCGTGCCTGAGAGCGAGGAGCGGCGGGACACCCCTTACCTCGAGAAGCGGTGCCAAAGCGAACATGAGGGCGACCCAGACTCCCAGAAAGATTCCCGCGAGGGCAGCCAACCACGAGATGTCCGTTGTCACTCCCACGGGCAGAACCCCCGAGAGAGCCATAGGCAGCACCCGCTGGATGCCGATCCCCAGCACGACACCCACCAGGGAGCCCATGAAGGCGAGCACCGCCGCCTGGAGCAGGTACGCGGCGAAGAGGCTCTCCTGGCGAGCCCCTAGACAGCGGAGAACTGCCACCGTCATCACCTTCTCACGGACGTAGACGTAGATGGCGCTGGCCACCCCGATGCCGCCGAGGAGGAGGGCCGCCAGGCCGATCAGCCCCAGGTAGCGCGCCAGATCGTCCAGGGCCGAGCTCATCTCTTGTGCGCGATAGGCGGCCGGCGTGTGCCGGAGCTGATGCCGCTGGAACAGCTCCCGTTGGCTGTTCCAGAGCTGGTCCCGGTCCTCCCGCTCCGGCATGAGGAAGTGCGCGTGATAGCGGGCGATGGAACCGAAGGTCAGCAGCCCCGTCTCCTCCAGACGGTCCCGGGCGATGTAGACCCTGGGTCCGATGGCCGTCTGAAAGCCCACGTCCGTGGGAAGCCCGCTGACGGTTCCCTGGAGGACGAACCGGGCCAGTCCGATGGCCAGCGTATCACCGGGCCGGGCATGCAACTGGACCAGGACGGCCGGATCGGCCACCGCCCACGGCCCATCATGGATCTGCGCCCAGGCCCTGGACGGCTCGGACACCACGTCACCGTAGAACGGGAAGCCCGGATCCACGGCGCGGATCTGGAAGAGCCGCACGCCCTCGCTCCGGGTATCGAGCACCATGGAGGCCAGCGTCGTCGTCCGAGCGATCTGTCTCCCCTCCCCCGCCATGGAGTCCAGAATCGCCTCGAACTCCTCGGGAAAGGCGCGGCTCGCCGAGACGCGCACGTCGGCTCCCAGGAGTACACGGGCCTGATCATCGAGGGAGCGCTCCACGTCGGCTCGGAACGAGTGGATCGCCACGAGCGCCGCCACCCCCAGGGCGATGGAGCCCATGAAGACGGAGAGGCGACGGTAGCTGGCTTTACCCTCACGCCAGGCCAGACGAACCGCGAACGACCGGATCATCCGGACGAGCCGCTCGCCTCGGACACGATGCGGCCGTCGGCGAGCGAGACAGTGCGATGGGCCCGTGACGCGAGGTCCAAGTCGTGGGTGACCAGGATCAGCGTGGTCTGGGACTCGTGGTTCAGCTCCTCGAGGAGCTCGACCACGTGAAGGCCGGTCTTGCGGTCGAGATTGCCGGTGGGCTCGTCGGCGAACAGGATGCGCGGCTCGTTGGCGAAGGCCCGTGCCAGAGCGACCCGCTGCTGCTCACCCCCCGAAAGCTGGGCCGGATAGTGGTCCGTCCGGTCGCCAAGCCCTACGCGAGTCAACAGCTCGCGGCTCCGCTCCCGGATGGACCGCCCATTGCGGCTCCGGTCGCACCCCAGGAGCTCGAGAGGCACCATCACGTTTTCCATGGCCGTGAGCGCAGGGAGCAGGTGGAACATCTGGAATACGAAGCCCACGTTCTCGGCGCGAAACCTGGCACGACCGTCTTCGGTAAGACTGAAGAGATCTTCACCGGCAACGGTTACCTTACCTTCGGTGGGCTGATCGAGCCCGGCCAGGAGCCCGAGGAGCGTGGTCTTCCCGCTTCCGGACGGTCCGGTGATGGCCACGAAGCTCTCCGGTTCCACATCGAGATCAACACGGTCCAACACGCGAAGGGGTCGCCCTCCGCTCATGTATTCTTTCGACAGACCCACAGCTCGGATCATGGCTGCCGTCGCTCTTGTGGCACTGTGGCTCCCCTCGGCCGGGTGCGGCCCAGGTGCCGACTCGGACGTGGTACGCTCCGGGCGGCTGGAAGGTTCAACGGTGGCGGGCTCAGGCGTCCCAGCGGCGGCCGTCGCGCCGGCCGACACCGGCGCTCCGGGACGGGTCGTCTTCCTGGGAACGAGCCTGACCGCCGGTTATGGTCTCGGTGATCAAACGGCCCGCTTCACGGACCGGATCCGGGCAAAGATCGACTCCGCGGATCTCCCATTCGAGATCGTGAACGCCGGCGTCAGTGGTGACACCAGCGCCGGTGGGCTCCGGCGGATCAGCTGGTTGCTACGGGCCCCTGTAAGCGTGCTCGTGATCGAGCTCGGAGCCAACGACGGGATTCGCGGGCTGTTTATCGAGGCCATGCGCGGGAATCTCCAGGCGGTCATGGACAGCGCGCGGACGCGCTATCCCGACGTTCGGTTCGTGTTGGCCGGGATGGAGGCTCCCCCCAACCTGGGGCCGCGGTACGGGCCGGAGTTCCGGTCCGTGTTCACCGAGCTGGCCCAGGAGAACGACGCCGTGTTGATCCCCTTCCTCCTGGACGGCGTGGCGGGTGAGCCCGAGCTCAACCAGGTGGACGGCATCCACCCGACGGTCGAGGGACACCGCCGGGTGTCCGAGACGGTCTGGGGCTTTCTGGAACCGGTGCTTCGAGGGGTCGCAACGAGCGGGGCGAGTCGACAATGATGGGGCGCCTCGCCAAGATTTTCGGCCTCATCGCAGGGCTCCTGCTGGCCTTCATGGCCGTGGGCTTCTGGCTGCCGGGCACCTGGTCGGCGGAAGTGTCCATCGAGGTCCCGGCCGCCCCGGAAGCGGTCTTTCCCCTCCTTGTCGACCTGGGCCGGTGGGACGAGTGGACCCAATGGGGCGATGTCGAGTCCACGCTCAGCGATCCGTCCTTCGGCCCGGGGGCGGTGCGCAGCTGGGACGACGACGAGTACGGATCCGGCTCCGTGACCATCACGGTGAGTCGCCCGGCCGAGTTGGTTCGCTATCGAGTCAAGATCGGTGAGGGAGTCGAGGTTATCGGAGAGCTGGAGCTCGAGGCATCGACGGGTGGAAGTCTCGTCACCTGGCGTGAAGAGGGCGATTTCGGACGTAACCCGCTGATGGGGTACGTGGCGAGGAGCATGTCCGACTCCCAAGGAAGGCAGCTCTCCGAGAGTCTGGGCAGGCTGAAGGAAGCGGTCGCTGTTCCCTAGATTTTCTGTCTGGCCAGGGCCACAAGCCCTTCGTTCGTGCGGGTTCTCCGCATGACCCCCAATAACTCGGTCATGGCGTCCGCCGGTGACACGTCGGACAGCTGTCGACGCATGGCTCGAGAGACGGACAGGCTACCCGGATCGAGGAGCAGCTCCTCTTTCCGGGTCGCTGACCCGATCAGATCGATGGCCGGATAGATCCTCTTGTCGGCCAGCTCACGGCTCAGAAGCAGCTCGCTGTTCCCCGTGCCCTTGAACTCCTCGAAGATGACCTGATCCATCCGGGATCCCGTATCGACCAGGGCTGTGGCCACGATGGTGAGCGATCCTCCCCCCTGCCTCGGGTCGATCTTCCTTGCGCTACCGATGAACCGCTTCGGCTTCTCCAGCGAATTGGCGTCGAGACCGCCCGAGAGGGTGCGGCCGCTTCCTTCTTCGACCGTGTTGTAAGCCCGCGCGAGTCGCGTGATGGAGTCCAGGATGATCACCACGTCCTGTCCTCCCTCCACCATGCGGCGGGCCCGCTCCAGGGTCATCTCGGCAACCTGGCAGTGGCGCTCGGCCGGCCGGTCGAAGCTGGACGCGATCACCTCGCCGAAGCCGCACATCTCCATGTCGGTGATCTCCTCGGGCCGTTCGTCGGCCAGGAGGATCATGAGGCGGCACTCTGGATTGTTCGTTACGATCCCTTCGGCCACCGCCTGCAGGACCGTGGTCTTACCGGCCTTGGACGGAGAGACGATCATGGCTCGCTGCCCCTTGCCGAAGGGGCAGAACAGGTCGATGACCCGGTTCGTGTAGTCGGGCTCTCCACCCACCATCCGGTCACAGGACAGGACGAGCTGCTCGTCGGGGTGCACAGCGCTCAGCCGGTTGAAGTCGGGGCGCCGCTTGGCGTCCTCGGGAGGGCCACCATTGACCAGGGCCAGATGCGTGAGCGGTGGACTCTTCCCGTTCTTGGGACGCCTCCCCACGGAGCCATTGAGCTCGTCTCCCGTGCGCAGGCCGAATTTGTGAATGACCTTTGCGCCGACGTAGATGTCTTCCTTGCTGGCCGTATAACCGGCGTCACGGCGACGGATGAACCCGGAGCCGCTGCCCAGGACATCCAACACACCGAGGGGCTCACTCGGCTCACGCTGGTCGCGTTGACCCTGATGCTCTTGTCGACCTTGTTGCTCTTGTCGATCCTGCTGCTCAGAACGATCCGGCTGCCCAGGGCGATCTTCCTGCGCAGGGCGATACTGTTCCTGAGGCTCCAGCTGATCTTGCTGAGCCTCGGAGTCGAGCCGATCGATGGGTGTTTTACCGTCCACTGTTCTGGTTTTCCTTGATATGGGCCCACGCAGTCGCGAGCCGAACTGCACTTCTCAAGTAACGAGCGAAAACGAATATCGCCGCTTCTGCCTACACCTTCCGCCGTCCCGACGGCGAAGCAAGCTACCGAGATATTCAGGCTCGAAAGAGTTCGGCGCCCTGGCGGTGTCTGGGCCCCCCGTCCAACTTGCCAGCCCGTGTTCGCTACGAAGGCGCACAGGCGATTCCGACGGTCTAAACCACCGGGGACGGTATGTCCGAGATTGGAACGACTCGAGTTCGGCCTGAAGAATCGGAAATCTGCGTTCCAGGCACCCGAATGGGTGAATCCTAATCTTCCTCGTTTCCTGCTCGATGGCAAGGGACGCGGTGACATTCGCGGAGGCTGAGTCATGTTGTCGGTTCGTCACGAACGTCGTGATTTCCTCAAATCGCTAGCGGCGCTGGCCCTTGCCGGGCCTGCCGTCGCGCGGCTCCAACGCCTCGAAGAGGCCTTCGGGGCCGAGCTCGATACCGTCGCTCACCGGCCTCGTTCTTCCCTGACCTGGGAGGCCCTCCGGGACCGGTACATGCTCGGCCCGGACGTCGTCTATCTGAATCACGCCTCTATCGGAACCATCCCACATGCGGTCCACGAGGCCCGTGTCGAATACATGAGCGTGTGCGAGGCCAACCCTTGGCTCTACATGTGGGGAGGAGCCTGGGAGGAGCCCCGTGAATCCGTTCGAGCCAAGGCCGCGGCCCTCTTCGGCGTCGATCCCAACGAGGTGGCTATCACCCACAACACCACCGAGGGGTTCAACGTCCTGGCCCAGGGTCTACCCCTCGGTTCCGGTGACGAGGTTCTCTTCAGCTCTCTGAACCACGACGGCGCCAGCGTCTGCTGGGACCACTTCGCCACTAGGAAGGGATACGCCATACGGCGCTTCGACTTTCCCGTCACGGAGGTGCCGGGCCTTTCCGCGGAAGATGTGGTCGAGCTCCATCGCCGGCAGATCCGGCCCGAGACGAGGGTACTCGTCTTCCCTCACGTGGACAACATCGTGGGGCTGCGGCACCCCATGGCGGCTCTCACCACCATGGCCAAGGCGGAGGGGGTCGAATTCGTGGCGGTGGACGGAGCGCAGACCGCCGGCATGATCCCTCTGGATCTGAACGCCTCCGGCGTCGACGCATACGCGGCCAGCCCCCACAAGTGGATCCAGTCGCCCAAGGGCCTGGGCCTGCTCTACGTGAGGCGAGATGCCCGCGAGGCAGTTCATCCGATGTGGGTCACGTGGGGACAGCGCCGCTGGGCGGGGAGCGGACGGATGTTCGAGGACTACGGCACCAGGAACCTCCCGGAGGTCCTGGCCATGGGAGACGCTCTCGACTTCCAGGGCGCCCTCGGTACCGACGACAAGGTTGCCCGCTACCGGGAGATCAGAGCCAGCCTCAGGGCTCGGGTGGACGCCGACCCGTCCCTTTCGTGGCGGTCTTCCGAGAGCTGGGGGCTCGGAGCCTCACTCATCGGAATCGGCTTCGAGACGCCCCAGGCCAACGCGGTTTCGGTCGGCATGTATGAAGAGCGGGGGATCGTCATTCGTCCATTTCAGACCCAGGGTCTCAACGCTCTGCGAATCTCCCCCAACACCATCACGTCGGAGGCGGAGATCGAGTCCCTCTTCGGGGCCCTCGACGCCCGGCACTGAGCTGACCATAGGTCGCTCAACCTGTCCTACACCGGGTTTCCACTTGTCCTCCGCCGGGGACATCTGGCGCCGGCCTTTGCGGCGCTACCGGCCGGACCTAGCTTATATAGAGGGATTTCAGGGGATCTCGTCCGTGGCACGGCCCGTGCACGGTATGGAAGCGAGATCTTCCAAGGAGGCACACGTGCGCAGGCTGATCGGAACGGCTCTGATACTCGGCTTCGCCCTCGTTTGGCGTCCCGACGCGGCGGCTGGACAGTATTCCTGGAGCGATTTCTCCTTCTCGCTAGGCGTCGGCACCCACGGTGTGGGCTTGCGAGTGGGGCTGTCCTATTCGAGCGTGGGTTCCTGGTACGATATCGAGTACCACGATCCGTGCTGGGACTACACCTACTACGACTGGTACGCCTACCCCTGCCGATACAGCTACTACGATCCCAGCTATCACAGCTACTACGATCCTGGCTATTACGACGATTGGGGTTATTACGGAGACTATCACGGTCGCCGATCCGTGCGCCTGTCCTACGGATACCTTCCCTGGCACCACTACTACCCCTACTACCCCGCCTATTGGGGATACGGCTGGGGGTACGGTCACTGGGGTGGGGGCATCCACCTGAGCTTCGGAAGTCTCTACCCGTATAACTGGTTCGACTATGGGTATGGGAGCGGCTACTACGGCTCCCACTACAGAGGTCGCGTCCTGCCGACCTACGTGGGTGTTCGGCCAAGGGTCCTACCCGGACGGTACGGAGGTGCCGGGTCGGCCCTCTATGGCTCGGGGCTGGGCTACAAAGAGTCGCCACGGGCCACTCCGGTTAGACGGGCGGCCGACAATCGGGCGGGGACTACAGCGCCCAGCGCGAGGACCGCCGCACGGCGTGCAGCGACCACTACGGCCGCACGCTCGCCCCAGCGGAGGGCGACGGCCGGTCGGGTGCAGGCACCGACGACTCGTGCCTCAGCGACCCGGGCTGCCGGGGCTCAGAGAACGGTGCCCAGGGCTCGTCCTTCGGACGCCCTGCAAGGGCGGACCAACGCACGCTCGAGCGCAGCTTCGCGCGCTCGGGCTCCAGGGATGCGCGGACGCGGACGGCTCGTCCGGCACCTTCGAGAGCCGCGACTCCTCGCCGCGCGCCGAGCCGGAGCTCTGGCAGGCGCTCTGCTCCCCGGGCGGCGCCGTCTCGTTCGTCGTCCGCCCGAAGCGCTCCCGCGAGGAGGAGCTCCTCGGGCCGGTCCCGAAGCGCGGTGCGGCGTCCCAGAGGCGGCTGGTAGCTACGGCCCAACCACGCCTCCGGCTTTGATCACGGACCCTGCACGGGTTCGTGCCTATCCAGGAGGCCACTCTCGCGGGCGGCTCACGTCCCAGAGAGCCGGGAGGGAGGGCCTGGAGAGCGAGAAGCGTCGTTCTGACCGTGAGTGGTAGTCTCTCACCGACGCGCAGCATTAGTAGCTCGGTGGCGACATCCATGCCGTAACCGGACTTGATCTCGAGGGTGGTGACACCCTGGAGAAACAGCTCGCGGGCCCTTGCCAGGGCTCCGGCTTACAGCTCCTCGGACGTCGCCTCCCGGGTCGCCCGCACGGTGGACTGGATGCCCCCACCGGCACGGGCGATCTCGGTATAGGTGGCACCCTGCAGGCGAGCCTCGAACTCGTCGGCCCTGTCCCCTCCGAAGACGAGATGGGTATGGCAGTCGATGAGCCCGGGGGTCAGCCAGGCGCCCCCGGCATCGTGTACCTCGGTTTCAGGGCCCATACCACTCGCGGGTAGCTGCGACCTCCGCCCCACCCACTCGATCTTCCGGCCGGTCACGGCCACGGCACCGTCAGGCACCTCTCCGTAGGCATCGCCGCTCCGCATTGTGGCGACCTGGCCATTCAGCCAAACGCTGTCGAATGCCAAAGAGAGTCCTATCCGTTGGTGATTCCTGGCCGCCCCAGCGCCGCCTCCACGCACTTCTCCACCGCCCGCGCGGCTTCGTCGGCTTCCTGCAGAAGGCTATCCAGCTTGCCTCGAACGTCCTTGTCGAACGCTTCGTCCGAGATGTTCGGGAGGTTGATGCGCACGTTGTAGATCGCGGCCTTGAGGCCAGCATGGGCCATAAGCGCCCCCGATCCCACGTCGCTGATCATCTCGGGCGTGGCCATGGCCGCCATCTCCTTACAGAGCTTCATGGCCTCCAGGCATCCCTCGGCTGTCCCGAGCGGAACGAGCGTGGCCGTCTTGTAGCCCTCCTGGATGGCGGCGGAACGAAGAGTCCGCTCTTCTTCGGTGTCCTGTGGCATGCGCATGCCCGTGAGGACGGAGTCGAAGGCCTGTTTGTCCTCGTCCACCATTCTGACGAGGAGGTCCTTTACGGCTTGAGCCCTTTCCGCGATGGAGCACAGCTGCTCGTAGCTATCGTCGAACTCGCCCTTCCCCACCGACAGGTTCACCACCATCGAGACCAGCGCCCCACCGAGAGCGCCGGCCAGAGCGGCTACCGATCCCCCGCCCGGAGCAGGTGTCTCCCGCGAAACCTCGTCGATGAAGTCGTACGTGGGACGCAGGACCGAGGGCCCTTCCACGGTGGGGACCGCCAAGACCTTCTCCCGAACGTCGAAGGGCGCGACGTCTCTCAACCCCATGGACTGGATGGCCGTCTCCAGAAGGTCAGCGACCGGAACGCCCGTGGACTTCATGGTCCGTCTGCGATAGAAGACTCCGGCCTGCCGCAGGGCTTCGAAGGGGATGAGGCCAATCAGCTCGGAGCCAGTGATGACCAGACCCCTCTTGAGCGCCTCTTTCCGAGCCGCCTCCAGCACCTCATGAGGAGGGCTCACCTCGAAGTTCGTGAAGTTGATGCTGATCTGAGCCCGGTTGTACTCTTCGATCACCCAGCCGATGGCCTTTACGTCCGTAAACAGGCCGTCGTCGAAGACGGGGCCGGACGGGGCCTCGGGATCGATGTCAAGGGCCTGGTAGCGGGCCCGAAGATCCCCCCCGTGAACGTCCCGGTAGTGGGTCTCCAGCTCCCCGAAGCTCCCGCCCACAAAGTCGCAGGGACCGCAGGGGTAGGTGCCATCCTCGGGGAAGCGCACGACCTCGCCCTTGTAGTAGAACGGATCGGTGTTGCCCACCCGCTTCCACCGCCCCCGTTCCCGGAGCGCGTAGGCAATGTCGTTGGCGTAGCGCCGGTTGGTGGAGTTCAGGTTGATGTTGTACGCGATCAGGAATTCCCGGGCGCCCACACAGGTGGCTCCCGCTCCCGGATTGAGGACCCGTGGCCCGAAGTCAGGATGCCAGTCCGGATCCTTGAGCTTCTCGGCCATACTTTCGTACTCGCCGGACCGCACCTGTGCGAGGTTTTGCCGCTCCGGACGGGTAGCCGCCTGTTCGTAGAGGAAGACCGGAATGTCAAGCTCCTCGCCGATGCGCTTTCCGACACGTTGAGCTATGGCGACGCACTCTTCCATGGTCACACCGGACACCGGCACGAAGGGCACGACGTCGGTGGCCCCCATCCTGGGATGCTCCCCCTGGTGCTCCCGCATGTCGATGAGCTGGGCAGCCCTGGCCACGCACTGGAAGGCGGCGTCCTCGACCGCATCGGGGGCACCGACGAAGGTGACCACGGTTCTGTTGGTATCGGCCCCCGGATCCACGTCAAGAAGGCGGACGCCGGCGACGGCCTCGATGGCGTTGGTGATCTCCTTCAGGACGGCGGGGTTCCTTCCTTCGGAGAAGTTGGGGGCACACTCGACGATCGGTTGAGACATGAGTTGTCAGCTCTCCCGCATTGGAATAAGAAGACCCTCTCGCTCGGCGGTCTCCACCGCCTTCTGGTAGCCCGCATCGGCGTGTCGTACGACGCCGATACCGAGATCGTTGGTGAGTACCCGACGGATCCGCTCAGACATCTCGGCCGAGCCGTCGGCCACCAGGACCTGGCCGGCATGAAGCGAGTTGCCGATGCCACCGCCGTGATGGAACGACACCGAGCTCGTTCCCGACGCCGTGTTCAGGAGGGCGTTCAGGATGGGCCAATCGGCCACCGCATCGCTTCCGTCGAGCATCGCCTCGGTCTCGCGATAGGGTGAAGCAACCGACCCGGTATCCAGATGGTCGCGCCCGATGACGACGGGAGCCGAGACCTCACCGCTGGCCACGAGCTTCCTCCGGATCGGATATACGTAGCGACGCAGCCGCCTCCAAAGACAGGCCGGCCGGTACGTATCCGTTGAGTGGATCGTGAGCCGAAGTCTGGTCCGTGAGCAGGTCGGGAATAACCCCTCGGCGGGCGATCTCCGGGATCACTTCCGCACAGTTGCCCACCAGGCCCCCTCGCTCGCTCGCGGTCCCCCGGACCATCCCTCCCCGGCGCAGCGGGGCGGGTCCCCGCCTCCGGATCATTCGCTGGCCCTTCGCTGCTCTTCGAATTCGGCCCTGGTGAGGGTGTTGTCCTCTTCCCGCCAATTGGCCTCCAGTTCGACGCCCAGTCCGTCGGCCAGGCGGTTTACGTAATTGTAGTAGCAGACCACCTGACAGATATCGAGAATGGCGGCTTCGTCGAATCCCACCTCGCGGAGGCGTTCGACATCCCCCTCGCCCACCTTCCACGGCGTTAGGGTCAACTTCACCGAGTAGTCGAGCATGGCCCGGTCCTCGACCTTCAGATCGGCTCCCCGATGGTCGCGAGCGAGGGCCCTCGACAGCTCGGGGTCTTCCGTGAGCCTACGGAGTCCCGCTCCGTGATGGTTGATTCAGTAGAAGCACTCGTTCACCGCCGAGACCGTCACGGCGATCATCTCCCGCTGCGCCCGGCTCAGCCGCGACGGTCCCCGCATGAGGTGGGCATACAGTCGTACGTGGTGCTCCATGGAGGGCGGATTCAGGGAGTGGATCCGGATGATATTGTCTACGTTCATCTCCGGGCCACCGTATCGCCGATACAGCTCGGCGAGGGAGCCCTGCGCCTCTTCGTACGGCACGTAGGGGATGTGCGCCAATGCTCGGTGCCTTTTCTGCTCGTGATCTGGTGTTCCGTTACTAAAGTCTCGGCAACGGAACGCTCGAAGTGCGGAAACATGCCCCGGTCGTGGGGGTGGGGCAATGATACCCCGGCGCAGGGCACACACATAGGGAACTTCCTTGCTTTTCAGCGGATCCGGGGGGCAGATTTACGGGGCACCAACCAGGATCGCCCCGCCCGTCCCCCTGCTCCCAAGAGATCTTGAACGTATACGACGTCTCGCCCACCGAACTGGATGAGGGTCTGCGACAGCTGAGGCTTCGCCTGGGCTCCGCCGCACTGTTCATCCTCGCCGTCATGCTCGTGGGGATCGTCGGATATCGCGTCATCGACCCGGGCGTCGGCTGGGTGGATGCCTTCTACATGACGGCCATCACCCTCACCACGGTGGGTTTCGGTGAGATCGTGGACATGACGGCCCGTCCCGGCGGGCGGATCTTCACGGTCTTGCTCATTCTCGTGGGGATGGGCGGCGTGCTCTATCTTGTCACGACCGCGACGGCCCTCATTGTCGAGGGACATATCGGGCACGTTTTCAGGAGACGGAAGTTGGAGAAGACCATCGGCAACATGTCGGACCACTTGATCGTGTGCGGCGCAGGAGGTACGGCTGCCTACACCACCAGAGAGCTCCTGTCGGTCCGGAGACAGGTCGTGCTGATCTGCGAGAAGCGCGACCAGGTCGACTACCTGCGAAGCGAGATCGGAGACACCCCGCTCGTCGTCGGTGATCCCGCTTCAGACGAAGTGCTGATCGCGGCCGGAGTGGAGAGGGCCGCGGGGATCGTGGCGTGTACCGACAACGACAAGGAAAACGTCGTGATCACCCTGAGCGCCCGCCAGCTGAACCCGACGATGCGCATCGTCTCGCGCATCACCGACATCGACTCCGAGGACAAGATCCGACGTGTTGGAGCGGACGCGGTGGTATCGCCCACCTACATCGGAGGGCTGCGCCTGGCTTCAGAGCTCATTCGGCCCACAGTGGTGAACTTCCTGGACGTCATGCTCCGTGATCGTGACGCCAACCTGCGCATCGACGAGATCACGATTCCGGAGTCGTCTCCTGCTGCGGGAAAGCGGGTTCGTGAGCTGGGGCTCGACAAGATATCCAATGCACTGCTCATGGCCGTGCGCAGCCCCTCGGGCCAATGGCACTACAACCCGGGCGAGGATCAGGAGGTGACCGCCGGGACCGTGCTCATCTTGCTCGGGTCGCCAGAGGACATGAGGGGTCTGTCCGATCAGCTTGGCGGAGTGGTCGTCTCCAACCCCGCGCCGGCAGGGGCGTAGCGTGGAGGAATCCGGCCATCACGTAATCGAGATCGTCGGTGCCACCGTCGGTCTCCTGCTCGTCGCGGCCGGCGTGATGGCGATCTCGAAGCGCCTCAAAGTCCCGTTCACGGTGGCGCTGGTGGTCACGGGGATCGCTTTGGCCCAGCTCGCCCACTTCGGTGGTGCGGTTCTCGAGCCCATCGCCAACCTGCGGATCGCCCCGGAGATCGCGTTCTTCGTCTTCCTACCTACGCTGATCTTCGAATCGGCCTTCAACCTCGAGGCACGAGCGCTCCGTGAGAATCTCACGGCGGTCCTGACGCTTGCCGTTCCCGGCCTCCTCATCTCCACCGGTCTCATCGCGGCCATCATGGTGGCGGCCACGCCATTCGGCTGGCTCGAGGCGCTACTCCTGGGGTCGATCCTGAGCGCCACCGATCCCGTGTCGGTGATCTCGCTCTTCCGCCAGCTCGGGGCACCCAAGAGGCTCACGATCCTCGTGGAGGGCGAAAGCCTTTTCAACGACGCCACGGCCATCGTGCTATCGAGAATTCTGACGGGCATCCTGCTCGCCGGTGTGATCACCAAGGAGGCCGTGGTCTTCGGGGGCGTCCAGTTCCTGTTCGTGTTCTTCGGTGGCCTGATGGTCGGGTGGGCAGCCGCTCTCCTGATGGGGATGATCCTGGGCCGCGTGGAAGCAGACACCTTCATCGAGGTGACGCTCACCACCGTCTTGGCCTACGTGTCCTTCCTCCTGGCGGAGGAGGTGCTCCACCTGAGCGGGGTGATGGCGACCGTCATGGCCGGCATGCTCATCGGAGGATGGGGGAAGGCCAAGATCTCGCCGTCCGTGGTGGGCTACCTGGAGCACTTCTGGGAGTACATGGCCATGGTGGCCAACGCCCTCATCTTCCTCATGGTCGGCCTCGCCGTGGACCTGGGGGCTCTGGCGAACAGCGCCCCGCTCCTGATCGTCGTCGTCCTGGCCATGCTCGTCTCCAGGTCGATCGTGATCTTCGGGCTGGTCCCGGGTATCGGCCGCCTCCCGGGCTCGGACCCCATCGATCGCGGTTATCAAACCGTCATGTTCTGGGGCGGCCTGCGCGGCGCCGTGGCCCTGGCCATCGCTCTGAGTCTTCCGGATCTAGGGATGGAGGTGCCGGGCTTCGGAGACCTGAACGAGGTCGTCGTGGCGCTGGTCATGGGAGCCGTGCTCTTCACGCTCCTTGCTCAGGGACTAACCGTGGAAGCACTTGTTCGCAGGTTCGGGCTACATGTCCCGCCGCTGTCGGACCGCGTCGCCAGGATCGAGGGACTGCTCTCCGCGAAGCAGCGGACTCTGGAGCAGATCCCGGACCTCAAGACGGGAGGGCTGTTCCCTCCCCGCATCGCAGAGGGGGTCCGCTCCCGCTGTGAGGCGGGCATCGAGGAGATGAAGGCGGACCTGGACGAGCTCCGCCGGGAGGAACTCGACGTCGAGCAGGAGCGCAAGCTCCTCTACCTGCGCTCGTTCGGCGAAGAGAATACGATACTACTCGATGTTCTCTCGCGGGCATCTCACGGAGCGGACCTACCGCAACCTCGCTCACTCTATCGAGCTGCAGACCGAGGGGATCCGCCACGAGGGACGCCTTCCCGAGTACACGCTCCACCCACCCACGGGTGAGACGATCGAGAACGTGGTCTACCGCTTCATGGACCACATCCCGGGCCTGGGGGCCTGGGCAGAGAGCATGAGGGCGGAGCGCACCGCCCGCGACTACGAGATCGCATGGGCCCGGTCGCGCGGCAGCCTCCAGGTGCTGGAAGAACTGGAGGCCCTCGGTGAGGCCGAGTCGGCCCGGCCCGAGATCGTGGATGACATTCGGGCCTCGTACGAGTACTGGCGAGAAAACGCCCGTAGTCGACTCGATCAGAACGCCGAGCAGTTTCCGGAGTTTGTGCACTCCACCCAGGAGCGCCTGGCGGAGCGCATGGTGCTTCACGCCGAGCGAGAGGCCATCGGGGCCAAGGCTCACGCCGGGATCATCCCCGAGGGCGTGGCCGAGGTTATGCTGGAGGAGATGGCCGAAGAGCTGCGCGAGCTCCGGGCGAGCAAGGCCGGGAAGCTGGCCGTGGATCCGGAAGAGCTCCTGAAGAAGGTCCCCTTCTTCAGGGACACGCCGGAAGAAGAGTTCGCCATCGTGGCGTCGAAGCTGAGGCGCAGGACCGCCCCGGCAGGCGAAGTCATCGTCAAGCAGGGGGCGTCGGGTTCGTCTCTCTATCTGGTGGCTCGGGGTGTCATCCGGGTATCCCGGCAGGACGGTGGCGACACCAGGGACATGGCGACGCTGATGGCGGGCGACTTCTTTGGGGAGATGGCCCTTCTGCACAGCACTCCCCGAACCGCAACGTGCCGCGCCGTGACCCCGTGTGCTCTTTACGAGCTGCGACGGGATCACATGGACGCGGTTAGGGAGGCGTGTCCTCGCATCCAGCAGGCGTTGGAGGAGGCCGACGAGCGTCGGCGCGCGGAGCTGAGGACGCCGAGCGACCGGGGGAGTCAGACTCCGAGCACTGAGAGAACCGCTTGCGACGAGGGTGACCCCCACGGATATTACCCCGCCCGATGACATGTTCAAAATTTGCTGGACAGAACGCACAGACCCTTCCCATCTTTAATACAGGAACGGTTTCGTGGCCTGGCGAAGGCCATGGGCTCGTCGTCCCCCCAAGACAGGAACGAGATTGATGGAAGTTCAGGAAGAGCGTCGGAAAACTGAACGCCGAGGACCCGACCAGCGCAGCAGCGAACAGAGACGCATCGGCAAGGGGCGCCGCATCTGGAACCGTCGCATCGACGAGATTCCTGTTGAGGGCGACCATCGTGAGGCGGTTCGCCGTATGGGCTCCGCCCGGCGCGACGGCGCGGTGCGCCGTTCGGACGCGCGCCGAGACAGCGAACGGCGAATCGCTTAACGGCTCCTCTCGAAGCGCTTTTCGAAAGGCCTCCCGGTTAGCTCCCCGGGGGGCCTTCTCGTATCCGGGAACCGCGGGTCGGCCTTCCCCGTTAGGCCCCTCCCGGGATCAGGGTGTCCTCGGGATCAGAACCTTGCCGTCGAGATCGTCCGGCGTCGGGATTCCCGCCAGGGCAGCCAGCGTGGGCGCCACATCCACAGTGGCAACCGGCCTGTCGGACCAGCCGGCCTCGACGCCGGCCCCATAGAAGATCAGCGGCACCCATCGGTCGAAGTAGTACGGGGAGCGATGACCGGAGCCGACGCGGCGTGTCAGCCAGGCGGGAGAGACCAACGAGTGCGGCTCCCACTGGATGTAGGCACCAAATCGGGCGAGCTCGTTCACGGGGCGGTCCCGCACGTGGGAGTTGGCAAAGAACCGGGCGAACGAGTCGGCCGGCTGATCCACCTCGATCTCACTGAGGGTGAACACCTGGCGAATCTCCGGAAGCGGCTCGAGCGCTTTCGCGATCCGTGCTGAGACATCGCCGGAATTCCCTGGGGCACCCAGCGCTTGCTGGGCGATCCGCAGGACCTCGCGGACGTCCGCGACGCCGAGGCGGGTTGCCGGCTCGTCTAGGAGCTCGGGAATGTCGGACACGCCATGGTCGCCGGAGAGGGCCATGACCCAGCCGCCCTCCCCCACCTTCTCGTCCAGGAAGCTCATGAGCTCGTCGAGTATCCCGTCAAGCCGAATCAGGTTGTCGAGCTGCTCCCGGCTGCGCGGGCCATAGCCGTGACCCATGGCGTCGGCCTGCGAGAACGACAGGGCCAGAAAGTCCACCTCACGGCGCTGGCCAAGGCGGTGCTCATCGATGGCCTCCATGGCCATATGGAGGACGGCCTTGTCGGGCAGGGGTGTCCCGTACCGCCAGCTGTTCAGACCCTGTTCATCCGCCCTCCTCACCTCCGCTCGAGCGATGTGCGGAAAGAAGCTGTGGCCGGCGGCACCCTCGAATTCCGAGGTGTCGGGTCGTGAGAGATAGAGGAACTCTTCGGGAATGCGGCTTTCCCAGATCGTGTCCGAGTAGATCTCGGGGAGGCCCCTTTCGTTGAAACGCACGACCCACCTCGGGTAACGGTCCGCGTAGAACTTCGAGGTGGCGAACTTTCCGAACTCCTGGAGCAGCCAGTAGACTTCCGCTTTCGTCTTGCCGGCCAGGTTGATGGCCGACACGGCCTTCCGCGAGATCGACACGATGCGAGCATCATCGTTGGCGGCCTCGATCCAGTCGGCTAGCCCCCCACGGCGCAGGTTGGCCGAAGATCGCCCTCCGTAGCCGGTATACCCGAGGATCGGCGCCAGGGAATCCCCCACCGAGAAGATAGGATCCAGGGCGCCGTTGTCGATCTCGTACCACTCGTTCGCAACGACACCGTGACGCGACGGGTGAACGCCCGTCGCCAGGGTCGCGTGACCCGGCGCGGTGGAGGTCACAGCATGGTCATGAGTCGCCCGTGTGAACCGGAATCCCTCGTCGAGAAGCTCCCGTAGTCCGCCGCTGAACGCTTCCGAGTACCTTGGGAGCAGGTCGCCACGGAGCGCATCCACGACCACCAGGACCACCAGCTTGGGGGTTGCCTGGGGCTCCAGGGAGGGTTCGGCTCCCAGATGCGCGGCTCCCGTGGCGCCCCCAGTGACGAGGGCAGCCACCAACGCGAAGGGCGCTACATCTCTCTTGGACCCCGTGATTCTCACGCACCCTCCGGACCGGTACCGCTAAGGCAATTCCTTTCCCGACGCCCCACCCAACACCCTGTGAACCCATCAGTCATACCGGGGTTAGACTTCCTGGATCCACAAACCTGGAAACGACCCACGCTTCTTCCGCGTGAGCCCGGGCGCCGCGACGGGCCCGTCCGATGCTCCATGACCGAAGACAAGGACCGATCCCTTCCCAGCCCCGGCCGGGATTTCGTGCGCGCCATCATCGCCGAAGACGTGGAGTCGGGCAAGCACGGAGGCAAGGTGGTTACCCGCTTCCCTCCGGAGCCCAACGGGTTCCTGCACATCGGACACGCCAAGTCGATCTGCCTCAACTTCGGCGCCGCCGCCGAGCACGGGGGCATCACGCATCTTCGCTTCGACGACACGAACCCCGAGACCGAGGACGAGCTGTACGTTCGCTCCATCCAGGACGATGTCCACTGGTTGGGGTTCGACTGGGGTCAGCACCTCTACTTCGCGTCGGATTACTTCGAGCGCCTCTACGAGTACGCGAGGGAGCTGATTCGGGCGGGTCAGGCGTATGTGGACAGCTCGAGCGAAGAAGAAATCCGGGAGTATCGGGGCACCGTGAGCGAGTCGGGACGGGAGAGCCCCTTCAGAGATCGATCGGTAGAGGAGAACCTGGATCTCTTCGAGCGCATGCGTGCCGGAGAGTTCGGGAGCGGCGAGCACGTGCTCCGGGCCCGCATTGACATGGCATCGAACAACATGCTCATGCGTGATCCGGTCCTCTACCGAATCCGGCATGCGGACCATTATCGCACCGGTGACGACTGGTGCATCTATCCCCTCTACGACTTCACGCACTGTCTCTCCGATTCGATCGAGGGCGTCACCCACTCGGTATGCACCCTGGAGTTCGAGAACAACCGGGAGCTCTACGACTGGATTCTGGACAACGTGGACGTGCCCCGTCCCCAGCCCAGGCAGTACGAGTTCGCGCGGCTGAACCTGGAGTACACGGTGCTGAGCAAGCGGAAGCTCCTCCGGCTGGTCAATGATGGACACGTGACGGGCTGGGACGATCCGCGGATGCCTACCATCGCCGGAATGCGCCGGAGGGGGGTGCCCCCCGAGGCTCTTCGCACCTTCTGCGACATGATCGGGGTGGCGAAGACCGAGAACCGAGTGGACATCGGGAAGCTCGAGTACGCGATTCGAGGCGAGCTCAACCACGAAGCCCCTCGGGTCATGTGCGTACTGCGCCCCCTCAAGGTCGTCATCGTGAACTACCCGGAGGGGGAGGTCGAGGAGCTGGACGCCCCGTATTTCCCAAAGGACGTGGGCAAAGAAGGATCCCGCACGATTCCCTTCGCGCGGGAGCTGTACATCGAGGAGAGCGACTTCGAAGAAGATCCGCCGAGGGGATTCAAGCGATTGATTCCGGGCGAGGAAGTGCGCCTGCGCTACGGCTTCGTAGTGCGTTGCGTCGATTTCGTGAAGGACGTCGCCGGGAACGTCGTGGAGGTTCACTGCAACTACGATCCCGAGACCCGAGGCGGTACCACGCCCGACGGCCGCAAGGTGAAGGGGACGATCCATTGGGTCTCGGCCACCGAGTCGCTGCCCGTGGAGGTGCGGCTCTACGACCGCCTCTTCGTGAAGCCCGACCCCGACGATGGGGACGAGGGCGAGGACTTCACGGTGAACCTCAATCCCGATTCACTTGTCGTGCTCACCGAAGGCCGGATCGAGCCCAGTGTGGCCGCGGACCCTCCGGGACGCGCGTACCAGTTTGAGCGGACGGGCTACTTCGTGGGCGATCCGGTGGACTCGAAGCCGGAGAGGCTGGTCTTCAACCGCACCGTAACCCTCCGTGACAGCTGGGCGAAGGCCCGGGAAGCGTCGGCGATGGGCCCGGGGACGGAAGCTGAAACACGTACGGAATCCCGAGCCGAGTCCGGGCAGCCCCAGCGGACGGAGCCGTCGCCGGCGCCCCCACCCCGCGCCGCACGCTCTGAGGACCGCGAGGCCGGAGTGGTCTACGACAAGCTGGTAGCGGAATCAGGCCTGTCCGAGGCCGAGGCGTCTGTCGTGACGCAGGACGCCGAGCTCCTGACCCTCTTCCGGACAGCGTCCGAGCACACCGGTGACTCCGTGGCTCTGGCCAAGTGGGTGGTCAACGAGGTGCCGCGCGTTCGGGCAGGTCGCCCGGTAGCCGACCTGCCCTTCGGCGGGGCCGAGTTGGGCCGGCTGGTGGAGCTCGTCTCGAGCGGCGCCGTCTCCGGCCGAGCCGCAAAGGAGGTCCTGGCCGTCATCGCCACCGAGGGCGGTGATCCCAACTCGGTGATCGAAGAGAGGGGTCTGGCCCAGGTGAGCGACGCCTCGGCGTTGGAGCCGGTGGTTGCGGGCGTGGTGGAGCGGAATCCAGACAAGGTCGAGGCGTACCGGAACGGCAAAACCGGCCTCCTCGGGTTCTTCGTCGGGCAAGTGATGAGCGAGACGAAGGGCGCCGCCGACCCGGCGCTCACACAGCGCTTGCTGCGCGACACACTGGACAGGAGCTGAGCGGCGTAGGCGGTCCTTAAGAGCTGTGAGACACCTCCAGGCCTTCTTCTCCCGTCCCGTACACGTAGTCCTCCAGGGCGCCGTGAATTCGACTCACCGTCTCGGATGATGGTGGCGCGCTGAGCCGCGAAACGACGATGCACACCGCCAAGTTCGCGGCCAAGGACCAGATGGCGCCGTGCATACCGAGTGGATGGGGCACGATGACCAGGGTCCAGTAGAGCGCGACCAGTCCGGTTCCAATGCCTGCCAGCACCCCCACCCTGCTGAATGGTCGACGAGTTGGGTAGCACACCCCCAACGTCCCCGGTAGGAGCTGGAGCGCTCCCGCCCCTGACAGCGTCACCAGGGTCACGAGGAAGCCGAACGTACTCACGGAAAGCACGTAGCCTACCACCAGGAGCCCCAGCACAATCCCCCGCCCCACCCAGACGTAATGGCCCGCGTCACGGTCCGGAGCGATGTAGCGCTGGTAGACGTCTCGGGTCAGGACCGTCATGTTCGCGTGGAGTATGGAGTCCAGCGTGGACATGGCAGCCGCCGTGGCCCCGGCCAGGATCAGCCCGGTGAGCCACGCTGGGGCGTAGCGGACCAGCAGCTCGGGGAAGATGCGGTCCGGAATGGCCAGATCCGGCAGGATGATGGCCCCGCCCAGACCCACCAGGGCGGCCGGTATGTACATGGTCATGAGGAAGAGGGGTGTGGTGGCGCCCAACCACTTGATGACTCGCCCCGAGGTCGCCGTGTAGTAGCGGATAAACATGTGGGGCTGGAGGACGATCCCGAAAGACAGGACGACCGTCATGCCCACCCACATGCCCGGGGTGAAGAAGCCCTCCGGGCCAGGGAGCCTCAGAAGATCCGGACGCTCCTCCGCCACCCTGCGCCAAAGGGCCAGCGGACCACCGAACAGCCTCTCGGCCAGCACGAGAGCGCCGATCCACACGGCCACGTACATCCACACGCCCTGGACCACGTCCGTCCAGTATACGGCCCGCAGCCCTCCGGCCATGAGGTATCCACCTGCGACGACGAGGAGAATGAGGGTCCCCATCTCGAAGGAGATCCGGTCGCCGGACGCCACGGAGATAATGTATCCCAGGCCCTGAGCCTGGACCTGGATGTACAACACCGTGAAAAGGACCGAGACGACCGCCACGACCACACGGACGGCTTCGCTCTCATAGAAGTCCGCCAGCATGTCGGCGGGGGTGATGTAGCCGAAGCGCTTGCCCAACACCCAGATGCGGACGCCCAGCGTGTAGGTGATAGCCCCCATCAGGACCGTCCACGTCCCGGCCTCCCAGAAGCCGATCCCATGCGTGTAGAAGAAGCCGCCGGAGCCCAGGAAGGCGAACGCGGAGTGAATGCTGGCCACCACCGTGAGGTAGAGGAGCACGAACCCGGCTTGTCGGCCGTAGAGGAGAAAGTCCTCCAGGTCCACGGACAGGGCACGGTTCGCCAGGAATCCCAGGACGATGGTGACGAGGATGTAGGTGAAGATGAGGCCCGTTGCGACGACCCAGCTCTCCACGGATCAGACCTTCTTCCGGAGCGTCCAGAGCAGAACGCCGATGAGCGCGAAATAGATGACGCCGAGGTACACGTAGAGGAAGGGCAGGCCGAGTACCGACGTGCCTTCGAAGTACCCGTCTACCCAGAAGACGATGGGCGGCTGGGCCAGCGCCATGAGAGCCAGGAACGCGATGACGCTGGACCACCCCGCCGAGGACCGGGGAACGTAATGGCTCGGGAAGCTCATGACGGATCCTAGAAGAAGGCGACGTAGAGGGCCACGGCCAGAGCGGCACCCACTACCGTGTTGGTGAGGTTGAGGAGCTCGTTGTCGGATCCCCTTCGCCCTCCCAAGACGGCACCGATGAAGGACTCTACCGTGGACCCGAAGAAGGCACTGAGGACCACCGTCATCGCCCCCGCGATCGTGACCAGGCCGACCGAGGAGGCGAGCATCGCCATGGCTACCGCGGCCACAGCACCGGCCGCCGTCCCTTCGAGCGAAACGGCACCGGCCGTACCGGCCCGAACAGAATGAAGCGTCGTGATGAGGTGGTGTCGTCTCCCGTAGGCCTTACCGACCTCCGAGGCAGTGGTGTCGAAGATGGCCGTGGCGATGGCCGCCACCATAGCCAGTGTGAAGGGCTCCGGGAAGAGCGTGGCCACCGCCAAGAAGCCGAAGGCCACGCCGGCACCTGTGTTGGCGAAAACGCTCCCCGCCCCTCTCCGTCGCCCTCTCTCCTGGGCGATGCCGAGGGCAGCCTTCCGTGAGTGGCCCAAGCGGGTAACGCCCACACCTCGGACCACGAGCAGGATTAGCAGGGCGAACCCCGGCCACCCCGCGAACGCGTACAGGAGGGTTCCCACAAGAGTGCCTGCGAGCGCGCCTGTGCGGTCGACCGACCGCGTGGTGTACGCCAACACGGCGAAGGGCGCCGTGACGGCGAGACCCAACGCCACGCCGCGGGCCAGCACGGGAGCCCCTTCGATTAGTTGCGACGGATCGACCAGCGTGGCCGCCAGGAGCACCGCACCCCCCACAACCGGGACCAGGATGTTGTCGTCTACGCTGGTCTCCAGCGACTCGGCCAGAGCGGCCGCTGCCGCTGCCGCCAGGCAACCGAGGAGCAGGAACGTGAAGCCGCCGGCGTCGACGAGCCCGCCCGAGAAGAACGCCCCGCCGACCCAGGTCACTTCGACCTCGGGCCAGACGGCGGTAGCGCCCCGTGCACGCTGCGTCCAACGAATCAGGAAGGCGCACGCGGCTGCCCCGAGCAGCGCGAAGGCTCCAAGCCCCGACCATGTTTTCTTCGCATTCCACGGAAGCCGTGGACCGCCGACAGCCAGGCCTGACACGGTGGCCATGCTGTCCCCCACAGCCATGAGCGCCCAGATCCCCGCAGCCAGCTCCAGACGTGACTGGAAGACCACGAACACCCCGAGCAGGACGGCGGGGTAGATCACGATTCCCGCCGAGAATCCTCTTTCCCGCTCCTCGGGCCGTAGTAGCCTCCCCCCCGTCAGTCGGTGAAGGAAGAAGAGGTTCAGCACGAGAGCGGCCACCGCCATCAGGAGGGCCTGCCATGGTGTCAGCCAGCGCAGCAAGAGGGCGAAGCCCCCCATGGAGATGTGCACGACCTTCCGGGGAAGCTCCGAGCGGAGCGTCATGGCTTCCAGCCTGGGCGGGTGGCTTCTCGGCCCACTTGTGTGGTCGGGACGGACGGCGGAGTACGGCACGGGCTCAGCCGAACATTCGCTTGAAGACTGAGCGGACATGACCTTCGTACTGCTTCACCACCAGCACGGATGCCGGTGAATAGCGGGCCACCTTCTCGGGAATCTCACCGAACAGGACTTGCCGGAAGAACGGCTCCCGTGCCGCCCCCAGGACCACCAGGTCGAAGTCCTTGCTGGCCCGGGCGATCCCGCCGGCGATGGTCTTCCCTTCGATGAGGAGTCGGTCGACCTGGACCTGCGGTCCCATTCGAGACAGGGTCTTGTCGATCCACCGCTCGGCCTCGGCCCGGTTCGCGGGCGACGCGTCCGGCTCCACGATGTGGCACGCCGTTACGGTCATGTGGAAGGCGGGAGCGAGGACGTTCAGGAGCTCGGCGGCCAAAAGAGCATGGGCCCCTCCCGCGGTCGGGAAGAGACAACGATTGGGCAGCTGGGTGTTGGCTATCTTGAGGAGCGCGAGGTCGCAGGGGGCGTTGCGGATCACCTGATCGGCCACCTCACCGAAGATCCGATCGCCCGTGTCCGTGTACCCCTTCCAACCCATGACCAGCACATCGGCGCCGCTGCGGCGGGCGCCTGCCAAGATGCCGTCATGCGCGTGGTGGGCCACGACCAGCTCGGTCTCCAGCTGCACACCTCGGAACGCTGCGTGCTCTAGACCCTTCTTGAGCAGGGCTTCCCTATGATGGGCGAATCGGAGCCCCTCATGAATGGGAAGCTGGCGGGGCACCTGGACCACCGAGATAGCGGTCGTCTTGAGACCGCGTGCCTCGGCGATGGGTTGAGCGTAGTCCAGGAGGACGTGCACCTGGTCGGGGTTGTGGAGCGGTACCACAACGGTTTCGCGGGCCACCGGCTCAGCCGGTCGACGTGGCTCGAGGATCTGTGGGCGGATCCCCGCGGCCTGCTTTTCGAAGTACGCGTAGTAGAGAAACAGACCCACGAGGATCCATCCGCCCGTCACGTACCAGGCCAGCGGCTGAAACGTGAACTGGTAGACCGCCAGATACACGTTCAGAACGATCCCGAGGACGGGTACGGCGGGATAGAGCGGGACCTTGTAGCGACGCGGGAGCTCCGGTGCCTTCCTCCGGAGGGCGATCACTGAGAGGTTCACCATGGCGAAGGTGAGCAGAAAGATGAGGCTCGCAGCCGAGCCCACCGCCTCGATCGGCAGTGTCAACGCCATGGCCAACAGGATCGCCCCGGTGACGATGATGGCGATGTGGGGGGTGCGACGCTCCGGATGGATCGTGGCCATGGAGACAGGCAGCAGACGGTCTCGACCCATGGAGAACGCGACCCGTGACGAGGCCATGACCGTGGCGTTCAAGGCCGACATCGTGGAGAGCAGGCCGCCGAAGACGATGACGGCCACGCCGAACGCCGGCATGAAGCCCTCGGCCGCACGTACGATGGCCGTCTCCCCGTAATCTCCCAGAAAGCGCCACGAGGGCCGGCCGTCGGGAGGCCTCACCGCCGCCAGCGACACGAAGAGGATCAGGAGATACATGATCATCGTGACGCCCAGGGCGATGAAGGTCGCCCGCGGGATGTTCTTCTCCGGCTCCTTGATCTCCTCGGCTAGGTTGGCGATGAGGTCGTATCCCTCGAACGCGATGAAGGTGAGGCCCATGGCGACGACCACGCCACCCATTCCCTGCGGAAGGAACGGGTTGAAGCTGGCCGCCGCCTGACCCGGCTCCTCGAAAACCCGCCGGAGCCCGTAGACTATGAAGACGCCGAGCACCAGGAGCTTGGTGACGGTGAGGAAGTTCTCGGCCTTCCCCGTTACTTCCGCCCCCCGGATGTTCAGTCGGATGAAGAGGACGCCCACGACAAGAGTGACGAGCAGAATCGCGCCATGCCCGCCCACGACTCCGAATGCACCCCGTGCGAGGCTGGGTACGTATTTGAGGAAGAACTCCCAGAAGTAGCCGGCGAAGCCAAGGGCGTAGAGGCTGCACGCTACGGTGTAGGCGAACCACAGCATCCAGCCCGCCGTGAACCCCACCACCCCTGGGAAGGCACGGCGCACGTAGGCGTATCCACCTCCGGCCTCCGGAATGGCCGTGGCGAGCTCGGCGTAGGCGAAGGCCGTGAGCAGGGTCACCGCGCCGTTCAGCGCGAAGGCGAGGATGGAGGCAGGCCCCGACTCGCTCGCGGCGATTCCGGTAAGGACGAAGATGCCGGCGCCGATCATGGCGCCGACTCCGATCATGGTGGCGTCGAAGAGCCCGAGGTCTCGGGCGAAGGCGGGCGCGCCGGGTGTGGAGCCTTCGGCGTTCGAGCTCACGCCAAGGCGGGTTCCGCAGAGTGCGCTCTGTAGGGCATGGACCTCCTTACGAATCCTCTTCCGTGTTCAGGCCCCCATGGTCGGGGGGGGGGGCGCTCCGAGCTAGTGGCTCGTTCAGGATTTGCCACCGTCGTAGGGCGTCCTCGGAACGCCGTCGTCCTGGCCACTCCGCCCATGCCCGTGGGGCCACAATCGTGGAGGACGCATTCGGGCACACCGAGGAATCCCTCCACGTCTTCGACCAAGCCGCAGTACGGCCTCGTACGTATACTCACGACATAAAGATACGTATCCTCTCAAAGGTGGACACCAAGGCCGCATCGCAGAGCGCATCTTCGGCGCCTCGGCTCGAACCTGCGGTTCTCATCCGGGCGATGTGCGTGGCGTGGATCTCCCAGAGGCGATTCGAACCAAGCTAAGAAAGAATGCCGAGAAGTATCCGGTTGGTCTCTCAAAGGAATACCTAGTCAGGGATGCCAGAGTCCGCCGGTGACATCGTAGTAGGCCCCCGCCTGACCATCCGCTGCGAATACCCCGACACTATCTGCCCCAGCTCGGTTGTTGGCTCCCGGAAAAACCCACCGCCGCGTCAAAGGTCAGCCGCGTTTGGCCCGACCCGTCGGCATTCATGACGAAGATCTCGGCCTTTTGTTCAGCGAACAGGAACGCCCCAAACGCAATCAATTTGCCGTTGGGCGACCAGCTGGGCCAACCCTGGTTGCCCGCCGCACTATTGGTCAGGTTCGTTTGGCCCGACCCGTCGGGGTTCATCACGTAGATCTCGTCGGTAGCGTCGCGGCGGCTTCTGAACGCGATCAGTCTGCCGTTCGGCGACCAGCTGGGTTCAAAGTCGTCGACCGCGTTAAAGGTCAGCTGCGTTTGGCCCGACCCGTCGGCGTTCATGACGAAGATCTCGGAATTAGTCGGGATACTGATGCTTCTGCCGAACGCAATCAGTTTGCCGTTGTGCGACCAGCTGGGGCCAAAGTCGACGATGCCCGTGTTATTGGTCAGCCGCTTTTGACCCGACCCGTCGGCGTTCATCACGTAGATCTCGGTTTCGAACGGGACTCCGGTGTCACGGTCGCTAGTGAACGCGATCTTCCAGCTGGGCGGGGAGTTGGCTAGTACTTTTGCGGTTTGGGGCTGCGACGGAACCCCTGTGGGGCCTATCTCATCCTCCTCGGCGCAGCCCATCGCGAGGGCCATCACCAGCAGAAGGGCACCCGGGATCGTGAAAGCACGCATGGAACACCTTCCTTTCCGTACGACCGAGCTATCCAATGATCTACGTCGGTGGCTCTTGGTCTCGTCGTCGGGCGGGTGTCCTGCAGAGGCGTCCACTACGGCGGCGGGGCCAGCGTCGGTAAAACCGGCAAGTGGATAACATGGAGCGCGGCCCACGGCCCGGCTAGAGTGGCACGTGAATGTTCGTGGACACCGATGTGACGTCATTCTCTAACCAGCCAGCCCCATAGAAAGAGGGCCACCCCCATCGTTCGGAGGTGGCCGTCTTGTCGTTCAGGAAGCGACCAGAACTGTCCTCTAAGCCACGAGGGCGCTCCAGCCTCCCCCCTCCGAGTTGGCGAAACCGCTCAGCGCAGTCGAGAAGTTCCTTCGATCACTCCGATCCAGACTGGGACTGAAGGAGTCGGCCTTCCCCTTGAAGTCGAGATGGAGCGTCTCGTGATGGTTGTCGCTCACGAGCTCATCGACCAGGGGCCAGCCCTCGGTCCTGAATCTCTCAAACCATCTCTCGGCCGGACTCGACATCTACGGGCTCCTCACCCTACGCAGACCTTCCCAAAACCTTCCCAAACGAGAACCCCTCACTGTGGAAAACCAGTGAGGGTCTAGCATTTCATAGAGGCGCCGCCCGGATTCGAACCGGGGAATAAAGGCTTTGCAGGCCTCTGCCTTACCGCTTGGCTACGGCGCCTGAAGCGAAAAGGGGCCGAACGTCCGGTGGACGGCGAGCCCCTTTTCCGAGAGCGGGAAACCGGACTCGAACCGGCGACCCCCACCTTGGCAATGTGGCACAACGCTCAACCAGCGAAAAGGGGCGAAGCGAAAACCCGTATTCTGCCTAGGTTTTCACGGTTTCGCGTGATTGGGCGAAAGCCAGCGAAAGTGGGTGTTTGTTACGCTGAACGTGACACTGAATCGACGGATGGCTCCCCTACCCTTCCAACCCCCACAGCCACCTTTCACCGCCCTCCGGGACGCCGATCGGGGGTGGCAGGACGGGGCTCAAACGACCATTTTGACGCCCCCTCTGGGTTGGACTGAACAGGAGGTGTCGTGAACACCGAACGGTTACATGCCATTGCTGACGCCTTGGTGGATGACCTGGGCAAGACACAGGCCGTCCCGACTCTGACCACGTTGCGGGAGGCCCTCAAGAACCAAGTCAACCAGCCCCAACAGGCCGAGTTTCAAGAAGCCGTGGCCTCCAGCTGGAAGACTCTGACGGTGGCGCTTGAGGGGTCCGCCACGAACGGGTTCTCTCCTGCCTGGTGCCAGGCGGCCGACGAGATCGGAGCCTTCGCACTGACCGGCGACCGGCTCAAAGACCGCATTGACGAGGTATTCGCGCGAAACCAGATCACGCCTTCCGTGGCGCTCGCGGAGAACACCAGGCTCCATGGTGAGGTGAGTCGTTACAGCAACAACATCTCACAGCTCGCCACCTCCCTTGCAGGCATCGGGATCGGAGCAGACGAACTCGATCCCGGCCAGGCTGAGGTCGGGGTGCTGGTCCCACGGGCGCAGTGTCGAACGACCTCCGCACCTTCGCGCTAGAACTGCATCGGTTGGACCGCACCTTCGGCGTATTCTCCGAACTCGCGACCGGCACCTGCGAGGGCTTCCAAGTCCGTTCGATATCATCCACTGATCTCACTGTCTTCGTGGATGCTGCCCCGGAGATCGCGGCCTGCACTGCGATAGCCGTCGAGCGGGTAGTTGCTCTTTACAAGAAACTCCTTGAGATCCGCAAACTGAGGCAGGGGTTGGCTGACCATGGCGTGACAGAGAAGGATCTCGCAGGCATCGAGTCCCACGCCGAGACGTACATGAAGAAGGGCCTAAAGCCGGTCGTGAAGGAACTCATCGATGATTACTGGAAAGGCAACGACAAGCCTCGAGAGAACGAGCTCAAAAAAAACCTGGAGTCGTCGCTCAACGAGATCGCCAACCGGCTGGACCGCGGGTTTCACATCGAGGTGCGTGTCGAGCCTCTTGTTGAGGGGCAAGAAGACGAAGAGCAAGAGGACGCTGCTGGGGATCCGGCTCGTGACCACATCGCGACCATCCTACGAGCCCAGCCTGGCCTGCAGTTCTTTCGTGTCGAGGGCGACCCCATTCTCCAATTGCCCGAGGCGACGGGTAAGGGAGAAGCCGAGGATCTGGAACCAGACGCCTAGTCGCCTGTGAATGGCTCCATCAACACCCGCTTGGGCCTCGATCAGCTCGATCGTGGGTCATGGACCCAGGGCGCATCACCTTACTCACTCCTCCAGCTCCGCCTCCAGCTTCAGGGACTTCGGCTTCTTCCACGGACCCGGGAGTTGTCTACGGCCTACACCTGAATCAGGTCGCGCGACCACAGATTCGGAAGCATCGACGAGGGCGACCTCTCTAGGCTTTCTCCACGGGCCACGACCTTCCCTTTTACGATATGCCACGTCGGTCGGGTGCTCCTCGAGGCCGAGCTTTCCGTCAGCTCGTGTTCCCCTGAAACGTTACGCCGACGAATCCGGACAACGTCCACTTACGAAAGGGACAGGAGGCTCTTCTCCACGGAGAGACGCGCAAGGTGAGAAGAGTGGAAGTAAGAAGACAGCCCACAGACCGACCTCAGGAGCGACACCGAGTTGAGTCGGAGCTGCTCTGAGTCGTCTTCGGTAAGTGCGACTCGGCAAGAATCAACAAACTCTTGCTCGGGTCGCCTGCATCGCACGCGCATCGTCATCTCGTAATCACCGGGCACCAAATAGAACGCTTCGTTCAACGCCTTCCAGGCCGCTTGGGGTTGGTCGGTCCGGTTGAACTCTTTGAATACCTCCTCCATCAGCGCTTCGTTGCTGAGCAACGCATCCACCCGGCTCTCATGCTCCACCGCGATCTCGGCGAGGCGCTTATCACGGAACTGCCACCACGACCCGGGGAGTGGATTCACGGATGGACCCAAGTCGGCGACAAACCCGGCGTCGTTGAAGAGGATGTTGAACCGGAAGGGCTCTTCCGGGCGCAGTAGAAAGCTGGACGGCAGTTCCACCTCGTCGATCGGATCACCCGCCAGCTTCACCGTATTAGGGCGGATGGCTCGCCAGCCGAATTCATGCCTTGCCCCGTCCTTCGTCCTCGTGACTTCCAAGTAGATAGTATCAATGAAGACTGAGCGGTGCACGGCCTGGAGCGCACCGAAGATGCCGACCGTCGGACCAAACCTCGAGTATCCGACCTCGATCAACCCGCTCGAGTGGATCTCTACCACCCCTCTCCGTAGACGTTTCCACAGCCCTAGTACCCACACCTGGGCCAGGGCGATACCGGAGATGATCCAGGGCCCGAGGTCTCCCAGCACTTGGAGGAACCCACGTGATTCGGCCTGCATCGTCCGCCTCCCAGTCGCGAAGTGGGCCCTACCGTTTGTTACACTAAACGTTACACTCGATTCACGACGAAAGCCCTCCAAGGCCGTAAGACCTTGGAGGACCTTCCCTTACGCCAGAGCGGGAAACCGGACTCGAACCGGCGACCCCCACCTTGGCAAGGTGGTGCTCTACCAACTGAGCTATTCCCGCATGGAAAAAGGCGCTTTGGGCTACCCGCGCACGCGGAAAACGTTTCCAAAGCACCTCCTCATTTGCGCGCCGGAAGCTAGACAGGGCCTCAAAAAGTGTCAAGTTCCCAGTAGACAATTTCCCCATTATGTTATCAGCCGTGTCCGGGCCCCCGGGGCCATTCAGCGACAGAGGTTCCACTACATCGAGGAGCGCTTGCGCCGCATGAGGGTGACTGTCGTACGCGGTCCCAGCAAAAAACTCGGACTAGGTCGGAAGAGCCCCCCCGCAGGCGCTCTCGGCTTTCCGATATTCTTGGCGCTCAACATGATCCTTTCTCCGGCCCTCGGCTCGGCTGTTGTCGCAGCGCAGGAAGTCTCCGGACCCCTCATCCCACCCGGTCGCCTCCGCATCGAGGTCAGTACGCTCTACCTCTACGCCGAGACGAGGTTCGGGGAGCGGACGGAGGGCGGGACCCTCATCGGAGAAGAGGAGCCGCTCGGCTTCGACTTCTCGGACACGGCGGTGGGCACGAGGCTGCTTCCCGGGCTGGAAGCCCTCGAGCGAAACCTCGAGACGGCAACAGGCGCGCCTGTCGCGCCGCTGGTGCTCGGATCGACCAGGGCAGTGGTGACGCGGGACGCCGTGTGGCTTCCAATCCGTGTGGATGTCGGGGTGTTCGACTGGCTCAGCGTCGGCGGCATGGTCCCCTTCTCCCGCCGGCGGGCGGAGGTGGCCTGGACATTCCGCGGAGACGGAGCCAACGTAGGGCTCACACCCTCCCTCAGCGATCCGAGCGCCGTGGGAGACTTCCTGGGTGGCCTCGCCGTCGCTGAGGCGGCCGTCACGGCTCTCGCCGATGACCTGTGCTCGGCGGATCCGGCTGCATCGGGCTGCATCGATGCCTCTTCGCTTCTCGCGGAAGGCCAGAAGTTTCGGCAGGCGCTCCTCGGCGCTTTTGCATCCCAGGGCGTCTTCCCCCTGGATGGTACCGCCACGGGCGATGCCCTTCAGTCCCGAGTCCAGGCCCTCACGGACGCTCATCAGGCGCTGGGCGTCTCCTTTCCGGCCCGCGTCCCCCTGGCGACGCAGCTCCTCACCGAGGATGAGTACGGAAGGCTTGTGACGGACCCGGGATACGGGGTGGTTGGCGCGCCGTTCGCCTCGTGGCGCAGTATGTGGGAGATGGGCGACGTGGAGTTCTACGCCAACGTGCGGCTCTGGGGCTCTCCGCCGGGCGGCGAGACAGACGAGCCGCCTTCGGGCCCCAGCTACCAGGTCGGCGCGAGAGCCCTCGTTCGCCTTGGCACGGGGCAGACCGACTCCCCAGACAACTTCGTGGATACGGGGAGCGGCGACGGCCAACAGGACCTGGAGGTGAGCTTGTTCGGTGGTTTGAACTGGGGCCGGTTGGGACTCTGGGGAGAGGTCCGGTACGGACTGGCCGCATCGACCTTCGTGCGGCGCCGCATCGCCGCCCCGGACCGGATCTTCGCGCCCCTCTCGGCGACCCAGGCCGTCCGCTGGACCCCCGGCAACTACTTTCACCTCCGCCTGACCCCGCGCTTCCAACTCACCGAGGAGATGGCCGTCGCCTTCGACGTCGGGACCTTCTCCAAGGGAGCAGACACTTACGAATCCCTCGTCGCCGACGAAGCTGTGCCCTCGCCCCTGGACGTCGCGCTCCTCGAGATCGAGACCGAACAGAGCATGCTCGAGGTCGGAATCGGCGTCGTCTACTCCACGTTACGGAGTGGTCGAGGTCGCCCCATGGAGGCCCGATTCCTGTTTCGCAGGGGCGTGTCGGGTAGCGGAGGGCTCACGCCCAAGACGGAGCGCATCGAGTTTGGACTGCGGCTCTTCAGGGGCATCTGGAACTAGAGGGACTCCAACAGCTCGCGCGCATGGTCCCGCGACGTCTCCGACTCGGGATCGCCTCCGAGCATCCTGGCGATCTCCCGGACCCGCGCCTCTCCCTCCAGCTCATCGACGCTGGTGGCCGCGAGGCCGTCTCCCTCAGTCTTTTCGACGAGAAGATGGCTGCGAGCTCGGGACGCCAGTTGAGGCAGGTGAGTGATGACAAATACCTGATGGTAACGGGCGACTTCCTGGAGCTTAGCCGCCACGAGGGTGGCCACCTGACCGCCGATCCCCGCGTCAATCTCGTCGAAGATCAGGGTGGGAACCTGATCGACCCGGGCCAGGATGGCCTTGAGGGCCAGCATGACCCTGGAGAATTCCCCGCCGCTGGCCACCCGGCGGAGGGGCATGGGAGCAAAGCCAGCGTTGACCGACACCAGGAACTCCACCCGCTCGGCGCCGCGGTTTCCCACAGTGGGCAACGCTTCGAGAAGCACCTGGAACGTGGCTCCGGGAAGACCCAGATCAGGCAGGAGTGCCTCCACCTCCGTCTCGAGTCGACGTGCGGCCTCCTGCCGTTTGCCCGTCAGCCTTTCGGCGGCATCGGTCAGTTCGGTGCGAGCCTCATCGACGTGCCGTTGAAGCGCCTCTTCGTCCCAGCCCGAACCCTCTAGCTCGTCCAGCTCGGCGCTCAGGCGACCGCCGGTCTCCACGACGTCGGTGAGCTCCGGACCGTACTTGCGCTTGAGGCGGAGAATCAGGTCAAGGCGCTCTCGCACCTCCTCGAGCCGGCCGGGGTCATGCCGGACGTTCCCGGCGTAATTCCCCACCTCACCGCCCACCTCCGCCAGGGCGTGATACGCCTCCTTGAGGGCGTCGTGGGCGCCCTCAAGCGACGTGTCCCACTCCTTCAGACGCGACAGTGAGCCGAGCAATTGCGAGAGACGATCGGTGACGGCCCCGTCCCCACCGTAGAGCTGGGCGTGGATCGTGGTCGCTTCCCGGAGCAGCTCCTCGGAGTGCTCGAGGCGACGCCCTTCGTCCTCTAGGGCCGCGTCCTCTCCGACCTCTACCTGGCCTTCCTCGATCTCCGCAAGCTGGAATCGGAGGAAGTCCGCCCGGCTTTCCAGCTCACGGCGTCGTTCTCGAAGCTCCGAGAGCCGCGTCTCGAGACCGGTGAGCGTCTCGAATGCTTCGACCACGTCGGCCGCGTCGCCTTCGGCGTCACCGAAGGCGTCCAGGATGCTCCGCTGCGCCTCCCTCCTCAGCAGGGTTTGGTGCTCATGTTGGCCGTGGAGATCGACCAGGACCCTACCGAGCTCGCCCACGACCCGTGCCGTGGTGGGGGAGCCGTTCATCCAGGCTCGATTCCTCCCCTCGGCCGCGACCTCCCTCCGCAGGATCAGCAGACCGTCCTCGGCCTCCTGACCGAGCTCGGCCAGGCGGGAGAGAAGCTCGAGCCGCTCCGATACGTCGAAGACGGCCTCGACCCGGGCCCGCTCCGCCCCGACCCGCACGGAGTCGCTCGACGCCCGCTCGCCCAACAGGAGCGAGAGCGCACCGACGATGATGGACTTACCTGCCCCGGTCTCGCCCGAGAGAACGCTCAGGCCGGGGCCCAGCTCAAGGGAGAGGTCGTCGATGACGGCATAGTCGCGGACGCGGAGCTCGATCAGCATGGAGGGAAAGCTACCAGGGCCCCATGAGCCCCCTCAATGGGAGTTGGGGTCGCGGAGCCGGGAGCCGCCTCGGAGTGAAAAGTGCGGTTGCGCCGATGCTGGCACCGCCCCGTCAGCCCGACGGCCGGGCGGCCCAGTTGAGCTTGCCCTGCAGGGTCCCGAAGAAGTTCTGGTCCGAGAAGCGGACCAGGGGGATCTCAACGTCGGAGCGAGTGATGCGGACCTCGGCGCCCACGCCGAAGTCGTGGGCCAGCTGCCCGTCGGCCGTCAGAACCAAGTCGTCGGTGCCCTCGAGAGGGCTCACCGCCAGGACCTGGCTTCCGGGAATGACCAGCGGACGCACCGCCAGGGTGTGTGGACAGACAGGGGTGACGATGAGGCAGTCCACCGACGGCACCACGATGGGACCACCTGCTGACAGGGAGTAAGCCGTGGATCCGGTGGGCGTCGAGACGATAAGCCCATCCCCGGAGAAGCTGCCCACCTCTTGCCAGTCCTCTCCCTCCTTCACGCGCAGGTCCAGGCGGGTGACCCGGGCGACCCCACCCTTGTGGATCACGAAGTCGTTCCATGCCAGCAGGAGATCGCCCTCCGACCCGTCGGTGTGGATCACCCGCGCTTCCACCATGAACCGCCGGTCCAGGACGTAGTCGCCCTCGAGGACACGGCCCAAGCGGTCCTCCATCTCGAGATGAGGAAGCCCCGTGAGGAAGCCGAGGTGGCCAACGTTGATTCCCAGAACGGGGATCTCCCGCCCCGCGGCCATGCGCCCCGCCCTCAGGAGCGTTCCGTCCCCCCCGAAGGCGATGACGAAATCGACCGACTCGTCGTCGAGATCCAACCGTTTGGCCCCCTCGGGCGCGTCGGCGAGGAGGTGCTCCTCGAAGCAAACGCTGAGGTCGTGATCGTCCGCGAACCGGGCGAGACGCTGAACACAGCTCGGCAAGTCCTCATGTGCAGAGCGCCCGAGTACGCCGATGCGCCGGAGCTCGTTCCCGGGATCGGCCCGGGAGACCTCGTCCGTCACGCAGTCTCCGCCGCAGATGAAACGGCGTCGCCGAGTATGCGCCTCGCCTCGGTGACGATCCCTTCGACGTCGAGCCCCACGTCGCGGAGCAGTGCGTCGCGCGCTCCGTGCTCGACGAACCGATCCGGAAGCCCGAGGCATCGCACCTGCACATCGTGTCCCGGGTCCAGATTGTCGATCTCGCGGGTCATGCACGCCCCGAAGCCGTTGAGGACGGCTCCCTCCTCAATGGTCAGTACCTTCCCGTGTCCCTCGACGACCTCCTGGAGGACCTCCCTATCGTGGGGCTTCAGGAAACGGCAATTCACGACCGTGGCCTGGACTCCCCGGGCGGCCAGCGTCTGGGCCGCCTTGAGAGCTTCGAGAACCATGGTACCCGTGGCGAGGAAGGCGATGTCGGACCCACGGCGCAGCACCTCCCAGGTGCCGTAATCGACCTCGGGGATCTCGCTGACATGCGGCACCTCCGCCGGTACGGCATCTCTCGGCCAACGCACGGAGAACGGCCCATCCTCGTGCTCAATTCCGAGACGCACGAGGGCCAGCATCTCCGCCCCGTCCTTCGGAGCCGTCACCGTCATGCCGGGGGTCAGCATCATGTATGGGATGTCGAAGGCCCCGTGATGAGTCGGGCCATCGGGTCCCGCGATCCCCGCACGGTCCATGCAGAATACCACCGGCAGATCCTGAAGCGCGACGTCGTGGATGATGCTGTCGAACGCCCGCTGCAGGAAGGTCGAGTAAATGCACACGACGGGGCGGATCCCCTTCTGCGTGGCCATCCCTGCCGCGGAGGTGACGCCGTGGGCCTCGGCGATTCCGACGTCGAAGTACCGATCCGGGAACGCCTCCCCGAAGATGTCGGTGCTGGTGCCGTCCGGCATCCCGGCCGTAATGGCCACGATCCGCTCATCGACTTCGCCGAGCTCCTTGAGGCCTCGACCGAAGACTTTCTGGTAGCGCGGAAGTCCGCCACCCTTCTTCTTGGCCTTGCCGGAGATCTTGTCGAATGGTGAAGCCGCGTGCCACTTGTACGCGTTCTCCTCGGCGAGCGCGAATCCCTTCCCCTTTTGGGTGATGACGTGGACGAGAATCGGACCGTCGAGACGACGCACCGCGGAGAGGGTGTCGACGAGGGAGTCGAGGTCGTGGCCGTCCACGGGCCCGATGTAGCGGAAGCCCAGCTCCTCGAAGAGCATGCCCGGTAGGAAGAACCCCTTCACGCTCCCCTCCGCCCGACCGGCGACCCGCCTCAGAGCGCCCTCGGCACCGCCGGGTCCCTTGGAGAGCAGCTCCTTCACCTCGTCGCGGATCCGGTTGTAGACCGGATGCGTGATCACGCCCGTGAGGTATTTGTTCATCGCCCCCACGTTGGGAGCGATGGAGTGATCGTTGTCGTTGAGAACGACGATGAGATCGCGATCCGTGTGTCCGGTGTTGTTGAGTGCCTCGTACGCCAGGCCGCATCCCATGGCCCCATCGCCGATGACGGCGACCACACTGAAGTCGTCCCCGTTCAGGTCACGCGCGATGGCCGTGCCAAGGGCCGCCGAGATCGAGGTGGCGGCGTGTCCCGCGCCGAAGTGGTCGTACTCCGACTCGTCGCGGCGGAGGAAGGGCGCTAACCCGTCCTTCTGCCGGATGGTCGGCAACTGCTCGTTCCTGCCGGTCAGGATCTTGTGGATATAGCCCTGATGGCCGGTGTCCCAGATCAGCTTGTCGCGAGGCGTATCGAAGGCGTAGTGGAGGGCGACGGTGAGCTCGGCGACGCCGAGGCTCCCGCCGAAGTGACCTCCGATCTTCGAGATCACGTCGATATGCCGATCTCGGGCCTCGGTGACCAGTTCATGCAGCTGGTCTCTCGCCAGCCGACGGATATCCCGGGGGTCCTGAATTCGGTCGAGAAGAGTCACGGATTCAGCTCCTGAAGGTTACTCTCCCACAACACCGCACTACCGCTTCCGTTCCACGACGTAGCGGGCGAGGGCGGCGAGCTCGGGAGCCTCGATCGCTGCCGCACGGAGGGCCTCGAGGGCCTCGTCGGCAAGAGCCCGAGCCCGTCGGAGAGCTTCCTCGATACCGTGGAGGGAAACGTAGGTGCTCTTGTCGAGCAGCCCGTCACTCGGATTCTTCCCCAGGTCGGCGGCGGAAGAGGTCTCGTCGAGGATGTCGTCGGTGACCTGGAACGCGAGTCCAACGGCCCGCCCGTAGCCGCGAAGTCCGGCGAGTGTTGGTTCGTGCGCACCCGCGGCCAGCCCTCCGATCACGAGTGAGGCCGTCAAGAGCGCTCCGGTCTTCATCCGGTGAAGGTCGTCCAGCTTGGCCGATTGCAGGGCACGCCCTTCCGCCAGAAGATCCAGGTACTGACCCCCCACCATGCCACCGCCTCCCGCCGCACGGTTGAGCTCCCGAACGACGGCTTTGGCCGTGTCCTCGTCACACCCTAGGGCCCGGGCGGCCCGAAGCGCTTGAAGCGACGCGGCCGGGATGAGAGCTAGCCCGGCACGAACCGTCGCCTCCTCTCCGTAGAGCGTGTGGGACGTGGGCCGGCCCCTCCGCAGCTCGGCGTCGTCCATGCACGGGAGGTCGTCATGCATGAGCGAGTAGGCATGAATGAGCTCGAGTGAGACGCCGAGGTCATGAGCCATCGGCCCCCCGTTCCCTCCGCACGTTCTGTAGGCCACCGTGCAGAGAATGGGTCTGAGGCGCTTTCCCCCCGCCATCACAGCGTGCCGAACAGGCTCGGCGAGGCTCGTGGGGAGATGGCCCGAGAAGTACCGCAGGGAGCGCTCGAGGGCCTTCTCCACCTCTTCCCTCTCCCGGAGGAGGAACGCCTCGAGGTCGAGGGACGAGTCGTCCGTCACTCCGACTCGTCCTCCAGGAGCCGTGTGACCTGTTCGTCGGGGGGACCCAAAAGCTCGTCGACCTTGAGCTCGGCGTTTCTGAGGATGTCCTCGGCGCTCCGCACGTGCTCCACGCCTTCTTCGAAGAGGGCCAGGGCTCCTTCCAGCTCCAGGTCGTCTGCCTCCAGGGACCGCACGATCTCCTCGAGGCGTCGCAGACGCTCCTCCAACGAGGGAGCGGCATCCGTAGTTTGATCGGGCAAATGGTCTGCCGGCGTCACGATGGATGTCTCCTTGCTACGGGCCTATCCGTCTCTACCGATCCGATCACTGCGATGATCCAGCACCTGCCCCGTCTCGCCCCAGCGCCTCACAGGGCACCAACCCGTCCGAAACCCGAAGCGAGAAACGCAAGCCGGGCTTCAGCTCAGCGGCAGTACGCAGGACCTGGCCGGCATCGTCCTGAGGCAGCGCATATCCCCGACCCAGCGTGGCCAAGGGCGACAGGACATCCATCTTGCCGGCTGCCTCCGACAGACGTGCCACCTTGAGCGAGACCAACTTCCGTACCGCCATCTCCATCCGATCACCAGCCCGACCGAGGGCTTCCCTGCGAGGCCGGCCCAAAGCTGACGCCGAGCGTCGCAGCTGACCCAGCCGGACGACTAGCGTCTCACGGCGCCTGAGGGCCGTCCCACGCAAGGCTCGCCTCATTCTCTCTCCGGTCGATGCAAGAACTTCGCCTAACCCCTCTCCGTCCTGGACCGCGGCCTCCGCTCCAGCCGACGGGGTGGGCGCGCGGTGGTCCGCCACCAGGTCCGCCACCGTGACGTCGATCTCGTGACCCACCGCCGAGATCACAGGCACCGGACAGTGGGCGATGGCCCGGGCTACCTCCTCTTCGTTGAAGGCCCAGAGGTCCTCCAGGGAGCCGCCCCCTCGACCGACGATCAGCACGTCCACGAGCCCGCTTTCCCCTAGGGCCTCAATGGCCCTGGCCACCTCCGCACCCGCACCCTCGCCCTGGACGGGTGTCCCCCGGACGACGACCCGGGTCCAGGGAGCTCTATGCCGAATGACGGTGACGATATCGTGGAGGGCCGCCCCGCTCAGAGACGTCACGACACCCACGGCCCTCGGGAACCGTGGCAGCGGCCGCTTACGTTCGGAGGCCAGGAGCCCTTCTGCATTGAGCTTCGCCCGAACACGCTCGAAGGCGAGGCGCCAAAGACCCTCCTCACCTCCGGCCTCGAGGCGACGTACGATGAGCTGATACTCGCCCTTGGCCTCGTACAGCGACAAACCACCGAAGGCCCGGACGTTCATGCCCTGCTCGGGGTCGGTGGGGAGGGTGGCCGCTTCCGTCCGGAACATGGCGCAGCGAAGCTGTGCCCGATCGTCCTTCAGGGTGAAGTAACAATGTCCGGACCGAGCCCGGTTCCAGTTAGCCAGCTCGCCGGAGACCCAGAGGCTCTCGATGGTGTCCTCGAGTAGGAGGCGTACTGCCCGGTTGACCCGAGTGACGCTCCAGACGCGCGGGCTCGTCATGTGATCACGGTCCCCTTAGTGTCCCGTTGCCAAAGTATCTCGGCCAGTCGAGGGCGCGGTGCATCCGTGAAACGGAACACTAGGAGGCCGTCGAACCCCTCGAGAGGCTGGCGCTCGTCGATCGAGCCGCAGCGTCCACCGTGTTGGAGAGCAGCATCGCGATCGTCATCGGCCCCACACCCCCGGGCACAGGGCTGATGGCCGACGCCACCTCCTTCACCTCGTCGAACGCTACGTCACCGGTAAAGCGGTACCCACGCTCTCGGGTGTCGTCGTCGACCCGGTTGACGCCCACGTCGATGACCACGGCTCCCGGCTTCACCATGTCACCCCGAATGAATTCGGGAAGCCCGATCGCCGCGATGAGGATATCGGCTTCCCGAGTGACGGCGCCCAGGTCGGTGGTGCGGCTGTGGGCTACCGTCACTGTGGCATTCCCTCCGGAGGCCTTCCGCAGGAGGAGTGACGCCATGGGACGCCCGATGATGTTGGACCGTCCCACGACCACCGCGTGTTTACCCGACGGATCATTCCCGCTGCGCATGAGCATCTCGATCACGCCTCCGGGGGTGCACGGCGTGAGCACATCCAGATCACCCGTGGCCAGCCGGCCGACGTTCACGGGATGGAACCCGTCCACGTCCTTCTCCGGATCGATGGCCAACAGGATCTTGGCTTCGTCGATCTGGTCGGGCAGCGGAAGCTGCACCAGGATTCCATGGATGTCGGGGTCGGCGTTCAGCCCGGCCACAATCCCCAGTAGCTCGTCTTCGGTGACCTCCACGGGGAGGGTGATCTGACGCGAGTAGATACCCACCTCTATGGCGGCCTTGTTCTTCATGCCGACGTACACGTGACTGGCCGGATCGTGGCCCACCAGCACCACGGCCAACCCGGGCGTGAGCCCCGACACCTTCAGCTCCGCCACGCGCTCCTTGAGCTCCGCTCTGATGGACGCGGCTATCTCCTTGCCCGATATGATCTCAGCGGACATTCGCTCTCCTCTTATGTGCTCCTGGGTCGCCCCCACGGAGCGGCGCCTAGTGCACCCAAGCACTAGCGTCCCTTACCAAAGTGTCTCGGCCAGTCGAGGGCACAGTGCATCCGACCCCCTGGTGGCTCGCCAACTTTGGCAACGGAACACTAGCGTGCAAAATCGATGGCCCGGGTCTCGCGGATTACGACCACCTTGATCTGACCCGGGTACTGCAGCTCGCCTTCGATGCGCCGCGCCACCGCTTCGGAGATCTGAGCCATTTCGTTGTCCGTGACCTTCTCCGGCTCGACCATGACACGTATCTCGCGGCCCGCCTGAATAGCGAAGCAGCGCTCGACGCCGGGATGCTCCATGGCCAGCTCCTCCAGCTTCTCCAGCCGCTTGACGTACCCCTCGAACATCTCGCGCCGGGCACCCGGGCGGGATCCGGAGATGGCGTCGCCCGCCGTCACGAGGAACGTCTCGGCGAAAAAGTGGGGTTCCTCATCGTGATGCGCCCTGATGGCATTCAGCACGATCTCCGACTCGTTGTGCTTCTTGCAGAGGCGATATCCGAGCTCCACGTGGGTACCTTCCTGCTCGTGCGTCAGACCCTTCCCCACGTCGTGGAGCACGCCCGCCCGCTTCGTGGCTTGCACGTCCAGCCCCATCTCCGCCGCCATGTTCCCAGCCAGGAGCGCCACCTCCTTGGCGTGCTGAAGCTGGTTCTGGCCATACGAGGTCCTGAACTTCAGCCGGCCGAGGACCCTTACGATCTCGGAGTGGACGTTGTGGATTCCGAGCTCGTAGAGCACTTCCTCGGCCGCTTCGACCATGGATTGCTCCACCTCTTTCCGGCTCTTCTCCACCATCTCCTCGATGCGGCCCGGGTGGATTCGTCCGTCTTCGATGAGCCGCTGTAGCGTGATCCGCGCCATCTCTCGCCGCACCGGGTCGAACCCTGAGAGAACCACGGCCTCAGGGGTGTCGTCGATGATGACGTCGATGCCGGTGGCTTGCTCGAACGAGCGGATGTTGCGTCCTTCTCGCCCGATGATGCGGCCCTTCATCTCGTCGGAGGGGAGCTGTACGACGGAGACAGTCATCTCCGCGGTCTGGTCCGCCGCCATTCGCTGTATGGCGAGGCCCAGGATCTTCTTGGATTCGCGGTCGGCGTTGCGTTGCGCCTCTTCCTTCATCTCGCGGAGGTCGTTGGCGGCGTCGGCCCTTGCTTCGTCCTTCAGGTCTTCGATCAGCTCCTGCTTGGCCTCGGCCGCTGAAGTCCCCGCCAGCGCTTCGAGCTTCTTGCGAACCTCGGCCCGGGCGCGATCCACCTCCTGGGCATGCTCGGTGAGCTCCCGTTCCTGCTGGTCCAGTTTCTTGCTCCGCTGCTCCTGGGCCGACTCCTTTTCGTTCAAGGTGTCGAAGCGGCGGTCCAGCGCATCCGCGCGCTCGGCCAGGCGCTGCTCCGCCCGCTCGTCGTCCTCCTTGTGTCGCTGCTCCTGGGCCGACTCCTTTTCGTTCAAGGTGTCGAAGCGGCGGTCCAGCGCATCCGCGCGCTCGGCCAGGCGCTGCTCCGCCCGCTCGTCGTCCTCCTTGTGTCGCTGCTCCTCTTTCTCCCACGACTCCCGGAGCCGGAAGACCTCTTCCCTTCCTTCGAGGACCTTGGACGCACGGAGGTTGTCCGCCTCTTCCTGGGCGCGAGCCAGGATCCTGGATGCTTCATCCTCGGCGGCGGCCTGTGCCCTCCTCTGACGCGACTGCTCGATCAGGCCGCGTCCGACATATCCCGCGGCTCCAAAGAACAACGCCACGGCCGCCGCCAGTCCGATAACCAGCGGATCCATTTGTTTTATTTGCTCCGAAAATCAGACGCCGGCAAAAAAAGGCGTCTGCATGGTTGGCGTTAGCTAACAGGCAAACAATAGAATTTGGGTTCGGCGAAACGCAAGGTCGCCGAAAGTCCCCCCTCCATGCCGCCCGGCAGTGGGCGGGCAGTGGGAGAGGGTGCCTAGCGTGGTGTCGCAGAAGTTCGCGAGCCACCGAGAGTGTCGAGGCGCCAGATCGGGGGTACCCGCGCCGTTAGGTGTGGGTCAGGCGCGACGACGAGGAATAGCAACGCGGGCACCGCGGCCGAAGGCCGTGGTCCGAGGAGGAGGAACGCCGCAGGGCCGGATGCATCGGTGCTCGAGCCGAGCGACCTTCATGCTCGTCGTGAGCGCCGAGTTGACCGCGAGACGATCGAGCGCAGCCAGATCAATGGCCGAGACACTTCTGGGACACTACACTGGATCGAAGCGCCCGCTACTCGTGGACGATGGCGGCTTCCAGCCGTTCGGCGAGTTCCTCCATCCTCGACACCAGATCGATGCCGCTCCGCTCGAGATCGTCCTTCGCCTGAAAGAGCTCGTCGGTGATGGACAGGGCGGCGAGGATGGCGGCCTTGTGTCCGTCCAGGAGGCCGACCTGTTTCTTGATGTCATGTATCCGCTGATCTACATGCCGGGCACAGCGTTTGGTATAATCCGCCTGGGCACTGGAGCGGATGGTATGCTCTTCGCCGGCGATCCTGACCGTTACCGATTCCTTTTCTGCACTCACCTCTGCTCCTCCAGGAATTTGATTCTTGCCAGAAGACGCTCGACTCCCTCTCTGCCCTGGTTCAGTCGGGTTCGGAGGTCGCGATTCTCCTCCTCCAGGATGTGGAGCCGGTCGATCATCTCACGAGGGCCTCTTTCTCCGGACGTCACACCACGAAGCAGCCCCTCCAGCTCCTCGCCCTGAGCCTCCATACGAGCGACTTCCTGGCGGAGCCGGCCGACCTCTCCGGCGGCCAGGGACACGACTTCCTCCAGCCGCTCGATTGCCTTGGCCGGCGTGACGTTCGAATTTTCAGAGGCGTTGTTCGACACCGAGATCCTCCAGAAGTCTTTTTGCGACCTTCCCGACCACCCGATCCACCTCCTTGTCGGTCAATGTCCGATCCCACGCCTGGAGGCGGAGACGGAACGCGAGCGAGCGCTGGCCCTCTCCCACCCCCTCGCCCCGGTACACGTCGAAGATGGTGATCTCGTCGAGGAGTTCGCCACCCGATCCGCGTATGCACTCGAGGACGGACTCTGCCGAGACGTGCTGGGGGACGAGTAGGGCCAGATCACGATCTACCCCCGGAAACTGCGGGAGAGGCCGGAATAGGGGCGCGCGATCCAGCTCGGGCTCGGCGGGCAAGAGGAGCTCCATGGCCCACACCGGCCCCGCCCACGTGGGAGCGTCGATCCGGTCCGTGCGGACCTGGCCGGCCGAACCGACGGTCCTGCCGTCCACCGCCGAGATGATCACCGTGGTGGAAGGCACGAACAGGTCACCGGCAACGGGTCCGCCGTCCCAAGCCTCGCCCGGCCCTTCGCCGCGGGCCTCGGCGGGGTCGGCCCTCGGGCTCACGGAACCCCCACCCCAACCGGCTTCGGCCAACGTCTCCTGCACGAGCCCCTTCAACGTCCAGAAGTCTACCGCGCCTACTTCCTCGGACCAATGAGCCGGCCGCTGGCGACCCGTGATGGTCAGCGCCACGTGAAGATCCTCGCGAGGTGGATCGCCCGAATCACACGCGCGGAAGACCGTCCCGATCTCGAACAGCCGGACGTCCCGAGCGCCACGGGCGAAGTTGTACTCGACGCACCGCAGAAGGGCCGGGAGAAGCGCGCTCCGCAGGTGGCTCTCCTCTTGGGAGATGGGGTTGCTGATCTCCACGTCTCCTTCGGATTCAGGGGCGAAGGCCGGATTCGTAGCTTCCAAGAGCCCGGTGCCGGCGAGCGCATGCCTCAGTCCGTCCTCGAGCTGGAAGAGTCGATGGTCCGGTACGATGGTCGGCCGGGCGGGGCCCAGCTCGTCGGGGAAGCTGTCGTACCCGCGAGTGCGAGCGATCTCCTCGATGAGGTCCACCTCACGGGTCACGTCGTAGCTTCGGTACCCCGGCACGGTCACGCCGAGCTCCCCCTCGCCGCCGGCCTCCACACTGAAGCCCAGCGGCTTCAGCAGGCCCTCGATCTCCTCCGCTCCGAGCGGGACGCCCAGCACCTGCTCGACCCGGGCCAGCCGGAGCGTCAGCGAAAAGGGCTCCCAAGGCCGTGGCAGAACTTCCATGATCGGCCCATCGATCTCGCCACCCGCCGTAGCAAGGATGACCTCCAGGACCCGCTTCACTGCCGGGACGTGTCCTTCCGGATCGACTCCCCTCTCGAATCGGTAGCTGGCGTCCGTGGAGATGCCCAGAGCCCGCCGGGTCCTCCGGATGGACTTCGGCTCGAAGAGAGCGCACTCGAGCAGGATCTCCGAGGTCTCCTCCGTCACCGCCGAGTGAAGCCCACCCATGATGCCACCGATGTCGTGGGGCACTGAGGCGTCACAGATCATGAGCATCTCGGACTCGAACTCGTGCTCCAGGCCGTCCAGGGTCTCCATCGTCTCCCCGTCCTTCGCCTTCCGCACGACCAGCCGCGACCCCTCGAGCTTTCCGAGGTCGTAGGCGTGCATGGGGTTACCCATCTCGAGCATCACATAGTTCGTGGCATCGACCACGTTATTGATGGGCTGCTGTCCCACGGCTCGCAGTCGCCGGGCGAGCCAATCCGGAGAGGGGGCCACTTGCACGCCGCGGATGATCACACCGAGGAATCGGTAACAGAGCTCAGGCTCGTCGATGCGGATGCCGACTCCGGCGTGCGTCACCTCCAGCTCGCCCGTCTTGACCTCGAGATCGAGATCCGGGGCGCCAGGGATGGCTGGCAGCACGATGCCGTCGACTCCACCCGGAGCCACTTCCCTTGCCACTCCCACTTGGGATAGTAAGTCGCCCCGGTTGGGCGTCACCTCTACATCCAAGCGCACGTCGTCGAGGGCCAGAGCCTCGGTGAGGGGCTGGCCCAGCGAGACCCCGCCGGTCAGATGCATGATGCCCGCCTGGTCCCGTCCCAGGCCCAACTCCTTCTCCGAGCAGAGCATCCCGTTGGAGTACTCGCCCCGGATCTTGGCCCGCTCGAGCTTGAAGTCGCCCGGCAGGGTCACGCCTACGCCCGCGAAGGGATAGAATCCGCCCTCGTGGATGACCGGAGCACCGCATACCACCTGGAGCGTCTCCTCGCCGTTATTCACCTCGCATAGGGAGAGCCGGTCGGCGTTCGGGTGCTGACGCATGGACTCCACCCGGGCCACGACGACCCCCTCCAGCCCGGCGCCCAGGAACGCTGTGCCGTCTACCGGCGCTCCGCGGGTAGCGAGATGCTCCAGCACCTCCTCGACGCCCATCTCCAGGCCCGGTACCATGGCCTCGAGCCAGGCGAACGAGATGTTCATCGAGCCCCTCCGCGCGCGAACTGGGAGAGAAAGCGGACGTCGTTCTCGAAAAACAGCCGGAGATCGGGCACGCCGTACTTCAGGAGTGCGATTCGGGCCGGCCCCATGCCAAAGGCGAACGCCGTGTAGCGCTCCGCGTCGTAGCCGACGTTCTCGAGGACGTTGGGGTCCACCATGCCGGCGCCCATGATCTCGATCCAATCGGACTCGACCCTGGTGCCGTCCTTCATGATGAGTTGACGCTTCACGTCCACCTCTGCGCTGGGCTCGGTGAAGGGGAAGAAGGAAGGACGGAAGCGGACCTTCGTACCCGGACCCCAAAATCGGCGCGCGAATTCGGCCAACGTCGCCTTGAAGTCCACGAAGGTGATCCCTTCGTCCACCACCAGCCCCTCGATCTGCGCAAAGGCGGGTGTGTGGGTGGCGTCGTACGTGTCCCTCCGGTAGACCACTCCCGGGGCCAGAATCCGGATGGGGGGCGGATACTGCTCCATGACCCGAACCTGGACGGGAGAGGTGTGGCTGCGGAGGAGCACCGAATCCTTCAGGTAAAGCGTGTCCTGCTCGTCGGCCGCCGGATGATCGAGGGGCGTGTTCAGCGCTAAGAAGTTGTACCACTCCGTGTCGGCCTCGGGCCCCCGCGCGCGCACGAAACCCAATCCACGGAAGATCTGCCAGATCTCGTCCACAACCTGGTTGACCGGATGGATCCCGCCCTTCCAACGAGCGCGGCCTGGCAGGGTGAGATCCTCGGCGAGACCGGTGGGGGCAGCCTCTCCGGCCAACTCACCCGCCCGCTCCTCCAGAGCCTCCTGGAGAGTCTCCTTCACCCGGTTCGCGTCGGCACCCACCGCGGGACGTTCCGACACGTCCAGAGCACCCAACCCGCGCAGAAGCGAGGAGATGCGACCCTCTTTGCGGCCCAAGTACGCGATGCGCAACGCCTCCAGCGTATCTGCGTCGGTGGCCGCCTCTATGGCGGCCAGAGCCTCGGTCTCGAGAGCCTTGAGGGTATCGATGAGAGAGTTAGAATCGCTCATATATGAACGTGTTCACCTCGGTTGAGGGCAACAACTTACGCTGGTCATACCCATAGCCGTCAATAGCAAGGGGCCCCGCGACTGAATCGCCGCGAAGCCCCTGGTGCACCATGGTCCTACGGGGAGGCTACCCAGCTTCGAGCCCCTCTTTGGCACGGTCCGCCAAGGCTCCAAAGGCCTCCGGGCTGCGCACGGCGAGATCCGCCAGCGCTTTGCGATCCAGGTCGATCCCGGCGCGCTTGAGTCCGTTCATGAACCGAGAGTACGAGAGCTCATTCTCACGGGCGGCGGCGTTGATCCGGGTGATCCAGAGGCGCCTGAAGTTGCGCTTCTTCTTCTTCCGGTCCCGGTACGCGTGCTCCCAGCCCTTCTCTACGGCGTCCTTGGCGGTGCGGTACAGGTTCTTTCGGCCGCCGAAGTACCCTTTGGCCGCCTTGAAAATCTTCTTCTTCCGCTTGTTACGAACGGGAGATGATGTCGCTCTTGGCATAGACGCCTCTCCTTTCGCCTACGACCCTGGAAGGAGTCGCCCCATGCGCTTCTCGTCGACCTTGCTCACCAAGGTGGCAGAACGGAGACGGCGCTTCCTCTTCTTTGACTTCTTGGTGAGGATGTGGCTCTTGTTCGCCCGCATCCGCCGGATCTTACCCGATCCGGTTCGGCGGAGGCGCTTTGCCGCACCTCGGTTGGTCTTCATCTTAGGCATCTCATCTACTCCCTTGGGGCCCGTGGGTGGGTCCCCTATGACCACTCACTTGAGGGGTGCCAGAACCATCGACATGATCCGGCCCTCGAAACTCGGCTCGGCTTCGACCTTTCCAACGTCCTCGAGGTCTTCGGTGACCCGAATGAGAACGTCGCGCCCCAACTCGGGGTGCGTCACCTGCCGTCCCCGAAACATCATCGTTAGCTTGACCTTGTTTCCTTCGCTCAGGAACCGCCGAGCATGACGGACTTTGAAGTCGTAGTCGTGATCCTCGATTCCCGGGCGAAACTTCACCTCTTTGACCTGAACGTGGTGCTGTTTCTTCTTCGCCTCCCGGGCCGCCCGCTGTGCCTCGTACTTGTATTTCCCATAGTCCATCAGCTTGACTACTGGAGGTCGAGCCTCCGGAGCGACTTCCACCAGATCCAGGCCCCTGTCCTGGGCTAGGTCCCGCGCTTCCTCGATGGAAACAATCCCGACTTGCCCTCCCACTTCGTCGATCAGCCGGACCGGACTGATCCGGATCTGATCGTTCACACGGACTCTTTGCTCGGTGATCTTCCTCTCCTTCATTAGGGTGCGGCGGAGCCCAGGCCTCGAAACCCCAGCTCATCCACAACAAAAAAGCCCGGAATTCTCCGGGCCACAAGGGTCACGAAGCACCGGGGGCATGCCGCTCCGGTCGCCCGTTCTCCTCGACCCGGCGGTATCCACGTCGTCGGTGGAACCGAAAGGTGGAGCCACTCGCGCGCGACTCACTTCCGTTTTATCCGTGTCCCAGGGCTTCAGAACCCGAGAAAGATCACGGAGATCCCCGGGCCCGTCAAGGTAGCGGGCGCCCCCGGGAACGGGGATCGTGGGTGAGGCTGGCAGGGATCACATCCAATGCATACCGTAGCGGTTACCAGGAATGTCACATCCCCAAGAGGCAGACGATGAGGGTCCCCATCCACAAGCAGATCGCCGTGGGCAAATACCTCCTCAAGCAGAAGCTGAAGAGGAACGAGCGGTACCCTCTGGTTCTCATGCTGGAGCCCCTTTTCCGGTGCGATCTAGCGTGTCAGGGGTGTGGAAGATCGACTACTTCGACGAGATCCTGTATCGCCGCATGACCGTGGCCGAGGCGCTGTCCGCTGTGGATGAGTGCGGTGCTCCAGCCGTCTCCATAGCCGGTGGAGAGCCCCTTATCCACAACGAGCTACCTCAGATCGTGGCGGGCATCGTCGCTCGCAAGAAGCTGGTCTATCTGTGCACAAACGCCCTTCTCCTGAAGAAGAAGATCCATCTCTACAAGCCTTCGCCCTACCTGACCTTCTCGATCCACCTGGACGGCAACCTGCAGCGCCATGACGCGTCCGTTTGCCGGGAGGGAGTCTACGATCGGGCGGTGGAGGCCGTGCATGAGGCGCTGGATCGAGGGCACAGCGTGACCATCGCCTTTACCCTCTTTTCAGGGGGAGACCGCGGAGGAGGTGGCCGAGCTCTTTGATTACGTCACCGACCTGGGGGTGGGAGGCATCACCGTCTCTCCCGGGTTCAGCTACTCCCGGGCACCACGGCAGGACGTCTTCCTCCAACGGCAGCAGACGAAGGACACTGTGTCCCGGCCGCTCAAGGCCCTCCAGGTCGCCCTGCGAGGCCCGCGCACGGAAGGACCCATGGCACCCGAGCTCCCTATCGAGTACGACGAGGTGGAGGTGGGCGAGCCGCCGGTGATCGAGTCCCGCGCCTCGTGATCCATGTCGTCGCCACCCTTGGCTGATCCCTCCCCGTCCCGCGAGGGGCCGGGCGCCGACAGGAGGAACGACCTACTCCAAGACGGCATGTTGCAGGAGGTCTCGCGGACCTTCGCCCTGACCATCCCCGTGCTTCCCGAAGAGCTGCGTAGAGTGGTGGGCAACGCCTACCTCCTCTGTCGCATCGTGGACACGGTGGAGGACGAGCCCGCCCTGGACGGTAGCCAAAAGGCTCGATTATCGGGTGAGTTCGTGCGAGTACTGCGGGGAGAGCTCGACCCGCAAAGATTCGCGCAGAGGCTGGGTCCGCTTCTGTCGGACGCCACCCTTCCCGCAGCCCGTGAGCTCATCCGCCAGACGCCCTACGTGCTCTCGATCACCCGATCGCTCGGCGGCAGGCAGCGAGCGGCCATCGAGCGATGCGTAGGCGTCATGGCCGACGGCATGGTGGAGTTCCAGACCGGCGACGGGCCCCCGGGGGTTCCCGACCAGGAGGCGATGGACAGATACTGCTATCACGTAGCCGGAGTCGTCGGTGAGTTGCTCACAGAGCTGTTCTGTCTGCACCTCCCGATTCTGGAGTCCCAACGGGACGAGATGATGGCCCTGGGTCGCTCCTTCGGTCAGGGCCTGCAGATGACCAACATCCTGAAGGACGTCTGGGACGACCTGGAACGGGGAGCATGCTGGCTGCCACGGAGTGTCTTCGACGAGGCCGGGGTCGACTTGAGCGAGCTACAGCAAGGACCGCGCCGAGCCGAATTCGAACGCGGTCTGAGTGAGCTCATCGGCATCACCCATGGCCACTTGGCAAACGCGCTCGACTATACGATCCGGATCCCCGCCTCGGAGGCCGGCATTCGCACCGTCTGCCTCTGGACTCTGGGGATGGCCATCCTCACGCTCCGAAAGATCCATCGCAATCGCGGATACACCTCGGGCTCCCAGGTGAAGATTGGCCGGCGCTCGGTCCGAGCCATGGCCGTGCTGAGCCGCGTCTCGGCCAGGCGCGAACCGGTGGTGCGTGCTCTCTTCGGCGTTGCCGGACTGGGGATCCCCAGGACCGTCATCAAGGCCGATGCGGCAGTCTGAGTCGGCGCAGCCATTCGCCGCGGTGCGGAGGCGCTGATCAGGGCCCAGCAGGACGACGGTCACTGGTGTTATCCCCTGGAGGCCGACTGCACGATTCCGGCCGAGTACGTCCTCATGGAGCACCATCTCGGAGAGATCGACGAGGCCGTCCAAACCAAGCTGGCGTACTTCATCCGGACAAGGCAGAGCGACGAACACGGAGGACGGCCCCCAGAGGCAGGGGAGGTGCGTTGGACTGCGCAGATCGGCGGATGGCCGCTATACACGGGCGGGCACTTGGACCTGTCGTGCACGGTGAAGTGCTATTACGCCCTGAAGCTCGCTGGGGACGATCCGGCGGTGCCCCATATGACCAGGGTTCGGGAGTTGGTTCTGGCGCACGGAGGGGCGGCGGGCTGCAACGTTTACACGCGCATCACCCTGGCGCTGTTGGGGCAGGTACCGTGGCGGGCCGTCCCCTTCATCCCCGTTGAAATCCTACTTCTCCCCGAGTGGTTCTCCTTCCACATCCGGCGCCTTTCGTGTTGGTCACGGACGGTGATGGTTCCCCGCTTCGTCCTGACGACGCTCAAGCCCCGGTCCCGGAACCCGTCCGGCACAGGGGTTCGTGAGCTTTTCCTCAAGCCTTCCGAGGCGTCGGACTACTATCCGGTTCGGTCACCCCTCAACCGGGCCTTTCTGGGCCTCGATGCCCTCGGCCGGCGCCTGGACTCCCTATACCGGGGTTAGTGAGACGGCGGGCCCTCGCCAGGGCAGAGGGCTGGAGCGTTGAGCGGCTGAACGGCACGAGCGGACTGGGAAGCATCTTTCCGGCCATGGTGAACGCCGTGGAGGCCCTGGCGGGGTGGACGCGCCTCGTGCTTCGCCATCCGTATCGGGTGATCGCAGCGTCGGAGGCTCTGGCCGTAGGTGCCCTCGTCTACGCTGTGGGCAACCTCGGGATCAATACGGACACCGCGCGAGCACGCCGATGCCCCGCTCTAGCAGGTCAGCGGTGGTTCCGCTGGACCCGTGCCTGTGCCGAGCAACCGTCTGGGAGGGCTAAAGGTGGCCGGGGGCGTGGGGAGGAGCCCCGGACAGCAGGGGCGAGGGGACCCTCACTCACTCCGAGCCTAGCGCCCGGCTCTCTACTTCACCCACCAGCTGGGCGATGAACTGAGCCCGGTCGATGATGTCCTGCTTTTTGCCGGCCCCCCGCTTCCGCACCGCCACCGTGCCGGCTTCGGCTTCCCGCTCGCCGATCACGGCCATGTAGGGGATCTTGTGCACTTCGGCGTCGCGGATACGATAGCTGAGCGTCTCCCGGCTCACGACCTTCCCACGGATGCCCGCGGCGTCGAGCTGGCCGGCGAACTCGTCGACCGAGTCGACCCACTGCTCCGAGATGGGCAGGACCCGTACCTGCTCGGGGGCCAGCCACAGGGGGAACGCCCCGGCGTAGTGCTCGATGAGCCCGCCCACGAAGCGCTCCATGGAGCCCACCAGCACCCGGTGCAGCATGACGGGACGATGGCGCTCGTTGTCCTCGCCCACGTACTCGAGCTCGAAGCGCTCCGGCAGGTTGAAGTCGAGCTGGACCGTGGGGCCCTGCCACTCCCGGCCGATGGCGTCGATGAGCTTGAAGTCGAGCTTGGGTCCGTAGAAGGCGCCTCCCCCGATGTCGTACTCGAAGGGAACACCACGAGCGTCGAGGGTGGCGGCCAGCGTCTTCACCGCCGAATCCCACTCCTCGTCGGTGCCCAGTGCCTTCTCTTCGGGCTTGGTGGCCAGCGCAACGGTGTACGGGTAACCGAACGCCGAGAGCATCTCCTCCACCAGATCCAAGAGCCGCTCGATCTCGCCGGTGACCTGCTCGGGCGTGCAGAAGATGTGGGCGTCGTCCTGGGTGAAGCCCCGGACCCTGAGCATGCCGTGGAGCACGCCGCTCCGCTCATAGCGGTACACGGTGCCGAACTCGGCCATCCGGATTGGCAGGTCCCGGTAGGACCGCTGGTCGGCCTCGTAGATGGCGATGTGGCCCGGGCAATTCATGGGCTTGGGACGGTACGTGTTGCCCTCCACATCCATGGCCCCGAACATCCCTTCCTTGAAGTTCTCCAGGTGGCCCGAGATCTCGAACAGCTTCTCGGTCATGATGTGGGGCGTGTACACCAGGTCGTATCCGTGCCGGAGTACGAGCTCCCGTTCGAAGGTCTCGATCTCGGTGCGGATCACGGACCCCTTCGGGTGCCACAGGATGAGGCCCGGACCCACCCGGGCGTCGGTGGAGAACAGGTCCAGCTCCCGGCCCAGGACCCGGTGATCTCGCTTCTTGGCCTCCTCCAAGCGCTCGAGGTGCTCGCTCAGGTCCGACTTCTTGAAGAAGGCGGTTCCATAGATGCGCTGAAGCATCTGGCGGCTCTCGTCCCCCCGCCAGTACGCCCCCGCCCCGGAGAGGAGCTTAAAGTGCTTGAGTCGGCCGGTGGACGGCACATGGGGCCCGCGGCAGAGATCGAGGAACGGCCCGTCCCGATAGACCGTGATGACCTCGTCCTCGCTGAACTCCTCCAGGCGCTCCAGCTTCAGCGGATCGTCGGCGAAGAGCTCTCGCGCCTCCTCAACGGTCACGACACGTCGCTCGAAGGCGTAGTCGGCGTCCACTACTTCGGCCATCTTGGCCTCGAACGTCTCCAGATCCTCCGGAGTGAAGGGCCTCTCCACGTCGAAGTCGTAGTAGAAGCCGTCGTCGATGGACGGCCCGAACCCGATCCCCGCACCCGGGCGTAGCTCGCGCACGGCCGTAGCCAGCACGTGGGCGGCGGAGTGCCGCAGTAGGGCAAGGGCGTCGGGGTCTCGATCGGTGATGATCCTCAGGCTGGCATCGGCCTCGATGGTATGGAAGAGGTCGACCGTGTGGCCGTCCACCTCTCCCGCCAGGGCCGCCTTGGCCAAGCCGGGGCCGATAGCCGCCGCAACGTCCGCGACGCTGGATCGCTCGGGCACTTCCAGGGCCGTCCCGTCCGGGAGGGTCACTTTGATATCCGCCATGTTCGTTCAGTTCCGTCGTGTCACTTGCCGCCTGGAGTGGCAAAAAAGTAGTGGAGTCGGGAGGAAAAGCCACTACAGAAAAGACGACGGCCCGGCCACCATAGGTAACCGGACCGCCGCGAAGGATGGGGGCGCCGACTCCCGACCTCCCGCAGGATGCTCGTGAGCCGGTGCCCGTCTTTACGACACTATGGTGTCTCGAAGACGCTAGTACATCCCTCCCATGCCGCCGCCGCCGGGCATGGCGGGCGCGGCGGCCTCTTCCTGGGGCTTCTCGACGACCACAGCCTCGGTCGTGAGCAGCAGACCCGCGATCGACGCGGCGTTCTGGAGCGCGGAGCGCACCACTTTGGTGGGATCGATGACGCCGGCCTTCACCAGGTCCTCGTAGACCTCGGTCTCGGCATTGTAGCCATACGCGCCCTCACCGTCTCGGACCTTGGCAACGACGATGGGGCCTTCGGCTCCGGCGTTGGACGCGATCTGGCGAATCGGAGCCTCCAGGGCCCGACGCAGAATGTCGACACCGACCTGCTCGTCGTGACCCTCGATCGCGAAGTCCGCCAGCGCCTGCTGAGCGCGGATCAGGGCCACGCCACCGCCGGCGACGATCCCCTCTTCCACGGCTGCGCGGGTCGCGTGGAGAGCGTCCTCAACGAGTGCCTTCTTCTCCTTCATCTCGGTCTCGGTCGCCGCGCCGACATTGATCACGGCGACTCCTCCGGAGAGCTTGGCCAGCCGCTCCTGAAGCTTCTCACGATCGTAGTCGGAGGTGGACTTGTCGATGGCGACTTTGATCTCCTCGATGCGACCCTTGATCTTGTCCTTGTCACCGGCGCCGTCGACGAGCGTGGTGTCGTCCTTGTCGATGACCACACGCTTGGCCGAGCCGAGGTCGCTCACCACCGTATTCTCGAGCTTGAAGCCCACCTCCTCGGAGATGACCTGGCCACCCACCAAGACCGCGATGTCCTGGAGCATGGCCTTGCGCCGATCGCCGAACCCGGGGGCCTTCACGGCGCACACCTTCAGCGTGCCGCGGAGCTTGTTCACGACCAGCGTCGCGAGCGCCTCACCCTCGATGTCCTCGGCGAGGATCAGGAGGGGCTTACCCATCTGGGCGACCTTCTCGAGGATGGGCAGAAGATCTTTCATGGAAGAGATTTTCTTGTCGTGCACGAGAATCATGGGATCCTCGAGAACCGCCTCCATCCTCTCCGGGTCGGTCACGAAGTAGGGCGAGAGGTAGCCGCGATCGAACTGCATGCCCTCGACGGTCTCCAAGGTCGTGTCGAGGCCGCGGGCCTCCTCGACCGTGATGACACCGTCCTTGCCGACCTTCTCCATGGCGTCGGCGATGAGGTCGCCGATCTCGGCGTTGCTGTTGGCCGAGATCGCGCCGACCTGGGCGATCTCGGTCTTGCCCTTGGTCTCCGTGGAGAGGCTCTCAAGCACGTCCACGACCCGGTCGATGGCCAGGTCGATGCCGCGGCGGATCCCCATGGGGTTCGTGCCGGCGGTGACGTTCTTCAGGCCCTCGCCGAAGATGGCCTGGGCGAGGATCGTAGCGGTTGTGGTGCCGTCACCGGCCACGTCGGAGGTCTTCGTAGCGACCTCCTTGACCATCTGGGCACCCATGTTCTCCACGGGGTCTTCCAGCTCCACTTCCTTGGCCACGGACACGCCGTCTTTGGTGACCGTAGGGGAACCGAACTTACGGTCGATAACGACGTTCCGGCCCTTGGGACCCAGCGTGACCCTCACGGCCTGGGCCAACTTGTCGACACCTGCCTTCAGGCGTGCACGCGCGTCGACGTCAAAACCGATCTCTTTAGCAGCCATTGCTTACTTACTCCTGTGTGTCGCCATAGAAACTTGCCGAATCTGCGCCGATTTCAGCGCTCTACCCCATGACCGCCAGGATGTCGGATTCGCGTAGAATGAGGAACTCTTCCCCGTCGATCGTCACGTCGGTACCGCTGTACTTGCCGTAGAGGACGGTCTGCCCGACCTCAACGTCGGGCTCGACCCGCACGCCCTCGTCCGACAGCTTACCGGGTCCCACCGCAACGATCTTGCCCTGTTGTGGCTTCTCCTTTGCGGTGTCCGGAATGTAGAGGCCCCCACGCATCTGCTCATCTTCCTCGAGGGGCGTCACCACCACACGGTCCGCAAGGGGCTTGATCTTGGTTGCAGCCTTCGTCGCCATCCGAAATGCCTCCTGCTAACTGGTTGGGTCACTTGAAGTTCGGTGTTTTGTTAGCACTCGTCTCGAACGAGTGCTAATCAGCCCGATAATCTATTATCCCCGGGTGTCCTGTCAACTGCACAATCGCTGGAACTCCCTGGTCTTGCGGGTCGTCTACACCTCGGATCGGCAGCCTCTCTCAGCCCCGAATGGTCCGCCCGGCCAGGGCGAGCCCGTAGAGGGTCAGGAAGGGCTCGATGTGGTCCACCGTTTCCGCGTGTGGCCCCACCACCTCGGCGTAGCCTCCGGTGGCCACGACATAAATGTCGGGGCGTGCCCACTCACGTCGGATACGCCTCACGATACCGTCCACGGCGTCCACTGCCGAGTAGAACACACCGCTACGGATGCATTCCTCGGTCCGGCGCCCGATCACTCGTTCAGGAGGACCCAGCTCGACGTTCGGCAGCTTGGCCGTCTTCTTCCCCAGCCACTCGAGTCCCGCCTGGATGCCCTGGGAAATGACGCCGCCGAGGAAGACGCCATCAGCGGTGATGCAGTCGAAGGTCGTCGCCGTCCCCAGGTCCACGGCTATGGTGTCGCGTCCGTACATCTCCTTTGCGGCCAACGTGTTGACGATCCGGTCGGCGCCGACCGTCAGCGGCTCGTCCACGTCGAGTACGATCGGGAGAGGGCTCTGTGCGGTCACAACCACTGGGAGCCCGCCCCCGATCCGCGCCAGGGCGTCGGTGATGATGCCCGTGGCCGATGGGACGACGGATCCCAGAACCGCCAGACCCAAGTCCTCAGGCGTGAACCCGCGGCTGGCGAGCAGTGTGCGGAGAAGGAGCTCGTACTCGTCTACAGTGCGCGGTACGGTCGTGCTCACACGCCAGTGGGCCGCCAACTCCAGGCCCTCAGGCTGCACGAGCCCCAGCACCGTCTCGCTGTTTCCCACGTCGATGACCAGTTCCATCTCATTCTCTCCGCACTAGTATATGTCGAATTCAGAAACGATACCGACCCCCCCGCCTCGAACCGCATACCGGATCCCCTCCGCCTCGATGAGCAGGGCCCCGTCATCCGCCACCCCGACGGCCCGCCCCACCTGCCCCGTGTCTGTACGGACCGTACGCCCTGCCAAAGCATCCCTGTGCTGAAGCTCTACGCGCAAGCTCTCATCGAGTCCGTCGGGGAGGGGCTCGACCAGATTGCGTGCCTCGCTGAGCAGTCCCCCGGCCAACTCGGCTCTCGACACTCCTGAGCACCCGGCTGCTTCCAGTGAGGTCGCCTGGTCCCTCAAAGCGGAGGGAAAATTTTCTTCGCGCTGGCAGATGTTGAGACCCACGCCCACCACTACTGCGTCCGGGCCCACGCCTTCACATAGGATGCCTCCCACCTTGCGGCCACTCACGAGAACATCGTTCGGCCACTTGATCTCAGGATGGAGCTCAGGGCACAGGGCCTCGATGGCCCGGGCGGTGGCAAGCCCCACGAGAATCGGCGTCAGGGCCGGAGCGCCCCCCGCTGGGGGTCGCACCAGAAAGGAGATCCACAAGCCCAACCCCGTCGGTGATTCCCAGCGTTTTCCCGACCGGCCGCGCCCAGTCGTCTGGGTCTCGGCGGTCACCACGGTGAAGGCGGCCGCCCCCTCCCCCGCCAACTCTCGGACCCGGTCGTTCGTGGAGGGAAGCGTGTCGTAGGCCTCCAAAAGCGGCACATTCCAGAGGCGCTCCCATACCGCCACCGGCTTGCCCTCCCAGTCGTTGAGACGGTCCACCGAGGGTCAACCCACCGAGACGAGATAGACCAGGAACGCCGCTCCCAGTGCCCAACAGTAGATGCCGAACCGGTGGAACGTCCGTCGCACCAGAAAGGCCACGAACGCCCGGATCGCCAGGACACCGGTCACCGCAGCCATCACCGACGCCAGGATCAGGGCACCGTCTGTGAGGCTCGGTCCCGGATCGGTCGATCCCCAGAGCTGGAGGACCGCGGCTCCGGCGATCGCCGGAATGGCCATCAAGAACGAGAAGGCCGCGGCCTCCTCGGCCTCGACGCCCATCCACAGCGCCGCAACCACGGTCGCCGCCGATCGTGAGATACCCGGTACCACTGCGAACGCCTGGGCCAGACCGATCACGCCTGCCGCCAGAAGGCCCAGTCCCGGCCAACTCTCCCGCCGCAGCGCCGTGCGCGTCGTCCAGAGCAGGGCGCCCGTGACTAAAAAAGCCACCGCGGGAACGAAGGGGCTCTCGAAGAGCGCCTCTACCGAATCCCTGAAGAACGCTGCCACGACCACGACGGGAGCGGTGGCGAGGGCCAGAAAGCCGACGTAGCGCAAGGCGTGGGATTGACCCCTGATGGCGCCGCGGACGAGACCTCGGATGCGGTCGTGGTAGACCACAACGACGGAGACGAGAGTCGCTGCGTGCACCGCCACCTCGAATTGCACCCCCGGGATCTCCAGGCCCAGCAGGGTCTGGCCCACCACCAGATGGCCCGAGCTGGAGACCGGCAGGAACTCCGTGGCACCCTGGAGGAATCCGAGAAAGACCGCCTCCCAGAGACTCACCCGTGCGACTCGAAGGTCTGCGGGTGGGACTCCATCGCCTGCTCGTAGCACGCCTCGTACGCCGGTACCACCAGCTCGGCCGAGAAGCGCTCCACTGCGACGGTCCGACCCGTCTCACCGAAGGCCCTCTGCCGATCCGGGTCGCTCAGGATCTCCAGGGCCCCTTCAAACATTCCGTCCACGTCTCCCACGGGGTAGAGGTATCCCACCTCCCCGTGCGGAACCAGCTCCGGCACGCCCCCCACCGACGACGCCACGACCGGCACCCCGGAGGCCATCGCCTCCAAGGCTGCCAGACCGAAGGACTCGGACCCACTGGGAAGCAGGAAGAGATCGGCGCACGGGAGCAGCTCCTCCACGGAGTCGTGCTTTCCCAGAAAGACCACACGGTCGCCCACGCCCAGGACCTGGGCCCTCTCCAGGGCCCGCGGCCTGTCCGGTCCGTCGCCCACCATGATCAAGCGGGACGGCACTTTCGCGGCCACTCGCCCGAAGATTTCGACCACGTCCAGCACGCGCTTCACGGGCCGGAAGTTCGAGACATGCATGACGATCTTCTCCCCCTCCTCTGCAAGCGTCGACCGGTAGCAGGGCTCCTTCGCCGGATCATAGACCTCGATGTCGATGAAGTTCGGGATTACTTCGATTCGCTCACCGGGTACGCTGAAGTCACGGACCGTTTCGTCCCGCAGGTATTCGGAGACCGCGGTGATCCCGGTAGAGCGCAGGATGGAGAAGCGGGTGATCGGTTGGAAGGACGGATGGAGTCCCACCAACGTGATGTCCGTGCCGTGGAGCGTGGTCACCACCGGCACGCCCCCCTCCCCAAGCATCTCTTGGGCGATCCAAGCCGAGGTGGCGTGGGGGATGGCGTAGTGAACGTGAAGCAGGTCGAGGTCGTGGGTCTGAGCTGCGTCGTGGAGCGCAACCGCCAGCGCCAGCGTGTAGGGAGGGTGCTCAAAGAGCGGGTAGTGCTCCATCTCCACTTCGTGGAAGAAGATCCGCTCGTGAAAGTGCCCCAGGCGGAACGGCTGTGTGTACGAGACGAAGTGCACTTCGTGCCCTCGCTTCGCGAGCTGTATACCCAGAGCCGTCGCCACGGCGCCTGAGCCCCCGTACGTGGGGTAACATGTGATCCCGATCTTCATGCTCTCACTGCCCCCTCATCCCTGTGCCACCGGTGCGAGCCTCCACGCCTCCACGCCTCCACCACCCGCGCGGCCTGGTTCGCCACAGGCTGGAGCCCGTCGATACGAACCACATCGTCCGGCACCTGATGCCTGAACCACGTGAGTTGCCTGCGGGCGTACTTCCGGGTCACCGACCGCATCCGATCGAGGGCCTCTTCGAGGCTCGTCTCCCCGGTCAGGTACGCGGCGATCTCCCGGTAGCCGGTCCCCGTCATGCCCGGATCGTCGGGCCCGTACCCCTGCTCCAGCAGCCGCTCCACCTCCGCGACCAACCCCTCTTCCGCCATCCGGGGTACCCTGGCGTCGATCCGTCGGTCCAGTTCCTCCCGGGGCATCTCCAAGACCACGATCACCCCCTGCAGCGGCTCCTGGTCTGGCGCTCCCTGCTCATGCCACCAGCTCAGCGGACGTCCGGTGAGGAGCGCCACCTCCAGGATCCTCCCAAGGCGGTGGGGCCCTCCCTCGGCGGCGATGGCCGCGCGGCCGGGGTCGAGCTCCCCTACCCAACGCTCCAGCTCCTCCCTGGGGAAGGTCGTGAGATATCGGCGTAACGCCTCGAGACGATCCCCTTCCATGTCGGGCTGGCGGAACATGGGATCCGTGAGAGCGCGGAGGAAGAATCCCGTGCCGCCCACGACCAGGGGCACGCGCCTCCGAGCACGGATCTCGGAGATCCACACGCGCGCGTCCCGGCCGAACTGGCCTGCACTGTAAGTCTCGTTGGGATCTCTCGTGTCGAGACCGTGATGGGGCACCCGCTCCCGGAGCTCCTGGCTCGCCTTGTCGGTCCCGATGTCCATGCCCCGGTAGACCTGACGGGAGTCCATGCACACGATCTCGGCGTCGAGAGAGCGGGCCACCTCCATGGAGAGGGCGGTCTTCCCGGATGTGGTGGGTCCAGTGATCGCCAGAAAGTCCATCAGAGGCCTGTTGAAGAAGTGGGGCGAGCCGCGTTAGGAGCGCCGACAAGCGCTAGCGCGCTTGTTACCGGCCACATCCTAGGCGGTGCCCCGAAGGCATAGCTATAGCTACGTCGAGGGGCGCCAACAACGGGAGCACCGCGCGAAGTGTGGTCGGCCCCGTGCCGCCCTAACCCAAGGGCGAAGGGGGGTTGCGGGCCCATAGTGCGTCTCTCTTCCTCGGACCACGGCCTTCGGCCGCGGTGCCCGCCTTGCTACGCCTCGTCATCGTCCGTTCTTCGCCTTCGGCTCAGGTGTCGCTGAACACCACTGCACGACGCCGAACACCAGGGCCGCGACGTTCTCTGATCACCGCAAGACCGGGGTACCCGCGCCGAAGGCGTGGGTCGCGCGCGGCCGCGCCCCACTTCTTCAACAGGCCTCTAACGTCCGAACTTTCGCTCCAGCTCGTCCTTCCCGAGTCGCACGATGGTGGGACGACCGTGCACGTCGTGGTATGGAAGCTCGGTGGCGAAGAGCTGATCGAAGAGCTCCTGCATCTCACGCTCGCTCAGCTTCTGACCAGCTTTGATGGCCCCCTTGCACGCGAACATCATGGCGATCTTCTCGTGCTGGTTTTTGGCCGCCCGAGTGAGGTCCGAGCCCTGGACCAGCCCCCCCATCATCTCACGGAAACAGCGCTGCGGGTCGAAGTACGGATGAGGATCGGGGACGGCATGCACAATGATGGTGTTCCCGCCGAAGGCCTCGACCTCGAAGCCCACGCGGTTGATAATGCTGGTAAGGGCCTCGGCCTCCTGGAACTCGGCCTTAGAGAGCCGGACGGTGAGGGGGAAGAGCAGTCGCTGGCCGGTCTGTCCTCCCTCCTCGAAGGCATCCATGAGGCGCTCGAAGAGGATGCGCTCGTGGGCCGAGTGTTGATCGATGATGATGAGACCCTCGCGGGCCTCCGCCAGCACGTAGGTGTTGAGGACCTGCCAGAGACGCGGGCGCTCCTCCACGAAGGGGGCCGGGCTGATCTGTGCCGCTCCGGCCTGGCCCTCCCCGCCTGCCAAGCCCTCCCCCATCGCATCGGCCGACAGGAAGAGAGCCGTCTGGTTCTCCTCGTCCCGTGGGTCGCGGGACCGCCGCGAGGTCGGACCGGGCTCGTGGACGGACATTCGGGGCGGAGCTAGCTGGGTGTCGAGGGTGGCCGCGCTCGCCTCGGCGGTGAGGCACGCCCGGACGGCGTCCTCCACGAACGACTCCACAGCGGCGGCCGATCGGAACCGCACCTCCGCTTTGGCCGGGTGGACGTTCATGTCCACACTCCCGGGTGGCATCTGCAGGTAGAGGAAGACCCACGGCCGCACCTTTTCGGAGATGGTGGTGCGGTACCCCCGATCCACGGCAGCCATGAGGGGGCGGCTCCGGAAGGGGCGCCCGTTCACGAACAAATTCGCCCGACGGAGCCCACTCTTGGCGGCATCGGGCCGCTGCACCAGACCACGCAGCGACATGCCGTCGGCCTCGGCGGCCAGTGCGACGAGGGTGCTCGCCAGTTCCCTGCCCCAAATGGCGCTCACGCGGGCCGTGAGATCCTTGGCCGGTGGCAGGTCCAGGAGCACACGCCTATCCGATGTGAGCGTGAAGCCCACCGACGCGTTAGCCAACGCCAAGACTGTGACCGCCTCGCTCACGGCTCGGGTTTCGGCGGCCACCACCTTCAAGAACTTCGAGCGGGCTGGAGCGTTGAAGAACAGGTTTCCGACTTCGACCGTGGTCCCCCGGCGCCTGGGAGCGTCATCGACGCCGCTCATGGTCCCGCCCTTCACCCGGATGCGAGTCCCCACCTCATCGTCTCCGTCCTTTGTATCCAGCGTTATGCGGGACACGGCAGCAATGGACGGCAGGGCCTCGCCCCGGAAGCCGAAAGTCACGACCGACTGGAGATCGACGGCAGTGCGGATCTTGCTGGTGGCGTGGCGGTCCAAGCAGAGCAGGGCGTCTTCGCGGGTCATGCCAACGCCATCGTCGGCTACGCGGATGCGGCGCTTGCCCCCCCGCTCCAGAACGATATCGATGCGGGTCCCGCGGGCGTCCAGAGCGTTCTCGACGAGCTCCTTCACCACGGACGCGGGCCGCTCCACCACCTCCCCGGCGGCGATCTGATTGGCTACGATGTCCGGAAGAACCTCTATGGTGCGCGGCATTACGATCCCGTCATGACTCCAGGGCGTAGAAGTGGGTGGCGTTGGCGGTCGTGGACTCGGCCATCTCCTCGACGCTTTCGCCCCGAATGCCCGCCATCACCTCGATCACCTGAGTGACGAAAGCAGGCTCGTTGCGCTTGCCCCGGTGCGGGATGGGGGCCAGGTACGGCGAGTCCGTCTCGGCCAGAATGCGATCGCGGGGAACAACCCTCACAGCCTCGTGGCCGTCGAACTTGGCAAAGGAGACGATCCCTGAAAAGGACACATGACATCCGACTTCGAGCGCGGCTTCCAGGAGCCGCATGCTCCCCGTGAAGCAGTGCAGAACCATGCCTGTCGAAGGAGGGGCGTCTCGGATGACGGCGATGGTGTCGTCTTCCGCTTCGCGGCTATGGATCACCAACGGCAGACCCAGCTCGCAGGCCAGCCCGAGCTGGTTCTCGAACCATCTCCGCTGGAGCTCCCGAGGCGAGTGATCGTAGAAGTAGTCCAAACCGGTTTCACCGATGGCCACGACTTCGGGCCGGCTGGTGGCCAGCTCCCGGATCCCCTCAAGGTCGTCGTCTCGCGCCTGCGATACCTCGTGAGGGTGAACTCCGGAGGTGGACCACATGCCGTCGTGCGCGGCAGCCAGCTCTGCTGCGGTGTGGGCGTCTTCGAGATCCGAGGCGATGGTGACGATGCGGGTCACGCCGGCCTGGCGAGCTCTAGTGACGACGGCCGCCCGATCGTCGTCGAAGCGGCCGTCCGTCAGATGGCAGTGGCTGTCGAACACGAGCTACACGGTCGCCGTAGCCCTGCTCTTCTTCCGGTCGCGGCGGGCCGACCCGTCGCCAAAGCGCTTCTGGATCTCCAGGAGTGCCGGTGACGCCACGAAGATGGAGGAGTACGTCCCTATGACCACCCCCAGTATGAGCACCAGCGTGAAGTCACGGATCACCGCACCACCCACGAAGAGGAGAGCCAGCAATACGGCCAGGGTCGTCCCGGAGGTGAGCACCGTGCGCGGAAGCGTCTCGTTGATGGAACGATCGACCAGAGCCACCGGATCCTCACGGCGTCCGCCCTTGGCGTTCAGGTTCTCGCGAATCCGATCGAACACCACGATGGTGTCGTTGAGCGAGTACCCCACGATGGTGAGGACCGCGGCCACGGTGGCCAGGGCGATCTCGATCCGGAAGAACGCCAGGAAGCCCAGAGCGATCAGGATGTCGTGGATCGTCGCGATCACGGCCGCCAGACCGAAGCGCAGCTCGAACCGGACGGCCAGGTAGACGAGCGTGAGGATGAACGAGAACAGAATGGCCAAGGTCGCCTTCTGCTGGAGCTCCGCTCCGATCTTGGGCCCCACAGTCTCGGTCCTGACCACGTCGAACATGTCACCCCCGAAGGCGGCGAGGAGCTGATCTTCGACCTGCGCCCGCACCACGTCCACCTCCTCCTCACCCAGGGCGGCCCGGATAACGAACTCGTTCTCCTCGCCAAACCGGGTGATAGGAGGCGCCTGAGAGCCCCCGAGGGCCGCCCGAAGCTGGACCGCCGTGGCAGGCTCGTGGAAGCGGACCTGGATCAGGGATCCGCCTGTGAAGTCGACGCCGTAGTTCTGCCAGCTGCCTATGGCGAAGACGTTGAAGAGCATCCCGGTGATCCCGATGAGGATGACCGCCGCAGACACCATGTAGGCCCTACGGCGCCACTCGATGAAGGGATAGCTCGCTTGGTCGAACAGTCTCATGGATTCCGTCTCAGATGCTGATCGGGTCGGAAGCCTTCTTTCCCGACAGGTACATGAGGAATAAGGTTCGTGTCACGTAGAGGGCCGAGAAGAACGATGCCACGATGCCGAAGGACAGGGTCACGGCGAAGCCCTTCACGGGCCCCGTACCGAACTGGAAGAGGATGAGCGCCGTGATGAGCGTGGTCAGGTTCGCGTCGACGATAGCCGACAGGGCATGTGCGAAGCCCTCGTCCACCGCCGTACGCGTCGCCCGGCCGAGGATAAGCTCCTCACGGATCCGCTCGAAGATGAGGACGTTGGCGTCCACCGCCATTCCCACCGAGAGGATCAGGCCCGCCATCCCCGGAAGGGTCAGCGTGGCGCCAAAGGCCGCGAGGAGGCCCAGCACCAGCATGGCGTAGACAGCCAGAGCCATCACGGCGAGAACGCCTGCCACTTTGTAGTACAGCATCATGACGATCACGACCCCCACCATGCCGATGATACCGGCGATCTTGCCCCGGTCGATCGAGTCCTGCCCCAGAGACGGCCCCACGGTCCGCTCCTCCATGACCCTCAGCTTGGCGGGGAGGGCGCCGGCCCGGAGCACGAGCGCCAGGTCCGCAGCCTCGGCGATGTCGGCGTTGCCCATCTCGATGACTCCGCTGGCCCCGATGCGATCACGCACCACCGGAGCACTCACGATCTCGTCGTCCAGCACGATGGCGATGAGGTCGCCCACGTGCTGCGTGGTGAACTGCGAGAACCGCCTTCCCCCGGCCCGGTTGAGCTGGAAGCTGACCTGAGCTTGGTTGAACTGGGGATCCCGCTGGGCTACAGCCGTCTCGAGCTGCTCGCCCGTCATGAAGGCGTCATCCTCTGTGACATAGAGGCGGCGGTAGGTGCGGGTTCCGACCCCGACGGGATCCGTCTCCCAGTGGAGCGATATGTTCCGGGGCAGAGCGATCTGAACCTCGGGCAGCGCGAGGAAGCGCTGGGCCGTCTCCACGTCCTCGAGGGCGACCAGGTACGTGCCTTCCACATCGCCCGAGGCAAGGAGGGCCGTGAACGGCCTCAAGTTCACCGACTGGTCCTCCTCCTCGGCGGCGTGCTCTCCTTCGGCGCTGGTACTGTCCGCCTGGGTCGAATCGGCGTTGGGGGTCGCGAAGATCAGATCCTGCAGGTCCTGTGAGGGGCCCTCCGTATCGCGCCCCATCTCGCGGAGCCCATCCACTCCCAGGGCGGCGACGATCTGCCGGTCGATCCGACTAAGGGCGGGTTCGAGCTCCGTCACGGGAAGCACGAGCTTGAACTCGAGGAACGCCGACTGTTGGATCAGATTCTTGGCTCGGTCCTCGTCCGCGATGCCCGGCAGCTCGACGATGATCCGCTCGAAGCCCACCTTCTGAATGAGCGGCTCCTCCACCCCGAACTCGTCGATGCGGGTGCGCAGAATGCGCTCGGCTCGATCGATGGCGTCGGAGCGGGCATCGGCCGTCATGGTGCCCTGGGGATCGTCCACCTCGAGCACCAGGTGCATCCCTCCCTGAAGGTCTAGCCCCAGCTTGATTTTGTCGGTGACGAGGTAGTAGACGCTCAGGCCGACAAGCGCCAAAATGACGATGAGCCGGCCTCGTACGGATTTGAACATCTGGGCGGTCAGTCCTTGGATTGTGGCGATTTCAGCGCCGTAACCTCGCAGGCTCGGGGCACGCCTGTCAATCTACCGACCGACCGCTCACAGGATCCCCTCGGGGGGGCCGAAGCCGGGCGGTCCTCGGCCGGAAATGATGGCTCCTCCCCCGCTCAGAAGTAGAGGAAGGCCTGGACCTTGAACGACATCTCGGAGTCGCCCTCCTGGGGCAGATAGATGTCGAGATTCGTCCCGATCTTGTTCCGGCCGGAGACGAACAGCGACAGCCCCGGAGTGATGAGCCAGGCCGCGTCGTCTGCGGTGTCCGTGTCCGGATCTCCCCAGCTGATCCGGGTCAGCGGCTCGACTGCCGCCCACCGGTCCGAGTCGACGGGAATGTAGTACGTGAGGACCGCCTGACCCGAGAGGAAGCGCGCCGGATCTCCCGACGCGTCGAGCTCCTTCCAGTTGTCGCCCTCGACCATGGCCGCCTGGAGGTGCAACCCCTCGTACCAGCCACCCCATTCCAGATCGGCGCCGAAGGCTGTTCCGTAGTCGGTAACTCCCATCGCATCGGGATAGTCGTGGAGACCGACGAAGGCACCGATCTCCACATCGTCGGCGACTTGGAGCGCGGCTCGGCCCGAATACGACTTGCTGTCGTTCTCGTCCCTCACGTTCACGCCCGTGCCGTTGGTCATGGTGGCCATGTAGGAGAAGCGCCCGGCGGACCCGGCGATCCGCAGTCCCATATCACGTTCCGAGTACGCGAGCTGCTGCGTGAACCGGCTGAAGGTGCAGACGCCGCCCATCCCCGTGCAGTCGCCTGCTCCCGGAACGCGCCCATCTCGCTCGATGATGGAAAGCTGCGTGCTGCTGCTCAGCTCGAAGACTTCGGAGGCCCGCTTGAGCTGTCCGACGGAGACCGCAAAGCCTGGATGGAACTTGAGGCTGACATAGGCATCCTGGAGCGCCACCTCGCCTCCGGCGAAGTCCGGGAGCAGGCGCGCCTCGAAGAAGTCCGTGATCTCGATCCCGAAGAACACACGCGCTCGCCGAAGAAAGGAGTCGAAGGATGTGGCGTCCGTAGCGGAAGATGTGGTCGACTGGACATGGAGGCGCCCCCCGATGGTGATCTTCGCATTCCGGGCCTGGATCTCCGTCTGGCTCAAGGCTGGCAAGGGGGTCGAAAGGGCGGCTACGGTCGCGGCTACCACAATGTGCCTGAGAGTGCTTTTCATGTGCCTCGTCTCTCGGATGGTCCACTCGGCGACGCCCCAGAACGTAGGGGCGCAGACGACGGGAACAACCCCGCTACACCGCTAGCCGGACGTGTGTCACCGGGATGACTACGGGGGTGTGATTGATCGGTGTCCTGTGGGGGGAGAACAGCGAGCTACATCACGGCACGTCTTAGGACAGCCCGGACCCGGGCCATGAAGCGCTGCGCGTCGACGGACTTCTCGAGATAGTCGTCGGCACCGGCCTCCAGGAGCTCTTTCTCCACGCTCTCGTTCCCGAAGGCGGTGCTCACGAGAACGGGAATGGCTGCCGTGTCCTTGGAGCCTCGAATGCGGTCGAGAACCTTGCGGCCGTCCAGGCCGGGCATGCTCAGGTCCAGGATGACGAGGTTGTAGTCGGGATCGAGCTTGAGCATGTCCAGAGCCTCGAAGCCGTCCTTGGCCATGGATATCACGTATCCCTCGGTCTCCAGAATGGCGTGGTACATGAGCCGCGCCTCTTCGTCGTCGTCCACCACCAGAACCCGGACCGGACCCGTGTCCTCCTCAATCTCGTCCTCGGGAGCTTGGATGCCCATGGCCCGCTCTACCTCTACCAGCGTCGTCTTCCCCTCGGTGACCCAGTCCAGGGCCGCCTGGTGCAGCGTGCGCATCCCGCCCTGTGCGACGATCCGATGGAGCGTCTGCCACCCCTTGCGTGCTTCCACGGCCGCCTGGAAACGGGGTCCGACCACCAATACCTCGTTCACCGGGATCCTTCCGCTGTAGCCCGTGAAGCCACAGTCCGCGCAGCCCACGGCCCGAACCATGGGCTCGATCTCGTTCAGCTCCGTGAGACGCTGCTCCTCCGGAGTGAGCTTGCCCCTCACGGGCTCGGCACAGGCGCCGCACACCCTGCGAAGGAGGCGCTGGGCGATGGTGCCCCGAAGCGTCGACGAGATCGTGCTGTAAGGCACTCCCATGTCGGCCATCCGGGCGACCGAGCTCACGGCGTCGTTGGCGTGGACGGTCGCCAGGACGAGGTGACCCGTCATGGCGGCGTGGATCGCCGTCTCGGCCGTCTCGTGATCCCGGATCTCACCCACCAGGATGATGTCGGGGTCCTGCCGGAGAATTGCCCGCAGGGCACGACCGAACGTCACGCCCGGTTTCGTCTCCACCTGGGTCTGCGTGATTTGCGCAAGCTCGTACTCGATGGGATCCTCGACGGTCATGATGTTGACCTTCCCGTCGGCCATCTCGCGAAGCGCCCCGTAGAGAGTCGTCGTCTTGCCGGATCCCGTAGGCCCGGTAACGAGGATGATGCCCTCCCGCAGGCTGAGAAGCTGACGCAGCCGGCCCAGCTCATAGGTCGGAAGGGTGAGGTCCTCGAGGGTTTGCGCGGTGCTGGAGTCCAGCACCCGGATCACGCACTTTTCGGAGACACCGGCAGGGATCGTGGAGATCCGTAGATCGTACGCCAGGTTGTGGATGCGCACGCGGGCTTTGCCGTCCTGCGGGCGAAGCCGATCGGCGATGTCGAGCCGCGAAAGGATCTTCACTCGCGAGATCACCCGATTCATGGCCGACATGGGGAGGTCCATGTGCTTTCTGAGCACCCCGTCGACCCTGAACCGGATCGCGCCCACTTTCCGGCCGGGCTCGATGTGGATGTCCGACGCGCCCTGCACGATGGCGTCCCGGATGACGAGGTTCGCGAGCTTAACGACCGGGGTGGCCGCTGCATCCTCGGAGGAGATGGACTCGGGGCCCATCTCCTCGACCAGCTTGACCGCGTCGTCGTCGATATCGTCGGCTTCGAGCGTGTCGAGAAGGGTCTCGATCGCTTGCTCGGCGGAGAAGCGGGCATCCAGCGCCTTCTGGATGGCGATGGGTGAGGCGACCTGGAAGATGGTGGTCCGGCTGGTGCTGAAGCTCAGGGCCCGCTCGGCCTCCACATCGGTGGGGTCACACGTCGCCACTAGCAGGTGCCGATCCGTCTCGTAGAGCGGGTAGATGTAATGCTTGCGAGCCATCTGCTCCGGCACCAGGAGAACCGCATTCGGATCACGGGCGGAGAAGTCCACTACCTCGAGGCGGAAGTACTCGGCGACGAGATTGCAGAGCCGCTCGTCGTCGATCTTGTAGTTGCGACTCACGACGGACCAGGCGTCCACGGCGGGCGCATCCGGGGGGAGATCCGGACGCTCACCCTCGAGCCCGGCACGCTCCGCGATCCGCGCCAGCCAGTGGATGGCCGTCGTGCTCACCGCCACCGCCGGAACACCCCCTCCTTCGGTATCGGCGTAGGCGACCTCGCCCTCCACGTCCTCGGACTCTGCCTCGGGGGCCTCACCGGGCACTTAATGGGCTTCGGAGACCTCACCTGCTTCGGAGGCCTCATCTGCTTCGGAGACCTCACCTACCTCGGAGGCCTCACCTGCCTCCGAGACCTCGCCGGTGTCCGAGGCGTCGTACTCGTCGGCAGTCACCTGAGCGGCACCGCCGGCCTCGGCGGGATCCCCGGAGCCCGGTTGGTCGGACTGGGCCTGATCATCGCCCATGTCCTCGTCTCCGACCTCCAGCACGGGCTCGGGAACGTCGGCAGGGTCGGTGGTCATCTCGTCCATGATCAGGGCACCATCGCCCTTCTCTTGCCTCGCTTCTCGGCGTACATAGCTGCGTCGGCCTTGGCGAGAAGATCATCGAGGCTCGTGACGTCCTCACCCACGTACCGCGTGGTGCCGACGCTCACCGAGAGCTGGAACTGCTCCTTGGTGTGCTCGTTGAGCTCCTCCAGCTCCTCCTGGAGTCGCTCGACAAGCTGTCCGGCATCTTCACCCGACGCCTCCATGGCCAGGACGGCGAACTCGTCCCCGCCCATGCGGGCGACAATGTCCGAGCGTCGGAAGGTCCCCCGAAGTGTATCCGCCACGGAGCGCAGAGCGCGGTCGCCCACGTGATGCCCCAGGGTGTCGTTGATCGTCTTGAAGCGGTCGATGTCCAGATATATGAGCGACACGCCCCTGGACGTTCGGCGGGGCCAGCTTCAGGTACTGCTCGCCCAGGTCGTTGAACCCGCGTCTGTTGTACAGGCTGGTCAGGTCGTCGATGAGGGACAGGCTCCGTAGAGCCGAGAGCAGCCGGTGTCGTTCGATGGCGTAGCGGACGGAGCGCACGAGAACGTTCGGCTCGGCCTCCCGCATGGCCATGCAGTCCTGCGCTCCACCCTGCACCGTTCGAACCGCCAGCTCCTCGTCGTCGTCCTTGGTGAGGACGATGATCGGTATGTGGGGAGCGAAAGCGTACATGCGCTCGAAGCTCGAGAGCCCCTGACTGTCGGGGAGCTCGGGATCGAGGATCACGGCATCGATGCCGCCCTCCGAAAGGAGCTCGAGAGCCCCGGACATCTCGCCGGCCCATTCGACCTCCATGGACGGTCCCGACGCGCTCTCGAACGCCTCCTCGAGGGGATCGAGATGCGACTGCCCGGCCTCCACGAGAAGAACCTTCGTGGGTCGGTGTCCGCCATCGCTCATCGCTGGGCCTGTCTCCGAGTCACGGGAGCCTCCGCAGAATCTGGACCTCGACGATTCCCGGGGGAATCGACCAAGTTGTTCCGCGCGAACGGGTTCGACGGTGGCAACGCCGACCGCCAGTTTCCCTTAGCCAAGTTAAATGGACGCTCATGGCCCCGCCAAGACCCCGTTGCATTGGCCTCCAGCGCGAGCGCGCACCTCTCAAGACGAAGAGACGGCCCGCCGGGTTCCCCAGGGGCCCGTCCCTCGGTACACCAGTGTGCCGTTTCCGAAATTCGCGAGCCACCAAGAGGGTCGGGGTCGTGGGCATCGAGACGCCCGAGCCCGCGGCGCTCATGGCGATGAGCCAGCGCCAGAACCTGCGCGGAGACTTTCTACCGCCGCTACCTCTTCAACGCGGCACACACGTACCCCAGCCGACAACGCCCCATGCGGCCCTTGGCTCTGGTCACGTGGCGAAACGTGAAGCGGGCAGTGGGAATCCCCTGGCCGTAGTATGGCCTCGAGGTCAGGGCCCGGCTGTATCCACGGGATTCCAGCCCTAGCGCGCCCCGGACTTTTCCCGTACGGGCCACGACGGTGAGAGCATCTCACTTGTCCGGCTTCCGAGGACAGGCGGTGGCGATATTCTTCGGGTACACCTACTGTCCGGACGTCTGCCCCCTCACGCTGGCCAAGCTGGCCGAAGTGAGAGCGGCCACCGGAAGCGCGGTCCAGGTCCTCTTCGTCACTGTGGATCCCGAGCGGGACTCGGCTGAGCGATTGTCGGAGTACCTGGGAGCCCTCGATGCGGACTTCCTCGGGCTCCGAGGCACGGTAGAGGAGATACGTAGGGTAGCCAATGCGTATGGCGTCTACTTCGAGGGGAGCACTGGGGACGACTCGATGTTCGATCACTCGGCCAGGACCTTTCTGATCGACCGGGAGGGACAGGTGGCCGAGAGCTTCCTCCACGACGCCTCGCCCGACGAGATCAGCGCCCTTCTGGAGGTCGTGGCTGGTTAGGAAGCGCCAGGGACGCCACGGCCTCGGAAGATCCCAGGTCCAGCGGGATGGTGAGGCGCGCCCGGGCGCCTTTGCCATTCGGGCGGTTCTCGAGCGTCAGCGTTCCGCCGTGCCCTTCCGTGATCTGGCGGCAGAGGGCGAGGCCGATCCCACTCCCCCCTGGCTTTGTGGTGTAGAACGGAACGAAGAGGTTGCCCGTATCGCCCGGAAGCCCCGGTCCCTCGTCCTCAACCACGACGTGGAGGTGATTCACCACCAACGTCCACGAGAAGCTCACCCGGCCGTCGGTCTCGAGAGCTGCGTCCACAGCGTTTCGGACCAGGTTGATGAGAAGCTGCTCCAGTTGATCGGCGTCGGCCTGGATCGTGACCTCCGGTCCCGGCTTGACCCCCACGTCCATGCGCGTCTCGACGGCCACGGTGCGGCGCACCAGGGCTTCCACCTCCACCGAAGCGAGTTGGGGCTCGGGAAGCCTGGCGAGCTGCGCGTACGAGGCCATGAAGCGGCCGAGGGATTCCGCCCGACCCGAGATGACCTTCAGGCCACTGCCTACGTCCTCCTCGATCTCGGGAGGGAGCGCGTTCCGTTGCGTCAGGCTCTGGAGGCTTCCGGCGATGGACTTGATGGGCGCCAGCGAGTTGTTGATCTCGTGGCTCAGGACCCGGATGATCCGCTTCCAGGCCTGGCGCTCCTCTTCTCTTAGGGCTCGGCTCAGGTCCGAGAGCACGATGAGGCGCAGGCGCTGTCCTTCCTGACGTACCACCGTGCGGCGTAGCTCCCAGCGGCCCATGCCACCGGCATGGCTGAGCTCCACAGTGCGGGGCGCCACACCGTGGAGGGTTTCGCTGAGGCGAAGGTCAGCAGCAGACCTACCGATTACGCGCTCGCTCGGCTGGCCCAAGAGCTTCTCACCCGCGCGGTTCAGCAGTCGCAGGGTCTCCTCCTCGTCGAAAGCGAACACGGCGAGGTCCACCTCCTCCAAGACCTTCCTTAGGAGCGCGGTCGCCTCGACCGCTCCGAGTCGTTGCTCCCTCAAGACTTCTTCGAGGGCGTTCGCCTCCAGATAAGTGATGGCCAGGGGACCATTGGTACCGGCCCCCCGGACCCGAATGGAGAAGTCCCCCTCCCGGAGTGCCGCCAGCATGTTGGAGAGTGTCTGAAGCGGACGGACGACGCGTTCCCGTACCGCATAGGTGAATCCGAACCAGCTCCCGAAAAGGACCACCGAAAGGGTCCACTGGAGACGTGCCGAGTAGGGTCCCAGCCACAGGAAACCGAGGGCGAGGGCCATGCCCGGCAGGCCCGCCAGGAGAACCAGGAGCACGATATGGTGGTCATGGCGGACCAGCTCCCACCACCGTCTCATACGCTCCTCCTAGAGGTCCTGGTCCGGCTCGCCGCCGAGGTCGAAGCGCTGCAGTCGTCGATAGAGGGCACTGCGACTCAGTCCGAGATCCTCGGCCGCCTTGGACACGTTGCCGTCGTTTCGGCTCATGGCCCGCTCGATGAGGAGCCGCTCCGCCTCGTCCAGGGTGAGATCATCCATCTTGGGTCCGCCTCCACTGCGGGGCCGGAGCCATAGGTCCTCCGCGCGGATGCGGTCGCCCTGGGCCATCAGGATGCCCCGCTCGACCGCGTGCTCCAACTCCCGGACGTTGCCCGGCCACGGATGGCTCATGAGAGCCTGCATGGCGTCGTCGTCGAAACCCCCTACCTGGCGTCCATATCGGGAGCGTTGCCGCTCCAGGAAGTGGAGGGCCAGACTGGAGATGTCCTCTCTGCGCTCCCGCAGGGGCGGAAGCTGAATCTCCACAGTATTCAGCCGATAGAGCAGATCCTCCCGGAAGTGACCCGCGGCCACCACCTCGACGAGATTGGCGTTGGTGGCCGAGAGAAGCCGAACATCCACGTGGCGGATCTTCGACGACCCCACCCGCTGGATCTCACCGGTCTCCAAGACCCGGAGGAGCTTGGCTTGCTGCTGCAGCGAGATGTTGGAGATTTCGTCCAGGAAAATCGTGCCTTGATGGGCGAGCTCGAAACACCCGATCCGGTCGGTCTTTGCGTCCGTAAAGGCCCCCTTCACATGGCCGAAGAGCTCGCTCTCGAACACCCCCTCGGAAAATCCGCCCGCGTTGACGGCGACGAGGGTGTTCTTGGAACGCTCGGACGCCACGTGGAGCCAGCGCGCCACGACCTCTTTTCCGGTCCCGTGCTCGCCGGTGATAAGGACGTTGGCCTCTGATGGCCCCACTCGCTCCATGATGCGGAGCACCGGCTCCATGACCTTGGAGTGGGCAATGAAGTCGGGCGTGTCCTTGCCCCGGAGAAGCCGATTCTCGTCCTCCAGGAGCTGACCGCGGCGTAGAGCCCTCCCGAGCTCGACCTGGGTCCTGAGGGTCTTCACCAGCCGCTCGTTGTCCCACGGCTTCTCGACGTAGTCCCTGGCCCCTCGCCGAATGGCGTCCACCGCCCCGTCCACGCTGCTCCAGGCCGTCATGACCAGAACCGGAAGATTCGCATCGAGTCTGCGGAGCTGTGTGAGGAGGTCCATGCCCTCCTCACCGGACGTGGTGTCACGGGTGTAGTTAAGATCCATCAGGACAGCGTCGAAATCAGTCTTCTCGACGCTGGAGAGGATCCGCGACGGTGAGCTCGCCGTGACGATCTCGAACCCCTCGCCCTTCAGGAGGATGCGTAGAGCCTCGAGGACGTCCGCCTGGTCGTCGGCGACCAGAACGCGGGGGGCGTCCGATGCGCCCATTCAGCTAGTGCCCTATTCGTCCACGATCCAGCCGTCCTTCAGCTGGATGATGCGCTGCCCGTAGGCGGCATAGTCCTCGTTGTGGGTGACCTGGATGATCGTGGTCCCCTCACGGTTGAGCTGGGCCAGGAGATCCATGATCATGCGGCCCTGGCTGGAGTGGAGGCTGCCCGTGGGCTCGTCGGCCAGGATCACATTCGGGTCGGCGATGACGGCCCGGGCCACGGCGACGAGCTGCTGCTGACCACCAGAGAGCTGGCTCGGATAGAGGTCCTTCTTCCCCACGATCTGGAACCGATCCAACGAGTCCGCCACGATGGCCTGACGCTCCTTACGCTTCACATTCCGGTAGGAGAGCGGGATCTCGAGGTTCTCGTAGACCGTGAGATCGTCGAGCAGGTGATACTGCTGGAAAACGAAGCCGATGTAGCGCTTGTTCAGGTCGATGCGGGCTCGTGGGCGCATGGCGTGCACCGGCTCGTCGCCGAGCAAGTACTCCCCACACCAGTCGCCGTCGAGCATCCCGAGAATGGAAAGGAGCGTCGACTTTCCGGCTCCCGAGGGACCCATGATGGTCACGAAATCGCCCGCCCCGATCTCCAGATCGATCCGTCGCAGGACGAACATCTCGCCCGCCACGGTCTTGTACGACTTCTCGATTCCCCTCGTCTTGATCAGTGCCACGGTCCCAGGAGTTGAATGATTGACTCGATGGCGGGCGTTGGAGACAGGCTCCCTCAGGCAACGATAGTGCCTCCCATCCTACCTAAGTCTATCGACTTGTATGCAACAGACTTACACAGTGATACCTGAGACACTGCGTAAGGCCAGAGCTCCCCTCCTCAGGAGTGGGTGTCCCAAAATCGAACACTCAGGGGAGCCCGTCAACGTCCCCGTTTTTATACGGCGCGTGGGTCGATCAGGATTCGGCCGGCAAACGAAAAAGGGCGGCCCGGGGGCCGCCCTTCGCCAACACCCGCATGTTGGATCCTACAAGTTGTCCGCTAGACGTCGAAGCCGCTCTCCTCGAGCTCATGCGCATGCTCCGCCCGCGGTGAAGCCGTGAGGTTCGCCGCCGGCTCCCCGTCGAGATGGTACTCACCGCCCGTGGGCGAATCCAGGAGCCCGAGGATCGACAGCAGCGTGGTCTTTCCGCAGCCCGAAGGGCCCGCGATGGAGACGAACTCGCCCGCCGCCATGTTCAAGTGGATCTCGGACAGAGCGTGGGTCTCCACCTCTTCCGTGTAGAACACCTTGCTCAACCCCTGAAGGTCGATCAGAGCCGCCTCGTTGGTCCTTTCGCCACCGTTCTCCATCATCCCTCCGTTCCTGTGAGCCCCTGATGCTGCGTTGAATGTCTTTCGCGGTGGGTCTCACGAATGCTCCCCGCTTCACGTCTACTACCTCAAGCGAACCCGATCGAACCCGTCCCACTGGGACATGTCTGAAAGGATCACGATATCGCCGGGTTGGAGTCCTTCCTTCACTTCGATCTCGTTGACCGAGCTGACCCCGAGCAGGACGTTGACGCGCTCGGCGTACTGGCCGTTCTCCACCAACATGAACATCCCGACCCTCTGGTTGGCCTGGCCGTAAGCCGGCCTCCCCACGTAGGTCACGTCGTCCAATCGCTGGATCACCCCGTTGCCGTCCACGCTCAGATCCGGTCGGGCGCTCCGCGGTAGCTCAGGCGGCAGAGCCACGTCGATCGTCACCGTACCGTTCTGGACGGAGGGGTCGATGCGGACCACACGACCCACGATGGTGTCGTTCCGGGTGTCGATGTGCGCTACCTGGCCGGCCGCGATGTCCTGGGCCTGCGTCTGGGGGATACGGATCTCCGCCTTCAGGCGCCCCGGCTGCACCACGCGGGCCAGTGTACCACCGGACTGGACCCACTGGCCCTCGTCCAGCGGCAGCTCCGCGAGGACGCCGGAGACACCAGCCGTCACCTGGAAAGACGCGACCCGGTCCCGGTTGAACTCCACGATGTCGGACAGCCGGTTGATCTGGATCTGTTGGGCGTCCAACTGGTCGTCGACCGAAGCCTCGAGCACGGCCAACCGCTGCCCCTCGAGCTCGGTGCGCTCCTCGAGCTCCGTCACCGCATCGCGGGTCCTGGCCAGCTCCGTGGCGGCCACGAGCTGCGCGTTGGTGTCGTAGAGGCGCTGGTTCGTGGCGTGATCCCGCTGGGCGTTCTGATAGAGTGTGCGCGTCTGGACCACCAGTCCGGCCTGCGTGAGGCGCTGCGTCTGCAATGTCGCCCGAAGTTGGATCAGACCCGCTTCGGCGGTGGAGAGCTGCTGCTGAGCCTGGAGCAGCTGCACCTCGACGTCCGGATTGCTCATCCGGATGATCACCGTGTTCGCGTCGATCTCCGTGCCGGGCAGAATCATGATCTGCTCGACCCGGCCGGCCGTGAGCGCCGTGATCCACCGCATCCGCTCAGGCACCAGCGTGCCCGGGCCGCGAACCTGCCGGACCATGGTTCCGTGCTCGACCGTGTCCACCCAGACGGTGGCGGCGTCCACCCTGGGGGCCGCCGGCTGGAGGTTCCTGAGCACACTGGTGATCAAGATGACGGCGATGGCCGCAACCGACCACTGGATCACCCTCTTCCTGGTCTTCGGTTTGGGATCGCGGGGGATGTCCACGATTTCCTCTCTAGTGGTTCGACGCCGACTCAGCCGCAGCCGCTCGACGTAATGGTCGTTATCCGGTCTATGCCTCAGGGCGGAGCCTCAGCCCCACTGCGTTCTCCAGGTTCGCCAGCTCGATATGGAACGTGTACAGCGCGTCGAGATATGCCCGCTCCGCATCGGCCATCGTGCGCTCCGCGTCGAGCAGCACCAGGAAGTTGTCCGCCCCCAGGCTGTAGCGGGCCCGGGCGAGCTCCAACTGCTCTCCGGCCACCACACGGTTCCGCTCCTCGACCTGTACCACGTTGTAGGCCGTCGCCAGCGCGTCGTGGGCCGACGTGACCGCCGTCCTGAGACGGAGCTCCTCGGCGCGACGGAAGTGGACGGCGTCCTCGTAAGCGTTGGCAGCCTGCGACACCTGCCGCTCCCGGGTGAAGCCCGTGAAGACTGGAATGCTAATGTTCAGCCGTGCCCGGAAGGGCTGATTCTGGAAGTTGAACGGGAAGACCTCGTTGGACCCGAGGATCGCCTCGCGACCGGCATCCGTGAGGACGAAGGATGAGCAGTCCTGGGGGAATCCCGTCAAGGGTGTGCTCAAGCCCGATGAGATCTTGTTGAACATCTCGCAGTCCGCAATGTTCCCCAGGGCTCTGCGCTCCGCTCCGTTCACCAGGAACTGGCCGTTCTGGATCTGCTGCGTGAAGCCGGACCACTCGCCCTGGAGCGTCACGCTCGGGAAGTAGGAGCTTCTGGCCTGACGGAGATTCGCTTTGCGGGCGCCCTCGCTGGCCACGAAGGCCTTGAGCTGTGGATGTGACTCCAGTGCCCGGGAAATCAGCGCCGTATTGGCCCACGTCGGCTCGAACACGCGGAACTCGCTCACGAGCTCTACTCGATCTTCTATGTTCAATCCGACGGTCTCCAGGAGGCGAAACGTCTCCACCCGAAGCGCCGACTCAAATTGGAGCAGCGCCACCGAGTCGCGGCCCATCTGTACCTGGGCCTGCTTGGCGTCGGTGACGATGGCGGCCTGGGCGTCCACGCGGGCCTGGGCGATCTCGAGGTTCTCGATAGATCGCTCCACCTGTCGCCGGGCGACTTGCACCTGATCTCGGGCACGCAGGGCCGTCATGTACTGGAGCGTCACCAGAGACTCCATGGTGAACTCCGCTGCGACGGTACGGGCGTGGGTGGCACTACGATCCGCCTTGGCGCTGCTGACCCCGAAGAGTCTGTTTCCGTCAAGCGTGTACGACGCCTGGACCTGATAGAACGAGGTGTAGAGAGCGCCCTGGTCGACGCCCCCGGTGTTTATCGTCCCGATCCGCGATACGCCGGGAGCCCGATAGGACATGTTTCCGAAGGCCGTCACCGTAGGGACCAACAGATTCGTGACCGCTTCCCTCATGGCCCAGTCCGACGCAGCTTCATCGTTCTGGGTGGCCAAGAAGATCGGGTTGTTATCCCGGGCGAGATAGATGGCGCCCTGGAGGGTGAGTCGTACCGTTTCCTGCCCGAGCGCCATCGCCGCCGTGGCCATCAGGGCCGCCGCAGTCATGGTCAGGGCTCGCTTCACATGGTTCATATCGAGATCCAGGACTCGCGTCACGTCCTACCTCCGCAGTGCCGCTCGGTATTGAAAAAGGGGAAAGGGATTCGACCGGAGCCAGCTAACTTCGCCAACTGCCACTACCGCACCGTGCACCGCACCCTCCGATCGAATCCCACAGTCCGCATTCGTCCACTTCCTAGGAAATCTTCGTGCCAGAGTCTCGAATCTCACTTAACCTATGTCATAACAATGGTTTACATGCGCTACACGCCCTTCCGGTATCCCGTTCGATCTGCTCGCCTGCGGGACCCCCCTTCCCATTAGCGAACACATCTGAAACACTAGGAGCCTGCTCCGGCTCCTCGCACTTCCCGAGGCCTCAGCCGGCACGATCACGGCCGGCCGGAAGTGGCCCGCTTCATGCATATCTGTTTCTGCGACTTCAATTGCTGCCTATCTTGCCGCGGCCCGACCAGATGAAGACAACCGAGAGATACAGGAGAACGATGGCAGACACCCAGCCCTTCAGCGAGCTCGAGCGCAGGCTGGGCTCAGAGCGGCTCGAGGTGGACGCCCCCCTGGCGCCTCTCACCACGTTCAGGATCGGAGGGACGGCGGACCGGCTGTTTCGTGCTCGTACCGCCGACGAGCTCGTCGAATCGGTCCTGGCCGTGCGGGAGTTGGGGATTCCGCACTTTCTGCTGGGTAAGGGCGCCAACGTTCTGGTGGGCGACGGTGGATTCCGCGGCGTCGTGATCCGCTGTGAGGTGCGGGCTGTGGACTTCCTCGAGTCGGATCTGGTGAGGGCCGGCTCCGGAGTCGACACCTACCCGGATCTCATCGAGGCCACCGTCAGCCGAGGACTGGCCGGTCTCCATCACTTCGTCGGCATCCCGAGCACGGTGGGAGGGGCCATGTGGCAGAACCTGCACTTCCTCTCCCCTGCCCCAGAGCGAGAGCGCACGATCTTCATCGAAGAGATGGTCGAGGCTGCCGAGATCCTCACCGAAGAGGGCGAGCGGCGCACGGTGGATCGGAACTACTTCGATTTCGGATACGACTACAGCATTCTGCACGAACGGGACGACGTGGTCCTGTCCGTGGACCTTCGCCTTGCGCGAGCACCCGAAGCGGAGCTTCGCCGGGTCATGAGCGAAAATCTCGAGTGGCGCAAGGACCGGCATCCGGACCTCCGGGTCCACGCCAGCGCCGGGTCGATCTTCCAGAAGATCGAAGGGATCGGGGCGGGACGCCTCATCGACGAGTGCGGCCTGAAGGGGCGAGTACGAGGGGGCGCTCAGATCTTCTCCCGGCACGCCAACATCATCGTGAACCTGGGGGGAGCCACGGCAGCAGACGTACGGGCCCTCATCGACCTGGCCCAGGAGACTGTGGCCCGGGAACAGGGACACGACCTGGTTCCGGAGATCACCTTCGTGGGGGAGTTCTGAGGCAAGCTACCCGGCGAGCTCCCGCAGGAGATCTCCGTCCAGGTCGTGGCCGCCGGGATGTGTCAGCGTGCGGAACGGAACGTCCATGTCCGCCAGCCTGGCCTCTTGCCGCTGGTGAGCAGCCTCCGAGACGTAATGATCCGAAAGGCCACGAGCCAGCACCAGATCAGTGCCGGCCAGGCGGGCGGGGCCCCGCTCCCCGTCGAGGTCGTCGGGCGGGTAGGCGCCCCAACAGACTAGCAGCCGTACGGGCATCTCTCCCGCGACCACCCACCGGCAGGCCGTGTGGGCCCCCTGGGAGAAGCCCAGGACGATGAGGCTCTCGGGCGGACCACGCATCCTCTCCTGCACCTCTGCGACGACCGCATCGAGATACCCTATGTAGTCGCGGATCTCACTCAGCCGGTCCTCTCTGGTCATCCACGTGGCGCCGATGGTATCGTCGGGACCGTGTTGGCGCGTGCCGTCGTCCAGGTAGAAGCGCGACAGGCCTTCGGGCGACACGATGAGGCGAGAGCCTTCATCCAGGCTCCGGAAGCCGCGTAGGAAGCGCCGGGCGAGCTGTCGGTATCCATGGCAGACGAGCCACAGCTGGCGCGTGTCAGGGCCGGCGGTGCCCAGGGTGAAGTAGCGGGCCGTCCTGGAAACCTGGATGTGGTGCTCGTCCACGTGTCGCCTCAGATCCCGAACCACAGATAGACGGTGTAACTCAAGAAGCCGACGTGGGAGAGCAGGAAGAGCGCGAGAACGCCCCGCCGCCACCGGCTTCGGTCCACCTTGAAGTTCTTGAAGATGAGACCGATAGGCAGCACCAGGATCCACCCGACGTAGGGCAGGAAGTGAGTCGCCAACGTCGGGAGGGTGTCCAGGAACACGGAGGCCTGCCCCGACGACAGCCCGAGGCCTCGGAGCAGTGTCCGCAGCCCCAGGGGAAAGAGCACGCAGTACTCCGGAATGACGAAGAGGGCGTGCACGAAGAAGAGCATGCCCTCGCGGGTTTCGATCCAGGGCTCAGACGGATTCTCGCCGGGTGCCTGCTGCGTGGCGTCCGTCATTCTCCGTACCGGAAAGGACTGACGCCGTCCTGGAGGAGCGGTAGCGTCCGATCACGCTCCGAGAGAACGGGATCGTTGAGCGGCCACGGGATCCCCACCGAAGGATCGTCCCAGGCGATGCCGCCGTCGAGGTCCGCGTCGAACTCGGCAGATACCTTGTAAACCAGGTCCGCCGCCTCGCTTAGGCAGAGATATCCGTGGGCGAACCCGCGAGGGATGTAGAGGATCTCTCCCTCGTCTCCGGAAAGCACGCCTCCCACCCAGCCACCGAAGGTGGGCGATCCGACCCTCAGATCCACGGCCACGTCGAAGACCTCGCCATGGACGACGCAGACGAGCTGGCCTGGGCCCGGGGTGGCGCCTGGAAGTGCAGACCACGCAACACGCCACGGGTGGACCGGGCGTGGTTGTCCTGGACGAAGATGTCCGGCACCCCGCCTTCCTCGAAAGCGGATGCACGGTACGTCTCCGAAAAGAAGCCCCGCTGTTCGCCGTACCGGGCCGGTGTGATCCGGATCACGTCCGGTATCTCGAGTCGCTCGAAACGAAAAGACATGGAACCGTATGCGGCTTTCGGTCGTCCTATTGTGTGGAGACCCCGTCAGGCCGACGGCTGCCCGCTGAGTCGCGCCGAAAGGTGTCAGCGCGTCTCCGGCCCGGCAAGCGTCCCACTGTCAGGAGAGCTCCTTTGCTCGGCCGCGAGGTGGCGCTATGCTGAACACCACGGAATGAACTGCTCGAAAGTGACGGTAATGAGGCTAAAATCAGCCGCCACGGCTACCCTCCTCGCAGGAGCTGGACTCGCTCGTGCAGGGGCAGACGCCCGGTGACGCGGTCGATCCCGTGCGACAGCCGGGAGAAAACCCCTTCTCGGGCTTCGAGACCCACTTTCTCGCTAACGGTCTCAAGGTCTGGTTCAAGAGTCTGCCCGACGCCCCCAACGTCTCCGTCAGCGTTGCGGTCCCGTTCGGCTCGCACTGGGATCCTCGCGGAAAGGAAGGCCTGGCCCACTTCACGGAGCACATGCTCTTCTCGGACCACGAGGGTCGATCCGAGCAGGAGGTGAAGGACGCCATCGAGGTACTCGGAGGACGGCGGAACGGCTTCACCACGGCGGACCACACCTGGTACTACGCCACCATCGACAAGCGACACGGGCTCTTCGCCATCGAGTGGCTCTCCCGTATCGTCTCGCCCCACACCATGGATCCGGAAGTGGTAGAGCGAAACCGGCAGCCCATCGCCCTCGAGACGAACGCCAGGCCCCGTGAGATCTTCGAGCAGGTTTGGGCGTTCATCCACCCATCCGTGCTCATGCCACCCGATTTCTGGCAAAAAGAGTACGGGATGAACACGCGCGGCCTTCGGCCACTGGACCGATGGGCCACCCTGCACGCCATCACGCCGGAGGACCTGCGCGGCTTCTACGACACGTACTACGTGCCCGCGGCCATGACCCTCACGATCGTGGGTGACCTGGATCGTGACGAGGCGCTGGCAACGGCTGCGAGCACTTTCGGAACTCTCCCGAGACGCTCTGTTCCTCCCCGCGAGATCGCCATTCAGGATCCGAACAGGATGAGGGCCACCTACGCCTGGGGCTTTCCCTCCAACGTGCGGTACGCGGCGCGCTACAAGTTCTACCACTCCAGCGCCGAGGACGAGCTCATGATCCGCTTCACAGGGGATCTGCTCAATCGGCGCCTCAACCAGCGCCTGCGCTATGGTGAGCAGAAGGCGGTCTACAGCCTCCAGGTTGCGTCCTCCAAGAGGGGCCCCGCCGGGTTCCTCCAGGTGAGAGGCTCTATCGACGAAGATGAATACGACTTCGCTCTCGGTGTCATCGAGGAGGAGATCGAAGCACTCCGGACCGGCACCCTGGACCCCATCGCCTTCGAGGCGGACCGGACGGCCGTCATCGAACGCCTCCGTAGCGGAAATCAGACGTCGGCGACCCTGAACTTCTGGGTGCACCGCAACTTCTACGACCCGGACACGTTCACGGACTTCCCGGACGTCCTCGGTTTCTACGAGGGTGTGACCCAGGAAGGGATCGCCTCGTTCGCGGCGCGAAACCTGGTGCCCGAACGGCAGGTTTTGTCCGTCCTGCACATCCATCCGGTCACCCAGGGGATCATGGTGGCGGCTCTTCTGATCCTAGTGTGGGTGGCCGTTCGGATCGTCGGATGGGGCCTCACGAGCCCGGTCACGATGAGCGACATCCGGTATGTGGCACGATTCCGAATGCCGATCGTTTTCAGGGTCGTGGCGGTCCTGGCCATCGGGGGTGTGGGCCTCGTCCTGGCCCGACTCACCTTCTTCGGCCTCCAATGGATCACGCTCACCTATGTGGCGACGGTGGACGATTACGCGATCCAAACGGCGAGCTATGCCCTCATGCTAGTCGCGGTCTTGGCACTGTTCCTGGTCTATCTATCTCGCTTTCCCAGGAAGCTCTTGATCTTCCCGGATCACCTGCGAGTCAAGTCGCTGGCGTATCGCTCCCGGGTCTTTAAGCCCGAGGATCTCGAGGAGATCTCGCTGCGACGCTTCCACAAGGTCTGGCTCAGCAGGGACCTCTTCCGCTGCTTCCCTATGTTGATGGGGTTGATCCGGCCCGGTATCTACCTGCGGCCCATGAAGGGGCGGGCATACTTCTTCCGCACACGGGACAGCAAGGAGCTCATCGAGGTCCTGGGGGCCTGGCGAGGCGAGCCCATCACGAAGGCGACCCCCGAGCCACTTGACGAGGCGACGCGCGAGGATTCCGCCGGGACCTCTTCAAAGGCGGACGTCGTACCGCAGTCGACAAAGTCCCCGGCGCCTGTGGCGCCGGATCCGTCACCCGGCGAAGAGAGCCACGACGACATCGACTTCGACAGCATCGGGCTCACGGACGAGGAGATGGAAGAGCTTCTCGGCGAGACCAAGCGAGACGACGGCTCTACTGGCGGAGGCGACTGATCGGAGGGCTAGCGGCACCCCATTGCTTGGACGAACCCCTAGACCCCGACCTCCACGCCTTCTTCGAGGTGCAGCCTCCTGAGGTCCCGTCCGAAGCGAACCCGCACACGCATCAGTAGGAACACCGAGACGGCTCCAAGGCCTGCAGCCATCCCCCACCAGAGCCCCAAGGGGCCGAAACCCGCGCGGAAGCCGAAGTAGAGGCTGATGGGCAGTCCGATGAGCCAGAAGCCGACCAGGTTCACCACCATGGGCGCCAGCGTGTCACCGACTCCCCGCAGCACGCCCGAGGCCACTGCTTGCAGCCCGTCGAAGACCTGGAAGATCCCAGCCACGGGAATAAGCGTAGCCGCCAGGCTCACCACCACCATGTCCGTGCTGTAGATCCGCGCCAGCACCCCGGGAACACTCAGGAACGTGACGCCGAAAAATGTCATCATGCCACCAACGAAGAGGAGGCCCGCACCTGCCGAGCGCCTAGCCTGCGCCGGATCCCCCGCCCCTACGGCCTGCCCCACAAGGACCGCGCACGCCTGCGTGACCCCAACGGCGGCCATGAAGGTGAGGCTCGCCAGGTTGATAGCCACCTGGTGGCTCGCCATGGGAATGGTCCCCAGCCACCCCATGGAGATCCCGATGACGCCGAACACACCGAACTCGAGAAAGAACTGGACACCGATGGGGGCGCCGAGACGGAATATCCGGAGCAGGGGCCCCGCCGCCATCGCCTGGGGCCGCAACGGCCACAGATATGGTCGCAGGACAGGACAGGCCACCACCAGAAGAGCCATGACCATGACCCACCTGCTGAGCGTGGTGGCCCATCCGGATCCCACCGCACCCATGGCCGGAAAACCTAGGTTGCCGAAGATCAGCACCCAGTTGAAGAAGACGTTGGCCAGGTTGGCCACGAGGATTACCACGACGATGGGAGCCACCCGGCCCATGGCCTGGAGGCTCTGCCGCAGAACGATGAAACCATAGAACGGCAACACGCCCGGGATCGAGACCAGGGCGTACTCGGCCGCCACCGGAATCACGTCCGGAGGCTGGCGCAACAAGGTCAAGAAAGGCAGGCCAGGAGTCAGCAGAAGCGAAGCGAAGAGGGCGAGGACGGCGGCCATGACGAATCCACGCTGGATACCACGGGCGATTCCCGCTCGGTCGTCGGCTCCAAAGGCTTGGGAGACCACGGGATCCAGCGCGAAGAGCGTGCCGAGCCCGAAGCTCGCCGTCAGGAAGAAGTACAGGTTGCCTAGAGCTACGGCCGCCAGGTCGCGGGCCGATAGGTGCCCCACCATGACGGTGTCCACCGCCCCCATGAGCATGACGCCCACCTGGACGGCCGCCACGGGCATGGCCAGGCGGATCAGACCGGTGAAGTCGCCCTTCCCGGGGACCATTTGGCGAACGACGCGCATGAGCACGGGGAATCGAGGTGGCACCGGATACGCAAAGGACCGCGCCGGGCCCGGAGGGTCCGGCGCGGTCCGAGAAGGATAACACTTTCGAGGCGAGCGGTCCGGCGCCCGGGCTCAGGCTCCCTCGATGGTGGGTGTCACTACGAGAATGAGGGCACCGCAACCCACCAGAGCCGAAGTGGTCTCGAGCACGAGCGACTGGCCATTCGATGGAGATATCGGAGACGCCGTTGGCGTTTACCGGAAGGACGAGGGTGGGATGGAGATCGCTACTCTCCGGCGGCGTCAGTGTGGCCGGACACCCGGGCCCGCTCTTCCCGACGGGCGCGATCCCGTCTGATCTCGAGCAGGAGTCGTTGCTCCTCTTCCAGTTCGCCTCGCCGCGGCGCCCGCACCCGCTCGGCCTGGGGAGCCACGAACGTGGAAACGAGAGTGATGGGGAATCCCAGCCAGAACGCGGCGAGGCGCTTGAAGCCCCGCTCGCCGTTCCGCACGTAAGAGCAGTACGCGAAGTTGGCCGCCACCCAGACGAACGCCCCCAAAAGTCCACTGAACATCTCACCCTCCCCACATCCAGGGCTCGTACACTTCCTCGCTCGGTCTGAGGAAGGCACTACATCGCTCTCAATTACTACGCATCTCCAGCGTCATTTCGTCTGTCTTGTGGAGTTGTCCCCGCCTTCGAGCGTACACCGCTGGACCTCGTACGGTCGGGCTACCGTGACGGGAGTCGACACAAGGTCCTATCTTGGCAGGCTCGATCGCGGTCGGCCCTGGCCACAGGCGACGAATCTGCTCCGCAAGGAGGCGAATGCAATCTTGGACGTCCATGCTTCCGACCTTCGAGGTCCACCGATGAAGGGGTCCCGCTAATGGTGCGCACCGCCGAGTCACCCGGAGCGCACCTGCACCGACTCTGGAATCGCCTCTCCGCCCTCCCCGGCGGACGACGGATCTTCAGTTGGACCCTGCGCCTCATGGTCCCGTACAGCGGGTCCATCGGTCCACGTGTCGAGGCCCTGGAGCCCGGTTACGCTCGCATATCGCTCAGGGATCGGCGCCGGGTCCGAAACCATCTTCGGTCCGTGCACGCCGTCGCTCTGGTCAACCTGGGGGAGCTCACCACCGGGCTGGCCATGCTTACGGGACTGCCGTCCACCATCCGGGGCATCGTGAAAGGGCTCTCCACCGACTACCTCAAGAAGGCACGAGGTCGGCTCGTCGCCGAATGCCGCTGTGATCCGCCCCACGTCGACGAGCCCACCGACTACACCGTGACCGCCGAAATTCGGGATGAAGACGGGGACATGGTGGCCAAGGTGTCGGTCAGCTGGCTCCTGGGGCCGGTCAAGTGACGGAAGACACGTCCGTTCCCGAGGTCACGACACGGCTCACCCAGGACGCCGGAGTGCGTGTCCCCATAATCTGCGGCGCCATGTACCCCTGCTCCAACCCGGAGCTCGTTGCTGCGGCGTCCGAGTCGGGGGGCCTGGGCGTCCTCCAGCCCATCTCCCTCACGTACGTGCACGGCTACGACTTCAGGGAGGGCATCCGCAAAATCCGATCTCTCACCGATCGTCCCATCGGCATGAACGCCCTCATCGAGCAGTCGTCGAAGACCTACCGGCGGCGGATGGAGGAGTGGATCGACGTTGCCCTGGAAGAGGGCGTTCGCTTCTTCGTGACCTCGCTGGGCAAACCGGATTGGGTCGTCCGCACTGTTGAGCCCCATGGCGGCAAGGTCTACCACGACGTCACCGAGAGGAAGTGGGCCCAGAAAGGGATCGACTGCGGGGTCCACGGGCTCATCGGCGTGAACAGCCGTGCAGGAGGCCACGCGGGCGACCTCGACACGATGGCCCTCCTCGACGACGTAGGAGATCTGGGACTGCCCGTGGTGTGCGCGGGCGGGATCGGCACAGAGCAAGAGTTCGTGGATGCTCTCGAGCTCGGCTACGCCGGTATCCAGATGGGCACCCGCTTCATCGCCGCCGACGAGTGCTCCGCCAGCGACGAGTACAAACAGGCGATCGTTGACGCAGCCGAGGAGGACATCGTTCACAGCGAGCGTCTCACCGGAGTGCCGGTGGCCCTGATCGACACCCCCTTCGTCCGTCGGATGGGCCTCAAGGCCGGGCCCCTCGCCCGCTGGATGCTGAGAGGCCGCCGGACCAAGCACTGGATGCGCACCATCTACGCCCTGCGTTCCCTCTGGCAGCTGCGACGGTCCTTGCACGCCACCAGTGGACGCGGCGACTACTGGCAGGCGGGGCGGAGCGTGGCCGGCGTGCGGAGCGTAGAGCCGGTCGACTCCATCGTGCGGAGATTCGCCCTCGCCGCCCATTCGGCTGCCCTGCCCGGCCCGGGCGACTGAACGTTCGACGAATTCGACTTCCCAACCGGGAGATTACAGATGCCTCGAAGCCTTCTCTGCCTCACCGCCCTCGTCCTGCTCCTGCCGGGGGTCTCGACCGCCCAGGAGACGCGGCGACGCTGGGAGAGGATGGCGCAGATCCGCCGGGACAAGTTCGACCTGGTCCTGCCGGAAGCCATGCGCGAGAACCAGATCGACATGTGGATCACAGTCATGAGGGAGGGTCACCTCGATCCCCTCTACGAGGATCTCGGCCGAGGCTACGTGGGCTCTGTGCCTTACTACGTCTTCACGGACCGGGGGGGTGACCGGATCGGGAGGGTGGCCCTGGGCGTGGGCGGATATCTACTGGAGGAGAACGGCGCCTACGACCTGGTCACGGGGAGCTACGATCTCCGCGAGTTCGTCCAGGAGCGGGATCCACACCGCATCGGCGTGAACATGTCCGACGCCATCGGCGCGGCGGACGGCCTGTCTCACACGTCGTATCAGGCCCTGGTGGAACCCTCGGCGAGCCGTACGCGCCGCGCCTCGTTTCGGCCGAAAAGCTCGTCTCCGACTTCCGGTCGCACCGCGTTGCGTCGGAGCTGGTGGCCTTCGGAGAGGCCGGCGAGATATCGAGAGAGATCGCCGAGCGCGCCTTCTCGAACGAGGTCATCACGCCGGGCGTCACGACGCTGGAGGACGTGGCCTGGTGGATGATGGACCGGCTCCTGGAGCGCGGTCTGGGCTCGTCCTTCGACATGCCGTCCGTGTACATCACGGGACCCACCGGAATCGAGGCCACTTCCAGCGACCGTCATCCGGCAACCTGTTCTCCATCGATTGAACGAGAGAATCCTGCTCATCAAGTGAGGAACGACATGAGGGATACCATGAAGAAAACCTGGATCGGATCGACCGTCACGGCGGCGCTGCTCGCCCTCTCTGCGCCGACCCTCCAGCCGGGCGAGGGCTTAGCCCAGGACGGCTTGAAGATACACATCTCTGCTGATATGGAGGGAGTCGTGGGCGCGGTGACCAGCGCCCAGCTCGGGCCCACGGGCTTCGAGTACCAGCGCTTCCGCGAGTTCATGACGAACGAGGTGAATGCGGCGATCGCCGCCGCCCGGGCCGGCGGCGCCACGGAGATCGTGGTGGCGGACTCTCACGGGAACGGCCAGAATCTCCTCATGGACCGGCTGCCCGGCGACATCACGCTGGTCCGCTCGTGGCCGCGGCGGCTGGGGATGATGCAGGGCATCGACGAGACCTTCGACGCCGCCATCTTCCTCGGCTACCACTCGAGCACCACCAACCCGCGCGGCGTCCGGGCGCACACCATGTCCAGCGCTAACCTAGCGGCGGTGAAGCTCAACGGGATCGAGATGCCCGAGGCCGGCATCAACGCAGCCATCGCAGGACACTTCGGTGTGCCCATCGTCATGATCTCGGGGGACGACGCCATCGTCGAAGAGGCTCAAGGGCTCATCGGTGACATCGAGGGCGCTGTCGTGAAGTGGAGCTATGGCTTCCACTCCGCCCGGACCCTCATGCCGGAAGCGGCCTACGCCCTTATCGGCGAGCGGGTCACGCAGGGTCTTCAGCGCCTCGACGGGTTCGAGCCGTATCGCCTGGAGGGTCCCATCGAGGTCGAGATCACCTTCAAGAGCTACTTGCCGGCCGAGGTGCTGAGCTACCTGCCGACCGTGGAGCGCCTGAACGCCCACACGGTCGGGTTCGTGGGGCAGAACATGGTGGAGGTGGCCACGTTCCTCCAGTTCATGTCCAATTACAACATCTCGCTGACGCCGTAGGGAACCTCGACTCGCCACGAACCCCCTCGACCACCAGGAGCCGCCTACCAGAGGTGGTGGGCTCCTAACGGGGACCCAGGTACTCGCGCACGAACTGATCGTGGCCACGAGCTTCTTCGGCGGTTCCGAGCTGATGGGTGGTCCCCGCCACCATCCAGGTGACGTTGTCGGCGACGGCCAGGAGGTCCGTGACGTCGTGACCCGTTACGACGACGGCGCTTCCCTGCCCGGCTAGCTCGCGAAGGGCACCCGCCACGGCTGCACGGTCCGCCGGCGTGATCCCGGCGAAAGGCTCGTCGGCAAGAAGGCAGCGGGGGCCTCGTAGGAGGGCGAGGGCCAGCTCGGCACGGCATCGCTCGCCACTGGAGATCTGGAAGGGTCTCTGCCTCATCACGTGTGCGATGCCCATGCGCTTCGCGACGGCGAGGCGATCTCCCCCGTGATCGGCAACCCCGGAGCGATGAGCGGATCCGGAGATCCGGGCGGCTGCCTTCAGATGCCGCTCCACTGTGTGTCCGGGGGAAAGCAGATCCCTGTCCGGAAGATAAAAGACACCGAGGCGGGCCAGCCGATGGGGGGCCGGTCGCTCGTAGGCGTGCTCCTCGAGGTGCACGACGCCGTAGTCGGCCCGTCTCAGCCCGAAGGCGCACTCCAGGAGCGTGGTCTTACCCGATCCGTTCCGCCCCAGGAGAGCCGAGACACTCCCCGCGTCGCACCACAGGGTGGCACCCTTAAGCACCTCTAGGCTTCCGAAGCTCTTGCCCATGGATTGGGCCGTGAAAAAGCGGCTCACCGCATCAGGCGCGCAATCTGGAAGAGCGCCTCGGCTCCGGCCACCACGAGCCAGCCGGGAAGCCACATCCCGATGCGGGACACTCCGAGGTTGGCGAGGAAGACGCGGTAGCGGAGCTGGCGGGCATCGACGGCGACCAGGACGAAGCCGACCGCTAGGACCCAAACCACCGATGCCCAAGAGTTGGTCGGCCCAGCGACGGCTCGGACGACAGCCGAGGCCATGGCGTGCAGGAAAGCCCAGATCACCAGGGCGCTGACGGCGAGGCGCAGGGCGAAGCCCGGGGCCGTCCTTACGTAGCCGATCACCCGCCGGGCCTCAGCCTTCCTCTGGGAGATCCTCCTGGAGATTCACGTGGGCCTCCGCTTCTCCAGGTGGATCTGCCGCCAGGTCGGTCAACATCCCGGCGTTGGCGAGGACCTCCCGGGCACGCTGTTCGTCTTCCACCCGGACCACCAGTCGGGCCGGATTCACGAAAGCCAAGCCGACGTCCATTCCCCCCGCGTCGTCGATGAGGAGGGCTGTGGGAATCGCGGCGCCCTCCAGGTAGCCGTGTGCGAGTTCTGCCTCGTGGCGGTAGTGGAAGCGGGCCACCACCGTGGTGGGAATGCGGGCCCGGCTCACTGGATCAACCCCGCGTTCTCGATCAATCCCGTCCTCACCATTCCTAGTGTCCCGTTACCAAAGTGTCTCGGCCAGTCGAGGGCACGGTGCATCCGTGGCCTCGGCGTTGGGACTCCTTACCGTAGCTTGCGCTACGCCGCGTCGTCCCGCCTTGATCCCACGGCGCCCCGACCCTCTTGGTGGCTCGCGAACTTCGGCAACGGAACACTACCCTCTCCTCTAACCCGGGAAAAGAGACCGTTCGATGGCAGACACCAGCCGGACGGCGTTCTCGTAGTAGATCTTTCTGAGCACCTCGTCGGGAAGGTCGAGGCCGTACATCTGCCAGAAGGCGTGATACCGCCGGTAGTAGTCGAAGTAGTCGTCGCTCGTTTCCAAGACCCGGAAATAGGTGTAGAACTCCTCCTGGTTGTAGGAGTCCTTCCCCATCAGCACGCGATCCTGGTACTTGTCGAGCCACTTGGCGGCGAAGCGGGGCTGTCTTCCCAGCTCGTAGATCACGGCTCCCAACCCGACGTTCATGTTGGGGAGCTCCTCGAAGAGCTCTCCCAGACGGCCCAGGTCGTGACCGAGCCAGCCCATGTGCGCGGCGATAAAGGTGGTGTTCGGGTGCCGCCGGAAGAGGTTGTGCTGCTCTCCGATGATCTGCTCGAACGGCGCGCTCTTCCCTGGAGGCTGAATCCGACCCGGGCGAAGCTTGAGCTCCAGCCAGCGCTCGTTGAAGCGATCGAAGGGCTGCCAGAACTCGGCGGGATCGGCGGAGTGGATCAGCACCGGAATCCCGAGCTCACCGGCCTTGTCCCAGACCGGCGCCAAGCGTGGATCGTCCACGGGGATCCTCTGCCCGTCGGTATCGAGGGCCGAGAACCCCAGATTCTTGAAGATCTTGAGTCCCGCGGCCCCGTTGCGAACGTCCTCCTCGAGCTGGGTCGCCGCTCGCTGGCCCCAATCGGGCTTTCCCACACCCCGGAAGTTCACGTTGGCGAAGAACACGAAGCGGCCGGCATGGCCGTGCGTCATGTTCTCCAGGCCCGACACCAAGGCGTCCCCACTCCCGCCCGAGAGGTTGACCATGACCGCCATGTTGAGCTCGTCCATCTCGCCCAAAAGCCGGTTCACGTCGGCGGCCGACATGCGTGTGGCTCTTTGATGACCGTGGATGTCGACGAACGGGAAACGGGCTCGTGTCAGGGGGTGCTCGGATACGACGAGGGTCTTACGGGGGGTGTACTCCTCGACGGTCATCTCTTGAGCCCGCACTTGGGAAAGCTCCACGAGCACAGGCATTGAGGAGAGGGCAAGGAGAACACCTGCCAGAAGGGACGTGTTGAGGCGCATTCGTCACGCTCCACCATCAGACTTCGTACATGGTCGGCCCCGCCCGTCGCAGCCGCCCTTGTGTTCCATTTCCACACTGGGACCCCAGACATACCCCGACAGTTTCTTCGCGAGCCCTGTTGAGATCCGCCGGCGACTCCCCGCCCTGCCATGACTGAGGAGCGGCCGATCCCGAGACCCCGACACCCGAGCTCAGGGGAGTGCCATATCACCATCCCACACAACATGGTGGATCCCGTTCCTCCCCGACCGCTTCACCACATACATGGCCTCATCGGCGACGCGCAAGGCGTCGCGGCTCGTCTCCACCGACACCTCGAACGTCACTACTCCGATGCTGAACGTCACTGGCCATCCGCCCTTCTTCATGGACTCGGCCAGGCTATCCTGGAGCTTCTGCAGGACGGACCCCGCCGATCCCACGGTCGTTTCCGGGAGGAGGGCGGCGAACTCGTCTCCCCCGAGACGGCCGAGGACGTCGGTCTGCCGCGTGCTGGATCGCAGCGTATCCGCGACCCTGCCCAGCAGCTCGTCCCCAGCGTCGTGCCCCTCCAGGTCGTTGACCGCCTTGAAGTGATCCAGGTCGATGTAGGCCAGGGTGAAGGCTCGTCCGTACCTGGAAGACCGGGCCAGCTCGGCGTCGAGCCTGGCGATGAAGGAGCCGCGGTTCATCAGCTTCGTGAGCGTGTCTGTCGCGGCGAAGCTGGCCTCCTCCTTCAGGCGTGTGGCGGTGAGCCCCCCCACCAGCAGTAGCATGAGGGCCACGGACGCGACGTTCCAGAGGATCGGCCCTGAATCAACCGCTCCATCGGCGAGAAGCGGCACACCAGTGAGAGTGAGGGCGGCCAGCACGGCAAGGGCGTAGGCGACCCCCGGACGGGCCAGCCATGCTACCAGGGCGACAGGTCCCGCATACAAAGGAAGAAGCGAGAAGGTTGGGCCCACGAACAGGTCCAAGACTGCAATGACGACGAGGAGCCCAACGCCTGCCTGCCCAACCCTTCGTTGTGGCCACCCCTCGAGGGACTCCCGGACTCGACTCCTCAGACCCTCGGGGGGGCCTAGGGGTTCTCCCTCAGCCACTGGTTCTCACGATGATCTTCTGCAAGATCCTACTGAGGTTGGACGTTCGTCAGCCCGGCCATCTCTCGGGCAAGAAGGTGGACCTCCGTGAGCTTCCACTGAGCCCGGATGCAAAGTATAGCAAGCAGGATCAGTACCAACGTCGCGGCCAAACCTCCGGCGCCCAGCTCGCCCGCCGTTTGGACCAGCTGTTGGCCCCGCGTCACGATGAGGTAGCCCCCGAAGAGATAGGGGACGAAGCTCCCCACGGAGATCAGGCCGGCCCAAGGGCTCCTCTTGTCCATCACCCGCTGCACGGCCTCGGTGCCATACGCCAGCATGGAACCGGCCGACACCAGGGCCCCGATGAAGACGAGGAGATAGTCGGCGCTGCCGAGGCCGAACCTCTTGCTCTCGATCAGCCCGTAGGCGGCGAGCACCGCCAGGGGAGGAAGCGCCCGTCCGATCCTGGCGACCGCTAGACGCTCAACGGCCGCAGCGACTTCGGAGCCGGCCAAGCTCATCTCTGATGCAGGATCGTCCATCCCGAATGATGATCCGTCGCAGAGGCGGGCGCCAGAGAAGCCTCTTTGGTGAGGGAGCATGCACATCCCGTCAGGGAACGGATCGGCCATCCCGGGGGTCTTGGAGCGGGAGGGTTCGGGCGCCTGCCTCCCGGGCGCCGCCTGGCGTTCGATCCCGGACGAGGCCGTCTCTGGGTCGTCTGTCAAGGCTGTTACCGCTGGAACCTCTGCCCCATCGAGAAGCGATGGGAAGCCCTCCACCAGCTCGAGCGGATGGTTCGCGACAAGTCGCGACTGGTCGCCGAGACGGACACCATCGTCCTGCTATCGGCTGGTGAGCTGTTCCTGATCCGGGTGGGGCAAGGCCGGATTGGCCGAGCAGACCTCGTGGAGATACGGCCGGGAGCTGAACGCGCGTCGCACCCGCTTCCGGAGCACCCGCTTCCAGATGACCGCCTACACGTTCGGGGCCATGGCCTACCTCTCGGACATAGTGGGGCTGGGAGACGAGGACCTGAATATCGGCTGGGATGACGCACCTGCCGTAAACATCCTCCGCTGGCGCCGGTTCGGCTGGGCGGCCTGGCACGGCAGCATCGACGCCCCTACTGCAACAGCTCCCTGAAGGCCCTCCGCTACGACCTCTCCTGGTGGGTCTACCCGAACATCGATCCGGAGTCGGGAAACACAACGGTTGAAGTGCCTTGCCCCCGGTGCGACCCGTGGACGCCCGAGAAAGTTTATACCATCGGCGGCCCCGAGGCGCAGAATGTACTCCGTCGTGTGCTGGCGTACCAGCACATCGCGGGCACCGGAGAGGCCACCATCAAGGACGCGGCCCCCATCATCGAGAGCGAGGGGTCCCCCGAGGCCTTCGAGATGCGAGTCAACAGGGAGAGGAAGTCGCTGTGGGGAATGGGCAAGACTAAATCCATCGCCCTGGAGATCGCGCTCAACGACAGTGTGGAGAGACGCATTATGGAGCTCGAGCTAAAGGCGCTCGAGTTCATGTGGAAGCGCGAGGAGGAGCTGGCTCGAATCATCGACGAGGAGCTGACCCCGGAGGACGCCCGCGACCGGCACATGCAACGCCTTCCGGTGACCGTCGTGGCCAAGGGGCGCACCTCCGAGGAGGTGGGCACCCTTCTCAAGGGGCCCGGAGGCGACGCGACGCGGGACTGACCAGGCCGAGCTCGCCGGCCAAGGGGGAACGGACCGATGATTCAGCAAGCTACGGATCGGTCGGCGATCCCTCGAGCAGACCCTCCAACGGCAGCTCCTCTGGCCCGTTCTCCGTGCAGATGGCGTAGTTGCTCTCACGAGCCCCGTACATGGCCACGCCGGCGTACTCGCCCTTCTTGTTGAGGATGAAGAAGCGCACGTCGAAGGCCGGTAGGCCGCGGATGTTCAAGAGCCGCTCTTCGACCGTGTTCTCCTGGATGCGCCTCAGAGCCACCATGCCTGCGTCCTTGGGTCCCATCCCCCTCCTCATGCTCTTCACGATCAGGAAGGACGCCAAATTGAACAGGTTGGCCTCACCACGTCCTGTGGATCCGGCGGCCCCGACGTTGCCGTCCACGTAGAGCCCGGCGCCGAGGATGGGTGAGTCGCCGACCCGCCCTGGAATCTTCCACGAAAGGCCCGACGTGGTCGTGACCCCACAGATCTCGCCCTGGGGTGAGATCCCGTTCGAGTTGGTGGTACCCCAGAAGCTGTCCTGGGAGATGAGTCCCTCACGGACCATCTGCAGCCCGGCCTCGTAGAAGGCGCGAGAGCGGGCCCTCTCTTCCTCCCACGACCAGCCGGGTCCGTCGGACCGGGTTCCGCCCTCGGACGCGGATCCTCCCGCGGCCCCACCTCCACCTCCGGCCCCTCCACCGCGTAAGCGCCGCTGGGTGGGGTCCAGGAAGTGCGACGGATCGACACGCCGCTTCCAGTTCAGCCACAGGGACCGGGACTTCTCAGTATTCAAGTCGTCCTCCACGGTAAGCCCGATCTGCCGTGCGAACTGCCGCGCTCCGTGCCCTGCCAGGAGGTGGTGATCCGTCAGCTCCATCACCGCCTTGGCCACGATGGACGGGGTACGGACGCCCTCCAGCGCTGTCACGCCGCCGGCCTATTTCTTGAGCCCATGCATGCAGCAGGAGTCTAACTGCACCACGCCGTCGGCGTTCGGAAGCCCCCCGTATCCGATGCCGGACTCCTCGGGGTCTAGCTCCGGGATGTTGACCCCGGCGATGAGCGCGTCCAGCACGTCCTCACCTCGGGTGATCCCATCGAAGGCCCTCTCGACGCTGCTCTGCCGGCCGCCATTCCGGTATCGGATGCCGCTGACATCGGAGACGACCACGGGACGGATGAGCCGGGGTATGTGGACGAACGGGGCCTCGACTCCGGATTGGGGCTGGCTCATCTCTTGGGCGGCAGCCGGTGCGGCCGCGCCGGCCGCTATCCCGAGGGTCGCCGTCTGAACGAACTGACGACGGTTCATGCGCTCAGACATCCTGGTGCTCTCCATCTGCCTGTGTAGGGCTCGAGAGTCGGCATGCCCGCTCCCAGACCGCGTCGAACATCGGCTCCGTGAGCTTTCCGGTAAAGGTGTTTTGCTGGCTCGGATGGTACGAGCCCAGCACCGTGATGTCACCGAGGCTCACCTCCACGCCGTGAGTGAACCTGGGCCGGGGACGCGGGACGGGCAGGCCGCGAGCCCCGAGGAGGCGTAGCACCTGGTTGAAGGCGAATCCGCCCAGGGTCACGATCACCCTTGCGGCGCCGAGGACGTCCAGCTCCCGCTCCAGAAAAGGGCGACAGGAGTCACGCTCGTCCGGCGTCGGGCGGTTGTCCGGCGGCGCGCAGCGTACGGCGGCGGTGATGTACGCCCCCGACAGCGTGAGGCCGTCGTTGGCCGTGCGACCCTCGGGGTGGCTGGCAAAGCCGGCCCGGTGGAGAGCCCGGTACAGCCAATCTCCCGAGCGGTCTCCGGTGAACATTCGACCCGTTCGATTGGCGCCGTGTGCCCCCGGTGCCAGCCCCACGATGAGGACCCTGGCCTCGGGATCGCCGAAGGACGGAACGGGGCGGCCCCAATACTCCTCATCCGCGTAGGCTGCCCGCTTGTCTCTGGCCACCTCATGGCACCACCGGATAAGACGGGGGCACCGGGTGCACGCGACAACCTCTGCGTTGAGCGCTTCGAGGCGGGCACTGTTCTCCCGCTCGGTCACGCCCTGCCGGGGGTCAGGGGATCGAAAGTCATCGGGCCATCCGCTCCCACGTCGCCGGCGACGTCAGTGGCCGTGTCCCTCTTCGGCATCCCCTCGGAAGGAGAACAATCCTTCATTGATGCTCTCCGATCGTCGAGCTCGTCTTGTCTACCCGCAAACTAGCACAAGCCCCTAATGCCCGCTTGGTGCCGCCGAGCAGCTTGGGTTGTCGTTCGAGACAGCGGGGGGGGGGGAACGTCATGGCTCACTTCGCAGGCGTGTCGAGCAAGGTGCCGGGAGATGCTACCATCTCGTTCCTGGCGGACGGGGGAGGCCGCACCAAGCCCACCGCCTCCTTCCCCGCCTCCGACGACGAGGGATGGGCGCGACACCGGGATGCCCTGAGCGACTCGGGCGAGCTTGTGACCAGCATCGGCGGGTTTCTCATCGAGCTCCCCGAGCGAAAGATCGTGGTCGACACGGATATCGGGCCGGTCGAGATCGACTTTCCGAGCTTCGGACCCTTCAGTGGAGGGGCTTTTCTCGGGAGTCTCGCGTCCACGGGAGTAGACCCCGCCGACGTCATGGATGTGGTCTTCACGCACCTCCACCTGGATCACGTGGGGTGGACGACCACGAAACGGGACGGCAACCGGGGGGAGGGCGTCCTCCGTGACCTGGAGCACCCCGATACTACGGCCGCAGTCGGACACTTCGCCGACAACGTCTTCGGCCATGTGGTGTGGGAGGACGGTGCCCGACCCTGGAGATCCTTCTAGCCACGGCCCTACGGTCAGGCTTCACTCCCCCAGGGCCGGATGAAGTCTTCCGGATCGATCCCCAATCCATCCGCGATCCGCGTGATGTAGTTGAAGTAGGCCACGACCTGGGTGGCGTCGTGGATGGCCACGTCGTCGAAGCCCAGGGATCGAAGGTGATCCAGATGCGCAGGCGTGACGGTCCCCTGCTCGTGTGTCAGCCGGACGGCGTGTGCGCAGAGCGCCCGGTCGACCTCGGAGAGCGGCGCGCTGGCCCAGTCCCTGGCCACGGCGTGCACGAAGGCATCGGCCTCCTCGTCGGTGTCGAACATGTCCCGGACCTCTTCCCGGAGGTCGTGCGCGTGCGCAAGCGTTCAGTAGTGACAGTCGAGCTCGGCCGAGACCACGGTGGCGAGCATCTCCCGTTGGACACGCGACAGCGGTGACGGTCCCTTCATGACCGCCGCGTAGAGCTCCATGCTGGCGTCCAAGGTCGGCGGGTTGGGGCTCATGATGCGAATGATGTTCCACACACGTCCCGCCCGCTTCACCGCCGCATCGTACTGCCGCTTCAGGATTCCCGTGGCCTCGGAAAGGGGAGTCAGGTGAATCCAGGCCATCTCTGTCGCTCAGCTAGAAGGGAAACCGTCGGACGCCAGGACGGCCTCCGCCTGGTTCAGGTGCCGCTTACCGTGCTCCACCAGAAGTCGAAGGACGTCGCCGAGGCGGAAACGGATGAGCCCGCTGACCGGGGACCGTACTTTCGCTCGTCTGAGATCCACCCCCCGGCATCGTTCCATCACCGATTTCATATGCGCCTGCTGCTCGATGAAGCGCTCCACGATCCCCGGGTCCAGGTCGCCGCCGGCACCGGGTGCGGAAGGCTTGAACACGCTCGGGGCCTTGAACTTCCGGGCCGAATCGGGACCCATCGCCGCGATGAACCGGGCGGCTACAGTGCCTCCTCGAAACCCCGCATCGGGGGTGGCCTTCGCGATCGCGCCGGAGAAGAGTCGGTCGATCCGCCCCATATAGAGACGGTTCATGGTCACGAGATGCTCCAGGCACTCGCCGATGCTCCACGAGGCGGGAGCGGGTCGCCAGCCCAGCTGCTCGGTTGACAGGGAGGCGAATCGGGCTCTCGCCCCCTCCCCCAACGCCTCGGAGTCCGCGGAGAGGCCCAGGAGGTACTCCGAGGCCGAACCCCACTTGGTCATTTGTTCAGGGCCCCCTAGGTACCCCAGCGGCGTGTTTCTGGCCCGCCGCCACTCAGCGCCGCCGCCTCATATCGATAGAAGCCGTAGAGGAGGACCGAGCCCGACACCACCACATTGATCAGGGACATCTGGTCGAACGGTCCCTCCAGCGGTCCCCCGCTCAAGATCGCATCCGGCATGTTCCAGATCGGCAAGAGGATGGAGAGCATCAGCAGGAGAAGGTTCGTGGCGCTCTCCCCTATTCCGACCCAAGGGGCGGCCGACGGGCGGGCGTAGGAGAGGGCTCCGCACAGCATCGCTCCGCCATAATACAAGAAGCGGAGATTCGAGTCCTCCAGAGCCGCAACGCGAAACGGCATGTCGAAGGCTACGTCGGCAAGGACGAAGGCCGGCGTGGCGAGGAGATAGGCGGCGATGAAGCCCCCGTGGCCGCCGGCCTCCTCAGCACCCGAGGGCACTCTCATGGAGTCGAAGCTCACCCGTCGCTCGTCCCGTTCGTAAGCCCGCGGCCGCTCAACCGAGACCCATGAGCATGGTGAGGGTTTCGAGGTCGGGCACCTCCAGGTCTGGCTCGGCTTTGGCCGCTGCAGTGGCGCCGGAGCCCGTCTTGCCCACCCGACGATTCACCCACACACACGACAGTCCCAGCTCACGTGCGGGACCGATGTCGTGATAGAGGCTCTGAGCCACGTGCAGGATCCCGTCCGGGCCGTGGCCCAGTCGCTCGAAAGCCGCCGAGAAGTTCTCGGGCGACGGCTTGTAGGAGCCGACCTGCTGGGCCGTCACCACCTCATCGAACTCGATTTCCAGCCTCTGAGCGCTGTGCGCGAAGAGGTCGTCGTCGATATTCGAGATCACGGCCAGACGGTAACGACTCTTGAGCGCCTGGAGGGCGTCCACGGTGTCCTCGAAGAGAGGCCACTCGCTGATCGACTCTGCCAGAGACTCGCGCTCCTCCACCGACGGCTTGAAGCCCAGGGCCTCTCCGAAATCGTCGACCACTTCCGCCAGAATCTCTCGATATGGGCGGTACTCCTCCGCCTCCACCGCAGACTCAATCCTGCCGAAGATCGTCAGGACCTCCTCGTCTTCCACGGTCAGGCCGTGACTGACGAGGATGGGCCGCAAGGCCGAGATAATACCCGACTCCCAGTCGATGAGAGTCCCGTAGCAGTCGAAGGTGAGGCTGTCGAAGGCGTCGAAGTTCATGACCAGCGTCTCCTGGTCACCGATTCCGCCGCCGGGCCACGGTCGCGCCGATCATCGGACCGATGAGGCCGCCCACGGTGGCCCCGATGACCGTCATCACCGCAATGGGATTCAGATGCTGAAGAAACGGGCCGCCACTGGCGAGAGATCGGTAGATACTGAGAGCGGCGAACAGACCGCCGCCCCATGCCACCCCGACGATCGTCCGGCGCAGCGTGGACTTTGACATGGGACCCTCTCCGGACCCCGTGGCGTGACCGCTCATTCCTCGGCAGCCTCCGACGGATGCCAGTCGAGGACCCCATTGAGGATGCGCTCCGCATGCTCGGGCACACCATTCAACTCTACCTCCAGACCGCCGTCCCGCGCCTCGTCCATCAGCTCCCTCAACACGAGGGCTCCCGTGAAGTCGATGCGGCCAAGTCCTTCCAAGTGCAGGGTCAGCCTGGTGGCCTCGCGAGCCTGGGCCACCCCCTCCGCAGCCATCTGCTCCAGGTATGCTGCCGACCCGAACCACAGCACCCCCTTCGGCTTCAGATGCACCCCCCGGGCGTCCGTCCAGGATTCGACGCCGGGCTTTAGCTCCCGCCAGATGTGAACCGACACCGCCGACAGGATGCCCAGCACCACTGCCTGCTCGATGTGCGGCGCCAGCCACAGGGTGAGCAGGAACGTGATCCACCCAACGGCCGCCTGCGGGTGTGACATGCTCCACAGGGAGGCGAAGGGCCGCACACGAACGAGGGGAACTACCGCCGCGATGACGATAGCGCTCAAGATCGCCCTCGGCAGCGGAGCGAGAATCTGCGCGAAGGGCAGTAAGACGAGAACCGTGAGTCCGGTGACTGCGCCGCTCCAGCGCGTGCGGGCTCCGGAGAGGTAGTTCAGGCTGGTTCGGGAAAAGGACCCTCCGACGGGGAACCCGCCGAAGAGGCCGGCCGCCACGTTGGCGGCCCCCTGGCTGACAAACTCCCGGTCCGGACTCCAGGGCATGCGTTCGTGCGTGGCGTAGACCCGGGCGATGGACGCCGCCTCGGCAAAGCCTACCAAGGCGATCACGAATCCGGGGAGAACGAGGACCGGTAGGCTCCTCCACGGGAGGTCGAGACCGAGGGGTGGAAGGCCCACCCGGATATCCCCTACTCGGGGACCTGTATACCCGGTTACGATGGAAAACGTCAAACCCACGACCGTGGCGATGAGGACTCCGGGCACCAAAGGATGAATGCGATGTCCCAGGAGAATCACGGTCACGGTCGCCGCCGAGAGGACGGTGGCGGCGGCCTCCCAGGAACCCGGATGGGCAAGCGTCCAGAACGCCCGCTGAAGCACTCCGTCACTCGGGGCTAGGACGCCGGCCGCCCCAGGAAGCTGCGAGCTGATGATCAGGATCGCCGCCCCGGCGGTGAAGCCGTCTAGCATGGGCCTGGACATCATGTAGGAGATCCACCCGCCCTTGAAAACGCCTACTATGACGCGGGCGATCCCCACTACCAGGGCCAGAAGCGCCGCCAGGCGGACGTACTCCGAAGAGCCCGGCCCGGCCAGAGGGATGAGCGCACCCAACGTGAGTAGAGCCGTCACAGCCACGGGACCGGTCTGGAGGTAGGGCGACGAAGCGAAGAACCCTGCGGCAATGGGCGCCACCGCGGCCGCGAAGAGCCCGTGCCGACTGGGAAGGCCGGCCAGCTCCGCGTATGCCATAGCCTGGGGAATCAGCACCAGGCCCACGCCGACGCCAGACGCCAAGTCCATTGCGGAAGGCCTCGGGACAGCCGTCACACCGGCACCCCCACGTCGGCTTCTGCGGCCAGCGATTCCAACAGATCGGCGGTGTCGGTCGCTCGCCCGACCCAGTGCTCCCGAATCGGACCCAACCCCTCGAGCCGCACCGCATGCTCAGCGACCCGTACCTCCTCCGACGTGTCGGTGCCGAGGGACATGTACGTGAGCCGATCGTCCAGTTCCGCCAGGTCCTCGAGCCCGACGAAGTCCAACCCATACTCGTTCGCGATTCGCTGGCTGGTCATGATCAGGTGGACCTGAGCCAGGGTCCGGTCCCGGACCCAATTAACCCAGTCGATCTCGGTACGGTAGTAGCGAAAATCGCAGTTGCGGCCCCGGCAGTCGAAGAAGACTCGGAGGGCCGCCGATGACGAGCCCCTGAAGGATCGTCGGGCTCCTGAGCCCAACCGGGTGAAGGCTGGAGGGCGATCACGAGGAGCGCGACGAGTTTGAGAGCGATACCCCGGAGGATTCTCGACGCCGCACTCATCGGTCGGATCGGGTGTCCCACCTTTCTGTGGCTCATCCCGCTCCCAGTCTATCGACTACCACGCGCTTCCCCGTGGGGCTCTTCGGACCCCCTGCACCACATCCAGGCGCCGGGCGAGGGTTGCCGCCCCTCGATCACCAACTCACGGGGCAAGCTGAGCCCACGACCCGACCCGCGCCACCCCCCTACTCGGGCTGAGGCGTGAGTCCGCCTGTGGGTCCCAGCGGATCGGGGACCCGCTGCGAGCGCACCGTCGCCGGCCGCGGCTCCGCGACGGGTCCGCCCGGGCTGACCGGTGCCCATTCACCGTCGACGGCATCCTCTAGGACCTCGGACTCGTCCTCTTCCACCTCGACTTCTTCCACGTGCGTGTAATGCCGCTTGAAGAAGTCGGTGAGGTCGTCGATGACGGAGTAGAGCACCGGCACGAGAATCAGCGTGAGGAACGTGGCGAACAGGATGACCGCGATGGCCATGGGGCCCCATCAGGCGGCTTGCTCACCGCCCCAGTAGAGCTCCGGCTCGAGGCTCGTGTAGAGCCTGAAGAAATCGAAGTTGAGCCCGATGGCCAGGGGGATCAGGCCTAAAGCTGTGGTGACAGCGGTCAGCACCACCGGCCGGAACCGCACATGACCACCCCGGACCAGCGCCTCGCGCCGGTCCATGCCGTCCCTGGTACGTAGAATGTCGATGTAGTCGATGAGGATGATGGCGTTGTTCACCACGATCCCGGCTAAAGAGATAATCCCCACTCCAGTCATGATGATGCCGAACGGCATCCGGAAGATCATGAGCCCCAGAAAAACGCCGGCCGTCGACATGAAGACCGACGTGAGGATGATCACCGGCTTGACCACCGAGTTGAACTGGGTCACCAGAATCAGCCCGATGAGCATCACCGCTCCGAGGAACGCGCTCTTGAGGAACGCGGCGGCCTCGTCTTGATCCTGTGACTGGCCGGTGTATTGCACCCGGTAGCCCACGGGCAGTTCGTTGGCGGCAAAGTCGGCCAAGACCTGCTGCACCTCGGCCAGGACTGCGTTGCTGTTCAGGCCGCCTCTCACGTCGGAGCTGATGGTGGCCATGCGCGTTTGGTCCTTCCGACGGATGCTGCCGTAGCCGTCTGCTACCTCCCATTTCGCCACCGACAGAAGGGGGATCTGTGTGTCCTCGTTCATGACCGTCAGGCCACGCAAGGCCTCGAGCTCGCCGCGGTATTCCTCGGCCAGACGGACCACGATGTCGTACTCGTCGTTGCCGGTACGGTACTTCGCCGCCTCGATTCCCTGGATCGCTCCACGGATGGCAATCCCCACGTCACGGCTCGAGACGCCGTAGAGGGCGGCCTTTTCACGGTCCACCGAGACGGAGAGCTCGGGTCGGGCCTCGTCCAGGTCACCCTCCAAGCCCACCAGCTTGGCGTAGACCGGATCGTCTTCCAGGATCGCCAGAACCCTGTCGGACAACTCCTTGAGGGTTCCGGCGTCTTCTCCGATGATCTCGATATTCACCGGGGCGCCCTGGGACGGACCCTCTTGCATCTGGTCGACGGTGATTTCGGCTCCGGCGATGTCCGTCCCGAGAGACGCCTGCAAGGCACCCAGAAGGTCGAAGGGGTCGTACTCCTGGTCTGCGAACTCCACCATGCTGACCGTCACGCGACCGGCGTCGGGACCTGAAGCTCCGCCTCCCATGAGAGCCGCTCCGCCCGAGCCGCCCACGGTGGCCACCACGGACTTGGCGTCGGAGATGCCTGGTATAGTCAGGATCTCGGATTCCAGCCACCGGGCGATGGCGTCGGTGGCCTCGGCGCGACTCCCCACCGGGAGATCGATGTCCACCAGGATCTCCTTGGGCGGTATGTCCTCTGGGAAGTACTCCACCCCAGCGTTGAAGCGGCCGAAGAGCATGAGCGTCACCACCAGGCCCGCCCCCGAGCCGAGGAGCACTACGGCCCTGTGGTCCAGGGCCCAACGCAGCCGCCCCTCGTATGTCCTGATTATACGGGGCATTAAGGAGTGCTGGAACCGGCTCGCTATTCCGGCGATGACATAGTGGTTGAGGGCCCAGAGGAGCGCCACCGTGGCGGTGAGGAGGACGGCCGTGAGCACGTTGTTCGCCGCAAAGATCAGGAAGAGCAACGCGGCCGCACCGATGAACGTCCAGCGCGCCGCAGGCCTGAGGGGCGGCGCCGGATCGTCCTCGAGGCGTAGGAACATGGCGCACAGAGCCGGAATGATCACCAGTGCCACGAACAGCGAGCTCGACAGCGCGATGATCAGGGTCGAGGGCAAGAACTTCATGAACTCGCCCACCTGTCCCGGCCAGAACAGGAGCGGCGCAAAGGCCGCCAGGGTGGTCAGCGTTGCCGCGATGACAGGCATGGCCACCTCCCCCGTGGCCTTCTTCGCCGCCACCCGGCGGTCCCAGCCTTCCTCCACGTATCGGTAGATGTTCTCCACGATCACGATGGCGTTGTCCACCAGCATGCCCAGCGCCAGGATCAAGGAGAACAGGACCACGATGTTCAGCGTCGTGCCCGTCAGCTGTAGGATGACGAACGAGAGCAGCATCGAGGTTGGGATCGAGATGGCCACGAAGACCGAGGTGCCGGCTCCGAGGAAGAAGAGCAGCACCACGATGATGAGGATGAGGCCCGAGATGATGTTGTTCTCGAGACTGCTCACCATGTCGGCGATCTGTATCGACTGATCGGAGGTGATCTTCACGACGGTCGTTGGAGGCAGCTCCGGCTCCATCTCGCGGATGACTTCCTTCACGAGCTCGACCGTCTCGATGATGTTCCGGCCCGAGCGCTTCACCACGTCCAGGGTCACCACCGGCGACTGGTCCAGACGCGCGTAGCTGTCACGCTCCTTGAAGCCGAACTCCACGTTGGCGATGTCGCGGACGTAGATGGGCCGGTCGGCCTTGGTCATCACCACGATGTCTTCGATGACCGCCGGGTCGTCGAACTCGCCATCCACCCGGACCAGGTACTTGAAGGTGCCCACATCGATTGAGCCACCGGGAATGTTGACGTTCTCATCGCGGATGACGTCCATGATCGCCAGCCCGTAGAACTGGAGGCGGTCGAGGTGGACGTCCACCTTCACCTCTCTCTCCAGTCCGCCGCGAACCTCCGCCCGCAGGACCGACGGGATCTGCTCCAGACGGTCCTGAAGCTCCTCCGCGATCTCTTTGAGCCGGACGACGCCGTACTCCCCGGAGAGGTTCACCTGCATGACGGGGAACGCGGAGAAGTCGAATTCCATGATCGATGGGTCCTCGGCTTCCACCGGCAGGTCCGGCTTGGCCAGGTCCACCTTCTCGCGGACCTTCTGGAGCGCCTCCTCCAGGTTCACCGTGGTCTCGAACTCGGCGATGATGCTGGAGTAGCCCTCCACCGACGTCGAAGTGAGCTCCTTGATGTCGGAGATCGTGGACAGCTCGTCCTCCAGGGGACGAGTCACCAGACTCTCGATGTCGGCCGGAGACACCCCCACGTAGATCGTGTTCACCGCGATCATGGGGATCTCGATCTCAGGGAACGACTCCCTCGGAATAGCCCGGTACGCGAGCAGCCCGGCGATCGTGATGAACGCGAAGAGCACCAGCACGCTGGTGTGGTGGTCCACGGCCGTGCTCGTCGCCCGGAACTCCTTGAAGCGGGCCAGGAACCCGATGTCCTGCCGCTCGTCCACGTCGTCGTCCTTATGTCCGTCCGTAGGCTTGATCATGTCTCTCTGGTCCTCACCTCGTCCCGACCACGCTTGCGCGGTCGCCTGCAGAGACCTGGTGCTGGCCCACCACGATGAGCCGGTCCCCAGGCTCCAGCCCGCTCTCGATGACCACCCTGTTCTGCTGGCTGGGCCCGATCTCGACGCTCCTGGAGGCAACCACGGTCTCCTGGCCAGTGCCCTCCACCACAAAGGCCACATATCCGTCTTCGACCCGCACCAGTGCTTCCTGGGGGATCGCCAGAGCGTCGGCCAGGGTCCTACGGACCACGGAGACCTTCGCCACCATCTCCGGCTTGATCACTCCGTCCGGATTGGCCATCTCGAGCTCGATGGGGAAGGTACGATTCCTCGGATTGACCGTGGCGCCCACGTAGCTGATGGTGCCTTCGATGGAGATCTCAAGGACGTCGAAGAGGACCGTTGCCGAAGCACCCACCACAACGTCCGCGGCGTATCGCTCCGGCACGCCCGCAGCCACCTTGATCGGGTCGAGTGAGACCACGCGTGCCACATCCGTTCCGGCGTTCACCATGGTCCCTACCTCGACGATGCGCGTTTCGAGCACACCGGAGATCGGTGCTCGGATCACCGTATGCCCCAGACGGGTTTCCAGCATCGACAGGCGGGCCGCCGTCTGCGCCGCGTTGTACTTCGCCTCCAGATACGCCAGCTCGGAGCCTACCTGATCCTCCTCATAGAGACGCTTGCGGCGCTCCCAGGTCTCGCTCCCCAGGGCCGCCTGGGCCGCGGCCTCTTGCACCTGGCTCTTGAGGATGTCGTCGTCAATCTGGAAGAGCGGCTGGCCCGCCCTCACGGCGCTGCCCTTGTCCACCAGAATGCGGCGGATGACCCCCGACTCCTGTGCGGAGATCGTCACGTCCTGATCGGCCAGGACGATGCCCGTAAGGCGAATGAGCTCCACGAACTCCTGTCTCTCGACGGTGGTGGTCTCCACGTTGATGACCCGGGCCGTCCCCTCGACGAGCACCCCGTCGTGCCCGCCGGCAACGGCCTCGGCATCACCACCGCACGAAGCCACCCCAGCGAGGAGCGCCATCGACAGGCCTCCTCTGAGCCGAGCTTGTATCGTCATCGCTACTCGTGCCTCCCTCATCACTGAACGCGGCCCACGACGCGATCCGAGTCCACCATGGGAACGTATCCCACGGCCTGATCCAGGTTCGCCTGTGCCACGAGAAAGTCGTAAACAGCCTGCGCGTAGTTGAACTCGCTCTGACGGAGGGCCACCTCGGAATCGGTCAGCTCCAGCTGGCTCCCGAGGCCCTCCCTGTATTGCGCGCTCGCGATCTCGAATCCTCTTTGGGCCTGCTTCACTGCCAGGCGCTGGGCGTCCGCACGCTCCCGAGCCTCCCCCACCTGATCCCAAAGGGTCTTCACCTCACTCTCGGCCCTGGAACGCGCGAGACGGTTTTGCGCCTGGACCTGACGGTGTGCGGGCCCGCTTCTGGTCGATGCGGGCGTCCTTCGCGAAGCCGCTGAAGATGGGCCAGGTCACGCGGACGCCGACCTGGCGAGAGTAGGCCCTCTGCATGGAAGACTTGCCGAAAAAGTCGGGGCTACCGTTTTCCTGGGCTGTGATAGCGTAGGTTCCGAAGAGGACGATCTCGGGCAGATATTGTACCTGTTCCAGCCTCACCTCCGCATGACGGAGCTGCTCCATGAGGTCGAAGCTGCGGAGGTCCGAGCGCTGGCTCTGGGCCATCGTCAGCAAGCGCTGCGGACCGGCTCCTTCCTCATCCATCCACGAGGAGAACTCGAGGAGCTGGCGATTCGCAGCCGAATTCGCGGCCGCGTCGTCCAGGTCGATGTCCGCCAGCGCGCCCGCCACCCGTACGTCGTCCCCGTTCTCGAGACCGAGCTCGATGCCCACTTCCCTTCTGGACTCGGACACGAAGCTCTGCGCCCGAAGCAGGTTGGGCTCCAGGTTGGCCAGCTCCACCTGGAGGCGGAGGACGTCGTAGTCGGCCGCCAATCCCGCCTCGTTGAGCGCCCGGGTCTCCCGGAGCGACTGCCTGACCCGCTCCACCGAGTTTTCCACGAGGCGTGCCTGTTCCTGTGCCAGCAGGAGGCTGTAGTAAGCGATCCGAACACGGGTGACCACGGCCTGAGTGCGGCCCCGCACATTTTCGCGCTCGAAGTTCTCGAAGCGGCTGGCCGCCCCTACCCCGATGAACACGCCCGGCTTGAAGAGTGGCTGCTCCACGTTGATGCTGGTCGTCCAGATGTTGTCGGATCCGAAACGGACCGGAATCTGCTCGGACGGATCGGCCTCCGGATCGAAGATCACCGCTGGGAGGAAGTTTGAAGGCACACTCACGTTTCGTAGGTAGCCCGCAGAAGCGTCCACGTTGGGGTACAAGAGCGACCAGGCTTCGGACACTTGCTCTTCCGCCAATTCGAGCCCCATACGAGCGTCTCGAAGGTCTTCGCTCTACTCGAGAGCGGTCGCCACTGCTTGCTCCAGGGTGAGCACCCGCTCTTGCGCCGCCAATCCCCTCCCCATCAAGAAACCCGCCAGGGCCAAGGCCCCCAAACCACGCATCTTCATAGCTCTATGATCTCTGTTCAGCGTTCCGTGATCACCGACGCTCTCGCCGGCTGCTGAGAGCGCCTGGCACCGGCCTCAGGCCGGCGTCGACGCCGCTTCCGTCCCCTGTCCCGCCGGAGTCTCCGGAGCTTCCTCGTCCTCCCCGTCCCTCGATCCCTCTGCCGCGAGGGAAGCCCGCACGTCCTCACCCATGGACGCCGCGAACTCGGGCTCGGCCACTCCTTCCATGAGCCGCCAGCTCGACTCCAGGAACAGCCGGCAGAACTCGTCCTCGCTGATCCTGAGCAGTCCACGTTGATAGATGGACACTAGCCCGTGAGCGTGGGCCCAGATGGTTCGCGCTACGGTCTCGGGCGAGCCCGACTTCAGCATCCCGGACTCCATACCCTCGCGAACCCTGTCCACCATGAACTGGCCGGTGGCACACGCCTGGTCCGTGGCATCGTGGGGCAGGGCTCCGTGGCCCATGAGCTCGTGAGCCGTATGCAGGAGCTGGTAGTACCGGGGATGCTCGAGGGCGTATGCCAGGTACCAGCGCCCGGTCAGGCTGAAGCGCTCCATGGGAGTGCGACCCTCCAAGGCCCGATATAGGTACTGTGCGAACACTTTGAAGGCCTCTCCCACCACGTCCACCAGCACCATCTCCTTGCTCTCGTAGTGCCGGTAGAGCGCAGGCGCCGTGACTCCCAATCGCTTAGCGAGCTTCCGCATGGACAATCCCTCGAGCCCGCCGATGATGAGGAGGTCGCACGCCTCCGACAAAATCTGATCTCTTTGTGTGGACATGGTTAACAGTGTAAACAGGACGAAAAGTCAAGTCAACTACCTATTGTGCTGAAAGGTGCATATGGCTCTGTGAATACTGTTCAGGACGGTGACCATGGGATCGTGGTGGCTTGTACTGCTGAATTACCGAGAGCGAGGCTCCACCACAGGACACGAAGCCTATGGCATTCCGAAGACCTGCGAGATCGTCCAGGAGGACGGACGATGCTCTGCGTCGATCACGCTCCTGTGCTTCCCCCGGGCGAGAAACGACCGGCCACGGCCCCGTCACCGACCGTCAGATCCTGGAAGTACAGGCCGCTGGGGGTGAGGGTCGTGGCGGAGAGGTCGATCTGGAGATCGTCGACGAATTCGATGCCTTGTGGATCAAGCCCCTTGTCCGACCCGCAGGCCGCCAGGACGAGAACCGCCATGATGAGCGCAAGGGTCCGCTTCAAACTTTGATCGGTCATCCGCTTTCTCCAGTGAAGGTTCAAGAAGAGGTACGAACGAGTCGCCCGGTCATGTCGCGGGCCGCTCGAAAACGATCTTTCCGTCCACCATCGTGATCAGAACCCGCAGATCCCTCAGCCGGGAACCCTCCACCTCCAACGGGTTGTCCTCGAGAACCGCCAGATCGGCCAGGTAGCCCACCTTGATCTGCCCCTTGTAGTCCTCCTCGCCGGCCACCCAGGCGTTGTTCACCGTGTACGCCTTGAGAGCCGACTCGGCGCTGATGCGCTCCTCCGGGAACCAGCCACCCTCGGGCTGTCCGTCCATGGTCTGCCGGGTGACGGCGGCGTACATCCCCTGGAGCGGGTTGGACGTGTACCAGGCTGCGTTGGTGCCCGGCCAGTCACTTCCGAACGACAGGAGGACGCCTGCGTCCTCGAGCGTCTTGAAGGCATACGCCCACCTGCCCCGCTCGCCGATGCGCTCCTCCATCCAGCGCATGTCGTCGATGGTGTGGTAGGGCTGCATCTCGGCGATGATGCCCATCTCCGCCTCGCGACGGGCGGTCTCGGGCCCCGAGATCACCTGGTTGTGGATGATGGCGAAGCGGCGCCCCTCGCGGGGGCCGTTCACCTCGATGACCTCCTCGAAGATGTCCAGGATGGAGTCGATGGCCACGTCGCCGATGGCGTGAACCCGCGGGTTGTAGCCGGCCGAGTCCGCGCCGAAGACCAGCCGCTCCATGTTGCCCGCCGGATCGAATCCCGATCCGTTGTCGGTCACGTACCCGGTGTTGCTGGTGTTCCTCCACGATCCACGGACACCAGTGGTCAAGTAGGGCTCCGCGAATCGCGCCGACGAGCTGCCCATGATCCCGTCGACGAACCCCTTGAGGCCCTGATAGCGGATCCACTCGTCGCCGAACCCTTCCACGATTCCCGCATCGCGCATCTCGTCCCAGGTGTCCAGGACCAGCCGCATGTTCACGCGTGCGGTGAGCTCACCACTCTCGCGGAGGGCGTGGTAGACCGCCATCTGGCTCGGCGGGGTGATGTCGAAAAAGGTCGTGACGCCGTGCTCCGCCAGGCGTGCCAAAGCCACGCGGGCCTCGAGGAGGCGCTGGTCCATCGTCTTGGGCGGGATGGACCGGCGGATCCGACCGGCGACTTCCGAGTCGATGCGTCCGGTGGTCACGCCGTTCTCGCACTCGACGCCCTCCCAGGTGCAGTCGGCCCCAACCGCCTCCAACGCCGTGTGGTTCGCCAGGTATTGCGACCGGTCCCAGTTCCACAGCAGCGCGGGGTTGCGCAGTGAGACGGGGTCGATGGCGCTACGGTCGGGTCGGAAGAGCGTCCCCGGCTTGTCCAGGTCTTCTCCGCGACCCGTGGAGCTCTGGGCCCACTGCTCGTACGCCCCCCAGCTTCCCCCGGTCATCCAAGCGCCGTCGGGGAGACGCGTGGCGGCCCCACGCACTTCCCTGACCAGCCCCTCCTCGTCGGAGACCTCCAGGAGGTTGATCCCGAGCAGGAGCTCACCCGCCCGGTTGAAGTGGGTGTGGTTGTCGATCAAGCCCGGGGAGATGAAGCGGCCGTCCAGCTCGATCACGCGGGTGCCGCTCCCCCGGAAGGAGGCGACGTCCTGATCGGAGCCCACCGCCACGATGCGGTTGCCCCTCACGGCCACGGCCTCGGTCCAGGGATTCGCGCCGTCGCCGGTCCACACGCGCCCGCCGGTGAAGATCACGTCGGCTTCCTGGGCGCCGACATGCACGGGGAGCACGAGGCCCAAGGCGAGCAAGAATATCAACGAACGTCGCGACGATCTGCCCGAGCGATGCTGCATGACGCCCTCTAAGTCGGAATCCAGTTTCTGACTGCACTGTACGGGCCCTCGTTGGGGGGAGCAAGACAGGGGATTTGGTGTTAGAGACTCGTCCGCAGTCGATGCAAGGCATGCCTCCCGCGGTATCACCTCGGGCTCCTGGCGTGCAAGCGAAGGGGGGCACGAGGATGATCGCTCAACGATGTGCAACCGGTTGCCATTCCACCTTCGTCGCCGTGGTCGCGCTCCTTGGAGCGCCCCTGGGAGGCGCTCTGGCCCAAGAGACTTCGGCGGGAAGCGACGCCCGGGCGGTGGGACTCGTCGAGGCCTGGATCGACGCCCTGGGAGGGATGGAGCACCTACAGAGCCTCGTTTCGGCCCGCTTCACCCTCACCACCGAGATGTACGATGCCTCCTCGGGGCGACTGCGAAGGACTCGGCCCAGATACGTCACCATCGACTGGCAACCAGGCGTGCTCGCGGCCCGTATCGAGCGGTGGGAGGGGAACGACTTCATCGTCCAGGGATGGGACGGCCGGACCGACTGGGCGTTCATGAACGGCCAGCGTCTCACTCCCGGTGATCGGGACCAACAGGAGGTCCGATACGTCTCCGGTGAGGTGAACTACTGGGTCCGCCTTCCGCAGAAGCTCATGGATCCGGGGGTCTTCCTGCACTACGACGGTGAGGATGCGTCGGGGCGTCACACGGTCCGTGTGACCTTCGGGGAGGATGTCGGCGACCAGCAGGACACCTACTTCTACTACTTCGTCGACAGACGCGTCTGGCCCGTACAAGTGGACTATCGGGAGGAGGGCAGCGACCACGTGGAGCACACGGGATGGGAAGACATCCGCAGTGTGGACGGCTACCACTACGTGGGTGCCCGGGTCCACTTCGACGACGAAGGGCGGGTCTTCAAGATCATCCGGGTCGGTGACGTCGAAGTGAATCCGGTGTTGGTGCCGCAGGTCTTTTCGGAGCCGGGCACGCCGGGAGGCTGAGGCCCAAGCCGCCGATCCGGGGTACTCGCGCCGTTAGGCGTGGGTCAGGCGCGACGACGAGGAACAGCAACGCGGGCACCGCAGCCAACGGCCGTGGTCCGACGAGGAGGAATGCCGCAGGGCCGGATGCATCGGTGCTCGAGCCGAGCGACCTTCATGCTCGTCGTGAGCGCCGGGTTGACCGCGAGACGATCGAGCGCAGCGAGATCAATGGCCGAGACACTTCTGGGACACCACACTAAGGGTGACTCCGCTTGGCGACCCGCCCACCGATCATGACGAAGGCCACCTCTTCGGTCACCGTAATATCCTCCAGCGGGTTGCCGGGTACAGCGATCAGATCCGCGAGCAGCCCCGGCTCGATACGCCCTCGGTCCTCGACGCCCAGCAGGTCCGCCGCATAGATGGTCGCCGCTCTCAGAGCCTCCAGAGGGCTCATCCCCCGATCTACGAGGGCAGCGAACTCACGGGCGTTGTCCCCGTGGGGAAACACGGCCGCATCAGTACCAAAGGCAATCTTGACACCGGCCCGGATGGCTTGTCCTAGGCTCTCCTGGGCGAGCGGAAGCACGTACTCCGCCTTGGCCCGAATGGGGGGCGGTAGCACCTCCATGTCGATCACGCCGGCCAGGTACGTCGTCGGAACGAGGTAGGTGCCGTTGGCCTTCAACGTCTCGACGGCCTCGTCCGTGAGGATCGAGCCGTGCTCGACGGACGCCACGCCGGCGTGCGACGCCACGATGATACCTTCGGTACCGTGCGCGTGGGCCGCCACTTTGAGGCCGTGGCGTGCCGCCTCCTGGACGATGGCGCTCATCTCTTCGAAGGTGAACTGCTGAGCGCCCACCGGTCCCTCGAACGAGAGCACTCCAGCCGTCGCGCAGATCTTGATGACTTGGGCGCCATGCTTGATCTGGTAGCGTACAGCGCGCAGCACCTGCTCGGGTCCGTCAGCTATCCCCTCCTTCGGTCCTGTCTCCAGCACACCTGGTCGCCAGCCCGTCACGTCACAGTGTCCGCCGGTGATGCTTAGCGAATGTGAGGCTGGCACGATCCTGGGCCCCTCGAGGAGCCCGGCCTCGACGGCCTTTCGGAGGGACACCCCAACGAAACCGCCGGAGCCTAGGTTCCTCACGGTGGTGAAGCCCGCCATCAACGTGATCCCCGCATTGCGTGCTCCCCGCAGCGCCTCGTCGGCGCTGGTCTCAGTGACTGGCCGAAAAACCCAGTCGCTGCCAAGGTCGAAGGACAGGTGCGTGTGCATGTCCATGAAGCCCGGCATCAGCGTGACATTGCCCAATTCGATCACCTCTATGCCCGAGGGGACACTCCCCCCCACGCGGGCGATCCGGTCACCCTCGATCACCACCACCGCGTCGGTCACGATCCGGCCGGACTCGACGTCGAGCATACGGTCGGCGGTGAGCACCTTGGTCTCCTGGGCCCACGTGGGGGCTGCGGCTAGCGACGTCATCAGGAACGTCACCGCGACCGAGAGAACTCTTCGGGCGATCCTCCGGGTACGTCTGGAGTAGGTCACTTGGCTGCCCTCCTTATCGGAGCATTGGCGCCTCGAGACGCGGTTGCGGGAAAATACACGGCCACGAACCGCTCAGTCGCCCGGTGCACTCCTCAGCGAGGCGACGATGAGGTCACGGTTCAAGCGGGCGATGTAACTGACGCTGATCCCCTTGGGGCACGCCACTTCACAGGCGCCGTGATTGGTGCAGTTCCCGAAGCCCTCCGCATCATGGGCCCCGACCATACTCAGCACCCTGGAGTCCCTCTCCGGCTGACCCTGGGGCAGCAGTCCCAGATGGGAAATCTTGGACGCAGTGAAGAGCATCGCCGAGGCGTTGGGACACGCCGCCACGCACGCCCCACAGCCGATGCAGGTGGCCGCGTCCATGGCGTCGTCGGCCATGTCCTTCTCTATCGGGAGCGCGTTGGCGTCCGGAGCGCTGCCCGCCCGAATCGAGATGTATCCGCCGGCCTCGATGATACGGTCGAAGGGCGACCGGTCCACAACCAGGTCCTTGATGATCGGAAACGCCGTGGCGCGCCAAGGCTCGATCCAGATGTCGTCCCCGTCTCGGAACGTCCGCGTGTGTAGCTGACACGCTGTCGTCATGGTCTTCGGGCCGTGCGGCACTCCGTTGATCATCATCCCGCACATGCCACAGATCCCTTCCCTGCAGTCGTGCTCGAAGGCGATGGGCTCGGTGCCGTCCTTGATGAGGCCTTCATTTACCTCGTCGAGCATCTCCAGAACGGACATGTCGGGGCCGACGTCCCGCACATGGTGTGTCTCGAAGGCGCCCGTCTGGTCGGGGCCCGCTTGGCGCCAGACGTGAAGCGTCAAGTCCATTACTTGTAGCTCCTCTGCGACAGCGGAACGTACTCGAACTCCAGGACCTCCGTGTGGCAGAGGGGCTCGTGCCCCTCACCCCGATACTCCCAGACGGCCGCGTGTGTGAAGTTCTCGTCGTCCCGCCGGGCCTCGCCGTCTGCCGTGGTGTGCTCCGAGCGATAATGGGCCCCGCACGACTCGTCCCTGGTGAGGGCGTCGTGACACATGGTCTCGGCGAACTCCAGGAAGTCGGCCACCCGTCCGGCCTTCTCCAGCGACTGGTTCAGCGTCTCGGCGCTCCCGAGCACGCGCACGTCGCGCCAGAAGCGCTCTCGAATCTCGGGGATCTCGTCGAGAGCCTTCCGTAGACCGTCGGCATTCCGCTCCATGCCGCAGCGGTTCCACAGGAGGTGACCGAGCTCCTGATGGAACTCGTCCACCGTCCTCGAGCCGTCCACGTCCAGGAGCCTCTGCGTCCGTTGCTGCACCTCTGTCTCGACGCTTCGGAACTCGACGGCGTCCGAGCTCAGGTCATGGGATTGTGTGACCCGGGCCAGGTAGTTCCCGATGGTCATGGGAAGAATGAAGTATCCGTCGGCGAGGCCCTGCATGAGGGCGCTGGCGCCAAGGCGGTTGGCTCCATGGTCCGAAAAGTTGGCCTCTCCGATGACGAACAGCCCCGGGACCGTGCTCTGGAGATCATAGTCGACCCAGAGGCCGCCCATGGTATAGTGGGGCGCCGGGTAGATTCGCATGGGCACGCGGTACGGGTCCTCACCCGTGATGTTCTCGTACATCTCGAAGAGGTTGCCGTAGCGCTCGCCGATGGTCTCCCACCCGAGCCGCTCGATGGCGTGGGAGAAATCAAGGAGGACTCCGTTGCTCCGCGCTCCCGCCCCATGGCCCTTGTCCACGATTTCCTTGGCACGCCGCGAAGCCACGTCGCGCGGTACCAGGTTTCCGAAGCTGGGATACATGCGCTCCAGGTAGTAATCCCGCTCGTCTTCGGGGATGTCCCGGGGTGCTCGGTCGTCACCTTCGATCCGTGAGACCCAGATGCGACCGTCGTTTCTGAGAGACTCGCTCATGAGGGTGAGCTTCGACTGATACTCCCCGGCGGGCGGAATGCACGTGGGGTGGATCTGCGTGAAGCAGGGGTTTGCGAACCCCGCGCCGCGCTTGTGGGCCCTCCATGTGGCCGTGACGTTGCACGCCTTGGCGTTGGTAGAGAGGTAGAAGACGTTCGAGTACCCACCGGTGGCCAGGACCACCGCATCTCCCGTGTGGGACTCCACCTTCCCGCTCACCAAGTCCCTGGTGACGATCCCTCGGGCCTCGCCCTCCACGACGACCACGTCGAGCATCTCGTGGCGGGTGTGCATCTGCACCATGCCGCTCTTCACGGCCCGCTGTAGGGCCTGGTAGGCGCCCAGGAGAAGCTGCTGTCCAGTCTGCCCGCGGGCGTAGAACGTGCGGGATACCTGGGCGCCACCGAAGGAGCGGTTGGCCAACAGTCCCCCGTACTCCCGGGCGAAGGGCACTCCCTGGGCCACCGCCTGGTCGATGATGTTCTCGCTCACCTGAGCGAGCCGATAGACGTTGGCCTCCCGGGAGCGGAAGTCGCCGCCCTTGACCGTGTCGTAGAACAGCCGGTAGACACTGTCCCCGTCGTTCTGGTAGTTCTTCGATGCGTTGATCCCGCCCTGGGCCGCAATGGAGTGGGCACGCCGGGCCGAGTCGTGAAACGTGAAGGCCTTCACGTGGTATCCCAGCTCGGCCATGGTGGCGACCGCCGCCGCACCGGCCAGCCCCGTACCCACCACGATGACGTCGTATTTCCGCTTGTTGGCCGGGTTCACCAGCTTCATGTCGAAGCGGTGCTTGTTCCACTTCTGCTCGATGGGGCCGGGCGGGATTCCTGGATTCAGTTCCATGCCTTGCCGACTCCCTAGCGGAGGATTCCCATCAGGGCCGCGAAGGGCACCGACAGGAATCCCCCCACGATGACGAAGGTGAGCGCGGCAGCGAACGGGCGACGCAGGTGGTCGTAACGAGGATGGCTCGTGCCCAGGGTCTGGAAGATGCTCCACAGTCCATGGTACAGGTGAAACCCGAGAGCCAGGGTGGCCACGGTATACGTGCCCACCACCAGAGGGCTCTGGAACCCGAGGACTAGGTTACGATACAGGGCGCCGTGCTCGAAGTCCGGATGGACCGATCCAAAGGTTATATGAAGCAGATGGTAGATGATGTAGAGAAGGATGATGACCCCACCCCACCGCATCGTGCTCGACGCGTAGCTGAAGGAGATGGACTCCTCTTTGGCGTAGCGTGTCGTCCTGGCCGCCCGGCTTTGAAGGTAGAGCTGCGTCGCGGAGAGGATGTGGATGCCGATGAGTGCCAGAATGAGGAGCCGGATACTCCAGAGGCCGACCCCCTCCGGAAGCACGGGCTCGCCCATGGTCCGGAGAAACGCCGCGTACTCGTCGATGTGGTAGATCCCGGCTTCGTTGGTGCCCAGGAACGCCTTCAAGTTTCCGGCCATGTGGCCGAAGAGCCAACCCACCAGGACCAGACCGGATACGGCCATCGTGGCCTTCTTGCCCACCGATGAACCGTACAGTGTGAATACTCGACGCATCGTGTCTCCCACCGATCAGCGCCGGCGGTGCTGTGGGTCCGGCCGACGAGACGGGGCGGCGGCCCCGGACCGACCCCCCAGCGTCAGCCGGCGAGAGCCTCCATCGTGCTCCGGACGGCATCGACGCTGCTCGCCAGATCCGCGGCCTCGGCCTCGGTGAGCTCCACTTCGACGATCTCCTGCAGGCCGCCCTCGCCCAGCTTGCACGGGACGCCCAGGAAAACGCCGTCGTGGCCGAACTCGCCCTGGAGATACGCCGCGCACGGGAGGATGCGTCGCTTGTTCTTCACGATGGCCTCGGCCATCTGAACGGCCGCCGCCGACGGAGCATAGTAGGCGCTTCCGGTCTTCAGGTGGCCAACGATCTCCGCTCCTCCCTTGCGAGTACGCTCGATGAGGGCATCGATGCGATCTCGGCCCAGAAAGTGTGTCAGCGGAATCCCCGAGATGTTGGTGGTGGAGACCAGCGGCACCATCGTGTCGCCGTGCCCCCCGAGCACCAGAGCCTGGATGTCTTCGACGCTCACGTCGAGCTCCATGGCGATGAAGGAGCGATAGCGGGCCGTGTCCAGGATGCCGGCCATGCCGATCACCCTCTCCCTGGGGAAACCCGTGGTCTGCATCGCCACGTACGACATGACGTCGAGGGGATTCGACACCATGATGATGATGGAGTCGGGTGCCACCCTGGCGATCTCCTGCGACACCGACTCTACGATGCCGGCGTTCGTCCTGAGGAGGTCGTCTCGGCTCATGCCCGGCTTGCGAGCGATTCCGGCCGTGACAATGAAGATTTCCGACCCGGCGGCCGCCTCGTAGTCGTTGGAACCGGTGATCTGCGAGTCGAAGCCTTCGACGGGGGCACTCTCCCACTGATCGAGCCCCTTTCCCTGAGGGATTCCCTCGACGATGTCGATGAGAATGACTTCGCGGGCGAGCTCTTTTTCTGCCAGTCGCTGGGCACAGGTCGCTCCGACGTGACCCGCACCCACGACCGTGATCTTGTGCAGGCTCATCAGCCCCCGGTCTGGGAGAGGGCCACGAGACCTCCCGACCCCTCGTCACTTCCCTGGATCAGGTAATGCCGCTCCGGCTTGATCCGGAGCGTTTCTTCGATGAGCGGAACCAGGTCGGATCCCTGGCGAAGCGGGTCTCGCAGGTTGGTCTGGAGAGACCCGAAGAGACACGGGCGGAGCTGGCCATCGGCGGTCAGGCGCATACGGTTGCAGCGGTCGCAGAAGTTGTGACTCATAGGAGTGATGACTCCCACCGTGCCGCGCCCGTCCGGGAAGCGAAAATACGTGGCCGGGCCGTTCCCTCGAGGACCCTCCACACGCTCCAGCTCCCCCAGCTTCCGGATCCTGGCAAGGGCATCCTGGCAGGACACGAAGTTGTCCGCGCTCAGTTCCAGATTGGACCCCGTGGGCATGAGCTCGATGAAGCGCACGTGCCAGGGTCTGTGCCTCGTGATGAGGGCGAACGACTCGATCTCGTCGTCATTCTGGCCACCGATGAGCACGACATTGATCTTGAGCGGCTCGAAGCCGAGGTTCTCGGCGGCTTCAAGCCCGGCCATGATGCGGCCGAAAGAGTTTGGTCGCCGGGCGATCGCGTCCACCCGATCGGCCCTCAGCGAATCCAACGAGATGTTGACCCGATTCACGCCGGCATCACGGAGCAGCTCCCCCTGGTCGGCCAGGAGCACCGCATTGGTGGAGAGCGAGATGTCTTCGATCTCTGGGATCTCGGACACCATGCGAATCAGTCTGTGGAGGTCCTTTCGGACCAGCGGCTCTCCCCCGGTGATGCGAACCCGCTTGAGGCCCATCCCGGCCATGACCCGGACGATGTGCGCGATCTCCTCGTAGCTGAGAAGGCTCTCGCGCTTGAGCCAGTCGAGCCCCTCCAGTGGCATACAGTACACGCACCTGAGGTTGCACTTGTCGGTGACCGAGATACGGAGGTACTCCACCCGGCGGCCGAACTGATCGATCATGGCCGGTCAGCCTTCCGGGACCGGGCGATAGGAGTCGTGCCGGCCACCCACTCCTCCACGCCGTCGCTATAGAGCTCCTTCTTCCAGACCGGAAGGCGCTTCTTGATCTCCTCGATGATGAATCGGGAGCTCTCGTAGGCCTCGGCACGGTGGGGACTCGAGACCGCTATGGCCACGCTGACATCACCCACCGCCAGGTCACCGACACGGTGCGCCACGGCGATGCGATCGGTTCCCAGCACACTCGCGGCCTCGTCCGCGATCTCCGTGAGAACTCGGGCGGCCATCTCCTTGTACGCGTCGTAGCGCACACCCCCCACCGAGCGGCCCTCACTGTGATCGCGTACGACACCGACGAACAGGAGACCGGCTCCATCCTCGTCCGCTCCCACCCGAGCCAGGACTTGGGCCGGATCGATGGGGTCCCGAACAACCGCAACGAACGTCACGTCAGCCCCCCGCCACTGGAGGGATCAGCGCCACCTCGTCGCCGTCACTGAGGAGTTCGGCCGGGTCCGCGTAGCTCTGATTCACAGCTACGGCTGGGTCGGTGGGCAAAACCGTGAACGCCCCTCCACGAGAGCGGAGCGCCGACACCAAATCCGATACCGTCGCCCCATCTGGCAGATCGAGATGAAGCTCCCCGGTGCCGAGAAGCTCTCTGTAGGAGGCGAAGAACAGGGTGCGGATTTCCACAGATTGCGGGCGCCCAGGAGCTAGTAACAGTCTCAGGAGAGTAGAGGAACCCCACCGCTCCGGTCAACGTTCCAGTGGGAAGCCTCCCGGTGGCCCGAGCCCCGCACCCGGCCGACGCCCCGGTGGGGGACCCATGCCACGACCTCCGCCCGCGCGAATGCTCTGAATCCTCTGATTCAGTTGTTCGCGCATGACGACGAAGTGCAGAAGCTGACGAGCGCTCAGAACTCCCACCAGCGCCTCCTGCTCTTCCCGGAAGAGCCGCACCTCTTCCTCGCGCAGCCGGATCATCCCCTGGAGAGCCTCCCTGGCCTGTTCTTCGGTGAGCTCTCCCTCCATCCCGAGACGCATCAACTGTCTCCGGGTGCCCTGCTCGTCCTGCACGAACTCAAGTCGCTGCTCACGGAAGCCCGCCAACACGTCCTGAAATCTCTGTTGCTGCTCGTCGGTGAGCCCGAGCCGCTCTCGCACCATGGCGTCGAAGCGGCCCCGGATCACTTGCTCCATCTGAGCGCGCCGGGCACCTCCCGGACGCTGCTGCGGCGGGCCCCTTCGCTGGGCGGCGACACCCTCGACGCCCATCATTAGGAGGAGGGCCATCAAGAGGCCGATCGATCTCTTCATCCTCCGAGCTCCTCCAACAAGAGAGCCAGATCCTCCTCGGACAGTTGTTCTAGCATCGAAGCACCGGCCACGAAAGCGTCGTCGCTGGCCCAACCCATCAAGAACGACTCCTGTGCGAGCTGGCCCGTCTCAGGCAGGGTCCGGGCGCGCTGCCAGACGAGCGCCGTCCCCAAAGCGAGAACCACCGTCGCGGCAGCCGGGAGCCGCCAGCCCGACGACCACCGTGTACGCACTCTGTCGCGGGCCACCGCTTCCTTGATCTCGGCAGCCAAGCCGGCAGGCGGCTCAGGGGTGGTCGTTCGGATCTGCCGGAGCAGCGCGACTTCGTCACTGCACTCCGCACAAGCGGATACATGCACTTCGATCCGGGCGCGCTCCTCGTCGAGGAACTCTCCCCGAACCAGCCCCGGTAACAGGTCCTTTGTGTCTGCGCACGTGCTGTCCTTCATGGCTCCAACATCTCCCGCAGGCGGCGGATCCCGTGATGGTAGTTCACTCGAGCCGAGCCCTCTGAAGAACCGATGATCTCACCGATCTCCCTAAAGCTCAAGCCATCGTCGATTCTCAGCGTCACCGAGAGCCTCTGTTTGTTGGGGAGCTCGTCCACGGCTTCCCGGACGCGAGCCGCCTCGGAACGGAGAGCAACCTCCGTCGACGGGTCGTTTCCGGGGGCCGCGATGGCGCCCACATCCTCGAGTCCCCGCTCCTTCCGCCTTCCGACCTTTCGGAGAAGCCCACGGGCCTCGTTGCCCGCGATGGCCAGGAGCCACGTCCTAAAGGCGGCGTCTCCCCGGAACCGGTCCAGGGCTTTGAACGCCTTGATAAAACAGTCCTGGCTCGCATCCTCTGCAAGATCCTCTTCTCCAATGATTACCAAGCACGTCCGAAAGACCACGCCGTGATGCCGATCCACGAGCAGGTCCATCGCCCGACTGTCGCCAGCCTGTGCACGGTGAACCAACTCTTCGTCGGTAGGTGGCCCGGCGCGTCGGTCCTCGGCCATCATGAATCAGATGCTCGTCGGCACCGAAGCGTTAAGTCCGTTGGGACGACTGAAGGCGAGCGGGCCTAGACGACGCTGGATTGGGCTCGAGGCAAGACGAACCGGATACGCGACGAGCAGCGGTGCTACTCTACCGGCTGCCCGTCGAGCTGACTGACGCGCGTCCGAAGGTGCTTGGAGGGCTTGAACACCGGAACACTCCTGGACGGCACCTCCACACCTTCGCCAGTCCGTGGGTTCCGGGCCATCCGACTCTTCCGCTTTCGCACCTTGAACGTTCCGAACCCACGGATCTCGATGTTCTCTCCGTTGGCCAATGCCCGCTTTACGGCGTTGAGGAAGCCATCGACAACCAGGGCGCAGTCCTTCTTGGTGATCCCCGGACCGATGGCTTCCGCGACCTGTTCGACGAGGTCCGCCTTGGTCATCCATTCCTCCGCAATGCGAAAAGTGTCCGAGCGATGGCAGGGCTGCCACGGTAACGCTCTCGAACCTGGAACGTCAAGTGCCCCTTGGACCTACGGGCGCCGGGCCTCCATGAGTGCGATGAACTGATCGAAGAGATACCGACTGTCGTGGGGCCCCGGAGCAGCTTCAGGGTGATACTGGACCGCAAACACGGGCCGTTCCCGGTGGGCCACGCCCTCTGCGGTTCCGTCATAGAGATTGACGTGCGTAAGCCGGAGCTCCGGAGCTCCGGGAATGTCGTCCCCTTCTCCCAAGGTCACCGCGAATCCATGGTTCTGGGACGTGATCTCCACGGTATTCTGGTCGAGGTTGCGGACCGGGTGGTTTCCCCCGTGATGACCAAAGGGGAGCTTGTAGGTCCTAGCGCCGAAGGCCCGTGCGATGAGCTGGTGGCCAAGGCAGATTCCGAAGACGGGGGTGTCGTTTTCGGAAAGCCGGAGGATGGCGGCCTCGGCCTTCTCGACAGCTGAAGGATCCCCCGGTCCGTTGGAGACGAACATCCCGTCGGGGCGCTCAGCGAGAATGTCCTCCACCGACGTCTCCGCGGGAATGACCGTCACACGGCAGCCCCCCTCGGCCAGAAGCCGCGGCGAGTGCGCCTTGACGCCAAAGTCGTAGGCGAGAACGTGGAAGCGCTCCTCGCCCACGGCCTCGACCAAGTAGGGGTCGTCCGTGGATACGCCACAGGCCAGATCGAGACCTTCCATGCGTGGATGCGCAAGCACGCTCTCCAGCAGAGCCTCCTCGTCCGTCTCCGCCGGCGCGATGGCACCGCGCATGGCTCCCTCGGATCGGATATGGCGGGTCAGTGCCCTGGTGTCGACCTCTGCGATTCCAACGACGTCGTGGGCCGTCAGATATTCCTCCAGCGAAGCCGTCGCCCGCCACGAAGAGTGCTGCGGGGGAAGCTCACGAACCACAAACCCGGTGACCTTTGGGCCATCCGACTCCCGGTCTTGGTCGTTCACTCCGTAGTTGCCGATCAGCGGATACGTCATGACGACGTGCTGACCAGAATACGACGGATCCGTGAGGATCTCCTGGTAGCCTGTCATGGAGGTGTTGAAGACCACCTCCCCCAGTGAGGTGCCCGGGGCGCCGAAGCGAAAACCGTCGAAACGCCGGCCATCCTCGAGGAGCAGGTACACGGGTTCGCGTGGATGAGTGCGAGCCACCAGCTACAAGCCTCAAGTCCGAGTTAGATGTGTTGCCGTCGGTAGCCTCCGACCGCCGGCGGAATCTAGAACCGGAGGAAACCGAGTCAAGCTTAGGCGCCACCCGTTCCGCGGCCCCTTTCGGCACCCTACCTTTCTCGCGATCCGCCGGAGGGCGAGCGCCGCCACCCATCCAGCAGGCAGAAATTGACCCAGGAGAAGAAGAGCCAAATGACGGAGCAGCCCGAGATCGCCATCTACGCCGACGAGTCGTGCCTCGGCAACCAGTTCAGGACCCGTGCCAACCCTGGAGGCGCAGGAGGTCTCGTCGAGTACTGGACAAGTGATGAGTGGGTGCGTCGGGACTACTGGGTCTCCGAGCCGGACACGACCAACAACCGCATGGCCCTTCGAAGCGCGATCGAGGGCCTAACTCTGCTACGGAAGCGCCGGTGCAGGGTCCACTTCGTCTCGGACAGCCAGTACATCGTGAAGGGGATGAAGGAGTGGCTGAAGGGGTGGAAGGCCCGGGGGTGGAGACGGAAGGGAGGTGAGATCGGCAACCTGGACCTCTGGAAGGAGCTGGATCGAATCGCCTCAGGACACGAAGTCCGGTTGAGCTGGATTCGCGGCCACGGCGGCCACGCGCAGAACGAGTACGCCAACCACCTGGCCACGCGAGCCGCCAAAGAGGGCACGGCGTCTGGGGGGCTCGTCGAGAGCGGATACCAGGTCTGGTTGGAAGAGCAGCGCGACAAGCACGGTCGCTATCTCGATCATTTCGAGCACGCCCCGCCCGAATGATCAATCGGTGCACGAGCCGAGCGACCTTCATGCCCGTCGTGAGCGCCGAGTTGACCGCGAGACGATCGAGCGCAGCGAGATCAATGGCCGAGACACTTCTGGGACACCACTCTAGGCCTGCAAAAGCAACACCCTTCTCCCGTAGTTGCGCGGTCAGCAACTTCGGGTCCTCCGAGCTCCGGAGGGTTCAGCGGAGACCAACGACTCCTCCGCCGGCTCACCGAGGTCCAATCCCCGACTCGCTTCCACCGCTACGACGTCCCGTCCGGTGAATCACGTTTCGCAATCCGCATGAAGGGATGACCAACGCCATCGAATCAGCGTACCAGATCGGAAACGCACTTACAGTATGGGCGGGCTCCTCCCCCGCGTCAAGCTCCTAGAGCGTCGTCCGCGACAAAACATGTATTATCCCGCAACCAATTGTCAATCATAGTGTTACGAGATCGTAGAAACCGGTTTCGACCCCTCCGACGGAGCCCGTAAACAGATTGGTTTTTCTTGCTCACACAAGGAAAGACGGGCGAGATCCGCGTTTGGGATTCCAAAACAATAAGCCCCTTGAACGACCTCAGACCGCCTCTGAGGTAGGCTCATTTGTTGGCCCGCCAACACCAATATCGCGCTCAAACGCACTTGCGAAGGATTCGCGGACGACGGGGACGACCTCTGCGACTCCGATGGGCCGGCCGAGCTCTCTGGAGAGCGACGTCAGCGAGCGGTCCGCGATGCCACACGGAACGATTGTCTGGTAGTAGGAGAGGTCGCTGTCGACGTTCAGTGCGAAGCCGTGTGAGGTGATCCACCCGATGGACACACGGACGCCGATGGCCGCGATCTTTCGATCCTCCACCCAAACGCCCGTCAGCCCCGGTACCGTTTCCCCCCTGACCCCCAGCTCCTCCAAGGCGGCGATGAGCATAGTCTCGAGGTCTCTCAAATAGCCGAGCAGATCCTGGCGATCGGGCTTGAGGTCCAGGATGGGGTAGCCCACGAGTTGGCCCGGACCGTGGTAGGTAACGTCACCTCCCCGCCCCGCTTCGAAGAGCTCGAGGCCGAGCTGAGTTCTGCGTGCGTCGTCGGCCAGCACGTGCTCGGGATTCGATCCGGTGCCGAGGGTGATGACGTGGGGATGCTCCAGGAGGAGGAGCTGGTCCGGTACCTCACCGGCACGCCGACGCGCTACCAGATCCTCCTGGAGCTCCAGGGCCTCCCCGTACGGTACGAGGCCAAGGCTCTGTACCGCCAGCTCTGCCGAGTCACTCGGATATGGAGGGTCCGACACCGGATGTTAGTGTCCCGCTTCCAAAGTGGTGCGGCCAGGCGAGGGCACGGTGCATCCGACCCTCTTGGTGGCTCCCGAACTTCGGAAACGGGACACTATGCGTCCTCGGGGAAGTCCTCCAGGAGCGCTTTGAGTCCCGAGAGGAATCTCGCGGCGTCGGCGCCATCCACGATTCGGTGATCGTACCCGAGGGAGAAGAGCGACCGCTTCCGGATAGCAATGGCGTCCGTGCCTGTGGCCGGATCCTCCACAACCACAGTCCGCTTCTCGATGGCACCCGTGCCCAGGATCGCTGCGGTACCCTTCGGGATGACAGGCATCCCGACCAGAGTGCCGAGGACACCCGGGTTCGTGATGGAGAACGTGGCGCCCTGAATCTCCGACGGGTTGAGCCGCCTGGAGCGCGCCCGCTCGGCAAGGTCAATGATCTTCTTGCCGATGCCAACCAGGCTCAGATCGTCGGTGTCGTGGATCACTGGGACGATGAGCCCGGGATCGAGATCCACCGCCATACCGATGTTCACGTTGCCGCGGTGGATGATGTTGTTCCCTGACACCGTGCCGTTCACGTTCGGGAAGCTGCGCAGCAGGCGCGAGCACGCCCACGCCACGAAGGCCGTGTAGCTGACCCTGGCCCCCTGCTCCGCCCACTTGGCCTTGTTCGCCGCCCGGATGCGGTCCACGCGCGAGAAGTCGATCTCGATGAATGAGTGCACATGGGGTGCCACCCGCTTCGCCAGAACCATGTGCTCCGCCGTGAGCCGACGGATCTTGTCCATGGGCTCCACCTGGTCGCCCTCGCGGACCGGGAATTCGGGGTGCTGCACCTCCCCGTAGAAGGCGGTCCAGAGGTCGGACGGAGCGGCCGGCTGCGCGACGGCCGGAGCTGGTTCGGTGGACGGAGCGACGGTAGGCTGCGCCGCAGCTCCGCCGCCCTCAATGAAGCTCAGGATGTCCTGCTTGGTGACCCGGCCGGCGTGGCCCGTGCCCGGCACGTCACGGATGGCGATTCCGTGCTCCTCGGCGATGCGCCTGACCACCGGAGAGGACTTCGTCCGCAAGCGGTCCTCCGCCAACTGGGGGGCCCCGTCTTCGGACGGAGCTGGAGCACTCGGAGGAGGTGCGGGCTCAGCATCCGGCGCCGGTGTTTGCTCGGCGGCAATGGGTGGCATCGCTGGAGCCGTTTCGGCCATCTCGGCTGGTTCGGCTACGGCCGGAACACCACCCTCCGTGTCGATCAACGCTACGATCGTGCCCACCTCAACCGTCTCCCCCTCCTGGATCCTGACCTCCACCAGGGTCCCCGACTGCGGGGAGGGGATCTCGGCGTCCACCTTGTCGGTGGAGATCTCCAGGATCGGCTCGTCTCGCTCGACCGTATCCCCGACCTGCTTCAGCCACTTCGATACCGTGCCCTCGGCGATGGATTCACCCATTTGGGGCATGGGAACCTCGATGCGGGCCACTCTGTTCTCTCCAGATCTGTCGGTGCTCGAATCCGAATCGGCGACTCCAGAGTACCCGGAGGATCGGTGGGCGGTCCCACGGTCGACGTCCTGTCCTAGGAGCCCGTCAACTAATAGTTCACGAGATACCGTGCGGCCGCCACGATGTCTTCAGTCTGCGGCAGAAAGTAATCCTCCAACACGCCGGAGTACGGCACCGGCGAATCGATGGCGGTCACCCTGAGCATAAGCGCGTCCAGCCACTCGAAGGCACTCTCGCTCACTCTCATGGCTATCTCGCCGGCGATCCCGCCGGTCCTCGTATCCTCGTGGACGACGAGAAGCCGTCCGGTCTTCTTGACGCTCCCGATGATGGCCTCGTCGTCCATGGGAAGGAGGGTCCGAAGGTCCAGGATCTCGGCTCGCACCCCGTCCTCCCGCTCGAGCTCTTCGGCGGCCTCGTTGCTCCGCTGCACCATCATCCCGTAGGTGACGATGGTGAGATCGCTGCCCTCACGCACGGTGCGAGCCTTTCCGAGAGGCACGATGTAGTCCTCCTGCGGAAGGACCTCCCGGAGGCCCGGCGCTCGGTAGAGACCCTTGTGCTCCTCGAAGATGACCGGATTGTCGTCACGGATCGCCGCCTTGATGAGACCCTTCGCGTCATAGGCGGTGCTCGGATAAACGATCTTCAAGCCGGGCGTGTGGAAGAAGGCCATCTCGACGTTCTGCGAGTGAAACGGTCCTCCACGGTTGCCGCCTCCCACCGGCCCCTGGATGACCAGGGGTAAGGGCCCACTTCCGCGGTAGAGAGAAGTGGCGATGTAGTTCGTAATGACGTCGTATGCCGGCGAGATGAAGTCCATGAACTGCATCTCCACCACCGGTCGAAGCCCCATGTGCGCCGCCCCAGCCGCTGCCCCCGTGAAGCCGCCCTCGACGATGGGGGTATCGATGACGCGCTTTTCCCCGAAATAGTCCAGGAATCCCCGCGTGACCTTGAACGCGCCACCGTAGACTCCGATGTCCTCCCCGATGAGGAAGACCGTGTCATCGGCGACCATCTCCTCGAAGAGACCCTCGCTGATGGCCTCGAGGAAAAGTCACGGCCTCACCGCGCTCGGTCTTCGCTACGTGCCCCGGCTTGACCGTGGTCACGACCGCGTCCGACTCGCGCTTCGCCGCTCCGGCCTCCTGGCCCGAGGAACGATAGACTCCCCCCGAGATGTGTCCTTAAGCCGTCAGTCCGTGCCTTCGTCGTTGCCGGTCGGGTTGTTGGCTTCACCGGCCTCGGTCGCCCCTTGTCCACCCTGATCGAGGGTGGGAAGGATCGGCTGCGCCGCAGGAGCCGTGGGCTGTGCGTCCTGACGAAGAATCGACTCGGGCAGCTGCGCTCGGGACGACATGATGGACAGTACCAACGCCAACGCCATGAAGACGGATCCGGTGGTCCACGTGGCTCTGGTCAAGACGGTCGTGGCCTGCCGGCCACCCAGGATCCCGTCCGTGGCGGCGGCACCACCACCCATTGCCGCCAGACCGCCGCCCTTCCCCGACTGGAGGAGGACCACGACGCCTAGGAGAATCCCGTCGAGTATCAGGAGCGCAAGCAGTAAACCGAACATGATCGTCTGGCTGAGAGGGTGCGAAACAGCGGATAAACCTCGCCGAGAAGCCCCCATGTGTCAACTCGAAAACCCTTGTAGTCAGCCGGCTTCAGCGATTTCGGCGAAGGACTTCACATCGAGGCTGGCACCCCCCACCAAGACCCCGTCCACATCCGAGCCGGCCAGAAGCTCAGCCACGTTGGAGGGCCTCACGCTGCCCCCGTAGAGGATCGGCACTTCGGCGGCTCGATCCGCCCCCAGCGTCTCGACCATCCGCTCCCGGAGAGTCCCGTGAGCGGCTGCGGCATCGGCCGAGGTCGCGGTCTCACCCGTACCGATGGCCCATACGGGCTCATAGGCCAGGAGGAAGCGTGGCGCGCCCTCGGGGAGACCTTCCAGAGCTGCATTCAGCTGGCGGACGATCACCTCGTCGACACGACCCGCCTGGCGCTCTTCCAGTGTCTCTCCGACGCACACCACTGGAATGAGCCCCTCCCCGAGCGCCGCGGAGACCTTCTGCCGAACCTCGTCGTCCGTCTCGCCGAAAACGTGTCTGCGCTCGGAGTGACCCACGAGGGCGTACTGCGCCCCGGCGGACAGGGCCATACCGGCCGAGTGCTCGCCCGTGTAGGCTCCCTTGGGCTCCCAGTGGATGTTCTGGATCCCCAGGGCCACCTCCGGCCGGCCCGTGCGGGCTTCGACGGCGGCCAGCAGCGATACGGCAGGAGGGAAGATCAGAATCGTTGGCTCTGGGTTCGAGAGCTCGGGCGAGAACTGGTAGAAGAATTCCCGCGTGGCGGAGGGGCCGTGATGCATCTTCCAATTGCCTGCGATTACAGTTGGTCTCACTGGTCTTCCCCTTGGTGTCCTGTATTCTTCTATTGCCCCGGATCCCTCAGATGTGCTCGATCGGAAGTTGTTATCGCAGCCCGTCAGCCCGACTGATCGGACAGCGCCTCGAGTCCCGGCAGCTCGGCGCCGGACAGGAAGTCGAGAGCCGCACCTCCCCCCGTGGATACATGCGTCATCCGCGAAGCGACACCGGCGGCTTCGGCCGCCGCGGCCAAGTCGCCCCCACCGAGCACCACCGTGGCCCCGTCGTCGGCGGCCTGGGCGGCCACCTCGGCCATGGCGATCGTCCCGACCCCGAACTCCGGCACCTCGAACATTCCCATGGGGCCGTTCCAGACCACCGTCCCGGCGGCGGCCACCTCCTCGGCGAAGAGCCGGGTCGACGCCGGGCCGATGTCGCCGATCCGCTCCTCCGGCCTCACTTCCCTGCGAGGGACCTCTCGCGTCACGGCCCCCTCAGTAAGCTCCAGGGCCGTCACGACGTCCACCGGAAGCAGGATCTTGTCGCCAGCCCCGGCCATCAGATCGCGAGCGACCTCGATCCGGTCTGGCTCCACTAGGGACTGGCCCACCTCGAGGCCAAGAGTCAGGAAGAACGTGTTGGCCATTGCCCCACCGATGAGCAGCCGATCCACGGCCGGAAGAAGCGCCTCGATGACCTCGATCTTCCCTGAGATCTTCGCCCCACCGATGACCGCCACGAAGGGATGTTCGGGCTCGACGAGGGCGTCACCCAGGAAGCGGAGCTCGTTCTCCATGAGGTAGCCCGCCACAGCCTCGCCTCCGGCGTCCCGAACGGCGTCTGCGATGCCCGTGGTCGACGCATGGGCCCTGTGGGCGCTTCCGAAGGCATCGTTGACAAACAGGGTGGCACCGTGCCGAAGCTCCTCAGCCCACGCTCGTTCGTTGGATGTCTCTCCCTCGTAGAAGCGCGTGTTCTCCAGGAGTAGGACGCCTCCCTCCTCCAAGGCCTCCACTGCTTCACGGGCTTCGGGACCCGTTGTCGCGGGACAGAAGTGGACCGGACTCGCAAGCAGTACTTCCAGCCGCTTGGCGACTCCGCGAAGGGACAGGGCCGCATCGGGCCGCCCCTTCGGACGCCCCAGGTGCGAGAGAAGAACGACCCTCGCCCGGCCCTGGACGAGGTGGTGGAGAGTGGGAAGCGTCCGGTGGAGGCGCGTCTGGTCGGTGACCTGGCCGTCGTCGTCCAGAGGCACATTGTAGTCGACTCGGACGACCACGACGCGATCCGCGAGCGATGCAAGAGGAAGGTCTTGGAGGGTCTTCTTGGCCATTAGCGTTGGAAAATACAGAAGCCCGCCCGAACCGCTACCGGGCACAAGTTGTTCAGGCCGTGATCTTGCCCTGCTCGTAGTAGAGCTCGGCCAGGAAGGCGGGCGAGACCGCGTCGCTGTTCACCTCGGCCCACCAGATGCCGTCGGCGTAGAGTCGCCGCGCCTCGTCGCGGAGGCCCTGCTTCCTACGGATGCGGGCCAGAGCGAGAGCCGGGTGAGAGTATCTCCTGTCCCGCCGCTTTCGGCATCTGCGTTCCGTTGAGCAGCGCCTGGATGCGCTCCTGCCTCAGCATCCGCTCTTCTTGAGAGGGGATCTGCGCCACCAGATCGGGAAACCGGTCGAGGGAGACGTGCCTAAGCCACTGCCGTAAAACACTTTGTTCCCCGTCGACCCTCAGTGGGTTCCCCCTCCACCTTCGTCGACCACGCCCCTTGCTGCGGCCTGTTCCTGACTGGAGCTGCTCGCACTCAACTCCAGGACCGCCTCACAATGCCCGCAATTCAAACGCCGAGCCGAACCCACATCCAGGGAGGCACCATCGCGGTGCCCGCAGACGGGGCACGTGTACGAAAACCACGGCTCCGAGGTGCCAGCCCCCTCGGCCCCCTGTCGATCCCGTGACCCGCGCAGAGATTCGGGGTCCATCGGTTATCCCTCCACAGAAGCCGGAAGACGCTCACCCACGTAACGCACGAGGTCCACGACGCGCTCCGAATAGCCCCACTCGTTGTCGTACCAGGACAGGACCTTCACCATGCGTCCCTCGATGACGCTCGTGCTGGGACCATCTATGATGGAGCTGTGCGGATTCCCCGTAAAGTCAATCGAGACCAGGGGCTCGTAGCAGATGGCGAGAATCCCCGCCAGGGGTCCGTCGGCCGCCGCACGGAAAGCCCCGTTTATGGCCTCGGCAGTCGTCTCGGTTCCCAGCTCGGCCACGAGATCGACGATAGAGACGTCGGGCGTGGGTACGCGCAGGGCCATCCCATCCAACTTGCCTTCTACCTCCGGGATGACCAGGGACGTGGCCTTGGCCGCCCCGGTCGTCGTTGGAATCATCGACATGGCCGCCGCCCGCGCCCGTCGCTTGTCCGAGTGGGGCACATCGAGAAGCGCCTGATCGTTGGTGTACGAGTGTACCGTGGTCATGAGCCCTCGCTCGAAGCCGAACGAGTCCAGGAGAACCTTCACCACGGGAGCCAGACAGTTGGTCGTACAGCTCGCGTTGGAGATGACGTCATGCGCCTCGGGATCGTAGGTCTCATGGTTCACGCCCAGCACCACCGTGACGTCTTCATTCTTCGCCGGGGCGCTGATGATGACCTTCTTGGCCCCGGCTTCGAGGTGTTTGGCCGCCTGATCCCGGCTCCGGAAAAGGCCCGTGGATTCCACGACCACGTCCACTCCCAACTCTCCCCACGGTAGCTTCGCCGGATCCCGCTCAGAGCACACCTTGAGCTCATCGCCGTCCACCGTGAGCCCTTCGGCACTGACGGCCACGTTGCCAGGGTAGATACCGTGGACCGAATCGTACTTTAGGAGGTGGGCCAGCATGTCGTTGTCCGTAAGATCGTTCACGGCGACGAACTCGATGTCCGAGGCTCCCGACTTCTTCGCCGACCGGAGCACGTTCCTACCGATCCGGCCGAATCCGTTGATGGCTACACGGATGGGCATCCACTCGCCTCCCGTTCGTCTCCGCTGAGGTTAGACATAGGGACCAGCCCGTGCAAAGGTCGATAGAAAGACCTCCGCAGCGCCTCCCTGAACGAGCCCTCGGGCCGCCGACGACGCGGTGGAGCCGGTGGTCAAGACGTCATCCACGAGCAGCACCCGGGCGCCTGAAAGCACGACCACGGCATCGTCCCTAACTGTCAAGGCCTTCTTGACGTTAGCTCGGCGCTGAGCCGGGTGCAACCCGACCTGAGTGGGGCCTCCATGGCGCCTTTCGAGAGCCTCTTGAAGGGGCCGGCCCACCTCTTCGGAAACCGCCGAAGCGAGGAGGTGGGCCTGGTTGTATCCCCTCGATCGCATCCGTCGCCTGGTCGTGGGAACCGGGACCACGAGATAGGGGCCCAAGGCCAGAGGAGGAGGTATCGCGCACCGAGCCATCCGGCGGCCCATGAAGCCCGCCAACTCGGCCCAACCACCGTACTTGAGTCCATGGACCAGTTCGTCCGCCGGGGGTCTGAGCACAACCGCCGAGCGCGCGCCCGTCAGCTCCGCACCCCAACCGCCGCACTCCAGGCACATCGGCCCTAGCACGGCCCACGAGCCAAGAGGATAGCCGCACCGGTCGCAGCGGGGCCAAGGCGGCTCCCGAAGCCTCGTCCGGCAGCGTCCGCACACCAGCTCCGAGGTGCGCTCCAGAGGAAGGTGGTCTCCACAGCCCAGGCAGGCCGCGGGTAGAAAGAAATCGAGCAGCTCACGAGCGAGACTCGCGCGGCTCATACCGGTGGGTGGCTCGTCCTGGCAGCGGCCAGCGCACGCCTCATGGCGCCCACGGGGCCGGGTTCTCCCCACCACCTCTCGAAGGCCACCGCTCCCTGTTGGACGAGCATCTCCCCCCCGTCCACGGCTCGAAGCCCGAGGCTCTCAGCCGATTCCACGAACGAAGTGGTGTCGGGACCATACACCAGATCCATGACGGCACCCGCCCTCGCCAGACGGCCCAGGTCGACCGGGAGCTTATCCCCGGGAGCAAGGCCCAGCCGCGTGGCGTTCACGACCAGGTCGAAGATGCCGTCGTGGATGGCTCGCGGAGCCTCGGCCACCCGCACCCTCTCTCCGCCGATCCGTCTTGCAACCGTCCGTGCGCGCTCCGTCGTGCGATTTAGGAGGAGCACATCCTCGACGCCATCGTCCAGGAGTGCCACGAGGGCCGCCCGGGCCGCACCGCCCGCCCCGAGGAGCAACACACGGAATCCCTCGGGAGATCTTCCGAGGAAGTGCTGGAGCGCCCGGCGAAAGCCTTCGACGTCGGTGTTGTCGCCACAGACCTTTCCGTCTCTGCCCCAGAAGGTGTTGCAGGCCCCCGTACGCCTTACCGCCTCGGACCGCTCATCCAGGAACGAGGCGGCCTTCTGCTTGTGTGGCAGGGTGATGTTCCCCCCTCCCCCCGCTCCCCCGAGGCCGTGCATGAAGCCCACCAAATCGGGTGCTTCGCACCGGAGGGCCACGTACACGCCATCCACCCCGGCCTCGCGGAATGCGGCGTTCTGGATCACCGGGGAGAGTGAGTGATCTACCGGATCCCCCAGGAGTGCCAGCACCCGCGTTCTCGAAGTGACCGATGTCATGGGTCGTTTCCCGCTATCGATTTCCCGACATCCTCTGACTCCTCCGCAACCTCCAGGTCCCTGGAGTCGCGGTGAAGCCTTGCCACGGCGGCTTCCACCAACTCCTCCAGGATGCGGAAGCTGTCCCGATAGGCCTCGATGTCGCCAGCGAACGGATCGGGAACCCCCCAGCCCCGGCCGCTTTCCTGACCCTCGGCGAAGGCCGACAGCATGGCCGCCTTGCCATGGCCGCCATGCGCCTCCACCGCCGCCAGCTGGTGGGCGCCCATGGTGAGGACGACGTCCGCCCACTCGACCAGCTCCTCGCTCAGAGGGCTGCTTCGGTGACCCTCGAGATCGAGTCCCTGTTCTGCCGCGGCCTGGACTGCTCCCTCGCTGGCGGTACTCCCGGGGAAGGCAGAGACCCCCGCCGACCGGGTCTCGGCGTCGTCCCAGGCGAGGCGCTCGAGCATACGTTCGGCGATGGCGTGAGCCATGGGACTCCGGCAGGTGTTTCCCGTGCACACGAACAGGAGATGAAGGCGGGTCCGTTCACTCACTGGACCTGGACTCGATCCCGGGAAGAACGCAGCGAACTCGACCCACAGGTATGGTCCCCTGCCGCACCACAGCAGGCGCTGCTCCGGAGCAGTCGACGATGGTGGAAGGTGGCGAGGGAGGGAGGGTCCCTCCATCGAGGACCCAGAGCTCCTCGCCCACGCCGAGGGCCCGCGCCGACTCCATGGCGCGATGCGCATCCAGCGCCGGTGGCTCGCCCGGCTCGTTGGCACTCGTGGATACGAGCGGCCCATCGAGCCCTTCGACCAGAGCCTTCACGAGGGGGTGAGGGCTCATCCGAACCGCTACGGCCCCCGATGCGCTACGGACCCCAGGGGGAAAATGGGCTTCGGGATCCGAGAGGATCAGGGTGACAGAGCCCGGCCAGAATACGTCTGCGAGCTGAGCCGCCGCCTCCGTCCAGATCAGGTCGTCCACGGTCTCCGTGCGCGGAATCAGAATCAGCATGGGCTTCCCGGATTCCCGGCCCTTGAGGGCGGCAAGCCTCGCGACGACATCGTCACTCGGGATTCCCCCGAACCCATAGACGGTCTCAGTGGGATATGCCAGGAGTCCCCCACCTCTGAGGTGCTCGAGGATGGGCGCGACCTCCAGGTCGTTCACGGGAATCGACCGAAGGTCCAGGAGCCGTGGCCCGGTCACGGCGCCCGTCGGGCCAGGACCGACTCCGCCACTTCCAGATCTTCCTGGCGCGTGATCTTCAGGTTGGTGGGCGACGATTCCACCATGACCACCGTGCCCCCACTCTTCTCGACCAGCGCCGCGTCGTCGGTGGCCGGCCAAACCTCGGCTACCGCCCGTCGATAGGCCTCGAGGATCTGTGCTCCCGGAAAAGCCTGGGGGGTCTGCGCGTGCCAGAGGCTCGAGCGCTCGGGAGTCCCGGTGACGTTCCCGAATTTATCGACCCGTTTCATGGTGTCCACGGCCGGCAGGCCGGCCACGGCCCCCGCGCCGCCCGCGGCCACTTCGATACATCGGGCGATGACCTCGGGCGATACCAGGGGGCGGGCACCATCATGCACCACGACGACATCGAGGTCTGGAGGCAGCACCTGAAGCCCCGCCCACACCGAGTCGCGGCGGGTCTCGCCCCCCTCAACGACCCGGATGCGATCGTCCCGGTGGGTCAGCCAGGAGGGGGGTTGCTCCACCTGTTCGGCGGGGAGCGCTACGACGATCACCCGCACGCCCGGGTGAGCAAGGAACGGCCGGACGGCTCGAAGAAGGATGGGCTCACCGGCTAGGCTGAGAAACTGCTTGCGCTCCCCGCCCATGCGCCGAGCCATTCCGGCTGCGGGCACCACGACCCCGACGCTGGGAGCCTGCCCCACCTCCACACCGTCAGCCGAGGGTCCGCTCACGGACCGTCGTACCCGCCTGCCCCCGGGTCGGCCTCGTCCCGCTGCTCTCTGGTCACTGAATCGAAGCGAGTGTACGCCTTGTGGAAGTACAGGTTCACCACGCCGGTAGGGCCGTTGCGCTGCTTGGCGACCATCAGCTCGGACTTCCCCTCCAGAGAGTTTCCGTCCTTGTCCACGGGGCCAAAGTAGTACTCGGGCCGGTACAGAAACATGACCAGATCGGCATCCTGCTCGATCGACCCACTGTCACGCAGGTCCGAGAGTTGGGGCCGCCGATCCGTCCGTTGCTCCGGAGCCCGGCTGAGCTGGCTGACGGCGATGACGGGAACGTTGAGCTCCCGGGCCAGAGCCTTCAGGCCCCGGGAGATCTCGCTGACCTCCTGGACCCGGTTCTCCCACCTCGTGTTGCCCGACATGAGCTGCATGTAGTCGATGATCAACAGGCCGAGATCCGTATCCGACTTCAGCCGTCGGGCTTTGGCCCGCATCTCCAGGACCGTGTTTCCCGGCGAGTCGTCGATCCAAAGCGGAGCGGTGTTGAGGTGCCCAGCCGCCGCCGCGAGACGCTGGTATTCGTCCGAGCTCAATTTGCCACGACGGAGCCTTTGGGCGTCCACGCGACCCTCGGCACACAGAAAGCGCTGGACTAGCTGCTCCTTCGACATCTCCAGGGAGAAGATGGCCACCGTCGTGTTGTGCTCGATGGCCGCGGTCTGCGCCACGTTCAGGACCCAGGAGGTCTTCCCCATGGAGGGCCGGGCGGCCACCACGATCAGGTCACCCTTCTGCAAGCCCGTTGTCATGCGGTCCAGGTCCCTCATGCCGGTGGCCACGCCCGTGATTCCCCCGGCGGACTCCTGCAGCCGCTCGATGTGCTCGAAGGTCGGCCACAGGATCTCCTTGATCCACACGAAGCCCTCCCGGGCGTGGCTCTCGGCTACCCGGAAGACCCGCTGCTCCGCCTGGTCCAGCACCTCCTCCACGTCCCGCTCACCCTGGTCGTAGACGTCCCGGATGATGTCCGACGCGGCGTCGATGAGCCGCCTTAGGAGCGCCTTCTCCCGGACGATGCGCGCGTGGTATTCGATGTTGGCCGCCGTCGGCACGGCATCCAGCAGCTCCGCCAGATAGGTGGCGCCACCGGCCGACTCGAGCTCGTTCGTCTTCTTGAGCTCTTCGTTGAGCGTGATCACGTCGACCACGTCGCCGCGCTCGAAGAGGCGGGCCATGGACCGGAACAGGCGCCGGTTGGCCTCCCGGTAGAACATGGAGTCGTCGACGACCTCGATGGCCCTGGCGACAGCATCGTTGTCGATGAGCATTCCACCCAGAACCGAGACCTCCGCCTCTAGAGAGTACGGTGGCTGGCGGTCGTACTCGGGCGCCGCCGCAGGGATCGATGCAGTCTCCATCAGCTTCCGTCCATCACCTGTCGAAGGAGCTGGAGATCGTCCCATGTGGAGCGGGTCCAGCCCGGATTTCGTAGCAGCGCCGCCGGGTGGTAGGTCACCACGAGGGGGACGCCTTGGTAGGTATACACAGAGCCTCGCAGCTTCCCGAGGGGTCGATTGGTCGCCGTCAGGAGCTGAGCGGCGAAGGTGCCTACGGCCAGAATAACCTCCGGCGCAACCAGCGCAATCTGCCCCTTCAAATACGGCGCACAGAGGTCGATTTCGTCCGCCATGGGATCGCGATTTCCAGGCGGACGACACTTGAGCACATTGCAGATGTAGACGGACTCCTGCCGCGACAGATCCACCGACGCTAGGATAAGATCGAGAAGCTTCCCCGCCTGGCCGACGAAAGGAAGGCCGGTGCGATCCTCGTTGGCGCCGGGGGCCTCCCCCACGACCATGAGGCGCGCGTTGGGATTCCCGTCGGAGAAGACCACGTGCGTTCTCGTGCGGGCCAGCCGACAGAGCTGGCACACTTCGGCGGTGGCCTTGAGTCTTTCGTAATCCAAGGCGCCCAGGTCGCGCGGCCGCGCAGCGGCGCCGTCGTCCGGTTCCTCTGCACCCGCCGGCGGTGAGGCGACGCTCTCCCCAGTCGACCGGGCCATCGCAAGCGCTCCTGCGGTGGTCGCCAGGACCTGCTCCCTGGAGAGCTCGTCCAGAAAGAGTTCCGGCATGCCGAGCTCCTTCTTCTGCCCCAGGAAGCGCGCGACTCGTTCGATCTCCCGGGGGCTACGGCTCACTGGCGGCTCTCCAGGAGGCTCGTGACCCGGTCCAGGATGATCTCGGCCACCTGGTCCTTGCTCAGGAGACGTAGCTCTTCGTTGGGCTTCCCCGGGGTGAGCAGGGTCACTCGATTCGTGTCCACCTCGAACCCGGCACCCTCCTCGGTCGCGTCGTTGGCCACGAGCAGGTCGAAGTCCTTCGTCTCGAGCTTCTTCTGACCGTTCTCCAACAGGGATCGGGTCTCGAGGGCGAAGCCCACCACGATGGACCCCGTCTTCCGACGCTCCCGGGTTCCCCCGGCAACGTCGGGATTCTCGGTAAGGCTCAGGGCCAGTTCGGGCCCCACGTCGGCCCGCTTGAGCTTGCCCTCCGAAGGATCCGCCGGGCGGAAGTCCGCCACGGCCGACGCGAATATGGACACGTCCGTTTCGGGCAGGCCCTCCGACACCTCGTCGAACATCTCTTGGGCCGTCTCCACCCGAAGGACCTCGACCCCGTGCGGGTCTTCGAGAGCCACCGGCCCGGACACCACCCTGACCTCGGCCCCCCGCCTCCACGCAGCAGCCGCCAGGGCGAAGCCCATGCGGCCTGATGAACGATTCCCAACGTATCGCACCGGATCGATGGCCTCTCGGGTCGGACCCGCCGTCACCAGAACGCGCTTCCCCTCGAGGGGCGACGGCGTGGTCAGAGCACGGCCCACCTCTTCGATGATCTCGGCGGGCTCAAGCATCCTCCCAGGCCCCTCCCCCTCGCCGTAGGCCAATGGGCCCACGGCCGGTCCGGCGATGCGATAGGACGAGGACTCTCGCAGGTGGGCGATGTTGGCCTGGGTCTGGGGATGCGCGAACATGCGATCGTTCATGGCTGGACAGAGGACCACTGGGGCACGGGTGGCCAGAAGCGTGGTCGTGAGGAGGTCGTTGGCGCGTCCCTGAGCGGCCCGTGCCAGGAAGTCGGCCGTGGCCGGCGCCACGCACACCACGTCGGCCTCCTGCCCGAGTCTGATATGGAGCGCCGCGCCCTCGGCGGAGAAGAGCTCCGTGAGGGCCGGGCGGCCGGTCACGCCCTCGAAGGAGAGGGGTTGGATGAACTGCCGGGCCCCGCGCGTGAGAACGGCATCCACCGTGGCACCGAGACGCGTGAGGTCACGGGCGAGCTGGACGGCCTTGTAGGCCGCGATCCCCCCTGTGACTCCAAGAACGACCCGGCGTCCCTCCCAAGGACGCCGCGGACCCAATACGCTTCCGGGCAAGGCCCCTCGCTTCTGGCAGACGCCGGCCGGTGGGGGCTATTCCTCCCGCTTCCGACGCACTACCAGGCGGAACTCGATCTGTCCGGAGGTGAGTGCCTCCAGCGACTTGGTGGTGAGCTTCTTCTCCTCACCGAGAGGGAGCGTCTCCCTCGGCAACGCGTTGAGCTCCCGAGCGTACTTCGCTGCCACGAGCACGCCGAGATACTTGCTCTGGGTGTGCTTGGCAGACTCGTCGGGTGTGAATACGCGCATCAGCGAACTCCTGGGCGACGCCCTCTTACGTTGTTTTCCGGTAAGGACTTAAGGTTCTTCAGCTCGGGGCGGAGGTGAAGCCCGCCTCGAGGATCTCGTCGATTCGCCCTTGAAGTTGGCGAATCGTGCCGGATAAGTCGATGGCCCGAGAGGCCGGAGATCCCTCGCCGGCGGAGATGGCTCTCACCTCGCCGACGGCCTGATCCAGATCCTCGTTGACTACCACGTAGTCGAAATCCAGAGCCCGCTCCAGCTCTCCTCGGGCGTTTCGAAGCCTCCGCTTCACGCGCTCGTCGTCCTCCGTTCCCCTCCCTCTGAGGCGCTCCACGAGGGTATCGGCGGAGGGCGGAAAAACGAAGACGAGGATCGCGTCCGGGACACGGGTCCGCACCTGCATGGCACCCTGGACGTTGATGTCCATGACAAGGTGCTGTCCCCGTTCCAACGCCGCGTGGAGGTTCCTTCCCGGCGTGCCGTACATGTGCCCATGCACCTCGGCCCACTCCAGCAGCTCCCCAGCGTCCAGCATTGCCTGGAAGTCCGACTCTTCCACGAAGTGATAGTGTACGCCGTCCGCCTCGTGCTCCCGGGCCGGGCGCGTCGTGGCTGAGACCGAGAACATGAAGTCGTCCCATCCTCGGACGAGGGCCTTGGCAATGGACGTCTTCCCCGCCCCGCTAGGGGCGGCCAGAACCACCGCTAGGGCTTCGCGGCCGCCCGAGCTCACTCCACGTTCTCCAGCTGCTCGCGGAGGCGCTCGATCTCTTCCTTGAGGGAGACCGCCGCCTGACCGATCTCCGAGTCGTTGGCCTTGGACCCGACGGTGTTGGCCTCCCGGTGCATCTCCTGGATCACGAACCCCAGGCGCTTGCCCACGGGCTCGGGAGGATCGGTCGCCAGTGTTTCACGGAAGAGCTCAACGTGAGAGCGGAAGCGAACGAGCTCCTCGTTGATGTCCCACTTCTCGGCGAGGTACGCGATCTCGCGGGCCAGCCTGTCCTCGTCCCCGGGATGGCCTTCCATGAGCTCGGCCACCGCCTCCCGAAGGCGATCCCGCTCTTCGACCAGGCGCTCCGGCGCCCGTCGCTCCATGAGGCCGAGGTGGGTCTCGATGGCCTCCAGTCGCGCCTCCAGATCCGCCTGCAGCCTGGCTCCCTCGGTCTCCCGCATGCCGGCCACGGCCCCGGCAGCTGCCTCCGTGAGCTTCCTGATCACGGCCGTGTCCACGTCGGCAGACGCGGTCGCCGGGTCCGGGGCCCTGAAGATCTCCCCGAAGCGGGCCATGTCGGACAGCTCCACCGGCCCCTCGAGATCGAGCTCACTCTTGAGGGTCTCGAGGAGCTCCCGGTAGCGCGTGGCCTTGTCCAGATCGAGCTCCGGAAGGGCTTGGTCTCCTCTCCTGAGGGCGCGGTCCACCGTGAGGGTGTGGGTCACGTGCCCCCGCCCGATGAAGAAGTGCAGCCAGGACTGGATCTCGGATTCGAGCCGGTCGAAGCCCGGCGGCGTCCGCAGGTTCGCGTTGAAAAACCGATGGTTGACGGTCTTGATCTCGACACGGACGAGGCCGGCGTCGGTGGACTCCTCGGCCTCACCGAATCCGGTCATGCTTCGAATCATTTCAGAAAGCACCTCGTGAATCGCAGAATGGAAGGAGGCGGTCCATCCAACTCCTCGTGGTCCATCTTCAACAGCCTTCTAATTATTCATGGTCCAGCGAACCCCGTACAGTGTGCGAAAGCGGGGCTGCTGGCGACCGGGAAAGTCGAAGTTGTCGTCCTTCCCCGTGACGTTCTCCCAACGAATGAAGATGTGCAAAGTGACGATCCGCACCTGGATTTGCGTGAACCAGTCCTGGTAGAAAGGCACCCGTATCAGAGGCGGTCCGGCCGGCTCGCCGTCGGGCTCCGGCGCCGGGTCTCCCTCAGGATCTACGGGATCGTCCACCGGCGGATCGGGATCGATGATGGGCAGAAGCATGGGATCGCGACCGGCCACTCCGATCGTCCCCCAAAGCTCCAGGTTCCTCGACTCCTTGAAGACCCTGTGGTAGGTGATAGCCCCGTTCCAGGTGCGCTTGGGGAGGTAGGTCTGCTCTTCGTCCCACGACTGGAAGGCCGCTTCCACCCTGAACCCCGACCAGGGGAGGGGCAGGCTGGCGGATACCTCGTAGCCGGTCCGCTTTCCGCCCTGCAACGCCACCGCGTCCCGATCCAGGAGAAGCCCCAAGGGGCGTAGTGAGTCCGCTTCCACCGAGAGCCACGCCCCCGACAAGCTCAGACTCCTCCAGTTGAAGGTGGCTCCGGCACGTATTCCCGTCCGTTCCGTGAAGCGCGCCACAGGCCTCTCCGGGGGCGGGATGCTGTCCTGTGGCTCCGGCTCGGGATCTGGGGGTGGGGCCTCGGGATCCTGTGGCTTCGGCTCGAGGGATCGGACGTACTCCTCGAACTCCGGAACGAAGGGCGCACCGCTCTTGCCGTCCTCGTAGGAGGCGAAGAGGGACAGTCCCAGCAGCGATGCCGTGGCGGCACGGACTCTCCAGGAAGAGGCGCTCTCATCGGACCAGCGCTCCAGCCGCAGTGATCCGTCGACCGAGAGCGCCTGCGGCTGGAACCCGCCCACCGCCATCTCATAGGTGTTGGTCGGCAAGCCCTCGCCGGAAAGAAACCGGGCGGCGGCGTTCCCCCAGACTCGTCCCCTCTCGTAGCCGGCCCGAAGCCCGAACTGGGAGCGCCTGGCGTCGATGCCGCCGTACACGGGGTCGTCCACGTCGCCCGTCAGGGACGAGGCACCCCAGTAGGCTTCACCGATCAGGTCGTTCGTGAAACGCCACCTTCCCCTCAGGTTCCAGTCGTTCCGGGTGAGGTTGCTGGGAAAGTCCTCCACGTCGGTCTTCGTGGCGAAGCGTCGGAGCTCCACCGAGAGTCCGCCCCGGTTGCTTCGAGCCACGGCGTATCTGAGCCCGATTCCGCTGAGGGAGCCGCCGGCGTCAAGACCCGGCCCCCGAGTCTCCACCCGATCCAGCGTGAACGTGAGGGCGCCGCCCAGCGAGCTGGGGTGGGCCAAGACGCCGCGGAGGACGTTCGTGCTCAGATCGCCCGTTCCCACGTCCACCATGCTCAGGGGCTCCGGCTCGGTGGGCTCCCGGGTTCGGATCTCGATGCGTAGCTCTCCGGGATGCCGCTCCACCCGCACCTCGTCGAGTCCTGCCAGGCCGATGCGCGACAGATCCGCCGCCCCCCCATCCAGGGGGACCCACTCGAAGCCATCCCAAAGGACCCGGACGCGTCCTCCCGCGGCGCCGAATGCCATGGCGGCCAGGGGCGTCCCGTAGTCTCCCCCCTTCAGGGCGATCACTCCCGGAACTTGACTGACCAGCTCTGCGAGCGTGAGCGCCCGATTGGACGCCAGTGCGGATCGATCCCAACTCCACACCGCCGCTTCCCAGGAGGGCGCTACGCCGGACGGGAACTGCGGAAACGTATCCACGACGCCGGACAGGGAGTCGACCACGGCCGCCAGCGAGTCCAGAACCTGCTGGAGCGAATCCGACACCACCTGCAGACTGTCCGGTACCTGCAGACTGTCCGGTACCTGCAGACTGTCCGGTACCTGGACCGTGTCCGGTACCTGCAGCGTGTCCGGCACCTGGGCGCTCGCGATCCCCGGCATCAGGACGCCCGCGAGGGCGAGCCCCGTGGCGAAGCACCCAACGCGCAACGCCCCGGCCGTCCGGGCCCGGGGCGCGTAAGAGCGGCGGAAGGCCAGTCTCACGCGGCCCGGCTTCGAACCCACTGAACCAGGAGCCTCGTAGGGAATCCGGCGGCGCCTTTGCGCTGATACGGGAGTTTCCCTTCGCCGTATGCGGTGCCCGCGATGTCCAGATGGGCCCAGCTGAAGTCGCCCACGAACTCCCTGAGGAAGCAAGCCGCCGTGATGCTGCCGCCAGGACGCCCGCCGACGTTCACGATGTCGGCTACCCTGCTGTCGATCTGCCGACGATAGTCGTCCCACAGGGGGAGAGGCCAGCAGCGCTCTCCCGCCAGATCGCCGGCGTCCCTGAGCTCGTCCACGAGATCACTGTCCGTGCCCAGGACGGCGGCGGCGTGATGCCCCAGAGCGATGACGACGGAGCCTGTCAGCGTCGCACAATCGACGATGGCGGCGGGCCCCAGGCTCTGGGCGTACGAGAGGGCGTCGGCCAGGATCAGACGACCCTCGGCGTCGGTGTCTACGACTTCGATCGTCTTCCCCTCCCGTGATCCGATGATGTCTCCGGGCTTGAGGGCACTCCCGTTGAGGAGGTTCTCGGAAGACGGCACGATCCCCACCACGTTCAGTGAGACCTTCAGCTCGGCCACGGCCTGCATGGCGCCGATGACCGCCGCCCCACCAGACATGTCGAAGATCATGTCCTCCATTCCCTTCGCCGGCTTGATGGAGATTCCCCCGGCATCGAAGGTCAAGCCCTTTCCCACCAGGACCAGGGGTGGATCCCCCTCTCCTCCTCCGTCATGGCGGAGGACGATGAGCCTGGGCTCTTGGTCCGAGCCCTGCGCCACCGCGAGGAGAGCGTGCATGTTCTCGGCCCGGAGCTCGTCGGGCCCCATCACAGTGATGTCGAGACCCCGCTCTCCGGCCATTCTCGACGCCTCGTCGCCGAGGTGGGTCGGCGTCGCGACGTTGCCGGGTCGCGACTGGAGCGTCCGCGCGAAGTTGGCCGCCCGGCCGATGATGTGGCCGACCTCGGCGCCCCGCCCCGCCTCTTCGAGGTCCGATGAATCGGTCATGACCGTGAAGTCGGACACCTCGGGCGGATCATCGCCGTCGGAGGCACTCTTCATCTCCGTGAAGCGCCAGGCCGCCAGCACCGCACCCTCGGCCGCCGCCTGTCCGGCATGCTCGGCTCCGGTCTGCTCCATGCCACCCAAGTACACGCCGACTCTCACGACGCCGATGGACTCGGCCGCCCTCACGGCGTGCCCGGCCCAGCGCCGGACCGCCTCGCTGTCCAGCTCCGAGGCCTTCCCCGCCCCGAGCAGGAGGAGTCGACGTGGCCCGCTGTCTCCACTCAGATATGCGACGACGAACTCGCCCAGCTTCCCCTTGAGATCCTCGGACAAGTAGGAGCCCGAAGCCACGTCCGCTAGATCCGCCGGAAGCGCCGGATCTGCACCCTCTTCGGTCTCGAAGACCGGAACGGCCAGGAGCGGTATGTCGAAGCCGGTTGCACCGGCCGAGGAGACGTGATGAACGTTCATGTCGTCTTTCGCTCTACATGTGCGCGATGACCGCCTGGCCGAACTCGGAGGTCTTCACCGTGGTGGCCCCCTCCATCTGGCGCTCGAGGTCGTATGTGACGGTCTTGGCGTCGATGGCGCCTCCCATGCCACGGTTCACCGCCTCGGCTGCTTCGTTCCAGCCCAGATGCTCGAGCATCATCACGGCTGAGAGGATCAGCGAACCGGGGTTCACCTTGTCCAAGTTGGTGTACTTGGGGGCCGTTCCGTGAGTCGCCTCGAAGAGCGCCACTTCGTCGCCGACGTTGGCCCCGGGCGCCATACCGAGACCGCCGACCTGTGCGGCGCACGCATCGGAGAGATAGTCGCCGTTGAGATTCGGGGTCACGATGACGTCGTACTCGTCCGGTCGCAGAAGCACCTGCTGGAACATGGCATCGGCGATACGATCGTTGACGAGCAGCTTGCCGGCGGGATCGGCGCCGTCCCAGACTGCCGACTCGGCGATCGTGGCATCCGCAAACTCTACCTGAGCCACCTCGTATCCCCAGTCCCTGAAGGCCCCTTCGGTGAACTTCATGATGTTCCCCTTGTGGACCAGCGTAACGGTCCTGCGGTTCCGATCGAGGGCGTATCGGATGGCGGCGGCCACGTGTCTTTTCGTCCCAAAGGGGCTGATCGGCTTGATCCCGATGCCACTCTCCTCGCGGATGGACGAGCCCATCTCGTCGACCAGGAACGCCCGCACACGCCGTGCCTCGGCGCTGCCGGAAGCCCATTCGATTCCGGCGTAGACATCCTCCGTGTTCTCACGGTAGATGACCACGTCGAGCCTCTCGGGCTCTTTTATCGGTGAGGGCACTCCTTCGATCCACCGGACCGGTCGGATGCAGGAGTAGAGGTCGAGAACCTGTCGAAGGGTAACGTTCAGCGAGCGGATGCCTCCACCCACGGGTGTGGTCAAGGGTCCTTTGATCCCAACCTTGAACTCCCGGAGAGCCTCGAAGGTCTCCTCCGGCAGCCACTCGCCGGTCTTCTCGCTTGCCTTCTCGCCCGCGTAGATCTCCATCCACGCGATCCGGCGCTCACCACCGTACACCTTCGCAACGGACGTGTCGACGACGGCCTGGGTGGCACGCCAGATGTCGGGACCGATCCCGTCTCCCTCGATGAACGGGATGATCGGTTGGGCCGGTACGACCGGCTTACCACGCTCTATCGTGATCCGCTCGCCATCCGCCGGTACGGTGGCGTAGTAGCTGTATTCGGTCACGGAACGCTCCGCTGCGGTGTCGTGGACTGTGGAATCGGGCAGGCCCGGCCTGGAAAAGAGGGCCCTGGTGGAGCCTCGAAGATACCGAGGTAGCTAAGTGGGCGCCATCGACCCCCCCCCCGGATATTCCTGCGCGCCGTCACTTGCCTGGTTTGTCCCCAGAGTCGATCTTGCAAAGGCTAGTTGAGATTCGTTCTCAACTAACTGAGCATCGAAGGATGATCCCTTCGAATCGTGATTCAACGTCGTCGCAGGGAGGGTTGTTCATGAAGCGGTTGCACGTATCGGGCCTCTATACCGTCATGGGAGTGGCCCTCTTGGCCGCCTGCTCCGGAGACGGACAGCCGGAGGGTGCCTCGGAGGATGCCGGCGTCGTCAACGTCTACAGCCATCGGCACTACGACACGGACCAGGAGCTCTTCCGCCGCTTCACCGAGGTGACAGGCATACGGGTCAACGTTCAGACGGCATCCGCCGACGAGCTGATCACGCGCCTCGAGACCGAGGGTGCAAGCACGCGGGCCGACCTGCTGATCACGGTGGACGCCGGTCGTCTGCAGCGGGCCAAGCAGCGGAACCTACTCCGCAGCGCCTCCTCCGAGGTGCTGCAGTCGAACGTACCCGCGCATCTGAGGGACCCGGAGGGCTACTGGTACGGACTCACACAGAGGGCCCGCGTCATCGCCTACTCGCTGGATCGAGTGTCACGGGACGAGCTTTCGACCTATGAAGACCTGGCCGACCCCAAGTGGCGAGGCCGAATTCTCGTGCGGAGCTCCGAGAACATCTACAACCAGTCGCTCCTGGCATCGATGGTCGCCGTTCACGGCGAGGACGCGGCGACCGTATGGGCCCGGGGCGTCGTGCAGAACCTGGCCCGAGCCCCCAAGGGCGGGGACCGCGATCAGGTGAAGGACGTGGCGGCCGGGGTCGGCGATCTGGCCATCACGAATACGTACTACGTCGGACTGCTCCTCAACGGGGACTACCAGGGTGATCGCGAACTGGCCCAGAAGGTAGGAATCTTCTTCCCCAATCAGGACGATCGGGGCGCCCACGTGAACGTGAGTGGCGCAGGAGTGACGGCGCACGCTCCCAATCCCGAGAACGCGGTCCGCCTCCTCGAATTCCTGACAGACACCGAAGCGCAAACGGGGTACGCCGAAGCAAACTTCGAGTACCCGGTGAAGGCTGGAATCCGCTGGGCGGAGACCCTCCAAGGGTGGGGCGAGTTCCGCCCCGACACCCTGAACCTATCCGTTCTCGGGGAGCTCAACGCCCGCGCCGTGATCATCTTCGACCGGGCGAGGTGGCGATAAGGGCTGCTTAGGGGCTGGTCATGGCCACGGCCATTCGGTCGAGGGCCCGGAGCGCATGGAGCGCCCTCCGGGCTTTCTGGCGTCAATCGCATAGCGAGTTCCGAGGCGGGCTCACCCCCTGGAGCGTGTCGGCACTGGTGGTGGTGGCTCTCACGACCGTCCCCCTGCTGGTCATCGCCCTGGGGGTCTTCGGGCCTCGCACCGAGATCTGGCAGCACCTGACTCGTACCGTTCTCCCGGTGTATGTGGGGAACTCGGCGTTGCTCATGGTGGGCGTGGGTGCCTTGGCCCTGGTCCTCGGGCTGGCGCCGGCCTGGCTCGTGTCGGCCTATCAGTTCCCGGGACGGCGCGCCTTCGAGTGGAGCCTGGTCCTGCCGCTGGCCATCCCCACCTACATCATCGCGTACACCTACGCCGGCGTCTTCGAGTACGGAAGCGCCATGTCTGGCGCGCTGGATGCTCTCTGGCCCGGGGCCGAGACGTGGCGGATCCGATCGGCGATCATGTCTCGTGAGGGTGCCATGGTCATGATGGCCCTCGTGCTCTACCCGTACGTGTACGTCATTGCCCGGGCCTCCTTCGTCCGGCAGTCGGGAGCCGTGCTGGAGACCGCGCGCAGTCTCGGGCGGGGACCGTGGAACACCTTCTTCAAGGTAGCCCTCCCCATGTCACGTCCGGCAGTCGTGGGCGGGTTGACGCTCGTGCTCATGGAGGTGCTCAATGAATACGGAGCCGTGAAGTACTTCGGGGTGCCCACCTTCACGACGGGGATCTTCCGAGCCTGGTTCCCACTGAACGACCCCGTCTCCGCCATGCGCCTCTCGGGCATCCTGCTCCTCTTCGTCTTTTCCCTCATCATCTTCGAGCGGGCACAGAGGGGCCGGGCCCGTTTCGACGATGGCGCCAGGGGGTATCGACCCACGGAGAGGCGGAGGCTGGGAAGGCGGGGGCGATGGCTCTCGTTTGCCGCATGCCTCCTACCGTTGACGCTAGGCTTCCTGGTTCCGGTCCTCCAGCTCCTGGCGTGGGCGGCCCAGGCCGGCTTCAGGGCACTGGACGCACGCTTCGTGCAGCTCACGCTCCACAGCTTCTCACTGGCCCTCACCGCTGGGCTCTTGGCGGTCGTCGCGGCGCTGCTCATCGCGTACGCCGTACGGCTCAGCCCCACCCCCCTTCTCCGCCTCGTGTCGAGGGTGGCGGTCCTGGGCTACTCGATTCCCGGAGCCGTCATCGCGGTGGGCGTATTCATCCCGTTGGTGTGGGTGGATCGACACGTGGACGCGTTCATGAGAGCGTCCTTCGACCTGCCCACGGGACTCCTGCTGAGCGGCACGCTGGTAGCCCTCGTCTTCGCCTACGTGGTGCGCTTCCTGGCCGTGGCGCTCAACCCCCTCGAGTCGGGCTTCAAGCGCTTGTGCGGCAATCTCGACGAGACCTCGAGATCGCTGGGAGTTCCACCCTTGAAGACGCTCTGGAAGGTGGACCTGCCTTTGCTCAAGGGCACGATCCTGAGCGCCGCCCTTCTGGTCTTCGTGGACGTCCTCAAGGAACTGCCCCTCACCCTGATCCTCCGCCCGTTCAACTTCGACACCCTGGCCACCCGGGCCTTCCAGCTCGCCACCGACGAACAGTTGACCCAGTCGGCCGTGCCCGCGCTGCTCATCATCGCCGTGGGTCTGGTGCCCGTGATCGTGCTGAACAAGCTGATCGGGAGGGGCGGCCCCGGGGACAGCGGAGGCGGTTCGAGCGGCGAGTAGCGTAGGATCCCCACGGAATCGATCCAACCACATCGAGGTCCGCTTGCTCTTCCTTTATCTTCGACGTACCTTGGATTTTCGGTTTTTGTTCGGTATCCGTTCAAGGCCTTTTTGTCTATGTTCGAGCCCCGTTCGCGTGTGCATAGTGGTCCCACCCACCCAGTCGTTCGTGGGTGGGAGACCAGGGGCGCCACCACCACCCAGCGACGAGGAAGCCGCCAAGCGCTCTGCGCCTGGCTGCCCACCTTCGAGCTCCGGCTGGAGCTGGTCCGGAGTCCGGAGCTGGACGCCACGTCCGTAGCCCTTCTCTCCCCCGGTGAGAACACCCGGAGAACGGTCTGGCAGGTCTCCGAGCGGGCCTCCATCGTCGGCGTACGCCCTGGGCAACTCATCTCTCAGGCCGTCGCCCTCTGCCCTTCCCTCATCCTCCTGGAGCCCGATCCGGCCCACTACGACGCTGCCCAGGAGGAGCTCCTGGAGACTCTGTCGGGCCTGAGCCCCATCGTGGAGCCTGCCGGCCGCGGAAGGGTCTTCGTGGGAATGGACGGGCTCGAACGGCTCTACGGCTCACCGCCGCGCCAGGTGGACAGAGTTCTCGGAGCGCTCCTCACGATCTTCCCCCGTCCACTGGTGGCCGCCATGAGAATGGGGTGGGCCTCGGGGAAGTTCGGAGCCTGGGTGGCCGCGGCCGGAGCGGGCCCCGGACGACCCGTGATCGTGGAAGGAAAGGAGCTCCTCTCCTTCCTGGACCCCTGCCCCGTCTCCGTGCTTCCGGTCGATACGGTCATGGTCGAGCGGCTCGAGCGGCTCGGCATCGACACCCTAGGCGATCTGATCCGTCTCCCGACCCCGGCCTTGATCGGTCAGTTCGGATCCGACGGGCGAAGGGCTCGGGCCTGGGCCACGGGCGAGCGGATCGATTCCGTCCAGCCGTACCATCGACCTCGACCGATCCGATCTTCACTCGACTTCCACACTCCCGTGGGGCAGGTGGAAACGCTCCACGGGGCACTGGACCGGCTCCTGGAACGAGCCCTGGCGCGTCCGGAGCGTCGGGGCCGGAGCATACAGAGTGTGGGTCTGGCCGCTCGCCTGGAGGGTGGGGGCTCGTGGTCCCTGAAGACGGTCCTTCGGGAGCCCACGGCGCATCGCGAGCGAATCGCGTTCGTCCTGCGGGCCCGGATGGCCCTGTCACCTCCCCTTCGGGCTGTGGAAGCCCTGACCGTGGAGTTCTTCCAGTTCGGCCCTGCCACGTCTCAGAACGACCTCTTCGATCGGGGGGAGTCCAGTGGCAGAGAAGAGTGCGGGCGGGAGCTGTCCGAGGGCACCGTCCCCTCCGCCCTCAGGGAAGCCGTTCAGGAATTGAAGCTGAAGCTCGGCCACTCACCACTCTATCGCGTCGTGGAGGTGGACCCCTGGTCCCGGATCCCCGAGCGGAGACATGCGCTGCTGAATTTCGAGCCGTGATTTAACATTTGATCAAGGATACGTATCATCAATTACGTACGGGTTGGCGTCCGTAATCAAGGAGCTGCGAGTGCTGGCGAGCGTGCTTCAGGTCTCCCAAGCTTGAACGGGCCCATTGTGCAAACAACTGTTTCCGTATGGATCTGTCAGGCACCTAGAGGCGATGGAGATGACTATGATCACACTCAAGCTCATCATCCTGCTGGTGGTCGCGGCAGCCGGCTGCTCGGACGGAAGCAGTAGCCCAGGGATCGTCGAACCGGACACCGCCAGCGGACCCGTCAACGGACGCATCATCATCTCCGAGCTCCTGGGTGGAGGGTGCGGGACTTCGTCCCGGATCATCAGCTATGCCCCCGACGGGACCGATCCCCTGGTCCTGGTCGCTTCCGGTTCGAACATCATGCCGGCCGCCGCGCCGGACGGTAGGGCCATTCTTTTCAGCTCATGCGTCGGAGCTGTCAGGGAGATCTTCGCGATGGACGGCAACGGCGCGAACCGCCGGCAGCTCAGCTTCGACACCCAGGGCAGCAACTTCACGCCCGTCTACTCACCCGACCAGCAGCGAATCGCCTTGAGCGCCGTTCGGGATGGTGACACCAACCCCGAGGTGTGGGTCATGAATGCCGACGGCACCGGGGCCACTAGACTGACGCAGACGCCGGCGGCGCTCCCGGGCCAGCAGTTCGTCTGGAGCCTGCATCCGACCTGGTCGGCCGACGGCCGGCAGATCGCCTACGCCTCGACCGCCAGCGGCAGCACACAGATCTGGATCATGAACAGCGACGGCACAGACCAGCGCCAACTCACGTTCGGGCTGGGATCGGACTACCCGGATGCCAACGTCCCTCACTGGTCCCTGGACGGATCGAAGATAGCCTTCTGGTCGGGCTTCGAGGGACAGTACGGCGACGTCTGGACCATGGACCCTGACGGCTCGAACCCGGTCCGCATCACCGACACGCCGGACCAGGTCAACAGCGACGACCCGCACTGGTCGCCGGACGGCACGAAGATCGTCTTCGGCCGCGGGGGACCCGAGCAGCCGCGGTCCATGTGGGTGATAGACCTCGCCACCAGAGACGAGTCGGAGATTCTTACCGGCGTGCAGTGGGCCGATTGGCAACCGGCACGCCAGTGACCCGTTATCCACTGAAGCTGACAGCCCAACGAACGGCCAACGGACGGCCAACGTTGACGACCGGTAGCGCAGACAGAGAGATGGAGTTACCGTTGCGGACCAGGCGGTTCGGACAATTGAAGAATGACTTCGACACCTGAGGATGCGAGGATACCATGCCCTCCTCCACTGCTCATAATCCTCCTGAGTCGGAAGCCGGTGACGGGCCCTCGTTGTGCTCGGGACCGTCGAGTTCCTTGGTCATGCCCCCTCCTGGGAATCGCCATATGCTGATTGTGCGAGGGTCGGGGCGGCTCTTTCGGGGGCACCACCTTCACTAGGGGACGCCATGGGATCCACAAACCGTCAAGTCGTCATGATGGCCATCGCTCTCACTGCCATGGCCTGCACATCCGGATCGGGAAGAACGGCGGGGAGCGGTACTCGAAGCAACCCCGATCTCATCACTCGCGAGGATCTCGCCTCCGTGCCTGCCGTCACCGCCTACGACGCGGTCCACCGGCTTCGTCCCCGGTGGCTCCAGCGCACCGGCCGCCGCGGGGTGCCCCGGGTCGTGGTTGCCCGCACTCAGCGGACCAACGTCTACGAACTCCAGCGGATTAGGGCCGACGACGTCGAGAGCATTCGGTTCGTCTCGGGCCCAGATGCGACCACTCGGTACGGTACGGGCTTTGGGGGAGGTGCCATCGAGGTGACGCTTCGACGCCGCTAGCGTAGACGGCCAAGGGATCTGGCCAGATTTCGATGCGTTTGGACCGATCGGAGGACGGCCCCAGAGAATCGAAGAGGTTCCGGACCATCAGCTGGATGTCGTAGTCACCGGCCGGGAGTCCGTAGAAGTTGTAACTGGCCGTCGGGCCCGGTGGCTGTGGCCTGGATGCTGATTCCGTCCTGATTGATGATCACCGAGACACTCGATGCGGGTTCCCCGGTTCTGCGATCGAGGCCGCAGTGAATGAATCGCCAGAGCCACTCGGTAACTCGGCGGGTGTGACGAAAGCATAGACGAGGCCTATCAGGCCGTATTCAGGGGAGCGTCAGATGGGTGGAGCACCCGGAGCAGTAGTGGGACTCGGAGCTGGCGGGGGCTCAGAGCCCAACGCTGGTGGGCCGTTTCCTCCACAGGAGGCCCTGAGCGTCGGCTGATTCGGAAGCCTTCCGCCGTGTCGTGGCGGCGGATTTTCGGTCCCAGTCCTCCGGCTGCGCCCCGTCCGTCGAACTTCCGTGTGGCGATTCTTCGTCGTCGCAAGTGCTCCGCCGAACGCGTAAATTACGGAATACCAGCACATGACAACAGACGGCCTTATCCGTCGGGAGGCCGGACGATGCCAGGTTCCGATCTAGTCACGGTCGAGTTCGAGTTCACCCCCGAAGACTGGGCCAGGGCCAACGCCACGCACTCGTGGAACTCGGAGTTGACGAAGAAGGCGCTCAAACAGATGCAGGTGCTTTTCGCCATGATCGTCGGGCTCATGGCCCTGCTCATGCTCCTCGGCGGATCGGCAGTGGGTGCCATCGCCATGTTGCTCGCCGGCACGGTCTTGGTGGGTGTGCTCAAGCCTCTCGTCCGCATCTCCCAGCGGCGCCAGATCAAGAAGGTCGCCGACCTCGGCCTCATCAACGGCATCTTCGGACCGCATCGTGTGGAGCTGCGGGACGAAGGCATCTTGGATTCCACCACCGGATACGAATTCCTCGTGAGATGGAGCACCATCGAGGACATCAAGGAGTCGGACGACTCCTTCGTCATCTACTCGGGCGCTAACTCCTTCCTGACCATCCCGTCCTCGGCGTTCCCCGACACCGAGACGCTGCGAGCGTTCGGTGATCGCTTCTTCGAGCGTCTCAGCCAAACAGAGACGCCGGCACTGCCCGGTGAGGGGGAGCCCGGGGACTAGCGGACACCGGCCGTCCCGTCCGTTGGCCCTCCATCAGGCGGGGTGACGTCAAGGAGCGGACATCCCATTCCTGAATTGCATCGCCCACACTTTCGGTTTATATTCGGTTTCCGTGGAAACCATAGATCGAAATGTGATGAGCCCTCCGACCCCGTCATCCAACGGCGCCGACAACAGCCGGCCCAGCAGGCTCAACGGCAAAGGCTTCGCCCGTTGAAGTCCCCCTCCCCCGTCCAGGTCCGGACCGACGCCGACGGGTTGCCCACCGAGCTGCACCGATGTGGGAAGCGGTTTCGGGTGGCGGCGGTACGCGAGCGCTGGAGGATCGACGATGAGTGGTGGCGGAATCCCATCTCAAGGGAGTACTTCGCCCTGGTTCTGGAGGACGGGCGCCCCATCATCCTCTTCCGGGACCTCGTCGCCGGGGGATGGTACGGACAGTGAAGATCCTCCGGATCCACCTCGCCCCCCGTAGCAGAAACAGGGTGCTGGTGCACCTCGAGGACCTGGACCCGCTGGAGATCGCCCTGGACGTCATGGACCGGTCAGGGGTTCACGTGGGCTCCGAGCTCGAGCCCGCGGATCTCGCCCACCTGCGGGAAGACGACACGAAATGGCGCGTTCGTCAGGTCGCCCTCCACCTCCTCTCCTCTCGCCCCCGTGGGGAGCAGGAGCTCCGCACCCGTCTCCGGGCGAAGAGCTTCCCCCCTGCCCTGGTGGAGTGGTGCATCCACCTCCTCAGAGAGCAGGGGCTCCTGGACGATCATGCCTTCGCTTCGGCATACGTGCGAAGCCGCATTCGCCTCCGCCCCCGGGGGCGCTTTCGTCTGAGCCAAGAATTGCGACAGAAGGGGGTGGCTGTCGAAGTCGTCGAGAAAGCGATCGAGGACGCCTTCCTCGATGAAGCAACGTCGGAGCACAAGCTGGCCAGGGAGGCCGCTCAGAAGTGGGTGCAGCGCCAGAGCCGGACGGTGGCCAAGGCACTCGCGGCGAATGACCGTTCCCCGGAGAGTGAGCGGGGCCGACGACGTCTACACGCTTTCCTGAACCGCCGGGGCTTCGCACCCGACGCCATTCGCGCCGCTCTAACGGCCGCGTTGGAGAGGGCCGCCGATCTCTGTGCGCCCTAGCCGGCTCGGGCGTCCGAGTCCTCGTCGCGCATCTCCTTCAGCGCGTCGTGGATTCCCTGGGTCAGGTCTCGCTCCTGGCGTAGCGCAACGAGGAGCCGCTCGGCCTCCTTGGCCTCGTAAGTGAGCTGTCCGGAAGTCACGATGACCTGGTCCACGACCGCCTTCTGACTGCGCAGTGATTCCAGTCCCGCCCGGATATCCATGAGCAGACCGTCGGCACGGGCGAGACGCCCCTCGGCGTTCTCGATCTGCCGTTGCCGCTCGTCGATGCTCGCAAGCACCTCGGTCATCTCCTCCGCCTTGGCCCGCACCACCTCGAGGTTCTCGCCCGCGGTCTGCACCTCGTCGGTTGCCGCGGAGATGGCCCGCACATCCTCCAGGGTGCGCTCCGCCCGGGCGAAGAGGTCCTGGACCTCTTCGCGAACCTGATCGATGCTCCCCTGCCTTGCCGCCAGTGTCTCGATAGAGCGGCCGAGCTCCTGCTCGACCTTGTCGAGGTCGGCGAGCTTCTCCTCGAACTGGGTGATGCGCTTCTCCGCGAAGCGCAGGCTGCCGGCCCGCGCCTCGAGGCTCTCGGCTCGCATGCCGACCTTCTCGGACTGCTCCTCCGCAGCGACCAAGTGCTCGGTAACGGAGCGGAGCTGATCCTCCAGTGCCTGGAGGGCCGTGGCCGTCTCGTGGCGCAGGGTGGCCACTCGATCGAGATGCTCGGTGGCCTTGTCCAGAGCCTGCTGGCGTTGGGCGATATCGGCGGCGACCCGATCCACTCGCTCCGACAGCGCCGTGATATACTCCGAGCGCTCCACTGCCGCGTCCACTCCCTCGCCCAACTCCTCCATGTGGCCTTCGGCCTTGCGTACGGCGACCGTCACGTCCTCGATGACGGCCCGTACCTTGTCGGCCGCCTCGGCCTGCACGGACACCGCCTCGAAGCGACGATCGGCGTCGGCGAGGCCGGCCAGCAGGTTGCTCGTGCGCTCGTCGAGCTGAGTCCCGATTTCCCTCAGCTCCGACATGCGATTGTCGAGCTCCGTCAGCGACGGCTCGCGCGCTTCCAGATGTGAGGCGGCCGCCAAGACCCGGTCGGCGTTCTGCCGCATGTGGTCGAGGTTGGCGGTCAGGTCGTCGAGCTGCGTGATCCGCTGGCGGAGCTCGCGGATGGACTCCTGCGCGGTGGCGAGCCAGGCGCCGGTCTCGAGTTGTCCGGCTTGCATCCGCTCGATCTCCGCGCGGGTGGCCCGCAGACGCTCCATGGCGTTGACGACTTCCTCTCGCGATCCCCTGAGGGTTGTGAGATCACGAATGGCGTCCTGGACCTCGGACTGTCGAGCCTCGATCCGCTCGAGGCGGTTGGCCGCCTCGACGCCCGACGCCTCCGCTCTCGACATCCCGTCCCGCATCTCGGTGACCAGCTCCACCTGCTCACTGAGTTGATCGAGCTGAGACGACAACGACGTCAGGCGAGCAGACAGGTGGTCACCTCTGCGGGTGGCCTCACTGACCCGCTGGCTCGCGTCGTCGAGGGCACGGAAGCGATTCTCGAACTCCGTCACTCCCGTGCGCAGATCCACGATCCGCTGATCGATGGCCTCCAGGCTGGCCCGCCCGAGCTCGAAGCTCTGCGTGCTGCGCCGTACCTCCTCCCGCAGCCCGGCCAGCGTCGACCGCAACTCCTCGTCTTCCCTCCGGATGTTCGCCTGTCCGGCCCGGAGCTCGTCAAATTGCTCGGTCACCTTGGCGTTCAGGTCACGGAGCGCCTCGACGCTCACGTTGACCTTCTTCACCTCCTTGACCTGCGCCCGGGCCTCCTTGAGCTTCGACTCCAGTTCCCAGTGGAGGTTCGTGAGGGCCCGTGCCTGTGCCTCCGTTCGATCGATGCCCTCTCGCTGGCGCTCCAGAGCGGCAGTCTTCTGGCTCACGTGATCGGACAGTCCACGCAACGCGTTCAACTGCCGCTCGGTGCGACCCGCCAGCTCATCGGCCTTGGTGAGGTCCTGCATCGTGTTCTCGACCGAGGCCACACGACTGGTTGCGTGTTCCACGCCCTGATCCACGGCGTCCATCCTGGTCCGGATCTCCTTGTACCGGGAAAGAAGGGCTTCCTGCGAGCTCCGGGTGTCCGCCTGATCCTCCCGGATCCGAGCGACATCCTGGCTGTAGTCGAGGAACTGGGCTCTCGCCTCTTCCACCTGGGTGCGGAGCTTCGAGAGGGCCCCCTTCGGTCCGGAGAGCTCGGCGATCTCCTGCCCGGCCACGGACACCGACTGTACCCCCTCGCGGAGGTCGGAGACGTTCGAGTCCAGATCCTTCACCTCTTTGGAGGCCGACTGGATCGCGTCGAGGGCCTTCCGCTGATTCTCGGCCACCGCGTCGGCCTGTTGGGCGACGGCCGCCACCCGTCCCTCAAGCTGGCCAAGATCGAGCGTACGGCCCTCGATGCGGCTGAGCTCCTCCCTGAGCTTCCCGAGATCATCCCGAACCGCCGAGAGGTCTCCCTTGGGCCCGAGCAGCTCCGCCATGTTCGTCCTGACATCGGCCACCGCCTCCACCTGAGCGTGCAGGGTGGTCACCTGGCCCTTGAGCTTGTCGGCCGAGCTCGAGCTTCGCTCCAGGGACCCGGCGAGCTCGTCCTGAGATGCGGAGACCCCTTTGATCCGCTTCTCGACGACGTCGAGCTGAGCGGCGGACTCCTTCAGTCCGGTCCCGCGATCCTGCATCTGCTGTATCTCCTTGCGGAGCACGTTCACCCTCTTGAGCAGTGTGGCGACGGTACCGTAGGGACCGGCCATCTCCGTGATGTCGTCCCTGGCCGTGACGATCTCGTCCACCATGGACCGGATGTCCCGGACCTGCATCTTCAAGTCGCTGACCCTCCGGGAGGCGTCGTTCAACGTGGTGTCGGACTTACTCTGCGACTCGGTGAGCTCCTTCGCCCGCTGCTCGACCGAGTCGACCTGAGCCGACACGTCGGCGAACGTGTCTACCCGCTTCTGGAGCTCAGTGATCTGCTGGCTCATGGCCTCCGCGCTGACCTGGACGGCGGCCAATGGGCCAGAGACGTCTCGGAGGATCTGTTGCGCCTCCTCCGACCGCTTCAGAAGGTCGCGGAGCGCTTTCCGGTCCCTCTTGGCCTGTACGAATATCTTCTGGAGATCTTCGGGGAGCTCTGTGATCTCTCCGCTGCCACCGAAGAGCGACTGGATCCAGGAAGCCATGATTCCTCTCGATCGGGGTTTCCGAGAAAATGTCACCCGGTCCTGGAAAATACCATGCGGCCTCCCTTCCCGGCGAGCGTGCTGGAGGGGAGGCTAGCATCCACTCCAATTGCTGGACTCCATGGCGGTGGCGCAAGTGGATCAGGTCTTGGCGCATCTTTTTTGACTCGATGCGGTAATAGGCCTGGGCATTTCCTCTGGCGACGCGGGCGTGATCGGGGGGACCAGGAGGGGAGACAGTGGAAGCACTCGTGTACGAATTCGGTGCGTGGCTCGAGTCCGTGGGAGTGTGGGCGTACTTCCTGGCGCCGCTGGCCATGGCCCTCGTCGCCACCCTTCCCATCCCCGCCGAATTCCCGGCAGTCCTGAACGGCATGATGTTCGGCCCCGTTCTCGGGACCCTCTTCACCTGGGGCGGAGCCTTGGCCGGCGCTCAGATCAGCTTCGAGCTGGCACGGAAGCTCGGACGGCCTCTCGCGGAGCGATTGGTCCCCGAGAAGTCCCTGGAGAAAGCCGATCAGATCGTCCTCGATGCCGACTGGTGGGGCTTGCTTCTTCCGCGATTCATCCCGCTCATCGCGTTCACCGCCCTCAACTGGGGCGCCGGACTCACGCCGGTGTCGCGTGGCCGGTTCTTCTGGACGACGGCCGTTGGCATCTTTCCCGGTGCGCTGGTGCTCACCGCATCGGGAGCCGGTCTTCCCTTCCTCCTCGAGCGCTTGCCGGTCACGACTTGGGCGATCGCCGGGTTGATCACGGCATACGGGGGATACCGTCTCTACCGGAGAAACACGCCGCGCCGATCCCAGGCCCCGAAGGTCGGCTCCACAACCGCATCGGCCGGCCAGGAGCCGCCCCACCCTATTTCCCGGACGGGCTCCTAGGGAGGGATCGGGGATCCGTCCCCTCGTAAAGGACCTCACCGTCGGGAGCCACGCCCAGCGAAGGCCCACCGATGTCCCCCTGTGGACGGTTTATGTCGGAACAGATCTGAACCCCGACGGTGATCCCGGGTCCTGGCATCACGCTACGACCACGCGCTCGTCCACCGCTACTCTCCCGGCTCTCAGACAGGTGGCTGAACGAAGGGCCGCCCGAGGGCCGCCCTTCTCGCTCGACGTCCTGTGGGGACCGTGCTACCAGGCGATGCCGTAGTCGTCGCCGTGGTGGCTGGAGCCTCCCCAGAAGGTCCCGTGCTCCCAGTCGAAGAAGATGGCGTTGATGGGCCCCGAAGTCCTCTCCGAGAACGTCAGGCTGTACCCCATGCGCCTCAGCTCGGCCTGCACCCAGGGCGGCGTGGCCTGCTGAACCAGCATGCGGCCGGGGCTGCTCTCGTGGTCGCCGAACGAGCCGCGAATCTGGAAGCTGTTGATGTTGGCCGCTTCGGCCGCCTGCTGCACGTTCATGTCGAACTCGACCATGTTCAGGAAGAACTGGAGCAGGTTCTGGTCCTGGCCGTCGCCACCCTGGACTGCGAACGACACGAAGGGTTTACCATCCTTCACGGCCAGGCTGGGCGTGAGCGTGGCGCGGGGCCTCTTGCCGGGCTCCACGACGTTGTAGGGGTTGTCCTCCTCGTTGACCACAAAGCTCTGCATGCGCTGGCTCAGGCCCACCCCGGTCTCACCGGCGACCACGGCCGGGATCCACCCGCCGCTGGGCGTGATCGAGACCACCCATCCCTCTTCGTCGGCGGCCTGGATCGACGTGGTGCCCAGGTAGAAGTCGTCCTCGAAGTCCGCCATGGCCTGGGATCCAGCCGCCTGGGTCACAGTGCGACCCTTCTCGTTCCACTGCTCCAGGTATCGCAGGAACGGGTTGCTCCCGCCCTGGAACGGATAGGGGTCGCCGGGGCCCAGGTTCGGATCGTTCTTCTCCCAGTCGATCTGGCCTGCCCTCTGCTTGGCGTACTCCTTGGAGAGCAGTCCCTCGAGGGGTTCCTCTGGCGGGTAGTAGGGATCGCCGTAGTAGAAGTCGCGATCCGCGAAGGCCAGGTTCATGGACTGGTACAGGGCGTGCATGTAGCGGCTGCTGTTATAGCCCATGGCCTTGAGGTCGAAGTTCTCGAGGATGTTCAACGCCTGCAGCAGCACGGGTCCCTGCACCCAGGTGGTCAGCTTGTAAACGTCGATGCCTCTGTAGCTCGTCTTCACCGGCTCCTCGATGTGGACCTGCCAGTTGGCCAGGTCCTCCATGGTGATGAGCCCCCCCTGCTCCTGGGTACCCCTCACGAGCTCCTGGGCGATGTCCCCCTTGTAGAAGCGATCGTACGCGGCGTAGATGGCCTCCTTGCGGCTCCTACCCTGGGCCAGCGCGTCCCGCTCGGCCTCGACCAGCTTTTCGAGCGTCCGCTTGAGGTCGGACTGGCGGAAGATCTCGCCCTCCCTGGGCGCCGGGTTGTCGGCGTCGTCGGGGTGCGTCAGGTAGACCGCGCGGGAGTAGGGCCACTCGCGGATGCGGTCGATCTGGCCGCGGATACCTTGCACGGCGCCGGCCTCGATGGCGTAGCCGTCAGCCATCTGGATGGCCGGCTCGAGCACCTCGGCCAGGCTCAGCGTGCCGAACTCGGCCAGCATGGTCATCAACCCGCCCGGCGTGCCCGGAGTCACCGCCGCCAAGGGCCCGGACTGGGGCGGAAAGTCCATCCCCTTCTCACGGAAGAAGTCCACCGTGGCGCCCGTCGGTGCGACGCCCAGCGCGTTGATGCCGACGACCTTGCCGGTGTTCGGGTTGTAGATGAGTGCCTGGGTCTCTCCGCCCCAGCTCAGAGCGTCCCACATGGTGGCGGTGGCGGCGAGCATGGCGGTGGCGGCGTCGACGGCGTTTCCGCCCTTCTGGAAGATCATGGCGCCGGCGGTGGCCCCGAGGGGCTTGCCGGTGATGGCCACCCAGTGCGTGCCGTGCAGGACCGGCTTCTGCGTCCGCTGCGCGTCCAGAGCCCAAGGGCTCAGCGCCAAGATCGGCATGAGTGCGAGGCTCAGCCGAAGCGGGACTCTCGTTCGTGCGCCCATGGTTCCTCCCAGGCTTCGTACGAATGACGACCGTGGTTGCGTAGCGATCAAGATACTTGGAGGAGTTCGGCCACGCACCAGATGCGGTTTCCCGGGTGCTCGCCCCGCTCAGAAGAAGTGGGTCAGCGAGAGGTAGAGCACCGTGGGCGCCAGTCCGAACTCGGATCCGACCAGGGTCGGTGCGAGTGCGTCGTCTCCGAGGCCCACGAACGCCCCCCCACGCAGGCTCGAGTTGGAGCCGAAGGCCCACGTTCCGCCGCCCGACAGGAGGACGCTACCATCCGAGAGGCTGGTGAGGGCCAAGAGGTCCGCAGCCCACAGCGGATGGATCTGGTACGAGGCCTGGGTGGCCAGGGCGTCGTGTGCCAGGAGCTGAAGCTCGCCCCGTAGGAACGCAGAGGAGAGGGTCGTCTGGAAGAGCTCGTCGGAATCGGCGGCACCGAAGCCCTCCCGCTGATACTCGACGATCAAGTACAGATCCCGGCCGTACACGGCCATCCGTCGGTCGGCCCCCACCGTGCCCCTCAGTACGGCTCCGACCTCGTCGTCCCGGACCGAGACCTCGGTCCGAACGGCCCACCCGGCTAACTCCCCCACCGCGCTCACCGCCCCCGCCGCGTCGTCGAACAGCACGCCACCCCATGCCGACACATCCCATCCCCGCCAGTTGGTCTTGCCCCGCGCGAGGGCGGTCAGCTGGTCTCCACCCGGCGACGACGGGGGGCGTACCACCAGCTCCACCTCGCTGAAGGCACCCGGATATGCACGAACCCGGACGCCGTCGATGCCGGCCCGATACTCACGGAACGGATCGGCCGGATCGAAGGGCGTGAAGGGATCGGCGGGCGTGAGGATCAAGGTGCTCGCCCACGACACCACCTGCCTTCCCACCGAGATCTCTGCGGACTCGCCCATAGGGAGGGTGACCGCCAGACGATCCACACGATGTCGCCACAAGACCTGGTCGCTCGCCTCCGCCGTCCAGTCGAGCTCCAGCCAGTTGACCCCGGAGCTCGGGACCACGGCAACCGCCCCGGTGCCGAGCACGTCTTCTCCGCTGACCTGGAGGGTGTGCTCGTACGCGAAGTCCAGGCCGAAGGGCCCCGCGGAGGGAGCCCACATAAGACGGAAGCGCTGGAAATCGGTGAGTCCCGAATCGCTTACCGGGCTTTCGCCCGAGCGGCTGAAGAGGTTCAGGTAGTAGGCCGAGAGGTCGGGCACTTGGGCGTGGAGCACGGCCGTACCGAACGCGAGGTACAGGACCGATACGATCAGTCCCCGCCGGAGCTCTGCTCCCCTCACCTGTCAAGCGATCCCTTACTGCCTCTCGTCCGATGTGACCTGCCCGTCGACGAGGCGCACCCGGCGGCGCGCCCGCTCCATCACGCGGGGGTCGTGGGTCGAGAAGAGAAAGGTGGTGCGGTGCTCCCGGTTCAGCCGCTCCATGACGTCCAGAAGCGCGTCGCTGGTATGGGAGTCGAGATTGGCCGTGGGCTCGTCCGCGAGGACGAGTGTGGGCTCGCCTACCACGGCCCGGGCGACCGCTACCCGCTGTTGTTGGCCACCGGAGAGCTTTCCGGGCTTTCGGTCCTCCAAGCCATCGAGGCCGATCTCCTGGAAGAGCTCCCGCACACGCCGGTGGCGCTCCTCGGTGGGCACTCCCCTCAGCAGGAGCGAGAACTCCGCGTTCTCCAGAGCCGACAGCACGGGGAGCAGGTTGAAGGCCTGGAATACGAAGCCGATGCTCTCGAGTCGGAGTCGGGCCAGCTCCTTGTCGGAGAACTCGGTGATCTCCTGCTCGCCCACCCAGATCCGCCCTCGGGTGGGGCGGGTCAGCCCTCCGAGCATGTTGAGAAGGGTCGTCTTCCCGGACCCGGAAGGGCCGGCCATGGCCATGAAGTCTCCTTCGTGCATCTCCAGGGTGACGCCACGGACCGCTTCCACTTCCTCGGGCTCCTCGGGATAGACCTTCCAGAGATCCTCGGTGCGTACTGCCACCTCGGTGGCCAAGGATGGGTTCTCGTTCGTCATTCGAATTTCAGGGCCTCCGCCACGTCGATCCTGGTGGCTTGGATGGCGGGATAGATGGATGCCGTGATTCCAACCACGGCGATGGACACGACGCTCTGGAGGATCTGAACGGCCCGAAACTCTGGAACGATGACGGGATCCATGACGATGCCCGAGAAGGTGAAGTCGTTGTCCATGAGGAAGGAGAAGTCCAAGCCGTCGCGGAAGAAGATCCACGTCAGCGCGAAGCCGGCGATCATGCCCACCACGCCGGCCAGCGCCGTGAGGAGAACCCCCTCGAGGAAGATGACGACTCCCGTCTCTCTCGGGGTGAGGCCGAGAGCCTGGAGCACGCCGAACTCACGCCTCCGATAGAGGACCGACATGAGGATGGTGTTGAGCACGGCCAAGGCGACGATGGCGAACAGAATCGAGTGGAAGACGAAGTCGCCGTAGTCGTCGATGCGCACGGCGCTGTGGAGCTGCGGGTACGCTTCGGTCCAGCTCAGGACCCGGATCCCGTCACCATCCAGGCCCTTCTCCAGCGCCTGGATGGCATCGCGGACGACCCGGCTCCCCGGAAGGATGGCCCCCACCGTGGTCACGGCCCCCGTGGCACCCAGCCAGGCACGGGCCGTGGTGATGGGAATGTGCACCAAGCCCTCGTCCACCTCCGGGAGACCGCTCCTGAAGACGCCCACCACGCGGACGAGCTGTCCTTCGATGTCACCGGCCGTCGACTGGGCCGTGAGGACGAAGCGCGAACCGAGCTTGAGGCCGAGGCGCTCGGCCAACCCCGTGCCCACGTAGGCAGCCAGGCGGTCGTCGACCTCGAGGTATCGTCCCTCCGTGATCTGCTCCGCCACGTGCGAGAAGTGGGACTCCGCCGCCGGATCCACGCCCTCGATCCCCACTGGCACTGCAGACGTCGTCGAGCTGGCGAGGCCGTTCGTCGAGAGCCGGATGGTGGTGGCCAGGGGGGTCATGGTAGCCGTCAGGTCGCCGAGAGCGGCGAGCGCGGCCTCGGCCTCGGGCCCCTCGAGCCGGTCGTCGAGGCTTCCGCTCTCCAGGTGGTTCGGAGCCTGGAGAAGAACGTGCCCGGCGCCCATGCGCACGCCGGCGTCGATCCAGTCCTCGTGTCCACCGTCGGCCAGTGATCGCGAGAACATGAGGAGTGCCAGGCCCAGGGCCATGGCCGAGGCCGTGAGGAGGCTCCTCCGGGTCTCCCGCCAAACACCTCGCCCGGCGAGGCGCATCAGGATCAGCGTGCGCCTCATGTGTCCGCCAGTGCGTCGGCCGGTGGGATCTTCACCGCCCGATACGCAGGGTAGAACGCCGCCAGGATCGAGGTCACCAAGAGGCCGACGGCACTGTACAGGGGGCCTTCAAGAGTATACTCCGCCCTGAGAACGGGTCGGACGACGGCCCCCGCCATGGTGAAGTCTCCGAACATGCGCGAGAGGTCCGGCGGATAGTTGTGAAGCCAGTACAGCACGGGTAGGGAGATGGCGACCCCGACGGCGAGGGCCAGGGTCCCGACGATGAGCCCCTCGTAGACCACGGTTCGCGCCACGCTCATGGGCTGTGTGCCCAAGGCCCGTACGACCGCGAACTCGCGACGCCGCTCGTACGTACTGAGGAGCATGGTGTTGGCCACCCCGAACATCGCCATCACGAAGACGATCCCCACGATGACGGCGTTCACGGCCTTGGCGAGGTTGGCGTACTCCGCCAGCTCCGCCCGGAAGATCGTCCAGGGCCGAGGGGCGATCGGATACCCAAGCTCCTGGGCTGCCAGAGCGGACGCTAGGGAATCCCCCACGGCCACGGCGCTCCAGGGATCGTCCAGTGAAGCGGCGATTTCGTGTACGCGATTGGGCGGCATCGCCATCAAATCCTGAAGAGCTCGGATCGGGAGCACCACCAGAGACCCATCCAGGGCCGGCATCCCGGTGTCGAAGACTCCGCTGATCCTGTACAGGTCGTTGCCCAGGGAGCCGTCGATGGCCGGCGCCACCAGGACGACCTCGTCGCCGGGGCGGACGTCGAGGATGTCGGCCATCTCGCTCCCGACCAGGATCTCCCGCTCTCCGGCTCCGGGCGGGCCTCCCTCCAGCGGCGTAGTGAGAAGACGGGTAACCTGGGGCTCCAGCTCGGGGTCCACGCCCACCAGAACTCCGGCCACCGTCTCCCGCCCGGAGCTCACGAGGCCACCCCCGTAGACGCGAGGCGCGGAGGCCGTCACTCCCGGCTGCGCCATTGCGGCGCGCACCAGCCCTTCGACGTCGATCCCATCTCGACCCCCGAGGGTCGAGTACATGCTCCGCTCGGGGTAGTAGTCGGGAGCGTGCACCTGGAGTTGCCCCGAGACCAGGTTCGTCCCCGTCTCAATCATCTCGGCGATCATGCCATGCCAGGTCCCGATCATGGTCACGGACGCGAGATACCCGAAGGCGAGGGCCGAGGCAGTGATGAGCGTGCGCTTCCAGTTGCGCCAGAGGTTCCGCCACGCCAGGCGCCACCACACCCACCGATCTCCCATCTAGTGTTCCGTTTCCAAAGTTCGCGAGCCACCAAGAGGGTCGGGGCGCTGTGGGATCAAGGCGGGACGACGCGGCGTAGCGCAAGCTACGGTAAGGAGGCCCAACGCCGAGCCCACGGACGCACCGTGCCCTCGACTGGCCGAAACACTTTGGAAACGGGACACTAGCTACCTTTGGCGACGGAGGTTGCGTAGCGAGAAGAATTCCTCGTCCACGCCGATGTCGAACTCCAGCTCGTGGTACCGGAGGACCGTGATCTCGTCCGGATCGTCCGCCGGCTCCACAGTCATGACTGCGGGCACCAACCGACCGCCCATCACCACGTGCTCGCTAAAGGTCATAGTGCGGATCAGCTCATCCGACTCGTCGTAGTATCGAGCCCACGTCGGCATGAGGTCATCCCGTCGCACCTGGTAGCGGATCTGCCCCCAGACCACGGGCGCCTCGGGGCGGGGGAGCAGGAGAAACTCCCAGACGTCGACGTCGCCCCTGGCCCCCTCGAACTCGATCTCGATCTCGTAGTCGTCGGCGAGCGTGCTCTCCTTCACCAGGTCATCGTTGGTGAAATGCGAGCCCATCCACGAGCCCATCATCATGGACGACGGCACCTTGATGGTGCGGTCCACCCTGGGCAGGTAGTTCCAGACCTCCTGCCCCGCCTTCAGGGTGGCTATGCCGGCCTCCTTGGCCGGTGTCTCCACCCGGACGAGCGTGTATTCGGTCCCCAGGGACCAGGCGCGGAGCGTGAGGGAGCGCTCCCAGTGCTCGGTCCCGATGTCCATGGTGAAGCGAGCCTCGCTGGACTCGCCTCTGAGCAGGCGGTCCACCTGATCGATGATCTCGCGGGCCGACTGGGCTCGGGCCGGCAAAGCTGTCAGGACGCAAAGAAAAACGGCCAACAGTGTCGCGACTGCGGGCCGGCGCGGAAAAAAAGTCATGGGCGGTCAGCTGGAGGTGGGATCCTCTGTGGCATCCGGAGCGGAATCCGGTGGCGAACCGGACCCGGAATCCAGTGGCGAGTCCGGCGTGGATTCCCGAGGCGGGCCCTCGAACGTGTAGCACCACGTTTCACCCTCGAGGACCGTCTCCCCGTCCTGTCGGGTGACCGTGATGGCGAGGTTGGTCACCGGCTTCGTGTCGTGGACGCTCAGGACCTCCGCCTCGGCGGTTATGGTGTCACCGATGAAGACGGGGGCGGTGAACTTCCACTCCTGGCTCATGAACACAGTGCCGGGACCCGGCATGTCCATGGCGACGAGGGCATGCAACAGGCCCGTCGTCAGGCCCCCCTGCACCACCAACTTGCCGAACGGCGTGGCGGCCACGAACTCCTCGTCGAAGTGGAGGGGGTTGTGGTCCCCGCTCAGAGCGGCGAACTGGGCTACGTGTGTGGATGTGAGCGTCATGCTGCGAGAAGCTCGGTCGCCAACGCGCACGTTCATGGGCTTGGTCCGGTCGCGGTTTCCAGGTGCCTCGAAAGCTAGTCGAGTGCCCCGCTCCAGGGCAGGTGGCCACCGATATCGGATAAGGCACGCTCTTGAACTCGGCCATGAATGGGGGCATCCTGGAGACACAACCGCCTGACCCCCCTTGGATCGAACCGAGTGGAATAACCGTCATGAGGCTCAAGACCAGCCCGGTCATCGAGGAAGCCCTGATCGCGATCGGCCTGCTAGGCGCCGCGATCTACCTGTATTACGTCATAGCGCTCTGGGGCCTGGCCGATCGCTTTCAACCAGGCGTGTTCAGAGATTACGTCACGGGGGCGGGGGTGCAGGTGGAGATGTTCGTGGTGTGGGTCGGCTTCGGGGTCGCCGTCGCGGCCACCAACGCGTGGCTGGAATCCCCGCGCCTTCGTGGGCGTCCCTTCGGGCAGATCATTCTGATCAGAAGTGGGGTTTATCTGGCGGCGTTCCTCGTCGTCAGCGGTGCCGTTCACGTGATCCTGGGACTCTTCGTCCTCTCGGAGGCGGACCACATGGCGTTGATGACCACTCTCAGCGGTCGGTTCGTCGTGTCGGCCTTGGGCTCGCTCGTTCTGAGCGTCGTCGGAGTCAACTTCCTCCTCGAGGTCCGCCGGAAGGTTGGGCCCGGCAACCTGATCGCTCTTCTCACGGGGCGTTATCACCGACCGAAAGATGAGGAGAGGTTGTTCCTGTTCCTGGATCTCAAAGACTCGACCGCGATCGCGGAGTGTTGGGGCACAATGTGTACAGCCAGTTCCTGCGGTCCTGCTTTCAGGATCTCACGGCATTTGTGCTCCGGTACGGAGCCCAGATCTATCAGTACGTGGGAGACGAGGTGGTCCTCACGTGGGCGAGCACTAAGCCGCACTCGAGAGAGAGCTGCCTCCAAACGTTCTTCGCCTTCCAAAACGAGCTCGAGCGGAAGAGCCACTGGTACCGCTCCAAGTTCGGCCTCGCACCGGAGTTCCGGGCTGGGGTGGATATGGGGACCGTCACCGTTGCAGAGGTCGGAGACGTAAAGCGGGAGATCGCCTACCACGGCGACCCCCTCAGCACGGCCGCCCGGCTTCTGGAGCTCTGCAAGCAGTTCGGTCGCAGCATTCTGATCACCGGAGAGTTCGAAAAGGCGATATCGCGATCTCCGGACTTTCTCACGGAATGGCAGGGGGAACTCACTCTCAGGGGGAAGTCGGAGGACGTCGCCATCTACGGAGTCTCCCTGCAGGTGGCGCCGAACGCGTAGCAGGGATCGTCCCGACGGGCGCGCCGTGGGAGCCCTCGGTCAGCCCACCTCGCGCCTCACCTAAATCATTGCACAACAGCTATTTTCGGTTTATATTCGGTTCCTGTCCCAAATAAAAACCGAAAGTCGTGTCCACACCTCTCTACATCGAGCTTCACTGTCATTCCGGCTTCTCCTTCCTGGACGGGGCCTCCCATCCCGAGGAGCTGGTCTTTCGGGCCCTGGAGCTGGGCTATCCGGCCCTGGCCCTCACCGATCACAACGGACTGTACGGCTCCATGGAGTTCGCCCAGTCCGCCTGGGCAGAGGGGCTCCAGCCCATCACGGGTGCCGAGGTCAACGTGGTCCTGGACATCCCGGGGGTCCCACAGGGCCTGGACGGACTCGACGCGGCGGACCCGGACGGTGATCCGCTGATCCGTGGCTGTCACATGACCCTCCTGGCCGAGACCCCGGCCGGGTATGCCAACCTGTGCCGACTCCTGAGCGAGGCGCATCTGGAGAGTGAGCGCGGCCGCCCCACCCTTCCCCTCTCCTCCCTCTTCGCCCGCACGGAGGGCCTCATCGCCCTCACCGGGTGCCGGCAAGGTCCCCTACTGGTCGCCCTGGAAGATAGCGTGGCCACCGCGGAGCTCCTGGCCCGGCGCCTTCAGGGCGCTTTCGGATTTGGGCGGCTCTTCGTCGAGCTCCAGGACAACCAGGAAAAGGGGGACGGCTACCGGAACCGGAGCCTGGGCCGCCTGGCCGATCGTCTCGGAATTCCCGTGGTGGCCACCGGCAACGTCCACTACCACCGCCCCGAGCGGCATCGGCTGCAGGACGTCTTCGTGTCGATCCGGAACCGGACCACCCTGAACGGATCTCACGCGCAGAGGCGCTCCAACGCGCGCTTCTACCTGGCCTCCCCGGAAGAGATGGCGAGCCGCTTCCAGGGCCGCCCCGACGCCCTGGCCCACACCCTGGAGATCGCCGAGCGATGCGCCGCCTTCGACCTCGCCCAGGATCTGGGCTACACCTTCCCCGACTTCGAGGGGAGCGACCGGGGAGGAGCCCTGGAGACCCTGGCCGCCGTCTGCCTGGCGAAGCTGGACGAGCGCTATGGCGGCTTGAAGTTGGAAGACGAAGCACGGGAGCGGCTCCATCAGGAGCTTGGGCTCGTGGATCTGCACGGCCTGGCCGGCTTCTTCCTCGTCTACCGCGACATCATGGAGCTGGCCCGCGAGGTGGCCTCCGAGATCCGGGGAACCGCGCCGCGGGCCCAAGCAGGACTGCCGCCGGGGCGGGGGCGAGGGTCGTCGGTCTCGTCCATCATCTGTTATCTAATCGGCCTGTCCCACGTGGATCCGGTGAAGACGAACCTCTTCCTTGGGCGCTTCCTGAACGAAGCGATGCAGAGCGTCCCGGACATCGACCTCGACTTCCCACGGGACATCCGCGAAAAGCTGATCCTGCAGGTCTACCAGCGCTACGGGAACGAGCACGCCGGCCTCGTGTGCACCTTCCCCACGTACCGGATCCGCTCCACGCTCCGTGAGATCGGCAAAGCCTTGGACCTCCCCATGGGCGACCTGGAGAAGCTCTCGAAGCTGGCGGAGCGTCGCTCGGGCGGAGGCCTCATGGAGGAGCTCCGCAAGCTGCCGGAATCCCGCGAAAAGGCCGAGTCACCCTCGTGGAAGGCGCTGTGCGAGCTGGCCGACGACATCAAGGGCCTTCCCCGCCACATCTCCCAGCACGTGGGCGGAATGATCATCTCCAGCAGGCCTCTCGTGGAGATCGTTCCCCTGGAGCCGGCGGCGTGGGAGGGCCGGGTCCTCTGCCAGTGGGACAAGGACTCCTGTGACGACGCCGGGTTCATCAAGATCGACTTCCTGGCCCTGGGCATGCTCTCGCTGGTGGAAGAGGCGGTGGACCTCATCTCGGAGCGCCACGGCCAGGCCCCCGACCTCTCCCGCATCGACTTCGCCGATCAGGCGGTTTACGAGCGCATCTGCTCGGGCGACACCATCGGCATGTTCCAGGTGGAGAGCAGGGCCCAGATACAGATGCTTCGGCGCGTCCAGCCCCGGAATCTGGAGGACCTGGCGGTCCAGGTGGCCATCGTCCGGCCCGGCCCCATCGTCGGAGGCGCGGTCAACCCGTACGTGCGACGCAGGGAGCTCCTGCGCGAAGATCCCGACTTCCCGGTGCCGTACGACCATCCTCTACTGGAAGAGGCCCTGGGTGAGACGCTGGGCGTCATCATCTTCCAGGATCAGGTCCTCAAGGTCTGCCAGGCCCTGGCGGGGTTTTCCGACGGCCAGGCGGAGGGCCTGCGGCGCTCCATGAGCCGCAAGCGCTCCAAGGAGGCCATGGACTCGCACTGGGACGCCTTCCGGGACGGGACACGGGCACGGGGAGTCGACGAGGTCACGGCCCAGAAGGTCTTCCAGCAGGTGACGGCGTTCAGCGAGTTCGGCTTTCCCAAGTCGCACGCGGCGGCGTTCGGCCTCCTGGCCTACCAGTCGGCGTGGCTCCGCTACTACTACGGCACCGAGTTCTACGTGGGCCTCTTCAACAACCAGCCCATGGGCTTCTATTCCCTGGACGCCCTGGGCCGGGACGCCCGGCGCCACGGCATCGGAATCCGCCTTCCGAACGTGAATCGAAGCCGGGTGAAGTGCACGGCCGAGGATGCCGATCTGAGGGTCGGCCTGGGGTTCGTCCGAGGCTGGGGCACCGACATCGCCGAGCGGGTGGTGGAGGAGCGGGAGCGGAACGGGCCTTTCCTGTCGCTCTCCGACTTCCTCCGACGGACGCCGGCGACCCTGAAGAGGCCGGCGGTGGAGAACCTGATCTGGGTGGGAGGCTTCGAGAACTTCGGCCTCACGCGGAGGGAGCTCCTGTGGCAGGCCGGCCTCTGGCTCGGTCCCGAGGACGATGCGGAGCGGAGCGGTGGACGGGACGACCACCAGGCCGAGCTCGGCCTGGACGATCCCTATGCGCGCATCGCGTTCCCCGACCTCGAGGACACGGAGCGGATGGTGGCGGAGTACCGCATGCTCCGCTTCTCCACTAAGCTCCACCCCCTGGCCCTGCTCCGGGACGAGCTTCCTCCCGAGACCATCACCGGCGATCGATTCCCGGACCTTCCGAACCACTCCACCGTGACGGTGGCGGGCATCGTGGTGGCACGCCAAAGGCCCTCAACGACAAACGGCTATGTCTTTGTCTTGATGGAAGATGAGTACGGCCTTATAAACGTGATTGTGAAGCCCAAAGTCTATGAGAAATGCCGCACGACGGTGCGGATGGAGCCCTTCCTGGTGGTTCGGGGGCGCCTGCAGAAAGACGGGCTGACCATGAACGTGATCGCGTTCGACGTGAGGGCCGTGCGGGTGCGTGAGACCGGCCGGCCCAAGGAGGTCCACTCTACCCTCCCCGGCGAGCTGGAGTGGTGGGCCGAGCCGGAGCGCGGAGTCCGGACTCCTTTCCGGTATCTGACGGCGCTGAGACAGTTCCCCCCAGGGGTGAAAAACTTCGGATGACGAAGGATCCTAAGGGTCGCCCCTCCACGTGTTGTTCGTCGGTCCACGTCCGGGAAGCACATCCCGGGGTCGATGTCCACCCGGACCACAGCGCCCATCGATTCCGGTATCACGATCTCGAAGTCCGTCTCCCCGCTGAGGTGGCACCACCGGGCCCGGGATGGGACGCTCGATCTTCACGGTGGCCTGGGTCTCGATAACCTGAGCGCCAGCGGAGGTGGGTCCGGCCAAGCCGGTGAGGACGACCGGTACACAAATCCGTCCGCGTCTCACGCTGATCGCTCCGCCCTTTCGAGGTAGAACCTCATGCCGTCCCAGTCACCGGCGGCCGTGAAGGCATCGAAGTAACCGTCGATCTCGTCTCTGGGTCGGAACTCGGCGAGCTCCTCCCTTACCTCCGACTCGAAGACCCCCCGGTCGCTGTGGTCACCTGTCGTCATCGCCTCCTTCACACGCTCCTGGAGCGCCAACAGCCGCTCACGCATCTGCCGCACGCGACCGGCGAAGTCCTCGTGCACTCCGAAGTGCGCCGGACCGATGAGGTCGGGTCCGATGGGCTCGATCTCGTCCAGGGTCTGGAGCCACGCCGGCACGCTAAGGCCGGGCGGGGGGGTCGGTGGATGCGTCGGTGCACCAGGGGCGAGAATGACGCCCAGTGTGTCACCCGCCAGGAAGATCCCGTCCGCCTCCGCAAGGTACGATATATGATGCGAGATATGACCGGGAGTCGGGAACACCCGTACTCCGGGAACCGGGAACCGAGTCGACGGCTCCCAAGCCCGGATGCGCTCCTTGGGAACAGGAAGCACCTCGCCCCAGAGCCGGTCGTGGTTGTCCCCGAAGGTCCGCCGGGTGCTGGACACGAGCCGCTCGGGATCCACCATGTGGGGTGCGCCATCGACGTGGACGTGGACCACGAGATGAGGATAGCGCTGGACCAGGTGCCCGGTGCAGCCGGCGTGGTCCAGGTGCACGTGGGTGAGCAGCAGATGACAGACATCGGCCAGCCCCAGGCCCTGCGCCTTGAGTCCGGCTTCGAGTCCTTGGAGAGACGTGCTCGGACCCGGATCCACCACGGCCGGCTCGGTCCCGTCGATCCAGTACGACGAGATCATCCCGGGGTGGCCGAGGTGCACCAGGTCAATGGGGATGACCGACATGCTTTCCCCTCTAAAGGCGACCGTCGGAAGAGGCGACCGTCCGAGCGTACCCGATCAGCGATCTTCGATAGGTACGAAATCCCGCCTACTGGCTCCCGTGAAGATCTGCCTCGGACGGGAGATGCGCTGTTCCTCGTCCTCCAACATCTCCTCCCACTGGGCGAGCCATCCAACGGTCCGGGGTATGGCGAAGAGCACAGGGAACATCTCCACCGGAAATCCCAGCGACTGGTAGATGAGCCCGGAGTAGAAGTCGACGTTGGGATACAGGTTCCGGGATACGAAGTAGTCGTCTTCCAGGGCGATCCTCTCGAGCTCGAGAGCGATGTCCAGGAGGGGATTCCGTCCCGTGACCGCGAACACCTCGTCCGCGGTCCGCTTGATGATGCTGGCCCGGGGATCATAGGCCTTGTACACGCGGTGCCCGAAGCCCATGAGGCGCTCTTCCTTGTTCTTCACGCCTTCCATGAAGGCGGGGATGTTGTCCATGGAGCCGATCCGCCCGAGCATCCTCAGAACCGCCTCGTTCGCTCCACCGTGAAGCGGCCCGAAGAGGGCGCCCATGGCACCGGCAAGGGCCGAGTAGGGGTCCGCCTCGGCGCTGCCGATGACACGCATCGTAGTCGCAGAGCAGTTCTGCTCGTGGTCCGCATGCAGTATGAAGAGCACGTCCAGGGCCCGCTCCAGAACCGGGTTGGGCTTGTACTCCCGCCCGCCGATGCGGAAGAGCATGTTCAGGAAGTTCGCCGTGTAGGACAGCTCGTTCTCGGGATAGACGACGGGCAGCCCCCGGTGATGCCGGTAGGCGAGCCCCGCCAGGGTCGGCATCTTGGCCACCAGACGCTGGATCTGAAGCCAGCGGTCTTCCGGATCCCGGATATTCTTGCCGTCGGGATAGAACGTGTTGAGTGCCGCCACGCCAGTGATGACCATGCTCATGGCGTGCGCGTCGTAGCGGAAGCCGTTCATCACCGTGCGGAAGTTCTCGTGCACGTACGTGTGGGTCGTGATGCTCTCCGTGAAGTCGTCCAGCTCAGACTTGGTAGGGAGCTCACCTCTCAGGATGAGGTAGGCCACCTCCAGGAAGGTGCTCCGCTCGGCGAGCTGCTCGATGGGATATCCACGGTACTCCAGGATTCCCTTCCCACCGTCGATGAAGGTGATCGAGCTTCGGGTTGAGGCAGTGTTCGAAAAGGCGGGATCGTACGACATCATGCCGAAGTCGTCATCGTTGACCTTGATTTGGCGGAGATCCATGGCCCTGATGACATCGCCCTCGTGAACATCGATCTCGTACTCACGATCCGTGCGGTTGTCCCGGATCGTCAGTGTATTCTTTGCATCACTCCCGTTGTCGCCCATTTCGTCTCCGATGCCGGCCAAAGTTCCCGATCTAGCCCGGAAATGCCCTTGATTCGTTGGATTCCTGAGAGTGTCCCCATTAGGGGGGACAGCATTTAAAACTAAGGAATTATGCGCTGCCGATGAAGGTGCTCTTTCGCGCGATTCCGCGCGGAACTCAGGTGCGGCGTACCACGAGAGCGTCGACGGGGACCGCCCGATCCGGATAGGCGCAGGTTGGGTTGAGCTCGACCTCCATGATCGAGGGATCTTGCTGGACGTAGCGGGCCACGGACGACGCTAATTCCGACACCGCCTCCAAGCTCGCCGGGGACCTCCCTCGGTCGCCCGAGAGCACGGGCGCGATCCGAAGCTCCGGCAGCATCTCGGCGACCTCGTCGGAGCGGAGCGGAAGGACGCGGTGCGACACGTCCTCGGCGGGCAGTGCGCGCTTGGCCAATCACCGCGTTCAGCCGCTCGGGTCGGTTGAGTGTCAGGATCGTGACGGATTCGTCTCGGTCGACGATGACAGGGGGTGGGGTGGGGTCCAAAGGGGTGGGGTCCAAAGCTGTCTCCCGCCTCCAGCGCGATGGGAGCGGCACTCGGCCGCGGGTCGATGAACGGCTCCTCCAGCGCGAATTGAGACCTCCATCACGGGCCGCGCACCGGAGCCGGCGACGTCATTATAGGGGTCGCCGCAGGCGGAAGACATGTTGACCGCCGGGCCATGGACCTCTTAGGAGAGGAGCCACGGGGGACGCCCTGACGATGGAAGCGCTACGGCAAAGTCACTCAGTACCGAAGCGCGTGAGCTTCGCCGAACAGCCGGCTGCTCCGGTCGTGGATCTCGGCTGCTTCGTCCGGGGAAACCACGTCCGTCCATTCAGAAGCTTCAGCGCGACCTTCCTTCAATTCCTCGAAGAAGTTCTCGACCAGGATCGGGCGAGTCGCACTGCTACCAGCTCAGCGCTCGCCAACGTGCGTGCCGTGAAAGGCAACTGCCTTGCCACGTGGCTCCGGCTCTAGATCCGGTTGGCTCGAGTCCATGAAGACCTCGTGCAACTCGAGCTGGCTCGGCCGCATGAACGCTTCTTGCGAAAGCGTGCCGGAGCGTGCATGCCCTTTCACGAACTCGTCCGACTTTACCCACGCATCGAACGCGGCCCGGGATTCCCACAGCGTCAAGACAATGTATGGGTCTCCCGGATTGACTGGGCGCAGTACCTTGTTCCAGATAAACCCGGGCATCCCGTCCACCAGCCGCGCCCGTGTCCGGAAGCGCTGCTCGAACTGCTCAGCGTACTCCGGCGCCACATAGATCCGGTTCATGGCGGTGATCATTCTCGGTTACTCTCCATGGGGTTTGCGCTCGTGCTTGAGGTCCTCTGCGAAATACAGGAAGCCGGCCGGCCAGCGTCCGATTTCCCCTCGGGAGGCTCTGCCACTAGCGATGCTGTGCGAGCCACTCGCGGAAGAGCTTCTGGGCCTCGGCGACCTGCTCGCGGGTCATCCACGGGACGATTACCTCTTTGTTCTCCTGCGCCGCATCATCCCCTCGGACTGCGGCGAGGCTCCACCACATATAGGCAAGGACCAAGTCCTGGGGCACGCCCTCACCGTTGGCGTACATGTTCCCGAGGTTGTATTGAGCCCGATCAAGCCCTTGATCTGCGGCTAAACGAAGCCAGCGAACTGCTTCCGTATCGTCCTCGGGCACACCTGCACCGTTGGCGTACATGTTCCCGAGGTTGTATTGAGCCCGATCATAGCCTTGCTCAGCAGCCAGCCGAAGCCACCGAACTGCCGCAGCATAGTCCTGGGGAACACCCTCCCCGTTGGCGTACATGAGCCCGAGGTTGTATTGAGCCCGAGCAAGCCCTTGCTCAGCAGCCAGCCGAAGCCACCGGACTGCCTCGGCATCATCCTCGGGCACACCTTCACCGTTGGCGTACATGTTCCCGAGGTTGTATTGAGCCCGAGCATAGCCTTGCTCAGCAGCCAGCCGAAGCCACCGGACTGCCTCGGCATCATCCTCGGGCACACCTGCACCGTTGGCGTGCATGAGCCCGAGGTTGTATTGAGCCCGAGCAAGCCCTTGCTCAGCGGCCAGCCGATACCAACGGACTGCCTCGGCGTCATCCTCGGGCACACCTGCACCGTTGGCATACATGAGTCCGAGGTTGCACACCCCTGTCGTACATGACCCCGAGGTTCACTTGAGCCCCAGCAAGCCCTTGATCTGCGGCCGAGTGATTGCGCGTAGCCCGTCTAGGGGCCATGCTGAGGACGCCCCTCGGGATAGTGCTCTCAGCACGATTAGAAGGCGCGGAAGATGTCCTCGAGATTCGCGACCGCTTGCGTAGCGACCCTCCTCTCATCGAGACGCGTTGCCGTTCCAGGCCCTACGGGCCGGGAGAAGGTGAGGCCCGGCTCGTCGTCCTCCCAGGTCGCTGCGTCCGCGCCCTCATCCCGGTTTGAAAGGAAGGCCGACGTGAGATCGCGACTGAAGTTCTGCTTGCTGCTGACATTGTGTCTGCTCGCCGCGGGGTCGCCGGGGTCGGCCCAGGAAGACCCCTCCCTCCTGAGCCTGGATCGGATCTTCACCGATCGCGAGTTCGCTATGGAGCAGCACCGGGCGGTGAGCTGGCAGGCCGACGACTCGGGCTACCTGGTCGCGGAGCCGGTGACCTCAGGGGACGACGGGGGTCCCAAGGATCTGGTCTTCTATAGCGCGAGTGCGGGCGAGCGCGAGGTCGTGCTGTCGGCGGCCCGGCTCGTCCCTCCGGCCGGGAGCACCCCCCTGCACGTCGACGACTTCTCCTGGTCCGAGGACCGCTCGGTCTTCCTCTTCTCGATGCGATCGAGCGCTCCCAAGGGAGAGGAGGAGTTCTGGATCTGGCGGGATGGACCCGAGGAGCTGCACCGGCTGGCAAGAGACAGGGGAGCCGGCCCGATCTCGAACGCCCAGCTCTCACCGACAGGCGAGCGGGTCGCCTTCGTGTCGGGAAGCAACCTGTACGTCAACGACCTCTCGTCCGGGAAGACCGTTCAGCTGACGGCCGACGGCACCGACAGCCGGGTCAACGCCACGGCGGAGGGCGTCTACAGTGGTCTCAACGTCACCGGCTTCCGCTGGAGCCCCGATGGGGAGTGGATCGCCTACGTCCAGTTCGACATGGAGGGCGTCGACCGGTTCCAGATCATCAACTACACCGATTCCCTGTACCCGTCGGTGCGGAGCTTCCCGCACGTGAAGCCGGGAGAGACGCTGCCGGCGGCTCGAGCGGGCGTGGTGTCGGCGGTGGGAGGGGAGACGAACTGGCTGAAGCTGCCGGGAGATCCCCGGGCGCACTATCTACATCATCTCAAATGGATGCCCGACTCAAGGGGACTCCTGATGACGCAGCTGGCCCGGAAGCAGAATCGGGCCCGGGTTTTCCGGGTCGACGCTGCCACAGGCTCGCTCACGCCGATCCTGACCGAGACAGACGAGGCCTGGCTGGACCTGTACGCTCCGGGTTGGCTCGGCGGCGGAGAGCACTTCACCTGGGTCAGCGAGCGCGACGGCTGGCGCCACATCTACCGGGCCTCCACCGAGGACGGGAGACTGGAGCTCCTCACCCCGGGAGCCTTCGACATCCTGAGCATCGAGGCGGTCGACCAGAGGGGAGGGTGGCTCTACTTTGTCGCCTCTCCTCACGACGCGACTCAACGCTACCTCTACCGGGTCCCGCTCGAGCCGAACGGCAGGCCCGAGCAGATCACCCCCGAGGGCGAGCCGGGCACCCACAGCTATCGGGTCTCGCCAGGCGCGCGCTGGGCCTGGCACACCTTCTCGACCTTCGACACCCCGCCGGTCACCGACCTGGTCTCGCTCCCGGAGCACGAGGTGGTTCGGGTCGCCGTGGACAACGTCGCGCTCAGCGCGAAGCTCGCCGAGCTGAAAAGACCGCGGACCGAGTTCTTCCGGATCGACATCGGCGACGGCGTCCAGCTGGACGGCTGGATGATGAAGCCCCCCGGCTTCGAGCCGACCCGGCGCTACCCGGTCCTCTTCTACGTCTACGGGATGCCGGCCGCCCAGAGCGTGCTGGACTCCTGGCCCTCGAGCGACCGCCTGACCAACCGCAGGCTTTGGCACTGGATGATGACCCAGCGGGGCTACGTGGTCATGTGCGTGGACAACCGGGGAACTCCGGCTCCGCGTGGCCGGGACTGGCGAAAGATCATCTATCTGAAGCACGGGGTGCTCCCCGCCCGGGAGCAGGCGGCAGCCGCTCGTGCGATCGCGGACCGCTGGGCGTGGGTGGATTCATCGCGCATCGGCATATACGGATGGAGCGGCGGCGGCAACGTCAGCATGAACGCGATCCTGCGGCATCCCGACGTCTATTCGACGGCCATGCCGGGGGCCGGTCTCAACCACCACCGTTACTATCACGCCGCCTTCACCGAGCGATTCCTCGGTCTACCCCAGGAGAATCCAGAGGCCTACGAGGCCACCGCGCCCGTCAACGTGGCCGGCAACCTCCGCGGGAATCTCTTACTAATCCACGGCACCGGCGACCCAAACGTGCACTACCAGAACGCGGAAGCGATGGCCAACGCGCTGATCGCCGCGAAGAAGCGCTTCACGTTCATGCCCTACCCGAACCGCACGCATCACGTCACCGAGGGTGAAAGCACTCAGTATCACCTCTACGACCTCTACGCCTGGTACCTCGAACAGAACATGCCGAGCGAAACCGACCGACGGTGAAGTCCGCCGGTTCGATGCTGATGTCGGCGGCGAGCAGCGATCATTCCAGAGACTCTGAAGTGAGACGGTGAAGTGGGTGATGGTGGAGTAGGGCCTCGCGCCTCGTGGATCAGTAAGCGGACGGATGGCTCTGTTGCGCATAGGCCGCCCGGTAGAGCGAGCCGTCGACCGAAGAAATGGCTGAGAGATACGACGCGATCCTCTTCGATCTCCTGAGCGCCTTGCTCGACTCGTCGTCACTCTGGAATTCCGTGGCCGGGGGTAAAACCAATGGCCTACGCTGGCGTCGCCGGTACCTGGAAATCACCGCCCGAACGGGCGCCTACCGCCCCTATGAAGAGCTGGTAGAGCAGGCTGCTGAGGATGCCGGCTTCTCGAAAGCGCTCTCCGGCAAGCTCGTGCGGCGGTGGGACGAACTCGAACCCTGGCCCGAGGTGAACGGAATGCTCGGCTCCCTTGCGACGACGCACCGGTTGGCGGTTGTAACCAATTGCTCCGAGTCACTCGCTCGACGAGCCATCAGCCGCGTCGGCGTGACTTTCGAACGGGCGGTGTCGGCGGAGCGGGCCGGCTGGTACAAACCGGACGCCCGATCATACGAGATGGCGCTCGGCGAGTTGGGCGTATCCGCTGAGCGCACGCTGTTCGTCGCAGGTTCTCCCTTTGACGTGTTGGGCGCGTCGGCAGTGGGGATGAGCGTCGTCTGGCACAATCGGTTGGGCCTTGCAAACGAACAGGCTGCGGCCCACGCGATACACGTATGCGATACGCTGGAGGCATTGCCGGAGAGCCTGGATGTTACTCACACGTAACGAGGGCGGTACCGTTGGACACGACTGAGCTCACCAGTCGAGACTGGGAAACGTGGACCGCCATTTACGAGTTCTTCATCGGATAAGGGCGGCCACCTACATCCGCGGATCTCGCCCAAAGCCTCGACGTGGATCGTTCGGAGGCAGACAGCTTCTCTAGAGCCCACGCGAGTGCGCCTCCGACGTTCGGCGGCACGGTCCTGCGCACCATCGTGATCGAAGGGGCGTCGGCTGGAATAGCGATTTTCCCCCCGAATGAACGCGATCTTGGCGAAAGGCGGCCCCTGATGTGCAAAACCGTTCAAACCCCAAGTGCCGGGAGGGGGACTCGAACCCCCAAGGGCCGAAGCCCGCCGGATTTTGAGTCCGGTGCGTCTACCAATTCCACCATCCCGGCCAATCCCGAATAGCGTTGATTAGCGGCGTAGAACCTAACGTTTTTGGATTCGACCGAAAAGCACGGAAACGTCCGAATCGGGGATAAAGGGGATAGCCACCGGCATAGTTTGGGCATAGTCGAGCAGGTTCCGATGCTCAAGCCAAGATTCTCTCTCCGGCCTTGACGGGTTCGTTGGTGGCGCTGTTCATATTCGCTTCAAGTCGACCCCACGATTACCCTCTGGGGTGATTCGGGCCAGTGTACCGCCTTGAGGAGGTATCATTCGATGAAAACTCATCCCCTTCACTCCACTTATCGAGATCCGGCCGGCCCACGACCCCGTCGTGCGCTGCGGTCGGTTTCGGTCGCGTGGAGTGTCGGAGTCTTCGCGTCTTGCGCTTCAGGTGGCCCGCCGTACATAGGACCATCACCTTCGACATATGTGGAGACCCTATGCCCCGGGCAATCGGTCGCGCCGATACCAACGCGTGGACCGGACTACAGTGACGTTGGAGGTCGGGTAATCCGTAGGACCAGCGACTCGATGATGCAGAACGACCAGCCTCGATGTGAACCGCCCCGGGTTCATCGGAGACTTGGTGACGTGAGTGTCACCAGCTTGGCCGGAGCCAGCTGACGACGATAGTAAGCCTCCTCAAACTCTACCGGGGGAACATACCCGATCGGCTCCAGTAGCGGACGCCATGCCCCCATGATGCCGATCCCCTGGTGGAGAAAGGTGCAGGCTCCTGGGCAGGATAGTCCGGCCGCCCCAGGCCGTGCTCCCTCAGATGCGCGACCACGTCGAGGACGATCTTGAAGGCGATGAACGCGGCCATGAGCGCTTCCGGCGCTCCGGTTGCGGCCATGATGATCGCACCCAGGAGGATCCTGCCGAACATGACGCCCATCCGCAGATAGGGCGCGGCCATGAGCGCGGTCTCATCTTCCGTCAACAGGTACTCGCCTAGAAAGAACCCGAAGTGGACCATGAAGAAAGGCTACGAGAAGGCCGTGTGCCAGCGTGTCGCGAAGGGCAGTTTCAGTATCGAGTAGAACCCGATGACGGCGGTCTCGCACCAGTACAAGACCACCAGGGACCCGACGCTCCAGCCCAGGAAGAGCGCACCCTAAAGCGGGATGAGGTTGGCGAGGATCAAGGACCCTACGGTTTGCGTCCGGAGGTGATGCCACGTGGTGCTTTCCGGCGGGCTGAGAATGTGGGTCATGGGGCGCGGTCACCCCCGAACGACACCACCCCGGCCTTGATCAGCAGCGACACGATCACATCCCCGAGCCACTCCCGGACCTCACTCTCACTCACGGTGCCGGCCCGCACCTGGGCCACCACGTTCTCAACGGCCGTCCGGTACTCCGCCATCGTCTCGAGACCAGCGGTGCCTCTGCCCATGCCCAGCCCGCTCGCCGCAGGAGTGGAAGTAGCCAGCTCCCTGGGTGGAGGGATCATTACGTCGCCGGCAACCTCCTGCCCCGCCACACCACCAGGCGCCATCAACACGGCCCCGCCGATCACCAACAGCAGCACGCACGCCCGGATCGTCATCACCCGCACCCTATTGTGGTGTCCCAGAGTGTCGCGGCCCGTCGAGGGCACGGTGCATCCGTGGCAACGGAACACTAAAACCCCACCGCCACGGCGCCACCTCCCAGGAGGCGGGCACCGTCACCCGAATAATCCGTGAGGTCCGCAGCGGCCAACGAAAGCGAGATCGCCACGTCGCCGACCTGAAACGCCTTGCTCATGCCCGCATGGAGGTTGATCCCGCTCCACTCCACGAGGAGGTTCAGGTCCTTCGCCACTTCCACGGCCGCGTTGCCGAACACCCAGGTCCCGTTCTCACCCTTCCCCTCCGACACGTCCCGGGGGCTCCTATTGGCAAAGCGTCCAGACCCTACGCCGGCGCTCAAGTGGAGACGGCCGACACCGTGGCGGGGTGATGCCACCCCTTGTACGACGTGGCTCACCACCAGATAGAACGTCTCGCCCAAGTCATCGACGAGGGGACCACCGGTGAGTAGGCTCTCGCCACCCAATGCGATGGCGGTCCCCTGCCCTAGGTAGCGATGCAGCTTGAACGAATACGCATAGTTGTCAAACTCGCTGAGGTCGGAGACCGTAACTCCAAGCTGGAGGGCGATATTGAGCACAGGATCCCCGACCCCCAGCGCCATCACGCCATCCGAACTGGGGAGATAGGGATTCCGCTCGGACACCCTTGCGCCGGCGAAGATGGAGCCGTAGGCCGCGCCCCATCCTGTTGGAGTCATGACGGACTTGGCGCCCGCGTTCGGAAGACGGAGGCTCAGCAACCAGTCCGGCACCACCACCTGAGCGCGCCCGACGGCAGGAGCGCTCAGAAAGCTCGCCAACCCGAGCACAGGCAGCGCCGCCGACGCAATCATCGGTCTCATTGGCTGCATAAGGCCCGCGATGGCACCAACGCGTCGACCCCCGGGGCCACCAGGCCGCGAGGGTCGATTCCGTCTGGGGCATGACGACGCCCCCGGCGATCAGTAATCAGTCGACGGAAGTATGTACTTGACGTAACACACAGGGCCAATTATATTTATAATACGTTAAAGAGACCTTAGAGAGATTGAGAAAATGGCGAAAGTTGGCAGAGACAAGACCCGGACGATTGCCGAGATCCCGATGGCATGTGCCGATGAGGATGTGGCGGTCGCCTTCCTTGAAGACTTACGATGGGGCGACAACCCATGCTGCCCTCGTTGTGGTGATTGCGATGTTTACCAAATGCGGTCCCGTGGCGGCGGGCGTGAGAAGGGCTACCGCTGGCGGTGCCGGGGATGCAAGCAACAACACACGGTGAGGATGGGAACGGTCATGGAGGACAGTCGGATTCCGTTACGTGTGTGGTGTCATGCCTACTGGCGCGCGGCCAGCTCGAAGAAGGGCGTCTCGGCCCTACAGATCAAGCGCGAGACGGGCATTAGCTACAAGTCCGCGCTATTCCTGATGCACCGCATCCGCTGGGCGATGGCTGACAACGGATCTGGACTGCTTGACGGTCAAGTTGAAGCCGATGAAACCTACGTCGGCCCACGCGGTCGCCGGGGATCAAAGCCCGGACGCTCCACGGAACTCAAAACGCCTGTATTCGCGGCGATACAGCGAGACGGTGAGGTTCGTGCCCGCGTCGTCCCGAACGTGACCGGGGCGACCCTCAAGGCTGCGCTGCGCGAGACGGTGTTACCGTTAGCGACGATCTACACCGATGAGTTCGGCGCGTACAGTGGACTCGACAAGGAATTCGCTGGGCACGAGACGGTGAGCCACAAGCGGAAAGAGTATGTGCGCGGTGACGCGACGACGAACACCGCCGAGTCCTTCTTCGCGATCCTCAAACGCGGCGTGATCGGCACGTTCCACAGCGTCAGCAAGAAGCATCTACACCGCTACGTGAGCGAATTCGAATTCAGGTGGAATACCCGTGGGATGGACGACGGCGCAAGGATGCGGAGCCTGGTCCAGGCCGGGGACGGAAAGCGCCTTTTGTACCGCTGGCTAGGGTGATGTTCACATCACCAGAAAACGCCGCCCACAGACCGCAAACATTGGCCCCGCGTGTCAGAAATGCATCTTGCGGAGAACGCAAACATTTCTTTTCATATAGAACGCTTTTTGAGAAAACTGTGCGGTGGGAGCGGGATTCGAACCCGCAAGATCCGGGCGGATCGGCCCTTTTTAAGAGGGGTGCCTTCACCAATAGGCGAGTCCCACCATATGCCAGTTGTCAAAAAGCACGGGGCAGGTGGGATTCGAACCCACGGGGGTGTTGCAGCACCCCAACCGTTTTAAAGACGGTCGCAATCAGCCTCTCTGCCACTGCCCCTGGAAGTCCTCATGTCCGGCTAGCCCCGGCTGTGAGGACTTCTGTTTTTTTCTACTTCACGATCTTGTACAACGCCCTGCCGTTCTGCTTCATCTTTTTAATCCGCCCGGCGTCCACGCCGTGCTTGAGCACCCAGCGCACCGAGTTCTTGTTTAGGTCTCTACCGCCAACGATGGGTCCAACCTCCACGATCCTAGCTGTCCCGAGGTATTGCGGGTATGCAGCTTCAAGGATCGTCTCTACTGCCTCTTCGTTGGTGGGCAGGTCTCGTGCGGCCTTGACTCTTGTGAAGTCTGGCGTGAACGAGACCTTCGCGGCGCTCGGGTCCTGGTGGTCTTGGCCACGCCTTCGGAGTACCTGTAGGGCCGCCGTGAGCGCTGCAATTTCTTCTTCGAGCGCCGCGATGGCGCTGTCATACGGAGTGGCCATATGAATCCCCCTATCTTTGAACCCGAGGGAAGATACACCACGCACATATCTGTGGTCAACTTCGGCACATCATTTGGGGTTGTGTCGGGTGTGTCCGGTGGTGATGGCGAAGGCTATGGCAAACCGGGTCCAGAGCCGGATAGACTCAAGATCGATGTGCCCTTTGAGGAAGGCTTAAGGCGGGCGCTGAAGAAAGAAAAGCCGAAGGAAGGATGGCCAGAACCCGATGAACCACAACCAGATAACGGGTCGTGAGGCCCTATGACGCCGTTTGCATTAAGTACATACTTCGCTCAGTCGATCAGTAGTCAGTCGAATAGTATCCGGCGATATACGCCTTGAGCACGCTCTCGAAGTGGGGCGTGCCGGGCGTCGGCCGAAGACCGTTGATTCCGTGCTCCTTCAGCGCCGCCGCGACATCCTCCAAGACCGCGGCCATTTGTTCCGGCTCCAGATGCACACCGGAGAAAGGGACCGACTCATGCTCGCTTGATCCGTCCATGCCCACCACGACCCCACCATCGTCGTCGGCGCGTTCGATGGGCTCGTCCGGAGAGATGAACGCTTCCTCCGGGATGTCGACGTCGTCGGTCAGGCGACCGTCCTCATTCGTCGACTCCACCTCGATCATCTCCGGCTCGGATCCTGCCTCGTCGCTCATAGAAGTTCTCCGACCGACTGGGGGCCTTGCAGCTGGGGGCTGCTCCTCACAGTCAATATAGGCCTCCCGCGACCCTGTAAACAAACGTATTTCTCAGAGAACGAACTCGACCAGCACGAAGCCCAAGACCACCAGAAAGCCGAAAGCCCAGGTGAGAAGGCTGAAGTAGCGGTCGATAAAGGAGCTTATGGACGCTCCAAACCGGTAGATCAGGCCGGCAACGAGGAAGAACCTGAGTCCACGGCTCAGGACGCTGGCCAGCACGAAGATCGGGAAGTTGATGGCGAACACACCGGCCGAAATGGTGAAGACCTTGTAGGGGATCGGCGTGAGTCCGGCCACGAACACGGTCCAGAAGCCCCACCGCTCGTATAGGCCCTGGACGCTGCCGAACGCCTCGGGCGTGACACCCGGAACGTACGTGAAGAAGAAGTCCGACGCTCCGAGCCAGACCAGCGAGCCGATCCCGTAACCGATCATGCCTCCGATGACGGAAGCTGCCGTGGCGACCCCGGCGAAGCTGAGCGATCGTGACGCAGCACCCAGGCAGAGCGCCATGAGCAGCGGATCGGGCGGGATGGGAAAGACCGATGACTCCGCCAGGGCAAGCACACCCAATGCGGGTAGCCCGTAAGGAGTATCGACCCAGTGGAGCACCCAGTCGTAGAGTCTGCGGATGGGTCCCCTGCGCCCATCGGCCACAAGAGAGGTCAAGCGCCGGCCTCCGGATGCTCCGAAGCCCACTCGAATCGGCCGAGGAGCGGCACGAAGGTGCACCCGCCCTGGATCGCCTCCTGCTGGATCTCTCCATCCTCTCGGCGAACGAGGATGAGGTCCTGGTGTTCCCTCGATCCCACAGGGATGAGCATGCGGCCTCCCTCGCCCAGTTGATCCAGGAAGGCCTTGGGAATCGATGGGGACGCGGCGGACACCACGATGACGTCGAAGGGAGCATACTTCCTCCATCCGATCGTCCCATCTCCCACCATGACGGCCACGTTTTTCAGACGTAGCTTGTCCAGAGCCACCCGGGCACGCGCCGAGAGCTCCCGTACCCGTTCCACCGAGTACACGCGGTTCGCTGTCCTAGCCAACAGGGCCGTCAGATACCCGCTTCCGGTACCGATCTCGAGCACGGTCTCGTCGGTGGTGGGCTTCAAGATCGAGAGGTAGAGGGCCTGAAGGGACGGCTGGGAAGCCGTCTGCGAGTACCCGATGGGGATCGGGGCGTCCTCGTACGCTCTGGGCCAAACGCCCTGGGGCACGAACAGGTGGCGGGGCACCTGGTCGAAGAGGTGGAGGATCTCCAGGTCGTCGATGCCGTGCTCCCGGATCTCCTCGATGAGCTTGCGCCGGTAGCCGACGAAGCTTCGATCGTCTAGAGAGTCAGCTGCCATCCACGAATCTCCTCGATGAGCCGGTAGTTGGTCAGGTCGAGGTGGAGCGGCGTCACTGACACATACCCCTCGTGGACCGCCCTGAAGTCCGAGTCCACGTCTCCACTCCAGCTGATCTCGCCGCCGCCGATCCAGTAATACTCGTTGCCCGACGGATCGAGGGCTCGGGTGAGGCTGTCGCTGTATCGCCGCTTTCCCAGGGACGTCACGCGGATGCCTCTTACGTCGCCGGGATCCATCCCAGGAAGGTTCACGTTGAACAACGTGTCCTCGGGAAGCTCATCCTGGCCGACGATGCCTCTCAGAAGCTCCACGAGAATCGGCTCCCACGTCTCGAGATCCTCGAAGGAGTCACCGGCATACGAGATGGCGATGGCCGGTATCCCGATGACCGTGGCCTCCATGGCGGCAGCCACCGTTCCCGAGTAGAGCACGTCCTCGCCCATGTTCGGCCCGTGGTTGACACCCGAGAGGCAGATGTCCGGCCGACCCTCCAGAAGCTTGTTCACCGCTAGGATGACGCAATCGGTGGGCGTTCCGTCTACGACCAGGGCGCCGTCCGTGGAGCGTCGGGCCCTGAGCGGGTGATGAAGCGTCAGCGAGTGACTCGTAGCACTCTGCTCGCGATCGGGGGCCACGATGGTGACCTCGCCGAAATTCCGGGCGGCCGAGGCCAAGACGCGGATGCCCAACGCCAGGAATCCATCGTCGTTGGTGCAGAGGATCCGCATCAGGACGGAAGCCGACTCGGCGGGGCGGTGAGAACCTCTTTGAGGTGAATCAGGTCCTGCTTCATGCCGCCTAGGAACTCCTGGTCCACCACTTCCTTCTTGCCCTCCGCAATCTCGCCCCGCCGCCGCATGTCGAGCAGCTTCTGCCGGGCCCCGTCGATCGTGAATTTCTTCTCGTAGAGCAGGTGCTTCACCAGGAGCACCAGCTCGATCTCCTTGGGACGGAATACCCGGTTACCGGCCCGGTTCTTGGTGGGGTGCAGGAGCTCGAACTGCGTCTCCCAGTACCGAAGGACGTGAGGCTTGAGGCCGGTGAGCTCACAAACCTCACCGATGGAGTAGTACTCCTTCTTGGCGATGGGCTCATCCATCATCACTCCCCTGTCGTCTAGTGTTCCGTTTCCGAAGTTCGCGAGCAGCCAAGAGGGCCGGGGCGCCGTGGGATCAAGGCGGGACGACACGGCGTAGCTCTAGTACCACTCTTCGGGCTTCGGGTCGCGCTCCATGAGGTTCTGCAGGGCCTGCCTCGGCTCGGTCCCTAACATCAGCATCCCGTAAACCTCTTCGGCGATGGGCATCTCTACCCCGTAACGCTCGGCGAGATCATGCACGGCCTGGGCCGTCCTGACCCCCTCGGCCACCGCCGTCATGTCGCCGAGGATCGACTCGAGGGTCTCGCCCTGACCGAGGCGATACCCGACCGTGCGGTTCCTGCTCAAAGATCCCGTGCACGTGAGGACCAGGTCTCCCATGCCGGCCAGGCCCGAGAAGGTGGACGCCTGAGCGCCCATGGCGACTCCCAGCCTGCGGATCTCCTCCAGCCCTCGGGTCATGAGGGCCGCCAGGGTGTTGTGTCCAAAGCCCAATCCCGCCGTCACCCCGGCCCCCAGTGCGATGACGTTCTTGAGCGCTCCACCCAGCTCCACGCCAACCACGTCGGTCCCGGTGTACACACGGAAGTGCCCGGTCTGGAAGAGGTCCTGTACCTGGAGGGCCACCTCCACCAAGCTACTGGCCACCACCACGGCGGTCGGCGCCTCTTGAGCCACCTCGACGGCGAAGCTCGGCCCCGAGAGAGCACTGAAGCCCTCCATCTGGGCAGGACCCAAGACTCTCGATAGGACCTCGTCCATTCGTCGGAGCGTGGACGTCTCGATCCCCTTCGACGCGCTCACCACGAGGGCGTCATCCCGCATGTAGGCGGCCGCCTCGCCCATGACGGTGCCTACGAACTGGGACGGGCTCACCGAAAGCACGACGCCCGCGTCACCCAGTGCCGTTTCCATGTCCGTCGTGCACTCGAGGTTCAAGGGCAGCGTGACGCCGGGTAGGTAGGTTCGGTTCTCGCCCAGCCCCTTGATCTCCTCAGCGACCTCCGGCTCGTACGCCCATAGCCGCACCTCGTGACCTTTCTTGGCCAGAAGTGCAGCCAGGGCTGTGCCCCAGCTTCCGGCGCCCACGACGGCGACCTGCGTCAAGCCGAGCCTCCCGATTCCCGTGTCCGCAACGCTTGCTCCTCACCCCTGAGGAGCCGTCCGATATTCGAGCGGTGGGACCAGATCACGAACAGGGCCAGGCCTACCGCGAACCAGAAGGTGATGTCTCCACCCTGGTGCGGAGTGAAGTAGACGACCACGGGAACGACCAGGGCTGCGCTCAGCGAGCTCACGGAAGCGAAGCGCGTCCCCATCACCACCATCAGCCAGGTCGCAAGACCCGCGAGAAGCGCCATGGGCGCCACCGCAATGAATACGCCGCCGCTGGTGGCGATCCCCTTTCCTCCCTTGAAGCCCACCCAAAAGGAGAACACGTGGCCGATGATGGCCGCGCCGCCATATGCCAGAGCCCACGCCCATGGCGCGTCACCATGGATCTGTGGGAAGTACCAGACGGGGAACCAACCCTTCAAGACGTCCGCCACGATGACCGGAAGCGCCGCCTTCCAGCCGAGCACCCTGAATGCGTTCGTGCCTCCCAGGTTCCCGCTTCCCTCGGTCCGCAGGTCGATCCCGTACACGCTCTTCCCGACGACGTGGCTCGTGGGGGTCGCACCGGCGACGTACGCCAGCGCGAGGAGGACGTACGGATTCACGAGGGTCAGTTCTCCCTGAAGCGGACTCGGATGGGACTTCCCACGAACCCCCAGCGATCTCTGAGGTTGTTGTGGACGTAGCGAATGTAGTGCTCGGGAAGAGCCTTTGGGAGATTGGCGAAGAAGATGAAGGTGGGAGGCGCGACCGAGACCTGCGTCCCGTATCGGATCTTCACCCGACGGCCCCGGCTGTGTGGAGGTGGCTGGTGGCGCAGCAGCCCCGCCAGGGCCTCGTTGACGTCGGCGGTGGCGATCCTCCGGTGCCGCTCCTCCTGGACCTCGAGGATCGCGTCGAGGCACTTCCTGACCCGTTGACCGGATAGAGCGGAGGTGAACACCGCCGGAATCCATCGAAGGAAAGGTGCCCGCTCTTTCAGATCCCTCTCGAACTGCGGGGCGGTTTGGTGATCCTTCTCGACCAGATCCCACTTGTTGGCTACGAGGATCACTCCCGCGCCCGCCTCCCAGGCCTGCTCGACCACCTTGAGGTCCTGCACGTGAATGGGCTCGGTGGCGTCCACGAGAACGAGACACACGTCGGCTTCGCGCACGACCTTGGCCGTCCGCAGGGCCGAATAGTACTCCAGCGAGTCCTTGATCTTGGATTGTCGGCGGAGCCCCGCCGTGTCCACGAAAACGAGGTTCTTGCCGTGATACTGGAGGAGTGAATCCACCGGATCCCTGGTGGTACCGGGCACTTCACTCACCACCACCCGATCTTCCCCGAAGAGCCGGTTTACGAAACTCGACTTCCCGACGTTCGGCTTTCCAACCACGGCTATCCGGATCACGCCCTCCTCCTCATCCACATCCTCCTGCTCTGGAAGACTGGCCACCACGGCATCCAGAAGGTCGCCCGAGCCTTTTCCTGAAAGGGCACTCACGGGAATTGGCTCGCCCATGCCCAGGCTCCAGAGGTCCAGATGACTCTGGTCCTGGGGAAGGTTGTCCATCTTGTTCACGACGAGCAGCACGGGGGGGCCGCTCTTCCTGAGGATCTCTGCAAGGCGCTCGTCCAGAGGATGGACGCCGGCCTCGCCGTCCACGAGGAAGAGTATGACGTCGGCCTCGGCCACGGCGGCGTAAGCCTGCTCTCGAATCGCCCGATCCAAGGGCTCGTCACTGCCCTCGATCACGCCTCCGGTGTCGACCAGGTAGAAGTGATGACCGGCCCAGTCGGCCTTGCTGAAATTCCGATCCCGGGTGACACCGGGCCGCTCGTCAACGATGGCGACGCGCCCGCCGATCACGCGATTGAAAAAAGTGGACTTTCCCACGTTGGGCCTGCCCACCACGGCTACCACCGGCAAGGTCCTACTCATGCGTGCGTTCGCGAGAGGCTTCCGAGGCACTCGAGGAGGTCGTACCCGGTCACGACGTCCGCCGGTGCCAGGGCGGCTCGAACCTCTCCCAGCGGCAGGCTGTCGACGAACAGGTCATCGGCGTTGAGCGCCTCGGCCGGCAGGAGCATTAGCTCGTCTTCCCGTGTGTCGCCCACGGCCTGTACGATGTCCCGACCGCCGAGGAGTCCGGCTATCGTCACGCTGTCACCGTAGAAATCGTTCACCACGCCGATCACGTCCACCTGGGCTCCGGTGGCCTCAGCCAGGCGCGGCGCCCTCTCCCGGAACAGCCCCTCCATCGACAGTCCGGTCACGATGCGAAGCGTACGCCCCGGAAGGGCAGGCGCGTGGGGCAGTCCCTTCTCGAACTCGCGCACGAAGCGATTCATGGCACCCACCCCGTTCTCCGTGAGGGAGGCCTCGTCGTAGTATTCATCCGGGGGAAAATCGCCGCCGGCGATCAGGTACATCTCGTCGGCAGCGTAGCACCAACCTCGGCCCCGCTCCTCAAGGGCCCGTTGCCGGATGCGATCCACCTGTCCGATGGCCGCCAAGGCCTCTTCCCGTGTCAGGAGCCGGACGGGGCGGCCCAGATTGTACTTCGTGAGCCCCACTGGCACGACCGACAATGACCGAGCGCCCTCCCCCAGCGCGTAGAGGTCGTCGATGGTGCGGTCCAGGTGGTCACGGTCGTTCCACTCGGGACAGAGCACGACCTGGGTATGGACCTCGAGTCCGCCCTCGAGCAGAAACTGGAGCTGCTCCATGATGAGGCCGGCCCGTTCGTTGACCAGCAAACGCTCACGTACCTCGGGCTCCGTGGCGTGCACGCTCACGTAGAGCGGGCTGATCCGTTGCTCCATCAGGCGCTCCATCCCCCTGGGACCCAGGTTCGTGAGCGTCACGTAGCTCCCGTACGTAAACGAGAGCCGGAAATCGTCGTCCCTGAGCCAGAGAGTGTCACGCACATCCTTGGGATTTCCGTCGATGAAGCAGAACACGCACTTGTTCGCACATTCACGAATCGTGTCAGGCGCCGGGATGATGCCGACGGGCTCCCCCGGCTCACGCTCGATCTCGTAGAAGACCGCATCCCCGTGCGGGTTCACGGTCTCGAACTCGAGAGCGCTCTCCGCCACGAGGAAGGTCAGGTCGATGCCGTCGCGGACTCGCTGCCCGTTGATCCGGACGATACGCGTCCCGATCTCGAGGTGGAGTTCGTCCGCAATGCTGCCGGCTTCGATCTCGGCGATTCGTACCATGTAAGGGGCCCTCTGGTCAGGAAGGATGTCGAGAATCATAGAAATCTCAACAATTCCGTCCAATTATGGTACAGGGCGGTAGACATCCTTGAGCAGGACAGGAACCCGAATGGGAAAAATGCGTAGATCGGGCACATGAGGACTGAGCGCTATCGAAGAGGATGGGGCGGAGTGTGGTCGTGTCGTGTCGGCGGGAGCCTTGGCGCCCTACTCTTCATTTCCGCCTGCGAGCAGGTCGATCAGATCCGGAACGAGTTCCGCGATCTCACGCCTCATGAAGCGTATTTCGAGTCCCTTCGCGCCGTAGGTCTGGCCGAGACCGCCCTGGGCACCGCGTGGTCGGAGGCGGCGGCCCGCGCCCTCGACGAAGCCCCCACGGTCGGGCTTCCCTTCGAAGAGGAGGGCTTCCTCTTTCCCGAGTCACCGGACGCCAGAAGCTATCTGGTGGAGCTCAGGCGGGGTCAGCGTCTCTCCATCGAGGTGGAGCTGAACGGCGGTGAGCATACCAGGCTGTTCGTGGACGTCTACCGAATGCAGAGCACCCCAGAGCGGGCTCCACTGCCCGTACTCTCCTCTGACTCGGTTCCGGGGATGGTGGAGTACGTGGCGAGCCGTGGCGCCAGCTATGTGGTCCGCCTGCAACCCGAGCTCCTCCGAGGGGGCCATTACCGCATAGTCCTGAGGGCCGAAGCATCCATGGCCTTCCCGGTAGAGGGCCGCAACAACCGGGCCATTCTGAGCGGCTTCGGTGTCGGCCGGGACGCCGGACGGCGCAGCCATCACGGCGTGGACATCTTCGCGCCCAGGGGCACGCCCGTCCACTCCGCCACGGAGGGCCGCGTCACTCGCGTCCGGGACACCGACATCGGCGGCAAGGTCGTCTGGGTCCGTGACTCCGAGGAGCCCAACTCGATCTACTACGCCCACCTCGACAGCCAGGTCGTGCGATCGGGTGAGCGGGTCACCAAGGGCACGCTCCTAGGGTTCGTGGGCAACACCGGCAACGCCCGAACCACCCCACCGCACCTCCACTTCGGGGTGTACCGGCGGAGAGAGGGACCAGTGGACCCGTATTACTTCCTCTACAAGCCCTCCCAGGACCTGGTGGCAACCTCCGCTCCCTTGGACCATCTGGGCGCGTGGACCCGAACGGTCAACGAAGGGATCCGGCTGAGAGGGGGGCCCAGCCGTCGAGCCACGGTGGTGGTCGAGCTCGAGGAGCACACCCCCGTGCGAGTCCTGGCGGCTGCCGGGCCCTGGTATCGGGTACGGCTACCGGACGGACAGGCCGGGTTTGTGGCCGCCCGCCTCACCGAGGCCGTGAGTGAGCCTCTCCGGAGCCAGGTCGTGGCACAGACCTCCCCGTTGGTGAGCGGTCCCAGTGACGGTGCGCCGATGATGGAGGCTGTGGAGGCCGGCACGGGCGTGTCGGTGCTGGGGACTTTCGAGGGATTCCTGTACGTGCAGTCCCCCGGTGGCAATACGGGCTGGATGGCCAGCGAGCCCACCTCCTCTCCTTAGGCCGTTCGCCCCTTGGACCTGCGTGCCCGGCTGCAGGCCGCCCAGCAGAAGGGTGAGCTCCCCACGATCATCGCCCGCCACCGCATCGACGGACCGGGCTCCACCCTGGACATGCGTGAGTTCCAGCAGGGGCTGTGGCGAACTCCCATCTGGCCTGACGATCCGCACTCCGACCCCACCGCAGCGTGGAGCGCAACGCTTCCCCGCACCATCTGCCTGACCATCGACACGGGGTCGCGGGTCGAAGCCCACCCCTACGAAACCGGCATGATCGCAATCCGCTCGTCCGAGTATGGCACGGAGGTGGCGGCGCGGGCTGGGCAGGTGGCGGCAACACAGCAGAACTGGCTCGTCAAAGCGGCCGATGCCTTCGGCGTGAGCGGGGTGGCCTTTCATCTCCATAGCCTGCGCCCGGGGCTCCTGTCGGCGGGCCTCGGGGGCTCGGCAACGGCCATGACCGCGGTGTGCCTCCTCGCCAATCGTCTGGCCGGCGACCCCATGGATGGACCCCAGATCGTTGCTCTGGCCTCACGTCTCGAGCAGGATCTGGGCACCAGTCTCACCGGCACCCAGGAACAGTCCAACGTGGTCTGGGGTGGCGTCGTGGACTACGTCTGGCTGCCGTGGGGGATCCCGGGGCAGCCTCGCCAGGGCCTCGGTACGTCCGTGCGTTACGAGCTCGTCCCGCCTGACGAGTACCAAGCTTTGGAGGAACGCATGGCGGTCTTCCATACCGGAAAGACGCGGTTCAGCTCCACCGTCAACCAGACCTGGTGCGGCATGCTCCGCGACGAGGAGTCCTTCCCACGACTGACGGAGCTCCCGGGATACGCCTACGAGTACCGTGAGGGGCTGCGCCTGGGTGATTGGGAGCGCGTGCTCGAGAGCATTCGCGGATTCAGGCAGGTGCGGGTCGATCTCGTGCCACCCTACATGACCGGGGCCGAGGCGCTGGGTGAGCACGCCGCCGCACTCGGCGCCGAGGCATTCCCGATGGGGGCTGGAGGCGGGGGCAGCGTGCTGGTGTTCGCTCCCGATCGCGAAGTCCTGGATACGCTACGACCGAAACTGACGGGAATGTGCGACGAGATCCCCTTCCGGCTGATGCCGAAGGGGCACGAGTTCGCGAATTGCTGAGCCGGCCAACGGGCCGAGAGGCCTCGTCGCTGGGCCCCTCAGTGTTCCGTTCCGAAACTAGATCAGGAAGGGGACGACCAGGCCCGCTGCCGCCACCGCTACCAACCAGGTCATCGGCCGGGTGAACCAGGGCCGAAGCTCCAGCGTCCGGCACCTTCGCCGTCGTGAAGCTGGTCCAGCTCCCTGAGAATAGTCTTCCGCGGTGACATGAGCCTCTCACGGTCCAGTGTATCGTCAACCCATCCACACTACGAGATCATAGCCTCATAAGTTTTGGAAGGATCCAACCGTTAGACGGCGCCGGTGGCGGATAGGTTGCCGACCACTTGATCATGATCGCCGAGGAGTCAGGACGGAGCCTGTCAACGCCAGTGAGACACTCTTGGGAATTAATTAGAGAGCAATCTCCTGTGTCGTGAGGGAGGGGGTTGGAGGATTGATCCAGACGGCCTCCGGGAGCGGTTTGGGCTTCGGCTCACCGGAGACGAAGCGGTCGGGATGAGCGGCCCAGGCCTCGCGTAGCACGGCCTCCCTGCCGGCGATGACCTGATCGGCGTGACCGAAGTGGACCTGTTCGGGGGTCAGCATCGAGATGCCGCCATGGCGGTGCTCGGCATTGTACCAGCGGAAGAACGAGCGACAGAACATTTTGGCCTGGCCCTGATCCTCGAACCGTCCAGGAAACGAGGGATGGTACTTCAAGGTCTTGAACTGGGCCTCGGAGAACGGATTGTCATCCGACACCTGAGGTCGGCTCAGCGAGCGGGTCACCCCGAGATCGGCGAGGAGCTGAGCCGTGCATTGGCTCGTCATCGGAGCTCCTCGATCCGAGTGCAAGGTCAGGACCTGGGGCTGGACGCCATGCTTCAGGCAACTCTGCTGGATCAGGCGCCCGGCCAAGGCCGAGTTCTCCCGATCCGCCACCATCCATCCCACGATGTAGCGGCTGAAGATGTCCATGATGACGTAGAGGTAGAAGTAGCTCCACTTCCTCGGCCCCAGCAGCCGTGTGATATCCCAGGACCAGACCTGGCCCGGGCCCGTCGCCATCAACTCGGGTTTCTGGTATTCGGGATGACTCCGCTGCGCTCGGCGCTCTCGAACTGGCACTTGGGAGGCCAGAACGCGATACATCGTACGTTCGCTGCACAGCGTAGACGTCTTCGTCGAGCAGGGTCGCCACAACCTCGGCCGGGGACCGGTCCACGAATCGCTCCGAACACAGCGTGTCGAAGACCTTGTCTCGTTCCTTCTCGCTCAAGGCACGGGCTGGGGTCGGGCGGGGCTGCTGATGCCCGGTCGATGGCCTCCGACGACGATAGAACGTGGCTCGGGCGACCCTGAGCGCATCGCACGCGGGCTTTACCCCTACGTACGTGGCCAGCGCCTCGGCCGCCTTCACGAGTTCGTCCCGTCCTCGAGGCTCAATCCCAGCAGCCCTGCAACTTTTCCCTGGACGTCGATGATCAGGCGCGCCTTCTCGAGTTCCTTCTCCAGGCGAGTGTTCTCGCGCTCCAGCTTGCGCACTTTCCCCTCCAGCGGATTCCGTTCGCTCGGCTTTCGACCTCGTCTCTTCGACAGCACTCTCAGCGACCCACTCCGCACCGCCTTGCGCCATGTCGTCAGGTGCGACGAGTACAAGCCCTCCCGTCGCAGGAGTCGCCCTACCTCTCCCGGCTCCGTGCACCGGTCTGTGCTGAGACGGTATTCACCTGACAGTTGACCACGAGAGAGGACGGTGGCCAGCCGCCCTCGCCGGAGCTAATTGAGAGATGTCGAAGTCACTCACTTAGCACGGGAGAGAAGATGACCACCGTCCAGGGGGAGAAGATAGCGCGCCGCAAGCTGAGCCTGCTACAGTTGGCCCAGGAGCTCGGCAACGTGAGCAAGGCGTGCAAGATCGTGGGCTACAGCCGGCAGCAGTTCTACGAGATCAGGAGGAACTTCCAGCTTTACGGGGCCGAGGGGCTGATCGACCAGCTTCCGGGGCCGAAGGGACCGCACCCGAACCGGGTGAGTGAAGAGATTGAGCAGGCGGTCTTGGCCCACGCCTTGGAGGCTCCGACGCACGGAGCTCAGCGGGTCGCGGACGAGTTGCTGCTCGGAGGGATCCAGGTGAGCTCAGGAGGCGTACGGGGCGTGTGGAGCCGGCATGGCCTCACCACGAAGCACGAACGGCTGCTCAGGCTCGAAGAGACGGCCAGGGAACGGAAGCTGAAGCTGACCGACGAGCAGATCGAGCTGCTGGAGCGCTTCAGTCCCGAGTTCCGGGAGCGCCACATCGAAGTCCATTACCCGGGCGACCTCGTCGCCGTGGACACGTTCTTCGTCGGAACGCTGAAGGGGGTCGGCAAGGTGTACCTGCAGACCGTGCTCGATTGCTTCAGCCGCTACGCCTGGGGCCGGCTCTACACGAGCAAGCTCCCGCTCACGGCGGTGCAGGTGATGAATAACGACGTGTTGCCGTTCTTCGATGAGCACCGGGTCCGGGTGAAGACCGTGCTCAGCGACAACGGCCGCGAGTTCTGCGGCCGTCCGGACCGTCACCCATATGAGCTGTTCCTTCAGCTCGAGGACATCGAGCACCGCACGACGAAGGTGGGCAGGCCCCAATCCAACGGCTTCATCGAGCGCTTCCACCGCACGCTCCTCGACGAGCACTTGAGGGTGAAGGGCCGCACCACCTGGTACGAGACCGTCGAGGAGATGCAGCAGGACCTCGAGGCGTATCTGGAGACCTACAACCGGAAGCGGCCGCACCGCGGTCGAGCCATGGAGGGCCGCACGCCCTATCAGGTCTTCAAGGCCGGTCTCACCGACGCCAGGAAGGCCGCAAAGGCCAGGAAGGAGGAGGCTAAGACGAAGGCAGCCTAGACACAGCTCCGGCGAGGGCCAACTGTCAGGTCATTACCATCTCTGTACAACCGTCCGCTTCTTCGACGACCCGCAGCTTGTACGACGGACTAAACCGTCGGCGCGTCGGCTTATCTACCACCTCCGCGTCCGGAGCAGCTGCCGCGCTTCGCTTACCCTCCCAGGTTAGTGGGGCGATTCCATTCTCTTCCATTCTCTCTCGGTGTCCCAGCATCCTCGGTTTCTCTGCCTTCGCCCTACTCTAATTCTTTACTCGTTCCGTGTCTCACCTAAGTTGGCAGAGAGGGCTTCGGCCTCGTAGGGCCCTTGATTTTCCTATCCGCTCCAGTGACTTTGGGCCGGTCCAGATCAGGAATGGGATCTGCGTATAGCACCGCTGTCAAATCGAGGGGGCCCCAAGTGAAGAGAATATCAAAGAGAATATCAGTTTTCACTCACGTTTTGACCGTGGCTTTCCTCCTACCCGTGACGGCCGGTAGCCAGGCGATCGACGTCGCGAATATCCCGACACCGGATGAATTCTTTGGGCACCAACCTGGTGCTGATTCCAGATTGATTCGTTGGGACCAGATCGTCGACTACTACCAGCTTCTGGGGAAAGGAAGTGACCGGATCGAGGTCGTGGAGTTAGGGAAGACCACTTTGGACAATCCATTTCTGCTGGCAATCATCTCGTCCCCGGAGAATCTATCCCAGAAAGAAAAGTATAAGGAGATTGCCAAGAAACTCGCCCAAGGCAGTGTCTCCGAAGAAGAGGCGGGTCGGTTGGCCGGAGAAGGCAAAACCATTGCGCTGATCACCGCCAGCATGCATGCCACCGAACTCGGAGCTACTCAGATGTCCCCGGAGCTGGGCTACGTCCTGGGAACTGATGAATCTCCGGAGATCCAGGCCATCCTGGACGACGTGATTTTCTTGTTCGTTCCCAGCTGGAACCCAGACGGCAATATTATGATCGTCGATTGGTATCGCGAGAATCTGGGAACACCCTACGAGAACGCGCCGATGCCTTGGCTATACCACCATTACGTCGGACATGATAACAACCGCGATTCATTCATGCACACTCAGATCGAGACAAGGTATGTCAACGACATCCTCTATCATGAGTGGTTCCCGCAGCTCTTCATGGACATGCATCAAATGGGAAACTCGGATGCCCGTTTGTTTCTTTCACCTCTATACGAGCCGCGACATCACTCTCTGGACCCCTTACTCACCCGTGAGATCGAACTGACCGGCGCCTACATGCGAACAGTGTTGGAAGAGCAGGGAAAAATAGGCGTCATACATTACGCCGCCTGGAACCACTGGCGGATGTCGGCGATCCACACAAACTCCCTCTGGCACAACGTTTCCACCGTTCTTTTCGAAGCTGCGAGCGCTTCTTTGGCCACACCGATATTTCAAGACGCAGCCGACCTTGGCCGGCGAGGTGGACTGGGCAAACAACAGGGGAACACCCAGACCATCAATTACCCTAGCCCTTGGCCCGGTGGATGGTGGAGACTGCGAGACATCGTTGAGTATGGCTACTGGTCAGCGATCGGCTTCTTGGAGGCGGGGGCCATTCACAAAGACAGGTACTTACTCAACATGTACCGCATGGCCAGGAACTCCATCGACAAGGGGGAAAACGAAGCGCCGTATGCCTATCTCATCCCTGAGGCCCAGAAAGACCCCAACACAGTTGCCAAGATGGTCAACACGCTAATTGCAGGTGGAATCGAGTTCCACGAAGCAGTGGAACCCTTCCAGACCCAAAACAGGGAATTTCCGGCCGGGACTTACGTCGCTTTGGCGTCCCAAGCCTATCGACCTTATTTGATCGACATGCTTGGCCCGCAGATCTATCCAGACCGGCGACAGTACCCGGGGGGTCCGCCGGAAGGGACTTTTGATTTGACGGGGTGGACACTTCCTTACCAGATGGGTGTCGAAGCCATCAGGGTGGACTCTCCTTTCGAGGCACAGTTGACGCCGATCGAACGGGCGGAGCCCCCGGCGGGGAGAGTCTCTGACAGCGGGAATACCTATTTTCTCGACCACAACGTCCTGGATAGTTACCGGGCCGTCAACCGGCTTTTGGAGGAGGGTGCCGAAGTCGGGTGGGCTGTGACATCCTTCACTTCTGGTGGGACGACATACCCAGCAGGGACGATCGTTGCTTCCGGAACCGGGATTGGCAGCAAGATCCAATCCTTAGCAAGAGAGTTCAACCTTCAAATACAGTCCGGCCGCTCGCCCGGTGGACTCATTCAGCTGAGGCCTTTGCGGCTGGGTCTCTATAAGCCTTGGGTTGCCAACATGGACGAGGGCTGGACCCGGTGGATCTTCGAGAATTGGGAGTTTCCCTACACGACGCTTCAAGATGCAGAGATCCGCACTGGACGACTCAATCAAAAATACGATGTCATCGTTCTACCGAACATTTCTTCTGAGCGCATTATCGGTGGTCACCGGGAAGGAACGGTCCCCTCTCAATATGCCGGCGGAATCGGACAAAACGGCTTGGCCGCATTGCTCCAATTTGTGCGAGACGGGGGGACTCTAGTCACCTTTAACGTTTCTAGCCTGCTACCCATGGATCATTTCAATGTCCCGCTGCGGGATGTGTCTCGAAGCTATCCTTCCACAGAGTTCTTCTTACCCAGCGCGATTCTCAAAGTCGATGTGGACAACGCGCATCCCATTGCATATGGCATGGAAGAAACCGCCAACGTGCTCTCCTATGGAAGTCCGGTCTTTGAACTCCTCGGCACCGATGAGATGAATTCAGAAGATACCAATGCCCTCCTGTCGGGTCTGCGAGTCGTCGCAAGCTATCCCGACAGCAACCCTTTCATGAGCGGTCGTCTTATCGGAGATCACATCTTACGCAACAAGCCGGCTTTGGTCGAGGTCGATCGTGGAAAGGGCAAGATCATTCTATTTGGTTTTCGACCCCAGAACCGCGCTCAAACTCATGGGACTTTCATGCTGTTATTCAACTCCTTGTACTATGGTCCGGCATTGACTGGGGCAAACTAACGACACTGCCAAACCTGTAACGCTCGAGCAGCCTCACGGAAGGGTCCTTGCCCGGCGAACCCTTCTCCTGGGCTGCCAGGCTCGCCGGGAAAACGAGCTCCGGGATTACGGCAGACACCCGGGCGCTACGTATACTCGTCCTCCTCCTGGGCGTCGGAAGCAGATTGCCCCGTTCAGATCGGCGCCTGCGACCACCAATGCTTCTATAGTCTCCAGATCGCCCTTGGATACCGCCGGTTCCACTGCTCGTTCCGATCGGCCCCTGACGCCAACAATGCCTCTGTGATCTCCCTATGGTCCTTACCCGCCACCCTTTCGATGGCGCTATAGCCGTGCTCGTTCTTGGCTCCAACGTCTGCACTCCCTCAAGCAACGCCCTCACCGTACCGAGGTCGCCGTGTTCTGTCGCATTTATTAGGGCCGTTGGCGGCGGAGGCGTTGACATCTGCTCCTCGCAATAACAGAAGCTCTACCATTTCTCGGTGGCCTCCTCTAGCAGCCAGCACTACGAGAGGTGTCCGGGAATCGGCTCGTGCACCTTGATCGAGCAATCTCAGAGCGCCCTGAGGTCCTCGGCCAAGAAAACCGTAGCCATGCCGGCCTCGCCTAGCTCACGTTCGCTGGTGTTGCGGCCTTCGAGGGCTGCGTTCAGGCGAGCGAGTGGGATCGAACATTGTGGACAAGATGCGTCTACGACGTGTCGGGCTTCAAGCGAATCAGGCCCCCCAACACTGGAGTGCCGGTCAGTTCCGATCGATGCGCACGCGGTACCCGTCTCCGAGATCTTCGATCACCTCCACCGTCACGCCCGAGGACTCGTCCGTGAACACTGAAAGTCGTTCGTCCCCGAGGCCGAACGAGCTTTCGTAGAGTGGTCCGCATGCCTCGCCCTGAACCAGCACGGGGTCTCTGTCAGGGCGAGCCGACTGGACTCTGATGGGGAAGCGGCCATTCGGAATGTTCACGTACACGGAGTAAACGAGCACGCCCTCCTCGCAGATACGGGAGTCGAATCCGCGAGCCCTTCGCACTTCCACCACCACTGCGCTTGCAAGGTAGCCTTCAAGGATCGTGGGGAGAACGAGGGACTGCGTGCCACTGGCGGCATCGAAAGGAAAGAGCGTTCGCTCGACGCTCGCACGTCCGAGGCAATCGATGCGGTCATCATCCAGCCAGCGGAGCTTCCATTTATGCCAAGTGACGAAATGGGTGCCGAGCCCGAGCCACGCCATTGGATCCCACATGCCCACCGCCGCCTGCGACGCCAAGAAGTTGGGGGCGTCGTACAGGAAGAGGTCAGGCAGCCCGAGCAAGTGACCGGTCTCGTGAACGGTGATGAACGCACCGAAGTCCGGGGAGGACGTGCTACGGATACCCACTCCGAAGGTGACGGCGGAACGGATCTCATGTCCGTCCAACACGACCCCATGGCCAGGGAATGCAACAAACGCGCTCGATCCCACCTGGTCCGCACCACGACTGGCGACGATGAAGACCGCGTCGTACAGGCTGAAGTCGACGGCCGAATCCGCGAGTCCCATCACCTGCGATATGTAGCGGCGGTGACCCGTGAAGGTGCTCCAGTCGTAGGTTCCGGAGGGCTGCGGCGCTCGGAACCATGGGTCGACACGGTCCACCGACAACGAAAAACTCCCGGTGGAGACCTCGGAGAACCAGGCCTGCGCCGTCGGTACAAGCAGATCGTAGAGATCGGAGGTCGATTCGGAGGCTGGGGCGTCGGAGAAGTCCGCGAAGAGCATCACGACCTTGAGGGCGCCTAGCGAGGATTGGGCGAAGCGGGGTTTCCAGTAACTCTCCCACCCGCTCCCGACCAACGCGCATACCGAGGGTGGCTGTGACGCCGAGGTCACGACGACGATCTGCGCCGTCCCGGAGATGCCTTCGCTGGTGGCTGTCAGCGTCGTCGAGCCGACTGCTAGAGAAGTCACCATACCCTCTGCTGTTACCGTGGCGATCTCGGGGCGGTCGACCGACCACGTGATCTCACGACCGTCTAGGGTGACGCCTTGCGAATCGATCGGAGTAGCCCGGCCCTCGTGAAGTACGCCCACCTCCATCGTGATCGTGTCCAGCGTCATGCGAACGGATGCGACCGGCACCTCTGCAGGGAGCTCGGGGGAGGTCGCGTCACCGCCGTTGCAAGCGGCCACCGTCAGGCATGTCGCCCACCGGACTCGACGCACTTCGCGGAACCCCACTAGCATGTCACACGTGTGAAGAGGGTGTACGGCGACTTGCGAGCCACCTGGCCCACGTGCTTCAGGTCGTCGGCCAGGTAGACCGTAGCCATGCCGCCTTCAGCCAACTCACACTCGATGGCGTAGCGGCCTTCGAGGGCTGCATTAAGGCGGGTGATTGGGTCGAACATTGGGCAAAGCTCAAGGCCAAGGAACCTGCGTGGGCGCCGCCAAGTGTTTTTCCAAACCGTTCTCGCAACGTGTCTTTTTTTTGGCAACCGTAGCTGCGAGAATTTCGTCGTTGATGGACAAGCGCGCGCGCAAAGTGCGTGTGTGATGAAGGTGATACGCCAGAGCCTGAAATTTTAACGTTCTGCGTTTTACACCCGAATTCAAGATTCTCACACCCAGCTCGTTGTCTTCGCGACCCCAACCCGTCATGTCCTCGTTAAACCCGTTGACGCGAATGAGATCGTCCCGCCAGAACCCCTGATTGCAGGATTTTATTGATCTTGTGCTCATTGACTCGGCGGACAAGAGACGACTCAATAATCGATTGCGTATAGTGTGTCGACGTCGATCTATGCCGCGCGTGAAGAAGCCCACGTCGATGATTTCCTCGGTCAACATGCGATCGGTTTTTTTTGGACCGATCAAGACTCGAGATCCCTGCACAAACGTGTTAGGTATTGAGCAGCCAATGTGGTCCGCTATGAAATTTGGGTGAAGGACCATGTCCCCATCCAACAGAATGATATATTCGCCTTGTGCGGCGGCTATCCCCAAGTTTCGAACGCGGCCGGCCCGAAAGCCATCGTCCTTTTGCCAGATGTGGCGTATCGGAAAGGGCATTCGGCGTTGGTGAGATCGTATCAATTCACGCGTATCGTCCCGTGAGCCATCGTCGGCCACCAGCAATTCGTCCGGAGGCACCACTTGTCGCGCCGCACTCAGGAGCACCAGGTTGAGCGCTTCTTTCCAGTTGTAAGTAGTGACGATCAGACTTGCGCGCATCGATTGTTCCTTGTGGCGCAGAAAGAAGCTGAGTGCAGGGATAGGAAAAACAAAGGCCCTTTGAGATGGTCCTACTTCGTTGGACAGTCCGAGGGCGATCTTAAGGTGGATTCCGATGGTCTCCAAAGCCCTCGGGGTCCCGCTTGAGGCCGGGTGTTCTCCTTCGAGCCCGGTTTGAATATAACCTCCGTCTTCCCGTCGGGACTGGTTCCCGATGGGAAGACGGAGGGAAGGGCCGCGCGTAGATCCCGCGACGATCGCAGGCGTCGTTGCGCCGGTTGGGTGGCGTCGCGCCGGATCGTCCTCACCACACCTCCGCGCCTTCGCGATAGGCCTCGCCCGGCGTCCGTCCGCCCAGCGACGAGTGCGGGCGCGCTTCGTTGTAGAAGTCGATCCACGAGCCGATGATGCGTTGGGCGTCGGGCCCGTCCCGGAGCTCGTAGAGGTACACCGCCTCGTACTTCAGCGACCGCCACAGCCGCTCGATGAAGATGTTGTCGAGGAAGCGGCCCCGGCCGTCCATCGAGAAGCGCACGCCCGCACCCAGCACCCGGTCGGCGAACGCCTCGCTGGTGAACTGGGAGCCCTGATCCGTATTGAGGATCTCCGGAGCCCTCCAGCCCAGCGCGTCGTCCAGCGCCTGGACGCAGAACGACGCGTCCATCGTGTTCGACAGCCGCCAGGCGAGCACGTGCCGGGTCGCCCAGTCCATCACGGCCACCAGGTAGAAAAACCCTTGCGTCACCGGGACATAGGTGATGTCCGCGCACCACACGTGGTCCGCCCGCGAGATCGTGAGGCCCCGCAGCAGATAGGGGAAGACCCGGTGCTCCGGACTCGCCACGCTCGTGCGCGGCCGCCGGTAGGTCGCCTCCATCCCCATCAGGCGCATGAGCCGCCGGATCCGGTGCCGGCCCGCGGCAACGCCCTCGCGGCGCAGATGCCGCATCAGCTGCCGGCTCCCGTAGAACGGATACGCCATGTGTAGCCCGTCCATGCGCCGCATGAGCGCCAGGTCCTCGGCGCTCTCCCCCTTCGGCCGGTAGTACTGCGACGACCGGCTCACGCCCAGCAGCGCGCACTGCCTCGAAAGACTCAGCGGTCCGTCCCGCTCGATCATCCGCCCCCGCTCCGCCCGGCTCAGCGCTTGAGCCCGCGCCGAAAAAAATCCCGCTCGACCGTGAGCTCCCCGATCTTGGCGTGCAGGTCCCGGATCTTCGCCTCGTGCTCCAGGGCGGCCTTGCGGCCCGCGCCCCCGGCAAACACCTCCGGCAGCCCTTCGAGCAGCTGCCGCTTCCATGTGGTCACCTGGTTCGGATGAAGCTCGTGCCGCGCCGCGATCGCCTGCACGCTGTCCCGCTCGCGCAGCGCCTCGAGCGCTACCCGTGCCTTGAACTCCGCCGTGAACCGCCGTCTCTTCCTGGCCATCTCGGTGCCTCCTCTTCCGCTCTGGAATCCACCTTAACGACCTGTCCAAAAAACCGGGACCACCTCACTTGATAACGTGAGGGGGCAGGGCCAAACCAGTCAACTTGCGGGCTCCCGCCAGTGTACGGGGGGCAAGCGTGCGCTCGGGCATTCGCAATGCTCGAATGGGACGAACGCATGTGTGGATGGGCGACGACGGGTGGGCGGGGTGGACCCTAGCATGAGCATTGCATTCCTCACGCAGGAGCAGGGCGACTCTGCTAGGTCCTCGTCCAGCAGGACCTGGTGCGGGTGGACGTGTCGGGGTTGTTGGGCTGTAGAAGTGAGGACCGCGCAGGTTTCCCGGTCTGCCCGACGAAGCTAGCTTCGTCGCTGATCTTCGCGATTCAACGATGAACGGAGCCAGCAACTACATGATGGCGAGCGATTTAGTGCTGGATAGGGTGAAGGGAACGAGAGGGTTCGTGGCCGTGCTGGTCCTGTTGACGCTGGCGGCGTGTAGCGGCGGGGAAACGTGTAGCGAAGGGGACACCGGTGAGGCTACGGAAGGGGCTCCTGACCCCTGCAACCCCCTCATGTACCCCACCCGGGACGTCATGAACGAGACGGCTCCCGACGTCTACCAGGCCCGCTTCGAGACCAGCAAGGGCGCCTTCGTCATCGAGGTGACCCGTGCGTGGTCCCCGATGGGTGCCGACCGCTTCTACAACCTCGTCAACAACGGGTATTTCGACGGAGTCCATTTCTTCCGGGTGCTCGACGGCTTCATGGCCCAGTTCGGCCTCCACGGAGATCCTTACGTGTCGGCTGCGTGGCGGAATCACCCGATCCAGGACGATCCCGTCACCCAGAGCAACCTGCGTGGCACCGTGACCTTCGCCACGGCCGGGCCCGACACGCGCACCACCCAGGTGTTCATCAACTTCGGCGATAACGCCAACCTGGACAGCCAGGGCTTCTCGCCCTTCGGCCAGGTCGTTGAGGGTATGGACGTCGTGGACCAGCTCCACTCGGGGTACGGTGAATCTGCTCCTAGCGGCACCGGACCGCTCCAGCAGAACATCCTGGCCAGGGGCAACGACTACCTGGACGAAGGCTTCCCGGATCTGGACCGCGTAGAGCGGGCGACGATCGTCACGGGGGGATGACCGCAGGGTTCGTCCCGGCCGTTCAGGCGGCGTTCGGGGCACGACTGTCATGTTAAGCTGAGCCGCGCCGCAGTCAGACTCGACTCTTACCCCCCCCTTTTGGGGGCCCCTCCGCCCGGGGGCGAGGCATCGAGATTTTCCAAAGCGTGCTCCCCGTGTGGGTCCGATGACGAGTGTAATAAATTCCGCCCTTTGCTCACTCACTTACAAGTCGCAGGAGATTAGCACCGCCTATAGAACCGGCGGTTGACCATAGATGTAGTGAGGAGATGATTACAATGACTAGGCACACACTTTACACTGCGTTACTAGCGCTGTTCGTCGGAGGCTCGGCGGTGGCGCCATTACAGGCACAGACCCGAGAACTGGAGGAGGCGCTCAGGCGCTTAGAGGCCCAGGGCGTTCCAGTCATCGAGAACGAACGGGCTCCTGACCGATTCCGCGAGCCGGTCACGGTCCAGATGACGAACGACAACTGGTTGGACGTGCGGATCTACGTAGTGGAGAGCGCGACCTACCGGGGCCGTTGGCCCCTCGGCAACGTCACGGGGCTGGGCACGGCCCGCTTCGAGATCCCCGACCACCTGGGGGCTGAGCTGGGCAACCTGATTCTGGTCGCGGAGGCCATGGGTTCCCGCCAGCTGCAGTTCACCCATCGTCTTCACACGGTGCCGGGATCTCTCGTGGATTGGGATATCCGTGCCGTGCTGGGCCAGTCGTTCGCGACGGTTTTCTAGGCCCGGACTGAGCGCCCTGCTCCGCGACTACCTCGTGGAGGAGGAGATCGACGTCCAAAACGGCGGCACCGTGACCGCGCGGTACCAGTTCTGAGGTCCACGGGCTCGACGACGTCGTCGAGCGCATTCTACGCGGCAAGGCCCTTGCTGGATGTCCTGAGGCTTTCGTACGTTCCCACGACTGGACCCTCTGGTCCGGCCAGCGAACCCGGGGGGTTGACAGCCGTTACGTCATCCGGAGGAAGGTCTATGAGCGATTCCAAGGGGCTCCTGTTTCTGACAATCGGCCTTGCAGCTCTCGCCGCCGGGGGCTGCGGTCCGTCGGACGAACCTGAAGGGGAGGAAGCGGAGCCGACGCCCCAGGCATCGATCGTCACGAAGAACGGGATCACCCGGTCGTTCAAGAGGTCCGCCGCGGTGATCGGGGTCTTGCGATCATAGAGCTTCGCGAAGCCGACCTTCGCGTACGTGTCGATCAACGTCTGCTGTTAGATGCGGCCCACGCCCTTCCCTTGAGCGTGCCCACGTAGAACGTGTCCTGGGCCCCGGTACCGAATCGTGCACTCTCCCCTACCCCGCGAGGAGCCATGAAAGTCACACTCGGAAAAGTCCTGGTCGCCCTCCTGGTCGCGACCTCGTCCCTGTACGCACAATCGGGGAGCGATCGGCTGAGCATGGAGGTATTCCGCGGCCTCGAGTTCCGCAGCATCGGCCCGAGCCTGACGACCGGCCGCATCTCCGACCTCGAGGTCGATCCCAACAACTCCAACGTCTGGTATCTGACGGTCGGATCCAGCGGTCTGTGGAAGACCGTCAACCGGGGCAACACCTGGACGCCGATCTTCGACGAGTACCCGTCGTATTCGTTGGGTGCCGTCGTCGTCGATCCACGCGACTCGAGCGTCATTTGGCTCGGCACCGGTGAAAACATCCACAATCGCAGTACCTCATACGGCGACGGCGTCTACAAGTCCACCGACGCCGGCGCCACCTGGACGCAGGCAGGCCTCGCCGATTCACAGAAGATCCAGAAGATCCTTGTCGACCCGCGCAGCTCCGACGTCGTATACGTGGCCGCGGCGGGTCCGCTGTGGAATTCCGGCGGCGACCGGGGCCTCTACAAGACCATCGACGGCGGACAGACCTGGAGCCGCGTGCTGCACGTCAGCGAGGACACCGGCATCACCGACGCCGTGTTCCATCCGGAGGACCCCGACGTGATCTACGCCGCCGCCTACCAGCGACGGCGCCATAACGCCATGACCATCGGGGGCGGCCCGGAGGCTGGGATCTTCAAGACGACCGACGCCGGCGCCACGTGGGAACGCATCGAGAACGGCATTCCCCAGGTCGACAAGGGGCGCATCGCGCTAGGCGTTGATTTCCGCAACTCCGATCGCGTCTACGCCATGGTCGTCGCCCAAGGCGACAACGGCGGTTTTTTCCTGTCGGAGGACACCGGCGAGTCGTGGACGCGCATGAGCGACTACTCGGGCGGTGATCCCCAGTACTACGGCGAGATCTTCGTCGATCCGCATCGGCCCAACACCATCTGGAACATCGAAGTACGGATCATGCGCAGCACCGACAAGGGCGCCACCTGGGAGCGCATGAACTTCAGCATGCACCCCGACCACCACGAGATCACCTTCGACGAGACCGACCCGATGCACATGTGGGTCGGCAACGACGGCGGTTTGTACGAGACGTACGACGGCGGCGACACCTGGCGCCATTTCACCAACCTGCCGCTGTCGCAGTTCTACCGCGTGAGCGCCGACAACTCACGACCGTTCTACCGGGTGTGCGGTGGCGCGCAGGACAACGGCACCATCTGTGGGCCCTCGCGAACGCTCAACTTGGCCGGCATTCGCACCAGCGATTGGTACTGGGTCGGCGGCGGCGACGGCTTCCAGCCCTACTTCGACCGTACCGATCTCGACATCGTCTACGCCCAGTCGCAGAACGGTTCGCTCAACCGCCTCGACCTGAGCACCGGCCAGAGCGTCGGCATCCGCCCGACCGGGGGAGGCGGCGAAGGCCGTGGCAACCAAGACCGCGGCCGCTGGCATTGGGACAGCCCCTTGCTGCTGAGTCAACACGCGGCGGGACGCATCTACTACGGAGGCCACCGGCTGTATCGGAGCGACGACCGAGGCGACAACTGGACCCCGGTGAGCGGTGACCTCACGCGCAACCTCGACCGCACTGAGATGCCGATCATGGGCCGCATCTGGCCGGAGGACGCCGTCGGGCTGCATTTGTACACCACGACGATGAGCGTCATCACGGCGCTCGACGAGTCGCCGCTCGTCGAGGGTCTCCTGTACGTAGGTAGCGACGACGGGCTCGTACAAATCTCGGAAGATGGCGGCGAAAACTGGCGCCGTATCGAACGCATTCCGGGGCTTCCGGAGCAGATCTACGTCACCGACGTGTTCGCCTCGGCCCGCGACTCCGACACCGTCTTCGCCACGTTCAACAACTGGCAGCGCGGTGACTTTCGCCCCTGGGTTCTGAAGAGCGCGGATCGCGGTCGCACCTGGACAAACATCACCAGCAACTTGCCGGAGCGCTCCGGCGCCTGGTCGATCGTGCAGGACCACGTAAACCCCGATCTGTTGTTCGTGGGCCTCGAGTTCGGCGTGTACTTCAGCGTCGACGGCGGCCGCCAGTGGACCGAGTTGCGCAACGGCATCCCGAGGATGCAGGCGCGCGATCTGCACATCCAGCGCCAGTGGACTGACCTCGTGGTAGGCACGTTCGGTCGCGGCGCCTACATCCTCGACGACTACACGGCGCTTCGCGACGTCAACACGGAGACGCTAGCGGCGGACGCCTGGTTGTTCCCGCTGCGGGCCGTGCCTCTGTTCAACGAGCTCGGCCAGGTGCGCGCCGCTTGGGGCGACGTCGCCGAGGCGAACCCGCCGTTCGGCGCCACGTTGACCTATCACCTGCGCGAGCCGATTGCCGGTGGTGCGCAACTCGTGCTGACGATCACCGATGACGCTGGCGAACGGGTTCGTCGCATGGAGCTGTCCGGCGAGGCCGGTGTGCACCGTGTCTCGTGGGACCTGCGTCGCGATCCCCCGCCGCCTCCCCCCGCCGGCACCCGCGGCGAGCGTGGTGGACGCGGCGGCAGGGGCGGCCAGGACGAACAGGGCGCTCGAGTAGAGACCGGACGCTACACGGCAACCCTCGGCCGGCTGGTGGGTGAAAACGTGACCGACCTGGGCGAGCCGCAGACCGTGTTGGTGGCGCCGCTGGAGCGCTAAACGAACCTGGCCAGGCCAAGCTCCTGGCATCGCTGAAGCACGCGAACATCGCGACGATTTATGGCCTGGAGGAGCCGACGTATGTAAAGCCTCGACAGAATTCCTTTATCCGTCGCTCGAATCCAGCCACCCCGTTTGGAACAAGTAGCGCGCGATGAGGCTGTAGATGTGGAGCGTCGTGCCGTCGCCCTCGCTGATAGCATGCGATCGGTTGGGGTAGACCATGAGATCGAATGGCTTTCCGAGCTCGACGAGCCGGTTCACGAGTCGCTCCGTTCCTTGATAGTGCACGTTGTCGTCCCCCGTGCCGTGAACGATCAGGAGTTTGCCTTTCAGGCCTTCAGCGAAATTGATGGGCGAGCCTAGGCGGTAGCCTTCGGCGTTTTCTTGCGGGAGCCCCATATAACGCTCTTGATAGATCGTGTCATAGAGCTTTTGATCGGGCACGGGTGCAACCGAGATGCCGACGTGGAAGATGTCGGGGAAGCGGAACATCGCGTTCAAGGTGTTCGACCCGCCGCCGCTCCACCCCCAGATCGCGACGTGGCTCCCGTCGATGTAGGAGCGTTGCTTCACGAGCGCCTGGACTGCGGCGGCTTGCTCTCTCGACGAAAGATCTCCCACGGTCCCGTAGACGATCTTGCGCCACTCCACGCCTTTTGGGGCGGGTGTCCCACGGTTGTCGAAGCTCGCCACGATGAAGCCGGCATTGGCGAGCGCGCGATGGAACAAGGAGCGGGCGCCAAACCATCGATTGAGCACGGTTTGCCCCGCGGGCTCGCCGTAGACGTAGACGAGGAGCGGGTATTGCTTGCTGGCGTCGAAATCGGCGGGTTTGAGTATCCACGCATCGAGCGTGACGCCCGGTTCGATCTCGAGCTCGAACATCGAGACGGGCGGGTCGAGAACACCCTCGAGCGCCGCTCGCAGGGCCGCATTGTCTTCGAGGGTTCTCATGGAGGTGTGATCGGGAAGTCGAACGAGATCGATCCGGGGTGGCTCGTCGAAGCTCGAGAACGTATGAAACGCCCATCGGCCGTTCGGCGACAGATCGTAGCCGTGGGTCCCGATCTCGTCGCGCGGCGTCAGCCGCTCAGGCTGTGCTCCGCCTTCGATGCTCGAGCGAAACAGATAGCGCTCGGTCGCGTTCTCGGGCGATGCGATGAAAAAGAACCACTCTCCGGCCGAGTCGAGCCCCAGCGGTTGGATCACATCACCTTCGAAGTGCGTGATGAGCCGCTCCGCGCCGACTTCTCGGCCGACAGCGTAAGCCTGACGAAAACCGCTTTTTTCGCTGAGCCACACGAGCTCTTCACCGTCTGCGGTCCAATCCATGCGCCCGACGACCTCGACCCAAGCGTCGTTGCGATCCTCATGGATGAGGACGACGTCACCGGTCGTCGCGTCGGCGAGCAGCACATCGTTCGTGTTCTGAAGGCGATTCAAATGCTGAAGGACGAGGTGGCTCTCATCGGCCCACTCCATCCTGGCCACATAGCTGTTGCGCGGATCGCCCGGCACCTTCATCCACGCCATCTCACCGCCCGCCGCGCTCACGACCCCAATGCGCACGGCGGAGTTGGTCGTCCCCGCTTTGGGGTAGGGAATGCGCAGCAAGCTCGGGTAGAGCTCGTCGGTATTATTAATGATAGTGAACTCGCCGATGCCTTCGGCGTCGAAATTCCAAAAGGCGATGCGTTTGCCGTCGGGGCTCCACCGAAAGGCGTCGCGAAGCCCGAACTCCTCTTCGTAGACCCAGTCCGACGTGCCGAAAATCATCGTCGGCGAGCCGCTCTCGCTCAGCGGCGTGACCGAACCGGTCGCCACATTCTCGACATACAAGTTGTTGGCCACGACATAGGCGACCCGCGTTCCGTCTGGCGAGAACTTGGCGAACATGAGTGAGGCGGGCGGGGCTACCCCACCGAGCTTCCGGAGCGCGCCGCTCGCGACATCGAGGACCCAGTAGTCGCCGCGCGTGTTCCGCCGCCAAACGCGGACGGTGTTGGTGAACACGAGCAGCCGTGCGCGATCTTCCGACCACTCGTAGCCGTCGATCTCGAGTGCTCGTGCCGCGTCCGGCGGGAGAAGCGCGCTAGCCGATACAAGCACCTGCCGTGTGCCCATCTCGGTGTCATAACGAACGATGTCGTGCGCGTCCTCGACGGTCTCGGACGGCTCGACCGTCGTATAGGCGTCGCCATCGTCGAGCCACCGCGCCGGGCCAAAGCTTTCGGATGAGAAATCTTCGCTGTCGAAGATCCGCTCTAACCGATCTCGAAGCGCCGCCGGCATCTGGCCGTAGAGAGGCGCGACCACTACGCTGCAGAAAAGAGCTGCCAGTATCAGTCGACATCCGCATCTTTTCGATGGCATCACGATCGCCTCCTTGGAAGCCTTACGTGTTCTAAGGGGAATGGTACTACGTAATTTCGATGGTGGGGAACCAAAGACCGCGTGAAGGGAGACTCTCTGTGACAGACAGGCTCGCGAAAGGCTTCGAGGGTCGCAGCTACTTCGCCGTGCAAGTCGGCAGAGCGAGCTTGCCTGACGTCGAACCCTGACAACTCGTAAATCTCGCCCGGACGAGATTCCATAGATTCAACTGTTACATTATCTTACTCCCGGCTGGATTGGGCTCCGGATTCCATCCACGATGGAGAGCGCTGGCAACCGCGGCCTCGCGAATTCTTCGTCAGCGCTCGTTCGAATCCGCGCGCAAGAGCACTCGGCCGATTCCTACGAGATTCTCTTCGCTATTGGTGCGGGCATGATGGGCTAGGCGCGGTGGGATATATAGTCGATGACGTCGACATATTCTTAAACATTTGATTGATTTACGGCCATATGTCGGTCAATAAACTGAATATTTTTAATAATGACGTTATAACTGCTGAGAACACTTTTCACTATTTAAAGGACTACTTGAATAAAGATGATTTTGTACTTGACGTTGGTTCTGGAACAGGCTTTGTAGCGGACTTGTTAAGTAAAAACATCGGTTGTAAGACTAATTGCATCGATGTGTTGGATATCAACAAGACAAATTTGCCATTAACGTTATTTGAAGGAACAAAAATACCTTTCAAGAGCAATGCTTTTTCTGTTGTTTTGTGTTGTTTTGTTCTGCACCATGCTAAGGATCAAGAAAAATTGCTTAAGGAAATAAGAAGAGTTTCCAAATCCAAGATACTAATTTTTGAGGATATACCTATAAATTTCATAGATAAAATACTCTTCATGGGTCATGATTTGATTTCCAGATTCAGGTACAAGTCAGAAAGACTAGTTTTTCATGATGTCGAGGGGTGGATTGATATTTTCAAGAATAACGGTTTGAAAGTGGAAAAAATTATCGAAATAGATAAACGTAGGCAATTATGGTATCCTGTTTCACGTCGATTATTTGTTCTCAGATAGATGCCTGGGATGTACAGAGATGGTAATGACCTGACAGTTGGCCCTCGCCGGAGCTGTGTGTACAGAGATGGTAATGACCTGACAGTTGGCCCTCGCCGGAGCTGTGTCTAGGCTGCCTTCGTCTTAGCCTCCTCCTTCCTGGCCTTTGCGGCCTTCCTGGCGTCGGTGAGACCGGCCTTGAAGACCTGATAGGGCGTGCGGCCCTCCATGGCTCGACCGCGGTGCGGCCGCTTCCGGTTGTAGGTCTCCAGATACGCCTCGAGGTCCTGCTGCATCTCCTCGACGGTCTCGTACCAGGTGGTGCGGCCCTTCACCCTCAAGTGCTCGTCGAGGAGCGTGCGGTGGAAGCGCTCGATGAAGCCGTTGGATTGGGGCCTGCCCACCTTCGTCGTGCGGTGCTCGATGTCCTCGAGCTGAAGGAACAGCTCATATGGGTGACGGTCCGGACGGCCGCAGAACTCGCGGCCGTTGTCGCTGAGCACGGTCTTCACCCGGACCCGGTGCTCATCGAAGAACGGCAACACGTCGTTATTCATCACCTGCACCGCCGTGAGCGGGAGCTTGCTCGTGTAGAGCCGGCCCCAGGCGTAGCGGCTGAAGCAATCGAGCACGGTCTGCAGGTACACCTTGCCGACCCCCTTCAGCGTTCCGACGAAGAACGTGTCCACGGCGACGAGGTCGCCCGGGTAATGGACTTCGATGTGGCGCTCCCGGAACTCGGGACTGAAGCGCTCCAGCAGCTCGATCTGCTCGTCGGTCAGCTTCAGCTTCCGTTCCCTGGCCGTCTCTTCGAGCCTGAGCAGCCGTTCGTGCTTCGTGGTGAGGCCATGCCGGCTCCACACGCCCCGTACGCCTCCTGAGCTCACCTGGATCCCTCCGAGCAGCAACTCGTCCGCGACCCGCTGAGCTCCGTGCGTCGGAGCCTCCAAGGCGTGGGCCAAGACCGCCTGCTCAATCTCTTCACTCACCCGGTTCGGGTGCGGTCCCTTCGGCCCCGGAAGCTGGTCGATCAGCCCCTCGGCCCCGTAAAGCTGGAAGTTCCTCCTGATCTCGTAGAACTGCTGCCGGCTGTAGCCCACGATCTTGCACGCCTTGCTCACGTTGCCGAGCTCCTGGGCCAACTGTAGCAGGCTCAGCTTGCGGCGCGCTATCTTCTCCCCCTGGACGGTGGTCATCTTCTCTCCCGTGCTAAGTGAGTGACTTCGACATCTCTCAATTAGCTCCGGCGAGGGCGGCTGGCCACCGTCCTCTCTCGTGGTCAACTGTCAGGTGAATACCGTCTCAGCACATGTGTCTAGGCTGCCTTCGTCTTAGCCTCCTCCTTCCTGGCCTTTGCGGCCTTCCTGGCGTCGGTGAGACCGGCCTTGAAGACCTGATAGGGCGTGCGGCCCTCCATGGCTCGACCGCGGTGCGGCCGCTTCCGGTTGTAGGTCTCCAGATACGCCTCGAGGTCCTGCTGCATCTCCTCGACGGTCTCGTACCAGGTCGTGCGGCCCTTCACCCTCAAGTGCTCGTCGAGGAGCGTGCGGTGGAAGCGCTCGATGAAGCCGTTGGACTGGGGCCTGCCCACCTTCGTCGTGCGGTGCTCGATGTCCTCGAGCTGAAGGAACAGCTCATATGGGTGACGGTCCGGACGGCCGCAGAACTCGCGGCCGTTGTCGCTGAGCACGGTCTTCACCCGGACCCGGTGCTCATCGAAGAACGGCAACACGTCGTTATTCATCACCTGCACCGCCGTGAGCGGGAGCTTGCTCGTGTAGAGCCGGCCCCAGGCGTAGCGGCTGAAGCAATCGAGCACGGTCTGCAGGTACACCTTGCCGACCCCCTTCAGCGTTCCGACGAAGAACGTGTCCACGGCGACGAGGTCGCCCGGGTAATGGACTTCGATGTGGCGCTCCCGGAACTCGGGACTGAAGCGCTCCAGCAGCTCGATCTGCTCGTCGGTCAGCTTCAGCTTCCGTTCCCTGGCCGTCTCTTCGAGCCTGAGCAGCCGTTCGTGCTTCGTGGTGAGGCCATGCCGGCTCCACACGCCCCGTACGCCTCCTGAGCTCACCTGGATCCCTCCGAGCAGCAACTCGTCCGCGACCCGCTGAGCTCCGTGCGTCGGAGCCTCCAAGGCGTGGGCCAAGACCGCCTGCTCAATCTCTTCACTCACCCGGTTCGGGTGCGGTCCCTTCGGCCCCGGAAGCTGGTCGATCAGCCCCTCGGCCCCGTAAAGCTGGAAGTTCCTCCTGATCTCGTAGAACTGCTGCCGGCTGTAGCCCACGATCTTGCACGCCTTGCTCACGTTGCCGAGCTCCTGGGCCAACTGTAGCAGGCTCAGCTTGCGGCGCGCTATCTTCTCCCCCTGGACGGTGGTCATCTTCTCTCCCGTGCTAAGTGAGTGACTTCGACATCTCTCAATTAGCTCCGGCGAGGGCGGCTGGCCACCGTCCTCTCTCGTGGTCAACTGTCAGGTGAATACCGTCTCAGCACACCTGGGAGGATAACCGGAATATATCCGCTGCGGTTAGAACTTCGCCGAGAACGTCAGCTGCGTCAGTCGCTGGTGTCGGAAACCAACGCTTGGACTCTCACCGTTGGTGTATTTGAGAGACACGCCAGCCAACTTCCCGGCAGCCGTTCGCACGAACCACACGTTCGCGTTCGCCTTCACGAGCCGGTGACCATGGGTTAGCCGATCGGGATCGGCACGGTTTATCAAGTCGTAGACGTAGGAGTACTCGACGTTCAGTTCGAGCCGTCGTGACAACTGTGAAGGCAGCGGAAGCAGCTCCGCCCGCACTCGAGTGACTGTCCGGACGACGGAGCCTTCGAGGGAATCGACCGCCGCGCTCAGCACGCCCTCGTGCTCGAGACCGATGTACGGGCTGTAGGTGAACTGCATCAACGTGCCAAAGTGGGTCGGGACATTCGGGAGAAGGAGAGTTCGGAGACCGCCGCCCTGGCCGCGCGCTACCGGCGTGAGGAGCAGGTTCGTCTGCACCGCCTTGGTGGAGCGAACGAAGTCGTTCTTGTAGTTGACGCGCAAAACCAGGACAGCACTCCACGCTTGCTCTTCCGCCTCCGCATCCTGAGTCTTCCAGTCCGTCGACAGCCCGACCATAAGGACATTCTGCGGCTTCTTGATGTTCGTCTGCCGTCGGTATTCGACGTACGGGCCGATATCGACCTTCTGGCCCAAACTCCCGAAACCGAGGTCGACCCGCATGGCTGCCCGGATGCTGTACGAAGGGGTGGTATCACCTGGTAGGAGGACGCTAAACGACGCCGGCCGGGATCGTCCCAGCTTGTCCGAGAACGATTCTCGGAAGCTGAGACGCTCCCAGATCTTCTTTTCCTGGCCCAGGGCTTCTGTACTGGAGCACAGGACCAGAGCCAGGACGATGAGTAGCGTCGGTCTCGCCATGGGTCGGGTCAGCTATTGGACTATACCGGACTCGATGCGCACGCGCCAGTAAATCTCCAGTTCTTCGCAGACTTGAAGTTTAACGCCGTGCTAGCCAAAACCGTAACCCCGGGCCGCCGCGGTGAAGATGGGATGGCTACATTGGAGATGAAATGGCAGAGTAATCTGTTCCGCTTTCTTGGGTCATATTCGGATATGTGTCTCTCTGAGGTGGTCCCGGTTTTTTTGGACAGGTCGTTAAGGTGGATTCCAGAGCGGAAGAGGAGGCACCGAGATGGCCAGGAAGAGACGGCGGTTCACGGCGGAGTTCAAGGCACGGGTAGCGCTCGAGGCGCTGCGCGAGCGGGACAGCGTGCAGGCGATCGCGGCGCGGCACGAGCTTCATCCGAACCAGGTGACCACATGGAAGCGGCAGCTGCTCGAAGGGCTGCCGGAGGTGTTTGCCGGGGGCGCGGGCCGCAAGGCCGCCCTGGAGCACGAGGCGAAGATCCGGGACCTGCACGCCAAGATCGGGGAGCTCACGGTCGAGCGGGATTTTTTTCGGCGCGGGCTCAAGCGCTGAGCCGGGCGGAGCGGGGGCGGATGATCGAGCGGGACGGACCGCTGAGTCTTTCGAGGCAGTGCGCGCTGCTGGGCGTGAGCCGGTCGTCGCAGTACTACCGGCCGAAGGGGGAGAGCGCCGAGGACCTGGCGCTCATGCGGCGCATGGACGGGCTACACATGGCGTATCCGTTCTACGGGAGCCGGCAGCTGATGCGGCATCTGCGCCGCGAGGGCGTTGCCGCGGGCCGGCACCGGATCCGGCGGCTCATGCGCCTGATGGGGATGGAGGCGACCTACCGGCGGCCGCGCACGAGCGTGGCGAGTCCGGAGCACCGGGTCTTCCCCTATCTGCTGCGGGGCCTCACGATCTCGCGGGCGGACCACGTGTGGTGCGCGGACATCACCTATGTCCCGGTGACGCAAGGGTTTTTCTACCTGGTGGCCGTGATGGACTGGGCGACCCGGCACGTGCTCGCCTGGCGGCTGTCGAACACGATGGACGCGTCGTTCTGCGTCCAGGCGCTGGACGACGCGCTGGGCTGGAGGGCTCCGGAGATCCTCAATACGGATCAGGGCTCCCAGTTCACCAGCGAGACGTTCGCCGACCGGGTGCTGGGTGCGGGCGTGCGCTTCTCGATGGACGGCCGGGGCCGCTTCCTCGACAACATCTTCATCGAGCGGCTGTGGCGGTCGCTGAAGTACGAGGCGGTGTACCTCTACGAGCTCCGGGACGGGCCCGACGCCCAACGCATCATCGGCTCGTGGATCGACTTCTACAACGAAGCGCGCCCGCACTCGTCGCTGGGCGGACGGACGCCGGGCGAGGCCTATCGCGAAGGCGCGGAGGTGTGGTGAGGACGATCCGGCGCGACGCCACCCAACCGGCGCAACGACGCCTGCGATCGTCGCGGGATCTACGCGCGGCCCTTCCCTCCGTCTTCCCATCGGGAACCAGTCCCGACGGGAAGACGGAGGTTATATTCAAACCGGGCTCGAAGGAGAACACCCGGCCTCAAGCGGGACCCCGAGGGCTTTGGAGACCATCGGAATCCACCTTAAGATCGCCCTCGGACTGTCCAACGAAGTAGGACCACCTCACTCCTTCCGAAGGCACGACGTAGAGTTGCTGATTCGGAGTGGAAGGGGGGTCGGGCTGCAGCGGCAGGATGCTATCCTTCTTGTAGTGAATGTGGGTGATCACCCGAGCTGCCTGGCCGGCGGCTGGGTCAACCTGTTATGCTACGCGTTTCGAGTAGGTTTCGCACGATTCATGACGAAACATCACATTGAGGTAATCCCCATGCGTTGTCGTAATGTCTTACGTGGGTTGGGGTTGGCGGCGGCGGTCGTGCCGCTTTCCGCCTTCCTGGCTGGGCGCGCGGAAGCGCAAACCTATTCCTCCGATCTCTACGCCGCCCTCAGCTGGGACAACGTCGGTCCGGCCCGGGGCGGGCGTTCCACGGCGGGGGCGGGGAGCGACGCCCGGCCCCTCGAGTACTACTTCGGAGCCACCGGGGGAGGTCTTTGGAAGACGACCGACGGCGGAACAACCTGGGGCCCCGTGACCGACGGACAGATCAACAGCGCCTCCGTCGGCGCCGTCCAGGTATGCGAAGCCAATCCCGACATCGTGTATATCGGGATGGGCGAGACCGAGCTCCGCGGCAACGTCCAGCAGGGCGATGGCGTCTACAAGTCGACCGACGGCGGCGAAACGTGGACTCACATGGGCCTCAGCGAGACGCAAAACATCGCCCGGATTCGGATTCACCCGCAAGATTGCAACATGGTGTGGGTGGCCGCGTTCGGTAAGCATTCGATCGCCAATCCCGAGCGCGGCGTGTACAAGAGCACCAACGGCGGTGTCACCTGGCGCAATGTGTTGTACCGCGACGAACGCTCGGGCGCCGTCGATCTGACCATGGATCCCAACAACCCGGCGGTGATGTACGCCTCTCTGTGGGAGGCGTGGCGCAAGTCGTGGGGCATGTCGTCGGGCGGCCCGGGCAGTGGCTTGTTCAAGAGCGTGGATTTCGGCGAGAACTGGACCGAGATCACGCGGAACCCCGGCCTGCCGCAGGAGGGGTTGGTCGGCAAGATCGGGGTGGCCCTGTCACCAGCCGCACCCCATCGCGTGTGGGTGCTGCTGGAGAACGACGAGGGCGGGGTGTTCCGGTCCGACGACGCCAGCGCCACGTGGATGAGAGTCAACGAGGAGCGCAACCTGCGGCAGCGCGCGTTCTACTACACGCGCATCTATGCGGACCCCCAAGACCCGGACGTGGTCTACGCGCTCAACACGGGCTTGTATCGGTCGCGGGACGGGGGCGAGACATTCCGCTCGATCGACGTGCCGCACGGCGACAACCACGACCTGTGGATCGCGCCGAGCGACCCGGACCGCATGATCAACACCAACGACGGTGGGGCCAACGTCTCGTTCAATGGCGGGGAGACGTGGACGGCACAGGATTACTCGACGGCGCAGTTCTATCGGGTGATGACCACCAACCACGAGCCGTACTGGATCTGCGGCGGGCAGCAGGACAACAGCACCGCGTGTGTGCCCAGTCGGGGGTGGGACCACCTGTCGCGGCAGGCTGGCACCTCGGACTTTCTCATCTCCGTGGGGGGCTGTGAGAGCGGCAACGTCGCCAATAGCGCCACCGATCCCAACGTTTTCTTCGCGGGGTGTTATGGGGGCAGCCTGAGCCGGTACAACCACGCCAACGGCGAACTCCGGCAGGTCAACGTCTGGCCGGAGAACCCGATGGGCCAGTCCTCGGAAGACTTGATCGAGCGAGTCCAGTGGACCTTCCCGATCGTGTTCTCGCACCACGATCCGAACGTGCTATACACCGGTACCCAAAAGGTGTGGCGCACAACCACCGACGGCATGTCGTGGGAGCAGATCAGCCCTGACCTCACGCGGGCCGACGCGTCCACCGTGGGTCCCTCGGGTGGGCCGATCACGAAGGACCAGACGGGGGTCGAGACCTACGCAACCGTATTCCAGATCGCCCCGTCGTATCATGACGCCAACGTGATCTGGGCCGGCTCGGACGATGGCCTGGTGCACGTGACGCGCGACGGCGGGCAAAACTGGCCCAACGTGACGCCGGGCGACGCCCCGGATTTCATCCGGATCAACACGGTGGAGGCGTCGCCGGTGACGCCGGGCAAAGCTTACGTAGCCGGGATCCGCTACCTGGTCGACGACGACCGCGCTCCCTACGTGTGGAAGACGGAGGACTACGGCCAGAGTTGGACGAAGATCGTGAACGGGTTGCCGGAAGACGACTTCATTCGCGCAGTGCGGCAAGATCCGCACGCGCCCAGCAACCTCTACGCCGCGTCGGAGCGTGCGGTGTACATCTCGTGGGACGACGGGGCCAACTGGCAGCCTCTCTCTCTCAACCTCCCGACGGTACAGGTGTCCGACATCGTGGTTGAAGACAACGATCTGGTCATCGCCACGCACGGGCGGTCGTTCTGGGTGATGCGCAACCTGGCGCCGCTCCGCCAGCTCAACGAGCAGGTGGCCAACTCGACGATGCACCTGTTCGACCCCGTCGACCCGGTGCGCGGCGTGGATTCCGTGCAGGTCTTCTACTATCTGGCCGAACAGGCCGAGGAGATGACGATGGAGTTCCTCGACGGGGCGGGGAACGTGATCCAAACCTACGAAGGGACCACGGAAGAGCCACCGTCGGCGCAGGGTGGGTCCGGCGGGTCCGATGAGGGCCAGCCCTCCATGAAGGCGGGCTCGTATTTCTTCCGCTGGAACCTGCGCTTCCCGGGCTACACCGACTTCGAGGGCCGCATCTTCTGGTCGGGGGACAACAGCGGCCCCAGGGCCATTCCCGGCCAATATCAGGTTCGCCTCACCGTGGACGGTCAGACCCAGACTCAGGATTTTGAGATCGGGCTCGATCCGCGCATGGAGCACGTCACCGTCGCGCAGTTGCGGGAGCGGTTCGAGTTGGCCCTGCGCATTCGCGACCGCGTCACCCAGGCCAACGAGGCGGTGGTCAAGATCCGTCGGATCAAGGGTGACGTGGACGACCGGCTGGGGCATACCGATGACCGTGGGATCCACGAGCAGGGTGGTCTCGTGAAGACCAACCTGAGCACGGTTGAGCAGGAGATCTACCAAGTTCAGAACCGCAGCCGGCAGGATCCTCTGAACTTCCCGATCAAGCTCAACAACAAGCTCGCGGCTCTGATGGGAACGGTGGAGCGGGGGGAGAGTGCCCCCACCGACCAGTCCTACCAGGTGTTCGAGCATCTGTCGGGCCTGCTCCAGACCGAGCTAATTCGCATGAACACGATCATCGAACAGGACCTGCGCCGGCTGAACCAACTGCTGCAGGAAGCGGGCCTGGATCCGATCGAGATCACGGAGCTGATCGGCTAAAGCCAGCCTCCAGCTGCCAGCTCCTTCGCGCGCAGAGATACGCTCGCGGCTATCGAGGAGGAGCTCAAGAAAGTTGAGATCGGAGGGAGAGGCCGTGCCCAACGAGGCGATAAAGACGATCCTTAACAGGCACCCCTGACGGGTAACGTCTTCACCACCCCCCTGATCGAGCAGGCCCACACGGCGGATGAATGGGTGGAGGTAGAGGAGATCGGACGGGCCGTCCGGGCGCGTTTCGCCCGAGACTTCCTAAGATCGCACGCCGCCTTATCGGGTCCGGACCATGATGATCCCGCCCGGGTGCCCCGCCCCGTACCGCCGCGCGCAGAGATACGCTCGCGGCTATCGAGGAGGAGCTCAAGAAAGTTGAGATCGGAGGGAGAGGCCGTGCCCAACGAGGCGATAAAGACGATCCTTAACAGGCACCCCTGACGGGTAACGTCTTCACCACCCCCCTGATCGAGCAGGCCCACACGGCGGATGAATGGGTGGAGGTAGAGGAGATCGGACGGGCCGTCCGGGCGCGTTTCGCCCGAGACTTCCTAAGATCGCACGCCGCCTTATCGGGTCCGGACCATGATGATCCCGCCCGGGTGCCCCGCCCCGTACCGCATCTCTGCGTCAGATCGGTCGATGAACTGCATCTGCTGGACCGTGGTGGAGATGATCTGCCGCAGGACTTCGGGCCTTCCTGTCTGTATCTCGTCCACGTAGACGATGGGCAGGCTCGCGCTCGGATCTGTCAAGGCGGTCGTTCCGCGGGGCTGGAGCCAGAGCGGCCGTAAAAGCCGCACCAACTCGTACGCATCACGAACATTGTCCACCCGCTGGATCTCTTCGAAGGTGATCAGGTTCCGCCCCCCGCTGCCGCCTCCCCCACTACCGCCGCTGGCGCAAGCGGTGAAGCCGGTGCTCAGAGCCAGGGCCAAGATGAGATACCGCATGATGTTCCGTGGTGCCCTTTCCCGAGAGGTGGTGGAGGCGAACGTCCCGGACGCTGCCCAGAGCCACCGCCCCTCAGCGTCGAAGCCGCCGATCCTCGCCCGTCACCACTGATTGTCCAGGACGTTGGTGACCTTGGTATTCCCCACGCCCGGCGTCATACTGTAGGCGGTGCTCTGCACGATGAAACTGCGAACCTCGCCTGGGCCGAGTGAGACTGTCCCCGTCCACAGCATCGTCCCGTCAGCGGTCACCGTCAGCGTATAAGTTCCCGCCGGAGGATCGAGGTAGTCGCTCGACCCGCGGTAGCCCGCGGTCGCGGTGAACGTTCCCGCCCCCGAGAAAGTCGCCTCGATCTCGGCTCCCTCTCCGCTCGCACTCGCGAAGGGCGCGGCGTTGATCACCTGTACGCGGGCCCCACCGGAGACCGGCTCGAACTGGTCGTCGACAGGAAAGATGAACGGGAAAGCGCCCATTGGCGCCAGGCCCGGGGGGCAGGCGGGACACCTGGGCGGTGTCCCCGACGGCGGCGCAATGCCCGCGATTAGCAGCGTGTGGGGCAGGGGCGTGACGTATATCGTCGGCACATAGTGGGATTCATTGTTTGTATAGAGTGAGTTGGCAGTGCCGGTCACCCGGGCAAAGAAGGTGTGGATATCTTCCGACATCTCCGTGTAGCCCGCCTGCGATGGCGAGCCTTTGGGGAAGCCGGCTGTACCGGTCGTCATGGAGTTGGGCGCCAGGGCGCTCACGGCGCCGGGCGCCGAGATCGACTCGTCGATCAGAACATCAATCGACACCGGGACAGCCGTTGCGGCGTCCGCCCCTTGATAAACGGAGTTGATGATGCGCAACCGTGCGAGATGGCCCTCATCCTCCGGCGTAATATCCTGGTTGCATGCCGTGACGGTGGTCAAGCTGGCCAATAGCGCAATCAGCGAAGAGGTGCGCCAACCAAACGTTGATCTGAACATGTCAAGCCTCCCTGCTTTTATAGGTCTCGGGTGAGTGCTCGAGAGCACGACACCGAGCGGGACATCATATTGAGGGTGAGGGCGACGCGATCGAACATTGCGTCCTTACGGATCTGGCGATGGTCGCGAGCGCGCTGGTTTACCAAACCAAGTGCGCTCGCGACCACGCGCAGTATCCTATAAGAACTTATATGGATTCACTTTACTTTAAGCGGATGCGGGTACCGATGGTCGACATACGCCCCATGACCGGCCTACTGGTCAATGTGAGGCCCTCGTCACCCGTTCGGTTGTTGAACACGTTCTGGATCTGGACATACACCTTGACCTTCGGCGAGACCTGACGCTGGAGGTTGAGGTCGGCCGATACGTATGAGTCAAGTGATATCCAGGTCGGGATATCCGCCAGGCCCGACTCCACGGGCAGCCTTTGGGAACTACGACGGACGGACTCCAGACCCCTAAATCCCCTCGTCAAGCGATCCCCAATATACGTTCCACTCAACACCACGTCCGTCCCACCCGTCCTATAGGTAATTGATGCTCCCCCAAACTGCTCAGGCACGTCCGGGATTCGATCACCCGGTTGGAATCCCGAAAATTGGGCGATGTCGGGCCTGAGTCCGAGCTCCGTCAGGCGGCTCCGCATCCACGAGTACGTTATGTTGAAGTCAAACGGACCGCCGCCCGTGCGGAATTGCAGTTCCAGTCCCTTGTTTGACATCTCGGCGAAGTTCGAGGGGCGCTGGCGGAACAAGTAGGGCCCCGAGCCGGAGAGTGGCGCGACGCTGTCGACGAGGATCCGACTAATCCAATCGTTGACCGTCTGGTCATAAAACGTGACCGTGAACAAAGACCGCCCCTGATAGAGTTCAAATCCGACCTCCGGGCCATGCTGTGAGCCGGGCTTGAGATCTTCGGGTGGAAATGTGCACCAACCTATCTCTCCATACTCATCAACTACGCTATCGCGGCACATAAACCCAAAACCGTCATTCCGCTTTGGCTGAAGGACGGATTCCGCATATGCGCCCCGAAACTTCACTTGCGCTTGTCCGATGTCTGCCACATAGCTGATGCCCACACGCGGATTCCATACGGCGTCATTCTGGTCCCCGAAGTTCCGGTTACGATCGATCCGAATCCCCGCTGTGAGGAAAAGCGCGTCCGCGATCTCCAATTGCTCCTGGGCGAAGGCCCCCCAGTGGTTCTGGTTCACTCGTAGCGCGAGGATGGTAAAGGGGGCAGGGCTGCTAGCGCGAGTAATCCAAAGACCCTCGCGTTCGTTATGCCCGAAGGCTTGGGCGGCGGTGGAGAGGAGATGCCACCACTCGCCGCCGATCGTGAACACCGAACGCACGTTGTCACTGACTGCGCGGTCGACCGTGGTGTTGTAGGCGACGCTCGTGCGCGTATACGGATCGCTCCAATATCCGAATCCGGTGTCGGACACCGTCGTGTAACGGCGATTTGTAGGCGCCCTTAAGTCCTCTGCATGATCGCGACCGAGGGTCACCTTGTGTGACCACCACGACGTGGGGGCGTACGTTAAATTGAAGCCTATCGTATTGCCGGACTGTTCGTAGTCACCGTTGACTATAGGCACCAGGCCCCGGCCGTTGCCCGCATCAAATTCGCCGGTAAGGATTCTTTCGTTAAAATACTGGGCCTGCCCACGGCTTGACATGCGCTGGAACCCTCTCACGTTGAGGTCCGCGGTAAGCGGCCCCTCGTGGAGGCGCACACTGGCAGCGCCGCTGTTCACGTCCTGGAAATATTCTCTGAACCAGGCACCCTCGTGGGTACGCGACGCGGTCGCACCATACGATAGGCGCCCGTCAGTCGATGACCCCTGGACCCCGAACGAGACGTCGTACCGCGGAGCGATGGTGCTGTTCCACGGTCCCTCAATTATACCAGTTGAGGCCTGCAGGTTCATTTGTACCAGGTCCGTTCCTGGCGCACCGCGCTTGGTGAAGATCTGGATGATACCGCTCGCGGCATTTGCCCCGTATATGGTGGACGCCTGCGGTCCGGGAATGATCTCCACCCGCTCGATCGAGTTGGGGTCGACATTGTTGAGCCAAGCGACAAACATGCTATTGACCATCTCAATGCCATCGATGTACGTCGTGACCCCCTGCTGCCCCCACCCGGTGCTTACATCTCCCCGCATGTATACCTCGGCTTGGCCGTACCAGTTAGCTGCGGTATTCAGGGCGATGGCTCCAGGGACCTCACCCCGAAGCAACTGACCGAGCTGCGTAATCGCTCTCTCTTGGATCAGCTCGCTGTCGATCAGCGTCACGGTGGTGGGAACCGCCTTCTGCGTTGTCAGCACTCCCGTGGCGGTCACCACGATCTCATCTAGAAAAAGGGCCGACACTTCCAACGCAACGTCGACAACCGCGGCGCCGGTGCTCACCGTCACGGATGTCCGCGCGTCGACATACCCAAGCCGCTCCACTACCACCGTGTACGTCCCCGCAGGAACGTTGGTGATGCTATAGCGACCGAAGTTGTTAGAAGTCGCGTCCAGCTGGGTCCCTTCTAGAATCACTCTGGTCGCGCCCAGGAATTCTCCCGTCGACGCGTCAGTGATTAGGCCCGTGACCGAGCCGGCTCCCTGGGCGTGGGCCACCGGCACGAGGGGTGGAAACAGAAACGCGAATAGCAAGGCCGTGAGGCCCACTTTTCGGACGACGTTCTTCATAATTGACCTCCTCCAAAGTTGATTGGCACAGCTCGTCACGGACTACTTTCGTGGCCCGTGATGGTGTGTTTCTCGCTCTGTTCGTAAGCATCACCCTCCCAAGAGTAAAAGGAATGACATGTTGAAGGGGGCGGCCCCTCCGGAATGACATTACTTATACGATGATTGACCCGATCCGTCAAGAGTCGAGAGAGGCAGATGGAAGGTGCGTATCATCGAGGTCACCGCCCCCCGGGCGGGAGATGCTCGAGCCAGTAGCGTGACATGAGCCGGTAGAGATGCGGCCGGGTCTCTTCTCCTTCCCTCATCCCATGATTGCGGTTGGGGTACAACATGTACTCGAACGGCTTGCCTAGCTCGATGAGCCGATTCACCAGATGCTCGACGATCTGAAGATGGGTGTTGGTCTCGCCCGAGCCGTGGACGATGAGGAGGCGCCCCTTCAACCCTTCGGCATAGTAGAGCGGAGCGGCGACGCGGTACCCCTCGGGATTCTCCTCGGGCGTCCGCATGAAGATCTCCTGGTACCACGCGTTGTACAGATCTGCTTGTGGCTTCGGCACGACGGCGATGCCGACGTGATACTGATCCGGCTTTCTGAAGAGCGCGTTCAAGGTGTTCGTGCCGCCGCCGCTCCACCCCCAGATCCCCACGCGTGATAAATCGACGTAAGAGTGCGTGCGCCCCAGCTCGCTGAGGCCGTCCGCCTGCTCTTCCGTCGACAGCGGACCCAAGCTTCCGAAGACCGACCGGCGCCATGCCGCACCTTTGGGCGCAGGCGTTCCCTGATTGTCCATCGAGACCACGAGGTACCCTTGGTCGGCGAGGGAACGGTGGTAGAGGGTGTGGCCCTGCTGACCTCTTTCCCAGTCATCCAGGACTGTCTGCCCCGCAGGCTCTCCGTAGACGAAGACGACCACGGGGTACTTCTTGCTCTCATCGAAGTCCCGGGGCTTGATCATCAGCGCGTCCATCACGACACCATTCCCTATGTCCACCGTGAAGAACTCGGTCGGGCGTGTAATCCACGCTCTCATCTTCTCGCGAAGCGCCGCGTTGTCCTCCAGCACGCGCACGGTGCGGTGCGACGGCAGCTCGATCAGCTCGAACACGGGCGGCGTGTCGAAGGTCGAATATGTATGGATGGCAAAACGGGCGTCGGGTGAGAAATCGTAGCTGTGCGTTCCGGGCTGCCCTGCCGGCGTCACCCGCTCGGCGTCTCCAGTCGCATCCAGGCGCACGCGATAGAGATACTTCCGGGTGCCGTCGTCGGGTGACGCATGGTAATAGAGCCAGCCGCCCTCCTCGTCGACCGTCCCCTTCCCGCGTGTCACGATATCGTGCGCTTCGCGAATCAGCAGCGTCTCCTTCCTGCCGTCACGCGAGATGAGATACGCATGCCGCCAGCCGTCCTTCTCGCTCACCAGCACGAACGCCTGCCCGTCGCCCAACCAGTCGATGCCGCCGTTCGTCTGGTCGCTGCTGTCCACGAAAGCCGAATCGGCTTCCTCGTAGACGCTACGGACCCTGCCGGTTCGAACGTTGGCGAAGAGCACGTTGCGCTGATCCCGCCCACGGGATAGCTGCTCCACGACGAGCTCCTCCGAGCTCCCCGCCCAATCGAGACCTCTGAGGTAGAACGTTCCTAGCCGGCCTGGAAGAGCCATCCAACGGGTCGGGCCGCCGTCGGCGCTCACCACACCCAGGCGCAATTTCTCGATCGGAGTTCCCGTCTTCGGAAAGCGCACATACCTCGGAGCCGGATACATGCTCTGCGTGAAGTTCATGACCGGGAACAACCCGATCTCGCGCGAGTCCACCTGAGTGTAGGCGATCTGCTCGCCGTCAGGGCTCCAGCGCACACCGCCTGCACGCCTCCAGTCGCCGACGCCATTGCCCAACGATCCGGGCATCCCGTCGTGCGTGAGTCTGGTATTCCGGCCACTCGGCACGTCATGGACGTACAGATTGTGCCCATGGATGTAGAGGACACGCTGGCCATCGGGGGAAAGCGCCTCCCCCACCCGGCAGGACGCGACTCCGGACAGGACCATCCGCAGCTCTGTGGACTCCCTATCGAGCCACCAACAATCGCTGACCTGGCCGTCGTCCGGCGCCTGGCGCGTGTTCGCTTGCAGAAGCAGGCGCCGCCCATTCGGCGAGACCCCGAAATCGTCGATGACGAGGGGTCCGGCTGTGCCGGATGGGACTAGCTGCGACGAAGTCCGGATCACTTCGCGTGTGCCGCTGGCGGCATCATAGCGCACGAGCTCCTGCGCCCCGTCGGAGGTGGGCTCGAGCACCAGAAGGCCGGACCCATCCGGAAGCCAACGCGACGATGGACGTTTGACCGCCGTCTCGTTCGCCTCATAGATCGCACGGATCCGTGCATCCAGCTCCGCAGGCAGCTCGGCGGAAGGAACGGTCTGCGGTGGTCCGCCGCCGCACGCGAGGAGAATAGCGCAGCACGACAGCACGAACGCGGTCAGCGTGGTCCTGCGGGGACAAGGGGACATTGCTAGGCACCTCCCTCACGAGGTATGTAACGGCCGCTTTGCGGACGCATGCTTTCAGATTTCCAGGAGGGCCCACTCCTTTGTCAGGTTCGGCACGCTTCCCGCAACCCAGCCTGTCTCCGATCCTACCACCACCAAATCCGAGGGGTTGTAGCCGTAGACGCCCTCGGGATCGAAGAGGCCAGGCTCCATGGAGAAGGTCATGTTCTTTTCGAGCGGGGTCGTCTCGCCCAGTGAGATGTACGGCTCCTGATGGCCTTCCATTCCCTCGCCGTGCGCCACACGCTGATACAGGAACTTCTCCATTCCGTTCTCGACCTGATACTCGTGGATCGCCTTCGCGACGTCCTGGCAGGGTGTGCCGGTCTTGGACAGCTCGATCTGCATACGCGAGCCTTCGGCCATGACCTCCCATACCTTCTCCCAATCGGGATTCCAGGGCGCGATCTGATAAGGACAATAGAGCTCCCCGCCAACGCCTCCGAGCCTCACGCCGCCAGAGACCTGAAGAGACTCTCCTCTCCTGACCGGGTTGTGATGAAACTGGTTGGGATGTGGGTAGGCCGTGCCGATACCGGTCCGGCAGCCGATACCGACGCTGATCCCCACCGCGGTGTGGGGGTGGCCGTCGCGTTTGATGTCTCTCATGACCAAATCGGTCCCGTACTCCGTCGCCGCCATCCGGATCTTGAAATCGGTGAGGTCGGTACCGTGTTCGAGGATGTAGTCGCGGGTCCAGGCATGGATCTGGCTGAAATAGTTGTAGGCCCTCTGTGCGAGCGCGAGCTCCTCCGGTGTTTTGACCCGGCGCATCTTGATGCAGATGTCGCCCACGTCCTCGAAGGTCGCCCTGGGAAGAACCTCGTTCATGCGCTTCAGTTTCCCGACCGTGGGCGAGGCGCTGAGGCCAATCTTCTTGTCCCCGAAGCCTCGCCTTGCAATTCCGTTGAGCGCCCACTCGACGAGGTCCACGGGCGGCCCAGTGGCCACTCTGCCCTGGTCGGGGTAGCCGTCCGCTGACGGCGGGTAATCGAAGTAGTAGTCCGCGTCAGTGGACCACCAGCTTCTTACGATCTCCATGTCGAGGCCCGGGTGAAACCAATAGACCGCGAGCTCGTTCGTGGGAATGAAGCAGGAAAAGGGCCGCTCCGTCGTCGAGTGGAAGAGCCCGGTGAAGTAGATGATGTTCCAGCGATCGGTGATCCAGATTCCGTCGAGGCCTCGCTCGCCAAGCTTCTCTTGAAGGCGTTTCACCGTTGCCTGATGCCATTCGAGCGGTAGGCGGTCGACGGTCGCCGGCTCCGGGTGCTCGGGACGGCTGACGAGCATGGCCGCCGACCCGGCCCCGGCCGCCCGTTGGCCGCCAGGCGCACAAGAAGCACCGACGGCCGCGCCCAGGCCCATCGCTCCCGATTGCTTGAAGAAATCTCTCCGTGTGGTCATGATGCACTCCTCCCTGGATTTGGGTTGGATATAAGCTCTCCACCTGTGCTACCGCAACCGGCATCGGCTGCGGATGCCGTGACCCATGATCCCGTGTGCGAACTCGTGGATGAGAATGTGCTCGCCGCAATAGCGCGTGCCGGGATATCAAGCGTGTGGCTGCCAGGTGCAAGTGATCCGCGAGAGCCTGACGGCACCGCAAGCCGAGCCGGAGCGTCGACGGATTCGTTGGCATTTTCGCAATCTCCATATTAGTATTGCCGGCGATTTGTCGCGTAAGACACGTGGCGCCATTCTCCGTCTTTCAAGCCCGGATTCACACATGACCGAGCACAAATCCTGTAGGTCTCGCAGCATCGGAGGCCACGTCTACGGAAACCGCGAAGCGTGGCGTTCAGCGCTTATCGCGTGGATTGTGAGCCTGCCGGGCTTTCCTGGAATCATCGCCGTATCCGATGTGGCCGCCCAGGTCACCGACCCGGCGACGCGCAGGATGTCTTGGGAGCAACACGTCCGCCTCGAGCGCGAGTCGCCGTTCAAGGATTTCCAGTGGCGGGTCGTGGGACCCAAGCAGGCGGGAGCAAGAGTCGAGGCGATCGCCGTGCCTCGGGGAAATCACGGGACCATTTACGTCGGCGTGGGTTCAGGCAACCTCTGGAAGACCGAGAACAACGGGCTTACATGGCGTGCCATTTTCGAGAAGCAGTCCACGTTCACCATCGGCGACGTCGCGGTCTCGACCTCGAATCCGAATGTCGTGTGGGTTGGGACGGGAGAAACACAACCGCGGCATAGCGGTTACTCCTATGCGGGCACGGGCGTGTTCAAGTCGACCGATGCAGGGAGTACATGGCGCAACATGGGCCTTCATGATACGCATCACATCGGCAAGGTCCTGATTCATCCGCGCGATCCCGATGTGGTCTTCGTGGCGGCCCTCGGCCATTTCTGGTCCCGAAACGAAGATCGGGGTGTGTTCCGAACGAATGACGGCGGCGAGAGCTGGGAGAAGGTGCTGTACATGAGCGAGCGAACGGGGGCGGTTGACCTGGTCATGGATCCGTCTGACCCGCGCGTTCTCTATGCGGCGCTCTGGCAGGCGGTGAGCGGCACGCCCGCGGTGAGCGGTGAGGAGAGCGGCATCTACCGGACTACCGACGGCGGCGACAGCTGGAGTGAGCTCACCGTCGGGCTGCCCTCAGGCCCTCTCGGCCGCATCGGCTTGGACGTGGCTCCCGGTAATCCGAACGTCGTCTACGCGTTTGTCGACAACTGGGCCGAATACACCGGCGAGCAGGACCCTGAGCAGCGGCGCCGCGAGATTGTGGGCGGAGAGGTGTACCGCTCCGACGACAAAGGCGTGACGTGGCGCAGGGCCAACGAGGAGGACCTCTACTCGGTGTTCAGCATCTATGGGTGGAAATTCATGGACGTTCGCGTGTCTCCTGAAAACGAGGACGACATCTTCATTTTGGGGAATCGCGCGTTCCATTCGACCGATGGCGGCCGAACGTACCAGCGCGTTGGTGAGAAGATCATCCGGATGCACGACACCCGTGGGCTCGTGATGCATCTGGATCATCACGAAATTTGGATCGATCCGCTAAATCCGGATCGGGTCTTGTTGGGCAACGACGGAGGGCTCTTTCAGTCCTACGACCGCGGCGAGAGCTGGCTGCACATCAACAACATCCCTGCGGCGGAGTTTTACTCCATCTCCACGGATATGGCCGTGCCCTATCGGATCTACGGCGGCACCCAGGACAACGCGGCCCTGTACGGCCCGAGTGACGTGGCCCTTGAGGACGCGACGGACGATCCGTGGGAGAATGTCTATATGGATCGGTGGACGGGAGGAGACTCCTACGATACCTACGTGGATCCCACCGACAGCACGCTCGTCTACTACGAGCACCAGCACGGCAGCATGCGGCGCATGCTCATCACGGGCGACTCCGTGCTCAGCAACGGGCCGGACTCGGAAAGCATCCGCCCGCGCGCGCCCGAGGGACAGCCAGCGTGGCGCTTCGGATGGTATACCCCGATCGTGATCTCGCACCACAATCGACGAACGCTGTACGTCGGCGCGAACCGTCTGCTGAAATCGACCAATCGCGCCGCGGATTGGCACCCTATCAGTCCGGACCTTTCGGATCCGGCCGGGGGCCAGCGCGCTGCCGTGCCGTTCGGCACCATCACGATGATCTCTGAGTCCCGGTTTCGGCAGGGACTGATCTATGTGGGGACGGAGGGGGGAGGCGTGTGGCTCACCCGGGACGATGGAGCCACCTGGTCTAAGGTCAGCGACGGACTTCCAAGGAAATGGGTGAGCCGTGTGGTCGCGTCGGAGCATGAGATCGGCACGGTATACGTGGCACAGACCGGGTATCGGGAGGACGACTTTGGAACGTACCTCTATGTATCGAGGGATTTCGGCAAGAACTGGACATCGATCGCGGCGAATCTGCCCGCGGAGTCGGTCAACGTGATCGGGGAGGACCCGCGCTATACGGACATCCTGTACGTGGGTACGGATCTGGGGGTGTACGTCTCACGCGACAGCGGCGGAACGTGGCACTCGCTCTGCGCGAACCTCCCTACAACGCCGGTGCACGATTTGGAGGTCCATCGGCGGGACGGGGAGATCGCCATCGGAACACACGGCCGAAGCATCTTCGTCGCTGACTTGGCGCCGGTTCGAACGCTCGAGAGCAGATGAGGCGGTCCGGTAAAGAGACATGGTACACACTTAAGTAAAGGGACATGGGTTACAGTCGGCACCTCTGAAAGGAGGAGGCCGATGCCGTTCGAGGAGACTCATGTCATGGAAGAGAGAACGCGGTTTATCGAAGAAGCCCATCGCAGTCTTCGGAGCTTTGCTGCGGTGTGCGATCGATACGGGATTAGTCGCAAGACGGGCTACAAGTGGATGGATCGATGGCGGCGAGCCGGGCCAGCAGGTCTGGAGAATCGAGCGAGTCGACCCGGGCATTGCCCATGGGCTACGCCTAGTGAGGTGGTCGAGACGATCCTCGAGGTTAGACGCAAGTATGACGACTTCGGGCCGAAGAAGATCCAGTGGTACCTGCAGACGCATCGGCCGGAGCTAGCACTGCCCTCACGACAGACGATGCACAACATCCTGGTGCGTCACGACCTGGTGCCGAGGCGTCGGCGAAGGGTGCGCCGCTGGCACCCGGGTCGACCCGATACCAACGCATCTGAACCGAACGGGACGTGGACGGCCGACTTCAAGGGCGAGTTCCCGATGGGTGACGGTGAGCTGTGCTACCCGCTTACTGTGCAGGACATGCATTCGAGGTTCGTACTGGAGTGTTGGGGTCGTCCGGACGTGACAATCGACGGCGTGATCCCAGTGTTCACGCGGCTATTTCGCCAACACGGTCTACCCGAACGGATCCGTACGGACAACGGCACTCCCTTCGCTTCGAACGCACTAGGCCGTCTCTCTCGGCTGTCCGTGTGGTTCATTCAGGTGGGCATTCTGCCTGAGCTCATCGAGCCTGGCTGCCCTCAGCAGAACGGCAAGCACGAGAACATGCACCTGGTGCTAAAGAGGCGTACCACCCGACCTCCGAGCTCCAACATGCGGACCCAGCAGCAAGCGTTTCGAAGATTCAGGAAGCTCTACAACGAAGTCCGGCCTCACGAGGCGTTGGACGGTGCCGTGCCCTCCAATCTCTACCGACCCTCACCTCGACCCTTCCCGAAGCAACTCGACCCGGTCACGTATCCGGGCCACTTCGAGACCCGGCTCGTCAGCACGAACGGTGGCATCCGCTGGTACGGGGACCGTGTGCCCGTCGGCCGACTCTTCGCTGGGCATGAAGTCGGACTGGAAGAGATTGACCACGGTCTCTTTGAGGTCTACTTCGGACCCATCTGGCTAGGACGCTTTGTTGAACCCAAACGCCTCATCTTCGACTCCCTCGGACGAGGGAAGAGACGAACTGGAGGCACTTGCAAAGGACGGAGAACTGTTACTCAGGTCTCTTGACTTAACTGTTACCCAGGTCCTTTACCGCTCAGGCCTGCCCTGAGTCAGAAGTTCGTTACCGGCTCTGCACGACGGCGCCCAGCTACTCCTATAACGGAGACCGGTTGAAAGAGATGTTGAGCTTCCGCTTGTTCGGCCACACCTCGTCCATCGTGTCTCCCTCCCACATCAAGCCGGCCTTCATCACGTAGCGGATCGAGTTCGTGTTCCTGAGGTCCACCAGCGGATTCCGATCGAGGACCATCAGGTCTGCGAGCTTGCCGGGCTCGAGCGAGCCGAGGTCATCCTGCATCCCCATGGCCTCCGCGCCGGTGAGGGTCGCGCTCCGGATCGCCTCGAACGGAGTCAATCCGCCGCTCGCCATCGCCCAGACCTCCCAGTGGGACCCGAGCCCCTGCACCTGACCGTGAGAGCCCATCCCGACCTTCCCGCCCGCACGCACCAGGTCGCGAAGAATCTCGGACCGCCACGTGGGGACCTCGTGAGGCATCAGCCACTGGTTGTGACCGCGCAGCTCCCTGTCGAGGAAGACGTGGGGAGTGAAGCGCCGCAGCTTCTCATCTTCATGTGGACTGGTCGTAGTCACGAAAGAGGATTCGAATCCGCCGGAAACCAGCGTCGGGACGTAGAAGCCGCCGGTGCGGGCGAGCAGCTCGATCACGTCCTTCTTCGCCGGCGCTGCCGCGTAGACGTGCTCGAGGCTCGTCGCGCCGTCCATCATCGGCCGGATCTCGCGCCGCGGGCCACGCGCCGGATCCTCCACCACCTGGAGGCCCTCCTCGCGGCTCGCCTGGATGATCCATTGAACCTGGTCGCGCCTCGGCACCGTGTGGTCCTTGATGGAGGTGGCGCCGAGCGCCTTCTGGTTGCGCACGAGGCGGCGTGCGTCCTCGAGGGTGTTCGGCACTCCGCAGCAGTGATTCTTCACGTGCATGAAGATGTCCCCCGTCCCGTGCATCCGCGGGCCGAGGGTGTTCCCGGCCTCCACAAGCTCGCCCAGGCCGTAGAGCGTCTGGGTGCGGATGGACGGGTCTCTCCACGTCGTGACGCCGTAGGCCAGGTTGGCGATCAGGAAGGGGTTCTGCTGGAGGTAGAGGTGGCCCTGCCCCTGTGCCCCGCTACAGCAGATGAGGTGGGCGTGGAGGTCGATGAATCCCGGGATGATCGTCTTGCCGGAGAGGTCCATCGTGGTGGCGCCCGCCGGCGCCTCGACCTGCCCTGCCCGTCCTACGGCCGCGATGCGCCCGTTCGAGACGAGAATGTCCCCGCGCTCCAGGACCTCGTCGCCCTTCATGGTGATCAGGCGGGCGTTACTGAGCAGCAGGTGGCCCTTCCCCTGGACGCGGGGGAGCTCGAACGAAACCTCCGTGACCTGGGGCGTCACCTTCTCGCCGCTGGAGGCGGAGGCGAGGTCCACCTGGTACACCTTCGGGCCCCAGCTCCAGAGCAGCCTCTTCCCTCCGTCCATCCAATAGAGGTAGTCGCCCTGTGGGCCGAGGAGATAAACGGGGAACGCGCCGCCACCCGACTGGACGAGCGTCGGGTCCTTGCCGGGGGGTGGGAGCGCCGCCAGGTAGACGTTTTGCATCTCGGTATAGAGAACCCACCTGCCGTCGGGCGAGGGCATCAGCTCGTCGGCGAAGTTGAAGTGCGCGACGCACTGGCGGTCGGCCCCGTCGAGAGTCACGGAGCAGAGCCGGACGGCGAGAGGCAGGTAGCTGAAAGCTGGAGCGCCTGGCGCAGCCGGATCGTGGGGGACCGTGTAGTAGATGCGCTCGCCGCTGTCGTCGAACGTCGCCCGTTGGGGCGGCTTCCGCCAGTTCCCTCTCGCCGTCACCGCGGTGATCATGTTGAGCTCACCGCCACGCTCCGCGTCGAGCCAGTGGAAATGGTAGCCCTGCTCGGTGTAGCCGTCGGCCTCCATCCGCTGCTCGGAGACGACCAGCTTCGTCCCGTCGAGCGACCAGGAGATGTTCTGGTAACGTGCGGGCCGCACGCCGAGCGACGTTCCCCTTCCTCCGGCCACCGGGGCTTTCATGAGCCGTCCGCCGATCGAGTCGACCCAATCGACGTACGCGACCCATCGCCCATCGGGGGACACCGCGGGCGCGTACTGGAGGCCGGGGCCGCTGGCGTAGGGGGTCGCCCGCCGTGACTTGGTATCGTATCGGTAGAGCTTGCCGGCAGCGCCCACGATCAGCTCGTTCGCCCCCAGCGCCTGAACCCAGTGCAGCACCTTCGGGCTGAAGGGACCGTCGGAGAGCTCGTGCTTGGGGTTCAGAATCTCGGTGACGGTGAGCTCGACATCGGCCGTGAACGGGATCACCGTCATGTCGCCCGAGGCCAGGTCGACCCGCCGGATCTTGCCGTCGGCGGTGAAGACGATCGCCCGCTCGTCGGGCGTGAAGGTGTAGCCGGGAAGGTCATCGAGGTCCCCGGACCCGAAGCGCCTTGCGTAGTCGAGGCCGCTGTACAGGATGCGGTCGCGGCCGCTGTCGAGGTCCCGCAGGATGAGGCGCGGCACCGCGTCGATGGTCGTGGCGAAGGAGAGGAGGCGGCCGCTCGGGCTGATCGCGGGCCGGCGTACATCGGCGTACCCGGAGACGACCGTCGTCTTCTCGCCGGTGCGCCGGTCGAGCCGCACGATGCGATTCTCGACAGTGTAATAGAGCCAGCGCCCATCCGCCGAAGCCACGAGGCCCGCAGCGTCGTCCTCTGCGACGGGCGTGCCGGACCCGCCCTGGTGGTGCATGATCACGTATTCCCCCAGCCGGCTGCCGGGGAGCGCCTCGCGCGCCGTGAAGATGAACTGCCCGCTCGGATCCCATGAAGGCGACCCGTACTGATAGCCGCCCCCCGTTGAGGGCGCCCCGAACCGATAGTTGCCCTCCTTGGTGATCATGGTCGGCGTGCCACCTTCTACGGGAATGACCCAGAGCTGATCCGAGCCGGATGGATCGGAGGCGAACAGCACGCGCCTGCCGTCGGGAGAGAACCGCGGGGTCGCGTCCCAGCGCGTGCCACCGGTGAACCGCGTGGCCTTCCCGCCGGCGATCGGCAGCGTGTAGAGGTCGCCCAGCAAGTCGAAGATCAGCGTCCGCCCGTCGGGCGAGACATCCACCGACACCCACGTCCCCTCGTCCACCGTGTATTTGAGGTCGAGCGCCGGCCCGTGGATCTCTTCGACCGACCAGGGCTTCACGGGCGCCTGCGCGCTCGCCGGTCCTGGGAGGAGGAGCAGGCCCAGGAGCAGCGCCACTGAGGGGATGATAGCGGTCACTTGAACCTCCGGGATCGAGGAGAGAACGCCGTTTTGCATGGGGAGTGCAGTGTAGAATGGGGAGGGTGGGTGGTCAAGAGGTCGCTCCAGACCTCGGTGGTCCGGAGTGCGACCGCGGTAATCAGCCGCAGGGCGCTTCAGCACGTTCCGCTGCGGATGCTCCATTTTGTGCGCCGGGCGAGTCCACAATGCGTTTTTGTGCGCCGGGTGTGCTGAGACGGTATTCACCTGACAGTTGACCACGAGAGAGGACGGTGGCCAGCCGCCCTCGCCGGAGCTAATTGAGAGATGTCGAAGTCACTCACTTAGCACGGGAGAGAAGATGACCACCGTCCAGGGGGAGAAGATAGCGCGCCGCAAGCTGAGCCTGCTACAGTTGGCCCAGGAGCTCGGCAACGTGAGCAAGGCGTGTCCACACGCCCCGTACGCCTCCTGAGCTCACCTGGATCCCTCCGAGCAGCAACTCGTCCGCGACCCGCTGAGCTCCGTGCGTCGGAGCCTCCAAGGCGTGGGCCAAGACCGCCTGCTCAATCTCTTCACTCACCCGGTTCGGGTGCGGTCCCTTCGGCCCCGGAAGCTGGTCGATCAGCCCCTCGGCCCCGTAAAGCTGGAAGTTCCTCCTGATCTCGTAGAACTGCTGCCGGCTGTAGCCCACGATCTTGCACGCCTTGCTCACGTTGCCGAGCTCCTGGGCCAACTGTAGCAGGCTCAGCTTGCGGCGCGCTATCTTCTCCCCCTGGACGGTGGTCATCTTCTCTCCCGTGCTAAGTGAGTGACTTCGACATCTCTCAATTAGCTCCGGCGAGGGCGGCTGGCCACCGTCCTCTCTCGTGGTCAACTGTCAGGTGAATACCGTCTCAGCACAGGCTAGCTTATACGCCATCCTGCCCGACGGGATGAGCTACTACCTGGGCAATGATATGGTTCGGGCACGGTACCGTAAGAGTTTGTCACACGCCGAGTTGGTCGCATCTGGCCAGACAGAGGAGTACATTTTTGATGGTTTTTACCTCACGGTGCGCACGCTACCTAAGGGTACGACTTCTGTTAGGGTCGCTAACCAAGCGTATGCAGCCGACCCAGACTCAGTCCCTGCCCGACTGAGACACAGCCCGCCGGAATGGCTGTCCCGGACTCGGGGTCGGGTCCGTTCGGCATCCCTTGCCCATCCACACATCCTCTGGGAGTCCGTCAATCCCCACTTTGGAAACGGTATCTTACCGGTCATCCCGTGGTATCGGTCCCTACGGGCCTGAGGTCGGATGACCAGAGGGACCCAATAACCCTTTGCAACTTTCTAGTGGAGACGAATTCATGATTTATCGCAGATTAGTGGATGTTCCATTCTGTTCTAAGTTGCTTTTCGCGGTGCTACTTATGATGCCGCACGGCCTGCGGGCGCAGAATGCGGAGATAGACTTGCCCACGGGCTGGGAAGGTGATGCGCCGGTGCTCTCTTCGCTCGTCAATTTTGCTCGCAGTGAGAGCAATCTGCGAGTAGCCGTGAAGCGCTATGTGGAAGACAAGGCGTCCATCAAACGGCGTTATGAAGTGCTCTACTCACCCGCCCGCAACCAGCGCCTGAACATCTTCCACCGGGCTTGGCTGCAGCGCCTTGAGGAACTTGACTTCGATGCTCTGAATCACGAAGGCCAGATCGATTACATCGCGCTTCGCAACCGCATCGAATATGACCTTGAGACACTGCATCTGGCTGAACGCCAAGCGAAGGAGATGGTGCCGCTGCTCCCATTCGGAGACCAGCTCCGCTTGTTGCAGGAAGATCGGCACGACCGGAAACGGGTCGTTCCGCAGACAGCAGCCATGACACTCGACGAAGTCGCGCAGCAGGTGACCGGTCTGACGCGCGCGCTTGTTGCGGAGGCGCGGGAAGCAGGAGGTTTGGTAACAAGAAGCGGCATTTCGCCCGCAATCGCCTGGCGCGCCGCCAGGCAGATCGAGCATTTTCGCACCGTGCTGGCGGATTGGAACACGTTTTACGATGGCTATGACCCGATCTATTCGTGGTGGGTACGTGAACCATATGGCCGGGTGGACGCCGCTTTGCAGGATTACGTCGGCGCCATCGACGAACATTTAGTAAATATCAAACCGGGAGGAAAAGCACCCATCATCGGTGACCCGGTCCTGGCCGACGGCCTGCGCGTCGAGCTGGACGTGCAGATGATCCCATACACTCCGGAGGAACTGATCGCCATCGGCCAACGGGAGTTTGATTGGATCGAAAACCAGTTCAGGATTGTATCCCGGGAGATGGGCTATGGCGACGACTGGAAAGCCGCGCTCGAGTATGCCAAGAGCCTCGCACCGCCGCCCGGTGAGAAGCCGTGGCTCATTTTCGAAATTCAAGAATACTCGGAAGACTTCGTCGCGAAGCTCGATATGATCACCTTGCCGCCGCTCCCGCGGGAGGTCTGGCGTCTCGCAATGCAGACGCCGGAGAGGCAGATCATAAATCCATTCTTCACCGGGGGTGAGGTCACGCGGGTCTCCTATCCGACGGACGGGATGGCCCATCAGGACAAGCTGATGAGTAAGCGCGGCAACTCGCCGCACCTCAACTTTGGCAGCGTGCAGCATGAGCTCGTTCCCGGTCATTACATGCAGGGGTTCTTGACCCGTCGTTTCAATCCACATCGAGGTGAGCTTCTGCGCACTCCGTTCTGGGGCGAAGGCTGGGCGCAGTATTGGGAGTTTCAGCTCTTGCCGCGGGATTTTCCGCGCAACAACCCGGACAAGGTCGGCATGCTGTTTTGGCGATTGCATCGCGCTTCGCGAATCATCTTTTCGCTCAACTATCAGCTCGGCAACTGGACCCCGAAACAGGCGGTCGATTTTCTTGTGGAACGGGGGGGGCACGAGCGCGCGAATGCCGAGGCAGAGGTACGCCGCAGCGCCATGGTTTCGCCGCTTTACCAGGCGGGCTATATGATTGGCGCGCTCCAGTTTCGCTCACTCTACCAGGAGCTGGTCGAGTCCGGCCGGATGAGCGCGACGGAATTTCATGACGCCATCATGTTGGGCGGTCGTTTGCCCATCGAACTGGTACGCGCTCGGCTAACCAATCAACCACTCACCCGAAACTACAGGAGTCAGTGGCGTTTCTACAGCCTACCCTAAGCCAAATAATGTGGAGAATGCGCCCAAAAGAGCTTGCCGCCGCTGGCTTCGCCACACCAGCCCTCCTCCGACACCCCGACTCGGGTCCGCGCGAGTCCCCTAAAGTCGAGCGGCCCGTTGATAGGAGGGGTTACGCTGGATTAGTGCGCCAAATCCTTATCCCTGAAGCGCACCAACGAAGCGCATCAACGATTCAGGGTGACTGTCCAGGAGGACCGACCATGACCAAACGCCGACGTCTCTGGGTCGCTGTGACTCTCGCGACAGCCGTGGCGTTCTCCGAACCTGGGGCCACCGCGTCCGCGCAAACTCGTCCGCCCGTCGTGGCGTCCCTCTCCACCGGCCAACAGGCAGGTTCGGCTCTGGAACGCACTCTCCGGGAATGGGAGGTCAAGAAGGAGAAGATGGAGCTTCATCTCCGGCCCGCCATGCGCCGTCACGGCATCGGCATGTGGATCCTCATGAGCCGGGAGTTTCACCCGGATCCCGTTCTCGATCTGTTCGGCGGCCACGGCATCTCCGGATGGTACGGGCATCGCAACGCCTACATCTTCCGCGATCCGGGCGGCGACCGCCCTCTGGAGAGCGTGATTCTCGGCACTCACCAGAGCGAGCACATGCATCGCTTCTTCAAGCGCATCGAGAGCTACGGGGAAGAGGGACTGGCACCGCATTTGCGTGAATACGTGCAGCAAGCGGATCCGGAGCGCATCGCCATCAACCGGTCCAGGACGGTAGCGATGGCCGACGGCATCACGGCCGCGTTGCTTGCGTACCTCGAGGAGGCTGTCGGCCCGGAGTATTCATCGCGGCTCGTGTCGTCAGAACCGCTGGTGATCGACTATGTGAGCCGCCGCACGCCTGCGGAGCTGGCAATCGAGACCGAGGCGAGCTGGCGCACATGGAACATCCTTCGCCGGGCTTTCTCCAATGAGGTCATCACACCGGGTCGCACCCGTCTGATGGAGGTCTGGGGATGGATCGTCGACGAATGGAAATCCCAGCACCTGGATTTCAACTTCGCGCCCGGCCTGACTATCTACCGGCGTGGCGAGCCCGAGGGCATCGACGACTCCGCCGATCCGGTCATCGAGCCGGGGGACCTGCTTCACGTCGACTTCGGCGTTCGGCTGATGGGCCTGGTCACCGACCAGCAGCACCTCGCCTACGTGCTGCGCCCGGGCGAAACGGAGCCGCCCGCGGGCTTGCAGAAGGTCTTCCAGCAGTCGGTGCGGGTGGCGGAGATCTATGCGGAGGAGCTGAGGCCGGGCCGGGCGGGTCACGAAGTCAAGGACATCGCCGAGCGCCGTGCCCGCCAGGAAGGGATCGATGCCTTGCTCTACGGGCACACGCAAGGCAACTGGGTGCACGGCGTGGGGGCCCGCACCGTCTTTGACTGGCCAGAGCGTTACGGCATCTTTCCGCGGGAGCCGGTGCGAATCGGAGAGTTCTGGTCGATCGAGTTCCGGGTGAGGGCGCCGGTGCCGGAATGGGATGGTCAGGTCGTGCCCATTCCCCGCGAGGAGGACGCCTGGATCGACTCCGATGGCTCGGCCCGCTTCCTGACGGGCCCACAAACAGAGCTCTGGATCGTCCGCAGCGGTGGTTGAGACGGTCGTGCGACAGAATCCACAGACCAAAACAGGAGGTCCAAGATGGGATACACGAGTAGAGCTGACAAGGTGACACGATTCCTTCTTGTGTCGGTTTCACTGCTGGCCGTGTGTGCAGTGCTGGCCTCGAGCGAAGAGGCAACCGCGCAGACTGGAGATTTCGGCAACCTGGCAGATGGGCCTTATGACAGGCTGGTCATCCTCAATGCCATGGTCCTTCCAGGCCATGGGGGTCCGGCGGTGGGCCCGTACGACATCGTCATCGAGGGGAATCGGATCACCGACATGACCATATTCGATCCGGTGACGGTTGGGCGCCGGGGCGATGCGACGCGTGCCACCGGTGATCGTGTCATCGATGCCGAAGGCATGTACGTGATGCCGGGCATGATCGATCTGCATATCCATCTGCGACAGTTGCCGATGGAGCTCGAGTACGTGTACTACCTCAAACTGGCTCATGGCGCGACAACGATGGTTACGGCTCCAGACCGGGGTCTCGAGCAGGCTGTCGAGGAGGCGCAACGGAGCGCCGACAACGAGATACTAGCCCCAAGAATGTTTCCCATCTTCGGTTGGGGTGACAGCACCGACTACGACCGTGAATTTCTCGAGAATCCAGCGAACGCTCAAACGGTGGCAACGGAAATGGTCGCCGCCGGGGCGCACGTGGTCACTGTCGGCCCCCTCGGCTGGAATCCGGAGCTACTGGGCGCGATCTGCAAGGCCGTTTATGACGCTGGAGGCATCACGACATATCACATTCCCCCCAGCACGACCCCCGTCACCAACGCGGTCGATGCCGCCCGATTGGGCGTAACGATGATCGAGCACCATTATGCCTATGCCGAATCCTCACTGGACCGGACGGTGCAGGATTACCCGAGAGACTACAGCTACAACGACGAGAACGCCCGCTTCCGCCATGCCGGAAAGGTATGGACAGAGGCCAACAAAGACCGACTCCTGAACGAAGTCGCAGATGCTCTCGTGGAATCCGGCGTGCACATGCTCCCCACACGCGTCACTTATGAGGCCAATCGCGACTGGCTCCGAAAGATCAGTCGCCCTTGGCACGAGAAGTACACCCATCAGGCCCTGATCGACTGGAGCGTGCCAAACCCTAACCTGCACGCCGTCTTTCATTATGACTGGACCTCCGACGACGAGTACTACTGGTACTATGCGTTCGATCTGTGGGGAGACTTGATTTTCGAGTTCAACAAACGCGGTGGCCACGTCTCTTATGGCACAGATGACAACTACACATGGGGCACCCCTGGCTTTTCAAATATCCGTGAGCTGCAGCTGCTCAGAGAAACCGGTATGCATACGCTGGAAGTACTCCGCGCGGCGACCCACTACAGTGCCCAGACCCTGCGCCAGGACAGACTCGGCCTGGTACGTCCCGGCTATATTGCTGATCTGCTCATCGTGGACGGCAGTCCCGCTTATAACCTGCGGTTCCTGTATTCGTTCGGTGCGCTGACCCTGGATGAGAACGGCCAAATGTATCGCACGAAGGGAATCGTACATACCATTAAGGATGGAATCGTTATCAATAACGACAAGTTGATGGAAGAGGTCGCCCGAATGGTCAAGGAATCAAAAAAGGGTGTCGACCCGGTCAATGCGGTGAATGAGCCGTTCATTGTCAGGTAAGGTCGCTCGAAACAGGACGTCTCCACACGGTCAGTCGCGCTGGGTTGTGACCAGGATGAGGGGTCGCCTGCGCAACCACCTGCGCGCCCTTCCAAGCCGGCCTCCTCCCCTGACTGCCGCCCGCGTCCCACCCCAGACTGGGCTCGGATTCCGCTCGTCGCGTCCTTGCATGCGCGAACGGCGAGCCTGCACCTTGGCCTGCGAAAGGCCTCGCTAAAGGGTTGCCTGCCCGTGGACCTCGGGACAATCTGGAAGCTACCGATCTTGCTTCCGGCGATCGCCGCCGTGATCGCCGTGGTGCGGCTCGAGCTGCGTTTCCAAACGCAACCCCATCGTGGAGGGTGGGCGGTGGGCTGGCTGAATTGCGTGCCGCTGAATCGGCTAGCCCGCTTACGAACGGCTCTTCCGGTTCTCCTGCCCAAATCGGGCTAGGATTTCAGCGGCCTCCGGGTTTAGGGGTACAAAGACCTGAATGCGCCGCCGTCTGCGCTGGAGAACGGCGAGGCCTGCCCGATGTCATCCCAGACCTTGAGCTGTTCGCGAAAGCGCATGAAGTAGGCGACGAAGTCACCACCATACTGGAACGAGTACATAATGTCCGCGAAAGCACTGGTATGGGGGAGCCCAAACGCATGGCCTAGCTCATGCACACAGGTCAGATAAACGACCGTATCCCTGAAGAGCGGATCCAGCCTCGCCCTTCGCGCGATGTCGGGGCTAAGACCGTCGGTATCTGGGCGCACGAACACGTCGGCGGCGAGCCGCCCCTCCACCAGTCGTCCTCGCATCTCACCGTAGAGACCCGCGCCCGCGGGCACCCAATAGACGCGAATGGTTGCGGATGCTTCAGGGCCCGGCACCATGTCCACGGGGGGATCGGCCTGCCTGCCCCACGCCTCTAGCGCCCATTCGGCCAGGGTGCGGTCTCCCTCCTTGAACCCCGATTCGGCCGAGCCTTCCGCAATGAAGTACGTGATGGACTCTGAAAAGTCCAACCGCCAGACGTCTTGCTGGGAGTAGGCCGCGACCGGAGCGTTGAAGGTCCCGGTCGCGATCGTGAGCGCCCCAACCCAGAGAATACGCAGTCTCGCCATAACACCCGAACGTCCGTTACTATGCCTTACACTGCAAGGTCTTCGCCTTACACTGCAAGGTCTTCCGGGCGGAACGAACCAGGATCGCAGTCGATAAGAAAAAGGCAAAGCAGAAGCTAAAACCGGCCCCAAGATCATCGCCTACCAATTCCACCATCCCGGCCGGGCCCCATTCTACGCGCCAGCGCGACCTCCCCCAAGGGTCGTTGATCGTCCCTTGTGGGGATATTTCACCCCTACGGACGTCTGATTCCCGACTCGTCCAGCTTTCGGGACAGACGTTCCCGCATTCGAACAGTCGCGCGCCCGCTCAGCCGCCGCAGAGATCGCCCCCCTGCCGAGCTTTTTTTTCACCCATCCGAAGGATGGGGTAGTCTCCCACCACCACCCATGCCCTCATTCCCATAGACTCCACTCCGACGCCGCGCGTGTGCCCCGCCCTCGGCGCGCCCGACACCGGGCCCCCGGAGTCGACTGCCTCCCCGACTCTCGTCGTGCTGGCGGCCGGCCTGTCCACCCGGTATGGGGCCGTGAAGCCACTCGCGTCCGTCGGCCCGCAAAGAGCAGCCCTCATCGACTACGCCCCCTACGATGCCGCCTGCTCGGGATACGGTGACGCGATCCTGGTCGTGCGCCGGGAGATCGAGGCCGAAGTGTCGAGGCATGTCGAGAAGCTCACCGGAGGCTCCTGGCCCTGCCGCTTCGTTTGCCAGCGCATGGACGACCTCCCCGACTGTGTTGCATTCGCTGGAGGCCGTGCGAAGCCCTGGGGGACCGGCCACGCCGTGTGGACCGCGCGGCACGCCGTCCGGGGGCCGTTCGCCGTGGTGAACGCTGACGACTTCTACGGGCGGGCCGCCCTACAGGCGCTGGCAGAGCATCTGCTCGTCGGGGGCGCCCGAGAGAACCGGGGACCGCAAGACTATGTGGCGATCACCTATCGGTTGGCCGACACCCTCTCCGATGCCGCTCCGGTCTCAAGGGCCATCCTCCAGGTCGACGCCGATCATCAGGTCCGGGAGATCCGTGAGGTGCTTCGGGTCCACCGTACATCGGAGGGGATCGTCGGTGAGACCCCCGACGGCGTGGTGCTGTCCTTCTCCGGCGATGAGCCGTCCTCCATGGGCATCTGGGGTTTCAAGCCCACCCTGTTTCTGCATCTCGAGGACCGCCTCCGCTCCTTCCTCGGACGGCCCGGCGCCGATGACTCCGCCGAGTTCTACCTGAGCGACACGCTGAACGGGCTCATCGCTTCTGGAGACGCCCGGATCCGTGCGGTGGAGTCCGGTTCATCGGGATTCGGCGTGACGTTTCCCGACGATCGGTCGGAGGTTCGAGCCCGCATCGATAGGCTCGTTGCCGAGGGTGCCTATCCGGCGGATCTTCGGAGCGCATTTCGAGCGTTGACGAACCCGGGTGGACCTTCAGGAACGTAGCCCTGATGCAGCTTTCGACACTGGACTGGTGGGTCCTGGCCCTCTACGGTGTGACGGCCCTCTCCGTGGGGCTGGCGTTCGCCCGCCGAGCCGGACGCGGCACCGAAGAATACTTTCTCGCCGGCCGGTCCATGCCGTGGTGGCTTCTCGGGACCTCCATGGTGGCCACGACATTCTCGACTGACACACCGAACCTCGTCACCGACCTCGTGCGCACGGGGGGAGTGAGCCAGAACTGGATCTGGTGGGCCTTCCTGATCACCGGGATGTGCACGGTGTTCTTCTACGCCAAGCTGTGGCGGCGCTCGGGCGTCCTCACCGACATCGGGTTCTACGAGCTGCGCTATGCCGGGCGGCCCGCCGCTTTCCTCCGGGGGTTCCGCGCCATCTACCTGGGCGTGTTCTTCAACGTCATGATCATGGCCACGGTGACCCTGGCGGCCATCAAGGTCGGCGGTGTGCTTCTGGGGGCGGACAAGTACACGGTAGTGCTCATCGCCGGGACGGCGACGGTCCTTTACTCGGCCACTTCCGGGCTTCGGGGGGTCCTGGTCACGGACCTGCTGCTCTTCGCGATCTCCATGATCGGCGCCGTGGCTGCGGCGTTCTACGCGCTACGACTTCCCGAGGTGGGTGGGCTCTCCGGCCTCATTTCCAACCCGGCCGTCGCCGGCAAGCTGTCCTTCCTCCCGGACTTCTCGGATCCCTCCACCGCAGCAGCAGTCTTCATCGTGCCCATCGCCGTTCAGTGGTGGAGTACCTGGTACCCCGGTGCGGAACCAGGTGGCGGGGGTTATTCCGCCCAACGCATGCTCGCGGCCAAAGACGAGAAGCACGCCATGCAGGCCACGCTCTGGTTCAACCTGGCCCATTACGCCCTGAGGCCGTGGCCCTGGATCCTGGTGGCCCTGGCTTCGCTCATCGTCTACCCGACCCTCGGCGACCTTCAGGCGGCCTTCCCGAACGTGGATCCGTCGGTCATCCGAAATGACCTCGCCTATCCCGCCATGCTGGTCTTCTTGCCCCACGGGCTCCTGGGTCTTGTGGTGGCCTCGCTGGCCGCCGCCTACATGTCCACGATAAGCACCCACCTCAACTGGGGGGCGTCGTACATCGTAGACGACGTATACCGCCGCTTCGTGGCCCCGGGCCGTGAGGAGAAGGACTACGTTGGCGTGGCGAGGCTCTCCACCGTCGGGCTGATCATCCTCTCGTCCTTCGTAGCGCTGCAGCTAGAGAACGCCATGCAGGCCTTTCAGATCCTCCTGCAGATCGGAGCCGGAACAGGCCTCGTGTTCCTCCTCCGCTGGTTCTGGTGGCGGGTGAACACCTGGAGCGAGATCTCCGCCATGGTAATTTCGTTCCTGGTCGCCCTCTACTTCGCGTTCGTGCACACGCGACTGGGGTTCGAGGCCTGGAACCCTTCGACTACCCTGGTAGTGGGCGTGGCGATCACCACGGTGGGGTGGCTGGCCGTTACGTTCATGACGCCCCCGGTTGATGCCGAGACCCTGCGCGCCTTCCACAGGAGCATCCGTCCCCTTGGCCGGGGCTGGGACGCCGTCGTTGGAGATGGCGAATCCGCTAACGAAGCCCCGTCGGGGGCGGAGGGAGAGCTCACCGCCGGCCTCCTCTCGTGGTTCCTGGGGTGCACCATGGTGTACGGAGCCTTGTTCGGAACCGGCTTCCTGCTCTACGGGCAGCTCGTGCCGGGAGCCCTGGGGCTGATCGTTGCGACAGGCGCGGGCTGGGGAGTCTTCAGGATCCTCCCGCGGGTGGGCTTCCTCACGTAGTCCTATCCAGTCGTAGTCCCATCCAGTCGCAGTCCTATCCAGTCGCAGTCCTATCCAGTCGTAGTCCCATCCGACCATGGACGGATTCTGAGCCTCACGATCGTCGAGATCCGAGACGCCCGTGTAGAACGCACCTGACGACGCCTGGCTTTCGGTCTGCCCGGTCACCTCGACCCCGGGACACTTCCGGCGTCCTCCACCCCCTCCGCGGCCCGCCCAGAAGCCAGCCAGGGCCTCGAGAAAATCCCCCTTATCTTTCAGGTACACCGAATACTTCTGGCATCACAACTGCCGCCGTATGCCAAACCTCTCCAAGGAGCTTCCCATGGTCCGCCCCGCTCTCGCTGCCGTCACTCCCAGCGATTCCGGCCCCACGCTCGCCGTCGTGCCTTCCAGCGACTCCTGTTCCTCCGGTTGCCCACCCCGCACATCACCCGCCCAGGAACTCGAGCGTCTGGGCGACGAGATCGCCGAGCTGGCCGCACATCTGCATGCGGCCATCTATCGTCTCCTGGTGCTGATCCGCGAATTCGACGCGAGAGAAGGATGGCACTCGGGCTTCCGAACGTGCGCCCACTGGCTGAGCTGGCGTACCGGGATCGACATAGGAGCTTCCCGCGAGAAGGTGAGGGTGGCCCGGGCATTGGAGCATCTACCCCTGCTGAGCGAAGAGATGCGGCTTGGAGAGCTCTCCTACTCGAAGGCCCGAGCTCTCACACGCGTCGCCACGGCGGAGAACGAAGAGGAGTTGATGGGCTTCGCCCAGCACGCAACGGCATCGCATGTGGAAACACTCGTGAGGACGTGGCGCCGCGTGGACCGCTTGGAGGAGCAATGCCAGGAGCGGGAGCGGCATCGGTCGCGCTTCCTTACCGTCCGTCCCGATGTGGACGGCATGTATGTGGTCCGTGGACGGCTGGATCCCGAGGTCGGCGCCCTGTTGACGCGGGCCCTCGAGGCTGCGGGGGATGAACTCTACCGCAGGGCTGCGGAGGATGAAGTCTACCGGAGGCCTGCGGAGGATGACCCCCGTGGGCGATCCCCAGATCACGGGGGATGGGGTGGCCGTGGACACGGTGGAAGACTCCGTGGCAGCGGAGATCCGATCTGAGGTCCCATCCGAGGTCCGATCCGAGGAGGCCACGGCGGGGCAGCGCCAGGCCGATGCGATCGGCCTCCTCGCCGAGAGGGCTCTGCAGGGCGGATCGGTGCCCGCCGAGTGTGCGCTGCGAGGCGGATTGGTGCTCGACGAGGAAGAGCCCAGCGACGGACCGGAGCACGGCGACGGACGGGCTACCGCTTCGGTCAGCCGGGCGGGCCGGTTTCAGGTGGTCCTTCACGTAGATGCCCAAGCGCTCGGTGATCCTGAGACCCTCAAGGATGGCTCCGCAGTGTATGGATCCGAGCTGGAGGACGGTGTTCGCGTTTCCGCGGAAGCGTCGAGGCGTCTGGCATGCGACGCGAGCCGTGTCGTCATGGCTCACGGCATCGATGGAACGGTGCTCGACGTCGGGAGGAAGACGAGAACGGTCCCACCCGCCATTCGGAGGGCGCTCGATCACAGGGACAAGGGATGCCGCTTCCCAGGCTGTGGCCTCAGGTTCTGCGACGCCCATCACATCGAACATTGGGCCGATGGCGGAGAAACCAGGTTGGACAACCTCGTTCTCTTGTGCCGTCTACATCATCGGGCGGTGCATGAGGAGGGCTTCGGCGTGGCCTTCACGGGCGACGGCCGGGTCCACTCCCGTTGGCCTGACGGGCGGGCATTCCCCGACACTCCCCGGGCGCCGCGTCTGACAGGGGACCCCGTCACGGCTCTCGAAAGGAAGCACGAGAGGATGGAGCTCGGTATCGATCCCCGGACATCGACGGCCTTGTGGCGGGGTGAGTCCCTCGACCTGGGCCTGGCGATCAAGATGTTCCGAAATGGGTGAGCGCTCCGGAGCCGGGAGTGTCCCGGACTCTCCTAAGCCCCCACCCTCTCCACGGTGGCTCCCCCCGAGGGGGCCGCCCTGAAGACCGCTTCCTCTCCCGACGTGTCTCTCCTCAGCCTGTAGTAACCAATTGCGAGGGCTTCCAGAACCGCCGACTCCGCGGCCTCCGTACACAGGATCAGTGCCGCACCCCCGAGTCCCGCTCCGGTGAGACGTGCCCCTGCGGCGCCCGCCTCCCGAGCGAGGGTGACGATGCGGTCGAGCTCGGGCGTGCTCACCTCGAAGTCGTCACGGAGGCTCTGGTGGGAGGCGTTCATGATACGACCGAACTCCCAGAGGTCACGAGCGGCGAGAGCCGCCTCCGCCTCGGACACGCGCAGCGCCTCACTGACGGTGTGTCGAAAGCGAGCCAGGAGAGGAGCCTCCAGGACCTCCGTCGCTACCTCCAGCAGGTGCTCCGGATCCGCGGCCTCTAGTAGCGGGCGGTAGTCCTTGTCCGGCGGTTCTCCCTCCCCGACGGTGTCCCACACGGTCTCGAGCGCTTCTCGACACTCGCGCGTCCGGGCGTTGTACGTGGCCTGCGCCGGGCCGGACTTCTCCGCCACGACGCCGCTGTGGGCTGCGAGGAACACCCAGTCTTCTGGCATGAACACCGGGCGAATGTGAAGAGGCGCGAAGCTCACACCGAGAGCGTGCCCGGCCAGAGCGCACAGGATGACCGCCTGGTCCATTCCGCCGCCCTGCGTGCCTGTATACCGCTCTGCCCGGGCCACGACGTCGGCCAGCTCCATTAGGTCGACGTCCCTCCCGTTCACGGCCAGGAGCGCCAGGGCCACGCCGCACGAGAGCGCGGAGGAGGAGCTCAGGCCGGCCGCGATAGGCAGATCGGACTCTACCGCGATGTCGGCCCCCACGCTGATCCCGTAGTCGCGGACCAGCGCCTGTGCCACACCCCGGGCGTAGTCGCCCCAGTCGCCCCAGTCGCCCCAGCCGCTCGACTCACTCAGCTCGCCCAGCCCACTTGGTCCACTCGGCTCGCCCGGCTTATTCGGCTTACCCGACTCGCCCGACTCGCAGAGCTTACCCGACTCGCCCGACTCGCCCGGATCACCCGACTCCCCCGGCTCCACATCTGCAGACAGCTCCAGCTCGACGTCAGCATACGACTGGTCGGCGTTGGTCAGTCGCACATCGTGGTCCTTGCGGGGCCGCACCGTCAGTGTGGTGCGGAGCTGGATGGCCATGGGAAGAACCGGGAGGAGGGAGTAGTCGATGTGCTCGCCGATGAGGTTCACACGACCGGGAGCGTGCACGACGAAGGCCGGCGCGGGGAGTCCGAACCGGTCCTTGAAGAACCCTGACGAATCTCGGTAGGAAGATCCGCTCAAGTCGTCGGAATCTCCGTCCAATCCGTGGGAATGTCCGTCCAACCGGATGTCTCCGGAGCTACGCGGTTACCGGACCGACCTTCGGCCAGTTCAACTCGGAATCTGGAAAGGGCTCATCCCCAGTCGCCATAGATACCGATGCGGAGAGATGAGCCGACAGGCGAGTCGATGATGAGCCCCGCCACTGCGTTGGCAAAACGCGATCGTCCAAGCAGGTCGTCTTCTGGCCTCGCCATGGCGCGATCAGGGAGGTGTGCGCCTGTGGCGGGGAAAGACCGTGAGCGTGAAAGCCGTCGCATGGCCACTCCCCCCTTTCCTTAGTGCGAGCGACCCATCCTACTAGTACCGGCGACGCGGCCCTTGATCCTACCGCCTCTCGGAGCCGGGGGCACCCTCACGACGGCAAAGTGGGGATTGACGGACTCCCAGAGGATGTGTGGATGGGCAAGGGATGCCGAACGGACCCCCATCCGTGCATTCCTGCGGGATTCGGGACATACGCGTACGTACGTTCAAGACGATGTATACGTATGTTGAAGAGGAATATATACGTACGTTGGAAAGACTCCCCTCACCCCGTGGGAGAGAGTGCGAGGGCCGCGTGGGGTTAGGTACGGGGTGTTTTCCGCGCAGAGCCTTTGGTATTCTTTCACATCCGCTTCCCCCGACGGACCACGACCGACGCGCACCAGAGAGTACATAGAGGCCGTCATGAGCAGCGACCCCTTCGGCGCACTGACCAGCATCGATCTGAGGGAGGGGCCCACGTCCTTCTACCGGCTCGGTAGATTGGAGGAGACCGGCCTCAGAGACCTGGGCCGCCTCCCCTTCTCCATCCGCATCCTCCTGGAGAACGCCCTGCGCCATGCCGGTAGCAGGTACGTGGGTGAGGAGCACGTGCAGGCGGTAGCCGAGTGGAGCCCGACGCACGCGGGCGCCGACGTGCCGTTCATGCCCACACGGGTGGTGCTCCAGGACTTCACCGGCGTCCCCGCAGTGGTCGATCTGGCCGCCATGCGGGACCGGCTCAAGGCCATGAACGGCGATCCGAACCGCATCAACCCGGTGGTCCCGGCCGACCTCGTCATCGACCACTCGGTCCAGGTCGACTTCTTCGGGACTCCCGAGGCCTATCGGCAGAACGTGGAGAAGGAGTTCGAACGGAACCGGGAGCGGTACGCCCTCCTACGGTGGGCTCAGCACTCTTTCGAGGACTTCCGGGTCGTGCCGCCGGGAACGGGCATCGTGCACCAGGTGAACCTCGAGTACCTGGCGTCGGTGGTGCATCGACGGGAGGAGGGCGGCGCGTGGGTGGCGTATCCCGACACGCTCGTGGGCACCGACTCGCATACCACCATGATCAACGGGCTGGGGGTCGTGGGTTGGGGCGTGGGCGGTATCGAGGCGGAGGCCGTCCTCACGGGTCAACCGTACTACATGCTGCTGCCCGAGGTGGTGGGCGTGAAGTTCACCGGTGAGCTGCCCGAGGGAGCCACGGCCACGGATCTCGTGCTCCACGTGGTGGAGATGCTACGGGCCCACGGCGTGGTGGGTCGCTTCGTCGAGTACTTCGGCCCCGGCCTCTCCAAGCTGACCCTTCCGGACCGCGCGACCCTGGCCAACATGTCCCCCGAATACGGTGCGACCATCGGCTTCTTCCCCGTCGATGCCGAGACCCTGTCCTACCTGACAGGATCGGGACGAAGCGAGGAGCTGGTGGAGAGGGTCGAGCGGGTCAGCAAGGAGCAGGGGCTCTTCCGCACCGATCAGACACCGGATGCGGAGTACACCGACGTTCTCCACATGGACCTCTCCACGGTGGAGCCCAGCGTGGCCGGGCCGAAGCGTCCCCAGGACCGGATCGGGTTGGGCGACCTTCCCGCGGCGTTCGACCGGGATCTCCCGACCCTTGTGCCCTCGGGTTTCGCGCCGAACGGGAACGGCAAGCGGACGGCCCCCGTTGAGGTGGACGGAGAGTCGTGCGAGATCGGAGACGGCAGCGTCGTCATCGCCGCCATCACCAGCTGTACCAACACATCGAACCCTACGGTCATGGTGGGGGCGGGCCTTCTGGCCAAGAAGGCCGTGGAATTGGGTCTCGAGGTGAAGCCGTGGGTGAAGCCCAGCATGGCTCCGGGATCGAAGGTGGTCAGCGACTACCTGGATGCCGCCGGCCTCAGCGACCATCTGAACCAGCTGGGGTTCGACGTGGTAGGATACGGATGCACGACGTGCATCGGAAACTCGGGCCCCCTGGCCGAGTCCATTGGCGAAGAGGTCACGAAGCAGGGTTTGGTCGTGGCGTCGATCCTCTCCGGCAATCGGAACTTCGAGGCGCGCATCCACCCCCAGGTGCGGGCGAACTACCTGTCCTCCCCCATCCTGGTCGTCGCGTACGCCCTGGCAGGGCGGATCGACATCGACTGGGCGACGGAGCCCGTAGGCCACGGCCGCGACGGCCAGCCCGTCTATCTCAAGGACCTGTGGCCCAGCTCGGGGGTCATCGGCGAGACGGTGCGGTCCTGCCTCCGGCCCGAGATGTTCGAGAGCCGGTACGCCGAGGTCTTCGAGGGCAACGACCTGTGGCAGGCGCTCCCCCTCCCCACCGACGAGGACAACCTCTACGACTGGGAGGCCGATTCCACGTACATCCGGAATCCTCCCTTCTTCCAGGGCATGTCGCTGGAGGTCCCGGACCTGGCCGACGTCCACGGAGCCCGCGTCCTGGGCATCTTCGGCCATACGACGACCACTGACCACATATCCCCTGCGGGTGCGATCCCCAAGGACCAGCCCGCCGGAGCCTACCTGCAGGAGCGGGGGGTGAAGCCCTGGCAGTTCAACACCTTCGGCTCCCGGCGCGGGAACCACGAGGTGATGATGCGGGGCACCTTCGGCAACGTGCGCATCCGGAACCTCATGCTCGAAGATCTCGAGGGCGGCTACACCGTCCACATCCCCAGCGGTGAGGAGATATCCTTCTACGAAGCGTCGATGCGCTATCAGGCCGAGGGCACGCCTCTGGTGGTCCTGGCCGGGCGGGAATACGGGACGGGCAGCTCACGTGACTGGGCGGCGAAGGGTACCGCCTTGCTGGGCGTCCGAGCGGTCATCGCCGAGAGCTACGAGCGCATCCACCGGAGCAACCTGGTGGGAATGGGCGTCCTACCCCTGCAGTTCGAAGAGGGCGACAGTGCTCAATCCCTGGTTCTGACGGGCCGTGAGACGTACGACATCACGGGTGTGGCCGACGGGCTGGAGCCCCACACACGCTTGAGCGTGGTGGCCATGGCCGAGGACGGCACCGAGACGGCGTTCCAGGTGATCGCGCGCCTCGATTCGGACGTGGATGTGGAGTACTACCAGAACGGCGGAATCCTGCACACCGTGCTGCGGAGGATGGGCTCAGGGGAGATGTAGCGCCGACTCCCAGCCGCGCTCCCCCTCTCAGCCCGGAGGCTCGTGATCCGAGTCCCGTAGGGACACAGGCGGGCCCAGGACCTCGGCCAGGATCACGGCCTGTCGGATGCTCTCACGATCTCCGTGCATCAAGGTGCGGCGCACGCTTCGCCCCTTCTGGGGCTCTGGAGAAGCCCGACCCGGGTCTTCATCCGGGTCCGGCTCGCCTACGGCCTCGGCCGGCTCCTCCTCCGAGGCCCACTCCACGTGGTCGTGATCCTCCACGTGCTGATGCTCGGGCCTCAGAGAGGTCTCCTCGGGCTCGGGCACCCGCGCAGGCACGGGGCGCTCGAATCCGGACGGAGTCCCATGGGGAGCGGGATCGCCGTACGCCGGACGACGCTCGGCCCCGGGAACCCGCGTGGGGGGTAACGGCCTCGAAGCCGAGGAAGGGCCTCCCCTGGCCAGGGCGGCGATCTCCTCCCAGAGCTCGTCAGGAACCATCGCCTCGGACATCCGCTCGGTCTTCATCGAGCGGTGTTCACCTACGTCCAGAGCGCCCTCCCCTCGCCCAACCGTGCCGCGGCGCTGGGCCTCCTGGCGCTTCTTCCGGGCCGCACCGTCCATCATCGCGATGATGATGAAGAACGCGATGACCAGAATCTGGATCAGGCCTTCGTCCATGAGAGCGTCCTCGAGAGAGTCTGGAGAGCCGCGCTAGACCAACGGCCTGACGTCCTCGTCGTCCCCACTGGCAATGGCTTTCCGCATGGAGGTATCGGACTGGATGTTGTCGTAGCGCACGTAGTCCATGACGCCCATGTGGCCCTCGCGGAAGGCGTCCGCCAGAGCCAAGGGCACCTCCGCCTCGGCCTTCACCAGATCCGCCCGCATCTCCTGGACCTTGGCCTTCATCTCCTGCTCCAGAGCGACGGCCATGGCCCGGCGTTCCTCGGCCCGGGCCTGGGCGACCCTCTTGTCGGCGTCGGCCTGATGGGTCTGGAGGTCGGCCCCGATGTTCTTGCCCACGTCCACGTCGGCGATGTCGATGGAGAGGATCTCGAAGGCGGTGCCCGAGTCGAGGCCCTTGGCCAGCACCGTCTTGGAGATGTCGTCCGGGTTCTCGAGGACCTTCTTGTGGGAGTCGGCGGAGCCGATGGAGGAGACGATGCCCTCACCAACCCGGGCGAGGATGGTGTCCTCGCCGGCCCCACCCACCAGCCGGTTGATGTTGGCCCGAACGGTGACCCGGGCCTGGGCGATGAGCTGGATGCCGTCCTTGGCCATGGCCGCCACCTTGGGCGTGTTGATGACCTTGGGGTTCACCGAGACCTGCACGGCCTCGAAGACGTCCCGACCGGCCAGGTCGATGGCGGCCGCCTGCTGGAACCCAAGCTCGATGCTGGCCTTGTCGGCGCTGATGAGGGCCCGGACGACGTTTTCGACCTGCCCTCCCGCCAGGTAGTGGGCCTCCAGGTCGTTGACGTTGAGCGGGATACCCGCCTTGGTCGCCCATATCAGGGGACGCACGACCGCCGGAGGGCTCACCTTGCGAAGGCGCATGCCCACCAGATAGCCGATGCCCAGCCTCACTCCGGCCGAGATCGCCTCGATCCACAGGCGCACGGGCACGGCCCAGGCGACGACGGAGATGAGCATGACCGCCCCGAAGAGGACGAACAGGCTGAAGATGTCGAGCTGCTGCATCGAGTGATCCTTTCCATGACCCCGGACGGCCGACGGGTTGCGCCCCGCCGGCCCCTCCGGGTCGTGTCCTTGCGTTACTCTTCCTTGTCGGCCACGGATCGGACGACGTGACGGTATCCCTCCGCGGCCACGATGCGCACCGGAGTCCCCTGCTCGATCCACTCCGACTCCGAGACAATGTCGATGCGCTCGTCGTCGAACAGGCCGACACCCGAAGGCCTCAGGTCCGTGATGGCGACACCCTCCCGACTGACAAGCTCGGGACGAGTCTGGGCCGACTCGTACCCGATGGCCTTGTCCGTCCGGGTACCGAGGAGGATCCCCGTGCGGTACAGCCGCGTGCTCTTGGGGAGGTACCGAAGGAGCGCCCAAGCGGTGACCAGAAGGAGCAACAGGGTCGTGCTGAGCACCCCCCCTGCCCTGCTGAAGTCCTCCGCGGTGGGCAGACTGCCCAGGAGGCTCATATAGATCCCTGCCGCCATGCCGACGATGCCCATCAGCCCGAAGAGGCCGAAGCCCGGCATGAGCATGACCTCGGCGGCCAGGAACAGCACGCCGGCCCCGAAGACCAGAAGGTCTTCCCAACCGGCGAGACCGAGAATCAGGTGGGATCCGAAGAACAGCGACAGCGACAGGAGTCCAGCGGCTCCCGCGAGGCCCATGGTCGGCGTCTTGATCTCGATGACGAGCCCCAGGAAGCCCAACGACAGAAAGAAGGAAGCCAACATCGGATGCGCGAAGAAGCGGACGAGGCGCTCGGCCCAGTTCACGTCCAGGTCCTGCACCGCAGCACCGGAGAGCTCCAGATCGTCCAGCAGCGTGTCGAAGTCTTCCGTCTCCCGGGCGTATCCCAGCCCCACAGCCTCTTCGGTGGTGAGTGTGAGGAGCTTGCCGGCTTCCACCACGTCGGGGATAGCCAGGGATTCGTCCACCATGGCCTCCGCCACCGCAGGGTCCAGACCTCGGGCTTCGGCCAGGGCGCGCATCTCGCTCCGCATGGCGGAGACGATCTTCTCGGAGGCCTTTTTTCCCGCCCCGTCCACCGGGGTGACGGCCCCGATCACGGAGCCGGGCCTCATGTAGATGCCCTGAGTCGCCAGAGAGATCAGAGCTCCCGCCGAGAAGGCGCGACGATTCACGAAGGCGTAGACCGGAACCTGCGCGTCGGCGATGGCATCCGCGATGCGCTCCGCGGCGTCCACTCGACCACCGGGTGTGTCGATGTCCAACACGATGGCCCGGGCGCCGGCTGCCTCGGCCTCCCGGATGGAGCGCTCGAGGAAGGGCGCGAGCCCGAGCTCGATCATCCCGGTCACGGGCACCCGGAAGACGAGCTCTGCCCGCTGGCCCAGTGCCGTCGAGGGGGCACTCAGCACAGCCCCGAGCACCACGGCCGCAATGATGTGGATTCTCCGCGACATGTCTCTCTTCTCCCCCGGGGCTACGCGCTTCCCCCGGAGCTATGCACTCTGACGGACACACTTAACGTACGACGGGAAGCCTGCTCTCACAAAGCAGAGCCACCCCTCCCACCCCCCCCACCCCCCCGAGTATTGAGGAGGCAGCCTCGTCGACCGCGGGGGCTACCGCTAGTCGGGCAGCTCTACCCCCAGGAGGAGGCAAGCGTAGTATGACCCGCGGATCGCCCGGGCGTAATCACCGTCGTGGATCGCTTCTCGAGCCACGTCGATGAGCCGCTCTGCCCGCCCCTTCATCTGCTCCGAGTACGGGTCATCGGCGGAAATCCTTCTGATCCCCCCCTCGGCAGATGCCAGCAGTTGAGCGGCCACGTGGGGTGGAGTCACTTCCAGGAGATAGTCGGAGGCCTGGAGGGCTGCAGCGAGAGACGATGCACCTTCGCGCTCCTCCGCCAGGATCCAGGCCCTCGTCAGCATCTCACGAGCCGAATCCAGCCTGCGACTCAGCCGCTCCGGGATACCGATGGCGGAGAGTTGGTCGACCCGGGCCAGGGTCGAATCCATGTCGACCAGCAGCTTCTCCAAGGCGCCTTCGCGGAGGCGTCCGAAGAGAACCGGCATCGCGTCGTCGTAAACCAGGGCGCATAGCGCCCTCCCCTCCCCCGCTGGCAACTCCCAGGAGTCCTCCCACCGCGTAACCGGTACCTCGTCGAGGATGCCTCCGGATTCGACCCATACGTCCGTGAGGCGGGGCACGGCCCCGCCGAAGTCGAGAGCGGCACGGGTCTCCCGCGCCATGAGGGCCGCCATGGGATCGGAGACCGCGTCGGCGCACGCCCCGGCCGCCATCATGGCCACCAGAAGAAAGGGTAGCGTTCGGGTACGAGAGGGAATGGAGTTGATTGTCATTGTTCCAAGCTATCCAAGACCGGTCATCCGAATCAATTCTCGGAGCGGCGTCATATCCTCTCGGGCGGCTCGTCACCCGTCCGCCACACCGGGATCGGGATCCGGACCCTCCTCAAGCCCTCGGTAGCTTCTCGTTCGAACGCTCGTCCGAACCGGATGTTTTCCCAGATATCCCCAATTTTTCCTTTCTTCTAGGAGGGGTGACCCGTGCAGCAGCAGCGGCACCGGTACGACGCCAAGCTCGCCAGGATCCTGCGTGGGTCTTCGACGATCTTCGCGGACAAGGGCTACGACGGTGCCAGCGTCCGGGACATCTCGGCCGCCACTTGGGTCAGCCTCTCGGGGCTGCACTACTATTTCAAGAGCAAGGAAGATCTGCTCTTCCTCATTCCGAGACACTGCTTCGACACCCTGCTCGAGCGTCTCACGGAGGATCTCGAGGGAGTAGACGAGCCGGTGGACCGCCTCGAGGTCATTGTGAGGGACCACCTCCGCTTCTTCGCCGACAACATGTCCGAGACGAAGGTTCTCTCTCACGAGGCGGAGGCCCTGACGGGTGAGTACCGCCGCCAGATCGCCGCCCGGAAGCGGGAGTACGTGAGTGCTGTTCAGGCGTGCGTGGATCAGGTGGCTCCCGACCGCGACCCGGCGGATCGCCGGGTGGCCACCTTCGCGCTCTTCGGGATGATGAACCGGATATACACCTGGTACCGACCGGGAAAAGACGTCTCGGTGGATCGGCTGAGCTCCACCATACTTCAGATCTTTCTCAGGGGCGTCGGGGCTCTTCATCCGGTGGAGAGCCACGCGGATCGGAGGGCGCCCGATGGTGGGAGAACCTCCATGTGGATGGAGCAATGATTCGAGGGAAACATGCCGACCCGCGGCACCACTCATTGTGTTATCGTTTCTGGCTGAAGCCCGAGAACCGAACGAGAACCACAAGAGAACCACAAAGGAGTCAGGATAGGACATGACGGACAAGACACTGGTCCACTACGACGTTCAGGGCGGCGTTGCGGTTCTCACTCTCGACGACCCGCCCGCGAACACGTACACCCACGAGATGATGGTCCAGCTCGACCAGGCCATCGTACGCGCCCGCTTCGACGAGGACGTGGAGGTGATCGTGGTCACGGGAGCAGGCGAGAAGTTCTTCTGCGCCGGAGCCAACATCCAGATGCTCTCCGAGGTCACCTCGGGCTTCAAGTACTGCTTCTGCCTCCACGCCAACGAGACGCTGAACCGCTTCGAGCACACGCCGAAGCTGGTCATCGGCGCCCTCAACGGGCACACCGTGGGCGGCGGACTGGAGATCGCCATGGCCTGCGACATCAGGGTGGCGCGGAAGGACGGGGGACAGTGCGGCCTTCCCGAGGTGGCCCTTGGTGTGCTCCCCGGCACGGGCGGCACGCAGCGGCTCGTCCGCATCGTTGGGAAGTCGAAGGCCATCGAGCTCATGGCGGCCGGAGAGACCTTCGGCTTCGACCGGGCTCTGGAGCTGGGCCTCGTCAACCAAGTGATCGACGCCGAAGACCCCGACGACTTCCAGGCGAAGGTCATGGAGTACGCGAAGCAGTTCACAACCCCTAACAAGGCCGTGAGAGCCGTCGGCAACATCAAGCGCTCCGTCCAGACCGGCTCCGAGCTGCCCTTCGAGCTGGCCTTGACTCTGGAGCGGGAGCTCCAGCAGCAGCTCTTCCAGAGCGACGACGCCAAGGAGGGCCTGTCCGCTTACATGGAAAAGCGTAAGGCCGAGTTCACTGGCAAGTAGTGTCCGACCGCACGGACGGACGGCTCTGGATCGGTGAGCGGAATGAAGACGGCATGGATCATTGATGCCGTGCGCACCCCCATCGGCAGGCACGGGGGCGCGCTGGCCGGCGTCCGGCCCGACGATCTCGCGGCACACGCCATCCGTGCGCTCGTGGATCGGACGGGCGTGGACCCGGCGGAAGTGGACGACGTCCTCATGGGGTGCATCAACCAGGCGGGCGAGGACAACCGAAACGTCGCCCGCATGGCGCTCCTCCTGGCCGGACTCCCGGTCAGCGTGCCAGGGGTCACGGTCAATCGACTGTGCGGCTCGGGCCTGCAGGCAGTGAACTCGGCCTTTCAGGCCATCCAGGCGGGCGAAGGAGAGATCTTCATCGCCGGCGGTGTGGAGAGCATGAGCCGCTCGCCCTTCGTGATGCTCAAGCCCGAGCGTGCGTACGCCAGAGGGCATCCCCAGACCGCCGACACGGTTCTGGGGTGGCGCTTCACGAACCCGGCCCTACCCAGCCATTGGACCATCGGCCTCGGCGAGACCGCGGAGGTGGTGGCCGAGGAGTTCGGCATCGGCCGAGACGAACAAGACGCCTTCGCCGCCGAAAGTCAAAGGCGGGCGGGAGAGGCCATGAAGGCGGGCCGCTTCGCCGCCGAGATCGCTCCGGTGGAGATTCCCCAGCGGAAGGGCGACCCCCTGGTCGTAGATCGGGACGAGCACCCCCGACCCGGCACCACCGTCGAGGATCTTGCCCGGCTCCGTCCGGTGTTCAAGGAGGACGGCACGGTCACCGCCGGGAACGCCTCGGGCATCAACGACGGCGCCGCGGCCCTGTTGGTGGTGGAAGAGAGCCGCGCTCGGAGCCTCGGCATGGAGCCCCTGGCCCGGATCGTGGCCACGGGCGTGGCGGGGGTGGAGCCCCATCGCATGGGCATGGGGCCCGTGCCAGCGGGACGTCTCGCGTTGGAGCGTGCGGGAATCGGAGGTGGTGACCTCGACCTGGTCGAGCTCAACGAGGCCTTCGCCGCCCAGGCGCTTCCCTGCGTGAAGGAGCTCGATCTGGATCCGGCGAAGGTAAACGTAAACGGGGGGGCCATCGCCCTCGGGCATCCCGTGGGTTGCTCTGGAGCCCGTATCCTTACAACCATTGTGCATGAGATGTCGAGACGCGAAGCCGCCACCGGAATGGCGACCATGTGCATCGGTGTCGGTCAGGGAATCGCTACGGTAGTGTCGACATGACGGCTCCCTTCGAGCGAGTGTCGATCCTCGGCGCGGGCACCATGGGCCATGGGATCGCACACGTCTGCGCCGCCGCTGGAATCCAGACGGTGCTGTACGACATCGATCTGGCTACCCTGGAGGCCGGGGTGGACAACATCCGGGCCAACCTGGACAAAGGCGTGTCCCTGGAGAAGCTTACGCCGGAGGAGCGGGACGCCACGCTCAGTCGGATCAGGCTGAGCTCCGAGTTCGCCTACACCCTGAAGGACACCCCCCTTGTCATCGAGGCGACCCCCGAGTCCGTGGAGATCAAGCTGAATCTCTTCCGCCTCGTGGAGCAGAGGGTGGGCCGAGACACGATCTTCGCGACGAACACGTCGTCGCTGAGCATCTCCAGGCTGGCCGGCAATCTGGGGCCCCCCGAGCGTTTTGTCGGCATGCACTTCTTCAATCCGGTCCACCTCATGAAGCTCGTGGAGGTGGTCACGGGCGACCAAACCTCGGAGGAGACCGCACGGCTTGCCGTGGAGTTCGCCCGCTTCATCGGCAAGGAGCCCATCGTGGTGAAGGACTCCCCGGGATTCGCCTCGTCACGGCTGGGGATCGTCCTGGGCCTCGAGGCCATCCGCATGGTAGAGGCCGGGGTGGCCAGCCCCGCGGACATCGACAAAGCCATGATGCTGGGCTATCGGCATCCCATGGGTCCCCTCAAGCTCACCGACCTGGTCGGCCTCGACGTTCGCCTGGACATCGCCCAGTACCTACACCGCATGCTGGAGTCCGAGGCCTTTCGTCCCCCGGACCTGCTCAAGAGCATGGTTGCCGAGGGCAAGCTCGGCAAGAAAACGGGCGAGGGCTTCTACCGCTGGGACAAGGAATGAGCGACGCACCCCTTCTCGTGGAGCGTGACGGCGCCCTCGGTATCCTCACGCTGAACCGCCCCGACAAGCTCAATGCGCTGAACCAGGACGTTCGTCAGCGTATAGAGGACGCGCTCCACGACCTGGCCCACGATCCGGACATCAAGGTGGCCATCATCCACGGACAGGGTGACAAAGCCTTCATCGCCGGGGCGGACGTCTCCGAATTCGCGCAACGGACGGCGGCGGAGCAACGCGAGCTCTACCAGCACCCACGGGTGTACGACGTGGCGGCGGCCTTCGCCAAACCCTTGATCGCCGCGATCCACGGATTCTGCGTCGGCGGCGGGTGCGAGCTGGCACTGGCCTGCGACGTCCGGGTGGCCGACCGGACCACCCGGTTCAGTCAGGCCGAGATCCGTCTTGGCCTGATTCCTGGGGCGGGCGGAACCCAGCGCCTCGCCCGGCTGGTGGGAGCGGGTCAGGCGATGCGCATCGCCCTCACCGGTGACTTCATCGACGCCGAGGAGGCGTTCCGCATCGGGCTGGTGGAGTTCCTGGTCGACGACGGCCAGCACGTGGAGAAAGCCCGCGAGCTGGCCAGCCGCATGGCCCGCTGGAGCCCCGTGGCCCTGCGCCTGGTCAAGCAGTCCGTACAGGCGGCCCTCGAGACCCCCCTCTCCGCCGGGCTGGAATTGGAGCGGGAGCTCTTCCTGTCGGCCTTCGCCAGTGAGGACGGACGCGAGGGCGTGCAGGCATTCGTGGAGAAGTGGAAGCCCGAGTTCAAGGGCCGATGAAGCCGCGGGCAGTCCGTACGGCTGTCGTCGCCTTCCTGATCGTGGACGGCGTCCTCGGCATGTGGCCCGGCCTGGTGCCCTTCAATCGTATCCGCCCGCTCGTCTTGGGCCTTCCGTTCGTCATGGCCTGGCTGACTCTTCTGCTCATCCTGGTCGGGGTGGCCCTCCTGGTGATGGAGCTGGCTGTGCGACGGGCCGGCGACAGGTAGGCCCTCATGGAGCGCTGGCAGGTCGTTTCTTCAGTCATCGGCATCTATCTGCTGATCACCTTGCTCATCGGGCTCAGGGCCGGTCGCAGGAGCACCAAGAGCGTCCAGGGGTTCGTAGCCGGGGACCGGAGCTTCGGGCTCCTGGTCTTCTACTTCGTCACCGGCGCGAGCGTCTATTCCGCCTTCGCATTCCTGGGTGGGCCCGGATGGGCATACGGAAGAGGCGCCGCGGCGTTCTATATCCTCTCCTACGGCGCTCTGGGGATGGCACCCTGGTACTGGGTGGGACCGAAGGTGGCGGCTCTCGGTCGACGGTTCGGCTTCGTCACACAGGCCCAGCTCATCGTGGGGCGCTTTCCATCCCGGGGACTGTCGGTCCTGATCGCGTCCCTCACCCTCATAGCCTTCGTGCCCTACATCACGCTCCAGATGCGCGGCGCCGGCATCGTCATCGAGGCGGTGACGGAGGGGCACGTGCCGCTGGCCCTGGGGGCGGCTCTGGCCTACGCCATCGTCATCATCTACGTGCTGGGAAGCGGGATGATGGCCGTGGGGTGGACCAACACCTTCCAGGGTGTGTTCATGCTGATCATCGCCTGGACCCTGGGACTCTACCTGCCCTTCCACCTCTACGGGGGCGTGGGCGCCATGTTCGAACGCATCGCCGCGGAGCGGCCGGAGCTCCTCACCGTGCCGGGCCTCACGGCCGGAGGTGAAGCTTGGACCTGGGGCGGATATTCGACGGCCATTCTCGTGAGCCTCATCGGCCTCCAGATGTGGCCTCACCTGTTCATGAAGGCGTTCACGGCCCGGGACGACGACATCATCCGGAAGACGGCCATCCTCTTCCCCACCTTCCAGCTCTTCCTGGTTCCCGTCTTCCTCATCGGCTTCGCCGGCGTGCTCTTTCCCGAGGGTCCCCCCACCGACGACTTCATCCTGCCGTTCATGGTGCTGAGAACCGACCTACCCGCCCTCGTGGTGGGGTTGTTCTGCGCAGGCGCGCTGTCCGCATCCATGAGCACGGGAGATGCGCTCCTGCACGGAGCGGCGTCGGTGGCGGTGGAGGACGGGGTGCGCCTCTTCGTACCTCTGACCGATGCGCAGCAGCGACTGGTCATGCGTGGCTTGATCGTTCTGGTGGGCGCGGTGGCATACGCGTTCGCACTCGACGAGCAGGGCTCTCTGGTCGGGCTACTCCTTGGCTCGTACGGCATCATCTGCCAGCTTGCGCCCACCGTGCTGGCCGCCCTCTACTGGCGCCGGGCCACGACGGCGGGGGCGCTGGCGGGGCTGCTCGCCGGCTCCGCCACGGCAGTCTTCTTCTTCCTGAACGGCTCTCTGAGACCACTTGATCTGCATGAGGGAGTCATGGGACTCCTGGTCCACGTGCCCACCCTCGTTCTTGTCAGTCTGGGCACCGCGCCACAGGATGTAGAGCACGTCTCCGAGTTCGTCGGAGGTGCACGCCTGGAATCACCTGTATGAGCGAAGACACGGGACCTCGAGACGGCAATCCGGCACCCCATGCCGAGCTGGACACGCTGCGGGACCGCATCATGGAGCTGGACGACGAGATCATCCGGCTCATCGGCGAGCGTCGCACACTCGCCGTGGAGATCGGCCGCGTGAAGCAGGAGCTGGGTCTTCCGGTGCTCGATCCTCCCCGCGAGGCACGGGTCGTGCGCCGCGTCGCGGTGAGGGCTCGGGAGCTGGGCGTCGATCCGGAGCTCGCCCGGGACGTGATCTGGCGGATCATCTCCTCCACCCGGCAAGCCCAGAGTGGAGAGCCGTCCTGGGGCGGATCCGGTGAGCCGGGTGCGACGGGCCTCCCAGGTACGACGGACTCGACCGACTAGCCCACCGGCGTCAGTCGTCGGCGCGGCGAATCCGGCGATCGGTCATCCCCAGGGTCGCCACTACCTGATGAGCGGCGCCGACGGGGACCCGGAGGGGATACGCTGCCCCCGGAGGCGTCACGCCCCGGATGAGCTGAGGGTTTAGCTCGTACATGCGCTCCGTCGACACACTCACAGACTCCGCGACATCCCGGAGTCCCGTTCCCCCTGGCGTCCAGACGATGTCGTAGACATACGGCTCCGCGTGGGTGACCTCGAAGCCGTACTTCGAGGCGTAGCGGGCCAGATAGGTGGCCGCCAGGAGCTTCGGCACGTAGTGGGCCGTCTCGGGCGGTAGGTGCTCCACGATCTCCCAGTACAGGCTCTCGTCCCCGACCCGCCCGCCGGCATGCCGGTTGAGCGCGCGGGACACACGGGTCGGACCCGCGTTGTATGCCGCAGCCGCCAGGTACCAGGAGCCGTAGCGCTGGTGCAGCTCGTTCAGGTAGTCCAGCGCCGCGTCGGTGGCCCGCACCGGGTCGCGTCGCTCGTCCACGTACGAGTCGATCCGGAGCCCGTACGCCCGGGCCGTGGGGCTCATGAACTGCCAGACTCCTAGCGCAGAGACGTAGGATCGAGCGCTCGGAACGAACCCGGACTCGATCATGGCCACGTAGATCAGCTCCTCGGGAATTCCTCGCTCGCGGAGCTTGGCCGTGATCATGTCCGAGTAGAGACCCTCCCTCGAGAGAAGCTCCTCGAAGGCCGACCTCTCCTCGGTGACGAACCGCCGCGTCCAGAACTCGACGCGCTCGTTCACCTGCAGCGGCAACTGGGCCGATGCCAGCTCCCGCTCCATGTCGGCCAGTACGGCTGGAACGACTTCGTCGCCCAACCAGCCGGAGTCGGTGGGCGGGTCATCGCCGTCGGTCACTGCCCAGCCGGCCGCTAGGAACGTCAGCGACAAGGCCAGCGCCACACCACGGGCGACTCGCCGCGGCCATCTATGGTATTTCTTTATGGAGTACATGTACCCTCCCTATTTCTTCCCTCGCACCCCTTACAGAGCGATGCCCAAGAAAGATCCACTCCCGCCCATCCGAACCGGTAACTGTCAGAAAGGATCCAAGCTCTTCGGCTTCTCGATGCGGGTGCGAGGCATAGAGAAAGTCCGCTCCACAGGCAGCCCCTGCAGAGCGGACTCGATAATTTTCTGCTCGGGACTACTCGCCGGGGTAGACCGAAACCGCTTTACGCCGACGGTAAGTCTCGAACGTCACCACACCATCAGCAGTGGCGAACAACGTGTCGTCCCTTCCGCGAGAAACGTTACGGCCCGGGTGGAAATGCGTCCCACGCTGGCGAACGATGATGCTGCCAGCGCTGACCCATTGCCCGCCGAATCGCTTTACGCCGAGCCGCTTCGAATTGCTGTCGCGGCCGTTCCGGCTCGAGCCTACGCCCTTCTTATGCGCCATGAGATGTCCCTCGGAGAATCGCCCCGGGTGTCGGTTCGCTAAAGCTTGATGTCAGCGATCCGAATCTCGGTGAACTTCTGCCGATGTCCCTGCTTCCTGCGGTAGCCTTTCCTGCGCTTCCGCTTGAATATGATGATCTTCTTGTCCCTGCCGTGTCGGAGCACCTCGGCGGTCACCTTGGCGCCACCTACGGTGGGCTGACCAACGGATACCGCATCGCCGTCCGAGGCGAGCAGAACCTCGTCGAAGGAGATGGTGCTTCCCTCCTCCGCCTCCAGGGAAGGAACCCGGAGCTTTACGCCCGGTTCCGCCCGGAACTGCTTACCACCTGTCTGGAAGACGGCGTACATGCTGCACCTCGATGGCCGTGCGAACTCGTCCAATAGAGCCTAAAAACTTCATGGAAGTCCGGAGCCGGGTCAAGACGCGGCGACACTCATGCGGCTGCGTATCGGGCCGTCACGTCCGTTTCCGCAGCGCTTGAAAGGATCCGGAACTCATGCTCCCTGAGCAGCGGATCGTCCGTCATATCCAGCGACAGCTTGGTATGTCGTCCCAGTCTCCGCAGGAAGTCCGGCTCGTCCTCGAGGATCCGCAGGGTCACTTCGGGATGCATCCGGATCAGGATCTCCCGCTCCTCGCCCTTGGCGGAAACTCTCCTGAGACTCCTCTCGATCTGGCGGACCACTGTTGCCGCGGTGTAGACGCGGCCCCCGCCGTCGCAGTGATCACAGGTCTTGGTGAGGGAGTTGAAGAGAGACGGACGGACCCGCTGCCGTGTCATCTCCACCAATCCCAATCCCGAGACCTCGAAGGCCTTGGTGCGGGCACTATCGCGCCCCAAGTGAGTCCTCAGCTCATGAAGGACACGATCGCGATTCTGCTGGGACTCCATGTCGATGAAGTCGCACACGATGATGCCCCCTACGTCCCGCAGCCGGAGCTGACGGGCGATCTCTTTCGCGGCGTCCAGGTTGGTCGTGAGGATGGTGCCCTCGGGGTCTTTCTTCCCCTTGTAGCGTCCCGTATTGACGTCGATAGACACGAGCGCCTCGGTGGGCTCGATGATGATGTAGCCGCCGGAGGGCATGATCACCTTCTTCTCGAACGCCGCCTGGATCTCTTCTCCGATCCCGTGCTTGTCGAAGAGCGAGACCGGGTCCGAATAGAGCCGGACACGGTCCTTCAGGTCGGGCGCCACGCCCTTCACGTATTGGAGGATCTCGTTGTAGATCGCTTTGTTGTCCACGGTGATCGACTCGAAGCGATTGCTGAAGAGGTCTCGAATCACCCCGCTGATGAGCTTCGCCTCACGGTGCAGGAGCGCCGGAGCCTTGGCGCCTTCCCTCTTCTTGAGGATCTTCTTCCAGTTCGCACTGAGGCGCTTGAACTCCTTCCTGAAAGTGTCCTCGTTGAGCTCCTCGCTCACGGTTCGGACGATGATGCCCCCGCTGTTCTTGGGCAGGATGCCCTTGGCGAGCTTGCGCAGCCGCGAGCGCTCGTCCCGATCCTCGATCTTCCGGCTGACGCCCACGTGGGACGAGCCAGGCATGTAGACGAGGAATCGACCCGGCAGCGAGACCTCGGCGGTCAGGCGGGGTCCCTTGTTACTGATGGGCTCCTTGGTGATCTGCACGATCACCTGCTGGCCCTTCTTGATGAGGTCCTGAATGGGAGGATCCTTCTTCGGGCGGCGCCGTCTTCCTCCTCCACCGTCCTCCTCGTCGTCGTCACCCGTGTCGAGGTCGGCGACGTGGAGGAATCCCGCCTTGTCCGTTCCGATATCGACGAAAGCGGCCTGAATGCCGGGCAGAACCGCCTCGACCTTGCCCAGATAGATGTCTCCGAGCAGACGCCCTCGATCGGGCCGGTCGAACATCAACTCGACCAACTGCTCGTCTTCCATGAGCGCTACCCACGATTCGTGGGCCGTGGCGCTCACGAGGATTTCTCTCCTCAATGTATTTTTCTCCTTGGTCGGCTACTCGTGGCCAATCCCGCCGGTGCGCCCAGGCTACCCCGGCCTCGTCCCTCCCTCGTTGTGGGGAGGAGCGAAGCCGGCCGCAGCTTGGGCCCGCGTTGGCGAGCCAGCGGCCCGAGTGAGCTGCCCTGTTATGCCAGCGCCGATCCGCCGAACGTCTCCTTGACGAGCTGTCGACCGATCACCAAACGCTGGATCTCGTTAGTTCCCTCACCGATCTCGCAAACCTTGGCGTCGCGCATCATGCGCTCCACCGGGTAGTCGGCGGTGTATCCCGCCCCACCCATGATCTGGACCGCCTTGTGCGTGGCTCGCATGGCAAGCTCGGAACAGAAGAGCTTGGCCATGGAGGCCTCCTTCGTGAATGGCTGGTCGTGATCCTTGAGCCAGGCTGCGTGGTATGTGAGGTGCTTCCCTGCTTGAATGTCCGTGGCGATATCCGCCAACTCAAACTGAATGTTCTGGAAATCCCAGATCTTTTTTCCAAACTGTTCGCGCTCGTTCGCATACCGGAGTGCCGTTTCGAACCCCCCTTCGGCCAATCCCAGAGAGAGGGCCGCGAGGCCGATCCGGCCGGCGTCGAGGGTCTTCATGAAGTTGATGAAGCCCTCTCCCTCCTCACCGAGACGATCCTCTTCTGGGACGAGCGCATCTTCTATCAGCAGCTCCCGCGTGTCGGAAGCTCTCCACCCCATCTTGTCTTCTTTCTTGCCCGCCCGCACCCCCTCCAGGAACGGAAGGTCGTCGTCGTGCCCGAAGCCGAGGGAGCGGGCCCGCTCCAGATCCACCGTCGGCTTGCACACGATGAAGCTCGAGATTCCGTCAGATCCCTGATCGGGTTGGGTCACCGCCGTGACCGTGAAAATCTCACCCACTCCGGCGTGGGTGATGAAGATCTTCGATCCGTTTACGCGGTACCCGCCGTTCTCCCGGACGGCCCTGGCGGTGGTTCCCCCTGCATCGGATCCCGCTCCCGGCTCCGTGAGGCCGAAGCCCCCGAGGACCTTGCCGCTCGCCAGAGGCGGAACATACCGCTCCCGCTGCACGTCCGTTCCGAATGCCAGTATCGGACCCGTGCCCAACGTGGTGTGCGCGGAAACGGTGATGGCGTGGCTCGCGTCGACCTTGGCGAGCTCCTCGACCACGAGAATGTAACTCAAGTAGTCGCGTCCCATGCCCCCGAGCTCCCGGGGGACGGGCACTCCCAAGAGCCCCATCTCCCCCATCGCCTTGACGGTCTCCCAGGGGAACTCCTTCGACTCGTCGGCATCCCTCGCGATGGGTGCGATGGACTCTTGGGCGAAGGCCCGGACCTCTTGCACGAAGCAGTCGTGCTCTTCCGACAGATATCTATGCATACGGTTTTTCTTTGACGAAGATTCGTCGCAACCCCCGTCGGCTCTGCGCATCACAGAGGTCGCAGCCCCCACAGGCCGGTGTCCCGTCCCCGAAGTACTCGAGGAGCACCGCTCGCCTGCACCGGCTGGCGTCGGCGTACGCCCGGACATTTCGAAGGCCGTCCAGCGCAGCTTCCCGTAGCCGGCGAGGACCGGACCAGTCGGGAATCGAAGACCGAACTCCCATATCCAGGAGCTCACTCTCACGGCTTCGTTCCGACGACGACCTCGGTCCTTTGTTACCCGAAAGGGTCCAATCCGAGCCCCGCGGGCCAGATCCGCCGTAGATTCGGACCGATCCGAGCCGTTCGAGAGCTTCCAGCGTGCCCATGAACTCTTCACCCGTGCAGCGGGCGTCCCGGGCCGCACGATCGACGTCCAACAGCCCACGCGCGCCGGCTCCCACGGCCCTGTGGAGGGCCCTGCGAGCCCTTTTGAGCACCCGTACGGGAGGCCGCGAGCGGTCGATGAACGCCTCGTGCAGCCGGTGGTCGTGGCGGCCGTGAAGAGCCACGCAGCGCGCCGGCGCTCCATCCCGTCCGGCCCGCCCCGCCTCCTGGTAGTAGGACTCCAACGTGCCCGGCAGCTGGTAGTGGAGAACGAGGCGGACATCGCTCTTGTCCACTCCCATGCCGAAGGCGTTCGTGGCGACGACCACACGGGTCCTCCCTGAGAGGAAATCGTCCTGCACACGGCTCCGTGGCCCAGGTTCCAGACCCGCGTGATATGCCGTCGCCGCGACGCCGAGGCTGGCCAAATCGACGCGGATAACCTCCACGACGCGGCGAGTCCCCGCATATACGACGACGGCGCCCTTCTCCTCACGCACCATCCGCCGGAGGACTCGGACCTTGGAGCTGTGATCCTCCGCTCGTGCGATATGCCAGGCCAGGTTGGGGCGATCGAATGAGCCCACGACAGGAACCGGGTCCACAAGGCCGAGAACTGCGATGATATCTTCCCGTACCTTGGGGGTGGCCGTGGCGGTCAGCGCCATAAACGGGGCCCGGAGCCTTTCCCGGAGCAGGCCGATGCGACGGTAGGACGGCCGGAAGTCGTGGCCCCACTCCGATATGCAATGCGCTTCGTCCACGGCCACCAGCGACACCCGCGTCCCGCGGAGCGCGTCGATGAAGCCAGTGGTCTCCAGGCGCTCCGGCGCCGCAAAGAGGAGCTTCACACGCCCGCCCACGGCCTCTCGCAGCACCCTCCGGCGCTCGCCGCCGGAAAGTCCACTGGTGAGAAACGCGGCTGGAATCCTGGCCGCCACGGCCCGCTTCGTCTGATCCTCCATGAGGGAGATCAGGGGGCTCAGCACCAGCGTGAGGCCCGGCAGGGCGAGGGCGGGCACCTGATAGCAGAGGCTCTTGCCCCCTCCCGTGGGAAGAACCCCCAGGGCGTCCCGGCCCGACATCCCGGCTGCCACCAGGCGCTCTTGGCCCGGGCGGAAGGACGAGAAGCCGAAGTGCTGCTCGAGGAGCTGATGGGCCAGAGCCAGATCCGGAGACATGCGGGACCGTCGCCCGAGCGAGTGGGCACCTCAATGACGGTTCAGGCCCCCAGATCCTCCTCCTCTTCCACCGGGTCTCGGTCCGGCGAGTACCTCACCGCCACGCCAGCGAGGAGTACGACCAGAGCCACCGTCACCAGCCAGGCGGCCTCCAGGAAGATGCCCGCCAAGCCGAGCACCGCGCCGATCCCGAAAAGCCGGATCCTCCACTCGAGAAGCCGTACCATCAGTGGTCCAGGAACCGCCGGACGCCCTCCCGACACGCCTCGGTCCGGCGAGCGACGGCGTTCACCTCCGAGCCCTTTGTGATGGCCTCTTCGAAGCCGGCCTCGTCCAGCTCGTAGAGCAGGCCCTTGGAGAGCTCCAGCGCCGACGCCGGCTTCTGCGCGAGCGTCTCGAGGAACCGGGATGCGCCGGCCTCGAAATCGGCGGCCCCGAAGACTCGATTGACCAGCCCGATCTGCCCTGCCCTCTCGGCCGAGATCCGCTCGCCCGTGGTCAAGAGCTCGAAGGCAACGGATTCCGTGACCTTGCGACGCAAGATCGCCATGACCATGGCCGGAACGAAGCCGAGATTGACCTCCGGATAGCCGAATTCCGCGTCGTCGCTGGCCAGAACCAGGTCGCACGCGGTGGCCAGCCCGCAGCCGCCTGCCAAGGCCCGTCCGTGGACCACAGCGACGATGGGCTTGGGATGACGCCGCATCTGGATGAAGAGATTGCCGAGGGTCATGGCGTCGGCCACGCTCGCCTCGTAGCCCAGGTCGAGGGTCCGCTCCAGCTCTGCCAGGTCCGCCCCTGCACAGAAGTCCTCGCCAGCACCCCGGATGGCGATGACACGGACCGCGTCGTCGTCCGATGCACCGTGGAGTGCCTCAGCCAGAGCAGAGATGAGCTCACCGTTCAAGGCGTTCCGCTTCTCCGCACGGTTGAGCGTCAACCGGCAGATCCCGTCTGAGACGTGCACCTCCAAGATCGAGGACGTCATGAGGGCTTCTCGCCTTCAGCGGCGGGGGCTCGTCCCCGACCTCGTACGGCCTCCGCCACCTCGGCGGGCACGTCGACCTCCAAGCGGAGCAGCGCCGTGCTGAAGACCTTCCCCTGAGCGTCGTTCATGAGAGACATGGTGCCTCCCCCGTCGAGGGCGTTGTGCAGCAGGAAGTTGAGGGCGCCGAGGTTTGGCAGCTCGAAGCGCTCCACGGGGCCGAGCACCATCTCGCCGAAATGCTCCTTCACGCGCTCCACCGTCACAACCTCCTTGAGGAGCTCGTAGTGGCTCGGATCGTAGGCGATCACGCCCACGTTGGCCGTGTCGCCCTTGTCGCCGGAGCGGGCATGCGCAAGGTCGACCAGCTGGATCCGCGAGGGCCTAGACATCGAAGACCTCCACCATCAGATGAGGCTCCACCGCTTCCTTCTCGATCAGGGCCGGCCAATACGCCATGATCTCCTGAACACGAGGTCTGCCCCCGGCGAAACCCGTCACCGAGGGAGGCCCGGTCAGGACCAGAGGCGCGATCTCCCGCGTGAAGCGCTCCACCGCCGCCCGGTCCCTCCCTCGCACTCCCACCCGAAGCTGCAGCTCGGGCAGATCCGCAGGCGGCGGCCCCACCAGAGCGCCGTGCGTCGAGTCCCAACCAACCAGCTCCGTGCGCACCTCTAGAACGAGGCCGAGGCGTTCCAGACGCTCCCGGAGCACCCGGTCGGCCGCCCGGGCCTTGGCGGCCGCGTCGGGCCAGGCGTACGTCAGGGTGCCCACGGCCTTGAACCCGTCGGAATAGGCGATGGACACCTTCATGAACTCCGTGGCCTCCCCGCCCCGGACTCCTTTGATCCGGACCCGGTCCTCGCCCTCGTCCTCGAGCTCGATGGTGGTGAAGTCGGCGACGACGTCCGGAGTGATGTATGTCCGGGGATCTCCCATCTCGTAGACGATCTGCTCGGTGACCGTGCCCCGGGTGACCCGACCGCCCGATCCGTCGTTCTTGGTCACCACGAAAGTGCCGTCGGCGTTGGCCTCGATGATGGGAAAGCCGACTTCGGCCAGGTTCGGGACGGACCACCAGTCGATGAGGCAATTCCCGCCGGTACATTGAGCGCCGCATTCGTTGATGTGCCCCGCCACCACTCCGGAGGCCAGGCGGTCCCAGTCGTCCAGGGCCCACCCGAACTCGTGGATCATCGGTCCGTATGTAAGGGCCGTGTCGGTGGAGCGGCCCGTCACCACCACATCGGCTCCTAGACCGAGAGCCTGCAGGATGGGTCGGGCGCCCATGTAGACGTTGGCGCTCTGCACCCGATCACGGATGACCCAGAGGGGCTCGTCCGTCTCCATGTTGCGGAGCTGATGGCCGTCGGCGAGGAACCCGTCGAGCCGGTCCATGAGGTCGTCACCCACGACCATGCCCACGGTGGCCTTCCCTCCGACTCCGGCCTCGCGTCCCGCCTCGACCAGGGCCTCCGCACACCCGCGAGGATTCACGCCACCGGCGTTGGTGATCACCGTGATCTCTCGCTCCACGCACGTCGGGAAGATCCGGCCCATCAGGGGCACGAAGTCCCGGGCGTACCCGGCCGACGGGTCCCGGGCGCGTTGCTTCTGCATGATGGACATGGTGACCTCGGCCAGGTAGTCCATCATGAGGTAGTCGATGGGGCCGCCCTCCACCTGGCGCACGGGCGCCTCGGGATCGTCGCCCCAGAAGCCCTGTCCCGAGGCGATGCGTACGACGTCCCCCTCAGCCATGGGCCGGCCCCGCAGCCCCCTCGAGGTTTGAGGTGGGGGGCCCCGCGTCCAAATGGAAGGGTCCAACATGGGGGCCCGGGTTGTTGAGGGCGGCCCTCAGGAGATGGATCAACGCCGGCCGGAGCTCCTCGGGCAGCACGATCTCATCGACGAAGCCCCGGGCCGCCGCGAAGCGGGCGTCGAGCTGCCGGTCGTAGTCCGCGCGAACCTCGTCCATGCGGGTGCTGAGGTCTTCGTCGGGCACCTCACCCTTGGCCTTGAGTTCCTCGAGCTGCCGACTGAAGAGCGCCATCACGGCGCTGTCTCCCTCCATCACGCCCATGCGGCCGGTCGGGAGAGACAGGATGAAGTCCGGATCGAATCCCTGCCCGGCCATGGCGTAATAGCCCGCGCCCGATGCGTGGTTCAGGGTGAGTACGAGCTTGGGCACGGTGGCGGTGGCCATGGCCTCCACGAAGCGGGCCCCGGCGCGGATGATCCCCGAGTGCTCGGCCTCGGGTCCGACCATGAAGCCCGACACGTCCTGGACGAACAGAATTGGCGTCCGGTGGCGGTTCATGGTCTCGATGAAATACGCCACCTTCTCGGCACTCTCCGTATAGATGATCCCCCCGAAGCGGGGCGGGCCGGGCCGATCGTCCTGGATCACGGTCCGCGCGTTGGCGATGACGCCCAAGGGCATCCCTCCGATGAACCCCATCCCGCAGATCATCTCGGCGGCATGGTCGGGCTGGTACTCGTCGAGCGCCTCCCCGTCGAGAATGCACGCCAGCACGGCACGCATGTCGTAGGGCTGACGGTGGTCCGCCGGGAGGAGATCATAAAGGTCCACAGGCTCACGAGCAGGGGGTGAGCCTCCTCCTCCTGCTCCTGCTCCTGCTCCTGCTCCTGCTCCCGCTCCCCGAGTGGGAATACGGGTGGACGGGTCCCCGGGCAGCTCGTAGATCAGCCTCCGGAGCTTGGTCAAGCACGTCTCGTCGTCCGGCATCATGTAGTGGGCGACGCCGCTGACCTCGGTATGCACCCGGGCGCCGCCCAGCTCCTCCGAATCCACCGTCTGCCCCGTCGCCCCTTTCACGAGGTTCGGCCCCCCGAGGCCCATGAAGCTCGTCCCCTCCACCATGAGGATGACGTCGGAGAGGGCGGGCAGATATGCGCCGCCTGCGATACACGGTCCCATGACCGCTGCGAGCTGGGGAATGCCCAGATAGCGGCGCATGATGGAGTTGTAGTAGAAGATGCGAGCGGCCCCGTATTGCCCCGGAAACACGCCGCCTTGGTACGGCAGATTCACCCCAGCGGAGTCCACGAGATACACGATGGGTATGCGGCAACGCATGGCGATCTCCTGGGCCCGGAGCATCTTCTTGATGGTCTCGGGCCACCAGGATCCCGCCTTGACGGTGGCGTCGTTTGCTACGACCACGACCTCACGCCCTTCGACAACGCCCACCCCCGTCACCACGCCTGCTCCGGGAGCCTGGCCGTCGTACTGGTCGTAGGCCACGAGCATGCCGACCTCGACCCAGGTGCTCCCGGAGTCCAGCAGCCGCCCCACCCGCTCGCGGGCCGTCAGCTTGCGCTGGTCGTGCTGGCGTCGGATCCGTTCGGGGCCGCCCCCTTGGAGGAGCGCCGAACGAAGCTCTCTGAGCTCTTCCGCCAGCGTGGCGAGGCGACCCTGGCCCAGGGTGGTCCGAGAATCCTCGGTCGCCGCGTCCCCGGGTTGGGTCACGTCAGACCCTCTCCTCGCGTGTGGCGAACCAATCACGGACGTACGCCACGGCGTCGGCGGTGGATGTGCCGGGGCCAAAAAGCTTCCCCACGCCCTGCCCCGAGAGCGCATGCATGTCCCCCTCGGAGATGATTCCGCCCCCGGTGAGGAGCATGTGGTCCGCGCCCTCCTCCCTGAGCAGCTCCAGAACCCTCGGAAAGAGCGTCATGTGGGCCCCAGACAGGACTGACAGGGCTACCACATCCACGTCCTCCTGGACGGCGGCATTTACGATCATCTCGGGCGTCTGATGGAGACCCGTGTAGATGACCTCGAAACCGGCGTCCCTGAAGGACGCGGCGATGACCTTGGCCCCGCGGTCGTGGCCGTCCAACCCAGGCTTGGCCACCAGCACTCGAATCTGTCGATCCTCCGACGACATGGGATTCTCCGTTTGGAATGCTCCAGGCGCGATCCCGTCTGGTCGCGCAAAGCGTTTCAAATCTATCGGTTTGAGAGAGGTCGTCACATGTCGCTGGACAAACAGAGCGCTCATGTATAACATCGGCCAAATTCAGGCCGTCGGACGGCAGTCCGGCCGCAGTGGGATTCAAACGCTCCAGTCTGGAGGAGATGATCGATGGCGCGGATTCGTGTCACGCTGAAGCGGATCAAGATTCTCGACAAGCTCGAGCCGTTCTTCAAGGAGACGGGAGAGTTCCGGTTCCGTTCGCGTGTCTCGAGTGAGAACAGTGGCGGTCTCTCGGAGGAGACCCGCTTCCCCGAGGAGGGCCACTACTCCCTCTCGGACAAGCCAGGCTGGAATTTCGTCACTCTGAACAAAGTGCTGTTCGAGGGCGACGTGGAGGACCACCTGGTCGTCGATCTGTTCGGCGAAGAGATCGACGTCCTCTCCGCCAACGACGAGCTCGATCGTTACCGCAGGGAGTTCAATGGGCCGGTGGATGACTGGGCAGGACTCTACGAGCCTGCGGACGAGGGATCGTCGGATCCCGAAGCCATGTCCAACTGGCGCATCAGCTACATCATAGAGAGACTCTGAGTCCCCAGAATCTGAGTCACTAAAAGAAGACGGGCTCCTTGTAGTTTCCGAAGACCACCTCCATGGCATGCCGGATCTCGTACAACGTGCAGTCGGCCCGTACACAGTCGAGGATCGCCGGCACCACGTTGCCACCGTCGCGACACACAGCTTCGAGGGTCTGTAAGGTCTCCTGCACGCGGTCGTCGTCCCTGAGGGCTCGAAGCTCGGCCATGCGCCGACTCTGACGCTCCTCCACGGACGCATCGATCTTGAGGGTATCGATCTCGATGTCCTCCGAGCCCTCGGTGAACTCGTTCATGCCCACCACCAGCCGCCTGGACGACTCCACTTCGTCCTGCTGGCGTAGGGCCGAGTTCGCGATCTCGGATTGGAAGAAGCCCGTCTCGATGCCCGGAACGACCCCGCCCAGCTCGTCGATCTGCCGGAAGAGGTCGAGGGCCTCGACCTCGAGCCGGTCCGTAAGGGACTCCACGTAATAGGAGCCCGCCAGCGGATCGATGGTGTTGGCCACGCCGCTCTCGTAGGCGAGGATCTGCTGTGTGCGAAGCGCGATCCGGACGGTCTTCTCCGTCGGGAGCGCCAGGGTCTCGTCCATGGAGTTCGTGTGCAGGGATTGGGTTCCACCCAGCACGGCGGCCATGGCCTGGTAGGCAACGCGCACGATGTTGTTCTCGGGCTGCTGCGCCATGAGGCTCACCCCGGCAGTCTGTGCGTGGGTACGGAGCCTCCACGCGTCCGGATTCGTGGCGCCGTATTCGTCGCGCATGGCCCGAGCCCAGATCCGTCGCGCCGCCCGGAACTTCGCGATCTCCTCGAAGAAGTCGTTGTGGACGTCGAAGAAGAACGAGAGCCGTGGAGCGAAGCGGTTCACGTCCAGGCCCCGCTCTATTCCCCTCTCCACGTACTCGAAGCCGTTCCTCAGCGTGAACGCCAGCTCCTGGGCGGCCGTGGCACCGGCCTCCCGAATGTGGTAGCCGGAGATGGAGATCGGGTTGTATTTGGGCGCGTGCTCCGAGCACCACTCGAACATGTCGACGATGCAGCGCAGCGCAGGCTCCGGCGGGAAGATCCAGGCGTGCTGCGCCTGGTACTCCTTGAGGATGTCGTTCTGGACGGTACCTCGGAGCCTATCCGGCGAGATGCCTTGCCGCTCGGCCGCCGCCACGTAGAAGCAGTAGAGGATGACGGCCGGCCCGTTGATGGTCATGGAGACCGAGACCTGGTCGAGGGGGATGCCCTCGAAAAGCGTCTCCATGTCGTGCAGGGATGAGATGGCCACCCCGCAGACACCCACCTCCCCCAGAGAGCGCGGGTGGTCGCTGTCGTAGCCCATCAGGGTGGGAAAGTCGAAGGCCACGGACAGGCCCGTGGTACCGTGGTTCAGAAGGTACCTGTACCGCTCGTTCGTCTCCTCGGCCGTGGCGAAGCCCGCGAATTGACGCATGGTCCAGAGGCGCGTGCGGTACATGGTCGAGTAGGGACCACGAGTGAACGGAAACCGGCCGGGAACCCCCAGGGCATCCTCGTAGCTCTCAGCCCCTGCCCGGTCGGCCGGCGTATAGAGCGGCTTTACCTCCATACCGGAGAGAGTCGTGAAGAGCCCGTCCCGCGCTGGCGTCGCCTCGAACTCCTCCTCCCACGCCTTCAGCTGGTCCCGTAGCCGCTCGATCTCGGCCTTCTGCTCGGCCACCTGCTCCATCAGGTCGCCGGGAGACGTCATATCCCGTTCAAGAGTGGACATGGTCGAAGTCTACCCATTTTCAGCGGAAATGTCCCGGTTCAACAGATCGCTCAGGATGGACGATGAGACTGAGTAGGGAGTCGCTTCACCGTGCTGGATCCGGTCCAGACCTTCCTCCAGGAGAACAGCCGTGCTCTCGCTCCCCCACAAGATTCCGCGGAGCTCCCGGTCGGCCACCTCTCGAACCCTGACGGCCGCCCTGGCTCTGCGCCGCGCCCCGAGCTCCCCTGACTCGCTCACAAACGCCCCGTGCTCGTCGATGGCGGCCAGAAGCTCTGGAACCCCCTCACCCGTCTGGGCCACGGTCTTGAGGACCGGGATCTCCCAGGCAGGCCCCTCCTCTACCTCCGGATCGGGGGTGACTTGCCTTTTCTTGCCCAGACGCGACAGATCGACGCCGTGGTGGGCGGGCACGCCACTCAGGGCCTTCCCTGCCCTCAGGTGCAGCGCCACCCGCAGATCCTTGAGCAGGCGGTCCGCTCCGGGCCGGTCGGCCTTGTTCACCACGAAGATGTCGGCGATCTCCATGAGCCCCGCCTTCATGGCCTGGATGCCGTCGCCTGACTCCGGCACGAGAACGACCACGACCGTGTCCGCCGCCCCCGTGATCTCAAGCTCGGTCTGACCCACACCCACCGTCTCGACCATTATGCGGCCGAACCCGAACGCATCCATGAGGTCGATGATCTCCTTGGTGGTGGTGGCAAGCCCTCCCAAGGAGCCACGGGTCGCCATGGAGCGGATGAAGATCCCCTTGTCGGTCGACAGGTCGTTCATGCGGATCCGATCACCCAGGAGCGCGCCTCCCGAGTACGGCGACGTGGGGTCCACCGCCACGATGCCCACCTCGTCACCCTGGGAGCGGCACAGGGTCGCGAGATCGGCGATGAGGCTGGACTTCCCTGCACCCGGCGGGCCGGTCATCCCCACACGGCGTGCCTGGGGCCCCTGATCGAGTGCGCGGTGCAGAAAGCCCTGAAAGGACGGGCGCTCGCCCTCGATCACCGAAATGGCCCTCGCCAGGGCCACGCGCTTTCCTGCTCGGAACCGATCGAGCAGCGATTCGAGCTCGTCGGGGAGCGGCTTCAGGAGCTCTTCGGTCACCGGTCGCGCTCACCAGGACGGATGCGCCGGGCGTGACGCAGGGGATTCTCGAGAAGGTGCGTCGGGATGAAGAACACCAGCACGAACATGAGGAGCGCCACGGCGAGTCCCGCCACAAGTAGCCACACACTCCGCACCGAGATGTAGAGGATCGACGAGATGACGGCCGTGGCGGTGGCGAAGATACTGAGGCTGATGCGACGGGCCTGGAGGTGCAGGAAGCGCTCCTGGCCCTGAATGTCTCGGGGATGCACGCGGACCCGGAGCTCCTCACGCTCGGCCCGAGTCAGAAGGTCCACCATCGTGCGGAGGGCCGTCTGAGCCTCGCCGAGCAGGTCCCTGGCGACGGCGACCGGCTGGCGGGCTGCCGTCTTCACGATCTCGCCCCGCACGTCTCGGACCACCCGTTTCAGCACGCCGAGGCCGTCGAAATTCCGGTCGTAACGGATCCCGAGCCCCTCCAGGAGGGCCGAGGTCCTGAAGAAGTAGACGAGCTCCTGGGGAAGCATTATAGGCCACGTGTAGAACGTGTCGAAGATCTCGTGGACCATCTCCTCGATGCGGTCCCGGTTCGAGATCCGCACCCGGGCCATGATGGCGAGTATCTCCGTAGCCGCCTCCCGGATCTCGCCCCTGGAGACCTCGGGACTGATCATGCCGAGCCGGTACATGCCGTTGATCATCCCGTCCAGGTCGTCTCGCTCGACCGCCAAGGCGAGATCGAGGATACAGTCCCGGGTCCAGCGAGGCACGTCGAGGACCATTCCCCAGTCGAGGACGACGATGGTCCCGTCCTCCTCCACCAGGAGATTGCCCGGATGGGGATCCGCGTGGAGGAATCCATCCACCATCATCATCCGGAGGTAGAGGCCGGTGAGACTCTCCATCAGCTCCGTGAACCGGAGACGGCCCGACGCGAAGAGGTCGTCCAGCTGATCGATCTTCGTCCCGGTACAGCGCTCCATCACCAGGACCCGGCGTCGAGTGTAGTCAGGCAGTACTTCGGGGGCCCTGACCTTGGGCTCGTCCCTGAAGTGCCGCCGGAAGCGATCGATGTTGTCGGCTTCGTGGTGGAAGTCCATCTCCTCCCGAACGCGGTGCGAGAATTCCCGCACCACGTTCGTCAGAGCCTGGATGTGATGGTTGGGGAAGAGGATGTTGAGCCAGTAGAGGAGCGTGAAGCCGATGTCGAGATCTAGGGCCACCAGCTCTTCCACCCCGGGCCGCAGGATCTTTACCACCACATCGCGACCCGCCACGACGGCACCGTGGACCTGGCCAAGGCTCGCCGCCGCCATGGGCTCTCGCTCGAACTCGTCGAAGGCCTCGTCCACCGAACGCTCGAGATCCTCCTCGAGCAGAGCGATGATCTGGTCCGGCGGGTCCGGCGGCGCCTGATCCTGGAGCATCCCGATGGCGGTCAGGTACGGCTCGGGAAAGATGTCGGCCCTGGCCGAAAGCAGTTGCGCGAGCTTGATGAAAGTGGGGCCGAGACCCGCCACCCGGGCCACCAGCTTGTGCGCCCTCCGCCGATGATGGCGCTCGCTGCGCCGGGCGGGGCGCCCCAGAATGATCCACCGCTTCCGGTCTCGCAGGAAAGCCACCACAAAAGGCGAAAGCCCTGTGAGAACCCGAATCCCCCTGAAGAGGCGCTTCACAACAAGAAGGCTGTTGAAGAAGTACAGCGGGTCGCCACCCGTGCTGACGCACGGGTACCCGGGATGCCACGGCCCCAGATCCGGGGTACCCGCGCGACAGCGTGGGTCGGAGCGACGACGCCATAGCCGTCGCTACGGTTAGGAGCTCCAACAACGGAGGCGCCGCGCGAAGCGCGGTCTGGGCCGTGCCACCGCAACCCACGAACACGTACGTTCATATCAACTATTCTGTTTTGGCACAGGGTGACCACGGCCTTCGGCCGCGGTGCCCGTGCGGTTGATACTGCGTCTCTCCTCCTCGCCGTAGCTCGGCCGACAACGCTTCGCGTTGTTGACCCTCGTCGTCGTTCGTTCTTCGCCTTCGGCTCAGGTGCCGCGGGAAGCACTGTACAACGCCGAACATCAAGTCCGCGACGTTGTCTGAACACGCGCAAGCACGGGCACCCACGCCGAAGGCGTGGGTCGCGCGACCCACTGTACTGCTTCAACAGCCTTCACAGCATCACGGTCGCGAGCCCGAGGAGCAGCAGGAAGCCCGTCATGTCCGTGAGAGCCGTGAGGAAGACCGTCGATGCCACGGCTGGATCCTGTCCTCTGCGGTCAAGGAATGTCGGAATGAAGGAGCCGGCGAACCCGGCCATGGCGATGTTTCCCCACATGGCGAGCAGCACCACGAGCCCGAGCCGGGGGTCGGCGCCCGTGACATCGGCAAGGGCCGCGGCGCCAGCGGCCACGACCGCACCGATGACCGCACCGTTTAGCAGCGCCACCTGGAGCTCCTTGCCGACCACATGGTCGCGGCTCTCCAGGGGGCCACCCGACGTGGCCAGCCGGCGGATCGTCACGGCCAGCGCCTGCTGGCCGGCATTGCCGCCGAGACCGGCTACTACCGGCATCGCCACGGCGAGGAGGGCGGCGGCGGCGATCTGGTCCCGGAAGAACCAGACCACGGCGGCAGCGAAGCTGGCCGTCAAGGTGTTCAGGAGAAGCCAGGGAAGCCGGGTTCGGACCGCGTCCCGCGAGCTCCCGCGCAGCTCCTCGTCGTCGGACACGCCGGAAAAGAGGAGCAGGTCCTCGGTAGTCTCCGCTTCGAGAACGTCGATGACGTCGTCGAAGGTCACCCGCCCCAGAAGGATCCCGTCCTCCGAGACCACGGGGATGGACACGAGGTTGTAGCGGCTGATCAGGTGCCCCACGTCCTCCTGGTCTGCATTGGGAGTCACCGAAGCGACGACGGGCTCCACCAGGTTCTCGACGGGCTCGTTCGTTTCCGCGAGGATCAGATCGTCCAGGGGAACGGTGCCCAGCAGCCGGGACTCGCCGTCGACGACGAACACGGTGTAGAAGTTCTCCATCTCGCGGCCCTGCACCCGCACCGCCCCGATGGCCTCCGCCGCGGTGACAGTGCCCAACACCGAGACCAGTGCCGTGGTCATGATGCCGCCGGCGGTCTCCTCGTGGTATTGGAGAAGGTCCCGGATCTCTCCGGCCTCGTCGGCCGGAAGCTCCGCCAGGATGCGGTCCTGGTCCTCAGGCTCCAGCTCTCCGATGAGGTCAGCCGCATCGTCGTCGGAGAGCTCGTGGAGGAGCTCCGCGCCCTCGGTGGGCTCCAGAGCAACCAGGAGCTCCGCCCGGGCATCCCCCTCCTCCATCTCGGCCAGGGCCTCGGATGCGAGCTCCGCCGGAAGGGCGCGCACCAGGGCCAGGCGCGTCTCCTCGTCCACCGACTCCACTACATCGGCGATATCCGAAGGATGGAACTCGGCCAGAAACGCCTCCAAGGCCCCCACGTCGCCCTGGTCGACGAGGGTGGCCATGCGCTCCCAGAGATCGAGAGAATCCTGAGTCTGGCTGGTGCTCATGCCCCGGAGAGTGGGGCGCTCAAGACGCTTCGTCCAGTAGCTCCCGTAGAAGTCGCTCCTGGAGCCGAAACATCTCGCTTTCGAAGCGAGCGTCGGTCTCGGGATGACCGTGTCCCAAGACATGGAGCGTGCCGTGGATCGCCAGGCGCACGAGCTCCTCGATCAGGGGAACGGCCATCTCACCGGCCTGACGCACCGCCCGCTCGTGCCCGACGTAGATGTCTCCGAGCAAGGACTCACCCTCTTCGTGGAGCGCGAAAGCGATGACGTCGGTGGGCCGGTCCAGCCCAAGGTAGGTGCGATTGAGCTCACGGATGGCCTGGTCGTCGAGGAGGGCAAGTGAGATCTCACCGTCGGTGACGCCGGCGTCACGCAAGACCAAGTCCACGGCAGAGCGAAGCAGATCCTCGGACACGCCCTCCGCGGCACCGAGCGAGACCTGAACCTCCAATCGGCTCAGACTTCGTCGGCCGGACTGCTCAGGGCCTCAGTGAGGTGCTGCGTGGTCGGGTAGTCGATGCGGTGGTGGTAGATGCCACTCAGGACCTTCACGAACGTGTCCTTGAGCAGGGTGATCTCGCGCAACGTCAGAGGAGCCTCATCGAGCTGCCCGTCCTGCTGCTTGCCCTCGACGATGCCGTCGACCAGGCTCCGCACCCGCTCGGGCGTCGGCTCCTGAAGCACCCGCGTCGCCGATTCGATGGAGTCCGCCATCATGGCGATGGCCGTCTCCTTCGACTGAGGCTTGGGGCCCGGATACCGGAAATCGGCCTCGTTTACGTTCTCTTCGCCGAACTCCTCCTTCGCCCGCTCGTGGAAGAAGGCGATGAGCTGAGAGCCGTGATGTTCGGTGATGAAGTGCTGGACGATCTCTGGCAGCTTCTCCTCTCTGGCCAGCCTGAGGCCCTCGGTGACGTGCTCCCGCACGATGGAGGCCGAAGTGTCGGGCTTCAGCTTGTCGTGGGGGTTCCTGCCTTCCGGTTGGTTCTCCACGAAGTAGTGGGGCTTCAACACCTTGCCCACATCGTGGTAGTAGAGGCCTACCCGGCAGAGAAGCCCGTGGGCCCCGATGGAGTTGGCGGCCACCTCACCGAGATTCGCCACGTTGATCGTGTGGGCATAGCTCCCGGGCGCCTCCAGGGACAGACGCCGCAGGAGCGAGCGGTTCGGGTCCGCCCACTCCAGGAGCGTCTGGTCCGTGGTGATCCCGGTGAACCACTCGAAGACGGGCACGAAGCCCATGGCGATGATCGCGCTCAGGGCCGCGTTCGCCCCGGCCCACCCCAGCGAGGCGGCGGCCGGCCCAGCCGAGCGCTCCTCCAGAAGAGCCAGGGCCAGAAGGGTCACGGCATAGGCCCCCGTGATGATGGCCACGAACACCCACGTCTGCGCCCTGCGCCGGACGACGCGCACGCTCATGGCGGCCGCGGCCCCACCGACCATGATGGGAAATAGCACATCCGTGCCCCCGAATGGGGGCTGCGCGACCGTCAGCACGGCCAAGACGAGCCCCAGGACCAGAGCGATCTTGGAGTCCCAGAGGACTGCCACGGTCAAGGTGACGAACGCCACCGGCAACGCCTCGGGAGGGAGGCCGTTCCCCGCGACGAGCCGAGCGAGGACGAAGTACGTGACCACCAGTCCGGCCTGCAGGATGATCCACCGGAGGGAGGCGTAGATCAGAGGGCGGATGAAGTAGACGAGCACACCGAACACCGAGAGGATCGTCAGGTTCAGGAGAAAGGCACCGAAGATCACTCCGAAGCGAAGCCCCGGCTCCTCCAGCTGCTGGCGCCGCCGCAACTCCGCCTCGTACGCGTTCAGGCGCGCCAGATCCTCTCGGGTGATGGGCTCGTTGGCCCTCACGATGGCCTCCTGCAGCACCACGTTCCCCTTGGTCGTGGGGACCGCCTGCCGGGCCTGTTCGCGTTCGTCCTCGGTGGTCGAGGGGTCGAAGTCCAGCGAATAGACCGTGTGGCGGATCATGATGAGCCGGAGGAGCTCGCTGAGCTCAGGGCTGGGCGTCATGAGCTGACTGACGACCCGGTCCTGGAACTCACGGCCCGCGAGAACGCCATTGCTCGATACCGAGCGCCTGCTCTCCACGTCGGGATCCTGGATCAGGACCCGCTCCGCCGTGAGCTGTTGAGCTTGACTGGCTTCCATGACTCCCTGGGCGGCGTACTGCCGAGCCCCGGAGACGGCCGCGGTACGCAGGAGCCCGCGTGTCTCGTCGTCCATGAGCAGCGCGGCCTGTTCGAACCTCGCGACCACGGAAGACACCAACAGGAAACGGCGCAGCGTCTCCGGATCACCTGCTGAAGCGATAGTGTCGAGCTGATCGAAGAATCGGCCCAGCCGGACCTCCATCGTATCGCCGGCTTCCGGCCGGAAGTCGAAGGTGGGCGGAACACCGGTCGCCGCATCCGCCCGTTCGCGCTGCAGCTCGGCGGCGGATTTGGGGACGGCGAAGGGCACCTCCGCAATCACTGGCTCGGTCAGGACCATGCCTGCCGAGTAGCGGCCTAAAGTGGACCGTCCCATGGGAGGAAAGAGCGCCGTTACGATGGCCGCCACGCCCACGATGAGCAGCAGCCGCGATCCATGATACAGCACCCCGTCCGGCCAAACGGGCCTGGGTTCTTCTGAAGCTCCGTGGGAGATCGGGATCTGGCCTCCGTGACCGCTTTGGGTCAAGAATCCTCCCCGGAGTCCGATCTGGCGTACGCCCGGATGATGTCCTTCACCAGCCGGTGCCGGATCACGTCCATGTCGTCCAGATAGATGAACCGGATGCCGTCGATCCCACTCAAGAGAGCCTCGATCTGGAGCAGCCCGGAATCTTCCCTACGGGCCAGGTCGATCTGGGTCTTGTCACCCGTGATGACCACCTGGGAGTTCAGCCCCAGACGAGTCAGAAACATCTTCATCTGAGCCGTCGTCGAGTTCTGGGCCTCGTCGAGAATCACGAAGGCGTCGGAGAGCGTCCGGCCCCGCATATAGGCCAATGGGGCGATCTCGATGGTCATGTCCTCGAGGGCCCGCCGCACCCGATCGGTGGGCATCATGTCCTCGAGGGCGTCGTAGAGAGGCCGCAAATATGGATCGACCTTTTCCTGCATGTCGCCGGGCAGGAAGCCGAGGCTCTCCCCCGCCTCGACGGCGGGCCGTGCGAGAACGATGCGCTTGACCCGCTTCTTATAGAGGGCGTCCACGGCCGCGGCCACGGCGAGGTAGGTCTTCCCGGTCCCTGCAGGGCCGATGCCGATGACGATGTCGTTGTCCAGGATGGAGCGGAGGTATTTCCGCTGCCCGTCCGACCTGGGGCGGATGACCTTGCGCGTGCCAGGCAGCGCGATGCCGACGTCGTCGTCCGGATGCACCACACCCTCGCCACCACGGGCGGCGAAGCCCTCGGCGAAGCGGGCGATATCGTTGGCGTCGAACGGGGCCCGAAGGCGCGAGAGCTCGATGAGGTGTTGTACGACGGGCACCGCCTGCTCCACCGCCACGAGCTCACCCGAGAGGATGACATGATCGTCCCGCATGACCAGTCGAACGCCGAATAGCTTCGACACTTCCTGCAGGTTGGCGTCGCTCACGCCGGTGAACAGGAGAGGGTCTACTCCCTCCGCGTCCAGCCGGTGCTCGACTACAGTGCTCTGCCCTGACGTCATTCGGTGTCGCCCTCCGCCTCGACTGGTCGCCCGGGCGACCCTTCACTCATCTGAAGCCCGAGATCGGTCAGATCCGCGTCCGTCAACGGGGTGGGAGCGCCCTCGAAGAGCGCACGGGCCGCTGTGGTCTTGGGAAACGCGATCACGTCCCTGATACTGTTCGCGCCCACGAACTGGGCGACGATCCGATCCATCCCGAAGGCCACTCCACCGTGCGGTGGGGCGCCGGAAGCGAGGGCTCCCAACAGGAACCCGAACTTACGGTCGATCTCTTCGTCCTCCAGGCCCAGAATCCTCAGAATCCGACGTTGGATGTCCGGATCGTGGTTTCGGATGCTACCCGAACCGAACTCCACTCCGTTGTACACCAGATCGTACGCCAGACCTCGTGCCGACATCGGCTCCGAGTCGAGGAACTCGACGTCCTCCGGATGCGGCATGACGAACGGATGATGATCCGCTGCGGGCTTGCCCTCCGGTCCGGGCTCGAAGATCGGGAAGTCCACGACCCAGAGCCACGCATGCTCCCGATCCTTCTCGATGCCGAGAGCCTCGATGGCAGCCGCCCTTGTAGCGGACAAGGCAGACGACGTGACACCGTCGTCTCCGGCGGCCACCAGCACCAGGTCGCCCGGCGCCATTCCCAGCGACTGGAAGGCGGCCTCGTCCATGAATCGGGACAAGGGGCCCGAGCCCCCGTCCTCGCCCAGCTTGGCCCAGAGGAGGCCCGGTGCACCTGCAGCCTTGGCGTGCGACTCGACGGCCTCCACCTGCTTCCTGGACAGACGCGCCCCTCCCTTCAGGAGCAGCCCACGGATGCGCCCCCCGCCTTCCACAGCGGCGTTGAGTATGGCCGAGTCACCTCCGCTCAGGAGGTCAGTGCAGTCCTGGATCTCGAGGGAGTAGCGGAGGTCCGGCCGGTCCGTACCGAAGCGCTCGAGTGCGTCTTGATAGGTCATCCGCGGGAAGGGCGTGTCCGCCTCCACACCGGGCGCCTCGGCCGCCAGCACGGTCATCAGTCCCTCCATCCACCCAAGGATGTCGTCGGGCTCCACGAAGGATGCCTCGACGTCGATCTGGGTGAACTCAGGTTGCCGGTCCGCCCTGGGATCTTCGTCACGGAAGCAGCGGGCGATCTGGAAGTAGCGATCGAACCCGGCGGCCATGCAGATCTGCTTATAGATCTGGGGGCTCTGTGGCAGGGCGTAGAACTCTCCCTGATGCACCCGGCTGGGTACCAGATAGTCCCGGGCCCCCTCTGGCGTCGGCTTGGTGAGGATGGGGGTCTCCACCTCTACGAAGCCCAGAGCGTCCATATGGTTCCGGCACGCCAGTATCAGGCGATGCCTGAGCCGGATGTTGCTCTGAAGCTCGTCGCGGCGAAGATCGAGGACCCGGTGCCTCAGGCGGAGCTCCTCCGAGGGCAACTCGTCCTCTGGCGCCCAGTACACGGGAATCGCTGGGACGTCGGCGTCGGTGAGTCGGCGAAGAGCCGTGGCCCTGATCTCCACGTCTCCCGTGTCGATCTGGGGATTTCGCGCTTCGACCGGACGGGCGACCACGGGACCCACCACGGCCACCACGTCCTCCGCACCGAGCTGATGGGCCAGCTCCAGGGATGACGCCTCCGTCCAATCGGGTCCGAAAGAGACCTGGATGAGTCCGCTGTGATCACGGAGATCCAGGAAGACCAATCCGCCCAGGTCCCGGCGGCGATGGACCCAGCCCGCCAGCTTCAGCTCGGCACCCTCATCGCGGGCGCGAATTCCGCCGACCATGCGGGAACGGAGCGCGGTTCGCTCGATATCGATGTCCGTCATGACTGTGTCGTCGACGATGCTCTTGTTCCTTCGTCGGGCGCCCCCCCGCTCCCGCGGGATTAGTGCCCGAATCTGGTAAAGAGGCCGTAGCCGGCCAGCACTCCGACAGCGTTCGCAAAGCCATCCATGAAGTCCACCTCCCTGCCCGGCACGAACGTCTGGTACCATTCGTTCAGCGCGCCGTATCCCACGCCCACGAGGATCACGAGGACGACCGGCACTTCCGACACTGTCCTCATCCTTCCCCACGCAAGGGACAGGCCGAAAATCATGTAGGCGCCCCCGTGGGCCAGCTTGTCCGCTCCGGAGTGCAGGCTGATACCTGGGGAGTCCCACGCGCTAAACAAAAAGAGGACCGCCGCCCAAAGGGCGGCAGGCCCCCAACCAATGATCTTCTCGATCATGGATTGTTCGGCGATTGGAACAGCGCCCTGTCCTCCTCTCATCAAAAGGCTGTAGGCCTTCTCGTATTGGAATCGAAAGAAGTGTAACCCGGGCACCTGGGCGATACAAGAAAATCTCGAGGCCTCTAGAAGGGTGATCGGAAAGGGGGGTGGGCCGCCACCCGTGCCGAGGCACGGGTACCCGGGATGCCGCGGCCCCAGATCCGGGGTACCCGCGCGACAGCGTGGGTCGGAGCGACGACGCCATAGCCGTAGCTACGGCTAGGAGCTTCAACGACGGGGGCACCGCGCGAAGCGTGGTCGGGGCCGTGCCACCGCAACCCACCGGCGTGAAAATTCATGTCATCCATGGCGTTGGGCACATGGCGGTTGCGCGGTTGATCCTGCGTCTCTCCTCGTCGCCGTAGAATGACTACGACTCCTCGTCGTTCGTTCTTCGCCTCCGGGTCAGGTGCCGCGGAACACCACTTCACGACGCCTAACACCCAGGGCCGCGACGTTGTCTGAACGCGCGCAAGCGCCATGTGCGCGACCCGCCGCCCGTTCCGATCACCCTTCTAGTCCCGCGGCCCGTCCCGTTATCTTCTCCTCTAATGCGGCGGAGTCACGGCCCCGTGCACGTCGCACGGCCTGCCATCCGACAAAGACCATGCGCACTGACAAGACCGACCTTCTCGGCCTCACACCCCATGATCTCGAGGTGGTCCTCGAGGCCCATTTCGGCTCCCGTGGCCAGCCGGCATACCGAGTGGAGCAGGTGAGGCATTGGATCTTCGAGGAGTGCGTCGAGAGCATCGAGGGCATGACCAATTTGCCGGCGGAGGAGCGTACCGCCCTCGCGTCGACGTTCGTCCTGGGCGAGGCCGTGGCGGAAACCATCTCCCGCTCCACCGACGGTACGGTCAAACACCTCTGGAAGCTCGCAGACGGGGAGCTCGTGGAATCGGTTCTGATCCCCGCCACCGATCGGCTGACCCTCTGCATCTCGTCGCAGGCCGGCTGCGCAATGGGGTGCACCTTCTGTGCCACCGGGTGGGCCGGATTCCGGCGCCAGCTGACCGCCGGTGAGATCGTCTCCCAGTACAGGGCGTCCCGCAGGTGGGCCCTGGAGAACGACTACGGCCGGATATCGAACGTCGTCTACATGGGGATGGGCGAGCCCATGAGCAACAGGAAGGCCCTCCACCCCTCCTTGACGATCCTCAACCGAGGGTACGGCCTGGGCGCCCGCCGCATCACGGTGTCCACCGTCGGGGTCGTGCCCGGGATCCTTGAGCTCGCCGAGCGGGAAGAGCAGTTTCGCCTGGCCGTCTCCCTCCACTCTCCGGAGTCGGAGTCACGGCGGGAGCTCATCCCGCTGGAGAGGCGGTACCCTCTGCCGGAGCTGATCGGGGCACTCCGCCGCTTCGAGGAAGGCGGAGGGCGCCGGATCACCTTCGAATACGCCATGATTCGAGGGGTGAACGACGCCCCGGCCCTCGCTCCGAAGCTCGCCGAGCTCGCGTCTTCACTCGATGCCTTCGTGAACCTCATCCCCTTCAACCCCATCCCCTACCAAGATTGGAAGGCGAGCACCGGCCAGCGGATCGAGGAGTTCCGGTCGGTCCTCAAGGAGCGGGGGGTGGCCGTAGCCGTTCGGGTGCCGAGGGGGCGCGACATCGACGCTGCGTGTGGGCAACTGCGTGCGAGCGCCCTAGTAGAGCTTCAGACGGGGAAGTCCACCTCAACGAATGCGGGAGAGGATTCGGCTCCCCCGGACCTCTCGAATCCAGGGAAAGGGTCTCAATGAGCCTTTGTTGTACGAGAAGTAGATGAACGAAGCCCGCCCCTCGAGACGCCACCCCTCCAGAAGGCCCCAGTACCGCGAGTCGAGGCTGGTGTCGCGATTGTCCCCCAGCATCAAGTAGCGATCCCCTGGGATCACCAGCGGGCCCCAGTTGTCGCGGGTCGGGCGATATGTGGGGCGGTCCACGGTGTCCACGAGGTACTGTGCCTGCCAGGCCATCCACGGATGGGGGAGGTCGCCCTCGGGGTCTACGTGCTTCACGTAGGGCTCGTGCTGCGCGTCGCCGTTGATCGTCAGCTCGCCCTCACGCATCTCGACCGTATCACCCGGCATGCCGATGAGCCGCTTGACGAGCTTGAGATCGGGCTCGTGCGGTGGATCGAAGACGATGACGTCACCCCTCCGCACTGCCGAGTATCCGGCAATGTGCAGCCGGGTCCCCGGAATCCGTGCACCGATGGCCGCCCGATTCGCAAGGAGGAAGTCCCCGACCAGCAGGGCGCCCTCCATGGATCCCGAGGTGATGACGAAGGTCTGGAGAAGAAAGGTCCTGATCAGGATGAAGAGCACAAAGGCAATGAGCAGCGACCTGCTCCATTCGACGAAGGCGTTCTCCTTCGCGTCGCCCTTGTCCGACCTGGCGGGATCGGGGCTTTCGCCTCCTGATTGTGTCCTGCTGTCGCTCTTGCGCCGGCTCTTCTTGGCCATACCCAGCCCGGATCAGCCCCTCGATCAGCGGAGATGCTTGCGAAGGTCCCACCACGGGACCTCGTCGCCGGGAGCGTCCTCGCTCTCCGGGATCTCCCGTGTCCAGTCCCTGCCAAGCAATACAGTCACGTCGAGATAAAGGTTCGAATCCGGCTCGCTCAGAATCGATGTCGCCCCCAGCGCCTCACCCACCGCCCGAGCCGCTTCGAACCGGCCGGATCGGTCCAGCACCATCGTGGAGCCCTGGCCAAAGGCCTCGGCGTTTCCGAAATAGACCACATCGAAGCCTTGATCTCGGAGGCGATCGGTGGCCAGGCGGGCCATGCCGGCCTCGCCACCCGCGTTGAGGACCTCCACCCGAATGCGTCCCATCGTGTTCGTCGTCGGATTCTGTGGTGGAGCCACGGACCGCTCCTGCTCGGGGAGCGGCTTCCACTGGGATAGGGCCGAACCGATGAAGACCCCCGTCGCAAGGACGACGCCCAGGAGCATCAGACCTCGGACGCGCTCGCCCATGCCTGCCCTTTCACCATGACGTTCCAGAACCCAATCGTTTCAGGTCGAACCGGTCTTTCTCTGTCCAGGAGATGCCGGATGCGCAGCCTGAGGATCGCCAGAACGACGGCCTCCAGATCCTCCGGCAAGCGTCTCCTCATCTCCCGACGCCACTTCGGACGGAACCTTCTGCCTGGCTCCAGGAAGTCTGCGGCGTAGAGCGCCCTGCCCAGGTCCTCGAACTGGGGACTGCCCAGGGTATGGAATGCCACAGCCGTCAGGAGGGGCTCGTCCGTCACCCCTCCTTCGCGAAGCCTTGCCGCCGCAGCAGGTCCATGGAGAACGGCGTCGGGCAGATCGGCCATGGGCCCGGTCACAACCCGACGGAGCTCCTTGGGCTTCGCGTCTCGCATCATGTCATGAAGATAACCCAGAGCCGTCCAGCGCTGGATATCACGGCGCGACTCACCGCGAGCCTTGCTCCACTTCTTCAGGAGCTTGGCCACCTGGGCCATGTGCTCCCGCCGCTTCGTTCCGGCGACGGCCCACTTCGGCAGCTCTCCATCAGCCGCCGCCACTACCCAGGGGTGGAGCTTCGAGCCTCCACTCATACCGCCGTGCGGGCTTGATACGGAACGCTTTCGCAGGACACGAAAAGTATGCGCTCATCCTGGATCTGGAGGCTCGTCCGAAGGCTGTCGGCGGCAACCTAGTGGCGCGCCCGGGAATCGGCTAGTGGACTCTAACGGACGGTTGTTGAGCACCGAGACTGGCGAGGCGCCGCATCCGGGGTACCCGCGCCGCTAAGCGTGGGTCAGGCGCGGCGACGAGGAATAGCACCGCGACAATGCGCTCCGCGATTGTTAACCGCGAGGAGGAGCAACGCCGCCGAGGCGGATGCATCGCCACTCGAATGCCAACCGTTCATCCGTTACAGTCCACCAAGCCCTCTCCCCATACCTGCTATCTTCACGCCATGACCATGCGATGGGACCCGGTCCTCACGGCCGCGGTGGCGCGGGAGTTGGGCGACGCTCTCTCCGGTGAGCGGCTCAAGGCGATCTTCGTCGACCGCGGCGCAGGCACTCTCCACGCGTATTTTCGGCAGACCACCCTTCTCGCGGATCTCAACTCGTCACGAGTCGGCCTCGAGATCCTGGCCGCAGCCGAGCCTCCCGACGGGGCCAGGACTCTTCCGTGCCGCCTCTCCACAGTGGAGTCGCTCGCCGATGAGCGTATCCTCGTGCTCGCTCTGCCGAGGGTGCGGGGGCGCGGAGGGGACGTCAGGATCGTTCTGGAGCTGGTGCCGAACCGGGGGAACGCCACAGTCGTGGAGGGTGACGCGTGGACCGTCAGACACGTTCTGACCAACCGGCGCGGGGCCCGGGCGCCCCAGGTTGGGCGGACCTACCCCATGCCCGACCCAACCCGCCGGGGATTGGAAAGACCCCTGAGCTTCGACGAGTGGCTCGATCTGCTTGGGCCCGAAGAGCCGGAGGCGCGCCGGGCTGTGCTCCTCCGCAACGTGGCGCTCACGTCCCCCATCAACGCTCCAGCCCTTCTCGCGAAGACCATGGCAGACGGCGACGGCGCTGACGAGGCCGAGCTCGCGTCGGGTCACGAGCTCTGGATGCGCCTTCGGGAGATCGCGCTCGGTCCGTTCTCGCCCGAGGTCGGTGGCGAGGCACACTTGGCGGAATGTCCATGGGGACCGCAGCCTTACCCCGTCTGCCTCCCCGGATACCCATGCCGGGTATCGCCGTCCCTGTTGGACGCGATTCGTGAAGTCAGAAGCACCGCAGGCACCACACCTGGCCTGATTCCGTCCGGGCTGACCGGGGCGCTGGAGGACGCCCTCTCCCTCGCGCGCAAGCGGACCCGCAAGCTCCGGCGAGAGCTTGAGAGCACGCCCGAGCCCGAAGTGCTCAGGGTGAAGGGCGACCTGATCCTGGCCCATCTCCAACGGCTGCCAAAGGGAGCCTCCGAGGTGGCGCTCCCCGGCTTCGACGGCGAGGAGGTGCCGATCATCCTGGATCCGGCCCTCCCCCCGCACAAGAACGCGGCCCGGTACTACGACCGGGCCGGGCGGGCCCGGCGGGCGAGAGGGCAGCTCCCCGACCTGATCCGCGAGGGCGAGGAGAGGGAGGCGACGTTGGCAGAGCTCATGGATCGAGTGGAGGCCAGAGAGGCTACCGCAGAAGAGATCCGTAATGTCCTGCTGGAGAGAGAGCTACGGGCTCGAACACCCCAGGGAGGGGCCGTCCCCGCCCTTCCCTACCGCGTCTACCGGACGTCGGGAGGGTTGGAAGTCCGGGTCGGACGGGGATCGGCCTCCAACGACGATCTGACCTTCAGGCACTCCAGGCCCGACGACATCTGGCTCCACGCCCGCGACTCGGCCGGAGCTCACGTCATTCTGAGATGGGACGGAAAAGGCGCGCCGCCTGCCCGTGATCTTCACGAGGCGGCGGTGCTGGCGGCGGTGAATTCGAAGGCCAGGACCTCGGGGAGCGTGCCGGTGGATTGGACGCACCGGAAGCACGTCCGAAAGCCCAGGAAGTCTCCGCCGGGGACGGTGGTCCCGGACCGCGTGAAGACCGTGTTCGTGGAGCCCGATCCATCTCTGCCGGAGCGCCTGAAGGAATAGCTTCCCGAGCCGGACAATCGCGCTGTCGGAACGGCTCAGGGAGTGGCTTCGGAGCCCGCGTCCATGGCCGTGCGAAGCGACGCCAGGAAGGTGCTGGCCTCGGCGGGCCCCCCCCGGTCCAGCGCTTTGATCAGGGCGCTCCCCACCACGACGCCGTCTGCCACATCGGCCACCAGCGCCGCCTGCTCTGGCGTGGAGATACCGAAGCCCACGGCCACGGGCAGGTTCACCTCACGCCGGAGGCTTCGAACCTCGGCGGCCAGGCCCTCGCTCAAGGTCTCTCGGGCGCCCGTCACCCCGGTTCGGGAGATGTAGTAGAGGAACCCCTGGCCGCTCTCGGCCACCACGGGAATGCGGTCGGGCTCGGTGGTGGGGGCGATGAGCCGGATCAGGTCCAGCGGCGAGTCGAGAATGCCCTTTTCCACCATGGGATCGGCACCCGTGGGCACGTCCGTGAGGAGGATGCCCTGTGCCCCCGCCTCCACCGCATCCTCGAGGAAGGATTCCAGGCCGTACTGGAGTAGCGGGTTCACGTAGCTGAAGAGCACGATGGGCGCGTCGGAGACGCCCCGGAATGCAGTGAGGACGTCGAGGGCACCCGCCACGGTCATGCCCCCCTCGAGAGCCTTGTGGGTGGACTCCTGGATGGTGGGCCCATCTGCCAGGGGGTCGCTGAAGGGGATTCCCAGCTCCAAAATGTCCCCGCCGGCCTCGGCGATGGCCGAGAGCACTTCCACACTGGCTTGCGACGAGGGGAAGCCGCACGTCACGTACGGCACCAGAACGCTTCGCCCTTCGCCCTGCCGCTCCGCGAACCGCTGTGAGATCCCCACCCCTCCCGGGCTCAAAGACCTCGCCCCGGAGTCTGACGATCACATGATATAGTCGCTGACACGGATCCCGTGCTTCTGGGGGTTGGCGGTCTTGATGATGACACGGCCATCGAGCGCAAGATCCACCTGCAGGGGCTCGGTAAGCGGAATCCCCATCTCGTCGGAGATGATCTTCACCATGGGCTGGTGGAGGTGGGCGACGTCGGGGTTGGTCCTGGAGACAACCGCCAGCTCCAAGGTGTCGAGGATGGCGAGGGTGCCCACCGGATAAACCCCGGTGGCGTTGATGAACGTCTTCACGATCAGCTGATCGAAGCCGCGACGGGGGTTGTCCCGCATCTCCTTGAGAACCTCGTCGGGCGGCCAGGGCTCGTACTGGTAGCTCCGCACCGACGTCCCGGCGTCGAACCCGTCGGCCACGGCCACGATGCGCGAGAAGAGGCCTGGGTTCCGAGGGCGTGTATTCTCGGGGTACCCGCTCAGGTCGATCTTCATGTGATGCTCGTAGGCCATGAGCATCAGGCGGTACGGCACGTCGGCGAAGCCGTGCATCTCGAAGAGGAGGATGAGCCCCTCCGTGGGATGCTGCTTCATAGCCTCCCACTCTTCGTCGGTGAGCCCGCCGGCTTTGTTGATGACCTCGCGGTCGACGGCCATCTTACCGATGTCGTGGAAGAGCGCGCCGAGGCCGAGCTCGTAGAGCTGTGTCTTGTTGAGATCCAGCCGCTGCCCAATGACCACACTGAATATGCAGACGTTCACCGAGTGGGTGAACGTGTACTCGTCGAACCCTCGCAGAGTCGTCATGGTCACCATGGACGACTCGTTGTCCAGCACCTGATCCACGATTCCCTGCACCGCCCGCTTGACCTTTCGGACGTTCACAGCCTTGCCGAGACGCATGTCGGTGAGCACGTCCTTGGCGACCTTGACCGACTGGGCGTAGGTGCCCTTGGCAGCCGCCATGGCGTCTCGCTCGACCAGCTCCGGCTCGAGGGTCGCCGACTCGGGCCGGACCTCAATGTGCTCCACGGGCGTCTGCGAAAGGCGCTCGACGAACGCCTCGAAGGGCTCTGCTTCCCTGGGATCCCGGAGGAGAACGGAGATGAAGGGTGCCCACTCGGACCGCTTTACGTTGGCGTCGATGGCAAGCTGGCCGATGCCATGCCCGGTCAGGGCCGACGAGAAGCTCCCGAAGGTGGAGAAGTTCGAGAGGTCGAGGCGGAGCCTCGTCTCGTTCATGAAGAAGAAGTCACCCACCAGATGGAGCTCGAGTCCGCCCTCGTGCTTGGAGAACTCGGTGATCTGCTCGTGGAGGTCGTCGATGGCCTGCTGGACCCGGGTGTTCTCCAACGGGTAGAGCTTCAGGGACCGGAGAACCACGTAAAACGCTGTAAGGAGCCGGCTTCCGAGCTCCTGGACGATTCCGGCATCGTCGAGGGGGCTCACTCGGGCTCCTCCGCACCCTGGATGGCCTTGCGCACGGCGGTACGGACCACCACGTCGCTGTCGTGTTTCGATTTCCCGAGGGCCTTCTGGGCTTTGGGCATGCGGATCTTGCCCAGCGCCCGGGCCGCGGACGCCCGGATCTCCGGAGGCTCCTTGCGGCTGAGAAGGCCTTTCTTGTTCAGGAGTTTGTCGAGGACGTCGACGGCCCCGGCCCCACCGAGCATCCCGTAGCTCTCAAAGACGGCAATCTTCTCGGTGAGGTCGGCCTGCGGGATCTCCTTGCCCGTAACCATCGCCTGGAGACCCGGGGCGGCGTTCGTGTATTGCATCCCCGCCAGCGCCCGGGCAGCCCCGACGCGGACGTCACTCTCCGAGTCCGTGAGCGCGTTGATCAAGCCAGGTGCCGCGCCGCTGGCACCGAGAGTCCGAGCCGCCTCCACGGCGGCGAGCCGCGCCGCGGCGTATGTATGGCTCATGAGCCTCACCAGCTTGGGAGCGGCGTCCGACAGCCCCATCTGGCCCACCAGGCGCGCGGCCCCGGATGCGGTCACGGCGTTCTCGTCCTCCAGGAGCGCGATCAACGCCTCGCGGTTCTCGTCGGCGATGCCCCGCACAGCCCGGCGCAGCGTCTCCTTGAGCCCCTGCTCCTCCGCTTCTTCGGAAGCGAAGAGGAGGATCGGCAGAGCGCCCGAGCTGAGGTACTTGAGGAACCGGTCCAGGATCTCCACGGGTACGTCGATGGTGCCGTCCCGAAGGGCCCCAACGAGCTCCTCGATGGTCTCGGGTGACGAGAGCTCGTCCATGAGGGCGTCGCACTCCTGCTGCCGAAGCTGGTCCAGCCCCCCCGGCCTGGCCCGGGTGGCGGCCAGCTGCTCCAGGACATCGGCGGCCGAAGCCACCGCTCCACGACTCAGGAAGTTCGGTAGCAGATCGCGGAAGACCTTCAGGATCTCCGACTGCCGCTCCGCCTTCTCCGGCTCCTCCAACCTGTCGAAGAGGGCGGCGAGGACGTCCCCCCGGAGGTCCCTCGACATCTCGGCTTCGAGCTCTTGCTTGAGCTGCTCCTGCTCCCTTGGATCCAGGGCGTAGAGAGCAGGCTGGAAGTCGTCCCGCCCGATCTTCGGCGGTGGTGTCTCCTTCGTGGGAGCCTCCCCGGTCTCGGTTGAGGCACTCTCCTCTGTCTCCATCTCATCCTGGAGCACACCTGCCAGGTCCGGGCGATCTTCCTCGGGACGCGCCTCGGGGACCGCAACGCCGTCCATGAGCTGGTCCACGTAGTAATACTTGAAGCACTCCAGATCCTCTTCCCAGAGGATAGTGAGGAGGTCGTCGCCCTCGGCGGCTTTCAACGCCTTGGCCCTCTGGAGAAGACTCAGAAAACGCTCGAGCTCCTGTGCCTCGATGCCCGGGAGGAACGTCACATCCCGGACGCCATCCTTGTAGAAGAGGAAAGAGAGGGAATCGGAGCGGGAATCGCTGCGGTAGACCTCTTCGCCGGCCAGCGCGAAACGGTCTTCCTCAACCGAGACGTTGAGACCCTCGATCTCCTGCCAGAGGCCCTCGAACGCCTCCCGGAGGCTCGCTACGAAGCGCTTGTAAACCGGGTTATTCTCGTCGTAGAGCTGATAGGCCCGCAGAGCCTTACCAAGAGTGATGAACAACTCCCGGACCTGGTCGAAGGGGAGGTCCTCGACTTCTGACCGCTTGGCAGAGCCGCCGTCGCCCTGATCGGAAATATCGACGGGGGTATCGGTCAAGGGTCGCTCGCTCTATCCGCCCGCTGTCTCGGTCTGCGCAATGCTCCTTCGCCCCTCGGTTCGAGCCACGTGGGCAACGTCTTTGTCCCCTCTGCCGCTCAGGCATACCAAGAGCGAGCCGCGCTCTCGGTACGCCGGCGCGATGTCCAACACGTGAGCGACGGCGTGCGCGCTCTCCAGAGCCGGGATGATCCCCTCAAGCTCGGACAGCCGGTGAAACGCCGAGAGGGCCTCGTCATCCGTCACCGACGTGTAGTGGGCCCGGCCAGACTCCTTAAGGTGGGAGTGCTCCGGGCCTACTCCTGGATAGTCCAGACCCGCCGAGATCGAGTGTGCCGGCGCCACTTGGCCGTCGCTGTCCTGAAGAAGATAACTCATGGCACCGTGGAGGACACCAGGTTTTCCTGCAGCCAGCGTGGCCGAGTGGCGGCCCGAGTCGAGGCCCTCCCCCGCCGCCTCGACACCGATCAGCTCGACGTCGTCGTCCCGAAAGGCGTGGAAGATCCCCATGGCGTTGGACCCGCCACCCACGCACGCCACTACGGCTACAGGGAGGTCTCCCGTCCGATCGAGCATCTGCTCTCGGGCCTCCTCGCCGATGACGGCCTGGAAGCCGCGCACAATGCGGGGAAAGGGCGCAGGCCCCACCACGGAGCCGATGATGTAGTGGGTCCGCTCGACGTTGGTCACCCAGTCGCGGATCGCTTCGTTCGTGGCGTCCTTGAGGGTGCGCGTCCCTGAGGCCACCTGACGCACCTCGGCGCCCAGGAGCTCCATTCTGTAGACGTTCAGCGCCTGCCGTGCGACGTCCACCTCTCCCATGTACACCACACACTCGAGATCGAAGAGCGCACACGCCGTCGCGGTGGCGACGCCGTGCTGGCCCGCTCCGGTCTCGGCGATAATGCGGCGTTTGCCCATGCGGCGAGCCAGGAGAGCCTGGCCGATGGTGTTGTTGATCTTGTGAGCGCCGGTGTGGTTGAGGTCCTCCCTCTTGAAGTAGATGGGCCCCGCCCCCGCGTCCTCTTCGAGCCGCCGAACACGGTACAGAGGCGACGGGCGACCCACGTAGTCACGAAGCAGAGCGCTCAGCTCACCGCGGAAGGTGGAGTCGGCCGCCGCCGCCTCATAGGCCGCCTCCAGCTCGTCCAGAGCCGAAATGAGGGTCTCGGGGACATATCGCCCACCAAAGGACCCGAAGCGATCCGCTTCCGCCTGTACACTCATCGCTGCCCCGTATCCGGGATGGGAGCGTCCGTTATTCGGGCGTTCCTCACGAACGCCCGGATCAGGTCATGATCCTTGCGTCGAGGCGAGAGCTCCACGCCCGAGCTGACGTCGACCACGTCCGGAGAGAGGACCCGTACCACCTGCTCGACGTTGTCGGGAGTGAGGCCTCCGGCTGCGATGAGCCTGACCCCCGGCGGGAAGGCACCCCTCATGGAGGAGAAGTCCTCCCAGGTGAAGGAGACGCCACCACCACCGGGACGCTCAGGGTGCCAGGCGTCCAGGAGCACGCAGTCCACGGAGGTCCCGAGCTCATTCAGGGCTCGGATCACGTCGGCGGGCTCTCGCACTCTCACGGCCTTCCAGATCGCCCAATCGCCGCGGCTGCGCAACTCCTGGACGAACGCCGGGCTCTCCTCCCCGTGAAGCTGGATCACCGAAGCACCCACCAGTTCGGCGATACGCTGGGCCTCATCGAGGGACTCGTCCACCAGCACCGCAACCACGGGCGTATCGACGGCGAGCCCGATGTCCACCGCCTGGTCGGGCATGAGGCTTCTGCCGAAGCCCTGTGAGAGGATCATGCCGAGATAGCTCGCCCCCAAATCCTCGGCGGCGCGGGCGTCCTCCACGGAGCAGAGCCCACAGATCTTGACCTGCACGTCACCCATGGCCCCGGCCCCTCCGCACCTCTCCAGCAAGGGCCGAGACGCCCGCGCCCGGATCGCTCTGGCGGAGAAGCGACTCCCCGACCAACACGGCATCGACGCCCTTGTCGCCCAGCAAGCGTACGTCTTCCCGGGTGCGGATGCCGCTTTCCGAGACCAGGACCACGTCCCGGGGAATCCGGTCCAGGAGGCCCAGCGTCACCTCCAGCCGGGTCTCGAAGGTCCTGAGATTCCGGTTGTTCACCCCGATCAGTCGAGCGCCGGCCGCCACACCCCGATCCACCTCCTCACCGTCGTGCGCCTCGACCAGGACCGTCATTCCCAGCTCCTCAGCCAACTGGCGCAAAGAGCGCATTCGGGCGTGGTTCAGGATCCGCACGATGAGCAGAATCGCATCCGCTCCGGCGGCCCGAGCCTCGTAGATCTGGGACTCGTCGATGAGGAAGTCCTTCCGAAGCACGGGAAGGCCCACGAGTCCTCCAGCGACGCTCAGGTCCTCGAGGGAGCCTCCGAAGTAGTCCCGATCCGTCAGGACGCTGAGGGCCGCAGCGCCGCCTGCTTCGAAGATAGGGGCCAGCTGCAGAGGGTCCAGATCGGGACGGATGGGTCCGGCCCCAGGCGATCGCCTCTTGATCTCCGCGATCACCGCCACGGATTCGCCCCCACTCACGGCACCGAGGAAGTCCCGGGCGGGCTCGGCGCTCTCAGCGGCCGCTCGGAGCTCCGCCACGCGATCTCTGAGCCCCTCCACCTCGTGCCGCTTGGTCTCTACGATCCGCCCGAGGATGTCCGTCGGAGGGCTCATTGTCGTGCCCACAGGCGCACCACACCCCATGATCCCTGAACAGCCTTGCGTTTCGGGCAACGTTCGGGTATTGTTTGTTCGGGTCCTATTCGGGTTCCATCGATACGGAGGCGGACACGATGCCCCTGACGAAGCGACAAAAGGAGATCCTCGATCATATTGAGAGTTTCATCAACGAGCACGGATACGCCCCCAGCTTCGAGGAGATCGCCGCCGCCTTCGGGTACTCCTCCCTCGCCACGGTGCATGAGCACCTCAGCAATCTGGAGCGCAAGGGCTACATCCGGAAGGCCTACAACGAGAGCCGGTCCATCGAGCTGGTGGGGCACGCGTCCTTGTCCGGCTCGGTGGAGCTACCTCTCTTCGGAGCGGTGGCGGCCGGGCTTCCCATCGAGGCCATCGAGCAACAAGAGACCTTGGCCGTCCCGCCGGACATGGTACGGGCCGGCAGTGAGAACTTCGTGCTGCGGGTCGAAGGCGAATCCATGATCGATGAGCAGATCCGTGACGGCGACTACATCGTCGTCAGCTCGCAGAACGCGGCCGACGACGGGCAGATGGTCGTGGCACTCGTGGGCGGTGACTCGGCGACAGTCAAGAAGCTCTATCGCGAGAGCGACGGCCGCATTCGGCTGCAGCCGGCCAACCCTACCATGCCACCCATCGTGGAGCATCCCAACAACGTCCAGATTCAGGGCGTCGTCGTGGGCGTCATCCGCAAGTACTAGTCCGAGTGATGGGGTGCGGCCACACACAAGGGGGCTTGCCGGACAGTCCCCTAGGGTTCCGTTTCCGCAGTTCGCGAGCCACCAAGAGGGTCGGGGCGCCGTGGGATCAAGGCGGGACGACTCGGCGTAGCGCAAGCTACAGTAAGGAGTCCCAACGCTGAGCCCACGGATGCACCGTGCCCTCGACTGGCCGAGACACTTTGGTAACGGGACCCTAGGGCGCACGCGTAGCCGCTCGTAGCAAGTCCAGGGCTTCCAGAGCCCTGCCGTTGTCGAGGGCCTCCGTGGCCGCGTCGATGCTCTCCTCCAGCGTGTCGGCAGCACCCGACACGTAGATAGCCGCCCCCGCGTTCAGCAGCACGGCCGACCTGGCGCCTCCATGCTCGTCTCCCTGAAGCACCGCCATTATGACCTGGGCATTCTCGTCGGGCTCGCCTCCCGCCAACTCTTCGGCCGAGCAGAGCTCCATGCCGAAGTCCCCGGGTCTCACCGTACGCTGGCTCACCGACCCGTCCACCAGCTCGGCCACTCGTGTGGAGCCCATGGGACTGAGCTCGTCCAGCCCTGGCTCTCCGTGCACCACCAGCGCACGGGTATGGCCCAGCTCCCGGAGTGACTCTACCACGAGCGTTACCAGGGACGGATCCGCCACGCCCACCAGCTGTCTGCCGACCCGGGCGGGGTTCGTGAGGGGTCCCAGGATGTTCATCACGGTGGGAAAGCCGAGCTCCCTGCGGACCGGCCCTACGTGCCGCATGGCCGGGTGGAGGAGAGGGGCGAACATGAAGACCAGCCCGACCTCCTTCAGGACCAGGGCCATTTCTTCGGGGGTCAGCTCGATGCGTACTCCTAACGCCTCGAGAACGTCAGCACTTCCGCTCCGGGACGTGAAGGAGCGATTCCCGTGCTTCGCGACGCGAGCCCCTGCCCCGCAGGCCACGAGAGCGGCGGCTGTGGAGATGTTGAAGGTGGTGACGGCCCCGCCCCCCGTTCCGCAAGTGTCTATGAGCTGGTCCGTCGCTTCCGAGGCCACCTCAACCATGGCCTTGCGGAGGGCTCGCACGCCACCTGCCACCTCCACCGGGATCACGCCCTTCACTCGAAGCGCGGTGAGAAGCGAGGACATCTGCACCGCCGAGGCACTTCCCTCCATGAAGACGTCGAACGAGAACTCGGCCTCGGCGGCGGTGAGGTGCTCCCCGCCGGCGAGCTTGTGAAGGACGTCTCGGAGGTCTGAAAGCGGTGACGATCGAGGGGAGCTCTGGCTCATTCGAGATGATGTTCCGTGGACGAAATCCCGTGCCGGAGGGCACTATTTCCCTGGCAGAATACAGCTACAATTCAACCTTTCGGGCATCGCTTGACAACAGTTGCGGCCTTTCTACCTTCCGGGCGTGGAATCCGTGAGGGTGAATCGCCTCAAGCTGATCCTGCTATATGACGGCTCAGCCTTCTTCGGCTGGCAGATACAGCGTGAGGAGCGAACCGTTCAAGGGGAGCTCGAAGCGGCTCTGAAGCGTCTTACAGGTGCCCGGCGCCCGGTGGAGGGATCGGGCAGAACCGATCGGGGAGTCCACGCGACCGGTCAGGTGGCAGCCGTGTCCCTCCCCGAGCCCTGGGGACCGTCCAAGCTCAAGAAAGCGCTGAACGCGGTGCTGCCCAACGACATCCGGATCGACACCATCGAGCCGGCGGCCCCCGATTTCAGCCCGCGCTACGATGCCGTCGCCCGCACGTATCTCTATCGCCTCGGCGTCTCGGAGGAGAGCCGGTCTCCGTTCCACCGTCCGTGGTGCTGGGCCCTGGCGACCGAGGTGGACGCCACCCTTTTGAGTGAGGCCGCCGACCTCCTTCCCGGAGAGCACTCGTTCAGGGCCTTCGCCAAGTCCGGGCAACCCGAGCATGGTGAGCTCTGCACGGTCCGGGAGTCACAGTGGGAGCCCTGGGAGGATCTCGGGTTCTCGTTTCGGATAACCGCCAACCGCTATCTTCACCGTATGGTCCGCTACCTCGTGGGGACGATGGTGGACATCGCGCGCGGACGTCGCCCGCTGGACGACCTGGGCCGTCTGCTGGCCAATTCGGACGACGACCTGGCGACGTCTCCGCCGGCGCCTCCCGAGGGCCTTTTTCTACATCATGTGGCGTATCCGGCGGAGCCCGCTGCTACGACCGGGGACGCCACCACGACAACGCCCTGACCGACAAGAACATGAGAATCTTCCTCGACACCGCCGACCCCGAAGAGATCCGCCGAGCCAACGCCGCAGGCCTCATCGACGGCGTGACCACCAACCCGTCCCTCATGGCCAAGGTAGGAGGAGACCGCGAGCCGGCGGATCTCTTCCTGGAGATCTGTCAGACCGTGGAGGGGCCGGTGAGCGCCGAGGTCGTGGCGCTTGACGCCGAGGGCATGGTGGATCAGGGCAGACGGCTCGCCAAGATCCACGACAACATCGTCGTCAAGGTCCCTCTCACGGAGGCGGGCCTCGTCGCGTGCCGTACGCTCAAGTGTGAAGACATCGGAGTGAACGTGACGCTCTGCTTCTCGCCGACCCAGGCGCTGCTGGCGGCGAAGGCGGGAGCCACGTTCATCTCTCCCTTCGTCGGAAGGGTCGATGACATCGCGGGTGACGGGATGGAGCTCGTGGGGCAGATCCGCCAGATCTACGACAACTACGAGATCAAGACTCAGATCCTGGCCGCGTCCATCCGGCATCCCCAGCACATGGTGCAAGCCCTGATGATCGGCGCTGACTGCGCCACGTTGCCAGCGAAGGTGCTGTATCAATTATTGAAGCATCCGTTGACCGACCGCGGCCTGGACGCGTTCCTGGTGGACTGGAAGAAGTTGGGAAGGGATCTTTAGTGAGGTGCCCATCAGCCCTCGCTGGACTGGTCGCCACCCTCGTGGCGCTGGCGTCGGGGGCCTGTAACGCCGAGGAAGCCCCCGACTCAGCGGTCGTCGCGGAGACCGCACCGGCAGCCGCTCTGCCGGCGTCCGCCACCTCAGCGCCTCTCGCTTCGTCCCCGCAGCTGCCGGCCGCCGAGCGCTCCGGACAGCTGGACGAATCGCGGACCACGGCCATCGTCGAAGCCGCCACCGAGGTGGCGCCGGCCGTAGTGAGCGTGAATGTCCTCCGGACCGAGCAGGTGCGCACCCGCTCGTTCTTCGACCCGTTTTCCATGCCCCACACCCGCCGCAGCCGTGGCTTGGGATCGGGCTTCATAATCAGTGACGACGGCGTGATCCTCACCAACGATCACGTGATTCAGGGCGCGGAGCGCATCATGGTCACCCTCCCCGACGGCCGCGACTTCGAGGCCGAGCTGGTGGGGACGGATCAGCTCACCGACGTGGCCGTTCTCCGGATCCGGGGCGACCGGCTCCCGGTGGCCCGCCTGGGCACGTCGGAGGGGCTGCTCATCGGCGAGTGGGCCCTGGCCATCGGGAATCCCTTCGGAAACCTGTTCTCCAACTCGGAGCCCAGCGTCACGGCCGGCGTTATCAGTGCCACTAGAAGGCACATCATCCCGGATTCCGACGACCGCGTCGTCTATCTGGGGATGATCCAGACCGACGCCTCCATAAACCCCGGAAATTCGGGCGGACCACTGGTCAACTCCGCCGGTGAGGTCATCGGAGTCAACAGCTCCATCTTCTCCCGGAGTGGGGGAAGCGAGGGTCTGGGTTTCGCCATTCCCATCGATCGGGCCATCCGCGTGGCCGACGACCTCATACGCACAGGTGAGCCGACACAGGCGTGGCTCGGCTTCGAGGTGGACGCCGGCGCCGAGGACATCTGGGGCCGGACGCAGGGGATCGTGGTGGCCAGCGTGTCTCCCGACTCACCGGCCGCACGCGCCAGCATCTCGCGGGGCGACCGCATCGCCTCCCTGGACGGGCAGCCGCTCCATACGCCTCTGGACTTCGAATCCGTGCTCCTGGACCTCAAGGCCGGGGAGTCCATCGCCCTGGGCGTCGAGGGGCGATCGGGCGCCGTGACCCTGGTATCTGAAGAGGTACCCTCGCTCTCGGCGGACCGGGTGACCGCCCTGGAGCAGATGCAGCTCGTCACCGTGACCCCGCAGATCCGCGCCGAGAGGAACCTCAGATACGAGAGCGGAGCGCTCATCCTGTCCATCGAGCCGCAGCTGGCAAGTCGGATCGGCTTCCGGGCGGGCGACGTGATCCTCCAGATCAACCGCGGGGGCGTCACCTCCGCCGAACAGGCTGCGAGCATATTCCGGAGGGCATCGGGCAACATGGCCGTATACATCGAGCGCAACGGCGGACTCATCGTGAGGCAGCTCTCCTTCCGGCGGCCCCGTGGCTGATTCCTCAGCCGATCGCTATGGCCATCCGCTCGGGGAGCGCTACGCCTCCCCGGAGATGCAGGCCATCTTCGCTCCGGCCAACCGCTACGGAACTTGGCGGCGCCTGTGGCTAGCCCTGGCCGAGGCGCAACAGGAGCTCGGCCTCCCAGTCACCGAGGAGGCTCTGGCCCAGATGCGACAAGGGCTCGACGACCTGGATCTCGAGAAGGCCGCAGAGTACGAGCGCCGATTCCGGCACGACGTCATGGCGCACGTGCACCTCTTTGGCGACGTAGCGCCCGCGGCAAAGGGCGTCATCCACCTCGGGGCCACCAGCGCCTTCGTCGGAGACAACACGGACCTGATCCTCCACCGGGAGGCCCTCACCCTGATCCGGGACCGGCTGGTGCGCTGCGTGGCGCGCCTCGCCGACTTCGCTGTCACGCACAAGGACCTGCCCACCTTGGGCTACACCCACTTCCAACCGGCCCAGCCGACCACGGTGGGCAAGCGGGCCACCCTATGGCTACAGGACTTCATCCTCGACATCGAAGAGGTGGAGTTCCGCTTGAAGACCCTGCGCTTCAGGGGCGTGAAGGGCACCACTGGGACCCAGGCGTCCTTCCTTGAGCTCTTCGCGGGAGACACCTCAAGGGTCGACGCGCTCGACCATGCCATTGCCCACCGAATGGGCTTCGCGGAGTGCTTCGGCGTGACGGGTCAAACCTACACCCGAAAAGTCGACGCTCAGATCCTGGGATCCTTGGCCAACGTGGCGGCCTCCGCGTCCAAGATGGGCCACGACCTCCGGTTGCTCGCCAACCTACGGGAGGTGGAGGAGCCCTTCGAGGAAGAGCAGATCGGCTCGTCGGCCATGCCGTACAAGCGGAACCCTATGCGGGCCGAGCGCATCTGCGCCATGGCTCGCCACGTCATCGTCCTGGCCCAGGATCCGCAGTTCACGGCGGCAACCCAGTGGCTGGAGCGCACGCTGGACGACTCGGCCAACCGGCGGCTCTCGATCCCGGACTCGTTCCTCGCGCTAGACGCCATTCTGGTGCTGGTGGAGAACGTGGCGTCGGGACTCGTCGTGAACCCCGGGGTGATCCGTCGCAACCTGGAGGAGCATCTCCCCTTCATGGCGACCGAGGCCATCCTCATGCACGCTTCGACCGCGGGAGGAGACCGCCAGATGCTCCATGAGAGTATCCGACGGCACTCCCTCGAGGCCGCCCGGCGCATGAAGGAGGAAGGGGCGGAGGCCGATCTGCTGGAGCGTATCGCGGGTGACGACGCGTTCGGGATGACCTTGTCCGATCTCCGAGAGATCTCCGAGCCCGCCCGCTTCGTGGGGCGGGCCCCCGAGCAGGTGGACCGCTTCTTGGCCGAGTGGGTACAGCCGGCCTTGGAACGCCTTGAAGCCGGCGCCAACGAGCGCCTGGGAGAACCCGATGTCCGGGTCTGACGCCATGGCTGTGGCACAGTCACAGCTACGCCTGCCCCTCGTCCAGCAGGGCAAGGTCCGCGACGTATACGACGCCGGAGACGACCTCCTCTTGATGGTGGCGAGCGATCGCGTGAGCGCCTTCGACGTGATCCTCCCCCAGCCGATTCCTCGCAAGGGAGAGGTGCTCACGCAGCTCACGGCCTGGTGGCTGGACTCCCTCCCTGACCAGATCGACCACCATCTCATCAGCGTCGACCCCGACGAGATCGTGGACCGGGTCCCGCCCCTCGGCGACTCGAGAGAGGCGTGGGCCGCCCGCAGCATGCTGGTGCACCGAACCGAGCCGGTGCTCGTGGAGTGTGTGGTGCGGGGCTACATCTCGGGCTCGGCGTGGAAGGAGTACCTTGCATCCGGTACCCTGGCCGGGGAGCCGCTTCCTGAAGGGCTGGTGGAGAGCGGCCGGCTGGAGCAGCCCATCTTCTCGCCGGCGACCAAGGCCCAGACCGGCCACGACGAGAACATCCCCTTCTCGGGTGTGATCGAGCGGTTGGGAGGAGAGGTCGCAAACCGGCTGCGGGAGCTGTCCTTCGCAGTCTACGGCCACGGCGTGACGTTGGCCGAGAAGAGGGGGATCATCCTGGCGGACACCAAGTTCGAGTTCGGGTATTATCGGGACGGCCGGCTCCTCCTCATTGACGAGGTGCTCACGCCGGACTCCTCCCGCTTCTGGCCGGCAGACCGCTACGTGCCGGGGCAGAGCCAGCGATCCCTGGACAAGCAGCCCGTCCGCGACTTCCTGGGCAAACTCGACTGGGACAAGTCGCCACCGCCGCCCGACTTGCCCGATCACGTCGTCGACGCCACTTCAACGAGGTACTTGGAGATTTTCCGGTGTCTGACCGGAACAGAGCTCGATGCCTTCGAGCCCCCTCGCTTCGGCTGACTGCCGGAGGACCGAAAGGACCCCATGAGGTTCGCGCGGGAAGGCTATCCATTCATGCTGGCAGGGTCGATCGTGGCCGCGCTGGCTTGGGCCGCCGTTCCCATCTGGGACGCCTGGGTGGCCGTCCCTGCCGGAATGCTCACGGTGCTCGCCGGGTTCGTCTTCTACTTTTTCCGGGACCCGGAACGTCTGGTCCCCGCGGGCGGGGGCGTCGTTCTGGCCCCCGGCGACGGAAAGATCATCGACATCCGGGAGGTGGACGAGCCGTCCTTCTTCGAGGGCCGATGCCGGCGTATCACCATCTTCCTCAGCGTCTTTGACGTCCACGTTCAGCGGGCCCCGGTTTCGGGCAGAGTCACGCAACGCGACTATCGTCCCGGGAAGTACGCCGTGGCGTGGCACCCCAAGGCGAGCGAGGCCAACGAGCAGTCGTCCCTGGGGCTGAGCACTCAGTGGGGAGGCGTCCTGGTGAGGCAGATCGCGGGGCTGATCGCACGTCGGATCGTTACCTATCCGGAGAAGGGTGAGGTGGTGCAGCGCGGCGACCGCATCGGGCTCATCAGGTTCGGCTCCAGGGTGGATCTGTTCATCCCCATCGACTGGCCTCTGTCCTGCGCCATGGGCGACAAGGTCGTGGGTGGGGCCACGGTCTTCGCCCATGTGAGGGACCAGGCCAGCACACACAAGGCCCAGGCCGGCTCACAGGAGGCAAAGGCATGATCGACCGTCCGAGGGCCGGCACGAGGCTCCAGAGGGGAATCATAATCCTCCCGTCGGCTTTCACCATGGCCAACCTGTTCTTCGGGTTCTACGCCATCGTGGCGGCCACCCGTGGTGACTTCGAGTGGGCCGGTTGGTTCATCGTGTGGGCTGCCGTGACGGACTTGCTGGACGGGCGCATCGCGCGCTTCACCAGGACCGGATCGGCCTTCGGAGGGGAGCTGGACTCCCTGGTGGACGCCATCTCCTTCGGTGTGGCGCCGGCCTTCATCATGTACACGCTCTACTTCTCGGACGGGAACTGGAGCTGGATGCTCCCCCTCGTGTACGTGATGGCCGTGGTCGTCCGCCTGGCCCGCTTCAACGTCGAGCAGGGCGGAGAGGCAAAGGCGCACTTCCATGGCCTCCCCTCTCCGACGCCGGGCATGATCCTGGCGACGTTCTATCCGTTCAGCCAGACCCCGTTCTTCCAGACCTACCTGGCGAGCATGCCCTGGCCGCGGATCATGGGAATCCTGCTCATCGTCCTGGGCGCCCTGATGCTCAGCAACATCCCGTACGCCCTCGTTCCGAAGATCGGCCTCCGGACGAGGAAAGGGATTCTGAACTCGCTGTGGCTCTTCGGAAATGTTCTCGTCGCCATCGCCTTCCCGGCCTACTACTTCTTCCCCATGCTCCTCGGCTACACGATGTGGGGACTCATGGGGTCGGTGATCCACGGGCTTCTGGAGCGTCTCCCCGAGCGGGACCCGCTCCTGGACGTGCTAGACGAGGCGGGCGCAGAGGTACGGGCCCTGGACTACGGAGAGCTGGCTCAGAAGCGGTACCAGCAGAGTCCCACACACGTGCAACCCCCTGACACGGAGAGCGAAGCGTGACGCGTTTTCGCTTGGAGATTCGAGTGGTTCCTCGCCCTGGGCTGTTGGACCCGGAAGGGCAAGCCATCCAGCACGCCCTGCATTCGCTGGACTATGAAGGCGTACAGGACGTGCGCGTCGGGAAGATCCTCTACCTGGACGTGGAAGCTTCCTCGGAAGAGGACGCCCGCGAACGTGGGGAGGCCATGTGCCACCGGCTCCTGGCCAACCCCGTGACCGAGGACTTCGAGATCGAGGTGCGGGAGGCGCCCACGGCGGAGATACCGGCATGAAGGTCGCCATCGTCACCTTCCCGGGCTCCAACTGCGATTACGACCTCTACAAGTGCATACAGCTGGTCGGTGGAAGCCCCCAGTTCGTGTGGCATCGGGAGGTAAAGCTGGGCGACGTGGATGCCGTCATGCTCCCTGGGGGCTTCTCCTACGGGGATTACCTACGAGCCGGAGCCATCGCCACAATGAGCCCCATCATGGACGCCGTTAAGGCCTTCGCCGCATCCGGCGGTCCGGTGCTGGGGATCTGCAACGGGTTCCAGATGCTGTGCGAGGCCGGGCTCCTCCCGGGCGCCCTGCTCCGCAACATCTCACTGTTGTTCGCGAGCCAGGACGTCCTGATCCGGATGGAGAGTGATGCCACGATCTTCACGCGGGACTACCATATCGGGCAGATCCTGCGGATGCCCATCGCCCACTCCGAGGGGAACTACCACGCCGCCGAGGAGACCCTGGACCGACTCGAACGAGAAGGCCGCGTCCTCTTCAGGTACGTGGACACCTCGGGCGAGACGACCACTGGTGCGAATCCCAACGGATCGGCCCGCAGCATCGCCGGCATCCTCAACGAAGAGGGCAACGTCATGGGGATGATGCCCCACCCCGAAAGAGCCGTGGAGGAGATCCTGGGCTCCGTGGACGGGCTCGGCCTCTTCGAGGCACTCCTGGCGCACCTCTCGCCGGTAGGCACCGCGTGAGCTCAACCAACCCCCCAACCCATACCGAGCGGACCCAGCCGAAACTTGAGCGACAGATCGGAGCATAACGGCACCCCTCCGGGGTCGACCCCCGCACCCCGCGACGGGGATCCGACCATCACACCCGAGCTCGTCGAAGAGCACGGACTCTCCCCCTCGGAGTACGAGCGCATCGTGAAGATCCTGGGGCGAGAGCCCACTTTCACGGAGCTGGGCGTGTTCAGCGCCATGTGGTCCGAGCACTGCGGATACAAGAACTCCAAGCGACTCCTACGTCTCCTTCCCACGGAAGCCCCGTGGGTGATCCAGGGCCCCGGCGAGAACGCAGGCGTCATCGAGGTGGGCGACGGATTGGCTCTGGCCTTCAAGATCGAGTCCCACAACCATCCGTCCGCCGTCGAGCCCTACCAGGGTGCGGCCACCGGGGTCGGTGGCATCCTGAGGGACGTCTTCACCATGGGTGCCCGGCCCATCGCCGTCCTGGACTCGCTGCACTTCGGCAATCTCGACAGCGGACGGGTCCGGTACCTCTTCTCGGGCGTCGTGAAGGGGATCGGGGACTACGGCAACTGCGTCGGGATCCCAAACATCGGTGGAGAGGTCTTCTTCGACGAGGGCTACGAGGGCAATCCCATCGTGAACGCCATGTGCCTCGGGCTCATGAAGACGGAAGACCTCATCAAGGGCGAGGCCGAGGGCGTGGGTAACCCGCTCATGACCGTCGGGGCGAGGACGGGCCGTGACGGGATCCATGGAGCGACGTTCGCCTCGGAGGAGCTCAGCGAAGACTCCCAGGCCAGTCGCCCACAGGTCCAGGTGGGCGACCCCTTCACCGAGAAGCTGCTCCTGGAAGCGAGCCTGGAGCTCATCCAGAGCGGCCACATCACCGGCATCCAGGACATGGGCGCCGCAGGCATCACGTCGAGCGCCTCGGAGATGGCCGGCCGCTCGGGGAACGGTGTGGAGATCGACATGGACCGCGTGCCCGTGCGGGAGCGGGGCATGACACCCTACGAGATCCTCCTCTCCGAGTCGCAGGAGCGCATGCTGGTCGTGGCCAAGGCCGGGCAGGAAGACGCCGTGAAGGAGATCCTGAACAAGTGGGAGCTCGAGGCCGAGGAGATCGGAAGGGTCACCGACGACGGGCTCTTCCGCGTGATGGAGGAAGGCCGGGTCGTGGCTGAAATTCCTTCCCTCCCCCTCACGGAGGGGTTCCCCACCTACGAGCGGGAGGGCATCGAGTCCGAAGAGGTGAAGGAGCTTCGCTGCATGGACCTGTCGCCCTTCGTCGACGCCGATTCGGACCAGACGGAGGCGTTCCTGAAGCTCATGGCGTCGCCCAACATCGCGTCGAAGCGCTGGGTGTACCGCCAGTACGACACGACGGTCCGGACGGGCACCGCCATCCGACCTGGTGCAGACGCCGGTGTGGTGCGCCTGCGGGGCACCCGCAGGGCTGTCGCGGCCACGACGGATTGCAATGGGCGCTACGTCTACCTGCACCCTCGTGTAGGCGCCATGGCGGCCGTGGCCGAGGCGGCACGGAACCTGGTGTGCGTCGGCGCGCTGCCCACGGCGGTGACCAACAACCTGAACTTCGGGAGCCCTCTGAAGCCTCACATCTACCACCAGTTCCGCGAAGCGGTGCTGGGCATGGCCGATGCCTGTAAGCTCTTCGAGACTCCCGTGACGGGGGGCAACGTCTCCTTCTACAACGAGACCGACGGAGTCGCCATCTACCCGACCCCGGTCATCGGCATGGTCGGCATCGTGGAGGATGTCTCCCACCTCACGCGCCTCGCATTCGAAGAGGAAGGCGACGCCATCATCCTCTTGGGTGACAACACTGAGGAGCTGGGCGCGTCGGAGTATCTCTACGTCATGGAGAAGCTGGTGGCCGGCGAGCCGCCGTCGGTGGATCTCCTGGCGGAGCGCCGGCTCCAGCACGCCGTGCTGGCCATGATCCAGAAGGGTCTCCTGCGCTCGGCCCACGACCTGTCCGAGGGCGGGCTTGCCTGCGCCCTGGCCGAGAGCGCCCTCGGACGGGGCGGCTCGCCCATGGGCGTCCACGTCGCCCTCCACGACTCCCTCTCCCCCCTGCCCCTTCTGTTCGGAGAGGCGCAGGGTCGGATCGTGGTGTCGTGCGACGCCCGCTCGGTGGACGACGCCCTGGGCCTCGCGAAGAAGCACGGAGTGCCCTGCCGGCAGATCGGACACGTGGTGGCGGCGGATGAGGGCTTCCGGGTGGAGGGCAGGAGCGTGACGTTGGAGGTCGACGTGGAGACCCTCTCGGAACTATTCTTCGGTGCGATCCCTCGTTTGATGGATGGAGCTAGCCAGACGTGACCGCAAAGCCACTCCCCGTCGTGGGTAGGCCTGTCGACATCGTAGCGACTCACCTCGACGAGAGGCCCCGTGAGGAGTGCGGGGTGGTGGGCATCAGCGGGATCGAAGGCGCCGCGGAGCTGGCGTTCTTGGCGCTCTATGCGCTCCAGCACCGGGGTCAGGAGTCCGCGGGCATCTGTGCCATCTCCGACGGAGAGGCCCGTGTCTACAAGGATGTGGGGCTCGTGGGCGACGTGTTCGACGCCGAGTCCCTCATCAAGCTTCCCGGTCGCACGGCGATCGGGCATGTGCGTTACTCCACCGCCGGAGGCAGCAGGGCGCTGAACGCCCAGCCTATCGTGGTCCGGTACGCCGAGGGCGATCTGGGCGTCTCCCACAACGGCAACCTGACCAACGCCCACGACCTGAAAAGCCGGCTCGTCAGCGAGGGCGCCATCTTCCAGACCACGTCGGACTCGGAAGTCATCGTCCATCTAATCGCGCGCTCCCGGCGCGACAACGTCGACACCCAGGTCAACGACGCCCTCAGCCATCTGGAAGGTGCCTTCTCTCTAGCCCTCACCGTGGGCAACACCCTCTACGCGGTCCGGGACCCGCGGGGATACAGACCCCTTGTCCTGGGCAAGCTCGACTGTGGGCACGTGGTCGTCAGTGAGACGTGCGCCCTGGACATTCTCGGAGCCGAATACGTGAGGGACGTGGATCCGGGAGAGGTGCTCAAGATCGAGGGCGAGTCGGTTCGGAGCCTCCCCAGCCTTTCGCCGGCCCAGGAGAAGGCTCCGTGCATCTTCGAGCTCGTCTACTTCGCCCGACCCGACTCGCGCCTGTGGACGATCTCCGTGGACCGCGCCCGCCGGGGCTTCGGACGGGAACTGGCCGCCGAGCACCCGGTGGATGCCGACGCGGTCATCGCCGTGCCGGACAGCGCGAACTCGGCGGCCCTGGGCTACAGCGAGGCCAGTGGAATCCCCTACGAGCTGGGGCTCCTCCGCAACCACTACGTGGGTCGCACGTTCATCAAGCCCTCCCAGGCGGACCGCGACTTCGGCGCGCGCATGAAGTACAACCCTGTCCGCGAAGTGCTCGAGGGCCGGCGGGTCGTCGTGGTGGATGACTCCCTGGTCCGGGGCACGACGAGCAAGAGCCTGGTGAAGTTCATCCGCCAGGCGGGGGCCAAGGAGGTCCACCTCCGCATCGGCAGCCCTCCCGTGCGCTTCCCCTGCTTCTACGGGATCGACATGCCGAGCCACGAGGAGCTCATCGGCTCGCAGTTGAGCCCGAGCGAGATCGCCGAGACGCTGGGAGCGGATTCCCTGGGTTATCTGTCGCTGGAGGGAATGCTGTCGGTCGTGGCCGAGCACGGATCATTCTGCGACGCCTGCTTCTCCGGCAACTACGCAGCGCCGCTGGTGGATGTGGACAAGGGATACGTACCCGGCAACCACCCTATCAACTGCTAATGGCCTGTAACCGATGAGAGATCGGTATTGGTGCCGGTGAAGGTCACCCGGGAGCTCCTGGAACGGCTTCCCAAGACAGAGCTCCACGTGCACCTGGACGGCAGCCTCCGTCCCGAGACCCTCATCGAGCTGGGTGAGCTGTCTGGGAAGGACCTACCCAGCACCGATCCCGCCGAGCTGGCTGAGACCATGCTGGCCGAGGATACCCGCAATCTCGAGGAGTACCTGGCCAAGTTCGAAGTCACCCTGGCGGTCATGCAGCACGCCGACGCCCTGGAGCGGGTGGCCTTCGAGCTGGCGGAGGACAACGCCCGCGAGAACGTACGATACGCGGAGGTTCGCTACTCGCCCATCCTGCACACCCGGGAGGGTCTACCCGAGTACTGGAAAGCCCACGAGCACCTGGGCTTCACGTGGGAAGAACTCAGGCAGGTGGCCCGCATGGGCTTCGAGTCGGCGTTCCTGCATCGGGACGGGAAGGACGAGCTGATCGCCGCTGTGGACGAGGAGATCGTGGGGATCGAGGGGGGGTAGCGCCGACCCCCCCCCCCCGCCCGCTCCAACCCGGGCAGGAGGGGACGGGTCCCACCAAGGCGGGTAACGATCAGGTACCTACGACTACGTCAATCGCCAAGTCGGCTAGTTGCAAGCCGTCCCCGTCACTATTCACACCGATCGCGAACGTCTGGATGGTGTTTCCGTTGAGCCCAGCGACGTCAGCCGACGTGAGCTCGTACGTCCAGGTATACGTCCGGGCCGCGCCCGAATCGTTTAGCGCCGCCGAGTTGGCGGGAACGTCGGCGAGGAGGACATTGTTGCCGGCGAGGTCGACCATGTAGAAGAAGACGTGCCCGCTCAGGAACGGGTTGGCGAACGTCCCCGATGCACCGCTGACTTCCGCCGTCAACGTCAAAGACGGTTCCGCTCCGACTGGGCTTACCCCCGGCGCGCCATCACCGCAAGTATCGTCATCCCCACCCGTGCCGTCACAGAGGTCCGCGTTGGCGGCGGGATCCGTTAGCAGCCAGCCGGGTGCGAGAATCCCCGCCGCTCCGAATCCGACCGGCAGCTCCGTAATCGTACCGGGATTGATGTTGTTGGAGACCGCCCCCGAGACGTTCTCGGCCATGTCCTCAGCGATGGCGCGCACATTCGTTACGGTCGCGATGCCACCGGCTGGGAGATCAGCACCGGTGACCTGCTCCAGCCCCCTAACGAAGTCGATTGTCGTGGATGAGCTGGCCGTGGTCGTGTGAGCACCGTCGAAGGGTGTGCCGTCACCCGCAACGGCATCGGCACTGAAGGGCATCCAGTCGGCCCCGCCGGCGAAGTCGAACGTGAAGTTCGTACCCTTGAGATCGACGTTGTCACTGACCGCACTGCCGAACGTCGCGGGTGAACCGCCGGTGAGCACCGGCGAGGGAGCGACATTCGCCGTGATAAGTGGAGCCGTCAGATCCTGCAGGATCATCCTCGTGAACGTCGTCGCCGCGTTGCCGGCCTGGTCGATAAGGCTCCCGGTGAACGTGTAGTAACCGTCCGCAGGACCGGCCGCGCCATCCGGGACGCAGTTATTGGGGACAGCAGCGTCCTGAGCCGCCGGTACGGACGCGCCGCACGCCGCCACCGTCATTGCGATGTTGACCGCGCCACCGTCCTCCTCTTCGAGCCCGATGACGTACGGCCCGTCGAGAGCCGCTGGAACGGGGTCTATGGTCATCTCGGCCCGAAGCAGTGCGGCGGAGAAGCCCGACCGATCCTCAATGCCTGTGAACGTGATGGTCGCACCCGTCGCGCCCGCGGGGAGGTTGTAGATGGTCTCGTCCGCCACCCGGTGACATCCTCCCCCGTCGGCGGGTCATTGTCCAAGCCCACGGTGGAGATCGACGGGTTGTCCGCTGAAGCGGCCAATCCGTTTATCCTCTGGCTACCCAGAGCATCGGTGACGACCGCCACAGGCGAATACACTGTATTAAGTGTGGTTACCGCCAGTCCTGCTTCTCCTACCGTCGTAATGGCCGGACGTGAGGCAATGGAGAGCAGGGACTCCGTCAAAAGCCCCATGTGGTACGTCACTTCCACCCCGCCTACTCCATCTACGTTGTCGACCGCGGCAGCCTCGAAAGCGTCGGTCCCCAGGGCATAACTGTCGTTCACCCAGTTGTTCGAGCAGCACATGGGACTCGTGGCCCCGCTGGCCTGATCCGTCAGTACGAACGCGATGGCCGGTGGGGCGACATTGTCGATCGACATGCCCGTCGCCCCGCTGACGGCCAACGGCAAGATGGCACCGGTCGGATCGAAGGCAGTGCCATCAATGTAGCGGGCCGCGGTGATCGTAATGGTCTCGGTTCCCAAGGCTGCGGCAGGCGTCTGATAGCCTAAGAGCGAATAGAGGGTCCCGAACGAGGGTCCGCTCGGGTCGGTGACGACCGCCACCGGACCGGCTCCGGCATTCGAGAACGTAGTCGTTACCTCTCTGACCGTCAGGCCGTCGTAGATGACCGGCACGAGGGTCGTCGTCAGACTGCCGCCATAGTACCCGAGCCCGTTGCCCCCCACGGCGGTGTTGGTCGCCTCGACGGTGGCTGCGAAGGTGTTGGTATTCGCAAACGTCAGGTTGACGCTCGATGCGGCCGTAGCGGTGCTCGTTCCTCCGGCACCGTTTGTCGTGGTGACCTGAGCGGACACCACCTTGGGGCCGTTGGTGTGCGTGGGAGTGCCGTCGGCAGCGAAGGCGGCCGTGTTGATCTGAATCGTGGCGGTCCGGATTGCGCCCCCTGGCCCGTCCTCTGCCGGAGCACCCGTGGAGAAGCTCTGCGTGCCCACCACGACGCCGTCCAGCAGTACGGCGGCCTCTGTGATGCTCTCCGTGCCCTCGTCGATGGTGAGGTTGACATCGATGGGGCCCACGACTGCGGTCAGAACAACCGTCAGGCCCGCCGTACCAGTGACCGTGATTGACGAGATGGTGACCGTAGCGGACGTGGTGACTTCCTCGACCGTGCCGACGAAGGCCACGTTGGCGCTCTGGCCCACCGCCACCGACACGTCGCGCGAGGTGAGAGTGAAGTCAGCCGTGCCGAAGTCCGAGATCGTCGCGGTGTAGTTTCCAGCCCGAAGATCAGTGAACTCGAACATGCCGCTCGTGTCCGAACCACCCAAGCGGGATTCGACACCGGTCAGGCTCACCGTCGCCACGATGCCGGCGCCGGTTCCGGAGGTGATGCTGCCCCGGATGCTCGACGTGCGGATGTAGTTACCGCTGAAGTCCGCGGTGACCACCTGGCCACTCGCGGAGATGGTCACGACCCTCGACATCGTAGCGAACGTCACGTCAGCAGGGCCCCCGCTGACCTGCACTCCGTAGGTCCCGGCCGGGACGTTGGAGAACGAGTAGGTACCGCCCGGGCCAGTCGTCGCCGACTGAGAGGCAGCGCCCACCAGCCTGATGGTCACGCCCACCAGCCCGGTGCCCTCGACGGTGACCGTGCCACTCACGGTCCCGGAGATGACAACAGGGGGCACGATCGTGCCATCGCCGTCGCCCCCACCGACACAGGCAGTCGAGCTAAGCGCGGCCAGCCACATGACACCTGCAAGACGCAGGGGTCTCATCGATCTCTCCATTTGCGGAGGGTTCCTTCGTCCTCCCGACAACACTCGACCACAACACTGGCCACAGTATAGGACCAAAGCAAGCGTTTGTAAGGGTACCGGCCGGCCGGCCTCACTCTCAAGGCCCAAGCAGCGTGCATCGGGCAGGGCGGCGGCCGTGACCGTGTGTCACGGCCACCGCCCTGCCCCCAAAAAAAAACCCCGCCCGGCCGAGGCCGGGCGGGGGGTTGGTCCCGCCGAAGCGGGGACTGGATTAGAGGCCGTCCCTAACGGTGATATTGACGTTGTCGGTCAACCGCAGACCCTCGCCGTCGGCGTTCACGCCGATCGCGAACACCGTGAGGACGGTCAGGTCAACAATATCAGTGACGTCGGCCAGCGTTAGGGTGTACGTCCACTGGTAGGTGCGAACCCCAACGTCCGTCAACGATGCCGCGTTGCCGGAGAGGTCAGCGAGGAGGATGTTCTCGGCGGTAATGGGGTCCACCATGTAGAAGTAGATACGACCGTTCAGGAACGGGTTCGGGAACGAACCCGATAGGCCGGTAACTTCGACCTCTATGTCGACAGTCCTTTCGAACATGAGATCGTCCACGCAGTCTTCTTCGGCCCCAGGGTCCTCACCGTTACAGATGGAGACGGCAGCGGCCGGCTCAGTGATCAGCCAACCCGGTGCGAGGATCCCCGCGCCTGCGTAGTCGACCGGCGCCGTACCCAGGTTGATCGTCCCAGGATTGATGTTGTTGGAAACCGCTACCGACGGGTTTCCGGCTATGTCGATGGCGATGGTGCGCACGTTCGTCATGATGTTCATGAGGCCGACCGGAAGATCGGCGCCGTCCGTCAGCTGTACGCCCGCGACGAAGTTCACCGTCACCGACGGGTTGGCCGAGGTGGTATAGGCACCATCCCAAGCATCGCCGTCACCGATCGGGGCGTCGGGACCGTACGGCAACCAATCACCCGTACCAGTTCCGGCGTAGTCGAACGTAAAGTTCGTCGACCCCAGCTCGTGGTTGTCACTCACCGCGCCGCTGAAGGTCGCCAGCGAGCCACCGGTGAGCACCGGCGAAGGCGAGATATTCGCCGTGATGAGAGGATCCGTGAGATCCTGCAGAATGCTCACTGTCTGCGCGGTCGCTTGGCCTCCGGCCTGATTGAACAACGTGCCGCCAAAGGTATAGACGCCGTCCATGGGACCGCCGGGACCACCGTCGGGGATACAGTTATTGGGGACACCCCCGGCAGTCGTCGTCGCAGCGTCCTGAGCCCTCGGTTCAGTGGCGGAAAAGCAAGGATGGTGCCACAGCCACATCCGGAGATCGTCCAGTGTTTATGCAGGGTTTCGACCCTCCGAACAACGTCCGAAAGGCCTCAGAAACCCGAGAACCCTCAGATTTCTGAGGTCTCCGCCAAAAAGCGCTCCGCCATGGCCACGATGTCACTGGATCCCAGGTACAACGGGGTTCTCTGGTGCAGCGTCTCGGGAGTGAGGTCCAGGATGCGATTCTGGCCGTCCGAAGCCCTTCCGCCGGCCTGCTCACAGATCATCCCCATGGGCGCCGCTTCGTACAAGAGCCGCAGTTTCCCCTGCGGGCTCTTGGTGTCGGCCGGGTACATGAAGATTCCCCCCTTGAGGAGGGTGCGGTGAAAGTCGGCAACCAACGAACCGATGTACCGGGAGCTGAAGGAGGCCGAGCCTTCCCCGTCGAGGCCCTTCAGGTGCTGCATGAGGCACTGCTGCCTCCTGGACCAGCGTGGATAGTAGGCCTCGTTGATGGAGTACATCAGGCTGGGCGGGTCCGGGATCATGATGTTCCGGTGGCTCAGGAGGAACTCGCCGATGGACGGGTCCAGGGTGAAGCCGTGAACTCCGTTGCCGCTGGTGTAGACGAGCATCGTGGACGAGCCGTATAGGACGTATCCCGCGGCGAGCTGCTGGCAACCGGCCTGAAGACAGTCCTGGAGAGTCCCGTCCTCGCCCCCTGAGATCTTCCTGTGGATCGAGAAGATGGTGCCGATGGAGACGTTGACGTCGATGTTCGACGAGCCGTCCAGCGGATCGAAGATCAGGACATAGTCGCCCTTGGGAAACTCGGCGGGGATGGGGAGGATGTCCTCGGACTCTTCGGAGACCATGCAGCAGAGCGTCCCCGTATGGCCCATGGCCATATAGATCAAGTCCTGGGCGTAGAGATCGAGCTTCTGGACACGCTCCCCCTGGACGTTGGTCGTGCCCGTGCCACCGAGAATGTCCACGATACCGGCCTTGTTCACCTCTCTCGAGATGATCTTCGCCGCCAGCGTGAGCGAGTGGAGGATGTTACTGAAGGCTCCGGTGGCCTCTGGATGGCTCCGTTCCTCTTCGACGATGTGTCGCTCGAGTGTGACGACGGTGTTTCCCGGCATGGCCTCACGGATCGAAGTCGGATCTGGACACTGCGTGAGGCCAAGATAACCGGGGCCCTGGTCTGGTCAACGACCGATGAGGGCTTGGGGATGCCTTGGACGGGGCGGCCTCCTGGGCAGGCATCGCCCCCCGAGGATCACACATTCCGGAACATCTCGATCGCCATGCCCAGGTCGAAGGACTCACCATCCCACAGAGGCGTCGATGTCCAGGGGATCGATACCGAGCTCCATCCTCTCGTTTCCCCGGCCACCTCGAGGGCCCTGGTCAGCAACGCGCCCACCTCGGGATCGAGCCGTCCCCGGACGACGACATGCCGTCCACATCGGGACGGACCGTGAAGAATCGAGACCGATGCCGCTCGCGCTCCTCGTGCTGCTCCTCCATGTGGTCGACCCGGCGCCATGTCCGTACGAGCGTCTCCACATGCGACGCCGTCGCGTGCTGGGCGAAGCCTATCAACTCTTCTTCGTTCCCCGCCGTCGTGACCCGCGTGAGCGCCCGCGCCTTCGAGTAGGAGAGCCCTCCAAGCCGCATCACCTCGCTCAGCAGAGGTAGACGCCGCACCCTGTCCGTTGCCCGAACGTTTGAAGGGGTGCACCGCCTCAAGGAGATCCTTTCGGAGGCCGACCGCGTCGAGGTGGCCATCGAGCCCGCCGGCAACGCCTGGCGCCCCCTAGCCGGAGCGCTCATGGCGTACGGCTTCGACATCTACCTCGTGGTCGGATGGCCCGAAAGGCCAAACGAGGCGCGCAGCTCGGAGCACGCAAGACCGTCTCCAAGCCCCTGGGCGGGGCTGTCGGGTACGCCATGGGCTTGGGACTAGGTTGATTCTTGCAGGATGGGTCAGACGGACTCGCGTCGCCTCACCGCTGTGTGTGAACCTCGTAGAGCCCTCCCCTCCGGGCTCGGACCCGAATGTGCCCTCTCTCGTCCGTCCGTAACACCCGGACGCCCGCGCCCCTGAGGCGCTCCACTACCGTGGCGTGTGGATGCCCGTACCGGTTCCGAGCACCTACGGAGATCACTGCCAGCTCCGGCGATGCTCGGGACAGCAGCTGGGGAGAGGTGGAAGTGGTGGACCCGTGATGACCCACCTTGAGCACCTCCAGGGCGCCCGGAAGATCCGGCAGTAGCGCCTCCTCCACCTCCGTGGGCGCGTCTCCCGTAAGAAGCGCCTCGAAGGCCCCGTAGCGCACGAGGACCACCACGGACTGGGCGTTGGAGTTGCTCTTGCCACTAGGGACAGTGGTGGGACCGTCGGGGTAGAGAACCTCGAGCCTCGCGCCGTCGAGCTCCACAACGAAGCCCCGGCGAGCCTCGATCCACGGAATCCGCTTGGCCGTGGCCACCTCGAGGACATCCACGTACGCGTCCTTTCCCGCCGCCTGAGCCGGATCCATGATGAAGCGTGGATCGAACGCCTCTGCGATGACCTCTGCGCCACCGATGTGATCCAGGTCCGGATGGGTGAGGACGAGCGCTTCCAGGCGATCCACTCCGCGACGACGGAGGTAGGGAAGCACGACCCGGGCGCCCGCATCCCAGGAACGTCCCCTCGGGCCGGTATCCACGAGCACCCAACGACCCGCGGGGGAGCGGATGGCCACCGCGTCGCCTTGCCCTACGCTCAGGAAGACGATCTCGAGCGTTCCATGGCCCAGGCTCTTCTCCACCAGAGGCGCGGCACCCGCCCCCACCGCCATGACCAGGATCACCACGACGCGCCTTACCCAGGGTCTCAATCGCTCCGGAGTCGCTCGCACCCACGCCGCACCGAGGACTCCTCCAGCTACGCAACCGACGAGAGTCGCGTCTCCCACCCACACGGAGGCCCCGGGGAGAGATCCCATGGTTCCGGCGAGACCTTCGAGCCCCCCGGAGCAGGACGTCCGTGCCGCCTGCCAGGAAGCGGGCCAGGTGCGGAAAGGTGCCATAGACGCTGAGGGTGGCCAGGAGACCCGGGATGGCCGCAGCGACCAGGGGGGTGGCCAGCAGCGTCGTGACGATGCCCACGACCGACACCCTCCCGAAGTGCCAGGCGACGAAGGGCAGCGTGAAGAGCGTCGCCGCCACCCCGGCCGCCACGCCATTCCGGAGAGACCTCGGCGCCCGGCGAAGCCACCCCACCCCCAGAGCCCTCCGCAGTGGAGGCGCAGCCGTCACGAGCCCGAGGGCGCCGGCGAACGAAAGCTGGAAGCCCGGCCGGCCCAGGGCGAAGGGATCCTGAAGTACGAGGATCAGGAGCGCGCTGGCGATCGCCCCGAGGGCACCGGCGGGCCGGGCCCGCAGCCGGGACACCGAGATGAGCGTGAGGATCAGGGCGGCCCGCGAGGCCGCGTCGGGAAATCCGATGAAGGCCACGTACAGCCACGTCACCAGCGTCGCCACAGCCGGCGCTGGTCTCGGCGGGACGCCCACGCCCCGAACCAGCACGCTCACCACCAGTGCCACCACGCCCACATGGAAGCCGGAGATCGCCAACAGGTGCGAAATTCCGGCCAGAGCGAACGACTCCCGGACCTCGGGGTCCAGTCCCTCCTTTCGGGCGAGGATGAGGGCCGAAGCCACCGGCCAGGTGTCGGGAAAGAGCTGTCGGATCCAGGTCTCGACCCGGCCGCGGAGGCGGGCACGGGCACGAGCGCCCCGAAATCCGAGGGGCTCCACGCCGGTCCGCACGTCATCGAGAACGAGCACCCCGGCGAATTGAGGCCTCTGGGCCTCCCGCCGCGGCGAGCGCTGCCAGCGGGCCGTGGCCGTAACGGGCTGCCCCGCCCCCGGCCGCCTCGAGTTCGGTGGCCACCACAGGACGCGCACCTCTCCGTGGCACCCGAGCCCGTCCACGAGGCGAAAGGGACGAGCTCCGGGCCCGGCCACCGTCTCGAACCACCCCGACACCACACCCCGGGCGCCTTCGGGCAGGTGGAGTCGACAGTCACCCTCGGCCGTTTGGCGCCGGGCGTGAGTCAGGGCGGCTCCGGCCAGGACCGCTACGGCCACTGCCAAGTGGATCCGGCCCGCCTGCCGTGAAGACCCCGCGCGCGCCGGGCGAAGGAATGGCAGAACGAGTAAGGCGAGGGGAGTGAGGGAAGGGACGTGGGAGAGGGGGGAGGCGAAGACCGTGACGGCGGCGCATCCGGCGATGAAGGCCAGGGCGAGCAGTGCCACGGGGGGCAGCCGGGGTCTCATGGAGGGCCGCGGAGCCGCCGGAGAGCATCCGGAAGCAGGCTAGAACACCTCCTCCTCCTCTTCCCCCACAGGGGGCTCGGTGGCAAAGAGCTCCTGCTGGGTGCGATCGATGAGGGCACGTTCCTCCCGGTCTTCCGTCTTCAGTCGCTGGCGCAGGATCGCCCGCACCTTCAGGTCGCTCTGCACGCCGGCGATCAGCATGACCACCATTCCGGTGAACAGGCCACCGAATGCCACCATGGTCACGGGTACCCGGTTCAGCACGACGATCCCCAGATCCACCGTGACGCGCTGACCACCGTTCAACGCGGTGAAGACCATGGCAACGACCAGCACCGCCAAAACACCCAGGGGCCCGGCGATGCGACTCATGGGCGACGTGGTCCGCCGGGATCCCTCACGGGCGTGAGAGCCACCTCCCGGCTCATGAGCGAGCGACGAGGACAGAAGCGTCCCGCAGCTCGCCGACGAACGTGGCACCGGTGGTAGCGGTCAGGGAGACCGTCTGATAGGTGCCTATGAGCTCGGTCGAGCCCTGGAAGGCCACCACCTTGTTCCGCCCGGTGCGGCCGAGGATCTGCCCCGGCTTCCGCGCGGTCTTCTCCACCAGGACTTCTTCGAGCCGCCCCACTTCACGCCGGTTGATCTCACCCTGGATCTCGCGATGGACCTCGATGAGTCGCTCGAGGCGTCCCTGAGCCTCGTCATCGGCAATGAAGTCTTCGGCCGGGAGTCGCGTGGCGGGAGTCCCCTCACGCGGCGAATACCGATACGTGTAGGCGTCGTCGAACCGCACTTCGCGTAAGACGTCCAACGTGTCCTCGAACTCCTCAGGCGACTCACCAGGGAAGGCCACGATGACGTCCGTAGAAAGGGCCATGTCGGGTATGGCCCGTCGGGCCAGCTCCACCTTCTTCAGGAATCTCTCCACCGTGTAGCGACGCAACATCCGCTTCAGCACGCGGTCGTTCCCCGACTGGAGGGGTAGATGCAGCTGCTCGCAGATGGCGGGCTCCTCGGCCATCACCCTCAGAAGCTCCGAAGTCACGTCGTTGGGGTGGGGCGATGTAAAGCGCACCCGCCGAAGACCGGGGATCCGAGCCACGGACCGGAGCAGGTCGGTGAACGACGTTCCTCCCGATCGATACGAGTTCACGGTCTGTCCCAGGAGCGTCACCTCGGTCAGGCCGGAGGCAGCGATCTCTTCGATCTCCTTGAGGACCGCTTCGGGTCGACGGTTCTTTTCCGGGCCCCGCACGTAGGGCACGATGCAGAACGTGCACCGGTGATCGCAGCCTCTCTGGATCGGCACCCAGGCAGAGATCCGGGACGTCCGGCGTTGCGACAGGCCCTCGTAGCTCTCGCCCAGGTTAAGGTCCAGGACGGCAAGCTGGGGCCCCCGTTTCTTGCTCGATCTGGAAGGCCTGGCCCGGCGCCCGTCTTCCAGGGCCTCGAGTCGCTCGGGGAGGGATCGATACCCGTCGGGGCCCATGACGAGATCGACGAAGGGGGCCTGCTTCAGGAGGACGTCACCCATCCGCTGAGCCATGCACCCCGTGACGCCGATGATGACCTCGGGCCGCTCCCGCTTCAGCCCGTAGAGCTGCCCCACCCTGCCCAACACCCGCTTCTCCGCATGCTCGCGGATCGCACAGGTGTTGACCAGAATGACGTCGGCCTCCTCGGGTGAGGAAGCGATCTCATAACCCTGATCGGCCAGAATCCCCTCCATCAGCTCGCCGTCGCTGATGTTCATCTGGCAGCCGTACGTCTCGACGTAGGCCCGCTTCCTGGATCTCGAGATCATGCCGAACTCAGTTGTGGACGCAGTGACAAGTCCATGTCGGAGGGAGCCGACGGATCGAGCTCAATATACAGGTCTTGGCCCAGCCCCCGTAGCCTACCCCTGTGCAGTCGTCCCAGATGCGACGTTCCCACCCCTCTGGCACCCACACGCAGGTAGTCACCTGTGAGGGCCAAACGGCCCTGGGCCTCCAGCGTCACCTCGGCGCTCTCGCCGGAGCGGGAGCTCCGGTATCGCCGGCCTTTCTCCTGGGCTAGCGTCCTTATCGCTCGGCTCCGCTCCCCGGCGATGCGCTGGGGCACGGGGTTCGGGAGCTGTGCGGCCTCGGTGCCGTCCTTGGGTGAGAAGGGGAAGACGTGGAGGTAGGTGTATGGGAGCTCCTCGACCAGCCTCATCGTGGCTTCGTGATCATCTCCTGTCTCGCCCGGAAAACCGGTGATCAAGTCTCCGCCGAGGCCGAAGCGCGAGAGTCTCGCCGCGATCTCGAGGGTCCGGGCCCGGTAGGTCTCTCTGGTATGCCAGCGCCTCATACGGCGGAGCACCGGATCGGCCCCACTCTGGAGGGGCATATGGAGGTGAGGGGCCACCCAGCCTCCCGAGGTGGCCATCAGCTCCAGGAGGAGCTCGTCGACCTCCGTGGCTTCGATACTGCCGAGGCGAAAGCGGACGCCCGGCACCTGGTCGAGAAGGCCGGCCAGCAGCTCCGAGAGCGTGAGTGGCTCGTCCAGGTCACGCCCGTAGTGGCCGATGTGGATGCCGGTAAGAACCAGCTCCGGATGATGCCCGGCGAGGACCGAGGCCTCGCGAATCACCACCTCGGACGGTCGCGAGCGGCTCGTGCCCCTGGCCAATCGCGTGGCGCAGAAGGAGCAGCGTCGGTCGCAACCGTCCTGGATCTTCAGCCAACCCCTCGTGGCCCCCTCCCTGCGCGTCAGGATGGACGCGCCCACAGGCTCGAGGTCCAATCGATCCAGGCTTCGCTGCATGCCCAGCTGGACCAGCCCGCCGTGGATGTCCACCACGGCCCGGGCCAGCTCCACGGGATCGTGACCCGCCACGACGGCCTCGACCTCGCTCATGGCCTCGTACTCGGCCGCCCTGAGGGCGGCGGAGCACCCCGCTACGATCACTCGAGCCTCGGGTCTCTCCCTCCGGAGCCGGCGGATGAAGCGGCGAGCCTCGGCGTCGGCGGCGTTAGTCACCGTGCAGGTGTTCACCACGCATACCTCGGCGGGGGAGTCTCCATTTACCGTACGGGCGCCCCGGGCTTCCAGCTCCTGCCGCATACGCTCCGTGTCGTACTGGTTGGCCTTGCAGCCGAAGGTGTGATATAGGACCCGCACGTCGCCTGCCGCGTCAGCGGCCTCCGACCCGGACCGTCAAGGTGAGTCGGCGGAACTTCTCGTCCAGGTCACCAGCACTACGGCCTCCTATCTCCACGGCGGCATCCACGGTGGCCAGGGGGATTCCGAGGGCCTGGGCCATGACGATGGAGAACCCGCCCGAGATGGTGTTCTCCGCCGCGCTCTCTCCCCTGAACAGGAAGGGCAACTCGGTGTGTCGATAGCCCAGGCGGAGCGGCAGCTCGCCGGCCCAGAAGTTCGCGGCCCGCCACTGGAGGCCTGCCCCAAGGGTGGTGACCCTTCCGACGGCGAGCGCATCGATCTCGGGACTGCCCAGATCCGCCCAATTCGCGGTGGAAAGACCCGCCGTCAGCGAAAGCGTGGGGCTCAAGATGGTCGTGGCCGCCACCCGGATCTCCAGGGGAGCCGCAACCTCGATCGTCCCACCCTCGGTTATCCCCACTGGCTTTCCGCTGATGGTCCCCGACCAGCCGAGAGACGCACCCAGCTGCACCACATCCATGGGATCCCAGGATGCGTTCACAGAAGCGACGGGACCCGAGTACGTCCACCTTCCCTCGTCGTTGTAGGGGGCGATACGGGTTACCACCTCGAGGCTGTCCAGCTCCCTGTCGAACGACCGGTTAAAGGTCCGGTCGACATGGCCGCGGTAGAAGCCGGCGGAGGCACCGACGGCAAGGGTCGTCGAAAGGCGCCGGGCGAAGCCGACTCGAAGCGCGGACACGCCGCCATCGGAGCGGAACGTGTCCGTGATGGGAAGCGACTTTCCCGACACGTCGACGGTGCCCTGGGTCACGGCGGTCCAGCGCTGCTCGAAGACGCTTCCGGCCGTCACCGTCAAGACGCTGCGAATACCCAGGGGGTACGCGAACCCCAGAATCGGGAAGCGAGTCCCCTGGAAATCGCCCTCTTCGGATCCCAGGGTGTAGTCGCCCCATGTGGGTTGGACAGTAAACGTCACCGTAGGAGCCAGCAGATCGAGGGAAGCCGTGGGCTCGCCGGGAAGGACCGACGTCGTTCCGGCTGCCGGGCCTACCCCACCCAGGGCGCGCTGCACCGCGTCCAGAGGCTCGGCTCGAATGCCGAGCCCTCCGGTCCCCAGGATGGATTGGCCCGCACCCACACCGGGCAGGCCCGCCATCAAGCAGAACAGGATCAAGGCGCGCCTCATGGGAGGCTCACCTTTCCAGCCACGGTCAGGAGCAGTCGTAGTACGGGGGCCCTGGGGCTGCCTGGCCCATGGAAGGATGCGAACCCGAGTGCAGGCGGCTCGATGATGCTGAGGAAAACGACGGTGTTCGGCGTGTTGGCCAGCGTGGCGGAGTCGCCGAGCATGAGGTCGGTTATGAGACCCGTCGCAGGAAAGGCGATCTGGGTATTCGCCGCGTGGGTGAACAGTTCGGGTTGGACTTCCTTGCCGAAGGCCCCGGACAGCTGTGTACCGAGAGGAGACTTGGGAAGGAGCTCCGGGTTGACCACCGGGCGCAGATCGACGTTCAGGCTGTCGAAGAGCTCATATGCCGGATTGATCTCCCGGGTGGTCAACACCAGCTCAGCCAGATTCACCTGTGCGTCGGCCTCGCGGAGGTCGAAGGGGCACGCTACGATGGCGCACACCTCAGGAGGGCCGTCGAGCACGCGCGGAAGGTTGAGGCTTATGACGGACCGCCAGGACGGAGCCCCTCCGACCCTCAGACCCTCGGTGGGTGGCCCCGGAAGCGGGTCGTAGATGAAGCTGCTCTCACCGCCGGCGGCGGTCTCCTCCACCAGGCTGTCCGGAGGCATGCTGGGCTGCACGATCAGCCTGAGGCTGGCAGAATCCACGACGATGCGCCGGCCCGGATCCTCTAGAGCTATGAGCACGCCTCGTGAGGCATCGGAGGTATCCGCCCACGCGGCGATCTGCGCCGAGTCCACCGCGACGCTCACAGAGTCGTTGAAGGCGATCGTGTCGCCTTCGGCCCGGTCGAGCTGACGGTCGAAGGTGCCGGACCCGATGGGTACCGTGAACCCCCCACCGGGCTGCAGCCACTCGGTACGCTCCGCCAGCGTATCGACCGCCACCTCCCAGTTCACGGTGCGCACGTCCCAGCGCTGCTGCAGGGCGGATGCGCTGATGTCGGCCGGGCCGAGCGCCACGCCCTGCACGGTGTCGAAGAACAGGACGAGCCGTCCGCCGATCAGAGAGAACTCCTTGTCGTACGTAGCGACCTCAGTAGCCGCGTCGAAGAGGCGCACGGAATCGGGGTAGCTGCCGAAACGAATCAGGACCCTGGAATTCAGCCCCTGGAAGTCCTTTGCGAGAATACCGCGGCCCATGGTCGCCGGGGTTCCGTAGCCTCCGAGCACCTGTACGCCGCCGCTGAACTCCTCGAACGGCAGCAGCACCTCTACGGTCCGAGGGTTCAGATCCTCGACGACATCCCCGAGGGAGGCAGTCGGGTCCTTTTCCGTACATCCCGCGAGGACCGCGGCAAGAAGGGCCCCATATGTCACCAGGTTTCGCTTCAAATCGACTTCTTCGGACTCTGATCCGCTTCCAGGTGAAACCGCTCCGGGAGAAGAGCATCCAGGCTCCATTCCCGGCACACACCACTCGACTCCGACACGACCGGAAGACTCGGGGAAAACTCGCCGAGTACCTGCCGGCAGGCACCGCACGGAGCGCGTGGATCGCCCTGCTCGACGCTCAAGGCCAGCCGCCGAAACTCCTGATGGCCCGCTGCCACGGCAGCCGCCACCGCCGATCGCTCCGCACAGATGGTCAGTCCGAGCGAAGCGTTCTCGACGTTGCACCCGACGAAGACGGTACCGTCCGCCGCCTCCAGCGCCGCGCCGACCCGAAATCCCGAATACGGCGCGTAGGCACTTTCCCGGACCCGGGCAGCGGCCTCCAGCAGCCTATCGGTCACCGCCGGCCCCTGTCCAAATCCTGGGAAGCCGGCTCGTGAGTCCCGTGAGGATCTCATAGCTGATCGTGCCCGCCTGTACCGCTACTTCGTCCACCGTGATCCGTGCCTCTCCATCCGTTCCGATCAACGTAGCCGTATCACCCACCACTACGCCGTCGATGCCCGAGATGTCTACTACCGTCATGTCCATCGAGATCCGCCCGACGATCGGCAATCGCCGCCCGCGAAGGAGCGCGCTTCCTCGATTCCCGAGGATTCGCGGGAGACCGTCGCCGTACCCGATCCCCAGAGTCGCCCATCGCTCACTCCCACGGGCCCGGTAGGTGGCCCCGTAACCCAGCGTAGTACCCTCGGGCACCTCCCGGATGAGGGTCACCGGTGCCCGGAGCTGCACCACCTCGTCGGGAGGTGCCACACCCGCTCCCACGGCTCCGCCGTAAAGGAAGATCCCCGGCCGTACCGCATCCGCCGCCAGAGACGGGTATCGTAGAGCTGCCGCCCCGTTGCAGGCGTGAATCAGTCCAACCCCACCGCCGGCTGGCCTACCGCGAGCCAACCCGTCCAGAGCCTCACGAAAGCGCCGCCACTGCTCCGAGGTGGAGTCGTCACCCGCAACGTCGGCCGAGTGGAAGTGCGTGTAGCAGCCCTCCCAGACCAGCGGATCGCTCAGGCGCTCCGCCAATGCCGGACCCCACTCCCCGATCCGCTGCCAATCGAACCCGGAGCGCCCCATCCCCGTGTCGATCTCCACGTGGAAGCGGGCCTCTCGCCCCAACCGCTCCGCGGACGCGGCGAGTCGATCGACCGCGTCTACCTCCGAGAGGGTCGGCGTGAGCGCCTCGACCACCGCGAGATCATAGGCCTCTGGTGGGAGAGGGCTGACGATCACGACCGGCTTCACCACTCCCCCGGCCCGGAGGCGTGCGCCCTCTTCCACGGTCGCCACGCCGTAGCCCCAGGGACCTTCGGGCTCCAAGGCCTGCACCACGGCCTCCATTCCAAGACCGTACGCATCGGCCTTCACCATCGGGATGATGGCCGACGCGACTCCGACGGATTCCCGGATCCGGCGGAAGTTCCTGCGAAGAGCCCCGCATCGGACCTCGACCCAGGACCTGCCAGGCGCATCCACGGCGGCCTGCTCGTCCGTTGACATAGGCGTTGAAAAAAGCGAAAAGATAAGCCTTGATCAAGGTCCGTTCTCCCCGAACACGAGCGACTATCCGATATGAGCGGCGACGCCGAGACACTACCCCCGCACGACTTCGGGCCAGGAACGCTGGATCGCGCCCTGGATCTGATCCGGTTCCTTCGAGAGCACTGCCCGTGGGATCGCGCCCAGACCCCGGAAAGTCTGGTTCCGCACCTCCTGGAAGAGAGCCATGAGGTGGTGGACGCCATCCGCGGTGGGCGGGACGAGGATCTTGAGGGTGAGCTCGGAGATCTGCTGCTCAACCTGGCGTTCCAGATCGTTCTGGGAGAAGAGCGCGAGGCGTTCACATCGGGCTCCGTCTCGAGGCGGCTCGAGGAGAAGATGAAGCGGCGCCACCCTCACCTCTTCGGCCTGGGGGAGAGCGTCGACTGGGAAGTGCTCAAGGCTCGAGAGCGCGAGGACGGCGCATCGCTCCTGACCGGCCTCCCGGAGGCCCTGGACCCCCTGCACCGGGCCCACCGGATCCAGGACCGCGTCAGCGGCGTAGGCTTCGACTGGCCTGACGCCTCGGGGGCATGGGAGAAGGTCAGCGAGGAGCTCGCGGAGGTGAAGGCCACCCTGACGGGAGAGGATCCGGTCCACCTTGAGGAGGAGCTGGGAGATCTGCTCTTCGCCATGGTGAATCTGGTGCGCCTCACCGGAGGTCACTCGGCCACGTCACTGGAGCGCGCGAACCGGAAGTTCACACGCCGATTCGAACGCTTGGAGGCGGTGGCCGCGGAGCGGAACGTGGTCCTGGGCGAGGCGACCCTCGACGAGCTGGATGCCATCTGGGACGAGATCAAGGCCGAGGCGGAGGGGTGATCCGAGGTCCTTCCGTGTGGCTGCGGGTGTGCCAGCACATTACTTTCCGTCATGCGTACCCGACTCCCCACGCTTGGCGCGCTTGCTCTCCTCACTCACGCGACGTCGGCTGGTCTCGCTCTCGCCACGGCACCGGCCTCGTTGACCGCCCAGTGGGTCGAGCCGCCAGGGACAGGGTGGGCCTCCTTCGCGCTCTACCACCAAAACACCCGTAAGGCATATAGCTTCGAGGGTGTCGTGGGTGCGTTCCCGGCAGACGGGCACGCGGTCGCGACCTCGTCCTTTCTGACCCTCGCACTCGGACTGATCGAGGGTATCGACGGGTGGGCTCAGTTCTCCTTCCAGCGGCTTCGCTTCGACGACCTCTCGGGCATGAGGACATCCACCGGCGTGGGTGACCTTCGCCTCTATGCGCGCGCGAGCCCGCTGCGGATCTTCGGTGTGACCGCGCCCGTGACGATCCGCGCCGGTGTGAAGCTACCCGTGGGCGACTTCGACGTGGGCTCCAACATGATCCCTCTCGGAGATGGTCAGCGCGACTGGGAGCTGATACTCGAGCTTGGGCACTCCTTCTATCCGAATCCGACGTATGTGATGGGCTGGATCGGATATCGCTGGAGAGACGAGGCGACGGAGGACGACCGTGCCTTCGGAGACGAGCGGTTCTTCTATACAGCCGTCGGCGGGGAAGTGGGCCCGATCGGATACAAGGTGGGCTTCGAGGGATGGTACGGGAAAACGCCGGTCTTCCGTGGCCTCGAAACGCCGGGCGCCAAGCGGGAGATGCTACGGCTGAGTCCTTCTCTGCTGATCCCGGCCGGCCCCGGACAAATCGAGATCGGAGCCCGTGTGCCGCTCGATGGGAAGAACTTGCCTGCTGGAAGCGACGTCGTCGTGGGGTACTTCACCCGCCTCGGCTTCTAGTCTGGAGGCAGGGCCGGCTTCTCAACTGATGTACGTCAGCAGCTCCGGGTCATAGAGGTCCGATACGTAGCTCCCATATCCATTGAAGAGCTGCGTTTGTATCTGCATGTTGGTCCCCAGGGGAGTCTCGAACTCCTGCGACCAACGCGGGTGTGCGACATCGGGATTCACGTTGGAGTAGAAGCCGTACTCGTGAGGTGCCAGGACCTTCCAGAAGGTCTGCGGCGGCTCCCTGGTGAACTCGATCCGGACGATGGACTTGGCGCTTTTGAAGCCGTATTTCCAAGGAAGGGCCAGGCGCCAGGGTGCTCCGTGCTGCTTGGGTAAGGGCTCACCGAACACGCCCGTCACGACGAACGCGAGCTCGTTCCTGGCTTCGTCCAACCGGAGCGCTTCGAAGTACGGCCAGGGATAAGACGGCTGAATGCGCTGGCCCACCGCCTCGTCGGGGCGGTCGAACGACACGAATCGAACATACTCGGCGGAGGAGAGCGGCATGAGCTTGTCGATGAGCTTGGCCAGCGGGTAGCCTGTCCAGGGTACCACCATCGACCAGCGCTCGACGCATCGGTGCCGGTACACACGCTCTTCGAGCCCGAACTCTCTCTCGAAGTCGGAGATGTCGTAGACCCCGACTCCCTCGGCCTCACCGACGACCTCTACACTCCAGGGCCACACTTTGAACGGTCCGACGTAGGGCCAGACCGAGTTGATGTTGTCCACCGAGCCGATAAACTCGTAGAAGTTGTTGTAGGCCGCCGCCTGTACGCGATCGGTCTGGTCGGGTCCCGGAACGTCGAAGGTCGAGTTCCGGACTGCCGGGTAGAGATTGGCGGTAGGCGACGGGCAAATCGATTGAAGTGGGTGGAGCATGGTGGAGTCATTACACCCCTCCCTGCGCGACCGGGGGACCTCAGGGGTCTCGTCGACCAGCTCCAAAGGCGTGAACTCGGAACCGCACGCCCCGAGACCCAGGGCCGCCATCCCCAGTCCAGAGCTCTTGAGGAACGCTCGGCGGTTGAGATACACCGATTCCGGTGTCGCCCCGCGGTCGGGGATCTGCCATTCCGGCGGAATGATGATGTTGGCCATGGATCCTCTCAGACTAACCCGTCGAAGGCCTGCCGGAGTGTCCGGCGTAGCCCGCACCATCCAAAGTTAGCGTCCCGTTACCCAAAGTGTCTCGGCCAGTCGAGGGCACGGTGCATCCGCGGGCTCGGCGTTGGGACTCATTACCGTAGCTTGGGCTACACCGCGTCGTCCCTCCTTGATCCCACAGCGCCCCGGTCCTCTTGGTGACTCGCGAACTTTGGCAACGGAACACTAGCGTGCCACGCACCCTCCTACAGATCCGGGCCCGAGCGTCCCCAGCGGCGTTCGGGGCTCTTCCCTCTCTGCCAACTTAGGTGAGACACGGAACGAGTAAAGAATTAGAGTAGGGCGAAGGCAGAGAAACCGAGGATGCTGGGACACCGAGAGAGAATGGAAGAGAATGGAATCGCCCCACTAACCTGGGAGGGTAAGCGAAGCGCGGCAGCTGCTCCGGACGCGGAGGTGGTAGATAAGCCGACGCGCCGACGGTTTAGTCCGTCGTACAAGCTGCGGGTCGTCGAAGAAGCGGACCGGTGCACGGAGCCGGGAGAGGTAGGGCGACTCCTGCGACGGGAGGGCTTGTACTCGTCGCACCTGACGACATGGCGCAAGGCGGTGCAGAGTGGGTCGCTGAGAGTGCTGTCGAAGAGACGAGGTCGAAAGCCGAGCGAACGGAATCCGCTGGAGGGGAAAGTGCGCAAGCTGGAGCGCGAGAACACTCGCCTGGAGAAGGAACTCGAGAAGGCGCGCCTGATCATCGACGTCCAGGGAAAAGTTGCAGGGCTGCTGGGATTGAGCCTCGAGGACGGGACGAACTCGTGAAGGCGGCCGAGGCGCTGGCCACGTACGTAGGGGTAAAGCCCGCGTGCGATGCGCTCAGGGTCGCCCGAGCCACGTTCTATCGTCGTCGGAGGCCATCGACCGGGCATCAGCAGCCCCGCCCGACCCCAGCCCGTGCCTTGAGCGAGAAGGAACGAGACAAGGTCTTCGACACGCTGTGTTCGGAGCGATTCGTGGACCGGTCCCCGGCCGAGGTTGTGGCGACCCTGCTCGACGAAGACGTCTACCTGTGCAGCGAACGTACGATGTATCGCGTTCTGGCCTCCCAAGTGCCAGTTCGAGAGCGCCGAGCGCAGCGGAGTCATCCCGAATACCAGAAACCCGAGTTGATGGCGACGGGCCCGGGCCAGGTCTGGTCCTGGGATATCACACGGCTGCTGGGGCCGAGGAAGTGGAGCTACTTCTACCTCTACGTCATCATGGACATCTTCAGCCGCTACATCGTGGGATGGATGGTGGCGGATCGGGAGAGCTCGGCCTTGGCCGGGCGCCTGATCCAGCAGAGTTGCCTGAAGCATGGCGTCCAGCCCCAGGTCCTGACCTTGCACTCGGATCGAGGAGCTCCGATGACGAGCCAATGCACGGCTCAGCTCCTCGCCGATCTCGGGGTGACCCGCTCGCTGAGCCGACCTCAGGTGTCGGATGACAATCCGTTCTCCGAGGCCCAGTTCAAGACCTTGAAGTACCATCCCTCGTTTCCTGGACGGTTCGAGGATCAGGGCCAGGCCAAAATGTTCTGTCGCTCGTTCTTCCGCTGGTACAATGCCGAGCACCGCCATGGCGGCATCTCGATGCTGACCCCCGAACAGGTCCACTTCGGTCACGCCGATCAGGTCATCGCCGGCAGGGAGGCCGTGCTACGCGAGGCCTGGGCCGCTCATCCCGACCGCTTCGTCTCCGGTGAGCCGAAGCCCAAACCGCTCCCGGAGGCCGTCTGGATCAATCCTCCAACCCCCTCCCTCACGACACAGGAGATTGCTCTCTAATTAATTCCCAAGAGTGTCTCACTGGCGTTGACAGGCTCCGCTTCGGTTGCTGTGAGAGCCACAATCGTTTGATAGTGTCCCGTTACCAAAGTGTCTCGGCCAGTCGAGGGCACAGTGCATCCGTGAAACGGAACACTAGGGAGCTCACCGAGTTGCTCTTCGAGACGTGTACGTATCTTTATATCGTGAATATACGTACGAGGCCGTGGTGCGGGATGGAACGCCGGTCCTTCATGTCCAGAACGAGTTTGTTCATGTGCGGTCAGGGGGCTCGAACGGGAAGGCAAGTTCGCTTCGCTCATCGTATCAAGACGCCCCAACGCCCCGAAAAGCTGTACACGTGGGCTCTGGGGTACGGTGTCGAGCCCTCGGGGGGCATCTGCAGGCGGGGTGGGGTGGGGCGGCGGAAGCAGCCGCCCCCCGAGGGCTCGACACCGTACCCCCACCCACACATCACGGCGACAAACGGTTCATGAGCCGCGGGAACGGGATGAGCTCACGGATGTGATGGCGTCCTGTGATCCACGCGACGGTGCGCTCCAGACCCAGCCCGAATCCCGAGTGGACGAACGTGCCGTAGCGGCGGAGATCCAGGTACCAGGAATAGGCCTCCTCGGGCAGCTTCTCTTCACGAATCCGTCGCAAGAGCCGGTCCAGATCATCCTCGCGCTGGCTCCCCCCAATGAGCTCCCCATATCCCCGTACCAGCAGGTCGTTGCAGAGCACTGTCCTCGGGTCGTCCGGATTCTCCTTCATGTAGAACGCCTTGACCATTTTGGGATAGTCGTGGACGAACACGGGTTGATCAAATTGTTCGGTCAGGAGCATTTCCTCGGGCACACCCAGGTCGCTCCCCCATACGATCTCGCTGCCCTTCTCCTGCAGAAGCGCCACTGCATCGCTGTAGGAGATGCGGGCGAAGGGAGACGAAACCGCCTCCAGCTCGCTCGTATCCCGCTCCAGAACCTCGAGCTCCGTCCCGCACCGCTCCAGTGCCCGCTCCACGATGTAGCAGACGAAGTCCTCCTGGAGGGTCATGTTGTCGTTCGAGTCCGCGAAGGCCACTTCCGGCTCGATCATCCAGAACTCCGTCAGGTGTCTGCGGGTCTTGGACTTCTCGGCCCGGAAGGTAGGGCCGAAGCAGTAGACCTTCCGGAAGGCGGGACAGGCGGCCTCCGCATAGAGCTGGCCGGTCTGCGCCAGATAGGCAGACTCCCCGAAGTAGTCGGTCTCGAACAGGGTGCCGGCAGACTCCCCGATTGACCCGGTGAGGATCGGCGTGTCGATCCGGACGAAATCACGCTCGTAGAAAAAGTCGTGGATGGCCTGCTCCACCTCGTGGCGGACCCGGAGGCCGGCCCGCTGGAGGCTCGACCTAAGCCACAGGTGACGATAGTCAAGAAGGAACTCGACCCCGTGCTCCTTGGGCTGAATCGGGTATTCCTCCGACGGCCCGAGAAGCTCGAGGCCGGTCACGCCGATCTCGAACCCGCCCGGGGCCCTGGCCTCCTCCCGGACCTCGCCCGTGAGCGCCACCGAGGACTCCTGGGTGATCGACCCGTGGAGCACCCATGTCTCCTCGGGCACCTCGTTCTTGAGCAGCACCCCCTGCACCAGCCCCGTCCCGTCCCGTAACACGAGGAAGCCCACCTTACCGTGGCTTCGGGTGGTGTCCGCCCATCCGAGGACCGTGACCTTCCGCCCGACGTGCTCGCGAAGCGAGCGGACCTCCGTAATCGCCTCGTGACTCATCTTTTTCGAGTATCCAAGGGTGAACGAGCGCCGGTGTGGAGAACGGGACTGAGCGTTCCGTTGCCGAAGTGTCCGCGGAGACGGAACACTAGCGGGCTCAGCCAACCGAGAAAAGCTTGAGGCGCTCCGCGTAGCGGTGATCCATGAGGCCGCGGATGCGAGACACGCCCTCGCCCTCCAGCTCCGGGTCGGTTTCCACCAGAGCCCGGGCTCGTGTCTGTGCCTCCACGAGCAACCCCTCGTCCCTCGAGAGGTCGGCGAATCGAAGGATGGCGTCGCGACCGTGCTGCTGTGGTCCGAAGAGATCTCCCTGCCCCCGGATGCGCAGATCCGCCTGGGCCACCGCGAAGCCATCGGACGTGTCCCTCAAGACCTTCAAGCGCTCCGCCGCCAGCTCGCCGGGCTCCGCGATGAGGATGCAATGGCTCTTCGACGGCCCGCGGCCGACCCGGCCGCGGAGCTGGTGGAGCTGCGACAGCCCGAAGCGCTCGGCGTGCTCGATGACCATCACGCTGGCGTTGGGGACATCGATGCCCACTTCGATCACCGTGGTCGCCACCAGGATGTCCAGCTCACCGGCGAGGAACGCCCGCATCACCCGATCCTTCTCGTCACTGGGAAGCTGACCGTGAATCAACGCGACCCGCCGCTCCGGGAAGGCCTTGCTGGCGAGGCGCTCGTGCTCCTCCGTCGCCGAGCGCAGATCCACCTTCTCCGACTCGTCCACCAGCGGATACACCACGTACGCCTGCCGGCCCGCCTCGAGCTCGGACTCGAGGAACCGGTAGACCTCGTCCCGCTTGCTCGGGTAGCGGAGGAGCGTCTCCACCGGCTTCCGATCCGGCGGGAGCTCGCTGACAATCGACAGATCCAGATCCCCATACAGGGCCATGGCCAGAGACCGAGGGATGGGCGTGGCAGACATGATGAGTGTGTCGGGCCGTACCTCACGCTCACCGAGGACCATGCGCTGGCGGACGCCGAACCGGTGTTGCTCATCCACGACCACCAGGCCCAGGTCGGAGAACTCCACCCCCTCCTGTATCAGCGCATGGGTGCCCACGATCAGACGCGCGCTCCCGTCCTTCAGGGCCGCCATGGTCTCTCTTCGCTCGGCAGCGCCCAACCGCCCGGTGAGCAGGTGGATCTGGAGATCCAGCGGCTCCACGAGCGTCCCTAGCTTCCTGGCGTGCTGCTCCGCCAGGAGCTCCGTGGGAGCCATCAACACCGCCTGAAATCCCCCTTCCACGGCCAGGAGCATGGCGAAGAGGGCAACGATGGTCTTCCCCGACCCCACGTCGCCCTGAAGCATGCGGTTCATCCGACGGTTGGACCCCATGTCGGCGTAGATCTCCCTGATGACCCGGGCCTGGGCGTCGGTTAGGGTGAACGACAGCGATTCATGCAGGGAGCGGATGAGCTCGTTCGTGCGCTCGAACACGATCCCGGGCGTCTGAACCGACTCCCTGTACCGGACCTGGGCCTGGACCAGCTGAAGAAAGAACAGCTCGTCGAACGCCAGACGACGACGGGCCGCCTCTACGCTGCCCATGGACGCCGGACGGTGAAGCACATCCAGTGCCTCCCCGAGTCCGGGCAGGCGGAGCTCGCCCTGCTCCGACGCGGTCAGGTACTCTTCCTCGGGCACTTCTCCAAGGAGTACGTCCAGGTTCTTCTCGAGAAGCCCTCTGAGGACCCACTGTGGCACTTCCTCGCTCGCCGGGTACGTCACGAAGACGTGTCCGAGGTCACCCTCGACGGGAGATTCGTCCGACGCCCGGGCCAGCACGGTGAACTCTCTTGGTCGGAGCTGCCGCCCGTGGAAGAACCTCACCGGGCCGGTCACCAGGAGGAGGTCCCCCTCCTTGAGCTTCCGCTCCAACCACGGCTGCCCGGGCCATGCGCACGTGATCATCCCCGAGTCGTCTTGGAGGACGGCCTGGAAGATCCGGAGCCCCTTCCGGGTGGGGATCACGCCCTTGGAGCGAACACGACCGACCGCCGTGACGTCCGCTCCCACAGCCAGGTCGGCGATGGGCTGAACCGTGGAGGCGTCGTCGTAGCGGCGAGGCACGTGATACAGAAGGTCCCGGGCCGTGGCGATCCCCATGCGTCCTAGGGCCCCGGCACGCACCGGGCCGACACCCTTCAGAAACTGGACTGGGCGGTCCAGCTTGAAGAAGCTCACTCCTCGAACACCCCCTCGATAAAGTCGTCCGGGTCGAACGCCGCCAGGTCGTCGATCCCCTCACCCAAGCCCACGAGCTTGACCGGCAGCCCGAACTCCTGCTGAAGGCCGAGCACGATGCCCCCCCGCGCGGTGCTGTCCAGCTTGGCGAGGATGATGCCCGAGAGGTCCACGATTTCCCGGAAGGCCCGAACCTGAGAGACGGCGTTCTGGCCCACGGTGGCGTCCAGAACGATGAGGGACTCGTGGGGCGCCCCCTCACAGCGACGCTTGATGACCCGATCCACCTTCCCCAGCTCCTCCATGAGGCCCCGCTGAGTGTGGAGACGGCCCGCCGTGTCCACCAGGACCACATCGATCCCTCTCGCCTCCGCAGCATCGATGGCGTCGAAGGCCACGGCGGCCGGGTCGCCGCCTCGCTGGCCTGCGACGAAGTCGGCTCCGATGCGCTCCGACCACTGGCGGAGCTGCTCTACCGCCCCCGCCCGGAAGGTGTCGGCGGCGGCCACGAGCACGCTCTTGCCCTCTTTCCTGATCCAGTGGGCCAGCTTCGCAACGCACGTGGTCTTGCCGACTCCGTTGACACCGACCACAAGGTATACCGTGGGGCCTTCTTCGGCGGCGTGGAGGTACGACCCGGTGGCCGGCTCCAGGATCCGGGACATCTCGTCCTTGAGGGCCGCCCGAAGCTCCTTGCCTCCTCTGACCTTCCCTCTCCGGGCCAAGCCGTCGACGTGATCCACGAGACGCATGGTGGCGTCGACTCCGAAGTCGGAAGCGAGAAGGCGCTCCTCCAAGGACTCCAGGGATTCATGGTCCACACCCCCCACGGCCACCCGGAGGTCGGTCAGCGCGAGGTCCACCGCCCTCCGCCAAAGTCCTGTCCTACGCTCTTTCTTCCGTTTGAACAGTCGGGCCATACGGCGCTAGCGAAGCCCCCAGCGCCGGCGGCCGATCCACTCCGCCGACAAAAGGACGATGATCAGAAGGTAGGGGAACGGGTGCGTGCGGATCGGGCGTCCGGAGCGCCGATTGCCTATCCGGGCCCTCTCGCCGCCGGTGCTGGGCCCCGAGGTGAGCTCTGCAGGCTGCCTGAGCAGCTCGAGGCTGTGTCGCTCGGACTCCACGCGACCGCGCCCGATGGTGTCACCCTCACCCACGCGTGTGGCCCGGTAGGCGTACTCCGCCGCAGGAAGCCTCCGGGTGCGTGCCTCTCCTCCGCCGTCTATGACCACCGTGGTGTCCATGACCACCGAGTCCCCGGCGGAGATCGTCACTACGATGGAATCGCCGGTCATGCCCGGCGCCCGCCATGTCGGCTCCTCCCAGACGCTCCAGACCCGGGTGGCGGGACGGATCTCGGCACGTTCCTCGACGGGGGTGGAGGCCAGAAGCCATCCGACGACGCCTGCCCACAGCCGCCGGTAGACCTGCCGATCGGAGCCCTCACGGAACGCCCATCGCCAGAATCCCGATGCGAGCACCACGGCCTGGCGCCGCCCCTGATCCTCCGTGAGCACAAGGGCCGCCTCCGCGGGTCCAGTCCCCTGGATCTGCAACTGCAACGGACTGGTCCCAGACTCGGGCCGCACCCTCGGGAGAACGTTGCCGAGTGGGGGCAGTCCCGTCAGATCCGCCCCGGCCAGACTGGCGGCCAAAGGAGACGGCGGGAGGTCCGGGACGGGATACCACTCTCCGGGCAGGGGAGGCCCGGCCCGCACGCCGGCGGCCATGGCTCCTCCGGGATCGGCGGGGAACAACAGCGCACGGGGACTCCCGGCCATGGCCTCCGTCACCCACCGAGGCTGATCCCTACCAACTCCGTGAAGGACGAGGAAGTCGGCACCCGAGGCGGCCCTGCGCACGTCGGCCTCACCCGACGACCCACCGGCATCCGCCCCGGCACCCAACTGCAGATAGCGGCCGTCACCCATGGCGAGGAAACCGCGGGTATCGAGGCCCGTCACCTGGGAGAGCACGGGCAGCAGGAAGCGCGGCTCCCAATCGGGCCGGAGCGAGACCAGGACCAGACCGCCCTCCTCGGGATCGACCTCGACGAAGGCCGCCTTGGTGTCGTCCCCGACGAAGTCGTCCCCCTCCAGCTCCACCGACAGCCGGTACCGTATCCAACCCGACGAACGAGGAACCGGGAGGCGAATCGAAGTCGTGGCCAGGCGTCCGAAGCCAGCGGGCAGGACTCCCAACGAAGCGGCGAGACGACCCTCTTCGAAGATCTGCAGACGGATCGTATCGGCAGGCCCGGCTTCTTCTGAAAAGACCGCCACCTGCGCCACCAAGGTGTCCCCCGACTCGGCTCTCCTCGGCAGCGCGAACCGGGCTATGCCGGCATTTCGGATCCCCTCCTCCCGGCTCTCGCTACGGAGATCCAGGGACAAACGCTGCGCCGTCAGGTTCGCCTCGACAGGATCATCCAACCGCAGATCCGAGAGTATCGTCACCACCGCGGCACCGGACTCGGCCACGCGGGCCAGGGCGGGAGCCAGTCGGGAAGTCCCTTCGGTCGGCACGAGAGTGTCGAGGGAATCCGCCGGGACGACCCTCGGGGTGCCTCCGAACACTAGGACCTGTGCCCCCTCGGCGGCGAGATCCTGGGCCCTCGCCAATGCTACGGTCCAGGCAGCCTCGCCCCCGTCCGCGCCCGCCTCCATGCTGGCCGAGCCATCGAGGAGCACCCAGCGGTCAGCCCCCGCGAAGGCTCCGGCTCGGCTGCCGGGCAGATGTGGATCCCAGAGGAGCAGGAGAACCATGACGAGGATGAGCCCCCGGGCGACCCCCAGCACATCGCGGCCGGAAATCGGGAGCTCCCGCCGATAGTAGATCCACGCGGCGAACGCAGCGGCAGCAGCAGCCAGGGCTCCGAAAACGAGCCAGGAAAAGGTCACCGCGCTCCCGGACCCGAGGCGACGCCATCCCCGACTTTCACGGCGAGATCGACGTCCCACGGAAGCGGTAGGCGGTCCAGGAGAGCCAGGTGCTCACTGCTCTGGACCTCCCAGACTTCCCACTGGTCCGTCGGAACCGGATCGCCCGCCGGAAGGTCCACCGCCAGGGGATCCTTGGGATTGCCGTGGCTGCGCATCTCGTAGTGGAGGTGGGGGCCCGTGGCCAGGCCGGTCATGCCGACGTACCCGATAACATCCTCCTGCTTGATCGGGCTACCCACCCTGATCCCCGGGGCAAACCGGGTCATGTGGCCATAGCGCGTGGTCCAGCCGCTCGAATGCTGGAGCTCGATCATGTTCCCCAACGCGCTGTCGTTGCCGCGCCGGGTGACCACGCCGTTGCCCGTGGCACGGACCGGTGTGCCGGTGCCGGCCGCGAAGTCCACCCCCCGGTGGGCGCGCCACGTCTTGAGGATAGGATGGAACCGGCTGCTGGTGAAGCCGCTCGAGATGCGGTAGCGCAGCGCGATGGGGCTCTTGAGGAAGGCCCGGCGCACCGAGTTCCCCTCGGGGTCGTAGTAGGTCCCGCTCCCGTCGCGGTTGGGGTCGAACCAGAGCGCCTGGAGGCTGCGCCCGCGATTCACCAGCTCAGCGGACAGGACGTGCCCGGTGCGCATGGTGCCGTCGGGCCGGACCTCGCGCTCGAAGGCGAAGCGGTAGAAGTCACCTGCTCGAATCTGACGCAGAAAGTCGACCTGCCACTGGAAGACCTTCTCCAGCTCCAGGATGAGCTCAGCCCGATCGTTGAGCTCCACGCCGTCGAGGTCCTCGTTTCCGTAGACCGACTCCCAGAGCGAGGAGCGGATCTCTCCCGCCACCCAGACGGTGTCGGTGAGGATCGGCGTCCTTATGAGCTCGGAGTCCCATCCCACGGTCGTGGGAGCCAAACGAACCGTCTGGTCTGCATTGATCTTGATGTCGACGGCCCGAAGCACGGGAGAGTCGCCCTGGAGCCACCGGAAGGCCACCTCGGTCCCAGGGCGCATCCGGCGGGGGTTGGCCTGCTCTCGTAGGGCGAGGATCAGCCCGGACTGGGCACTTCCGTCCAGGACCCCCGAAAGGAGGTCGCCGAGGGTCTGATCCTGCGCGAGGGAGCGAACCTCCACCCGCTCGGCCGGAGTGGCGTAGATGGGCTCCACAAGGGCCACCGTGAGCACCTCTTCGCCTCTGAAGAGGACGAAGGCGGCCCCCAGGGCCAAGAGTCCCACCAGGCCGACGAATTGCCGTACAATTGAGCCCGAACGCACCAGTTGCCGCCCTTCGTCGATGTGCTACGGCCCCTGGGGCCGCTACTCAGTCCATCTGCCGGCGGATGAAGGTCGGGATGTCCAACTCACCGATCTGCTCCCGCGTCACGACCCGCTCCGGAAGCCGTGGAAGTGGCACGACCCCAGCCGGGCTGCCGCCGAGGGCGACCGCCCGTAGCAGCTGCTCGACCTGACGTTGGGGCTGCGGCTGTACCGCGGTGTGCCTGCCGAAGTCCGGGCGGATCACATCGTCGAAGCCGGTCGCGATCACGGTGACCCTGATCCTCCCCTCCAATGCGGGGTCGTGCACCGCACCGAAAATGATCTCCGCTTCTTCGCCGACCTCTTCTTGAATAATAGTCGATATCTGGTGGACCTCGTCAATGGCGAGATCCATGCCCCCGGTGATGTTGATCAACACCCCCTGGGCGCCGTTGATGGACACATTGTCCAGCAACGGAGAGGAGACGGCTTCCTGGGCCGCTTCCTGCGCCCGGTTCTCGCCCTCGCCGAATCCGGACCCCATGAGGGCCGGTCCACGGCACGCCATGATCGTGCGCACGTCCGCGAAATCCACGTTCACCTCTCCAGAGACCCGTATGAGGTCACTGATGCCCTGGGTGGCGTGAAGAAGGACCTCGTCGGCCTTCTTCAGCGCGTCGCGGAACGAGGTCCCCTTGGGCACGACCGACATGAGGCGATCGTTGGGGACGACGATCATCGTGTCCACAGTCCGGCGAAGCTCGGCGAGCCCCTGATCCGCCTGACGCTCCCGTTTCTTTCCCTCGAAGGAGAACGGCTTCGTCACGATCCCTATGGTGAGCGCGCCCATCTCCCGGGCGATCTCCCCGATGATAGGAGCGGCGCCCGTCCCCGTGCCGCCGCCCATCCCGGCCGTGATGAAGACCAGGTCGGCCCCTTCCAGGACCTTGCGAACCTCGTCGGCACTCTCGGCGATGGCCTGACGGCCGATTTCCGGGCGGGCACCGGCGCCCAATCCCCGCGTCAGCTTCTTGCCCAACTGCATCGTGACCTGGGCACGGGAGCTCTTCAGGGCTTGGGCATCGGTGTTCGCCGAGATGAACTCCACGCCCTCCAAGTCCTCGTCGACCATCCGGTTGACGGCGTTGCCGCCTGCCCCCCCAACCCCCAACACCTTCATTTGGGCATTCTGGATTGGGGTGTCTTCGAATTCGAAAATCATCATCAGTTGACTCCCGTGCGGGGGTTGATGAAGTCGTTCACGTTCCTAGAAAAATTCCCTGAGCCACGAGCCGACCTTCGAGACGAGGCCGGATGTGAGCGTCGACGCACCCTCCCCCGTCTGCTCGAAGCGATCGGCTCCGTAGAGGACGAGGCCGGCCGCGGTCGCGAACTTCGGACGGCCCACGGAGTCCGCCAGCCCACCGAGGCCCTCGCCCGGGGCACCGCACCGGACCGGAGCCGCGAACACCTGCCGCGCCAGCTCCGCGGTCCCATACAGTGCCGAGGCGCCGCCGGTGAGCACGATTCCGGCGCCCAGCTTGTGCATCAGGTCCTGTCGCTCGAGCTCGCTCTGGACCAGTCCGAACATCTCGTCCAGGCGCTGCTCCATCACGTGGGCGATGAGCTCCCGAGCCACGTGCCGCTTCTGGCCGGGGCTCGGTCCAGGCAGTTCCACGGTCTCCTGGGGATCCACCATCTGTGCGAAGGCGACCCCGAAGTGCTCCATGGCCTTCTTGGCCTCAGCGAAGGGGATCGAGAGCCCCCTTACCAGGTCGTTCGTCACGGTGATCCCACCCGCGGGAAGCACGGCCACATGGCGGATCTCCCCGTTGTAGTACGCGGCCAGATCGGTGGTGCAGGCGCCCATCTCGACCATGGCCACGCCCACTTCCTTTTCGTCCTCGGTCAGCACCGCCCGGGCCGCAGCCAGGGGCTCCAGAACCAGCTCCTGGACCCGATAGCCAGCCCTCTGCACGGACTTTCTGATGTTCTCCGCGGCGGAGGCCGAGCCGGTCACCAGGTAGACCTCGGCCTCCAGACGGGTGCCCACCATGCCGATGGGATCCTTGATACCGCGCTGGTGATCGACGATGTAGTCCTGGGGGATGGCGTGGAGGAGCTCCTGGTTCGGCGGATGGGCGACGGCCCGAGCCACCTCATGGACGCGCTGCAGGTCGAAGCGCGAGACCTCGTCTTCGGAGACTGCGACGACTCCCGGAGACTTCATGGCTCTGATGTGCTCACCGCTGATGCCGACGTAGACCCGATCCACGTGCACTCCGGCCATGAGCTCGGCCTCTTCGAGGGCGGCCTTGACGGACTCCGTGGTCTCTTCGATGTGCGTGACGACCTGCCGCATGCCCGTGCTCTTGGCCTGCCCCACCCCGAGTATCTTCAGCTCGCGCCTGAGGAACGGATCCTCGTGGACTTCCGCGATGACCGCGCAGGTCTTCGTCGTCCCGAGGTCCACACCGGCGATGAGGATCGAGTGCATCTAGTGTTCCGTTGTCGAGGTTCGCGAGCCACCAAGAGGGTCGTAGGAGACCACCACCTGGTCCGCGTATCGGAGATCTACGATGGCCGCCCGCTGGTTTGGCCGGCGTCGGCCGGCGTCTTCGAGAACCGTGAGTCCGTCCCGCAGCCGTGGATGAGACAGGGGCGTACGGAACCTGACGCGCACGCCTCCTTCCACGATGGCCGTTGCATCTCCCTTGTCGTCCAGCGCGATCTCGGACACGGCGGCCATGAAGGAGGGGTCGTCGGCCGTGAGGCGCTCCACCTCCATGGCCAGAATCCGTAGCTGTGAGGTAGAGAGGCGCGTCTTGCCCTGGTCTGCACGGAGCAGTGGCAGATCCATCCGATGCTCGCCCGGATCCAAAGGTAGGACCTGGCCATCACGGTCCACTGGCTCCAGGAGGGCGTTGGCGACCAAGGCGACGGGAACCCTCTCCTCCACCGTGACGACCAGCGTCGCCGGGAGGTCCCGGGTGATCTTGGCGCGACGGATGAGGGGGTTTCGCTCCAGGCGACGCTCCCATGAGCCCGTAGCATCAAAGACACTTGCGTAGGACGGTATGGATGCCGCTTCCAGGACCTCGTCCTCTTCGACGATGCGAGCCCCGACCACTCGGAACTCCGTTGCCCGGAAGTACTCCAGCTCGGCGAGTGCGTCCGGAAGCCACGCGGCCGCCAGCGCCACGCCACCGGCAACGCAGAGCCAAAGCCCGACGCGGAGGAGCCTACGCATGATCCACCGCCTTCAAGAGCCCGAGCACCCGGGCGGCGACCTGCTCGACTGAGCCGGCTCCCATGGTCAGCAGGAGATCACCCGGCGCGAGATCCGAAGCCACCGCCTCGGCCAGAGTGTCCAGCGCCGCGTGATAGCGCACACCGCCCCCGGCCCGCTCGACGGCGGCCGACACCAGCTCGCCTGTGACGCCCGGGATGGGTGCCTCCCGAGCCGGGAAGATATCCGTGACCCAGACGACGTCCGCGCCTGCCAGCGCCCGTCCGAAGTCGTCCGCGAAGTCGCGCGTCCGGCTGAAGAGGTGTGGCTGGAAGACAGCCACCAGCCTCAGACCGGGGTGGGCCTCCCGGGCCGCCTCTAGGGTGGCAGAGATCTCCGACGGGTGGTGTGCGTAGTCGTCCACCACCAGGATATCATTCTCCCAGCCCACGGTCTCGAAGCGGCGATCCACGCCCTTGTATGCCGCCAGCCCCCTCCGGATATCGTCCCAGTCCGCCCCGAAGCAGCGGGCCGCGCCGGCCGCGCCCAGGGCGTTCCGCAGATTGTGGACGCCGGGCGCTGCGAGGTCGAAGGTCCCCCGATCGGTACCGTCTTCCACGATCCGGCACTCCATGCCAGTGGAGCGCGCCCTTACGTCCACGGCCCGAAGCTGCGACCCGGCGGCGGTCCCGTAGGTGTAGCCACGGCCGTTCAACCGAGCCAGGAGCCGGCTCGCGCCGTGGTCGTCTCCGCAGATGATGCCGCGGCCGTCGTCCGGGAGAGCCTCGAGGAACTCACGGAAGGCTCCCATGACGCCCTCCATCCCACCGTACGTGTCGAGGTGATCGGCCTCGACGTTGGTCACCACGGCCACCGTGGGCTCCAGCTCGAGGAAGGACCGGTCGTACTCGTCGGCCTCGACCACGTACAGATCGCCGCCGGAGCGCAGGTTGCCGTCCCAACCGGGCACCCGGCCACCCACGAGGCCCGTGGGATCCAGTCCAGCCTCCGTGAGGATCTCCGTGGCCATGGCGGCGGTGGACGTCTTCCCGTGGGTACCTGCAATGGCGAGCACCCTGCCGCCGTTTACCCACAGCCCGAGGGCCTCGGCCCTCTTCAAGACCGGTATCCCGCGGCTGTGGGCCTCTTGGATCTCGGGGTGGTCGGCAGGCACGGCCGCGCTTACCACGAGGGCGCCGGCCGCCTCCAGGTGCTCGAGCTCATGGCCCTCGCGGATCGTCACGTCCATGGCTCGCAGGCGGTCGGTGCTGGGCCCGGGCCGGAGGTCGCAGCCCGAGACGCGGCCCCCACTCCGGGCGACGAGCTCCGCCAGAGCGCACATGCCGGCGCCACCGACGCCCATGAAGTGGACTTGTTCCTCACGGGCCAGCTGGCGCAGATCATCTCCGCTCACGGAATCGGGCGCTCGGGAGCGGGCCATCATGCTGTGACCTCCCGACGAGGTCCAGGGAGGAGGCGGATCATCTCGGCGACGATGGCCGTAGCGGCCTCGGGATGGCTCCGTACCCGGGCAGCATGGCTCATTCGTTCCAGTCGCTCCTCGTCCCCCGCCAGCTCCTCTACCGCTCGCCACAATGCCTCCGGCGTGAGATCCGCCTGACGCAGGTGGACCGCCGCCCTCGACTCCTGCAGGGCCTGGGCGTTCAGCTCCTGGTGGTTGGCGGCGGCGGTGGGAAGAGGAACCAGGATGGCTGGCACGCCCCATGCAAGGAGCTCGGCCGTGGTCATGGCCCCCGCCCGGCTAATGCACAGATCAGTGACGCTCAGCGCCGAGGGCATGTCATGGATGTAGGGCACGGCCCGGACCCGGGCTGCATGGCCGGTGGCAGCCAGCGCCTGGTCGACGCGAGCGTGATGTCCGGTGCCGGTAACCCATAGGAGCTGCCAGCCATCGAGGGGAGACCGGGTCCCGCTGGTCATCTGGCGCACAGCGTCCTGGACCAGGTCGTTCAGAGCAACGGATCCCTGACTGCCTCCCACGACGAGGAGGACGTTCAGCTCCGGGTCGAGGCGCAGGCGCTCACACACGTCCCACCGCTCGGGCCGTCGCTCCGGGAGGGGTCGGATGGGGCACCCAGACACGTGGGCGGCGTCCTGAGCCCCGGAGGGCAGATGCGCCACAGCCTCCGGGAACGCCAGGTGCACCTGGGCGGCCCATCTCGACAGGAAGCGTGTGGTTGCGCCGGGCCGAGCGTTCTGCTCCTGAAGGACCAAGGGGATGCCGGCCATGGCCGCGGCCATCCCCGCAGGCGCGCCGGCGTATCCGCCCGTCACCACGACAAGCTCCGGCTCGAGGCGACGAAGGAGGCTGACGGCGACGGCGAGAGACCGAGCCAACGCCCACGGTACGCCGAGGTTGGACAGCAACTCACCGCGATGGAGACCACGCACCGGGAGGAGATGGTGCTCCAGCCCCCGCTCCGGGAGCACCCGAGCTTCCAGGCCCCTCCGGGCGCCAAGGAAGAACGGCCGAGTGCCCGGCCGCTGCCGCACGAGCTCGTCGGCCAAGGCCAGCGCCGGATAGAGGTGCCCACCCGTGCCCCCGCCCGCGAAAACGGCGACGGAGCGCTCATGCACGGGCCCTCCTTCCGGCGGGTAGGGGCCGCTCACAGGCTCGGGAGATGCTCATCAGAATCCCCAGAGCCGTCAGGGTGATCAGAAGGTTGGACCGGCCGTACGAGACCAGAGGCAGGGCCAAGCCGGTGGGTGGAACCAGACTCAGTCCCACCGACATGTGGAGGATCGCCTGCATGGCGATCATGCTGGTGATTCCCGTGGCGAGAAGCTGGCCGAAGAGGTCCGGAGCCCTCGCCGCGACGCGGAAACCCACCAGAACCAGGAGCATGTACAGGACCACGGTGACCGTGACCCCGACTAAGCCCCACTCCTCGCCGATCATGGCGAAGATGAAGTCGTTGTGGGCCTCGGGGAGGAAGCCGAGCTTCTGACGTCCCTGGCCGAATCCCACGCCGGAGATTCCTCCGGACCCCAGGGCCACGAGCGACTGGTGCACCTGGAAGCCGGCGCCGGCCGGGTCCGCCGAAGGATGGAGGAAAGCCATGATCCGCTCGACCCGAAACGATACGGCGAGCTGCCTCCAAAGCAGCGGTGCCGCGAGCAGTGCGAAGAAAGCGAAGTGGGCCACCCGTGCCCCGGCGGCGTACACCACCACACACCCTAGGAGCCCGATCAGCAACGCTGTTGAGAGATCGGGCTCGAGGGCGATGGGCAGCATGATGGCTCCCCAGACCGCGAGGAAGGGGACCAGGCCTCGCTTGAGGCTCCGGAAATGCTCCTGCTTGCGCACCGCCAACGAGGCCGTCCACACGATGACCGCCACCTTGGCGAGCTCAGAGGGCTGGATGGTCACACCGACCCGTATCCAACGACGGGCTCCGTTGATCTCGGGAGCGATGGCTTCCGTACCGGGAAGCACGAGGACGAAAAGCAGAAGCCAGACCGCGGCGATCATGGGCCACGCCAGGCGCTGCCAGAGATCGTGGGGGAGCCAGGCACAGAGGCCCAGGGCGCTCAAGCCCATGGCCGCGCCCGTGGCCTGCCGCAGCACGTAGTAGTAGTCAGGCAACGTCTGACGCTGGGCGAGAAACGCGCTGGCCGAGTACAGCGTAACCAGGCCCAGCGACAGGAGGACGACCGTGAGGATCATGAGGGCGGCAGCCTCCCACCCCCTCCCCAGGCCCGTGATAGGCAGGGCGAGGGGCCCGGACGGAGCGACGTCGACGGGGCGGGCCATCAGCCGGTCTCCTCGGTCGTAAGGGCCCGAGCCAAGTCGGCGAACCGCTCACCACGCTCCTCGTAGCTCTCGAACATGTCGAAGCTCGAACAGGCCGGAGAGAGGAGCACGACGTCGCCCGGCCTCGCCGCGCCGGCGGCGGCCTGGACCACGGCGTCGAAGCCGACGCCGATCAGCTCGACCTGCACACGCTCCGCGAGGGCCTGCTGGATCCGGGGACCGGCTTCGCCATACGCGAAGACGCGGGCGTCGGCATCCACGAGAGCCGACACGAGGGGCGAGAAGTCCTCGTCCTTGTCCTTGCCACCCAACAGGACGATGAGGGGACCCTCCAAGCTGGTGATCGCCCTCCGGGCCGCGGCCACGTTGGTGGCCTTGGAATCGTTGACCCACCGGATCCCCTTCCCTTCCGCCACCTGTTCCGTCCGGTGTGGTAGGGGTCGGGCGGTGGCCAAGCCGCGCTGAATGGCCGCCGTAGACGCTCGGGCCAGGCTGGCGACGGTGGCCGCCGCCAAGGCGTTCTCCACATTGTGGGCACCCAGCAGTCCGAGGCGAGCGACCGGGATCAGGGTCTCCCTCTCACCGGGCACCATTTCCAGAGTGAGGTCGTCCCCATCGAGATAGGCCCCATGGACGCCGGTCTTCTCGGTGCTGAAGTGGTAGCGCTCCCCGGGGGCGCCGGCGGCTAGGTCGAGAACGGCCGGGTCGTCGTCGTTGAGGACCCACCGGCTGTCCTCATCGGCGTTCCGGAAGAGGTTGACCTTGTCCGCGTAGTACTCCTCTACGGACGCGTACCGGTCCAGGTGGTCCGGAGCCAGGTTGGTCACCACGCCGATGTCGGGGCGGAGTCGATCGATACCCGCGAGCTGGAACGAGCTCATCTCCACCACGTACCACGCCGGGCCACGGTCGCGAAGCGCCAGCTCCGAGGCCGCAGGTCCGAACGCCTGGCCGATGTTGCCGCCCAGGGCCACGTCTTGCCCATCACTCTCGAGCAGGTGCGCTACCAAAGCCGCAGTCGTGGTCTTGCCGTTCGTTCCAGTCACGACGATCAGTGGACCATCGAAGAACCGAAAGGCGAATTCAGGCTCAGAGATCCATCGTACGCCCCGCTCAGTGAGCTCTCTGAGCACCGGAGCATCCGGGGGGATTCCAGGACTGACCACCACGGTCTCGGCCATGGCGATTCGATCCATGGGGTGCTCCCCGAGATCGACCTCAACCCCAAGTGCTCGCAGCTCGTCTCCACGAGCATGAGCTGCGGCGTCGCTGCGCAGATCCGAGACATGGACTCTACCTCCTTGTTCGAGTGCCAAACGGGCCGCCGCCCTCCCGGACGCGGCCAAACCGACCACGGCGATTCGCTCGCCGTCCAAGCTTCCAACGCTTCCGTTCCTCACCGAATCTTGAGGGCGCTGAACGCCACCATCGCGGACAGGATTCCCATGATCCAAAACCGGACGACCACCTTGCTCTCGGGCCAACCCAACTGCTCGAAGTGGTGGTGTAGCGGAGCCATCTTGAAGAGCCGCTTCCCCGTCCCGTACTTGCGGGCCGTGTGCCGGAAGTAGCCGACCTGGAGCAGCACCGAGAGAACTTCCACCACGAACACCGCGCCCACGATGACGAGGAGGAACTCGGCCTTGAGCAGAATCGCCATGGCACCGATGACCCCCCCCAGGGCCAGCGAGCCCGTATCGCCCATGAAGACCTCGGCGGGGTGGCCATTGAACCACAGAAAGCCCAGGCATCCCCCCGTGAGACCGAGGGCCAGGATGGTGAGCTCCCCCGCCCCCGGGAGGTAGAACAGCCCCAGGTACTCCGAGCTGTCGACTCGGCCCAGGAGGTAGGCGAAGATCCCGAAGGTGGCCGCGGCGATGGCGGTGAGGCCTGCCGCAAGGCCGTCGAGGCCGTCGGTGATGTTCACCGCGTTGGAGCTCCCCGAGATGACGAACGCCACGAAGGGCACGTACGCCCACGGAGCGAAAAGGAGCGAGAGATCCGAGAAGAACGGCAGCATCGTCCGGTTCGGATCCACGGGGGAGATCGGATGCAACAGCAGAAACAGTCCCAGGCTGAGCCCGAAGGCCCACTGGCCCGTCATCTTGTAGCGGGCCACGAGGCCCGCGGTCCGCCCCTGGACGACCTTGAGGTAGTCGTCCATGAAGCCGATGGCGCCCATGGCCAGCAGCGTCAAGAGCGCCAGCATCGTGTACCAGTTCGTCAGCTCCGCCCAGAGCAGCGTCGACGCGGCCGTAGACGCGAGGATCAACACGCCGCCCATGGTGGGCGTGCCGGCCTTCTCCAGGTGGGTCGCCGGCCCCTCGCTCCGCACGACCTGGCCGACCCGGAGCCGTGTGAGCGCCCGAATGGTCATGGGCCCCAGCACGAACGCGAGCACCAGGGACGTGACCAGGGCGCCCGCCGCCCTGAACGTGATGAAGCGAAAGAGGTTGAAGACGATGTGGACGTCTGCCAGGCCGGGAAGCAGATGATACAGCATCAGGCCTCCACCCCACCGGGCACCGCTGCGGCTCCCCCGAAGTCCCTCTCGAACTCCGGGATCACCCGCTCCAGAGCGAACCCCCTCGACGCCTTGAGCAGAACAACTTCGTCACCGCCGAGGCGACCCTTGAGCACCTGGTACGCTTCCAGTGGATCGGCGATCACGATGGGCTCGGGTCCGGTTGTGCCAGCGGCCATCCGATCCGCAGCACGCGCAAAATCGCCCGTGGCCACGACGAGATCGAGCCCTATGGTCGCGGCCTCTGCAAGGATAGCCGCGTGCAGCTCGTCGCTCCGGCTTCCCAGCTCCAGCATGCTCCCCAGGAACGCCACCTTGGGGCGCCCGGGCTCGATGGCCACGAGCAGATCCAAAGCGGCCCGCGTGCTCTGTGGATTCGCGTTGTAGCAGTCCAGCAGCAGGGTCAGCCCATCCAGGTGCCGGATCTCGTCCCGCAAGGAGCTCACTTTCAGGGAGCTGACGCCCCGGGCCGCCTCGGCTGCCGGCACGTCCAGCATGTCCGCCACGGTCAGGGCGAGAAGGGCGTTCGTCACCGAATGGCGACCGGGCACCCGCAGCCGCACGGGCTCGCCCTGCCACAGGAAGCTCCAGTTGCCCTGGTCGTCCATGGTCGCGTCGTCCGGCTGGAGCTCGGCGTCGGCCCCCTCGCTCCATCCGGCCACTCTGATCCGCGAGCGGATCCGCCGTGCTTCCTCGGGCAGGATCGGCGGCTCGTCACCCACCACCGCCCTCCCGTCCTCCGGGAGCCCGCGGAGCAGGTCGAGCTTCTCCATGAGCACGCCCTCCAGAGACTCCAGCTTCTCGATGTGCGTTTCCGAGACGGTGGTGACGACGCCGATCTCGGGTCCCGCGATCTCGGTGAGGGTGCGGATCTCCCCTGGCTCGTTGGTGCCCATCTCCAGGACCACCACCTCGGCGTCGTCGGGCGCGTCGAGCAGCGTGAGCGGCAAGCCCACCCGGTTGTTGAGGTTCCCACGGGTGGCGTGGAGCTTACGCGACCCCTCGAGGGCGGCCCGTGTGAGGTCCTTGGTGCCCGTTTTTCCCGACGACCCGGTGATGCCGACAAGGGCGGCCCTCAGGTGTGTGCGACGGTAGCCGGCCAGCCGGCCCAGCGCATGAACGGTGTCGTCCACCGGATAGAGTCGGGGGTTGTTTCCCACCTCGACGTCCCGAGACACGACCGCACCGCGTGCGCCCCGCTCCAGGGCCGCGATCACGTAGTCGTGACCGTCGAAGTTGTCGCCCTCCAGGGCGACGAAGAGGTCTCCCTCGCGAGCCGTGCGGCTATCCGTGGACACTCCTCCGAAGCGAAGGGTGCCGTCTGCATCGGACGTGAGGCCCTGGGCGGCGAGGTCGACGGGTGCCAGGCCCAGTGCGGCTCTGACGTGACCATCCGTCCACGCGAAGCTCCCCGTCATGCCGCACCTCCGAGCTCGGCCAGGCTCTCCTGAACGATTCGACGCTCATCAAAGGGGCGACTCTCCGTGCCGATGACCTGGTAGCTCTCGTGGCCTTTGCCGGCGAGAAGGACCAGGTCTCCGGCGCGCGCCGCAGCAAGAGCCATTCTGATGGCCTCGCGACGGTCCGCGTGGCGCTCATAGCGAGTGCCCGCCATTCCGGCGACTACGTCGTCGATGATGGACTCGGGGTCTTCGGTCCTCGGATTGTCGGACGTCACTACGGCCAGATCGGCGCCCTGGGCTACCGTAGCACCCATCTTCGGCCGCTTGCCCCGATCTCGATCGCCGCCGGCCCCGAAGACCACGATGAGCCGTCCGGACGTCAGGGGCCTGAGAGTGGCCAGAACGCTGCGCAGCGCCTCGGCCGTGTGAGCGAAGTCGATGAGGATGAAGAGCGGGTCGCGGGCTACGATCTCGAGGCGGCCCGGTACCTGCGGGACGGTTTCTAGTCGTGCGGCGATTGCCTCCACTCCCATCCCCGCCGCCGTCCCCGCCGCCGCGGCGGCCAACGAGTTCTCGACGTTGAAGCGCCCGAGAAGCGGGAGGTTCACCTCGGCGCCCTCGTCGGCCAGAGCGATGCGGAACCGCGTCCCGTGTGGCTCGGGCGCGAGGGCCTCGGCCCTCAGGTCCGCGGGGGAATCCACGCCGTAGGTCAACGTGCGACGCCCCTCCAAGGGCAGCGACCGCCAGTGGTCGGCGGCGGCGTTGACGACCGTCAGCCCGTCCTCCTTCACCAGATCCAGAAGGAGGGACTTGGCGTCCAGATAGCTCGCCATGTCCGGGTGATAGTCCAGGTGATCCTGGGAGAGGTTGGTGAACACGGCAGCGTCGAAGCGCATGCCGGCGAGCCTCTTCTGCTCCAAGGCATGGGATGACGCCTCGACGGCAACGGAGTCGACACCCTCTTCCACCAACCCACCGAGCCATTGCGATAGCTGAACCGGTCCCGGGGTGGTGAGCCCCTCTGTGCCGGCCCGGACGGCACCGTCGGCCTCTACCAACCCGAGCGTTCCGATGGCGACGGCCGGTCCGGCGTCCTCAAGGAGATGTCGCGTGATGAGCGCCGTTGTGGTCTTCCCGTTCGTTCCGGTGATCCCGACCGTGAATAGATCTTGCCAGGGGGATCCGAGGATCGTGTCGGCAGCCAGGGCGGCAGCGCGCCGTCCATCCGACACCTGCAGCTGGGGGATCCCGGCCTCCGGCACGTGGCGCTCGACTACCGCGGCTACAGCTCCGGCCCGGGCGGCAGGTGCGACGAAGTCGTGGGCGTCCCACTCGGATCCGCGCCATGCGAGGAACAGGTCCCCCGCCTTCACGGTCCGTGAGTCTTGGGTAACTCCCGAAACGGCCACGTCCTCCTGACCGTGGAGCTCGTCTACGAGACCCGCAGTCCGGAGGACTCTCGCTACCGAAGCGAGGGACGTAGGAGCGTTAGCCATCCCCCCTCCGTCCCGTCGATTCGAGGCGCACCGTATCTCCGGGTTCCAGTCGGGACCCGGCCTCGGGAAGCGTGAGCGTCACCGGACCCGATCCCTCCCAGCGGACACGCAGTCCCAACTCGTGCATCCGCCGGGCCGCGGCTCGGGCCGGCAAGCCCGTGACGTCCGGAACGCTGACGCCGGCAGAGCCGTCAGGCATGTCGGGCCCTCGATCCGCCGCATGCCCCACTTCCGAGTCGAAGCGTACGAGCGGTGCCGGATCCTCGGCGGCCGATAGTAACGCGAAGCGAGACGCCGTCGCGGGTCCGCTCGACTGAGCGGTCTCTGGACGAGTCCTGGACGCGCCCGGGAGGGCCTGAGCCCGTGCGACGAGAGCTAGTGCGTTGCGGTCCAGCGGTGTTCCTTGGGCCGCCAGGATGGACTCCAGCGTCGTACGCGTGACAGGAGCGGCCGTGGCTCCTCCGTAGTACGCACCGATGGGTCGATCCAGCTTGACCAGCACCACGAGCTGTGGATCCTCGGCGGGGAAGAACCCGACGAACGACGAGAAGTATTCCCCCGACTGGTAGCCGCCATCCGACCACGCCCGGCTCGTGCCGCTCTTCCCGGCCACCGCGAACGTGCTGAGCCTGGCGCGCGTTCCCGTGCCGTCCTCCACGACGTTCACGAGCACGTCCGCGATCTGTCGGGCCACCGACGGCGACACGACCTGCCGCACCATCCGTGGCTGAAAGCGATCGACGGTCCGGCCCCGGGCGTCGCGAACCTCCTTCACGAGCCGGGGCTGCATGAGGCGGCCGCCGTTGGCCAGGGCACCGTACGCCATGGCCATCTGCAGGGGCGTCACCGACACCTCGTAACCAATGGCGAGGGAGACGGGGGACTGGCGGCTCCAGTGCTCAGGGCGCCGGAGAGTGCCCTTGCCCTCGCTCGGCAGCCCGACTCCCGTGGGCGCCCCGAGCCCGAAGTCCCTCAGAGTCTGGTACTGGATGGCCGGAGTCATGACTTGGGCGGTCTTCGCCACGCCGACGTTGGAAGAGATCTCGAGCGCATGGGCGAGGGTCATCACGCCGCCCTCGGGGTGGACGTCGCTCACCGTTCGACCTTCCACGGTCCAGTGACCGGTCCCCGTATCGACGCTGTCCTCGAGAGTGGCGAGTCCGTACTCAAGGAGGCCGGCGACCGTGAAGGGTTTGAGGGTCGAACCTGGCTCATACGGAGTGTTGATGGCGGACAGCGCGTTGGTGGACCCGTCCCGTATGGAGACCATGGCCAGGATGTCCCCGGTGCGTGGGTCGGCGATCACCAGGTCGCCGCCCCGGGCTTCCGTCTCCTTGACCGCCTCCACGAGGGCCTGGCGGCCGATCTCCTGCAGATCCACGTCGAGGGTGAGGACGACCTGGCCGCCCTCTTCAGGCTCCTTGACCAGCACGCTCTCGCCGGGAATGGGATGGCCCAGAGGATCACGCGCCAGGACAGCGCTACCCTCGCTGCCCCTGAGGGACTTGTCGAAGGCCTGCTCCACCCCCCCGTACGCCTCGCCGTCCCGAACCACGCCCAGGAGCCCGCGCGCCAACCCTCCTCGGGGGTAGAAGCGACGGTACTTACGTTCCAGGTACAGGCCGCGAACGTTCGTCAGGGCCTCACGCACCGAGGGAGGATAGGAATTCGGCAGGACCCGCCACGGCCTCGACGAGGTCGTGGCGGCTCGCACTAGGTCCCGGCCGAGCCCCAACGTCTCGGTCAGGAGCCGTGTGACGGCCTCCACGTCCCGAATCTCCCCCGGCGCCACGCTCACCCTGAAGGTCTCCCGGCTCATGGTGAGCTCGACCCCCGAGCCGTCGAGGACGGACCCTCGCGGGGCCGCCACCTCGACGCCGGTCCGGTGCTGCTGCTCGGCCTGCTGCTTCCAGATCGCTCCCTGGGCAACCTGGATCTGCGAGGCCCGACCGACGACAACACCCCCTGAGAGGAGCCAAACGGTGAGGAGAACGCGTCGGCGGAACGTCACCTTGGAGCCGGCCTGCTTGCGCCGCCGCCTCATGGGGTTCCTCCGGTGAGCAGGACCATCTCCGACGCGTCGGGCTGGTGCATGCCGAGGCGCTCCACTGCCACGGTCGAGATCCGCGTCCTGCTCTCAAGATGCTGGATCCGGCGCTTCATCTCCGTCTGCTCTGCCGCTGCGAGAGACAGCTCGCGTCGCACCTCGTCCAGGGCCGCCAGGGCCTCGAAGGCCCTGCTCTGGCGCCACGTCACCAAGCTCAAGGAAGCCAGCAGGCCGGCGAATCCGAGGGCCAGGAGGCTGGGCACGTCCCAGGTGCGCTGTCGCCGTCGCCGCCTCACGATTTCCTCCAGGCCCTAAGGCGGGCGCTGCGGGCTCGTGGATTACGGGCCACCTCGATTTCGCTCGGACCGAGCGGGGTGCGTGTCAACGTGCTTCCGAGGGGCTCACCACGGCACCTGCAGACCGGGAAACCCGGAGGGCACACACACGAGCGGCTCCACTCCTGAAACGCGTTCTTCACCAGCCGATCCTCCAGCGAGTGATACGAGATCACGACGAGGGAAGCTCCAGGGCTCAGCGCCTCCCGGATTCTCGTAAGGCCGTGCTCCAGGGCCTCCAGCTCGCTGTTCACAGCTATTCTCAATGCCTGGAAGATCCTTGCCTTCTCCTTCGCCTTGGCCGTGCGGCCCAGCGCTCTTGAGTAGGCTGCCACGAGGTCGTCGCTGGTCCGGAAGGGCGCGTCGACCCTGCGGCCCACCACCTCCCGCGCTAGCCGGCGTGCCCGGGGCTCTTCTCCATACTCATGGAAGATTCGGGCCAGATCGCCCTCGCTGGCCTCGTTCAGGATCTGGGCCGCAGTCGGGACCTCCTCTTCCCCGCCGGCCATGCGCATGTCGAGGTCGACGTCCCGACGGAAGGCGAATCCCCTTTCGTCGGCATCGAGCTGGTGGGAGCTCACACCCAGGTCGAGGAGCGCCCCGGCCAGCGGCTCGACCGGCGACGCCTCGTCGAGCGCTTCATCGAAGCACGCCTGCAGGAATCGGACTCGTCCGCCGAAGGGGGCCAGAGCGGCCTCTGCCGCAGCCAGCGCTTCGGGGTCACGATCCACGGCGATGACCCGGCACTCTGCGCACATCTCGAGCAGCAGACGGGAATGCCCACCCCCGCCCACTGTGCCGTCCAGGTAGAGACCGGACGCGGACGGCCCCATCAACTCCATCACCTCGGTGCCCATGACCGTCTCGTGATATCGCACTCGATGCTCCGCTCGTTCGGTTACCGCCTCAGCGGCTCGCATGATGAGAGCCACGGGTCACCCGAAGATCTGGTTAGAGAACTTCTCGAACTCTCCGGTCCCGGTCCGGACCGCCTCATCGAAGCGCGCCGGATTCCAGAGCTCCACGCGGTCGATGTTACCGACGAGCAAGACCCGTTCCTCCAGGCTCGCCGCCTCCTGCAACCACGCCGGGACGAGGATGCGTCCTTGCTTGTCCGGCGTGACCTCCACAGCGCTCGCCGCGATGGCGAGTACGTCTCCCCAGGACTCCGGCTGGTTCCGGCGGAACGTGAGCAGGCGCTCCTGGGTCTGGGCCCAGGCGCGCTGGGGAAAGAGCGTGAGGGCAGGCGGTTTCCATTGGAGCAGCACGAAGCGGTCGCCCTTGGCCTCCCGGCGAAACGCCGAGGGCAAGCTGACCCGCCCCTTCTGGTCCAGTTGGTACTCGTATCTGCCCAGAAAACTCGTCACGCGTGGCACTCAGTGGGTAAGTGTGGTGAAAAGTGGTAAGCACTGGAGCCATAATACGACCGGGCTTAGAGGACAGTCAAGCCTTTTTGTGAGAGATAGTTTTCGGTTTTTCTTTGGGGTCCGGATTCAGATGGGAACTCTGCAAGAGACCGCTGCTCAGATACTTAGGGCTCTGGACCTCGTCCCAGCTGGGAGGCGTATTCAGGAAGTTTCGGGAGACGTTTTTCGGTAAACTCCGCCCTCCCCACTCCTCCCCACCACGCGACGTGTTCCCGCGGGGGATGGGACGGCGGCAGCCAGGACGGTGGGATTCCCTGGAAGACACAGGCAGGCCGGACGTATGGCCATCAAAGAAAAAGTGCCGCAGGGAGCGTTCCCCACGGCGCTTTTTTCGCGCGACTCTGAGCGGTGAAGCCTACCGGCCCCGCTTGATGATCGCCTCTTGGATTTCGATGTACGTACCCGCCGCATCGACGAACTGCTGATAGTTGATCGACGGCGTCCGGTCGGCGTAGCCCTTGGACCGTCGGAAGAGCGTCAGCGCCTGCTGGAACATGGGCAGTGACCGGTTGGCCGTCTCCAGCGTCTCCTGTGATCCGACCGCCATCGCCCGGTAGTAGAGGCTGTAAGCGTGCCAGAAGTCGAACTGCTCACGGGTCTGAGTTGTGACCTCGAACTCCTTGGCCTTGCGGATCAGCTCGATGAAGCGAGCGTAATTCTTCTGGGTAGGCTGGATGTTGGTCGAGTAGGCGTGGCTGAAGATCATGTTCGCCGCCTGATCCGCAGCCGAGCCATTCGTAACCGCACGCTGCAGCACCGGCACCGCGTCCTCGATGCTCCCGGCCTCGATCAGCCAGTTCCCCATCCGCAGGTGCAGGTTCGGCCAGTCGGGGTCGATGCTCTCGATGCTGGCGAGGGCCTCTACGGCCTTGTCTATCTGACCGGACTCCTGCAAGGCCTCGGCATAGATCGCCCAAAGCGTCGCCTCTTCGGCGTGCGACTGCAGCGCACGGCTGGAGAACTCGGCCGACGCCGCAGCGTCGCCCAGTTGGAGGTGGGCCGCGGCCACATTGCGCAGCTGGGTGACCATGGTCTCCTCACCCTTGGCCTCGAAGACCTTTTCGTATGCCCCGATGGCCTTCCGGTAGAGGTCGGCCACCTCCTGGGTCATGCCGTCTCCACCGTCAAGCTGTGCTTCCCTGCGGACCTGCTCGGCGCCGGCAAAGGCGAAGTTCCCGGCCTGCTCGTGAAAGTCGATGTTGTCCGGGTCGGCCGCGATGCCCTCGTCGATGAGCTCCATGCCTCCGAGGGGGTCACCCTCCTGGGCCAGGTCATAGGCAACCCTCATGCGCACCGTGGCGTTGGTCGGGTCGAGCTCCAGGTACTGGCGATAGAAGTCGCGAGCCAACTTCTCGTCGCCGAGGTTGATGGCCAGGAAGCCACCCAGGAGAAGCGCGTTCTCATGGAAGGGATCCTGCTCCAACACACGCTTGATTTCTTCCAGCGACTCCTCGAAGCGATCCGTCCGGCGAAGCACGTTGGCACGAGTATAGCGAACCGAGTTCGCGCTGGGGTTCAGCTCGAGCGCCCGATCGCAGTTCTCGAGAGAGTTGTCCCACTGCTGGCTCTGGGCGTAGTCGACGCAGAACACAGCGACGCGAGTCTGCTCGACGAACAGCTTGAACCGATCGACGATCTGTGCGGCCGCCTGTTCTTCCTGCTTGTCGGCTGACGTAATGGCGTCGACGGCGAACTCCTCTCCGGTGCTGGTATCCACGAACTTGATGTTCTGGATATTCCACCGTTGCTTGGTCCCGGAGTATTCAGCACACAGCACGACTTCGTAGTTGGTCTGCTGCGCGAGCTGACGGGCCCGGACGCAGTTGAGGTCTTCCATCTTCATGTCGAACCGCTTGAGGGCGTTCTTGATGTCCTTCTCGCTCACGGCGGTGTGCGTATTCAGATCGCTGATCTGGTCCCTGAGCTTGTCGGCCAGCTTCTCACCGAAGCCTTTGTTCTCCCCGTTCATGGGGCGGAAGTCAGGAATGAGAACCCGAAAGCGGCTGCTCACGGTCTGCTGGGCCTCAATGGCCGTGCTACCCGTCACAGGCAACGCGAATAGCACGGCTGCGACAACACCCAGACGGCGACGTCCAGTCATCATCCTCACTCCTGGATGGAACCCTGAAAACGTTGGCTCCTGCGGTCCCCCCCTGGGGCACCGCAGGAGGTTCGGCTAACTGATGGCCTCTTCATGGCTGCAGATCTGGCATAGAAAATATACGAGGCGCCGACAAGGTCAACTGAATCTTCACACCCCTTCTTTCGTTTCATAACGCCGCAAGGCCCATTTTGTTACACTGCATGATTCCACGGTAGTGAGTGAATACTTCTGAGCCGGCGGGGTGCCCGACCCGCGCAGCTCCCCATCCTCGTCAACTCTCCGCGACCCCGACGCGCGGACTGTCCTCGGGAACGGGGCCGTCCCACGCTTCGATCGCCGAGCGAATGGCGTGTCCGGTGACGGTCGGGACGCCATATTCTCCCGGACCCGGCCCGGGAACGCAAGGGCGTTGACCATGCACCCGCCTCGAGGCGGCCCCGGTGAGGGAGCTCGCCGTGAAGGCGTGGCGTCGTACGACTGGATCTCAGTGGCGCATCGGGCCTAGTCTTCGAGAGGGGGCGAGGCCATCTCCACCCTTCGGCAGGAGCCCACATGTTGAATCCGCACCAATCATCGGTCTGCCTCGTGACTTCCGCCGGCCTCCGCACCATGGTCTTGCTCCCCGTAGTCGTGGCCAACGCTTGCGTCGCCGGAGGAGGTCCGCCCTCGGCGGTCGTGGTCGCGCCGGAGTCCGTGTGGCAGCGTCTGGACCGGCCGCGGCCCCAGCCCCTGGCCGACGCCCCCCGGATATCCAGCTCGCGGGAAGCTGGATCCCGACCGGCGATTCGGCCGCGCTGGACCTGAGGTTGGTCGATGTAGAGACCAGCGCGGTGGTGGCTGGTTGGAGGACCACGACCCCACAGGGGATCGATCCAACGAGTGTGGCCCGGACCATCGTCGGGTCCACGCTCTCCGCCCTTCGGGGCCTGGGCCGTGTACCGGTGTGGAGTGATCCACTGGTGAGCGACGCCGTCGATCCCGCTCCTACCACCTTCACCCCCTCCGGAGTGCCGGCGGAAGCCGTGGCCGCATTCTTCCGGGGCGTCGAAGCCGAAGACCGGTTCGACTGGGAGGAAGCACGCCGTGGCTACCAGGAGGCCACGGAAATCGCGGCCTCCGCTTTCTTCGAGCCCGACGTGGCTTTGGCCCGGGTGGCCCGACTGCGGGCCGGAGGGACGCTAGGCGCCAGCGACGATTGAGGGTGGCCGGGAAGCTCTCGTGGCCACGCCCGAACCCAGACGGTACCTTCCTCGACCGGAACTCTCACCTAAGCCGTTGGAGTCGATGCCGAACGGAGACCTCCTTCACGTCCTGCTGGTCGAGGACAATCCCGGTGAGCGGTGGTTGTTCTCTGAGATCCTCCGCTCCCGCGGGTACGTCGTCACGGCATGCGAGGACGGGGAGGTGGCGTGGGATGCGTTCCAGGTACAGTTCGCTCATCTGTTGCTGCTGGACCTCGTCCTCCCCGGCATCGACGGGCTGGAGCTCACCCGGCGCATACGCAACAGCCCGGGAGGAGACCAACCGGTCATCCTCGTGGTGACGGGAAAGAATGAGCCCGACGTCCTCGAGTCGGTACTGGAGGCCGGTGCCAACGACTACGTGGCCAAGCCCGTGGACGTCGCCCTGCTCAACATCCGCCTGGCCGTGGCGGAGCGCGAGGTCCAGACGCAGGCGGAGCGGAAGGCGACCCAGGCCGAGCTGCACGCCAGGACCAGCGAGCTGAGCACCCTCTTCGAGAACCTGGACGAGGTCTTCTTCTCGGTGGACGTCCCCGGGGATCGCCTCATTCAGGTGTCGCCGGCCGCTCGAGAGGTCCTCGGCGTCAAGCCCGAAAAGCTCTTGGAGAACCCGGACCTGTGGCACGAGGTCCTCTATCCTGCCGCACTCACGAACGCGGATTCGATCCTGGTCCAGGTGGATCCGGGCGACTCCTTCACGCACAACTACCAGACACGGACGTCCACGGGAGAGGATTGTTGGGTCGAGGCCACCCTCAAGCCCCACCTTACGGAGGACGGAAGCCTCGGCCGCATCGACGGCATCATATCGGACGTGACGGAGCGGCATCAGGCCCAGGAAGAGCTGGCCGCACAGAATCGCACAGAATGAGGAGCTCACCACCCTGTATCGTATCTCCGAGCTCTCTCTCGCGGCCGAGAGCCTCGGAGAGGCCTTAGACGACATTCTCGAGGAGGTGAGCCGGGTCACCCGCTTCCCCATCGTCGCGATCGAGCGCTACGACGCGGAGCGGGACGTCATGGTCTTCACCGCCGCCAAGGGGCTCACGCTGCCGGAGGATGAGGAGCCACTCGTGACCCCCGTGCACAAGACCCTTTCCGGAATCGCCGTCCAGAAGCGTCAGCCGGTGGTGGAGCGGGATGCCCGTTCCAAGAAGCGTCATGCGGCGGACGTCTTTCACGACCTCGGCGTGCAGACGTACATGGCTTTTCCCATGGTGATCGGCGGCGACGCGGTCGGCACCTTGACGCTGGCCCACACTGAGGCCGTGGAGCCGGATCGGTGGGTCATGCGTCTGGCGACCAGCCTGGCGCACACCATTGCGGGGCTCATGGAGCGGTTGAGTGCGGCCGAAACGCTGAGGGAGAGCGAGACGGAGTTCCGAACCCTCGCCGGACAGCTGCAGCAGGCCAACGACGAGCTCGAAGCCTTCGCATACTCGATCTCCCACGATCTGCGCACACCCCTCCGCACCATGACCGGCTTCGCCCACGCCCTTCTGGACACCCTGGGCGAGGGAGACGCGAAGCACTTCGCCGAGAGGATCATCGTGTCGGGCGTCTGGGCCCCGTCCTTCCAGTGGGAGGTGGTCGACTCGTCCATGGTCTCCCGTGAGAGCAGGCTCAGCCCCACCAACTCTCCGAGAAGGTCGGCCCGCCCCGAGGGCTCTTTGGCGATCTCGGTGATCCGCCCCTCTTCGCCCTGGACCCACACCTCGTCCCCTGCCCCCGTGGGGTTCGAAAGGAGGATCCGGTCGAGTTCACCGGTACCGATGAGCGCATCGACCGCATCGAGTCCGTAGACGAGATCGCCCTCCACTACGAGCACACCGTCGGTCCGGTCTGCCTGGACGAGTTCATGCCGGAGGAAGCGCTCCCATGCTTCAATCCCTTCGCCATTCAGGCGTGGGCCAACCGCATCGTCCGGCTGGTCCGTCACTTCGTGCTGTGGAGCGACGACCAGATGGTCCTGCACCCCACGACCTTGGGTGATTTCTTCCTGGCGGATGGCCGGCCCAGAGTGCCGCTTGTTGCCGCCAGCCCATTCACTCCCCTGGTGGACGCGGGTGATCGAGACCCGCCTGGCGAACGGCTTTCGGGGTCTGGATGAGCTTCTTTCCCGAGACAGCATCGCGAGGAGTGGCAAGCACCCGCTCGTATCCCACCTCCCTGTGCCGGTGGAAAGAGGACTGTGGACCTCCTTCCTCGACGACTTCCTGGACATACCTGCCTTCCGGGATACCGTCTTCTCCCGATCCCGGGACGGGGCCGAGCGCACTCCGACCCGCATGACCGTCTTGGAACTTTGGTTCGCGTGGTTGTGGGCGAAAAGGCCAGCCGTCTTCCAGCGGCCTCCTCTGGGGCGGTCCCATCGGTGCTCTTCGGAGACGGCTCGAGAGGCTGGGCCTGCTGCCTGCCACTCAGGGCCGTTTTTCGGTGCGACACGACCCCGAGCGGACCGGTGCCGAGATGGTGCGCCTGCTCAGACGCCGGCCTCACTTCGCCTGTGTCAACGATCAAGCCTACTACCCGCACTGAGGCCCCGACGGTGTGGTGTGGGAGGGGCAGATGGAGCTGGAGCCCCAGAGGGCCTGGTGGATTCGGGTGAGATTGGCGGTTGCGGTTCGTTAGGCGATCGACACACACCGTCGCGACAGCTCACTGAGACCAGCTAGAAGAACCGGAATTGGTATGACCGGAACCTCTTCAGAGGGCTCGAAGACGGACTGGGATGCCACAATCCCTTGGCCGAATGCCCTTTGGATCGCCAGCCGTGCATGCCCGATTCTGGCGCCGTTATCTCCCTTCACCTCGACCGGCACACGTCCACCTCGTCCGAATTTCTCAGCGGGAACCACGAAATCCAATTCTCGCTTGTTCGAGGACCGCCAGTAGCCCACCGCCCAGGGACGGCATTCGCCTGAACCAGCACATGGGCTGCGGAGCGGACGAGTCCAGCGACAACTGCGTTCTCGACGAGGCCATCTTGTGGAGGCCGCCGTGCGCCCGGCATGAGCGGTAACCGCCCATATGCACACGTCCACCCAGGGAACGTCAGACACCCGTCATCGGATCGCCTCCAGATGGGCCCCGAGAGACTCGCCCCACATGGGCATGGGGCGACCCAATAGGGCCTCGGCCTTGGACGAGTCGAGCACAGAGTAGCGGGGCCGGTCCGCGGGCGCTCCCCAGGCCTCCGTGGTGGTGGCCTTCAACTCTACGTCGAGGTTCGCGCATATGGCGGCCCCCCTCGCAAGGTCCAGCCAGGTGGCCTTGCCTCGGTCGCAGAGGTGGTACGTTCCGATCGCGCCACTCTCGGCCAGCTCCACCAACGCAGGGGCCAGGCTGTCTGTCCACGTCGGGCAGCCGACCTGGTCGTTCACGATCTTGAGGGGGCTGGAACGGTATCGAGCTCCGAGGATCACGTCGATGAAGTCCTTTCCGTCGGGTCCGTACAGCCAACTTGTGCGCACGACGGCCCAGCGGGCATCGGTCGTCGCGAGCACCTTCTCGCCGGCCAGCTTGCTCCGGCCGTACGCGTTGACGGGGTGCGTCTCGTCCTCGGGCCGGTAAGGCCGATCCGACCAGCCGTCGAAGACGTAGTCCGTGCTCGGATAGACGAGACTCGCTCCGATCGCGGCGGCGGCGAACGCCACGTTGCGGGTTCCGTCACGGTTGACCGCCATGGCTCGATCGGGCTCCTCCTCCGCGTCGTCCACCGCGGTGTAACCGGCACAGTGCATCACGGCCTCGGGCGCCTCGTCCCGCAACCGGCTCTCCACCGACTCGGAGTCGGTGACGTCGAGCGTCGCCCGGTCCAGGGAGCGTACGTCGTGTCCCCTTCCCCGGGCCGCTCGTACGATGGCGCTGCCGAGAAGTCCCCCAGCGCCCGTAACGAGGATCCTCAAGTGTAGAACCTCCTGATCGCCTCAGCCACCGCCGCGACCCGCTGCTCACCGAGTTCGGGGAACACGGGCAGGCTGAGCACTTCCGCGCACAGCTTCTCGGAGACCGGCAGGTCCCCCTCCCGGTAGCCCAACTCCGAGAAGCACGCCTGCAGGTGTAGCGCGAGCGGGTAGTAGACGGCGCTTCCGATGCCCTTGTCGTTCAGGTAGTCTCGGAGCTCGTCGCGTCGGCGGGCCCGGATCGTGTACTGGTTGTAGACGTGGACGTTGCCAGGTGCGACGGCGGGGGTGAAGACCTCTGCGATGTCCGTGAGCAGCTCGTCATAGAGCGCCGCGTTCCTCCGGCGTGCGTCGGACCATGACTCCAGGTGGGGCAGCTTGGCCGAGAGCACCGCGGCCTGGAGGGCGTCCAGGCGGCTGTTCGTGCCCACCATCTCGTGGTGGTACATCTTGAGGCCGCCGTGGACCCGGAGCTTCTTGAGCTTGTAGGCCAACTCCGCGTCGTTCGTCGAGATGAGGCCGCCATCTCCGAAGCCCCCGAGGTTCTTGGTCGGGAAGAAGCTGAACGCTCCGGCGTCGCCGGCGGCTCCGGCCTTGACCCCTCCCGCGGACCCGGCGTCGCCCGTACTGAGACAGTGGGAGGCCCCAATAGCGTGCGCGGCGTCCTCCAAGACGAATCCGCCTCGCTCACGGGCCACCGCCCCGAGCTCCGCCATAGGGGCCATCTGGCCGAAGAGATGCACGGGTATCACGCCCCGAGTCCGATCCGTCCACGCCGCCGCCACCGTCTCCGCGGTCACGTTGAACGTGACAGGATCCACGTCGCAGAAGACCGGCCGGTAGCCGGCGTTCCACACGGCCCCAGCGGTGGCGAAGAAGGTGAAGGCCGGAACGACGACCTTGTCTTCGGATTGGCTCCAGAATGCCCGTAGGGGCAGCAGAAGGGCATCCGTGCCGCTCGCGCATCCGACCGTGTACCTGACCCCGAGCATCTCGGCCAGGCTCGTCTCGAGCCGTTCTACGGGCTCGCCCAGAATGAATCGCTGCGAAAGCACGATCGCCCGGACGGCCTCGTCCAACTCTCCACTTATCGACTCGTAGTGAACCGTCAGATCAAGCAGTGGAATCTCCATGATGTCCTTTAGCAGTACACCCCAATCCCGGTTCCGGAGGAGTAAGCCGAGCAACGGTCCGAAGTCCCCTCCGTCCGCTCTTCCGAGCATATATGGACTACTGCACTCGTTCACCTTCCAGATTGTGAAGCGGGACTCTCATCGGCCCTCCCCCACCGCAGCTCCGACCCGCCCAAGCGCTTCGGTGTACAGCCTCTCCATGTCTCCTGCCAGCCGTTCGATTGAATAGCGCTCCAGCACCCGCTTCCTGGCCGCCTCCCGCGTCTCTGCGGACGGAGGGTCGCGAAGCGCGGTTTCCAGTACGTCCGCAAACTCGTCGGCGGACGCGCTCCACACCAGACGCCCCAGCCTGTCCCCCTCCAGAATCTCGGGCACGCCGCCCACCGCCCGCGACACCACGGGCGTGCCGCTCGCCAGGGACTCGAGCAGCGAGACTGGCGTGCCCTCGTCGAGGGACGTGAGAGCCGTCACGTCGAACGCCGGATAGATCTCGGGCAGGTCCTGTCGCCATCCGAGCCAGTGGACGAGCCAGTCCAGGCCTTTCTCCGCGGTGTACCGCTTCAGAAGCGCCTCCCGCTCCCCCGACCCCACCACCACGACATGTGGCGCCGGGTCCATACACTCCGCCAATACCCCGACCGCGTCGAAGAGCAGCTCATGGTTCTTGACCGGCACCATGCGCCCCACGATGCCGATCACCGGATGGTCATCCTCGATACTCAGTTGATCCCGTAACCGTCGGCGTGCCTCCCTCCGGTCCACATCTGCGAAGGGCTGAAGATCCAGCCCCAGGGGGATCACGGCGAAGCGCTCGGCGGGCGCCACGCCCAGATCCTCGGCCATCTCCCGGGCCTGCCGATGGGTCAGCACCACGAGCCAGTCCGTAGCCCGGGCGAGCTGCCTCTCGATCTCCAGGAAGAAGCGCGTCTTGAGCCGTGAAAAGTAGAGGCCGCCGAGCACGTGCCCGTGGAACGTGTGCACGATGACGGGCACGCCCGCCGCCAGGGCGGCCAGCCTGCCCACCGTTCCGGCCTTGGCCGTGTGCGTGTGCACGATGCTCGGCCGCTCCCGGCGGAAGATGCGGAAGAGCGTGAGTAGAGTCCGAACGTCTTTCCACAGCGATAGCAGGCGCGACATGCCGGCGATCTCGACGATGTCTACGCCGCGTTCCCGAGCGTAGTACGTCATGTCGCCCTCGTCCTCGGTAATGCGGCCGGCGATGAGGCGCGTGCGGAAGCGCTCGGGGTCCAGTGCCTCGGCCAGGTGTACCACGTGCATGGCGGGCCCACCCGTGTTCAGGCGGGCGATGACGCGGTGGACGAGGATGGGGGTCATGGGACGGGCCAGCGTGCCCCGGCCCTCAGCCAGCTCCACCCTTCACGATCCAAGCCCCCGCCCGTGTGCCATGCTCGTGCAGGAGAGGCGCCGTCACGTGGCGGGCGTCCACCACGACACGGGCCAGCTCGAGCACACGCCCGTAGTCCACCTCCGAGTGGTCCGTGACGATGACGACCGCGTCGGCCTCGGAAAGGGCTTTGTCCGTCAACGCTACCGAGGACAAGGAGGTCCCGTCCTCAGCCACTTCCGGCACCAAGGGGTCGTGATACTCCACCTGTGCCCCGTCGGTCGCAAGGAGCCGGATGATGTCCAGGGCCGGTGACTCCCGGACGTCATTGACGTCCCTCTTGTACGCCACCCCCAGAACGAGGATGCGGGCCCCGTTCACGGCCTTCCTGCCGGCGTTCAGAGCCGCCCGTACCTTCCCCACGACGAACTGCGGCATCTCCGCGTTTATCTCCGAAGCCAGCTCGATGAAGCGGGTACGGTAGTCCAAGGTCCGCATCTTCCAGGCGAGGTAGTGGGGATCCACCGGAATGCAGTGCCCCCCTAGACCCGGTCCCGGGGTGAACTTCATGAAGCCGAAGGGCTTGGTGGCGGCCGCTTCGATGACCTCCCAGACGTCCACCTTCAGGCGGTCGGCGATGAGGGCGACCTCGTTCACCATGGCGATGTTCACTGCCCGGAAGGTGTTCTCCAGGATCTTGACCATCTCGGCCGCCTCGCTGGACGAGACCTCTACCATCGTGTCGATGAACCGCTCGTAGACGGCCAATCCGGCTTCCGTGCAGGCGGGCGTGATGCCCCCGAGCACCTTGGGCGTGTTTTTCGTCTTCCACATGGCATTCCCGGGGTCGACGCGCTCGGGAGAGAAGCACAGGAAGAAGTCCTTCCCCACATGCAGGCCCGTGCGCTCCAGGGTCGGCAGAAGGACCTCCCTGGTGGTGCCTGGATAGGTGGTCGACTCCAGTACCACGAGCTGCCCGGGGCGCAGCGCCGCGGCCACGGCCTCGGACGCGGCGATCACGTGGGAGACGTCGGGGTCCTGGGTCTTGGAGAGCGGCGTGGGGACGGAGATCGAGATTGCGTCGCACTCGGCGAGCCGCGCCATGTCGGTGGTGGCGTCGAGGCGGCCGGTGTCGAGTGCCTCCGCCAGCTCCGCGTCGGTGACGTCCTCGATGTGGCTCCGGCCCGCGTTCACACCCTCCACAACCACCGGATCGATGTCGAACCCTACCGCTCGGAGTCCCGAGCGGGCGATCTCCACAGAGAGGGGCAGGCCCACGTAGCCCAGTCCGATGACCCCAACGATGAGGTCGCCGTTGCGCAGGTGCTCGATGGGCGAATCGGTCATGAGTCGGTGAGACACGGATGATGGGTGGATCGGTAGCCTGAGCGGCCGCACCGAATATGACGGCTGAAAAGAGGCGCTACAAGGCGGAACCGACCGCTCGAGCGTCGATGGCGTCGGGGAGCGCGCATCATGCCGCTTGAATTTGAGGGCGGTGTCTCCGACGTTCTGTGCGATGGAACGACGACTGACCTTTCGCACACGAGTCAACAACGTATTCCGTGCCCCCCTGAAACTTCCGGCCCTGGAAGCCCTGATCGTGCGCGTAACTCGGGACTCCCCACCAACACCGCTCCTCGCCCGACTGGCTCCCAACCACTATCAATATCGTCCTGGATCCCACCGCCGTGTCGAGCCATTCGGCTTGGCACTCGACCTGGACATCAGCGATTTCCTGGACTGGTATGTCTTCTATGGACTCGCCGACAGTAGTCATGAGGCCCTGCTTCAACATGTCGATCCAGACGAGACGATCCTGGATGTCGGAGCGAACAACGGGTACCTCAGCTTCCGCCTAGCGCAAAGAGTCGGCCCACGTGGGCGAGTGATCTCTTTCGAGCCGCATCCTCGTAGCGCCGCAAGGTTCAGAACCAATCAAGCCCCCAAACACCCTCGACAGCGTCGAGCTCGCGGAGATGGCACTTGGAGACTCTCGGCAGAGCCTGATGATGATCGAGCCAGATCCAACGAATTCCGGAATGCACCGGATAGCGCCAGGACCGGAGTCGAAGGTGGGGCCCCGGGTCGTGGTAACGACACTGGACGAGTTCTTGAGGAACAGGGAATCCTTCCACATCGACTGGATCAAGATCGATGTAGAGGGCTATGAGGCCCGCGTCGTCCGTGGAGCGATAAGCACCATCGAGCGCTGTCGGCCCGAGCTGTTCGTCGAGGTGGACGATCGAAATCTGATGGCCCAGGGAGACTCCGCCGCCGGCGTCCTGAGACTTCTGGAGCAGCTGGGCTACGACATCCACGATGCCGCCACGGGCCGGACGGTCGGACCCAACTCGCACTCGGAGGGTTGCCACATCGACGTTCTGTGTGTTCACCGACACGCCTGAAAGCTCTGAAGGCACACCGAGCCCTATGGTTCCATACGATCGCCCGCCCACCGGCATCATCCAGGGTGAGGATGGCAGCATTTCGTGCTTCCTGGAAGCGGGGGCTGATGGGAACATCGACTGGGGGACGGTAGGCAGCTTCGGCGACGAGTGGGGCAAGTTCCGACGTTTTGACGAGCCGGAGCTCCGCGTCCCAGGCGATCAGTACTTCGATGTGGTCGAGGACGGCATGGTCAACCCGGACAGCGGGTGGCATTTCCCGAGCCTTCGAAACCAACACAAGGCCATCGCCGAAGGAAACTTTCTATCGTGCATCGGCAATTTTTTGCATCGAGACATCTACGGGACGTACAGATTCGATACCAACCCCGTCCTCACGGGCTCCGAGGATTGGGAATTCTGGTTACGAGTGGCGGCTGATCACGAGGTCCAACGCATCCCCCGAGTCAACAGCGGAGTCGTACACCACGAACAGAGATCGATGACGCGGCAGGATCTCGCCACTGCGGAGAAGCGAATCGAATACATCCTCGAGAAGGTCGACACGGACCCACACCTGCGGAAGGTATACGGCCGCTACCGGCGTATGATGAGATCCAGTAGCTACGTGTTTCTGGGGGGGATCGCGAACGACAACCGGACTCCTGGTCCCGCCTTCGATCACCTGCGCCGGGCCCTGATAGCCTATCCCAGGATCGTGGGAAACTGGCGCTTCCTCAGAACGCTCCAGCTCGCATTCCTCAACAAGATGTCCGGCTAGGATCTAGTGTGGTGTCCCAGAAGTGTCTCAGGAGAATCTCCCGGTTCGCAGCCACGTTTCCAGCGTAATAAGCGCCCACAGCTGGTGCCCGTAGTCCGCCTCCCCGCGAAAGTGGGAGCTGGCCATATCCTGAATGGGTGCCGGATCCAGCCAGTCCCGTAGGCGCGCGTCGCTCGCCAGCAGACGGTCTTCGACGATGGGCTTCCAGTGTGTTCTGAACCAGAGGGGGAGTGGCACGCCGAACCCCCACTTCGGGCGATAGCGGATCTCCTTGGGAAGCAGGTCGCTAAACGCCTCCTTTAGAACGTATTTCAGCCTGCGCCCCCGAATCTTCAATCGATCCGGCAAGGCTGCTACGTACTCCATGAGGTCTGAGTCCAGGAAAGGGGTGCGAAGCTCCAGACCGTGGGCCATGGAGCAACGGTCGGCCTTTACCAGCAGGTCATCCAAAAGATACGTCTCGAAATTCAGAGCCAGAGCGCGGGCCACCGGAGGGATATGTGCATTCCGCTCGAGCGGCTCTCAGAAGCTGCTCATGATCTCCGACATCGACAGAAGCTCCCTGGCTTCAGGGCGGAGGAGCTGGTCCAGCAAACCCGGGAAGAACCCGATCCATTGCGCCGTTCTCTCATCGGAGGGCAAGGCGGCCGAGTCGAAGAAGCGCGCGGCCCTCCGGGAGAGACTCCTGAAGTCCGGGTTGTGAGGTAGATACCGACCGAGCAGCTGGCCAAGACGCACAAGGGGCCCTGGGATGGACTCGGCGATACGAGCTCCCAGAAACCGTGGATATCCCGCGAACAGCTCGTCACCGGCGTCTCCGGTCAGGGCAACTGTCACGCTTTCACTGGTCAGCCGTGAGACGATGAACGTGGGAATCGCAGACGAGTCGCCGAAGGGTTCGTCGTAGTGGTGTACGAGCTGATCCACGAGATCGACGGCACTGGCCTCGACCACGAACTTGGTGTGTTTCGTACCGAAGCGCTTCGAGGCCAGTTCGGCGAAGTACGTCTCGTCGTAGTTCGGATCGTCGGCGAACCCGATCGAGAAGGTCCGGACGGGCTCCGCCATCATCTCGCTCATGAGTCCGACCACGATGGTCGAATCGACTACACCGCTGAGGAAGGCGCCCAGGGGGACATCGGCGATGAGCCTGCGACGGACCGCCTCCCGCGTGAGATCCCGAATCCGATGAACAGCGTCGGTCTTGGATACGCGCTGCGGCGTGAAATCCAGGCGCCAATACCGCCGAGCTTTCACCACTCCGTCACGGCCCAGCCGGAGGATGGTCGCCGGAGAGACCTTGCGGATCGAGCGGTAGAACGTGCCCGGAGTCGGCACGTATCCGTAGGTCAGATAGAGTGGTACAGCCGCCCGATCGAACTCGGTATCCAGTCCGCTGGTGCCGAGGATGGCCTTGAGCTCGGATGCGAAAATGAACAGGCCGTCTCTGTCATAGACATACAAGGGCTTCTGACCAGCCCGGTCCCGCGCCAGGAAAAGCTCGCCATCCGGTTCGCTCCAAACGGCGAACGCGAACATGCCCTCGAGCCGGCCCGGAAGGTCGTCGCCCCACTCCTCGTATCCGTGGGCCAGAACCTCCGTGTCACTCTGGGTACGAAAGTGGTGTCCCAGATCCTCGAGCTCCCGACGGAGCTCTCGATGGTTGTAGATCTCGCCGTTGAAGACGACCTGGACGGAACCGTCTTCGTTGGGCATGGGCTGGTCACCGGTTTCGAGATCAATGACCTTGAGCCGTGTGTGCCCCAGGGCGCAGCGTCCCGTCGGAGACCGATAGCAGGAACGACCGTCGGGCCAGCGTGTCGGCCATGGGGGCAATTTCGTCGACGGCCGCATGACCTCCCCCACGCATGTGTATCACTCCGACGATGCCGCACACAGATCAGCGATCCGCCTGCCGGACGCCCCTATCACCCCCGGTCACACGATCCACCTCATCGGCCCCTCGCCCGCATTAGCGGGGACCCGACAGATCTCGTCTTCCACCATCCCGTCTGCACGATCACGCGCTCCTTCAACCAAGACAGCCCGACTCCGGTGAAGACGAAGAAGAGAGGCATGATCTGGGCCCGATGCCGATACGCCGTACCGAAATTCCCCTCCACAAGCCCGTAACTCGAGACCACGATCACCAGTACGGAGAGCACGATCAAGACGTTCGTGACGCGGCCCCGCAGCGAGATCCTCAACCCCTGAAGAGCGAGAAGGAAGAGCGGATACCAGAGCAGGGTCTCGGGCATGGCGGTCAGCTGAAGCGAAGTCTCGATGGCCCATGGGAATGGAGCGAAGAGAAGGTAGGAGACCCCCAAGGGAAGATACCTCAGCGCGCCTCCGATGGTCTCGGTCTCGGCGCCCACGCCGAAGGCGGAGGTCGCTTGCGCCTGGAGGCCTAGACGGAGGACCTGAGCCGTTTCCAGAGCGGACTCCGGACGGAGCGTGGAGAACAGCCCCACCTGGTCGGCGAAGTAGGTGAAGGCAAGCGCCACCACTGTGCCGAAGGCCATGGTGCCGAATACCCGGTCAGGGCGTAGCGCCGTGAAGCTGCCGATGGCAAGCCCCGCGACCACCAGGAAGGCCATGTAGTCCCTCAACAGGCCGAGACCGACCAGCGCGGCTGCGAAGATCCAGACGTGTGAGATGCAGAATCTCCTAGACAAGCGCGCACCATAGAGGACCAGCAGGACGATAAAGAACGTGGCCAGTGCGTCGCGGATGTTCAGGATCGACCAGAGGACCAGGGACGGGAAGAAGCTCGTGAGCAGGGCGGCCATTTTGGCGGCTCTGACAGACAGGAATTCCCTGGTCAAGTGGAAGGTCAGGAGCGCCGTCCACACTCCAGCGAACATGTTGAGGACCACGAGCGCAATGCGCGATTCGCCGAAGATGAAGTAGAACACAGCATAATATCCGGGACGCCAGCCCTCTCGAATGGCCCGTGGCGCAACCCCTACACCCGACCAGTAGTCACTGATCGCCTCCCCGACCCGCTCATACCCGATGGCATCGGGCGCGAAGAAATACGGAGTGAGCTGGAAGTGAACCACGAGTGCGAGAAGTACGCGCAGCCCCAGGGTCGCGAAGACCAATCGCGTCAGCCACCGTCTTACTCCGACATCTTGCTCTCGGGATAGACCCGCGAAGGTGAGACCGAGAAGAACGATGAACTCGATGGAAAACGGAAGGGCCACCCCGGGGTTCTCGATGACCGCCAGGCCCAGTAGCGCGGACGCCACCGCAACCACGAGGATGGCGCCGGCGTTGGAAGACCTCACGCGTTCTCGGTCCCGGACACTCGGAGGGTGAGCTCGGACTCGTCACCTCCCTGCCACATTTCACCCGCCTTCCACCATCGACTCTGAGCCCACTCGGGCATCCCCGCCAACCCCACCATACCCAGCAACGCCCAGACGTGTCTGAAGTCCTCGCTGGCGACGGCGATGCCGTGGACGGCGACGGCAAAGAGCGCAAGCAGGAGAGCCGCGTTACGCCGCGTCGTACCGTCGCGGATCAATGCCCGTACCAGAATCACCACCGCACCGGTGATCAGTGCGAACCCCACCAGGCCGTATTGACCGAGGAGACTCAGATAGAGGTTGTGGGCGTCCCAGGGCGAGATCGTGCTCGAGCCGCTGAGGCGGTCCATGGCCTCTGCCAGATAGGGGCTCGCGCCCACCCCTGCCAGAGGCGACTCCAGGACCGCCTGCCACGCAGAGGCCCAAATGCCCCATCGGATCCCGCTGGCCGAGATGGACAGGCCACCCAGGTTGAAGCCCATGGGAAGGAGCAGCCCCATCAACGTCGTTGTGAGGATCGTCACGCCAGTCACCAGGAGAATCACCGGACCAGGCCGCTTCCGATCGAGTGAGACCCGGCCATGGCGCTGGCGCATCGTGAGGAGCCCGATGACCGCCAGCAGAACCCCCGCTCCGATCCACGCCGACGAGATCGTCAGGAAGAGGGTCATGCCCAAAACCCATGCTCCTATCGTGGTCCAGACACCGAAGTCCTGGCGGAGGGGACGCCAGCGGGCCCAGAGAAGCGCTCCGGACACCACCAGATAGTCGCCGAACATGGTAGGGTGAAGGAACGGTCCTGACAGCCGGGGTGCTGGCAATCCACGGATCGAGCCGCCTCGGTAGAGCACTTGCTCATGGAGGGGATCAGGTCCGACGAGCGCGAAGACCCACGTGACGACAAGACAGATCGCCGTGCCGAGGAGCCACGCGTCAGCCGCCTTGCCCCATTCCGCCCCGCACCAGATGATGGCCAAGGCGCCCAATCCGAGGGCTGCGTACGCTACGCCCTTGGTAAGGGCGTAGCCCGTGTGAACGCCCCACGCACCCCCCAAGGCGCCCCACGCGCTGAATGCCATGAAGAACAGTGCTGCGACGTGGAACGCCCTATGCACAGGGAGGAGGGGCACGCCCTCTCTCCTGCGGCTCAGGAAGTGCGGGATCATCCGGCCAAGCTCGGCGATGCCGGCAAGAATGACGATGGCAAGGAAGACATCGCTCAGCGTGGCCATGGCGCCGTTCACCGGCATCACGAAGAGGTGGCCGATGGGCAAGACAACGAGATAGCCGAAGACAGCGTAGCGCAGGATCAGCGGATCCGGAATGAGCTCTGATGGCTCCGGTAGGTCCGGCCCGGACCCCGCGGCCAGCCCGGCACCCGCGTCCAAGCCAGGGGCTTCATCGCTCACGAGAGTCCTCCCGTACAGTGCCTCACCATAGCCCGCACCAACCCCGCAACCGTGAACTCCTCGGCCTCGACCACAACGTCGTAGCCGAGCTCCCGAGCCGCCGATGCCGTCACCGGGCCTATGACGGCGGCACGAGCGATCGGCGGCCCTTCGACAAGCCGATGAAAGCCCCGGACGGACGAAGGTGATGTGAAGGTAACCAGGTCCACCCCCTTCTCGAGCTGGGCGAGCACGTCGGGGGGAGCGTCGTCGACGGCCACCGTCCGGTGTGTCGTGACGACGTCTACCACCGCACCCCGTCCCCGAAGCCCTGTCGGTAGAACGTCTCTGGCCCCAGCGGCCACCGGAAGGAGCACGCGCCGGCCGTCCAGGGGGCCAGCTGCCGCTAAGGCATCCAAGACCCCCTCGGCCACATGGGTCTCGGGTACCAGGTCAACGGAGAGACCGATGGCCTCCGCGGCCCGCGCGGTCGCGGGTCCAATGCAGCAGACGGACGCCTCGCGCACACATTCACGTATGTCGAGACCAGCCTCGTCGGCCGCCGCTCGGAAAGCGAGCACGCCGTTGGTGGACGTGAAGATCACCCAATCGTGGTCGGCTTCGCCCCGTAACACCCTCTCCAACGGCCCTGGATCCGCGGGGGGTTCGATCCGGATGGTGGGTATCCGTATGACGCGGGCCCCAAGACCCTCCAGCGCCTCAGCCAGCTCTTCGGCTTGCGCCTTCGGCCTGGTGACCACGACGGTCCGGTCGGCCAGGGGGGCGACGCCAACCGACACTCCAGATGTTTCGGCAGTGTTCATGTGCCCTAATATATGCCCCCGGCTCAGTCGAGGGCGAAGTCACGTTTGCCAGACCCTTCCCAGGAGGATTCCCAGTCGCGTCCATGCGGCGATGAGGGGCCGAAGCACCCGAGGCACCAGCAGGGCCGTCACGCCGAATACGACGGCGATCCCCACCATCCACCCGGCCACCCGAGCCCACTCGTCCGCCTTCCACCACGCCAGGGCCGTCAGGGCCAGGGCCATGACGATCCCGAAGCTCCGCTCCGACGAGCGAGCGGATTCGACCCTGGATTGGTTGTCTTCGTGATGGGATGCCAAGCGAGCCTATTCGTATGGCTCGAGGGCGAGGCCGTCTAGACCTCGGCCAACTTGACCGGAGGCGCTTTGGTGACTCTCCCGCCTTTGATGCAGGTCGTGCAGACCCGCACGCGACGCCGGTCGCCCTCCGGGGTCACGATCTTCACGGTCTGCAGGTTGGGAAGCCAACGCCGCTTCGTCTTGTTGTGGGCGTGACTCACGTTGTTCCCTGTCGCGGGCCGCTTGCCGCACATGTAACACACTCGAGCCATAGTTCTATCCGCCGCCGGCCACGACGACCACCACCACCGCCTCCAGGAACGACTGCGCGAAGGTCGCCAGAATCTTGTCGTCTTCCGTGATGGCACCGGTGGCCACCCAGTCGTCCGCCACGCTATCGCTCATGGCGTAGACCCTGCCGACCACCGAAACCCGAGAGCCGCTCGGGACCGATACGCCGTCCTCCACGACCCGCGCTCCCATCTTGATGAGGTACGGACCCCGCTGGTTGGGCATCGCCACGAAGAAGGCCTGGGAGCCCACTGCGCTATCCACCGACAGGTTGTTGATGCGGACGACGCCGTTGCTGTGCGCCATGGGGTTGGACCCGAACACGGCCGCCTCCACCACGGGAGCTGAGCCGAGCCCCTCCGAGTCGCCGGAGGTGTCCTCGACAACCGCGACTTCTATGTCCGCCGCCTTCATGTTCAGCCACGCCAAAAAGCCGCCCACGATGACGAAAGTCGATATCATCAGAACGAGAGATCCTCTGTCAGAGGCGCCTTTTCGGGACCCGAACGATGCCATTCTGTGCTGTACTCCCAGCTCTTGGTCAGTACGAGACGTTCGAGGTCCCGCCAGTCTAATCGACCAACTCGATCAGCGCCATCTCTGCGGCGTCCCCACGACGATTCCCCAACTTGAGGATGCGGGTGTATCCGCCCGGCCGTTCGGTGAATCGCGGGCCGATGTCGTCGAAGAGCTTGCCGAGGACCGCACGGTCCGCGATCTGGCGACCGGCCAGACGGCGGGCGTGCAGGTCACCTCTCTTGCCCAGAGTGATGAGCCGCTCGGCGAAGGGACGGAGTTCCTTGGCCTTGGCTGTCGTCGTCTCGATCCGCTCGTGCTGGAAGAGGGACGTGGCCATGTTGCGGAGCGTCGCCTTCCTGTGACTCGCGGTCCGGGAGAGGGCCCGGCCCTTCTTTCGATGCCTCATGATGAGCCTTACTCCTCGCTGGCCTCGGCCGGCTCGACCGGATCCTCGTCGACGAGGAAAAGCTGGCCATCGTCGCCCTCCCTGAGGCTCATGCCGAACCGGAGGCCGTGCTCGTCCAGGAAGTCGGAGATCTCCTTGAGCGACTTCTTACCGAAGTTCTCGAGCCCCAGCATCTCGTCCTCGGAGCGCTGAACGAGGTCGCCCAGAGTCCGGATGTTCTCCTTCTGCAAGGAGTTACGGGACCGAACGCTGAGCTCGGCCAGATCCTCGATTGGCCGGTCGAACAGATCGCGCAGCCGGTCGGGGACCTCCACAGCGCCCGGAGGCGTCAGCTGAGGCATTCCACCCTCACCGAAGTAGAGCATGAATTCGAGGTGCTTCCGAACCAGCTCCGCAGCGTAGCGAACGGCCCACTCCGGATCGACCGATCCGTTGGTTTCGACGAAGAGCGTCAGCCGATCGAAGTCGGTGCGCTGTCCGACCCGCGTCTCCTCCACCGCGAAGTTGGCGCGCAGGACCGGGTTGTAGATCGAGTCGATGCGAACCATGTCCACGGGCGCGCCCCGGGGCGGCTCGTGCTGGCTCGCGAGAACGAAGCCCCGCCCCTTGTTGACGTGCAGCTCGATGTTGAGCCTGCGCTTGTCCTGCACGGTCATCAGGTGATGATCCGGATCGTGGATCGTCACTCCCGCCGCCGGCGTGATCTCGGCCGCCGTCACGGGACCCACTCCGGTCACGCGGATCGCGAGGGTCGCCTCGTCGATATCGTCGTCCAGTGTGACGACCAGGGCCTTGAGGTTCTGGATGACCTGGTGGACGTCTTCCACCACGCCCTGGATGGTCTGGTGCTCGTGCACCACACCGTCGATCCGGAACGCCCACACGGCTGCCCCACGAAGCGACGAGAGGAGCACCCTGCGAACCGAGTTGCCGAGGGTGTGTCCGAAACCGCGCTCGAGAGGCTCGATCACGAACTCGGCCGAGTGCCCGTCCTCCGAGGTCCCGGCGACCTCGATCCGCTCGGGTAGTACCAATCCGGTTAGATCTATCTGCACGGAAGACTCCATTACTTCGAGTAAAGCTCCACGATGAGCTGTTCCTGGACCGCCAGCGGAATGTCCTGACGGGTGGGACGACGGGTGACGCGGCCGACGCGATTCTTCTCGTCCAGCGCGAGCCACTCCACGAGAGCAGGGCGGGTCCGGGCTTCGAGGCTCGCCTGTACCGACGCCAGGTCCCTGGACTTGGGTCGTATGGCCACTTCGTCGCCGGAGCCTACCTGATAGGACGGAACGTCCACGACGCGCCCGTTCACCTCCACGTGGCGATGCCGAACGACCTGCCGGGCGGCGCTTCGGCTCGGTGCGAATCCCATCCGAAAGATCACGTTGTCCAGACGGGACTCGAGGGAGATGAGCATGTTCTCCCCCGTGATGCCATCGCGGGCGGAGGCGCGCTCGAAGAGGGTTCGGAACGGGCGCTCGTGGAGCCCGTAGATCCTCTTGACCTTCTGCTTCTCACGGAGCTGGACAGCGTAATCGGACTGCTTGCGCCGCCGTGCGTGGGCCGGGCCGTGCTGACCGGGAGGGTACCCGCGCCGCTCTATGGCGCACTTCTCCGTGTAGCACTTCTGTCCCTTCAGAAAGAGCTTCTGCCCCTCACGCCTGCAGAGCTTGCAAACTGGTCCCGTGTATCGTGCCATGCTGTTCTCTTCTAGACCCGGCGCTTCTTGGGCGGGCGGCATCCGTTGTGGGGAAGCGGGGTCACATCCTGAATGGCCTTGATCTGCAGTCCCGCGGCCGAAAGGGCCTGGATGGCCGACTCACGTCCAGAGCCAGGCCCGTGCACCCGGACGTTCACGCGCTTCACGCCCATCGCCACCGCCTCACGCCCGCACTGCTCGGCGGCCACCGTAGCGGCGAAGGGCGTCGACTTCTTGGAGCCCTTGAAGCCGGCCTTGCCGGCGCTGCCCCACACGATGGTGTTGCCTGCGTTGTCGGTGATCGTGATGAGCGTGTTGTTGAACGTCGCCTTGATGTGGGCGACCCCCTCCGCCTCTACGATCTTCTTGCTGCGCCTACGCGGCGACGCTGCTTCGGCCACTCACTACCGTCCGTCGTGTCTTGATCGAAAGCGTTTCTCTATGCTCGATGCGCTCGACTACTTCTTCGGCGCCCTTTTCTTGCCTGCGATAGCCCGTCGCTGACCCTTGTGGGTCCGGGCGTTCGTGTGGGTGCGCTGTCCGCGTACCGGCAGGCCCCGGCGATGCCTGAGGCCCCGATAGCACCCGATGTCCATGAGCCGCCTGATGTTCATGGAGACTTCGGTGCGGAGGGCACCCTCTACCTTGTAGCTGCCTTCGATCTCTCGACGCAGCTGGTTCACGTCGTCGTCTGTGAGATCGACGGTACGGCGGTCCGGATCGACACCCGTATTATCGAGAATCACCTGCGACCGGGACGCCCCAATGCCATAGATGTAGGTCAGCGCGACCTCTATCCTCTTGTTCTTCGGAAGATCAACACCTGCGATGCGTGCCATACTACCGTCTCTTCAACTCGTGATCGAATGCGCTTCTGCTAGATCAGCCCACTGCCCCAGCTTGCCATCAACCCGCTGACTCACTCCACTCGCGCGGTCCATAGTGGATGCGGGAGTAGGAGGGCGAAGGCGCGCGACTAAGGCGTACTCACGGTACGCCGCAGGGAGCGCGGTCTGAAGCCCGACACCGCCCCGCACCGCTATGGGCCGCGCGAGGCTATCCTTGGCGTTGTTTGTGCTTTGGATTGCGCGAACAAATGATCCTCACCACGCCCCGGCGACGGATCACTTTACAGTGTTCGCAAATCGGTTTTACGCTGCTACGTACCTTCATTTTTCATGCCTTTACGTGCGTTTCTAGCAGAGCTTGTAATGATAATGAAAGGCTCCTTGCCCTTCAAGGCATTCCGGGGGGTCTTCGACGTCTCGTGTCACGCTCAGGCGGGCGTCTCCACGGGGGCCGCGGTCAGGATGCGCGGTCCGTTGGCCGTCACGGCTACGGTATGCTCGAAATGGGCCGACCTGGTGCCGTCCTGAGTCACGACGGTCCAGCGATCCTCGAGCGTCCTGATGTTCTCGGTTCCCAATACGAGCATGGGCTCGATGGCGAGGACCATGCCCTCCCGGAGGAGAGGGCCCACACCCGGGCGTCCCAGGTTCGAGACTTGAGGCTCTTCGTGGACTTCCCGGCCCACACCGTGGCCCACGAGATCCGGGATTATGTGCAGTCCCGTCCCCTCCACCCGCGCCATGACGGCAGCACCGATGTCCCCAACGTGGTTGTCCTTCACGGCTGCCGTGATGGCCGCATGGAGAGCCTCTTCCGTCACGGCGAGGAGGTGACGGCCCTGCTCGTCCAGCTCTCCCACCGGGAAGGTCCAGGCCGAGTCGGAGCACCAGCCGTCCAGCTTCACCCCGACGTCGATAGAGACGATGTCACCCTCCGCCAGCATCCGGTTCGCCTTGGGGATTCCGTGGACCACCTCTTCGTTCAACGAGATGCAGACGCTCCCTGCGAAGCCGTAGAGCCCCTTGAACGCCGGCTCGGCACCGTCGTAGGAGCGGATGAAGTCGTCGGCGAACACGTCCAGCTCCAGCGTCGATACACCGGGAACGATGCGAGGCTGTATCTCGACGAGGAAGTCGGCGATGATGGCCCCTCCGCGGGCGATCACCTCGATCTCTTGGGGGGTCTTGAGGTGGATCATCGGGCCAGCCCCAAGGCGGCGACCACGGCCGCGTGCACAGCCTCTACGCTCTGTTCACCGTCCACGTGGTGCACCGGGGCGCCGCTGGCCTCGTAGTATTCGATGAGGGGCGCGGTCTGACGCTGGTACACGTCCAGACGATTCTGGACAGTGCCGGGGTGATCGTCGGTCCGGTGCTGGAGGACAGCGCCATCGTTGTCGCACACGCCGTCCTCGACGGGCGGGGCCAGGGAGATGTTGTAGACCGCGCCACACTCCGGGCACGACCGGCGGCCGGCGATCCTCTCGACAAGGGATGCATCCTCCGCCTCGAGCACCACGATGTGATCGATCTTCATGCCCAGCTCACTGAGCATCATGCTGAGACCCGACGACTGAGAGCTGGTCCGGGGGAAGCCGTCGAAGACGACGCCCGTGCCGGCGGGCAGGGTTGCCAGCTTCTCCTTCACCATGGCTATCATGACGTTGTCCGGGACGAGCGCCCCCGCGTCCATGAAGGGCTGCGCCTCCCGGCCGAGGTCGGTTTCCTGAGCACGGGCCTGGCGGAGCAGGTCGCCGGTGACCACCCGCTCCCAACCTTGAGCCTCGGCAAGAAGGACCCCCTGGGTGCCTTTTCCAACCCCCGGGGGTCCCAAGAGAATGACGTACATGAGCGTCGGTCGTCTCTCTGGCCGCGCTACATGTATCGTGAACGACCGCGCAACTTCACACGGCCCTTCTTCATGAACCCGTCGTAGTGGCGGAGCAGCAGGTGCTGCTGCGCCTGCTGGACGGTGTCCAGTCCCACGCCCACGACGATCAGGAGGCCGGTTCCACCGAAGAAGAACGTCTGGATATTGAAGATGTCGAAGATCCAGAACGGCACCAGCGCGATCAGCGCCAGATAGATCGACCCCGGAAGCGTGACTCTCGTGAGCACACGATCGATGTACTCGGCGGTACGGGCTCCCGGCTTCACACCCGGTACGAAGGCTCCCTGCTTCTTCAGGTTCTCGGCCAGGTCCACAGGGTTGAAGATGATGGCCGTGTAGAAGTACGTGAAGAAGACGATCAGCAGCCCGTAGGTGATGTAGTAGACCTTCCCGGGCTGGAAGATGTCGGCGATGGTGTCGAGGAATCCGCCTGTCTGGCCGGCGAACTGGGCGATGGTGCCCGGCACGACGATGAAGGACTGGGCGAAGATGATGGGCATGACGCCGGCCGAGTTGACGCGTAGCGGAACGAAGCTCTTCTGCCCCTCCCGGATGCGCCCGCGCCCCACCACCTTCCGTGGTATCTGAACCGGGATCTTCCTCGCGCCCATGGTCATGGCCACTACGGCCGCGGTGATCGAGATCAGCACCACGATGAGCATCACGACCGCGACGATCTTGATCTGCCCGGCGATGAACGACTCCCAGGTCCTGGCCACGGCTGCCGGGAAGCTCTCGATGATGGAGAAGAAGATCAGGAGCGACATGCCGTTTCCGATCCCGCGCTCCGTGATCTGCTCACCGAGCCACATGACGAAGATGGCGCCCACCGTGAGCGTCACCGTGGTGGTCATGTTGAACAGGAAGCCGGGGTCCCGGACCGCACCCGTGCTGTTGAGGAAGGCGGCGTAGCTGAACCCCTGGACGGCGCTCAGGACAACCGTAGTGTAACGGGTCCACTGCGTCAGCTTCTGCCGTCCGTCCTCGCCCTCTTTTTGCATCTTCTCCACGGTCGGGAAGACGGCGGCCAGCAGCTGGAACATGATGCTGGCGGAGATATAGGGCATGATGCCCAGGGCAAGGATCGTGGCCCGGCTGAGACCGCCACCCACGAACATGTCGTAGATGCCGAGGATCCCGCCCTGGAGGGCGCCGAACTGCTGTCGGAGGATCCCCACGTCCACGCCCGGAACGGTGATGTGTGCACCGAACCGGAAGACAAGCATGATGAAGAGCGTAAAGAGGATCTTCTCTTTGAGCTCCGGAACCCGGAAAAGATTCGGAATCGGGTTAACCATCGGTCTCCGCTTCGCCTTCAACATCCTCTGCGGCCGGCGCCTCGGCCTGCTCGGCGGGCTCGGATGCCTCGGCCGCTCCATTGCCCCCGCCGCGAGTCAGGACCGTAGCCGAGCCTCCGGCCACTTCGATCTTGGTCACGGCTCCGCCGCTGAACTTGTGAGCCTCCACGGAGTAGGCCTGGTTCACCTCGCCCATGGCGAGAATCTTGATCAGCCCCTCTGCGGATCGGATCAACCCCGCTTCCTTCAACACCTCCGGGTTGACCGTGGTCCCCTCGACACGAGCTAGATCCCCCACATTCACGATCTGGTACACCGTGCGCTTGCGCGGCGTGAACCCCCGCTTCGGGATGCGCCTCTGCAAGGGCATCTGTCCACCCTCGAATCCCGGACGGACGGAGCCACCACTGCGGGACTTCTGGCCGTTCTCTCCGCGACCGGCGGTCTTGCCTTTCCCGGAGCCGGGGCCTCGCCCCTTCCGCTTCGAGCGGCGATGAGAGCCGCGAGCGGGACGTAGTTCGTGTAGCTCAGCCATTCTCAGATCTCTTCCACCTTTACCAGGTGCCAAACCTGCTTCACCATCCCGCGGATGGCGGGTGTGTCGTCATGTACCACCGTCTGCTGGTGCTTCTTGAACCCCAGGGCCTCCAGCGTGCGCCGGTGCTTCAACTTCCGCCCGACCCCACTCCGCACCTGGACGATGGACAGCTTCTTAGCCACGATCGCCTCCCAGGATGACCTCCACGGGAACGCCGCGCTCCTGTGCCGCCTGCTCGGGCGTGACCAGGTTCGTGAGTCCCTCCATGGTGGCTCTCACCACGTTGATCGGGTTGTTGCTCCCGAGGCTCTTAGTGAGGATGTCCTTGATGCCCACGGCTTCCAGGACGGAGCGGACCGGCCCACCGGCGATCACACCCGTTCCGGGCGCCGCAGGACGCAACATGACGCACCCGGCACCCCAGCGACCGATGATCTCGTGAGGGATGGTCCCGTTCCGAACGGGGATCTCCACCATCTCCTTCTTGCCGCGCTCGAAGGCCTTGCGGATGGCTTCGGCCACCTCGTTGGCCTTGGCCAGCCCGATGCCCACACGACCCTTCTGGTCACCGACGGACACGAGCGCGGTGAACGAGAACCGGCGGCCACCCTTCACGACCTTGGCCACGCGGTTGATGTGAATCACGTTCTCGCTAAACTCGGACTCGCGCCCGCGACTCTCTCTGCGTCTCTGGTCCCTGGCCATCAGAACTGCAGCCCTCCCTCCCGGGCGCCCTCGGCGAAGGCCTTGACCCGGCCGTGATACTGGTATCCCCCGCGATCGAACACGACTGCCTCGACTCCCTTGGCCACCGCCCGCTCCCCGATGAGCTTCCCGGCCGCCCGGGCGTGCTCGATCCGTGGGTTCGAGCCCTCGGCCTTGAAGTCGGCAAGGTCGGGACTGAGCGTGGACAGACCCACCAGCGTGTTGCCGGCGTCGTCGTCTACGACCTGCCCCTCGAAGTTCTTCAGGGAACGGAACACTACGAGCCTCGGACGCTCCGCCGTGCCCCAGATCTTCTTGCGGATCCGGGCGTGCCTTCGGGCTCGCTGTGTACCTCGAGCCTTGATGACTTTTCTGCTCATGATCTCGTTCGCTCTTAGACGGCGACAGCCGTCTTGCCGGCCTTGCGGCGGACGTGCTCGCCCTGGTAGCGGATACCCTTCCCCTTGTACGGCTCCGGGGGACGGAAGCCGCGAATCTCGGCGGCCGCTTGGCCCACCTTCTGCTTGTCGACCCCCGAAACCACGATGGTGGTCGGGTTCGGTAAGTCGAGATCCACGCCGTCGGGCGCCGGATAGTCGATAGTGTGCGAGAACCCGAGGGTCAGGACGATGCCCGATCCCTTCTTCTGCGCCTTGTATCCTATCCCTTGGATCTCAAGAGTTTTGCTGAACCCGCTGACCACGCCCTCGATCATGTTGGCGATGAGGGTGCGTGTGAGGCCGTGCAGCGCCCGGTGCCGCGGTTGATCCGAAGGACGTGTCACTCGGAGCACCCCGTCATCCAGCGTGACCGTGATATCGGCGTGAACGTCGAAGGTGAGCTGCCCCTTTCCACCCTTCACCTCGACGTTCTGCCCGCTCAGAGTCACGTCGACACCGTGCGGCACTTCTATAGGCATTTTACCAATCCGCGACATCGATCTCTATCCCCTCACCAGACCAGAGCCATGAGCTCGCCACCCACGCCCTGCTTGCGAGCCACCCGGTCCGACATCAGTCCCTGGGAAGTGGAGAGGATGGCCATCCCCAGCCCGTTCCGGACGCGAGGAATGTCAGCGACGGCCACGTAACGACGGCGACCCGGGCGTGACACCCGTTCCAGGTGCCGGATGATGGGGCCCTCTTCGTGGTACTTGAGGTACACGCGGAGAATCCCGAACTTGCCGTCGTCCAAGACCTTGTAATCGTAGATGAAGTGGTTGTCCTTCAGGAGGCGGGCCACCTCGGTCTTCAGCTTGGAGACCGGCATGTCCGCCCACCTGTGCCCCGCGGTTCCGGCGTTCCGGATGCGCGTGAGCATGTCCGCAATGGGATCCGTCATCATAGCCGTTTCGATCCTTTACCAGCTTGATTTCCGGACGCCCGGGATCTCTCCCATGAGAGCCTTCTGACGGAAACAGATTCGGCAGAGCCCGAACTTCCGAATGTACGCACGAGGGCGCCCGCAGCGCTGACAGCGATTCCGATGTCGCCCCGGATACTTGGGTTTGCGGTTGTTCTTCTCGATCAACGCCTTCCTGGCCATCGAACTCCCCTGTCTGTGTTAGTTCGCGTGCTGCCCGATTATGACAGGAACCGCCCCTTGGAAGGGGAAGCCCATCTCGCGAAGCAGCGCAAGCGCCTCGTCGTCCTTATCCGTTGTCGTGACGACGGTAATGTTCATTCCGTGAATCTGACTGACCTTGTCGTAGTCGATCTCCGGAAAAATGATCTGCTCCCGGACGCCCATGGTGAAGTTCCCCCGGCCGTCGAAGGCCCGCGTCCGCAGCCCGCGGAAGTCCCTCACTCGCGGTATGACGATGCTCACAAGCCGATCCAGGAATTCGTACATCCGGCTCCGCCGAAGCGTGACCGACGCTCCGATGGGCATGCCCTCGCGGAGCTGGAAGTTCGAGATCGACTTCCGGGCCCGGGTGATGACGGCCTTCTGGCCGGTGATCACGCCCAGCTCGTCTACCACAGAGGTCAGGAGCTTGGCGTTCTTCGACGCCTCGCCCACCCCCACGTTCAGCACCACCTTCACGATCTTGGGGATCCGGTGGGGGTTCTCCCACTGGAACTGCTCCGCCAGCCGTGGGCGGGCGTGCGCCTTATAGTGCTTCAGTAGTCTCGGTTCCATCTCTCTCTCAGTCCTCAAGTCGCGCCGCAGTGTACGTCGATCCGATGCGAGTCGACGGCTCCCGCTACGGCTTGGGGATCGGATTGCCGGTCTTCACGGCGATCCTCTCTTTGGTTCCATCGGCCTCGATCCGCATGCGGACCCGGCTCGCCTTATCCGAGGCCGGATCCACCAACATCACGTTGGAAATGTGGATCGGTGCCTCGAAGGTCATGATCCCACCTTCTGGATTCGTCTCCGACGGACGCTCGTGGCGCTTGCGCATGTTCACACCCTCCACCACGACACGCCTCGCGTCCCGGAGCACGCGGAGGACGGTGCCCTCCATGTCCCGGAAGTTGCCTCGGATCACCTTGACCCGGTCACCCTTCACGATCGTGTATCTCGACGCCTTCGTGGCCATTACAGCACCTCCGGGGCCAGCGAAACGATTTTCATGTAGCGCTTCTCGCGCAGCTCACGTCCGACGGGACCGAAGATGCGGGTGCCTCGGGGCTCGCCCTGGGGGGTGATGAGCACCGCCGCATTGTCGTCGAAGCGGATGTAGGTGCCGTCCTTGCGCCGCACTTCCTTGGCCGTGCGTACAACGACGGCCCGCACCACCTCCCCCTTCTTCACGGGAGAGTTGGGGATCGCGTCCTTGATCGTCGCGACGATGACGTCACCGACGCTGGCGTAGCGCCGCCGTGATCCACCCAGGACACGAATACACAGGGCGCTCTTGGCCCCCGAGTTGTCGGCAATCTTGAGGATCGATTCCTGCTGAATCATCTGTGTGTCCTACATCGTGTCGGCTTGTCGGCCGAATGACCGATTCTCAATGGTCATTCTTGTTCGGAGCGCTCGAGCAGCTCGATAACACGCCACCGCTTGGTCTTCGAAAAGGGTCGGGTCTCGGCGATCCTGACCACGTCTCCTTCCTTGTACTGATTCTCTTCGTCGTGGGCGTGGTATTTCTTGGTCTTCTTGACCTGCTTCCCGTAGAGGGGATGGGCGAACTGCCGCTCCACACGGACGGTCACGGTCTTGTCACCCCTGTCGCTGGTCACCACCCCAGTCCGGACCTTCCTCCGGTCCCGGGCGTCGCTGTCCTGGGGTGCCACGGCCTGCTCGACCTGCTCCGATGTGTTCTCTGTCATGGGTTACTCGGTCTACTCGTCGGATTGCCCGGTTGACTCCTCGGATCCCCCGGCCATCTCACGCTCCCGGAGAATCGTATGCAGGCGCGCAATGTCGCGCCGGATGTGTTGCAGCATCTTGGGATTCTCGAGCTCCATCGTCCCGGTCCGGAAGCGGAGTCGAAACTGCTCCTCCTTCAGCTCCCCGAGCCGGGCGAAAACCTCCACGTTGTCCCACTCGCGTATCTCTTCAGCCTTCATCGTCTTCTCGCTATCGGTTGCAGGCCACTAGAGCTGGTGCTCTCGAACGACGAAGCGCGTCGCGACAGGGAGCTTCGCGGCGGCCAGCTTCATGGCCTGCTTGGCGATCTCCTCCGTAGCACCCTCCAGCTCGAACATCATGCGGCCCGGCTTCACCACGACCACCCAACCCTCAGGGTTACCCTTACCCTTCCCCATACGGGTCTCAGCAGGCTTGGCCGTGATGGGCTTGTCCGGGAAAATCCGGATCCAGACCTTCCCACCACGCTTGATGTGGCGGGTCATGGCGACACGAGCGGCCTCGATCTGGCGGTTGGAGATCCAGCCGCACTCCGTCGTCTGGAGGCCGAACTCGCCGAACGAGACCTTGTTGCCGCGATACGACTTGCCGCGCATGCGGCCCTTATGCGTCTTGCGGTGTTTTACGCGCTTGGGCGCGAGCATCGTCTATTCCTTTCGGTCAGGCGCCGGTGGAGTACGTGCGGCCACGGCGCTCTTCGACCACCTCGCCCCGGAAGATCCAGCACTTCACACCGACCGTTCCGTAGGTCGTTATGGCCGGAACCTGGGCGTAGTCGATGTCGGCCCGGAGCGTGTGGAGCGGCACGCGTCCCTCGTTGTACCCCTCCGTGCGCGCGATCTCGGCGCCGCCCAGCCGACCTGCACACTGAATCTTGATCCCCTCGGCGCCGCCCCTCATGGCGGACTGAACGGCACGCTTCATAGCGCGACGGAACGAGATCCTCTGCCGGAGCTGGTGGGCCACGTTCTCGGCCACGAGCCGGGCGTCGACCTCGGGCCGACGGATCTCCTCGACGTTCACGGAGATCTCTGCGTTGGCCAGAACCGCGAGCTCGTCCCGCAGCTTGTCGACCTCAGCTCCACGCTTTCCGATCACCACGCCGGGGCGCGCCGTGAAGATCGTGACGACGATCTTCGAAGGCTTGCGCTCGATCTCCACCTTGGAGAGGGCGGCGTGCGCGAGGCGCCGATGGAGGTACGACCGGATGGTCTCGTCCTCCTTGAGGAGGCGAGGGAAGTCACGGTCGGCGTACCAACGGGACTTCCAATCCTTGACGATCCCGAGACGGAACCCCAAAGGGTGAGTCTTCTGTCCCATTCTTATTCCTTCGTATCCACGACTACGGTGATGTGGCTGGTCCGCTTATTGATGCGGCCGGCGCGACCCATGGCCCGGGCCCTCCACCGCTTGAGGGTCGGGCCTTCGTCGACGTACGCCGTCGCGACCTTCAGCTCGTCCACGTCCAGAACAGCGTCCAGGTCCTGGGCCTTGTTCTGAGCGTTCGCCACTGCGGAGCGCAGGGTCTTCCCCACGGGGTCCGCGGCGGCCTTCTTCGAGAACTGAAGGATCGCATACGCGTCATTGACCGACTTCCCGCGGATCTGGTCCACAACCAGACGGACCTTTCGTGGGCTCATACGCACGTGACGAGCAATCGCCTTGGCTTGCATCTCCATCGCTCGCTTACCTCACCTTGGACCGCTTGTCGGCGAGCTTGCCGCCGTGACCCCTGAAGAGCCGCGTGGGAGAGAACTCGCCGAGCTTGTGGCCCACCATGTTTTCCGTGATGTACACGGGAATGAACTTGTTGCCGTTGTGCACAGCGATCGTGTATCCCACGAAGTCCGGAGAGATCGTGGACGCCCGTGCCCAGGTCTTGATGACCCTCTTCTCACCACGGGAGTTCATGATCTCGACTTTCGCGAGAAGCTTGTCGTCGATGTACGGACCCTTCTTGACGCTGCGCGGCATATGACCGACCTCTGCTCAACCGTTGCGGACTAGGGGCATCACTGCGTGGCCTTGCCCCGCTTGCGCCCGCGGATGATGTATTTGTTCGACTGCTTCTTCTTCTTTCGGGTCTTGGTCCCTTCGCGCTTGCCCCAGGGCGTCACCGGAGGACGGCCACCCGAGGCCCTCCCCTCTCCGCCACCCAGCGGGTGGTCGACGGGATTCATCGCCACACCGCGGACCTTGGGCCGCCGACCACGCCAGCGATTGGCGCCAGCCTTTCCGATGGTCTGGAGGTTGTACTCGATGTTCCCCACCTGGCCGATGGTGGCCATGCAGGTCTTGAGCACCTGCCGGACCTCCGTGGAGGGCAGCCGTAGAGCGACGTACTTCCCTTCCTTGGCGACGATCTGCACGCCGGCTCCTGCCGAGCGGGCCATCTGGCCTCCCTTGCCCGGCTTGAGCTCGATGTTGTGAACCACGGTGCCCAGCGGGATCTTCCCCAGAGGTAGCGCGTTACCGACCCGGATATCCGCCTCGGGTCCCGACATGATCGTTGTGCCCACCTGCAGGCCTCGCGGGTGCAGGATGTAGCGCTTGTCACCGTCCACGTAGTGGACCAACGCGATATTCGAGCTCCGGTTCGGATCGTACTCGATAGCAGCGACCTTTCCGGCAATCCCGATCTTGTTGCGTCGGAAGTCGATCCGGCGATAGCGGCGCTTGTGCCCACCGCCCCGCCGCCGCGAGGTGATCCTCCCGTGGTGGTTCCGCCCACCCGACTTCTTCAGCGGCTCCAGAAGCGACTTCTCCGGCGCCTTCTTCGTCAGAATGTCGGAATTGTCGATAATGGAGCGAAAACGGGTACCCGGGGTCACCGGCTTGAATTTCTTGATAGCCATCGGCGTTATCCGACCTCGTAAAACTCGATGTGGTCGTCTTCGGCAAGCTGAACCACCGCCTTCTTGAAAGCGGGGCGCCGCCCGTACTTGGGATTCCGGGACATGCGGCCCAACAGGGCGCGCTTGATCTTCCCGGGGTAGCGCATCGTGCGAACATGATCGACCTTCACGTCCCAGAGCTTCTCGACGGCCCGGGCGATGTCGATCTTGTTGGCGCTCCTGTTCACGATGAAGGTGTAGACGTTGTCCTCTTCGATGGCCCGCGCGGATTTCTCGGTGACGACCGGCGAGTAGACCACCTCGTAGACGTCACGCATCGTCGCCCTCCTCCTGTGCGTCGGCTCCACCCGAAAGCTCGAGCAAGCGCGCGTCGTAGTGGGTCCGGGCCGTCTTGCGGCTGTCTCGGGCCTCGAGGGCCTTCACGTCGTCGGCCGAGTCGAACTGGGCCAGGAAGTCGGACATGTCGCCGACCTTTGGCAGCTTCACGGTCGCGACGTCGATGCCGCCCGCGATGGTGTCGGCCTTCACCTTGGGAGCCGCCGGCCTGGCCGTCTTCTTGTGGCCCCTGCGAGCTTTCTTGCGCTCGGCTTGGGCCTCGGCGGCCTCCCGCTCGCGGCTCCGGACTTCCGGCTCACCATGGTCGCGGGCCGCTGCCGCGTCGCGGTCCGCCTCGGACGGCTCGGCCCCGTCCAGGGCAGCCTTCTCGATGACGACCACGTTGGCCCACAGAATGTCGTAGACCGATTCCTGGCCGAAGGGACGGGTCTCTACGTTCGGCAGGTTGCGGGCCGAAAGGTAGACGTTCTCCTTGGGCCCGTCCGTCAGGACGAGGATCTTCCCGTCCGCACCGATGGCCGAGAAGAGCGCGAGGAGCTGCTTGGTCTTGGGAGCATCGAACTCGAGGGCGTCCACGAGGACCACCCGCTCACCCTGAGCTCGCGCGTTGAACGCGGACCGGCGAGCGAGGGCCCGGACCTTCTTGGGAACCCGTTGCCTCCACGAGTGGGGAATCGGCGGGAAAGCGACACCGCCACCTGCCCACTGCACGGCCCGAATCGTTCCCTGACGGGCGCGTCCGGTCCCCTTCTGCCTCCAGGGCTTGCTGGCCCCGCCGGCGACCTGTCCACGGGACTTGGCCGCCGCCGTCCCCTGTCGCTGGTTGGACAGGTAGGCCTTGATCACCTGGTGGAGGACGTTCTCGTTGACGACCCCGTCGAAGAGCCACTCGGGGAGATTCTGTTCCCCGCCTTGGGCTCCATCAGTCTGGTAGTAGCGTGCTTTAAGCATGCGTCACTTCTGGATCAACAGATAGCTGTTCCTGGACCCGGGCACCGCACCCTTGATGAAGAGGAGGTTGCGCTCGGCGTCCACTCTCACGACCTGCAGGTTCCCGATGGTGGTTCTCTGCCCGCCCATGCGGCCCGGCAGCTTCTTGCCCTTGATGACTCGAGACGGATCGGTCCCGGGTCCCAGGGAGCCGGGAGTCCTCGCCGCCGAGTGGCCGTGGGAAGCCGGGCGCCCTGCGAAGCCCCAACGCTTCACCACACCCTGGAATCCACGCCCCTTGGAGGTGCCCGTCACCTTGACCTTGTCACCCGCCTCGAAGACCTCGACGGTGACCGACTGTCCGAGCTCGAACTCGTCGCCTTCGGCCACCGGGAATTCACGCACGAGTCGGGGCGCCGCTTCGACGCCGGCCTTGGCGGCATGGCCCTTCTCGGCCATGCTGGCGCGCTTGTCCTTCTTGGCCCCCAAGCCCAACTGAACGGCAGAGTACCCGTCGGTCTCCTCGCTCTTGATCTGGAGCACCGGGCAAGGGCCCGCCTCCACGACCGTCACGGAGAGCGCGGCTCCATCCTCGTCGAAGATCCGGGTCATCCCGATCTTCTTTCCAATCAACCCGGGCATCAGTCGACCCTAATTTCGACGTCCACGCCAGCAGGAAGATCGAGCTTCGTCAGCGCGTCGACCGTCTGCGGACGGCTCTCGACGATGTCGATGAGCCGCTTGTGCGTCCGAAGCTCGAACTGCTCGCGGCTCTTCTTGTCGATGTGGGGCGAGCGCAGCACCGTCCAGCGCTCACGCCGCGTGGGCAGCGGGATCGGTCCGCGCACGGTCGCGCCGGTCTTCTGCGCCGTCCGCACGATGTCGGCCGCGGTCTGGTCCACGAGCCAGTGGTCGAACGCCTTGAGCCTGATTCGAATCCTGTCTGCCATGTCTTCCTCTCACTGCGGGGCTGGTGGGCTCCGCAGACTCTGCTGCTTTGTTCGCGACGGCGAGCGGAGGGAGAAGTTGCCTCCTCCGCTACACCGTAGGCCGGGACGCTGCGGAGGCAACTGCTCCCTTCGCTCCTGTCGTCCGTGGCCATTCGCCTGCGCTTCGCGGGGCAAAACACCGGCCCCGCCCTTCGTTCCATCTAGCTTCTCTAGCTAGCTTCTCTCGCTTCTCTCGCTTCCCGCCAACGCCCCCAGTGAGCGCCCGCCTGGGCGTGAGCACGGAGGCAGGCAAGCTGCCGGAGTCCCGCTATGTCGCTGGATTGAGGTTCTTCTCTCTCCCGCAGCGTCCCGGTCTACGGTGTAGCGAAGGGAGAGAGAAAAAACTCAAGCCTCGACCCTATTCGACAATCTCCGTCACCACACCCGACCCCACCGTGCGCCCTCCTTCGCGGATCGCGAACCGCAGCTGCTCGTCCATGGCGATCGGCGTGATCAGCTCCACTTCCATCTGCACGTTGTCGCCCGGCATCACCATCTCCACTCCCTCGGGCAACTGCGCCGCTCCCGTCACGTCCGTAGTCCGAAAGTAGAACTGCGGCCGGTACCCATCGAAGAACGGCGTGTGTCGGCCTCCCTCTTCCTTCGTCAGCACGTACACCTCGCCCTTGAACTTCGTGTGCGGCATGATCGAGCCCGGCTTCGCCAACACCTGGCCCCGCTGGATCTCGTCCTTGCCCACTCCCCGAAGCAGCAGCCCCGCGTTGTCCCCCGCTCGACCCTCGTCCAACAGCTTCCGGAACATCTCCACCCCCGTCACCACCGTCTTCCGGTCCGCTCCCATCCCCACCAGCTCTACCTCCTCGCCCTGCTTCACTATCCCGCGCTCGATCCGGCCCGTCGCTACCGTCCCCCGGCCCGTGATCGAGAACACGTCCTCCACGGGCATCAGGAACGGCCTGTCCACGTCTCGCTCCGGCTCCGGGATGAAGCTGTCGATCGCGTCCATCAGCTCCCCGACGCAATCCACGTCCGGGCCCTCGCCCTCCGCGTCCATCGCCTTCAGCGCGCTCCCCCGGATCACCGGCGTGTCGTCGCCCGGGAAGCCGTACTCGCTCAGCAGCTCCCGTACCTCCAACTCCACCAGCTCCAGGAGCTCCTCGTCGTCGACCATGTCCACCTTGTTCAGGAACACCACCACGTACGGCACATTCACCTGTCGAGCCAGCAGGATGTGCTCCCGCGTCTGTGGCATCGGTCCGTCCGCCGCACTCACCACCAGGATCGCGCCGTCCATCTGCGCCGCTCCCGTGATCATGTTCTTCACGTAGTCCGCGTGGCCCGGGCAGTCAACGTGCGCGTAGTGACGGTTCTCCGTCTCGTACTCCACGTGCGCGGTCGCGATCGTGATCCCCCGCTCCCGCTCCTCAGGCGCCTTATCGATGTGGTCGAAATCGACCGCGTCCCCACCGTACTTCTTCGCCTGCGTGAACGTGATCGCAGCCGTCAGCGTCGTCTTCCCGTGGTCCACGTGACCGATCGTTCCCACGTTTACGTGCGGCTTGGTGCGCTCGAATTTCTGCTTGGCCATCAGTGACCACCGCCGCCGTTGGCGTTGATGATTTCCTCGGCCTTGCTCTTCGGCACCTCTTCGTAGTGGGCGAACTGCATCGTGTACACGGCGCGGCCCTGGCTCAGCGAGCGCAGGGTCGTTGCGTACCCGAACATCTCACCCAGGGGCACGCTGGCCCCGATGACCTGGGCGTCGCCCCGGTCCGTCATCCCGCCGATCTTGCCTCTGCGGGAGGACAAATCCCCGATGATGTCACCCATGTAGTCCTGAGGCGTCACGACCTCCACGTCCATGACGGGCTCCAGGAGCACCGGCTTGGACTTCCGGATGCCGTCCTTGATCGCCATCGAGCCGGCGATCTTGAAGGCTATCTCGCTCGAGTCGACGTCGTGGTAGGATCCGTCGACGAGCTCCACCCTCACGTCGATGACCGGATAGCCGGCCAGAATTCCGGTCTCCAGGGCTTCTTTGATCCCCTGTTCCACCGAGCTGATGTACTCCCTGGGAATCGCGCCGCCCTTGATCCTGTCCTCGAAGACGAATCCCGCACCGGACCCCAAAGGCTCGACGTTGATGACGACGTGGCCGTACTGGCCTCGTCCTCCGGACTGCCGGACGAACTTGCCCACGATCTTCTCGGACCGGCCACGGATGGTCTCACGGTACGACACCTGCGGACGGCCGATGTTGGCCTCGACGCTGAACTCTCTCTTCAGTCGATCGACGATGATCTCCAGATGGAGCTCGCCCATTCCATTGATGATGGTCTGGTTGGTCTCAGGATCGGTGTGGACCCGGAACGTGGGGTCCTCGTCGGCCAACTTCACGAGACCGGTGGTCAGCTTGTCCTGGTCTGCCCGGGTCTTGGGCTCGATGGCCACCGAGATCACCGGCTCCGGGAAGCTCATGGCCTCGAGGATGATGGGCTGGTCCGGGAGGCACAGGGTATCGCCCGTCCTCACGTCCTTGAGGCCGATGACGGCGGCGATGTCACCGGCGAAGACCTCGTCCCTCTCTTCCCGCTTGTTCGCGTGCATCTGGAGGAGGCGTCCCACGCGCTCCTTCCGACCCTTGGTCGCGTTGAGCACGTAGCTCCCCGCCGGCAGCGAGCCCGAGTAGACCCGCACGTACGTCAGCTTCCCGACGAAAGGATCGGTCATGATCTTGAACGCGAGCGCGCTGAAGGGGGCGTCGTCGGACGCCTCTCGGATCTGGTGGGTCTCGTCGTGCTGGGGGAGGTGGCCCTGGATGGGCGGAATATCGCAGGGGGAGGGTAGGTAGTCGATGACGCCGTCGAGCATCGCTCGCACGCCCTTGTTCTTGAACGCCGAGGCACAGAACACCGGGAAGAGCTTACCGGAAATCGTGGAGGTGCGAATCGCCTGGCGGAGCTCATCCTCCGTGAGCTCGTCACCTCCCAGATACTTCTCGAGCAACTCGTGGTCGTGCTCGACAGCGGCCTCCATGACCTCGTGCCGGAGCTCGGCGATCTTGTCGGCCAGCGAATCCGGGATGAGGCCCTCGGTCACCTCGGCGCCCAGCTCGTCCTGGTAGTGGAGCGCTTTCTGGGCGACGATGTCGATGATACCCGTAAAAAGATCGCCTTCGCCGAGCGGGAACTGGACGGCGAAGGCGTTGGCCCCGAGTCTGTCGCGCATCATTCCGATTACGTTCTCGAAGTCGGCGCCGACCCGGTCCATCTTGTTGACCAGGGCAAGTCGCGGTACCCGGTATCGGTCGGCCTGTCGCCAGACGGTCTCGGACTGGGGCTCCACACCACCCACAGCGCAGAACACGGCCACCGCTCCGTCGAGGACCCGTAGCGAGCGCTCGACCTCGGCGGTGAAATCGACGTGGCCGGGAGTATCGATGATGTTGATGCGATACTCGGTACCGAAGCGCTCCCAGTGGCACGTCGTGGCTGCCGACGTGATGGTGATCCCGCGCTCCTGCTCCTGCTCCATCCAGTCCATGGCGGCGGCACCCTCGTGGACCTCACCGACCCGATGGAGGCGACCCGTGTAGTAGAGGACGCGCTCGGTCGTAGTCGTCTTGCCGGCGTCGATGTGAGCCATGATGCCGATGTTTCTCAGGTGCTTCAGCGGTGTACGTCTGGACATCTATCTCTATTCGGTCTGTTGAATCGTCCTTGTCGACTTCCCTGGACGCCGCCCTGTCGGCGAAAAAAAGCGCACGAGCCACTCGAAGCAGGAAGCGCGTCCTCCTTCTAGCCGCCGTAGCCTGTCACCGGCAGCCTCCGCGCTTCGTGCCTCGTCGCTCAGTGCGCGAGACAACAGATTGAGCTTTACCAGGCCTTTTTCAGCGGCAACTGGCGCTCGAGCGGATTTTGACTACCAGCGATAGTGGGCGAACGCCTTGTTCGCCTCCGCCATCCGGTGCGTGTCGTCCTTTTTCTTGATAGTCGCGCCCTCTCCCCGGCTCGCAGCCAGGAACTCGTACGCGAGTCGCTCGCCCATCGTCTGCTCCCCACGACTGCGGGCGAAGCTGATGAGCCAGCGGCTCGCAAGTGCGGTCCGACGTTCGGGCCGGACCTCGATGGGAACCTGGTACGTGGCACCTCCGACGCGCCGGCTCTTCACCTCCAGAGCGGGCTTCGCGTTGGTGAGCGCCTGCGTGAAGATGTTCAGGTCCGGCTGGCCGGAACGCTCCTCGCAGATCTCCAGAGCTCCGTAGAATATCTTCTCTGCCAGGGACTTCTTCCCGTCGACCATGAGGTTGTTGATGAACTTCGTCACCTCGGCCGAATCATACTTCGGATCTGGGATGAGCTCCCGGCGGACCGCCCTGCTGCGACGACTCATAGTCTATCCGCTACGTGGGTCTCTTGGCGCCGTACTTCGACCGACCCTGACGCCGATCACTGACACCGGACGCATCCAGGGTCCCCCGGACGACGTGGTACCGCACTCCGGGCAGGTCCTTTACCCGTCCACCTCGAATGAGCACGATCGAGTGCTCCTGGAGGTTGTGTCCTTCCCCACCGATATATGACGTCACCTCGTACCCGCTGGTCAGCCGCACCCTTGCCACTTTTCGAAGCGCCGAATTGGGCTTCTTGGGGGTGGTGGTATACACCCGGGTGCAGACCCCTCGCTTCTGAGGGTTCTTCTGCAACGCAGGGGACTTGTTCTTCTTCTGAAGCTCGCGCCGTCCCTTGCGAACGAGTTGGTTGATCGTAGGCATGTCAGCCCAGGTTCATTTCGTCAAAAAAAACGCGCTGCCTAGCGCGGTTTCGTGTGGGAGCCGCCGACGCTTCGGGGGCGTCCGTTGCAAAGAACTGGAAAGTTAAAAGAGGCTCGGGGGGGTGTCAACGGGGTGTTCTGCCCCGAAAACCGGCTCCGGCCGGGGCATTCCGGGGGGTGAAGTGCCCCGCCATCGCTCGAAGCGATCCCATGAGCCTCCGGCGCAGCGTCAGACCCCGGAGACGTCCTTCCGCCGGTGAGGTCCGGCCCAGGAGGACTCCATTGTCTGATGGTTATCAGGGGAGCGGGGATCGCGCATCAAGCGTTCGGCCTCCCTACTCCCCATTCCCTACTCCCCCTACTCCCATATTTCCGCCGCCTGTAGCTACCGGAGTTCCCCACCCCCCCACTGGACGCAAGGATTTCTGACGGACCAGCGTCGGCACCTGTGTGATGAAGTACGCCGTCCTTGAGACACACTCCCACAGCTGAAACGGCAACCTGGGCAGTTCATTGAACGGCCCTCCGACGCCTACCGTAGCCTGAATCGGATTGGGCCAACGGAGGCGAAGTGCTCTTAGCAGCTGCGTGGGATGCCGGAAGGAGTACGCCATCGACGGAACACTATCCATATAATGCTCCTCTATCGACCACTGGCTGAGCACTGCGGGAAAGGAGCCATCGGGGCAGGTGTCTGGCCCTCTCTGCCGTTGGAATGCCGTCCAGGCGGGCCCCGAGAAGCTGGTGTGCCAGACACACGGTGGATGCCACCCAATCCGCGCGCCGCCGGTCTCCCCGCAGCAGATACTCCCAATCAAAATCCTTGGGCAGGGATTCCAGCACGACGGCGATGTCGCACAACCACAGGGGGCGGTACGCCCCATGGCCCAACATGTGAATGCACATGTAGCGGAGATGATCTTCGGTTCCCAATATCCGCACGTCGACATCGCCCAGCGGTACCAGCTGGGAACGCTCGTAGACATTATCCAGCGAAGGACGGTGGAGCTGGGGCAGACCCTTGTGCAAATCGACTACGACCGTCTCGGCCGCCGGAGCGGCAAGTGCAGCCACCGCGACCGCATACTGTTCCGGCCGAACACACAGGTCGATGTCCCCATAAGGCCGCAGCCCGCGTTCGGGGTACAGCCGCGCGACTGCCCAGCCCTTGACCAGCAGCGGCTCCACACCCGCTGACCGAAGCCGCGTGATCGCCTGGACGATTTGGCGCTCCTGGCGGCCAGCCTGGAGAGTGTACAGGCGATACGCCTGCCGAAGTTCGTGGGCAACGGCGGAGGTGCGTAACTCGGACGACCGCACCCGCCCCCACCCCAGCCCCCCCGCTCCCGTGCCGAGCAGCAGGGGTGTGACCTCAAAGAGGGCGGCGGGCGAGAGAGACGGGGGCGGGGGGGAAGCGCGCCAGGCACCGGCGAGGGTGGATGCTACCAGCTTACCGCGTCGTTTCGGGTCGTTGTCAGGGCGCGGATCCGGATGCGGCGATTTCACTACACCTATTTCACCACCCTAAGCTCAATGACGTAACTGCAAAGCTCGACAAGCTCATTCCCGAACTGAGGCGATCCAGCTGACGAGGGGGAAAAAATCCGCTCGCCGTTCACGCGCTCGGGGTTAACAACCACATTGTTTTTTTGCCTTGCCCTTACCCAAACACACCCCGTTGCAACACTTCTTGTTGCAATTACCTGAGCACAGGATGCAATTCGCAATCCCAGAACAACTCGTAACGCACGATGCTTGTGCCGCCGCGAGTGGCGCGACGATCGATTCGATCACCGGCAGGAGGAGCGAGATCCCTGCTGCCCGTCGCAGGGTTCGTAGCATTTCCCGCCGCGAGTATTGGGCCCTATCTGTCGGTAGTGTCACCGGCTCCCTCAGCAAGTGTGCCCTGTCCAAGCGATCCAGCGCCATCCACACCACCGCCTCGTCTGTCGGGGTTGCTGATTGCTCCTCCAGCAGCTCAGCCACCTCGGCCACGCTCGTCTGTCCATCGCAGCACCGCCAGACCACGGCCGCCGTGCGATTCAGGCAACGGGCGTTGTGACGCTTCAGGTCGTATACCAGGGTTTCGTCCTGTAGCTCTTCGACCACCAGCTCGTCTTGCCTCGCGCGGGGCATCAGCGCTCTTGTCGTTTCCATAGAAGGGGGTATCCACTTCACTCTCCTAGCCACTACAGGTTGGGGTTGCCGCCCCGGATCTGATCGAAGGGAACGGCGTCCATGTGGACAGCCTGTTGGACGAGACGATAGAAGAGGAGACCTCGGGCGCGGGATGTTCTTCGGTTGAACCGAAAGGTGAACTCGTTGAGGTAGTCGTCGAGGTGCGGTTCGCTGATGCCGCCGTGGTACGTACCCAACCACCAACGCTTCAGGAGGGAGGCCACTCGGTGGACACCCGGCATGGCCACATGGGCGGGGAGGCCCGTAGCCCGTAGACTCGTGGGGCGATGCTGGTAGCCATGACGAGAGAGGGGTTGGTAGCCGCCCCACCCATCGGTGCGCACCCGTGCCCCCTCTCTCACCGTACTCTTGATGAAGGGGATAAGGCTGGCGGCTGAGGCGTCGTCCAAGCGTGCCAAACGAATGCGGCCAATGCCGCGTCCTCGGACTTCGGAAGCGATTGCGATGAGTGATCGGTCCGTTTCACGTCCATCTATGTCGGAATCCCTACCGCCCAGGAATGTTTCATCGACTTCTACCACACCGCTCAAGAGATCCCGGCCTGGTCGCACCATTGCCCGGCGAAACTTGTGGAGCCATGTCCAGGCCGTTTGGTAGCTGCCCAGCCCGAGGATCCGCTGCAGCCCCAGGGCGCTCACCCCGTGCTTCTGGTTGGTGAAGTACCACATCGCCTGGAACCACAGCCGTAGCGGCTTGCGGGTGCCCTCAAAGAGAGTCCCCGCCGTGACGGAAGTCTGCCGGGCACAACTCGAGCATCGAAACAACCCCCGGCTCGTCTCCCATCCTCCAACGGCACCGCACTCGGGGCAGCCGAACCCGCGGGGCCACCGGAGACGACACAGAAACTCCCGGCACGCAGGCTCCGAACAGAACCACTCGTCGAATTCTACGAGCGTACGCGGGTAATCTACCCCCCCAACTGGGTGATCCGACTTCTCTGACACCCCTACATATTGGGGTCAGGAGAGCGAAGTGGATACCCTCTTCCATAGATACCTCAATCCAAATCGCTGGCGCGTGTTGACACTATAACCATTCACCATTCATGCGATGCGACACAAGCCCCATCTCGTCCCGTGCTACCGCTTCACGAACCTCGGCCCGCCTGTTCCGCTAACCGGCCTAAGAGGACTTCAGCGATTTCAGCGGCCTCACCACGCGCCCCCCTAAGCACCAGGGCGTCGGCCGTGGCCGAACGCAGCGTCGCGAAGGCCCGCTCCGGATCGTGTCTGGCGGAGACGGTGTGGGCCAAGAGTTCCATCACCGCCCGCCCCGGCGAAAGCGGGCGCGGTCGCCACCGCGCACCCTCCCGGTAGCTTGTCGCGACTACCAAACCTACTGGGAGTGGTCTGACGCCGGTTGTCCCCCCCAGAGCTTCCGGGAGGATCTTCTTCGCGTGTCCGCCCCCGTTCTCCCGTATCGACATAGGCTTCAGATAGGGATGCACCCGACCACGCTCATCAAGAACGGCGTACTCATCCGAGTAATACGTCGCACCGGCCCTTACCAGCGCCCTGACCAGGGTCGTCTTGCCGCTCATAGTACGCCCCGGGATGACGATTGCCCTGCCATGCCAGCCCACGACGCCGGCATGGACGAACACCCTGCGGCGGGCCCGTTCCGCGACGTATAGCTGCAGGTCCCTTTCGAGAGCTTCCAGCACCTGGTCCGTGTCCTTCGTTCGTACCAGCTGTATCGCGTCGGCGTACAGAATATTGAAACGGCGAATGTTAGAGCCGACCTTGGTTCCGCTGACTATCAGCGAATACAGACATCCGACGCGGGGCCCGCGAGCTGGCTTGGCATGCGGTGGAAGCACTCCTTCAATCCGATCCATGATCTCCGGGCTACTCACCCGGATCCCGATGCGTAACCCGTAGGAGACGAACGCGATTCCTGCCGCCCACCCGAGGCGGTCTATCTTCTTCATTCAGGTAGACCCCGGCACCAACACCATCTCGTCGACGTCGCACATCTGCGGTCGAGATCCTCTGTGCTGTTTCATTGGCAATTACGGCTCATCAGCTTGTCTGAGGAGGAAACGTGCGGTCAGGGCGCATGAACAAAGGTACGTCGACCGGCTTGCCGAAGCGGGTCTTCGGCTCCCCGGAGCGACGATCTGCGGCGAAGCCGCAGAGCATAGCGTCGGCGCGCAGTGGAGCCGACGACCCGCTCGACCTAGTCGGCAGTAACCTCCTCCAACCCGATCAGCTCGCCAGGATCTGTCAACGGGAGGATCTCCTCCTCGTAGAACGATTGCTCGACCATGAACTCCACGTCCTGATACCGATGGACACCGGTTCCGGCCGGATGAGGTGACCGATGATGATGTTCTCCTTGAGCCCCTTCAGGTCGTCCCTGGCGCCCCGGACCGCGGCGTCCGTAAGCACGCGGGTCGTCTCCTGGAAGGAGGCGGCCGAGATGAAGGACTCGGTCGTGAGGCTCGCCTTGGTGATCCCCAGCAGCAGCGGCTCGGAGCGAGCCGGCTTCTTGCCGTCTTTGATCGACTTGCTGTTCACCTCGCGGAATTCGACCCGGTCGACGTTCTCCCCTTCCAGCAGCGCCGTCTCACCGGGATCGGTGATGCGGACCTTCTGGAGCATCTGCCGGACGATCACACCGATGTGCTTATCGTTGATTTTCACGCCCTGCAGTCGGTACACCTCCTGGATCCCGTTGAGCAGGTACTCCTGCACGGCCCGGGGGCCACGGATCTTCAGGATGTCGTGCGGGTTGATGGGACCCTCGGACAGCCGGTCACCCGCCCGCACCCGGTCACCCTCGTGCACCCGCATGTGCTTGCCGACGGGCACCGGGTAGGCCCTCTCGTCCTCCTCCCCGGTGTCCGGCGTCACGATGACTTCGCGCTTGCCTCGTTTGATGTCGCCGAAACGTACCTCGCCGTCGATCTCCGTGATGACCGCCGGGTCCTTCGGACGGCGCGCCTCGAAGAGCTCGGCAACGCGCGGCAGACCCCCCGTGATATCTCGGGTCTTATACACCTCGCGGCTGATCTTGGCGATGGTGTCGCCGGGGTTGACCTTCTCACCGTCCCGGATCGTGAGCTGGGCGCCCACAGGGATGATGAACTCCCGGAGCTTCTCGGCCTTCTTCGTGCCCTTCCGAATCTGGATAGTCGGGTGCAGCTTCTTGTCGCGATCCTCGATGATCGTCATCTGCCGACGACCCGTGGACTCGTCCAGCTCCTCCCTCATGGTCTGCTCGTCGACGATGTCGACGAACTTCACGACCCCACCGGAGTCGGCCACGATGGGCTCGGAGTACGGGTCCCAGCTGAAGAGCACGTCGCCGGACTCGATCACCTGCCCCTCTTCAGCAGCAAGCGTCGCGGCGTAGGGAACGCTCAGGCGACTACGGACCTGGCCCTCCGCCGTCTTGAGCAGGATCTGCCCCTCGCGTGAGGTCACGATCAGCTCGTCGTTGGGCGTAAGAACCGTGGTGACGCGCTCTAGAGCCGCCACACCGTCGATCTTCGAGCGACGCTGGGTCTGAGCCGCGATCCGGGCCGCCGTTCCTCCGATATGGAACGTCCGCAGCGTGAGCTGCGTCCCGGGCTCGCCGATCGACTGGGCAGCCAGAATCCCGACGGCCTCGCCGATGTCCACCATCTGCATGGTGGCCAGGTTCCGGCCATAGCACATGTGGCAGAGGCCCCTCTTGGACTCACACGTCAGCACGGACCGGATCTTCACGACCTGAATCCCTGCAGCTTCGATGGCATCCGCGGTCTCCTCTTCGATGAGATGGCCGGCCTGGACCAGCAACTCTCCGTCGATGGGATCGTAGACGTCCTCGAGGGCCACGTTGCCCACGATTCGGTCCATGAGAGGCTCGATGATGTCCTCACCCTCCTTGAGGGCAGTCATCTCGAGGCCGAGGATGGTCCCGCAGTCTTCCCCGGTGATGGTCACGTCCTGGGCGACGTCGACGAGGCGGCGCGTGAGGTACCCTGCGTCCGCCGTCTTCAACGCCGTGTCGGCGAGACCTTTCCGCGCTCCGTGGGTTGAGATGAAGTACTCCACCACCGACAGCCCCTCGCGGAAGTTGGACTTGATGGGGCTCTCGATGATCTCGCCGATGCCACCCGTGAGCTTCTTTTGGGGCTTGGCCATGAGGCCACGCATCCCGGCGAGCTGCCGCATCTGGTCGCGGTTACCCCGCGCCCCGGAGGTCATCATCATGTAGACGGGGTTGAAACCCTCCTGAGAACGCTCCAGCCGCTTGACCATGGCGTCGGCCACGTCGTTGTTGGCGTGGGTCCAGGTGTCGATGACCTTGTTATACCGCTCACCGTTGGAGATGTAGCCGCTGGAGTACGCCTTCTGGAAGCGCTTGACCTGCTCGCTGGCTTCGTCCAGGATCTCCAGCTTCTCCTCCGGCACATCGAGGTCGGCGATACCCACGCTGACCCCACCCATGGTGGCGTACCGGAAGCCGAAGTCCTTCAGATAGTCCAAGAACTCGGTCGTACGGCTCAGCCCAACGGAGGTGAAACAGTCGAAGATGAGGTCTCCCAGCTCCTTCTTGCCGAACGTCTGGTTGAAGAAGCCCAGCTCCGCCGGGATGATGGAGTTGAACAGCACGCGTCCCGCCGTGCACCTGAGCCACTTGCCGTCGTGGTCTCCGTCCTCCTCGGGATGCTTCGGCACCCAGTACCAGCACGGGCTGTTGAACCCGAGCCAACCGCTCTCCAGCCCCATCTCCACCTCTCCGAACGTGGAGAAGTGGGGAACGTCGGCGTAGATCTCGTCAAGGCCCTCTTCGGCAGCGGCCCGAGCGTTCTTGGGCGCCTTGCTGTTGTACGCCACCTCCTCCAGGTCCGAGATCTCCAGGGCCGGCTTGGTGAGGTAGTACCCACCGATGACCATGTCCTGGGACGGCGCCGTGACCGGTCGGCCGTTGGATGGCAGCAGGATGTTGTTGCTCGATAGCATGAGCACCCGCGCCTCGAGCTGCGCCTCGAACGACAGAGGTACGTGAACCGCCATCTGGTCCCCGTCGAAGTCGGCGTTGAACGCCGCGCACACGAGCGGGTGGATCCGGATGGCCTTCCCCTCCACGAGCACGGGCTCGAACGCCTGGATGCCCAGACGGTGGAGCGTCGGGGCTCGGTTCAGCAGCACCGGGTGGTCTTTGATGATGTCCTCGAGGACTTCATAGACCTTCGGATCGTCACGCTCGACGATCTTCTTGGCTCTCTTGACCGTCTCGGCCTCGCCCCGCTTCTCGAGCTCGTGGATGATGAACGGCTTGAACAGCTCCACGGCCATGGTCTTGGGCAGGCCGCACTGGTGCAGTTTGAGCTCGGGACCGACCACGATGACCGAGCGACCGGAGTAGTCCACCCGCTTCCCGAGCAGGTTCTGGCGGAAGCGTCCCTGCTTGCCCTTGAGCATGTCGGACAGTGACTTGAGGGGACGCTTGCCCCGACCGCGAATGGCCTTCGAACGACGCCCGTTGTCGAAGAGCGCGTCGACGGCCTCCTGAAGCATGCGCTTCTCATTCCGGAGGATGACCTCCGGGGCGCGCATGTCGATGAGCTTCTTGAGCCGGTTGTTCCGGTTGATGACCCGACGGTACAGGTCGTTCAGGTCGGAGGTGGCGAACCGTCCCCCGTCCAGCGGAACCAGAGGCCGAAGGTCGGGCGGAATCACCGGAATCACATCCATGACCATCCACTCGGGCCGGTTCCGTTCGCCCACGCTGCCGCCCGAGTTGCGCAAGGCGTCGACCACCCTGAGCCGCTTCAGCTTCTTCTTCTTGCGGTGCTGAGACGTCTCCGTGGCGATCTCGATCCGCAGCCAATGTGCCAGGCGATCGAGGCCCTTGCCGTCGGAGTTGCGGTCGTTGATCCGGCGCGCCGCGCTGTCGAGCATCTTGAGAAGCGTGCGAACCGCCTCGGCACCGATCTCGGCCTTGAACCTCTCGTCGCCCTTGTCTCGCGACTTCACCCGCAGGTCGTAGTATTCCTCCTCGTCCAGGAGCTCGAGGAACTCGACATCCTGCTTACCGGGGTGCGTCACCACGTACGAGGCGTAGTAGATCACCTTCTCCAGATCCCGCAGCGTCATCCCCACCAGATACCCCAGCTGACTAGGTAGCGTCTTGAAGAACCAGATGTGACAGATGGGCACTGCCAACTCGATGTGGCCCATGCGCTCGCGGCGAACCTTGGAGAGCGTGACCTCGACCCCGCAGCGATCACAGACGTGCCCCCGGAACCGGATCCGCTTGAACTTCCCGCAGTGACACTCCCAGTCCTTCACCGGACCGAAGATGCGCTCACAGAACAGTCCGTCCCGCTCCGGCTTGAAGGACCGGTAGTTGATGGTCTCGGGCTTCGTCACCTCACCGAACGACCAGGAGCGGATCTCCTCGGGAGAGGCGATTCTGATCTGGATGAAGTCGAAGTCCGCGGAGCGCTGCTCTCTCGACCGCTGCTCTCTCGACCTGGGAAAATCGATCATCGCCTATTCCTCCCGGCCGAGGGTTACGCTCAGGCCGAGGGCCTGAAGTTCTTTTACAAGCACGTTGAATGACTCCGGAATCCCAGGTTGGGGCAGATTGTCTCCCTTCACGATGGCCTCGTAGACCTTCGAGCGGCCCGCCACGTCGTCAGACTTCACAGTGAGGATCTCCTGGAGCGTGTGTGCGGCGCCGTACGCCTCCAGCGCCCAAACCTCCATCTCCCCGAATCGCTGGCCGCCGAACTGGGCCTTGCCGGCCAGCGGCTGCTGCGTCACCAAGGAGTAGGGTCCGATGCTCCGGGCGTGGATCTTGTCATCCACCAGGTGGCTGAGCTTCAGCATGTAGATCATGCCGACGGTGACAGGGAAATCGAACTGCCGCCCGCTGCGTCCGTCCCTCAGGAACGCCTTGCCGTTGGGCAGGATGCTCGCCGATTCCATGATCTCGAGGGCGGCCGCGTCGAGTCCCTCGTCCAGCTTCTGCTTCCGATTGAGATGCGCGATGGCGGGGAACTCATCCGAGAACGTGCCGTCCCGGCGCCCGGCCAACTCCTTCCCTGCTTCGATCAGGTAGTCCCTGAGCGCATCGAAGAAGATAGCTAGCGACTTCGAGGGCTTGAGCTTCAGGTAGGCGTCCAAAGTCCGTCCGATCCCGCTCTTGGAAGAGTCTATACCGTTCCCGTTGCGGTGGGCCCGGGCCTCCCTCGCCGGTAGGTCATGGGCCAGGTCGATGAGCCCGATCGTGGACTCGGCGTCGAGGGCCGGCATCTCCGCCTCGATGTCGAGGCACTGATGGGCCCACCGGAGGCCTGCGACCTTGAGAAGAAGGCCCACCTCGTCCTCGGAAGCCCCGTGGAAGACGGGCGTCTTGGCCTCGAATCCCAGTACACGGGCCGCCCACCCCAGGTGCGTCTCCAGGACCTGTCCCACATTCATGCGCGAGGGAACGCCCAACGGGTTGAGCACGATCTCGACGGGCGTCCCGTCGGGAAGGAACGGCATGTCCTCCTCGGGAGCGATCCGAGCGATGATGCCCTTGTTCCCATGCCGCCCAGCCATCTTGTCGCCTACGGAGATCTTCCGCTTCTCGGCGATGTAGACCTTTGCGAGCTGGACCACGCCCGGCGGCAGCTCGTCGGGCTGGAAGACCTTGTCGATCTGTTCCTCTGTCTTCCCCTTCACCCGCTCGATCCGGTTCTTGGCCTCGTCGACCACGCGCCGAACGCGCCCGCTGGCCTCCTTACTCCTCACCTTGAGGGTGCTCAGGTCGAGCTTGTTGAACTGCAACTCCTCCAAGATCTCCCTCGTGAGCTTCGTGCCGTCTTCGAAGTACGGCTCAACGGTCCCTTTCTTTAGGGCCAGGGCCACGGTGTTCAGGTGGAGGATCTCACGTAGCTCTTCATCCCGGGCGGCGCTGGTGCGACTGATCTCCTCCCGCTCCTGCTGGCGAAGCTCACCGATCCGTGCCCCGTGCTCCTTCTCGAGAAGGGGATCGTCGATGCGTCGCGAGAAGATCTTCACGTCGATGACAGTGCCGCTCATTCCCGGAGGAACGCGCAGGGACGAGTCCTTCACGTCCTTGGCCTTCTCACCGAAGATGGCCGTCAGGAGCTTCTCCTCAGGCGAGAGCTCGGTCTCACCCTTGGGCGTGATCTTGCCCACCAGGATGTCGCCACTCGTCAGGCGAGCGCCGGTCCGGACGATTCCACGCTCGTCCAGATCGACCAGGCTCTCCTCGGCCACGTTCGGGATCTCGCGGGTGATCTCCTCCATCCCGCGCTTCGTGTCCCTGACGTGCAACTCGAGCTCCTGGATGTGGATAGACGTGAACACGTCCTCCTTCACCAGCTTCTCGCTGATGACGATGGCGTCCTCGTAGTTGTATCCGTACCAAGGCATGAAGGCGACAAGCACGTTGCGGCCCAGCGCCAGCTCCCCGTTGTCCGTTGAAGGCCCGTCGGCGATGATGTCGCCGGGCTGGATCTCCTGGCTTTCCTCCACCAGGGGACGCTGGTTGATGGCCGTGTCCTGGTTGGTGCGCCAGAACTTTTTGAGACGATAGCGATCGTACTGGGCCAGCTTGGCCAGCGGCTGTTCGGTCTTGCCAGGCGTCACGGAGCCGGTGTCGATGACGATCTCTTCGGCCGTCACGTGGACGACTCGTCCCCCGCGGCGGGCCGTGATGACCGCACCCGAGTCCCTGGCCACCTTGAACTCGAGGCCGGTACCCACCAACGGTGCGTCCGTGTAGAGGAGCGGCACCGCCTGGCGCTGCATGTTCGAGCCCATGAGCGCCCGGTTGGCATCGTCGTGCTCGAGGAACGGGATCAACGCGGCGGCCACTGACACGAGCTGGTCGGGCGCCACGTCCATATAGTCGATGCCCCCGGGCCGGAGCAGCGGGAAGTCTCCCCGCTCCCGGCAGAGGACGAACTCGTTGACGAATTTCCCCAAGTCGTCCAGCGGTGCGTTGGCCTGGGCGATCCGCGACTCTTCCTCTTCGTTGGCAGAAAGCCACTCGATCTGGTTGGTGACCTTGCCCTTCTGCACCTTACGGTGCGGAGTCTCCACGAAGCCCAGCTCATTGATCCGGCTGTACGTCGTGAGGGAGGTGATGAGCCCGATGTTGGGACCCTCGGGGGTCTCGATGGGACACATGCGCCCGTAGTGGGAGTAGTGCACGTCCCGGACCTCGAAGCCGGCGCGCTCCCGCGTGAGGCCGCCGGGCCCCAGGGCGGACAGGCGCCGCTTGTGCGTCAGCTCGGCCAGCGGGTTCGTCTGGTCCATGAACTGGCTGAGCTGAGAAGATCCGAAGAAGGCCTGGATGACGGCCGAGACCGTCCGGGCGTTCACCAGGTCGTCGATGTTGACCTTCTCCGGATCCGTGTTGATGGACATGCGCTCCTTGACGAGCCGCGCCATCCGGGAGAGCCCCACCGAGAACTGGTTCGCGATGAGCTCACCCACGGTCCTGACCCGTCGGTTGCCGAGATGGTCGATGTCGTCGGTGCTCCCGCGGCCCTCACGCAGCTCGATGAGATACCGGAGGATCTCGATGAAGTCCTCCTTGGCGAGGACCGTCTCGTGGGCAGGCGCGTTGACGTCCAGGCGCTTGTTGATCTTGTAGCGGCCCACGCGGCCGAGATCGTAGCGTTTGGGGTCGAAGAAGACGCGCTCCAGTGCCAAGCGGGCCGTCTCTAAGTTGGGGGCGTCTCCGGGCCGCAAGAGCGAGTAGATGGCGTTGAGTGCCTCCCCCTCGCTGTCGGTCGGGTCCTTCCGGAGGGTGTTCTTCACGATGGGGCTTTCGCCACGACCCGAATCCCGTTCGCTGGCGTAGATCTTGATGCTCTTCCGGCCAGCCCTCTCCAGCCGCTCGGCCACCTCTTCGTCGATCTCGGTGGCCTCTTCGACCAACACCTCACCGGTACCGCGATCGATGATCTCCTCGGCGATGACCGACCCGAGGATCTCCTTAGTGCCCTGCTTATCGACCGTTCGGGGATCCACGTTCTTCGTCGTGAAGAAGATCTGGTAGATGTCCGAGTCCGTTCCGTAGCCGAACGCCCTCAGAAGCGCCGTGGCCGGGAACTTCTTCTTCTTGTCGATGTGGACGTAGCAGATGTCGTTGATGTCGATGGTGAACTCGACCCACGAGCCCCTGAACGGGATGATCCGGGCGCTGTGCAGCTTCGTCCCGTTGGGGTGGATGCTCTCCTCGAACACCACGCCGGGTGAGCGGTGCAGCTGGCTGACCACGACCCGTTCGGCGCCGTTGATGATGAAGGTGCCCAGCTCGGTCAGGAGGGGCAGGTCACCGAGATAGACCTCCTTCTCGATGATGTCGCCTGGGCGCTTTTCGCCCCCTTCCAGCTGCTCCCAGACGATGAGACGTAGCTTCGCCTTGAGAGGCGCGGCATACGTCGTGTCCCGCTCGATGCACTCCTCGACCGAGTATTTCGGCTCACCCAGAGAGGCCGTGACGTACTCGAGCGTGAAGTTCTCGTTCACGTCTGAGATGGGGAAGATCTCCGCGAATACCCGGTCCAGTCCGAAATCCCACTGCTCCGCGAGATCCGGGTCCTGCTCCACGAGCTTCTCGAAAGAGCGGAGCTGGACGTCCAACAGATTGGGCATCGGCATAACCGACTTGAGCTTCGCGAAGCTCACTACCGGACGATCATCTTTCCTAATATCCAAGGGTTTCCCCCTTTTGCTGGCCTGAACCCCGAGGGGAGGCCGAGCGAGCACAAGTTCGACAACGGATGAAGCGAACGAACCCCGGGGACGTACGCGTACGTCTCCGGAGGCCGACGCGAGTTGGACCTGCGGTGATGAACCCGATATCTGGCGGGTCTCACCCGACGTCTCTCAGCCGAGCCGAGAGGTAACGTCACGGGGTGTGACCTACTTCAGGGCTACGGCTGCGCCCTGCTCCTCCAGCCTCGCTTTGATCTGCTCAGCCTCGTCCTTCGTGACGGCCTCCCTGACGGTGCTCGGGGCTCCGTCGACGAGGTCCTTGGCTTCCTTCAGACCCAGGCTAGTGACCTCGCGGACCACCTTGATGACCTGGATCTTCTTGTCGCCAACGCCTTCGAGCACAACGTCGAACTCGGTCTGCTCCTCGGCAGCGTCCGCCCCGCCGGCCGCGGGCCTGCCCGCGGCTGCCACGGGCGCGGCCAGGGCAGTGACGTTGAACTTGTCCTTGAACGCGTCGACGAACTCCGACAGCTCGAGGACAGTCATGTTGCCGATGGTCTCGAGAAGCTCTTCGTGGTTGGTAGCCATGATCGTGGCTCTCTCCTCAGTGCACCCGGCCTCGGGCCAGGGTTGGGCGTGAATTCCCGGTTGTCACCTTGTTTGCCGGGAGGCTCCTCTCATGTGCCAAGAGGCTACTCCCCCTCGCTCTCCTTCTGCTGTTTGAGAGCATCCAGGAGACCGGACATCTCCTGAAGCTTGCTCTCCAGGGCGCTCGCCAGCGCAGCCATGGGCGCTTCGAGGGCTCCGGCCAGCTCGGCCAGGAGCTGCTCCCTAGGCGGTAGCTGGGCCAAACGGACGATCTCGTCGGCCGAAACCACCTTGTCGTCGAGGAGGCCGAGCTTGAAGACCGGCTTGTCGCCGTGCTCCTTGGCGAAGTCGCTGATGATCTTCGCGGGCTCGACGACCCCCCCGTAGCCCAGCACGACCCCGGTGGGGCCGAGGAGAGCATCGGTAATGTCCGGTACCTGCAGCCCTTCCAGGGCGCGCTTGACCAGGCGGTTCTTCACCACCAGGTACTCGGCCCCGGAAGCCCGGAGGTTCTGCCGGAGGCTCGTCATGGACTTCACGTCCAGGCCGGTGAAGTCGGTGAGGTACATCACCGGAGCCTGTTCGACTTTCTCGCGGAAATCCACGACGAAGCTTTCTTTTGCCGTACGGTTCATCTATAGGCTCCGGCGATACAGGTTGGGATCGATGGGGACGCCGGGTCCCATGGTGCTGGAGACCGTGACGCTCCTCACGTACGTGCCCTTGGCCGCTGACGGCTTGGACCGAACGATGGAGTCCATGATGGCGCTCAGGTTGTCCCGCAACTGATCGGGTGAGAACGAGACGCGGCCGATGGGCGCGTGCACGTTTCCGGTCTTGTCCACCCGGTACTCGATCTTCCCGCCCTTGATCTCCTTCACGGCACGACCGACGTCGAAGGTCACCGTTCCACCCTTGGGAGTCGGCATGAGTCCCCGGGGGCCGAGAATCCGACCGAGGGGCCCCACCTTGCCCATGAGATCCGGAGTGGCGACGCACACGTCGAACTCCAACCACCCTTGTTGAATCTTGTCGACGTACTCGGTGCCCACGTAGTCGGCACCGGCTTCCGCCGCCTCGGTCTCCTTCTCGCCCTGTGAGATCACCAACACGCGAACAGTCTTACCCGTGCCGTGAGGAAGGACGACGGTGCCCCGCACGATCTGATCGGCCTGGCGGGGATCCACGTTCAAGCAAGTGGCGACCTCGACTATCTCATCGAACTTGGCCGACGCCATATCCTTGACCATCTGGACCGCTTCGTCGGGCTTGAACTGGACGCCTACAGGCACCTTGGCCTTGGCGTCGCGGAATCTCTTACCGTGTTTTGACATGGCCCTGAGCCGGCTTGTTCGTCCTCCCACCCGTGGAAGCTCACATCGAGTGGTTCTGTGGACTTCTCGAGCGGGGGTCAGCCTCGTACCTTTTGTTGACTTTGTGTCTCGTCCTGTTCCTGCCTTGGTACTTCTTCCTGGCCTTGTACCCCTCCTACGCCCTGTACCTCGATTCCCATGGAGCGGGCGGTTCCGGAGAGCATCCGGACGGCGGCGTCCATCTCCGTCGTATTCAAGTCGACCATCTTGGTCTCGGCGATGTCCTCAAGCTGCTTCCGGGTGACCGTGCCCACCTTTTCTCTGTTGGGCTCACCCGACGCCTTCTGGAGACCCGCAGCCTTCTTGATGAGGAAGGACGCCGGCGGCGTCTTGGTGATGAAGGTAAACGACCGGTCCGCATAGACCGTGATCTCCACCGGAATCGTCACGCCGGGCTGCTGCTGAGTCTTGGAGTTGAACTGCTTGCAGAACTCCATGATGTTCAGGCCGTGCTGGCCCAGCGCGGGCCCCACGGGCGGCGCCGGGTTCGCCTGGCCTCCGGCTACGTGAAGCTTGATGAAACCGGTGACCTTCTTCGCCATTTTCTATTCCTGAGAGGTTGCCGACAGGGTCTCTAGAACCCCTTCAACTGCGTGTAATCCAGCTCGACCGAGGTGGGCCGTCCGAAGAGCGAAACCTCGACCTTGACCTTGACCTTTTCCACGTAGACCTCCTGGATCGTCCCAGAGAAGTCGCTGAAGGGACCCTGCACGACCTCAACGACCTGCCCGACGTGAAACGGGATCTCCTCATGTGTCCCGTCGTCCTCCTTCTCCACCTCGATCCCGAGGATCTTGTTGATCTCCTCCTCGTGCAGAGGCTGCGGTGCCTTCCCCGCACCGACAAACTTGATGACCCCCTGGATGTTGTTGATGGTGTGCATGGTCTTCTCGTTGAGATCCATGTTCACCAGCACGTATCCGGGGTACAAGCGCTTCGTGACCGTGACGCGCTTTCCGTTGCGAATCTCGACCACGTCCTGTGTCGGGACGACCACGTCCCGGATCTCCTTGCCCTCGGCCTCGCCGGCCTCGTCTTCGATCCGACGCTGAATCAGCTTCTGGACCTTGTTCTCATGCCCTGAGTAGGTCTGGATCGCGTACCACTTGGAGTAAGCCATGATCATGTGCGTCGTACTCAAGCCCCGAAGATGCCCATGATGAAGTTGATCACAGTACGTGATGCCACGTCCATTACCCAGATGACCGCCGATATCAGGAACACGAAGGCAATCACCACCAGGGTGGCGCTCTTGAGCTGCTCGTAGTCCGGCCAGGTCACCTTGGCCAGCTCATCCCAGCACTCCTCCACGAAGTCCCTAGTGGCAGTGATTTTTTCGCCGATAGCCATGCGCCGACTCGCTATTTGGTCTCTTTATGCGTCCTGTGCTGCTTGCACCGCGGGCAGTATTTACGCTGCTCGACCCGCTCCGGGTGCAGGCGCTTGTTCTTCGTCGTGTGGTAGTTCCGCTCCTCGCACTCCATACAAGCGAGGATAATCTTGTCTCTAGCCATGTCTTCGTCTCACTGCGAGGCCGGTTGGCCCTGCGGACTCTGCTGCTCCGTCCGCGACGGTGTAGCGAAGGGAGAGAGAAAAAACTCAAGCCTCGACCCTATTCGACAATCTCCGTCACCACACCCGACCCCACCGTGCGCCCTCCTTCGCGGATCGCGAACCGCAGCTGCTCGTCCATGGCGATCGGCGTGATCAGCTCCACTTCCATCTGCACGTTGTCGCCCGGCATCACCATCTCCACTCCCTCGGGCAACTGCGCCGCTCCCGTCACGTCCGTAGTCCGAAAGTAGAACTGCGGCCGGTACCCATCGAAGAACGGCGTGTGTCGGCCTCCCTCTTCCTTCGTCAGCACGTACACCTCGCCCTTGAACTTCGTGTGCGGCATGATCGAGCCCGGCTTCGCCAACACCTGGCCCCGCTGGATCTCGTCCTTGCCCACTCCCCGAAGCAGCAGCCCCGCGTTGTCCCCCGCTCGACCCTCGTCCAACAGCTTCCGGAACATCTCCACCCCCGTCACCACCGTCTTCCGGTCCGCTCCCATCCCCACCAGCTCTACCTCCTCGCCCTGCTTCACTATCCCGCGCTCGATCCGGCCCGTCGCTACCGTCCCCCGGCCCGTGATCGAGAACACGTCCTCCACGGGCATCAGGAACGGCCTGTCCACGTCTCGCTCCGGCTCCGGGATGAAGCTGTCGATCGCGTCCATCAGCTCCCCGACGCAATCCACGTCCGGGCCCTCGCCCTCCGCGTCCATCGCCTTCAGCGCGCTCCCCCGGATCACCGGCGTGTCGTCGCCCGGGAAGCCGTACTCGCTCAGCAGCTCCCGTACCTCCAACTCCACCAGCTCCAGGAGCTCCTCGTCGTCGACCATGTCCACCTTGTTCAGGAACACCACCACGTACGGCACATTCACCTGTCGAGCCAGCAGGATGTGCTCCCGCGTCTGTGGCATCGGTCCGTCCGCCGCACTCACCACCAGGATCGCGCCGTCCATCTGCGCCGCTCCCGTGATCATGTTCTTCACGTAGTCCGCGTGGCCCGGGCAGTCAACGTGCGCGTAGTGACGGTTCTCCGTCTCGTACTCCACGTGCGCGGTCGCGATCGTGATCCCCCGCTCCCGCTCCTCAGGCGCCTTATCGATGTGGTCGAAATCGACCGCGTCCCCACCGTACTTCTTCGCCTGCGTGAACGTGATCGCAGCCGTCAGCGTCGTCTTCCCGTGGTCCACGTGACCGATCGTTCCCACGTTTACGTGCGGCTTGGTGCGCTCGAATTTCTGCTTGGCCATCAGTGACCTCGTTGCGTTGGGTCGCTTCCTTCGTTGTTCCCCTGAAGTATCTAAGAGCTCCGACCGGGATTTGAACCCGGGACCTCCTCCTTACCAAGGAGGCGCTCTACCACTGAGCTATCGGAGCGCCACCTGCAATAGAGCGGGAGACGGGACTCGAACCCGCGACCCTCAGCTTGGAAGGCTGATGCTCTAGCCAACTGAGCTACTCCCGCAAAGCAACCGTTCATCGGACTGAAGTGGTGGGGGTAGGATTCGAACCTACGAAGGCTAAGCCAGCAGATTTACAGTCTGCCCCGTTTGACCGCTTCGGTACCCCACCGGCTACCGATCCGGGGCCTCTACCCCGCGACCTCCTTCTCCCCGGAACAAAGCAAGCCGCCCGACGCAGGCGGCCTTTTCCAGGCAAGCATGATAAGTTAACGACTCGATAAACCGTCATCAAGCCCCGAAAAGCCCGGCTTTCGGCTGCAGCTCCGGGTCCGGTGAAGCATCCTCCAACGGCGGCCCGAGATTACGATCGAGGAGGGCATGCTGATCGGGATCGCGGCCCATGAAATCCCTGAAGAGGACCTCCGGCTCGTCGCTGTCCCCCCTCGTCAGAATACAGTCCAGGTAGGCCCTTCCGACCTCCCGGTTGAAGATCCCCTCCTGTTTGAACCGCCCGAAGGCATCGGCCTCCAGGACCTCGGACCAGAGGTAGGAGTAGTACGCGGCCGCATACCCGCCCGAGAAGATGTGCGTGAACGAAGCCGTGGTGTGGGAGCGAGCGAAGACCGGGCACGGCATGTAGCCTACCAGCAGCTCCTCGATGCGCGCCATGATGTCCTCAGCGGACGGCAACGTCGTCTCACGGTGGAGCCGAAGGTCCAGGAATCCGAACGAAAGCTGGCGCATCTGCTTCCAACCACCCATGAACCGCCGGGCCTGCCGTAGCCGGGCCAAAAGCTCCTTGGGGAGCGGCTCCCCGGTTTCGTAGTGGCCCGAGAAGAGGGGAAGCGCCTCTTCCTCCCACGTCCAGTTCTCCATGATCTGCGAGGGGAGCTCCACGAAGTCCCAAGCCACGTTGATACCGGCCATGGGGGCGATGGGTACCCGAGAGGTCAGGTGGTGGAGGAGGTGCCCGAACTCGTGGAAAATCGTCTCCACCTCACGATGGGTCAGAAGCGACGGGATGTCGCCCTTGGGGGTAGTGAGATTCCCGGCGATGATGCCTAGGTGCGGCTCGAATCCCTCTTCCGTGGGCCCGCCGGTAGCCAGGTCGTTCATCCAGGCGCCTTGACGTTTCTCGTGGCGAGGATGCCAGTCCGCGTAGAGGGACCCCAGGTGGGTTCCGTCGTCCTCGTCCAAGAGGTCGTAGAAGAGGACGTCGGGGTGCCAGGTCTCTTTGATGTGACGCTCGCGCACGACAAGGCCGAACACCCGCCTCGCCACCTCGAATAGGCCCTCCAGCACCCGATCCAAGGGGAAGTAGGGGCGTATGACCTCATCGTCGATGTCGTAGCGGGCGCGACGGAGGTCCTCGCTCACGAACGCAGCGTCCCACGGGTAGAGCTCGTCGAGGCCGAGGGCGCTCGCGTGCTGACGGAGCTCCATGAGATCGCGCTCCCAGTAGGGGCGCGTCCTGCTCGTCAGCTCCTCCAGGAACTCGAACGCCGCCTGCCCCGTCCTGGCCATATGGTCCTCGAGGCGGAAGTCCGGAAAGTCGGAGTAACCGAGGACCTCGGCCAGCTCCCTCCGGAGTTCCAGGAGCCGCCTGATGATCTCCACGTTGGAGAACTCGCCTTCCCGGCAGCGCGAGACGTACGCGTCGAACAGCTCTTCGCGCAGGGTTCGGTCCGTGGCGTACTTGACGACGGGCTCGAAGGAGGGGTAGTCGAGGGTCAGGAGCCAGCCTTCCTTGTCCGCGTCGGCGGCCTTCCGTCGGGCCTGCTCCCGATCGGCGGCCGGGATCCCATCCATACGAGCCTCGTCCGTGATCAACAGCGTGAAGGCGTTCGTGGCGTCGAGCACGTTCTCGGAGAACTTCCGCTGGAGCCGCGAGAGCTCGAGTCGGATGGCGCTGAGCTTGCCCTTCCCCTGGGGAGAGAGGTCCGCTCCGGCCCTCCTGAAGTCCCACAGCACGGTCTCGAGGTGGCGCTTCTGGATCTCGGTCAGGCCCGCTCCGTCATCCGTATCCGCAAACGCCTGGAGACGAATCCACAGCGTCTCGTTGAGGGTGATCCGGGTCCAGAACTCCGTGATCTCTGGCAGTACCTCGTTGAAGGTTTCCCGGAATTCTGGCGTCTCCGCCACCGACAGGAGGTGCGTGACCGGGGCGATACGGGTCTTCACGCGCTCCATCACGTCGTCGAGTCGCTCGAGCGTATTGGCGTAGCTCGGCGGGAGGGGACCCAAGCACAGCGCCTCGATGGCCTGACGGGCCTCTTCCAGAATCTGTCGGACCCCCGGCACTACATGTGACGCTTCGATCTGGTCGAAGGGAATATGTGGGAGATCGAGGAGAAGGGGGTTGGAGTTGAAGGACATAGGGTACCAGTTCGAACGGGAGCTGGTAAATCGGAAGTGGTCTTCACGACGGATCCGCGCGTCGGACTCGCTACGGTAAGCTGCGGCCAACGGGGATCCGGCGCCACCCCCCAACCCCCGGACTTCGAACCGAGTTGAGGTGGGTGCCCTAGTCGACCAGTGCGGGGACGGGCTTGATTTAGAACGCGGCCACTCCAACAGCGCCCCGTTATCCGACTAGTGATCGGGTCCCACCGCGTCGATCGATCCTAAGGTCTGGCGCGAAATCGACTTGCCAGCGCATTCTGTGCAGTCGTGACGCGTCCGATGGATCTCGGTCTGATCTATCCGCCCACGGAGAACGACAGACCAGCGAGAATGGAAAACGCCCGGTTCTTCGTGTCATCATCGACACCGCTATCGTCGATTTTGGTGAGGCCAAGGTTGTAGAAGCCCTCAAGGACCACGGAGACGTTTCCGGTGAGACCGATATCCAGACCGGCCCCTACCATGGCGCCCAAATCGACACTCTTCAGCGGTACGTCAAGCTGAGGATCGTCACAGTCGACACTCACTGTTACGCCAGCCTGGCCAAAGCTGGCATCGCAGCCAGTCTTGAAGCCCAGGGCTGGACCTATGAAGAAGTTGAAGCCCACGTTGCCGGTCGTGGGCGGAGACAGCGTGAGGAGGATGGGTATCTCGATGCCCTCTCTGCCAACTTAGGTGAGACACGGAACGAGTAAAGAATTAGAGTAGGGCGAAGGCAGAGAAACCGAGGATGCTGGGACACCGAGAGAGAATGGAAGAGAATGGAATCGCCCCACTAACCTGGGAGGGTAAGCGAAGCGCGGCAGCTGCTCCGGACGCGGAGGTGGTAGATAAGCCGACGCGCCGACGGTTTAGTCCGTCGTACAAGCTGCGGGTCGTCGAAGAAGCGGACCGGTGCACGGAGCCGGGAGAGGTAGGGCGACTCCTGCGACGGGAGGGCTTGTACTCGTCGCACCTGACGACATGGCGCAAGGCGGTGCGGAGTGGGTCGCTGAGAGTGCTGTCGAAGAGACGAGGTCGAAAGCCGAGCGAACGGAATCCGCTGGAGGGGAAAGTGCGCAAGCTGGAGCGCGAGAACACTCGCCTGGAGAAGGAACTCGAGAAGGCGCGCCTGATCATCGACGTCCAGGGAAAAGTTGCAGGGCTGCTGGGATTGAGCCTCGAGGACGGGACGAACTCGTGAAAGCGGCCGAGGCGCTGGCCACGTACGTAGGGGTAAAGCCCGCGTGCGATGCGCTCAGGGTCGCCCGAGCCACGTTCTATCGTCGTCGGAGGCCATCGACCGGGCATCAGCAGCCCCGCCCGACCCCAGCCCGTGCCTTGAGCGAGAAGGAACGAGACAAGGTCTTCGACACGCTGTGTTCGGAGCGATTCGTGGACCGGTCCCCGGCCGAGGTTGTGGCGACCCTGCTCGACGAAGACGTCTACCTGTGCAGCGAACGTACGATGTATCGCGTTCTGGCCTCCCAAGTGCCAGTTCGAGAGCGCCGAGCGCAGCGGAGTCATCCCGAATACCAGAAACCCGAGTTGATGGCGACGGGCCCGGGCCAGGTCTGGTCCTGGGATATCACACGGCTGCTGGGGCCGAGGAAGTGGAGCTACTTCTACCTCTACGTCATCATGAACATCTTCAGCCGCTACATCGTGGGATGGATGGTGGCGGATCGGGAGAGCTCGGCCTTGGCCGGGCGCCTGATCCAGCAGAGTTGCCTGAAGCATGGCGTCCAGCCCCAGGTCCTGACCTTGCACTCGGATCGAGGAGCTCCGATGACGAGCCAATGCACGGCTCAGCTCCTCGCCGATCTCGGGGTGACCCGCTCGCTGAGCCGACCTCAGGTGTCGGATGACAATCCGTTCTCCGAGGCCCAGTTCAAGACCTTGAAGTACCATCCCTCGTTTCCTGGACGGTTCGAGGATCAGGGCCAGGCCAAAATGTTCTGTCGCTCGTTCTTCCGCTGGTACAATGCCGAGCACCGCCATGGCGGCATCTCGATGCTGACCCCCGAACAGGTCCACTTCGGTCACGCCGATCAGATCATCGCCGGCAGGGAGGCCGTGCTACGCGAGGCCTGGGCCGCTCATCCCGACCGCTTCGTCTCCGGTGAGCCGAAGCCCAAACCGCTCCCGGAGGCCGTCTGGATCAATCCTCCAACCCCCTCCCTCACGACACAGGAGATTGCTCTCTAATTAATTCCCAAGAGTGTCTCACTGGCGTTGACAGGCTCCGCTCCGGCAACTCGGGTCTTACGATGAGCAACGGTTCGGCCGCTTCGCGGACACTCCGGTGGCTTCGCCACCTCCGCGTCTCGAGTCAGTGAGCCCGTTATCGGACCTGCCTTTGGACAGCGTATTGTGAGGGATTGAAGTGGAGTAGTCAATATCGGTTACGGCTGCTCCAGGCGTCTCAGCTTTGCGCCTCCGCTGGCAGACTCCAGCTATCGCGATGGACCATCATTGTTTTGATTGCAGCAAACAGCATTTGGGCCGTTCAGTGTTTCACTCAAGTTGGGTGGCTGAGCGGAAGTGCCTCCTTTTTGGGGCTCTCTCATCTCCTACTCGAAGGATTGTGGGTTGGTGGGTTGGCTTACTTGGAGGCTCGAATTGTCCTTCCGGTTGCAGCCTAGGACTAGGTATTACTGCGCAGGCGTAAGTCCGCTACTGCGCATAACACATCCGTTTACGCTGCGGCCCATTCGGGCCTTGGCCTTCGGCACCCCGCATACGCGGGGTCGTAAATGGTGAAAACGTTATATGACACGGTCTCGAACATGAGAGAATCTTTGAACACCGAGCCAAGCCAACTGAAGCGTGGCAGGGCTTTTCATCGACTCGTTCAACACGAGTGGCATCTTACCGCTGAGGGTGCGATCCAGGACGAACGGCCGGTCATCCTTCGCGAAGGGATCGGAGAGAAACGCGCAGAAGAGTACGTGGGGTGGTGGGGTCCGGACGGTCGGTCGGAAGGCCTGTGCGTCGAGGAGATCGCAGAGTGGGCGAGGCGATTGGGTTTAGAAGCGGTGGTGTGGACGGCATTGCCTTCGGGACTCCGAGATTCCCCTGGCGAAGTGCCGACATCCGAGGCGGTGGTCGCCTATCTCCGGGACCTCCCCGCTGAGCCATGCAGGAAAGCACGGGAGTACATCAGGCGGGCGCCTCCGCAAATCGACACGGCTACAAGACGTTCTATGAGAGCGATCGTCAAGGGCGGACTTCTCCCCGTCCGATCGCCCCGGCTTTAGCTCGTTGACGATCAGCCCCGAAGGTTGGGATGACGAGGTCGTTGGGTGCTTCCGGGTCGGCTGAGCAGTCTTCTTTCGCATCGTTCTCCTCGGTCGGTCACCGGATCCAGTGATGGACACATGCAAGCGTTGGGTGGGTCGCGCGCGGCGAACCATGGTTCTATCTGAGACTCGGCGGATAGGCCGGCCTGACGCTTATTCGGGTTCTGCGGGGGGGGGCCTACGGTTAGGTGAGTGCCTCGGCTTGACTGGTGGCCGGGCGAACGACTCGCTCGAGACTGCCCCCCGCACCCTGGTCCCGGACCCTGGAGCCGACGGCGAGGGGAACGCCCCGCACCACCGCCTCGTGGGGTCCGGGCGCTAGCGCGCTTGCATCGTCAGCTTCGTTGGATCGTAGAGCTCTCCTGTCTTCCAAAGCCGTAGTGTGATCGCCGCAAGCTTGCGGGTCAGGGTCACCCGTGCGAGTTCCGGTCGCATCCCGCGAGCGATCATCTCGTGATAGAAGTCCTGCAGCGGGCCAGGCCGTGGCGGCCGTGGCCGCGCCCTTGAAGACATCCTTGAGCACCCGGTTGTGATTGCGGTTGAGCCCCCGCGTCATGGGTGCGCGGCGCCGCCGCACCGGCCGCCCCTCGACCAGCGTGTAGTCCGCGCTCGAGGAGGTCACGACGGCCAGGCCGCTGTAGCCCCATAGGTTCCGCTTGGTGCGGAACCGCCAGGGCGTGCGCATGGTCGCCAGCAGCAGGGCGACCCGCACCGGCCCCAGGAAGGGGATCGTGCCCAGCACGGGCCATGCCGGGTCGCGCCGTGCTTCCGTCACCATGGCGGCCTTCGCCTTGGGCCGCAGTTCACGGAGCACGTCGAGTTGGGCGTACAGCGCCTGCGCCCGGAACCGGACCCCGCGCTCGGGCAGCTTGGCGAGCCACTCGGCCCGGTGCCTCGGGTGGTAGACGCGCTTGCCCGGCGTCTTGATCCCGCGGGCCCGGAACAGCGCCTTCAGCCGCAGCATCACCCGGGTCGTGTCCTCGACCACACTCTGATAGGTCCGAGTGAGCTCCTTCAGCGTGGCCCGATGCGCGCTCCCGTGATAGACCGCCCGTAGCCCCCCGCGGCGCAGCAACTCCGACAGCTCGTCGGCATCGACCTGGTCACCCTTGTTCCCTTGCCGCGACTTCCCACGCCGGTCGCACACGACGACTCGATCCACCACTGGCTCGAGGAGATCGTGCAGCCACTGCGCTTGGGTCCCCTCCTCGAACGCCACATGCACCGCCCCGCGCATCCCGGAGAACCATTCCACGATCACCGGCTCCTCGGTGGCCATGATGCTGCGCGCGATCACACGCCCGCCCTCCGCCCGAACCGACGCCAGTGTCGTTGCTTGATGTACATCCAGTGCCACATACTTCGTCGTCCGCTTCATGAGGGCCGCTCCTTGTTGGGTTCCAAGCGTCTTCGTCGACATCTTCTTGGTATCCGCAAGGGGCGTGCTCTCAATATCCGTTTGGTAGAGATTGAATTGGGATGGACACACATCCGTGGGGACCGCGTCATATAACGCCGGACTCAAGCTCTCGCCTGCGACTCTTACCTCCGCGCTGTCGCGCTCCGGCAGCTCGGATCTTACGATGAGCAACGGCTCGGCCGCTTCGCGGACACTCCGGTGAGCTCCGCTCACCTCTATGTCGTGAGTCAGTGAGCCCGTTATACGGAATCGCGAGAGCCAGCAAGGAGGGGTAGCTCTGGAGCTCCCACGACGGACTGAAGTCGAAATCCCGAGACGCAAGGTCACCGGCTACCTTCTGGCAACAGTGCACCCTGTCGGGGGCGCGAAGGCCAGGTACTTCGAGTCCCGAGGCTACAGCCTCGAATCTCCGGAAGATCTGGAGGCGGCGCTCCGGGAGGTAGCTGAGGTCGGCGAGGTCGTCACGGATGGTGTCCCGCTGACAGTTGAAGGTGGTGGCTCCGGAGAGTCTCCTTGTTAGCCTGCCTTTCTCATTTCGGCAACCGGTTCATGGTCGTCGAGGTGGGCCCTGAGCATCCAGAGCTGGTCGTAGCCGATGATCCTCCGGTAGCTCTTCTCGGTCTCCACGAACGAGGCCGCAGCCCATCTGAGGGCCATCGCTCCGTTCTTCCAGTTGGTCACCCTGCGGGTCTTCTGTCTTACGCCCGAGTGGGTGCTGTCGATCAGGTTGGTCGAGCCCAGGCACTTCCTCAGCCGCGGCGGGAGGCCGAGCCGGTTGATCGTGAACATCTCGCTGAGGCCTTCGCGTAGGCTGGCCGAGGCCGAGGGGTGGTCGCGCTCGAGCCATCGGGCGAGCTGCTCGAGCTTCTGCTCGCCCTGCTTCGCGTCCAGCTTCATCGCTGCCCGGAACGCCGCCTTCATCTGAGCGTGCTGATCCTTCGGCAGATGACCCAGCACGTTGCGGAGCTTGTGGTTGCGGCAGCGCTGGATGGGGTGACGTTGGCCGAACACCTTCTCGATCGCCTTCCTGAGCGCTTTCGAGCCATCGATCACGAACAGCCGCCGCCTGCCCGGGTCCAGGCCGCGCTCGACCAGATCCTCTAGGAGCGCGCTGGTCACCTCGGCGTTCTCACTCGCTCCTTCCCTCACGCCCAGCACGTGCTTCTTTCCGTCTGAGTCCACGCCTACCGCAGCAAGCACGTGGTGCGAGCCCATCCGGATCCCGTCCAGGTAGATCACCAGGAGGTCCCACGCATCCAGCCGGCGCTCCATCAGCTCCTTCAGCACGCGCTCTGAGGCCTCGACCGTCTCACGGCTCACCGCCGACTTGCTCACCCCGACCGTGTCGGCCATCTCACCGATCACACGGCCGTACTTCCGCGTGCTCACCCCCGCCATCAGGACCTCGAGCATCCGATCCGCCACGGCGCCCGGTCTCCGCATCGCTGCGTACGCCGGCACCTCGACCTCGCCACCCTCCCCGGCGCCCCGGCGCCTGAGCCGTGGCCGCTCCACACGCACCTTCCGGTCCGACAGGTAAACCACACCACCCTGCCGGCCATACCACACCGTGTCGTCTTCCGCTCGTGACCGACCTGCCTGCTTCACGCCTGCCACACCCTCGGCGCTCATCTCCAGCACCGCTTCGATCGTCGCTCGTCCCATCACCTGGATGACTTCGTCGATCACGACCTCCGTCTGCTCCACGAGCTCAAGCATCGGAAGCAGAAACTGCCCCTCCCGCTTCAGGAACTCCCTGATCGCGCGCTTGTCCGCCCGATCCCTTACCTCGTACGTTCTCTTCATCGTGGTGGCTCCGTGTTGGGGTTTTTGCCTACCCGAGCCTATCGGCCCGGGACCCCCGGAACCACCACTTTTCTTTCTCCCCTATCAGGAACCTTCAACTACGGTTGGGACAGCTTCTCGTCACGACAGAAGCGACGCAGTGGGGAACGAAGTACTTTGTCTCGGGGAATGTCCGGGCTCCTGACGGGAACCCTATGGCACTCGGCACCGTATGGATTGTCACCGGCGAGGATGTGCCTGTGCTGGTAACCGCTTACCCGACGCGGAGATAAAGGCATGAAAGAACTCGATACGGTCGTTCTGCGCCGGGAGCTTCCAGAGGCCGGCCTAGAGGCGGGCGACGTCGGGGCGATCGTGCACTGCCATGCCGACGATTCCTACGAGGTCGAATTTGTCTCCGGGGAGGGTGGAACCGTGGCGGTCGTCACGCTTTCTGGCGCTGATCTGCGTCCGATTGAGGCCCGCGAGATTCTCCATGTGCGGAGCCTGGCCCACCATTAGGGTGCGCGACTCCGCGTAACGCCGCTCTCCCGCTCGGGCCCCCAGCTCCGCTTCGCGCGATGAGCGCGCAGTTACTATCGTGAACGCCACGGGCCCGGCCCCTGCGGGGGCACTCCGTTCGCGGCGCTCACTCCGCGCCGGGAGCGCGTGAGCCCGTTATGCGCCATTAGTGGGCGGCCGCATGACTAAACGGAATGCAGGTTCTTGCGAGTGGTCGTGTGTAGGCCCGTCGCGCGTATTGTGCGACCCTGCCCGCGCCGCGCCATAATTCATAATCAGAACGCTCCGATGCAAGTGCGTCGATCCAGTGCAGGCAGGGGACCTTCTTCGGAAGCGGCGGTCGGACGTCCGAAGGCTCCGACCGGCGATGGGCCACGTGGCCCGACGACGCCCTCGGTCCCAAGTCGGGACAGGCTCTCCCTCCCGGTCTCAGCCAAACGGGAGTTGTAGACCAAAGAGAAGTGGGACGTGTACGCCATCTACTCCTTGGGGCACTTCAAGGCGCACATGTAGCCGCAGAACGCCAATCACCACCGAGAGCTGACCATGCGGTTGTACGTGCCACTCATTGGCCCGACGGAGTAGGCCTCCACCGCCACCCGCTCGGACGCTGCCGAGGATGTATGAAACTCCAACGCCGATTGACTGCCCTCCTAGTTCGCAGCCATCGGAGCACCTCACTCCGATCCCCCGCTGGCCCGCGTAAGCGCTCCACAGTAGCGAGGCGCTGTGGAGGTCGACCTCCAGGAACGCGCTCATGCCCCCGGATTCCAGGTTCCCGTTCCTCGTAATGGCCGCCATCCCAATGGAGGGAGTGACCGTCAGAGTTGCACCCGCGGACTCTTGAGCACGCAGCGTCCCGCGCCCGAGTCCAAAGGGCACGAGCAGGGTGAGGACGACGAGTCGTGTCAGCAAGGTCGGGATATCTCCGGGAACAAGGGATGGCTACCCTTAACAACGAGTCGTACCTCGGCGCTGTGACACGTGCCGATAGCGTAGGTTCCTTCCGGGTGATCGTGTTGCGTGGAGAGATCAGCCCCCGCCTCCGAACAGTTCCCGCGCCTCATCTTCGGTAAGTCCGGCCTCGCCCACGTGCGCGCTGGCGTCGAGCAATTCTCGGTCCTCCGCCATTCTGGCTAGGGCCAGCGAAGCAGCAGCGGAGCCCGCACCCGACAGTGCGAACACGGGGCCCAACACCAGAAAGGCGTCCCCTCCAAGGGCGGCGGCCAAGACAAAGATCCCGGACAGCAGAAGACCCCCAACGCCTCCCCACACTGCAAAGCGCGGAAGCGACATCTGATCAAACCTGCGACGGCCCTCAACAATCCCGAGGACCCCAGAGAACGTGACGCCGGCAAGAAAGCCAAGTAGAGCGAACCCGAGGGGAAACGGGACGTCGGCGGCGCCAACACCAACTACCAGCAGGAGCGTGACGCCCGCGCCAAACCATGCTAATGCCCAGGTCAGGCCCATCCCGATTGCACCGCGGATGCGTCGCAGCCACTTCTTCATTGCTACCCTCCCTGTGCACGTGGATCTCTACCGCTGGTGCTGCAAGCTCCGGTCCGGCCGTGTCCGGGTGCCAGGCCAGGAGTGCGCCTCGACCGTCGCGGTGAGCGGTAAAGGACCTGGGTAACAGTTAAGTCAAGAGACCTGAGTAACAGTTCTCCGTCCTTTGCAAGTGCCTCCAGTTCGTCTCTTCCCTCGTCCGAGGGAGTCGAAGATGAGGCGTTTGGGTTCAACAAAGCGTCCTAGCCAGATGGGTCCGAAGTAGACCTCAAAGAGACCGTGGTCAATCTCTTCCAGTCCGACTTCATGCCCAGCGAAGAGTCGGCCGACGGGCACACGGTCCCCGTACCAGCGGTGAGCGGTAAAGGACCTGGGTAACAGTTAAGTCAAGAGACCTGAGTAACAGTTCTCCGTCCTTTGCAAGTGCCTCCAGTTCGTCTCTTCCCTCGTCCGAGGGAGTCGAAGATGAGGCGTTTGGGTTCAACAAAGCGTCCTAGCCAGATGGGTCCGAAGTAGACCTCAAAGAGACCGTGGTCAATCTCTTCCAGTCCGACTTCATGCCCAGCGAAGAGTCGGCCGACGGGCACACGGTCCCCGTACCAGCGGATGCCACCGTTCGTGCTGACGAGCCGGGTCTCGAAGTGGCCCGGATACGTGACCGGGTCGAGTTGCTTCGGGAAGGGTCGAGGTGAGGGTCGGTAGAGATTGGAGGGCACGGCACCGTCCAACGCCTCGTGAGGCCGGACTTCGTTGTAGAGCTTCCTGAATCTTCGAAACGCTTGCTGCTGGGTCCGCATGTTGGAGCTCGGAGGTCGGGTGGTACGCCTCTTTAGCACCAGGTGCATGTTCTCGTGCTTGCCGTTCTGCTGAGGGCAGCCAGGCTCGATGAGCTCAGGCAGAATGCCCACCTGAATGAACCACACGGACAGCCGAGAGAGACGGCCTAGTGCGTTCGAAGCGAAGGGAGTGCCGTTGTCCGTACGGATCCGTTCGGGTAGACCGTGTTGGCGAAATAGCCGCGTGAACACTGGGATCACGCCGTCGATTGTCACGTCCGGACGACCCCAACACTCCAGTACGAACCTCGAATGCATGTCCTGCACAGTAAGGGTCCGGTAAAGAGACATGGTACACACTTAAGTAAAGGGACATGGGTTACAGTCGGCACCTCTGAAAGGAGGAGGCCGATGCCGTTCGAGGAGACTCATGTCATGGAAGAGAGAACGCGGTTTATCGAAGAAGCCCATCGCAGTCTTCGGAGCTTTGCTGCGGTGTGCGATCGATACGGGATTAGTCGCAAGACTGTACAGAGATGGTAATGACCTGACAGTTGGCCCTCGCCGGAGCTGTGTCTAGGCTGCCTTCGTCTTAGCCTCCTCCTTCCTGGCCTTTGCGGCCTTCCTGGCGTCGGTGAGACCGGCCTTGAAGACCTGATAGGGCGTGCGGCCCTCCATGGCTCGACCGCGGTGCGGCCGCTTCCGGTTGTAGGTCTCCAGATACGCCTCGAGGTCCTGCTGCATCTCCTCGACGGTCTCGTACCAGGTGGTGCGGCCCTTCACCCTCAAGTGCTCGTCGAGGAGCGTGCGGTGGAAGCGCTCGATGAAGCCGTTGGATTGGGGCCTGCCCACCTTCGTCGTGCGGTGCTCGATGTCCTCGAGCTGAAGGAACAGCTCATATGGGTGACGGTCCGGACGGCCGCAGAACTCGCGGCCGTTGTCGCTGAGCACGGTCTTCACCCGGACCCGGTGCTCATCGAAGAACGGCAACACGTCGTTATTCATCACCTGCACCGCCGTGAGCGGGAGCTTGCTCGTGTAGAGCCGGCCCCAGGCGTAGCGGCTGAAGCAATCGAGCACGGTCTGCAGGTACACCTTGCCGACCCCCTTCAGCGTTCCGACGAAGAACGTGTCCACGGCGACGAGGTCGCCCGGGTAATGGACTTCGATGTGGCGCTCCCGGAACTCGGGACTGAAGCGCTCCAGCAGCTCGATCTGCTCGTCGGTCAGCTTCAGCTTCCGTTCCCTGGCCGTCTCTTCGAGCCTGAGCAGCCGTTCGTGCTTCGTGGTGAGGCCATGCCGGCTCCACACGCCCCGTACGCCTCCTGAGCTCACCTGGATCCCTCCGAGCAGCAACTCGTCCGCGACCCGCTGAGCTCCGTGCGTCGGAGCCTCCAAGGCGTGGGCCAAGACCGCCTGCTCAATCTCTTCACTCACCCGGTTCGGGTGCGGTCCCTTCGGCCCCGGAAGCTGGTCGATCAGCCCCTCGGCCCCGTAAAGCTGGAAGTTCCTCCTGATCTCGTAGAACTGCTGCCGGCTGTAGCCCACGATCTTGCACGCCTTGCTCACGTTGCCGAGCTCCTGGGCCAACTGTAGCAGGCTCAGCTTGCGGCGCGCTATCTTCTCCCCCTGGACGGTGGTCATCTTCTCTCCCGTGCTAAGTGAGTGACTTCGACATCTCTCAATTAGCTCCGGCGAGGGCGGCTGGCCACCGTCCTCTCTCGTGGTCAACTGTCAGGTGAATACCGTCTCAGCACAGCAAGACGGGCTACAAGTGGATGGATCGATGGCGGCGAGCCGGGCCAGCAGGTCTGGAGAATCGAGCGAGTCGACCCGGGCATTGCCCATGGGCTACGCCTAGTGAGGTGGTCGAGACGATCCTCGAGGTTAGACGCAAGTATGACGACTTCGGGCCGAAGAAGATCCGGTGGTACCTGCAGACGCATCGGCCGGAGCTAGCACTGCCCTCACGACAGACGATGCACAACATCCTGGTGCGTCACGACCTGGTGCCGAGGCGTCGGCGAAGGGTGCGCCGCTGGCACCCGGGTCGACCCGATACCAACGCATCTGAACCGAACGGGACGTGGACGGCCGACTTCAAGGGCGAGTTCCCGATGGGTGACGGTGAGCTGTGCTACCCGCTTACTGTGCAGGACATGCATTCGAGGTTCGTACTGGAGTGTTGGGGTCGTCCGGACGTGACAATCGACGGCGTGATCCCAGTGTTCACGCGGCTATTTCGCCAACACGGTCTACCCGAACGGATCCGTACGGACAACGGCACTCCCTTCGCTTCGAACGCACTAGGCCGTCTCTCTCGGCTGTCCGTGTGGTTCATTCAGGTGGGCATTCTGCCTGAGCTCATCGAGCCTGGCTGCCCTCAGCAGAACGGCAAGCACGAGAACATGCACCTGGTGCTAAAGAGGCGTACCACCCGACCTCCGAGCTCCAACATGCGGACCCAGCAGCAAGCGTTTCGAAGATTCAGGAAGCTCTACAACGAAGTCCGGCCTCACGAGGCGTTGGACGGTGCCGTGCCCTCCAATCTCTACCGACCCTCACCTCGACCCTTCCCGAAGCAACTCGACCCGGTCACGTATCCGGGCCACTTCGAGACCCGGCTCGTCAGCACGAACGGTGGCATCCGCTGGTACGGGGACCGTGTGCCCGTCGGCCGACTCTTCGCTGGGCATGAAGTCGGACTGGAAGAGATTGACCACGGTCTCTTTGAGGTCTACTTCGGACCCATCTGGCTAGGACGCTTTGTTGAACCCAAACGCCTCATCTTCGACTCCCTCGGACGAGGGAAGAGACGAACTGGAGGCACTTGCAAAGGACGGAGAACTGTTACTCAGGTCTCTTGACTTAACTGTTACCCAGGTCCTTTACCGCTCAAAGCGGGTAGCACAGCTCACCGTCACCCATCGGGAACTCGCCCTTGAAGTCGGCCGTCCACGTCCCGTTCGGTTCAGATGCGTTGGTATCGGGTCGACCCGGGTGCCAGCGGCGCACCCTTCGCCGACGCCTCGGCACCAGGTCGTGACGCACCAGGATGTTGTGCATCGTCTGTCGTGAGGGCAGTGCTAGCTCCGGCCGATGCGTCTGCAGGTACCACCGGATCTTCTTCGGCCCGAAGTCGTCATACTTGCGTCTAACCTCGAGGATCGTCTCGACCACCTCACTAGGCGTAGCCCATGGGCAATGCCCGGGTCGACTCGCTCGATTCTCCAGACCTGCTGGCCCGGCTCGCCGCCATCGATCCATCCACTTGTAGCCCGTCTTGCGACTAATCCCGTATCGATCGCACACCGCAGCAAAGCTCCGAAGACTGCGATGGGCTTCTTCGATAAACCGCGTTCTCTCTTCCATGACATGAGTCTCCTCGAACGGCATCGGCCTCCTCCTTTCAGAGGTGCCGACTGTAACCCATGTCCCTTTACTTAAGTGTGTACCATGTCTCTTTACCGGACCCGGATTGAGCCTAACAGGGATTTGCTGCTGGCGCGGCTTACCAGCGGTCCGCACCGTTCGCATTGCAGCCGCGCGTGGTTGTCAGGCCCCCGATCAACCGCTTGGAGCTCGAGACCCCTTCTCCCGGAATCCGATCCGGTGGTAGGGATTCACTACGCTCGTCGCCACGTTCTTGAGGTGCGCGCTGACGCGTTTCAGATAGCGCAGGTAGAGTGCCACCGTGACCGCATGCCCCGACCGTCCCGACAACTCCTCACCGGAGCACAGAGCACGCACGTGCTCGTCCACCTTGGATGAAATGATGGTGTGGGACCCCATGATGCCCCGGGCCCGAACCACGTCGGATTCCTCGAGGGCGGGCACGATGTCGTCGAACATCCGGGCCATGATCTGCTCGATCTCAACGACCTCGTCGTGTAGCTCGAGCCCGTCGAAGGGCCCGGGAACTGCAGACGCCAACTCCACGATGTTCTTGGTGTAGTCTCCGATCCGCTCGATGTCGATAACGATCGCCGTGAGCACCAGCCCCAGGTTGATGTCAGGCTTGGCCGACACGGACATGTGCGTGACGATCTTGCGCCGAACGCTCCGCTCGTACTTGTTGAGCCGCTGATCGCGCTTGTAGATGTCGGTCTCTAGCGCGCCCTCCGCATGGAGCGCCGTGACTGCGTGGTCGAACATGTCGTGGGAGGCCCGAAGCATCAGGATCGCCTCGTCATATGCCTCTCGCAGTGGGCCCTGAGACCTGAAGAGCGTGACGATTTCCTTCCACATGGTGTTTACCTTTTCGGCTACAGAATGAAGTAGAGAATGGGGATGATGTGGAGCACCACATATACCGTGATCACGCCCGCCGAAGTGACCCTGGTCCGAGCTGCATACGCGCCGACCTTCTGCGCCATCCAGATGGGAGCCGCCCGCAGGGGATAGAAGATCGCGATTCCCAGTAGGTTGAAGCTGAGGTGGGCAAGAGCCACGGTCACCGCAGCGGCGCTAGCGGTCGAGAATGAAGCCAGGATCGCAGTGATCGTCGTTCCGATGTTGGCTCCAAGCGTGTAGGGGAAGATCTGCCTGAGAGACAGGACTCCGGTCCCTGCTAGCGGAACGATGAGCGAAGTCGTCGCCGAGCTGCTCTGCACAGCCGTGGTCGTCACGATACCCAGGCCGAAGCTGGTGGCATCGTTCCGGAAGAGGACCCGATCGAAGAGGGCCGCCATCCTCTCCAGGAACACGCCGCGCATCAGTCGCATCAGCTGCTGAAGGGAGATGAAGAGGATGCCCAGGGCGATGCCGATGAGCGGCAACTCGTAAGGGATCGCGCCGGAAACCCAATCGGAGAGCGGCCTCACGACGGCGTTGAGCGGGCTCGCGAGACTCATCCCGCCTGCGCCCGCGAAGACGCCTTGTAAGAAAACCGCCATCCTTTCTACCGGATGGAAGAAGATCTCCAGCGGCAGGATGACCATCGCCGCCAGGACATTGAAGAAGTCGTGCACCGTGGATGCCGCGAAGGCTCGCTCGAACTCCGCCGGACGTGTGACGTGCCCCGCCGAGACGAGCGTGTTCGTGGTCGTCGTTCCGATGTTCGCACCCATGAGCATTGGCACGGCCAACTGGATCGTGAGGACTTCTGACGCGACCAGACCGACAATGATGGTAGTGGTGGTGGACGAGCTTTGGATCAGGCTCGTCGCAAGAAATCCGATGAAGAGCCCCGCCACCGGATCCGAGGCCGTGTTGAGAAGCTGCTCGGCGAAGCCACGGCCACCCATCTTGAACGCCGTGCTCATCAGCTCGATGCTGAAGAAGAACAGGTAGAGCAGGCCGAGGAAGTAAACGCCGCGGCCGATCGCGAGGATCGGGCTGGCTTTGCGTTGGGTTTGCGACGCGGTCGGGTGGGGCATCAGGCGCAGGTCCTTTTGTAATGGCACCGAAGAGCCGCAGAGAAACTACAGACTTGCCGCCACTGTGGAAAACCCGCTCACCGTTACCCATCCACGTATCCGCTCGTCGCGCCCTCCGATGGGCGAACGACGGTGTACCCCGGAGGAGCTCGGGTTCAGTGCCAACGCCTGTTGGAACGATCGCTCCGCTTCCTCCAACCGTAGCATGATCCCGATCTCGCGAACAACTCCAGCGTCGCTTGTCGCATTACGGGCGACGGAGTCCGACGGTGTTAGCGTTGGGCTACGCGCCGTCGGTGCGAGGAGCGAGCTGGCAAAAGGCCTCCAGCCGAGGCGTTTCCCCGTACAGAATCAGCGTATCGCCGCCGTGGATGAGCGTGTCCCCATGGGGGGCGCCTACGTACGCACCGTCAGCTCGGTGTATTCCGAGAACGAGCAGTCCACCGAGGTCCAGCTTGCGCAGCGGCTTCTCCGCCCGGGCCCCTTCCGGCTCTACCTCCGTTTCGACCACTCGATAAGCGCCCGACAAGTGGAGCAAGCTGGAATAGTCTCGCACCTCGAGCTCAGTCCACTTCCTGAGTGCCCATCGGATCAGGCCGCACACCGCCCGATCCAGCCACTTGTTCTTGACCAGAGCCCGATCAGCAGTAGCCCGAAGACCAGCAGACCGAACAGCTCCCACCACTGTCTGGACTCCGCAGGCCCGGCGAGAGCCACGATCAGCGATGCGGCCACCGTCACCAATCCGGCATTTCCGAGCAGCATGAGAAGCATCAGGATCTTCCGCCTCACTGGGTGGTTTACTACTACGTCGTCGGATACAACATGATGTACGTCGACGTAGGCAACTTTATCGGTTCCTTCAGCTTTCTCCGCAGCCCGTCGCCAGACGAAGTTGCGCTGCTGGCGGGTGTCGAAGGCGCGCGGGAAGCGGTGATCGCAACCGACTACTCGGTCATGTCCGACTGGTTCTTCCAGATGGTATTCGTGGCGACCGCCGGGTCCATTGTCTCCGGAGCACTGGCCGAAAGGGTCAGGCTCTGGTCGTTCTTCTGCTTCACCGTGGTGCTGACCGCGTTCATTTATCCGACCGTCGGCGCCTGGACCTGGGGCGGCGGCTGGCTTAACGCAATGGGCTTCCAGGACTTTGCCGGTTCGAGCATCGTGCATGGCACGGGCGGGGCTGCCGCGCTGGTCGTTGGGCCGCGGTACAGAAAGTTCCGCAGCGACGGCACGGTTCTCATCACGCCCCCGTCCAACGTACCAGTGGTCACCCTGGGGGTGTTCATTCTCTGGTTCGGTTGGTTCGGCTTCAATGGGGGTTCCCAGCTCGCGCTCGGGAGCGCTGCCGACGTGATCGCGATCAGCCACGTGCTGGTCAATACCAACTTAGCGGGAGCGGCCGGGGTTATCGCGGCCATCGCGGTCTCGCGGCCAATCCTCGGGCGCGTCGATCTGCTCGCGGGTCTGAACGGCGCCATCGCCGGCCTCGTCTCGATCACTGCGGGACCTGACATCACCAGTCACTATTGGGCCATCGTGATCGGCGCGGTTGGCGCCATCATCTGCACCGCCGGCATCAAGCTCCTCGAGAAGCTGAAGGTGGACGACGTGGTCGGGGCGGTGCCCGCGCACCTCTTCGCCGGAACCTGGGGTACGTTAGCTACAGCCATCGCGGCAGGCGCCAATATCGGCGTGCAGTTGATCGGCGTGGTGTCGATCGTCGCTTTTGCGTTCTCAGCGTCGTGGCTGATGTGGCTGGCGCTGGAGAAGACGATGGGCGTTCGTGTGTCCCAGCGGGTCGAGCAGATGGGTCAGGACGTGGCGGAGCTGGGCATCGACGCCTACCCCGAGTTCGTGCTGATGCCGGAGCAGGACTAGGAAGACGTACGGGATGCCAGACGCTGGAGCATCGGACGTGGGCGAGGACCGCCCCGAACTCGCGGGACCGCCCAGCGGAAGGAGCATTTGCGTCTACCTGGGCGGCAACCTAGGACGGGAGCAGCGCTACATCGACGAGGCCGATGCCCTCGGGCGACTGATGGCGGCAGAGGGCATCGGGCTGGTGTATGGCGGCGCGAGCGTCGGACTGATGGGTGTGGTGGCAAATGCTGTGCTCGAGGGCGGCGGCTTCGTCATCGGTGTGGTCCCCCGGCAATTGTCGTATCAGGAACTCGCGCACGAGGGCCTCAGCCAGCTCCTCGAAGTCGCCACGATGCACGAGCGCAAACATCTTATGCAGCAGCTGTCGCAGGGATGCATCGCTCTGCCCGGCGGGTTCGGCACGCTGGAAGAAGATCTTCGAAGCCCTGTGCTGGTCGCAGCGACCGCTGGAGCTGCACGAGAAGCCGTGCTGCTTCGCCAACATCGACGGCTACTACGACCACCTGTTCGCCTTCCTAGATCGTGCGACCGCCGGGGGGCTGCTGCCGCCGCAGAACCGCGCGCTCGCCCGGCAGGCCCCGACTGCCACGGCAGCGCTACGGATGATTCAGACGGCGTGGGACGAAGACGAACAGGCCATGCTTGACGTGATCAAGGCATATAGAGTCTAACCTATTGATAATACAATACTTACTATTGATCTATCCACGATGATCTGACCTGCCCCCAAGAGCGGTACCACATCCTATGTTAGTCCCAGCACCTGTGGAGGGCCGTGAAGGACGGGCATCCTCAGGAACCAGGGCGACGGCTTAATCGCCTCAGGGGCCGGGGGAAAGCCGCCGCAGGCGCTGTGGGGTCGGACGGGCGCGACGCTTTGCCCAGACCGGCCTCCCGGTTGCGCTACGTCCCGTGACCAAGCTTCCAGCGAGCCATGTGGGGGCGGTGGCGCTGGCGCTGGCGGCGGTGTCCAACAGCTCGCGTACCGTACTGAACATCTCTGAACATTACAAAGCTGCCCGTCGCGCTGGACGCCGAGAGCGCCGTCTTCGTCTACGCCGATCCCGGCCACGCGACCGCGACCGCGCTCCGCTCCTGGGGTGCGGCGCACCGCGGGCTCTGGCACGCGCTTGGGAGACGAGGCCGATCCGTCGAGGTTGTCGCGGTCGGTCGCACCTCGAGAGAGCTTGAGCGGGCACGGCGAGTCATGCGCCACTGGGCCGAGCCCTCCGGTCCAGCCGACTGGGCCGACTCGACCCCCAGGTTCGCAAGGAGCTCGCCCGGATCGAGGAGGCCATTCTCGCGGGCGCGGTCCCGATCCTGGAGAAGTACGGCGGTCTCCAGGCCGCCATGAAGCGCAGCGTGGCGCTGGAGAAACAGGCCCGACGGCAGGCCGCCCGCGCCTCAATCCGCCGCGGCAGCACATGGCGGACCGCGCGCCTCGCCGGGGCTCGCTACCGATGAGCGGCGCGCGACTTACGGCCGCACTGGAGTGCGCAAACGACGCGGGGGTACAATTCACACTTCGGCGCCCCGGCGATTCACACGGAGCTTCCCGCCTATCCGCTGGCGCGGCAGCGTCTTGCGCTTCCGCGGACAGGCCGGCCAGCGCTGTACGGGCGGCACCGTCCGAGGCGGTAGCGACCCCCCAGGCCGAGGGCCTGGTACGGGTTCGGGGCCAGGTGTGTTTGCGCACCTGCCCCCGCCCTCCTGGGGTCGCTCCCGAATCAGGTATCCGTGCCGGAAGGCCGTTCAGCGCCGCTGCGGGGCGGCGGATCGCCAGTTCGCCAGCCGTCCAGCCGGTGTGTCCGCGCTAGCCCAGAGGACCGGGCGCGGACCCGCGGAGAACGCCAGACCGTGGGCTGCCGGGAACGTCGAGCCATGAGTCGGCGTTTCGGATCCCCGGAGACGTTGGGATGCGGGAGGCCCCGGCGCCGAGAGTCCCCGGCTCGATCTCTTCCCCGGTCTTGAGCCGGTCCAGATAGTCGGCCCAAGCCTGCATCATGTGTCTACGCTCGGGCAGGAACGCCGTGCGGTTGTAGGCCCGGCCGTTGGGATCCCTGACCGCGTGGGCCAGCTGGTGCTCGATGAAGTCGGGCCGGAAGCCCAGCACCTCGTCCAGGATGGTGCGCGCCATCGCCCGGAAGCCGTGCGGCGTCATCCGGTCCCGCCGGATGTCCAACGCCCGGAACGCGCCCCACAGTGTGGCGCGGCTCATCGGCCGCTCCCGGCTCGGATAGCGTACATTCGGGAAGACGTAGCGGCCGTGTCCGGTCAGGCTATGAACCTCGCGAAGGATCTCGACCGCCTGACGCGCCAGGGGCACCACATGCGGCGTGTCGGTCTTCGTCACCGTGTAGCGCCACTCGGCTCCATCGAGGTCGATGTCGGGCCACTGGGCCTTGCGCAATTCTCCGGGGCGCACGAACACCAGCGGCGCCAGACGCAGGGCGCAGCGTACCGGAAGCGTTCCCACGTAGCCGTCCAACAGCCGGAGCAAGGGGCCGACTTCCTTCGGATCGGTGATCGCCGCGAAGTGCCTCCGCTTCACCGGAGGAAACGCCCCGCGCAGGTCCCACGACACGTCCCGCTCGGCCCGGCCCGTCGCCACCGCGTAGCGCAAGATCCGCCCACAGAGCTGAAGCGTGCGATGCGCCATGTCCAGGTGGCCGCGTTCCTCGATGCGGCGCAGCGCGGCCAGCAGCTCCGGCGCCGTGAGTTCCGCGACCGGATTCGCTCCGATCCACGGGAACACATCCTTTCCCAGATCGCATTCGATCCGCCAAGCGTAGCGGGCGGACCAATTGGGCGAATGCTTCGCGAGCCATTCCGTGGCCACAGCCTCGAAGCTGTTGCTGGCCCACTGCCGCTTCGACTGCTTGCGTGCCTTCCGGTAGGCGCTCGGGTCGATCTCCCGGGCCAGAAGCTTGCGGGCCTCGTCGCGCCGCTCGCGGGCGAGCTTCAGCGAGACCTCGGGATAGATGCCCATCGAGATCCGCTTCTCCTTCTCGGCGAAACGGTACTTGAAGCGCCAGGCCTTGGTGCCGCGCGGGGCGATCTCGAGGTACAGGCCGCGGCTGTCGTAGAGCTTGCGCGGCTTGTCGCGGGGCTTGGCCTTCCGGATGGCCGTGTCGGTCAGTGGCATGTTGGGGCACCGTGTGAGGGATACGGTAGTCTGCCCCGGAATAGTGCCCCATAAAACTACCGGCTGTCAAGGGGTGTAACGGGGTCTCTCTGGAGTATGGAAATCTCCTAACTCGTTGTATATCAGATGTTATTGGGCTTTCATGGAGCGCTACGGAACGTCAATAGATGCGTCGATCTCGCCGAACGCTCTGTTCGGCGCGGCGAGGGGGACCCGGCCCTCACCGACGCGCTCCGCAGAGACGCCGAGGGCGACTGGCAATGAAAGCGGACGGACGCGCATGACCGGCCGTGCGTCCGTCGAGACCCTGCCAGCCACCTGGCGGACGCAGGCCAAGGCGCTCCGCCGGTACGGGGGCGAGACGCCGGCCGTGGCCCTCGAAAGCTGCGCGGCCGAGCTCGAGACCACGCTCAGGGAGAGGGACGAGACCACCCTCTCGCTGACGGAGGCCGCCAGGGAGAGCGGCTACTCCGCTGACCATCTCGGCCGCCTCGTGCGCGACGGCAGGATCCCCAACACCGGAAGGCCCGGCGCGCCCAGGATCGCCCGCTCGCACCTGCCACGGAAGACCCAGGCGCCAGCCACACCGCGACTGGTGGAAAAGCATCGCCGAGGCGAAGTTCCCAACGCGCAGATCGTGCAGTCCATCATCGAGAGAGGAATCGAATGATGGCACGCACGAAACCTATCCGGCGCTCCTACGGCGCCGGCGAATGGGGCCGGAACCGGGTACGGGTCTTTCCCGATCCCAAGACCGGCCTGTTCCAGATCGAGTGGCGCGAGAACGGGCGCAGGCTCACAAGGTCGCTGAAGCACCGCGACTGGAGACGGGCGAAGCGGCAGGCGGACGAGTTCGCCGCTGGCTACCTCGGGCCGGAGATGCATGGCAAGGCGGAAGCCGAGTCCGAACCACTCACCCTGGAGACGCTTTTTGACATCTACGGTGAAGAGGTGACGCCCACCAAGCGTGGGCAGTCGCGGCTGCACGACAGGGCCGCGATGAAGATGTTCCTCGGTTGCTTCGGCAGGGACCGGAAGCCCGCAACGCTCTCCCAGCGCGACTGGGACCGGTTCATCCGGGAGCGGCGGGCGGGCAGGGTCGGGCCGAGCGGCAAGCCGGTGGCCGACCGGATGATCGAACGGGACCTGAAGTTCCTGATCGCGGTTCTCAACTGGGCCGGGAAGTCGAGGGATGCGGAGGGGAAGGTTCTTCTCGAGTCGAACCCGCTCAAGGGCCTAAAGACACCCACGGAGAAGAACCCGGCCCGCATAGTCCTTACCGAGGTGGAGTACCAGGCGCTTCTCCGGGTGTCCCGGCAGGTCGACTGGCGGTTCCGCGTCGCGCTCGTGCTCGCGCACGAGACCGGACACCGCATCAATGCGATCCGCCAGCTTCGATGGTCGGACATCGACCTTGAAGACGGGATGGTGCGGTGGCGCGCAGAGCACGAGAAGACAGGCTATGAGCACCGCACACCAGTGACCGTTGAGGCAATCGCAGTCCTCGAAGAGGCGCGAACGAGGAACCCCGGGATCGGGGATGCTCCGGTGCTGCCCTCGCCGAAGTATCCCACGATGCCTGTGAGCCGGCCGCTGGCGCGTGTCTGGTGGACCAGAGCTCAGAAGCTCGCGGGGCTGGAGCCGAAGCGTGGCCGCGGCTGGCACTCACTGAGGCGGAAGTTCGCCTCGGACCTCATGGACCAGCCGCTCAAGGTGCTCTGCGAACTCGGCGGTTGGAAGGAGGCCAAAACGGTGCTGCAGTGCTACCAACGGGCCGACGAGGCACAGCTCAGGAAAGCTCTAGAGAGCCGACGCAGAGTTCGCGCCTGAGGCCAATCAGCGGGAATCAATTGGCGGGAATCCGGCCAGCGAGGCCCGTAAGTTCAATAATCACATAAACATCCAAAACTGTGGGCGTTTGCCGCCTCGACTTTGTTCTGGACCACATGTGCCAGCGCAGCCTCGACGACCTCGCGCGGATGATCCGTCTCTTCTGCCGCCCAGTCCCGAAAGCTCGAGCGGAAGCCGTGCGGCACGGCCGCGATCTTGCAGTTCCGGAGAAGCCGGCGCAGCCGCTTTTCGTAGAGCGCCTTGCCACCCCCACGGGTGAACACCAGCGAACTGCCGTCGCCGAGCTTCCGCGCCGCGCTGAGAATCTCTGTGGCGCGGCGGCACAGCGGCACCCGGTGCTCGCGCTGCGCCTTCATCCGCGTGGCGGGAATCGTCCACACTCCCTCCCTTCGATCGATCTGCGCCCACTCGGCCCCCCGGACCTCGCCCCACCTCGCCGCCGTCAGCACCACGAACTCAAACGCGAGCTTGACGACCGGCTGCGCCCCCGACCCCCGCACCGTCTCGATCGCCGACGCCACGTCGCGATGCGGCAAGGCCCGCATGTGTGTCACCACGTCGTTCTGCGCTCCGAGGATGGGCTCGATTCGGTCGCATGGGTTGTCGGTCCTGAACTCCATCGCCACGGCCCATTCCAGCACCGTGCGGATACGCTGGTGCACGTGCCGGGCCGTGGGCGCCTTCACGTGCCAGATGGGTGTGAGGATCTCCAGCACGTCGGCGCTCGTCACCTCCGAGACCGCCATCTCGCCGATGCGCGGGAAGGCGTAGCGCCTGAGGCTCGAAATCCACTCGCGGCTATGACCCGGACTGCGCCAACCGGCCCGCTTCTGTTCCATCACCCTCACGGCGGATTCCGCGAAGCTCGGCACGCCCTGCGTGCGGCGTTTCTCGGCGAGCGGGTCGCCGCCCGAGCGCACGAGCTTGCGGTTGGCCAGCGCCTGCTCGCGGGCCTCGGCCAGCGAAATCAGCGCCACGCTGCCCAGTCCGAGCTCGCGATTGCGGCCCCGGATCGCAAGCCGCTGAATCCAGCTCCGCGTTCCCGTAGGCTGCACGTAGAGGTACAAGCCATTGCCGTCGCAATGTCTGCCGGGCGGGGCCGTGCGCACGAAGGCGGCCGACAACGCCTTGTCGGGATGGCGGCCCTTGGGCTTGGTTTTTCGCGGCGGGTTGGCCGAGTGCTTCACACTATTCATCCCACAATAATATAGGGGATGCAAGCGGATATCAAGGGACGCTACGGGTGGTTCAGGGCGCTGTAGAACAGTCATAACCGTTTATGATATAACTGTTTATAGCACTTACTGGATCCCTACGGACATCGGTAAACTATGACTGGGTGTTGATGCCCGGTCGATGGCCTCCGACGACGATAGAACGTGGCTCGGGCGACCCTGAGCGCATCGCACGCGGGCTTTACCCCTACGTACGTGGCCAGCGCCTCGGCCGCCTTCACGAGTTCGTCCCGTCCTCGAGGCTCAATCCCAGCAGCCCTGCAACTTTTCCCTGGACGTCGATGATCAGGCGCGCCTTCTCGAGTTCCTTCTCCAGGCGAGTGTTCTCGCGCTCCAGCTTGCGCACTTTCCCCTCCAGCGGATTCCGTTCGCTCGGCTTTCGACCTCGTCTCTTCGACAGCACTCTCAGCGACCCACTCCGCACCGCCTTGCGCCATGTCGTCAGGTGCGACGAGTACAAGCCCTCCCGTCGCAGGAGTCGCCCTACCTCTCCCGGCTCCGTGCACCGGTCCGCTTCTTCGACGACCCGCAGCTTGTACGACGGACTAAACCGTCGGCGCGTCGGCTTATCTACCACCTCCGCGTCCGGAGCAGCTGCCGCGCTTCGCTTACCCTCCCAGGTTAGTGGGGCGATTCCATTCTCTTCCATTCTCTCTCGGTGTCCCAGCATCCTCGGTTTCTCTGCCTTCGCCCTACTCTAATTCTTTACTCGTTCCGTGTCTCACCTAAGTTGGCAGAGAGGGGCGGCGGCGGTGAAGCGCTCCACGAGCGTCGCCTGCACGATCATCTGCTGGCCGAGGATCTCCTCGAATATGGGCCTGATCTCGTCGAACTCACTGGTGTAAGTGTCGCTCAAGAGTTCCGGCATGTCGAACTCCGCCAGTACTGAGGTCATGACGGGCGAGGCGTAGGCGTTGCTCTGGCTTACTTGCTCCTCGAATGCGAGGGCGTTGCCGACCTGGACGATCCGCTGCCGGTCGACACCCGAGACGTCGGCGTACTTGTAGACCCTGTGGTCGATCTCCCGTACCTGCGCTTCCTGCGTCACGACGTCGTCGCTGTCCACGGAGGACGAGAGAAGGACGTGAAACACCGAGGCCTGCGGCTGCACGGCGGGATCGGGATCGAACCGGAACGGTGTCAGCGCACTGCCTTCATCCCGGACGTTGGTGACGTAGACGACGCCCTGCTCGTCGGTTATCCAGAACTCGTCGACCACCGTATTCGCGGCGATATCGTCGAGGGTCGCGATCAGGCGCGCCGCGTCATACCCGGCTGCCTCCGCCGCGGCAACGAGATGTGCGGTGATGCGCGCCTGCGCCGTCATCTGCAGGTCGATCATCGCGTCCAGCGCGTGCGCTACGTCCGCCAACGATATCTTGTCCATATCGATGCTGCGGCTTTCGTGAGCTATCCTCTTGGCTTACGAACAGGTTAAAGCAGCCCGCTTCTGACTTCCCAGCTCCAAGGAGGTGATATCGATACAGCTTATATACTCCAGGTGCGTGACTCCAGGTGACTCTTTACCATCCGGGCAATCTCGCGGGAGGCCACTGCCGTCGGACTGGACGGGCGGAGCCACTTGCGAAGGTTGGACAGCCGACTTCGCATCGGCGTTGGTGGGCTCAAGCACGCCTCAACAGCAACGTTACCTCCATGGCCAGGCCATCGCTACTCTGCCACCCTTCGACCCGTTGAGCTCGCAATCTCGACCAGTGCTTCTCCCTGGGCTCTTGGGGCTATGACCCCATACTCCCAACTGATGGAGTCTCCGGCAAACCCCACGCCGTTCAGCCCGCTTACTTTCTGTTCCTAGTTTGGGGCTGGGACGTCACTACGTGGGTAGCCTCGGCTGGAATCATCGGTATCGCCATCGGTTTCGGCGCCAATGCACACGCGGACTCATTGGGCACTAGATCCCGACGACCTTCGGTGGGTCTACTTCCGCTCCCAAATTTCGCCTCCGCTCAGCAGAGCCTGAAGCGCCTTGGGGTTGGGTAACCGACCCGTATGGAGAATCCGAATCCGGCGTCGTTCGCCTCGATGCCCGGGGGTGGCCGCGAGTCTCGACGCCAACTCCCAGAAACGACAAAATGGACCTGATCGGAAGCCGGAATCTCAACCTCCGTGTCGACGGACACGCGATAGTCGCCGAGGTCCGACATCACCGGCTGATAGAAACCCGTGGTCAAGAGCCGGACGGCACCGGCTCCGCCGCATGCAGAAAGCAGATTCGCGCCCCTCAAGTCTGTCCGAGCCTCTCCGGACACCAAGAGCTCGTCTTCCAGCATGAGACCGACGCCGACGTCCAGACCACCATCTTCCAGCCGCACGACTTGCCGACGAAGCCCGCCCCCGACCAGCAACCTGCGGTCGAGGTCGATCGACTGATCCGCCTGGATCTGAACGAACGCGTAGGTTCGCATCGCGTCTGAGAATACATATGAGTGCCTGACGTGCGCCGACCGCTCATGCACGACGTTCTTTTCCTCTGAGCGCTTGATCCGATAAGAGGGATAGAACCGGAGCCAGTGGCCCGGTGCAGGCACGCGGTATGACAAGCCTCCGGTTAAACGTAAATCCAGATAATCCGCATTGCCGGCTCCACCGTCCAACGAGAGCTCCGCCTGGATGAACAAACTATCCACAGCGTTGCGGTCAAGACCTTCGTGGCTGCGAATCACTTGGGCACGAACTGATGATGTGAAAACAAGCGAGAGCACCACGAGGCACAACGGGACTTTGCTCATAGGCCCTCCATCGGGGTGTTGATCTGCGGGGCTGTCGGTTTCAGTGCCCGACTAATATGCCGATCGAGCCAGACGTGAACCGCCCCGGGTTTGCCGGAGACTCCATCAGTTGAGAGGATGGGGTCATGAAGAGAGTAACGAAGTACTCCCCCGAGACACGGGAGAGGGCAGTCCGGCTGGTGTTCACGCAGGAGTCGGACCACGCGTCACAGTGGGCGGCGATCTGCTTGATCGCAGAGAAGGTCGGGTGCACGGCGGAGACCCTGCGGAAGTGGGTACGGCGTGCAGAGCGTGATTCAGGGAGACGGTCAGGGCTGACGACGGACGAGCGTCAACGGCTCAAAGATCAGGAGCGGGAGATCCGCGAGCTGAAGCGAGCGAATGAGATTCTACGCAAGGCGTCCGCGTATTTCGCGCAGGCGGAACTCGACCGCCGACCCCGCTGATGGTGGCGTTCATCGACGATAACCGGTCCGAGTACGGAGTCGAGCCGATCTGCCATGTGCTGCCGATCGCTCCGTCAACATACTACACGTACAAGGCGCTCGAGGCCGAGCCGACGAGGCGCTCGGCACGGGCTCAGCGGGATGAGGGCTTGAAGGCTGAGATACGGCGGGTGTGGATGCAGAACTTCCAGGTCTACGGGGCCAAGAAGGTCTGGAAGCAGCTCAACCGAGAGGGCACTCGGGTGGCCCGATGCACGGTAGCTCGCCTGATGCGCGAGATGGGCCTGCGCGGAGCAGTGAGGGGTCGAACCTTCAAAGTCACGACCTACGCCGTCGAGGGTATGGAGCGGCCCCTGGACCTGGTGGATCGTGACTTCTCGGCGTCTCGTCCCAACGAGCTGTGGGTGTCGGATCTGACCTACGTCCGGACAGGACACACATTCGTCTACGTGGCGCTCGTCATGGATGCATTCGCGCGCCGCATCGTGGGTTGGCAGATCTCGAACTCCCTGAGGAGTGACCTGGCACTCGACGCGCTCGAGCAGGCCATCACGGAGCGTTGGGGTGAAGACGGCGAGCGCCTCGTGCATCACTCCGACCGCGGCGGGCAATATCTGTCTATTCGCTACACCGAGCGCTTGGCGCTGGCCGGCATCGAACCATCTGTCGGCAGTCGCGGCGACTCCTACGACAATGCCCTGGCCGAGACCATCATCGGGCTCTACAAGACCGAGCTCATCTACCCCCGGGGACCGTGGTCCAAGATCGAAGACGTCGAGCTCGCCACCCTCGAGTGGGTGTGGTGGTTCAACAACCACCGCCTCTTCGAGCCCCTCGGCCACGTCCCCCCAGCCGAGTACGAAGAGCAGTATCGTTCACGCCAGACAGCTCAACCTGAGCCCCTGGCACTCAAGTCAAACAGTCTCCGATGATCCCGGGACGATTCAGACACCGATTCGCGGGGACGTGAGAGACGCCATCGACGTCTACCTACGGAGCAACCCCAGGCTCGGCGACGCACCGCTCTTCCCCGCACCGAGGGACGCCAGTCAGCCGATACGGCGGGATACCGCCTCAAAATGGCTCCTGAAAGCTGAGAAAGCATGTGGGCAGCCGAAACTCGCCCAGGGCACCTTCCACCCCTACCGCCGCTTGTTCGCCACAGAACGCAAGAATCTGCCCGTGCAGGATGTGGCCTGTGCTGGCGGTTGGAGAAGGGTGGAGACCGTCCAACGTCTGTATCAGCAGTCCGATCCGGCGACGGTGCTGGCGGCGATCGAAGCAGGGGCGTAGGGAACCGTCCCGATTTTTTTTCGCACTAAACGGATGCATAACGGATGCATCCAGGCCAATCGCAGACATGACGACAAAGCCACGCAGGGCACTAAAGCCCTGTGGAGCTTGCTTTCCTGCAAGTGGGCGGTGGCAGATTCGAACTGCCGACCTCCTGGGTGTAAACCAGGCGCTCTGAACCAACTGAGCTAACCGCCCGTGGGCTACTTCGTGGCTTGTGTAAGCCATTCCTCTCGCACTATACACCCCACCGCGAAGCTGGGTGTGTAATGTTGTGTGCAAGAAGGGGAACGATTCATGCCTGCTTCTCCCGGAGTTCACCACCCCCGAGAACGACCTTGAGCATAGTCTCTGGGTCAGGTTGTTGGTAGACCTTCAAGAGCGTCAGCCCGTTCGCCCAGCCTCCAGCGGCGGCAACGTCGGCACCAGGTGGGTGTTTGCGCTCCGTGGCCCACTTCCGCCGGTACGCGTGCCAGAGGCTCCCCTTGAGCGGCTCCAGCCCTGCGAGCTTCTCCGCCTTCCGCAGCCACTTGTCTACAAGGTGGCGCGTTATGAGCCTCGTGGGATCGCCTGGCGAGGGAAACAAGGGCGCTGCCCCGATGCCTGGACGCTTGGCGAGGACTCCATCGAGAGCGGCCCTCACGGGTGGCGAAATCGGCACCGTGGATTCGTGGCCCATCTTGTCCGTGTCGGCAGGCCAGCAAATCGAGCCAGAGGGGCCTTCATGCAGCTTGAGATCATCAAACGTGAGGGAACATACCGCGGAGATCCTCCGGCCTGTGCCATTGATGATGTCGAGAAGCTCAGAGAGGTAGCTGCGCTGGCCTTCCCTCCTGCCGTTCACCCGCATCTCCATGTTGATCTCATCCGATACGGCCCTGGTCGCCTCGTAGCGGTCCTGGCTCGCTACCGGCCTCATGGGGTTTAGTTCGGTCGGGATATCATAGCGTCTCACGGGATTCGCCCGCATCAGGAAGTAACCTCGGCTCGTTCGCCACACGGTGCCCCAGCTGAGGACCCACTTGAGCCAATTCAGGTCTTCTTCAACTGTCCTGGTGCGTACCGGCCGTCGGGCACCTGCCGGGACGAGGAGGCAGGTGCACGTCTCCACCTAGGAACTGCGTAGAAAGCTAGGATACCCAGCAATCCGCCAAGTAGGAGCCTAGCGATCAGCAAGTTCGTGTTGCGATCGACCATTCTCAGGTTGTGGTAATGCTTCGTTTCGGCAGCGGGGTCTTTGAAGGCGACGCACTCCCATCGGGAGAGTACAGCACCTCCTTGATGGGCTCGTCCATATCCAGCACGAGCTCTGGGCTCGATGGGGGCCAACTACGAGACACCCAGGATTTCAACCGTGTTTGCGACTCCGCGGACATCCACAGTCCCGACGCCGAGCCGAGCCTGCAAGAAATGGTGACACCATCCGACCGCAAGACGGTCGTCGTCGTCGTCGATGAGCCGTTGGTGCGCCGCAGCATCCGATACTACCTCGAGCGCATGGGTCACAAAGTGCTCGAGGCCGCCGACGGGAGCGAGGCCGTGCGTACCGTGCGCCACTACCGGGGCTCCATCGACCTGCTGGTCGTGGACATCGTGCTGGCGGGCGCCCCCGGACCGGCCGTTGTCCGGGAGATCCAAAAGTCACCGTCTCCCGTCGGCGTGGTCTACATCTATCTCCGCCTACCCGACAAGCAAGCTGTTGGCCGAACGCCGCGTAAAGCCCACCGACATCTGTTTGCAGAAGCCCTTCGACGCCGAGGCGCTGGCGTCGGGCATGGACCAGGCGCTGGCACGCGCAGCAAGGTGATTAGCTCCACTCGTCAGATGCATTGGACAATTGCCCTGTGAGTGTGGGGGAACTGGCCGCTGGTCTGGCCGGTGGTGGAGTTGAGCGTTACGCCCTGATTGGCCTGGAGCGTGGCGAAGTGGTCGGCCGTGAGCGTCACGAAGTGTGCGTGGCTGTTCGTGCCCTGGATGTTGTAGGTCTTCTCCACGCCTGCCCGCACGTCTTCTGCGGAGACCCGCATCGTGTGGGTTTGCCCCGCTCCCAAATTCACCTCAGCTCCGTTGGAAAGGCAGTTCGGTCCGGTCGGTGTGGTGGCGCCGTCATCGGCCTCGCCGCCGCCGCACGACAACCCGCTGGTGGCGAGAACGGTCAAGGTGGTCGCGAGAAACTTTCTTCGAGTGTGTCTCATTCTCGGACTCCGTGCTCTTGTGGGTTGGTCGTTTCTTTACCCCTCCGTTGCGAAATTCGTTTCCACCTGCGGTCTTCCAGTAACACCGGGCGAACAAAGGGTGTAACGGAGCCCCGACAAGCAAGCTGTTGGCCGAACGCCGCGTAAAGCCCACCGACATCTGTTTGCAGAAGCCCTTCGACGCCGAGGCGCTGGCGTCGGGCATGGACCAGGCGCTGGCACGCGCAGCAAGGTGATTAGCTCCACTCGTCAGAGGCATTGGACAATTGCCCTGTGAGTGTGGGGGAACTGGCCGCTGGACTGGCCGCTGGTGGAGTTGAGCGTTACGCCCTGATTGGCCTGGAGCGCGGCGAAGTTGTCGGCCGTGAGCGTCACGAAGTGTGCGTGGCTGCCCGTGCCCTGGATGTTGTAGGTCTTCTCCACGCCTGCCCGCACGTCTTCTGCGGAGACCCGCATCGTGTGGGTTTGGGTTCCCAAATTCACCTCAGCTCCGTTGGAAAGGCAGTTCGGTCCGGTCGGCGGGGTGGGGCCGTCGGCGGCCTCGCCGCCGCACGACAACGCGCTGGTGGCGAGAACGGTCAAGGTGGCCGCGAGAAACCTTCTTCGAGTGTGTCTCATTCTCGACTCCGTGCTCTTGTGGGTTGGTCGTTTCTTTACCCCTCCGTTGCGAAATTCGTTTCCTGGCATGCGTCTTCCAGTAACACCGGGCGAACAAAGGGTGTAACGGAGCAAAACCGCGGTGAGTAGTGAATCCAAGCCACGACAGCCACGCCGTCGACGATCCATCCACCGTTCACAAGCCCGACCTGCGGGCTCAATGGCCGAGGCGAGTCGAACTCAAAGTCGCGGAGCGATAAACCCTCGAAGCTCCGACTGAACTCGTTGCGGTAGAATTCAGCTATGGCCTCGGGGCCGCTCACCAATCTGCCCTCTAAGCCGATCAAGTCACCGTCTTGCGCGAACAGCGCCGCGATGCCATCAGCATCCTGCGCCCCGAACGCCTGCCCGTAGTCCTCCCACAATTTCATGATCACGACACAGTCTTCGTCAGAGAAAGCTGACATTTGCGACATCTGTGCTAGTTGACACTGCTGAACAAGGTGGGCATCCCGCGCCATAGAACGTCTCGCGATTCTGCTGCACGTCAGGATGCCTGCGGAAGCCGGGAAGCACAAGAAGACGCCCTGCATTTCTCCGCGGCAGCAGGAATCTGTGAGGTGCCCAATCGTCGCTCCCTCACACCTCGCTGACCACCCGACACTCTTACAAACGCTAGTCTTTCGTTCTACACGACATGGATGTACAGAGGGGTTGCCTATAACACGAGCATACGTGGGGGGCAACGGGACTCCAAACGGGGGGCATGGGGCATGGTCGAGCTTGCGGTTGCATGCCAGTCGACGCTTCTTGAGCACCTGACGGGCCTGCGTGGCGTCGGGCCGAGTCGGGAGTTTAGATTGAATCCTGACCAACGCTAGGTGCAGTCCATGACGCAAAACTCCCCAGATGCTCACACCCTTCGACGGAGTAGCGCCCTCCAGGAGATGCTAGATCTGGCCCGCACGGTGATTGCAGACGGGGTCATCACCGACGCGGAGGCTGAGGCGCTGCAGCGTTGGGTCGAGCACAACCCCGACATGATGGCCGTCTGGCCAGCGGACGACCTGATCCGGACCCTGAGCAAATTCCTTTCTGACGGCTATCTGGACGAGGACGAACGCGCCGAGCTTTTTGAGATGCTCGTAGACATGACCGGCGAACCCTCGCACTCCCACCTTCGCCAAGCTAACGCCCGATTCGAGTAACGACCTTCCAGGGCGGCGTTGAGGCGGGAGACGGGATCAGATTTAACAGCAGGAACGGTTTCGTGGCCTGGCAAATGCCATGGGTTCTTTGTCCATCCAATCGGAGGGGTCAGTGAGGTTCAGAAGAGCCGTCAAGGAGGGATCAGAGAGGTACCGATGATCGAGCGCCTCCACCCGCCGATGGATCTGCCGGTGCCCGTGCCGTGCAACTTTACGAAGCTGAGGATCGATCGAGGATCGCTATGGAAGATGTGCCTGGGAGCCTTGCGAGCCGTACGTGCCACTTCATATCGTTCGGCCCGTCCCAGATGCGGCGAGCGAAATAGGACTTGTCTTTGGGGCGGTTACCGGCTTCACCCATTAGTCGTGATGTTCGTCACCTTCCTGGGGGTCGGTGTCGGCCAAGTCGTCGTCAGAGGGGTGGGCCATGTCGTCTGGTGGTGGCTCGCCCCGCCTCCAGGACCTGGACACCTGCCGTCGGTCGAACTTCGGACAATAGCCCTTGTGTCGAGGTTTGCCATCGGCCAACCAGACCTCGAAGGTCTGATCGATCACGGCGGGATCAATTACCTCGCCACAGATCGCGCAAATGACGGATTGGCCTGTAATCGGTTACCTCTCTCGCTGACGCCAAGAGCAGATTCCAGAAGCTATGCCCATGCCCTCAAGCTATGGGTGATGATGAGGTTGGGCGATAGCTGGATGGATTGATGCGAAGCCGTCAGTTGTCAGTTGCCCACCCGCTCCTTCAACTCCTCGAAGAAGTTCTGAACGAGGATCAGCTGCCCCAGCTGCCCTTCTTCGGCCTCCACACCCGCAGGAACGCGGTCAACGCTCGGCGACGGATCCCAAGGCTTCACTGCTGCACCGTCAAGCTTCACCCCCTCTCCGCTCCGCCGTCAAGGCGAACAGCGACCACCTGCCGGGCACGCCCTTTAATGCATGCTGCCCGCGCTCGTCGAACTGAATGCCTGACCCAGCAACCAGATCTCTAACAGGGCTCGAAACCAGAACCTCGCCTGGGCGTGCAACACCCGCGATCCGGGCACCGGAGTGGACAGCGATCCCCCGAAGGTTGTCGCCCGTGACCTCGCATTCGCCTGAATGGATACCCACTCGAACAGCGATCCCCAGCACCCTGACTGCGTCTGCGGTAGCGCCCCCACACCGAATGGCTCGTGCGGGCCCGTCAAAGGTAGCAAACAGTCCGTCGCCGGCTGTGTAACGTTAGCCAGCCGCCGGTGAGAGCCACCACGAATCCGAGCCACGCAACCCAGCGGGGTGCCAGCCTGGATCGCAACATGCCGGCCGAGAAGAGAAGCACGCCGACGCCACCCACGAGGAATCCTCCCACCAGGTCTCCGATCATGAACCCGAACGCGAGCAAGGTGTCGCCCACCGCTGCAAGTACGCTCTGGACACCTTCGGTCGCGTTTGCGTACGCCGGTGCCAACTCGTAAGCCATCGCCAACCAGATGGTGTTGCGAACCAGGGCCAGGAAGCTGCCTCCGATGAAGCCGAGAGCCGCAGCCCACATCATGGAGCCGGCTGGGCGAAAGGCCTCGAGGAAGCCCAAACCCGCCACCGCCAGGAAGACAGGCGCCGCCACCAAGAGCCACCCGGCGATTACTGCGCGAGTTCGATGCTCCGCCATGAGCGGTAGGGCATCGGTCGAATTGGCTGCATCCACCAAGTGAGACTCCGCTCGCTCCTTCGGACCTAGAACACCCGCCGGTACCTACTCTTCCGGCTCATCACCGCCGGGACTCTCGCTTCCTAACGTCTCTGCGATTCTGATCTTATAAGGCGAAGGGCTGACCTCACCCGGGCTGGGTGTTACGCTGGGATTCTCAAGGTCCTGCGGCACCCAAACCCAAGGAGGCCAGCCATGTTTGTCGCAGGAATCGACGCCCATGCAACGTATTCCGTGATCGCCATCGTGAGCAATGCAGGTCAGCTCGTGACCGGACCCATCCGGATTAACAAGACACAAGAGGATCGACTCCAAGACCGGGGGATCCACTTCGTGCTCGCTCACGCCAAGCGGCTCCGAGTCATCGCTGAGTCCAACTACAAGAGTGACGACATCGACGCCGAGTTGTTGGCGCGTATGCGGCTCGCGGACCTCATCCCCGAGGTCCATCCGAAGTGTCCCCAACAGCGGGAGCAGGCGGTGCTCCTACGCAACCGGGCGAGACTCGTATGCGAACGGACCCGGATGGTGAACCGCATCCACTCCCAGCTCCACAATGTCGGGCTTCATATGGAGCGTGGGCGTCTGTTTGCCCGAGCGGATCCGTACGGACAACGGGACACCGTTCGCTTCGAACGCACTAGGCCGGCTGTCTCGGTTGTCGGTGTGGCTCGTTCAGCTGGGGATCTTTCCTGAGCTCATCGAGCTGGGGTGCCCGCAGCAGAACAGGAAGCATGAGAATATGCATCTGGTACTGAAGCGACGGACGACCCGGCCACCGCGTTCGAACATGCGGACGCAGTAACGGGCGTTTCGGGAGTTTCGGAACGGGTAGCGCCCGGCCGGCCGCCAGAGCATCTTGAAGGTTTGTAAGGCATCCGCGAGCACAACCCGAGATCTGTCATGGAAACTCTAAAGTCCTACAACCCGGCCAACAGCGAGCTGTTCGGCGAAGTCCCAGTCACTTCTGCGGACGAGATCCCCGCAGTCGTGGACCGCGCGCGTGCAGCTCAGCCGGCGTGGGAGGCCCTGGGCCACGATGGGCGGGCCCGCCTATTCTCAAAGGCCGCCGAGACGTTCGCCGAGCAAGCCGAAGACCTGGGAAGGCTCATCACGGAGGAGATGGGTAAGCCCCTGGCCGAGGGAATCGGAGAGGCCAAGTCTCTGGCCTCGGTGCAAGAAGAGCTGGAGGAGATCGGTGAAGCCCTCGCCCTCGAGGTCTTCGATGACGGCCGGAACCACTCGACGGTGTATCACGACGCCCTCGGCGTGTGCGCGGCGATCACACCGTGGAACTTCCCCATGTCCATGCCCCACTGGATGGTGCTTCCGGCACTCGCCGCCGGCAACACGGTGATTCTCAAGCCATCGGAAGAGACCCCGCTGTGCGGTCAGGCCTACGCCGACGTGCTCAACGCGGCGCTCCCGCCGGACGTTCTCCAGGTGGTCCACGGAGCGGACGATCAGGGCAAGCGGCTCGTCGAGAGCGACGTGGACCTCATCGCCTTCACAGGCTCCCGGGAGACTGGCAAGCACATCCTCCGGGCAGCGAGCGGCGAGCTGAAGCGGGTGATCCTCGAGCTCGGCGGCAAGGATCCCATGGTGGTCCTGGAGAGCGCCGATCTCGAGAAGGCGGCCAAGTTCGCGGCGTGGAACAGCTTCCGGAACGCCGGTCAGGTTTGTGTGAGCACCGAGAGGATCTTCGTGCCGGACTCGGTGGCGGATCGCTTCGAGGCGCTCCTGGTGGAGGCCGGGGAGGCCATGAAACAGGGAGACGGTCTGGATGGGGGGATCAAAGTGGGTCCCATGGTCAACGCCCAACAGCGGGATCACGTCCTCGAGCAGCTTGACGAAGCCATCGCCGAAGGCGCCAGGGTCCTCTCAGGCGGTTCCGGCCATCACGACAACTTCGTCACACCCACCATCCTCACGGGTGTGGGAGAAGAGATGGCCATCGCCAAGGACGAGACGTTCGGGCCGGTGGCCTGTGTGACGCGTGTGGCGTCGGAGAAAGAAGCCATCGAAAAGGCCAACTCCACCCACTTCGCGTTGGGCGCCGTCGTCTTCGGCGAGGACGACGAGCGGACGGCCCAGATAGCCCGCCAGCTGACGGCTGGGATGATCGGGATCAACAAGGCCGCCATGGGTGCGAGAGGCACACCCTGGGTGGGGGCCCGCCAGAGCGGCTATGGCTTCCACAAGTCCAAGGACGGGCACCGCCAGTTCACCCAGGTGCGGGTCGTCACGAAGCCTGCATGAGGGGACCGCCGAGCCGGCGGCTCGACTGGACAACCTGCGCCCCCGAGCGAGCCCTAGTGTTCCGTTTCCGAAGTTCGCGAGCCACCAAGAGGGTCGGGGCGCCGTGGGATCAAGGCGGGACGACGCATCCGCCGCCGGATCCTATAGGATAATGGCCAAGGGCACGAGGAACACATAGCCCACCACCAGCAGGATGGGCGCCCACGTGATGGAGCCCTGGGCGAGAAGCCAGTACGCGAACGTAATGGTGAGCAGGGCACCGACCGCGAAAGCGAGGTTGATCCCGGAGAACTGGAGGGACGCCTTCCCGACCCCTCCGCTCGATTTCGTGTCGTTCTTCTTGGCCATGGCCACGATCCTATTCTCGCCTGATCCTCGGGTCAACCGTCTAGAGGCGAAAGCGTTCTACGTAGCGGGCGAGGCGAGAGCGGGAGATCCCGAGCAGCCTGGCCGCTTCCGTCTTGTTTGCGCCCGTGCTCTCCAGCACCCGACGAATCTGGCGCTCGATAGCTCCGTCCAGGGTCATGTCACCCTCTCTGGAGGGTGCCACCTGGGCCTTCGTCGGGCAACCATCCCCCGACAGACCAAGGGCCAGATGCTCTGGACCCACCACAGAACCCCGCGCGACGATGGCGGCTCTGGTGAGAGCGTTCTCGAGCTCACGCACGTTGCCCGGCCAGTCGTAGGCCATCAGCTCTCCCATCGCCGTTTCCGAGATCCGTCGCACCTCACTACCTGTCTCGTTGCGGATGCGGCCCAGAAGATGGTTGGCCAGGAGAGGGATGTCGTCCTTTCGGTATCGCAGGCTCGGTACTTCGATCTCAACGACCCGTAGCCGGAAGTACAGATCCTCACGGAAGCCGCCCTCCGTTATCAGCTCTTCCATGGGCTGGTGTGTGGCTGCAACCACTCTGGCCTCCGTCCGTTTCGCTTGCTCGCCTCCCACGGGATAGAACTGTCGCTCCTGGAGCACCCGTAGGAGCTTAGACTGAAAGTCGGGTGAGGTGTCGCCGATCTCGTCCAGGAAGAGGGTCCCCCGCCCCGCCAGCTCGAAATAGCCCTTTTTCGCCCCGACCGCGCCCGTGAAGGCACCCCGCACGTGCCCGAACAGCTCCGACTCCAGCAGAGTGTCCGTCAGCGCCGTGCAGTTCACCGCGATGAAAGGCTCACTCGAGTGGAGCGAGTGGTCGTGAATGGCACGAGCCACTAGCTCCTTGCCCGTGCCGGTCTCGCCCCGAACGAGGACGGTGGTCCGGTTCCGCGAGAGGACACCGATCATCTTGTAGATCTCGATCATCCTCGGGTCATGGCCGACCACGGTGCCGGCCCCCACGTCGTCGGCCAACTCGGCCTCGGGCTCCTCTGCCGAGGCCCGGATCAGCTCCTGCTCAGCCAGGCAGCGCTCGACGACCGACTCGAGCTCCTTTAGGCCCACGGGCTTCACCAGGTAGTCGAACGCCCCGGACTTCATGGCCTCGACGGCCGAGGTCATGGAGTCGTGGCCCGTCATCACGATGACATCCACGCCGGTCATGGACTCCCGGATCCTGTTGAGGAGCTCCAGTCCGGTCATCTCGTCCATACGCACATCCGTGATGACCACGGCGGGATCGAACGCCTTGACCTTACCGAGGGCAGCCTCGGCGCTCTCGGCTTCATCCAGCTCGTAGCCCGAATGCTCGAGCTTGGCCCTGAAGACCGAGCGGGTGTCGGCGTCGTCGTCGACGAGCAGGATACGAGACAATGGTGTCCTCTTTACAAGGCTGTTGAAGAAGTACAGCGGGCCGCCACCCGGGCTGACGCACGCGTACCCGGGATGCCACGGCCCCAGATCCGGGGTACCCGCGCGACAGCGTGGGTCAGAGCGACTACGCCATAGCCGTCGCTACTGTTAGGAGCTCCATCGACGGGGGCACCGCGCGACGCGCGGTCGGGGCCGTGCCATCGCAACCCACGCACATGCACGTTCATATCAACTATTCTGTTGAGCACAGGGTGGTTTGCGCGGTTGATCCGGCGTCTCCCCTCCTCGCCGTAGCCCGGCCGACAACGCTTCGCGTTGTTGACCCTCGTCGTCGTTCGTTCTTCGCCTTCGGCTCAGGTGCCGCGGGAAGCACTGTACAACGCCGAACATCAAGTCCGCGACGTTGTCTGAACGCGCGCAAGCACGGGGCACCAACGCCGAAGGCGTGGGTCGCGCGGCCCACTGTACTTCTTCAACAGCCTTCTGGTGCGTGGAGGCATCGGATACTTTTACTCCGACCCCTCGCGGTCGGGTCCAGGCACGTCCGCGCCCGACGAGTCGTCGAGCCAGAAGCTTGGCTGGTCGGGAACGTCCTGAGCCCTTAGGCGAGCCAGGCGCTCTCGCCTGGCTCGCCTGCGGACTCCCACCATGGCAGCCAGAGCCAGGCTCAGGAACATCCAGAACACGGCCGAGTGGGAGAGGACGAACAGCCAGCCGTACCGGCCCTCGACATAGCGCCGCCAGTCCTCCTCGAATTGAGCCGTAGTGACACCATACGTGGATCGAAACGCCCGCTCGAAGTTGCCGGCTTCCTTCCACCTCCTGAGCAAGACCTCCAGCGCATGGGGGCTGCTCTGCACGACCAGGTACTCGATGGTCGTGGCGGAGAGGAGGTAGGCCGTCCGGGCTCTCGCCTGGTCCCGGGGCCACGAGAGATCGAGAGAGTCCAGCGGGTTCCGGTCCCTGGCCAGGGCCACCCTGAGCTTCCAACCCTCCGACCAGTCCCACCCGCCACTGGCCCACTGGGCATAGCCCTCGGAGAACCATTGGGGTACGCGGAGCTCCTGCAGGTACTGGTGCAAGCCGATGTGCGCCCACTCGTGGCGGAGAACCTGGGTGTCGCTCCAGCCGCGCCCCCGTGCGGAGACGTAGGCAGGCATGACGATGGTCTCTTGGGCCGGAAGGGCGACCCCCGCGCCCCAGTCGGGGACCTGCCCACCCGTGAGTCGCTCGAACGCGGACTCATCGGGTGCCAGGAGTACGAGAACCCCGGTGGGCACGTCGGGTGGAAGCCCCGGCAATGGGAGAGCAGCCTCCAAAGCCGCGAGAACGCGCACCGCCTTGCCCGAGTCGGGCGCCATGAAGGAGACGGTGGCGCGGGTTCCCTCGAGTTGGCGGCCACCGGCGAGCGTCTGTCTGAGAGTGTCCTGCCCGATCCCGAGGAGTAGGACCAGGAGCCCGGGAATCACGCGCCGGCGGACGCTCCGAGCTGGTCGAGCTTGGTCTGAAGCGTGTGGTTCTCCGGGTTGAGCTCCAAGGCACGCCGCCACATGGCCCCTGCCTCGGCAGTCTCGGAGTTCTCGAGCGCGATGGCCCCGAGCTTGATGTAGACATCGTCTCCGAGGCGCTGGTCCGCCTTCACCGCAAGCTCGTACTGAGTCTTCGCCCGTGCCTTGTCTCCGCGGCGGAGGGCCTGGTCACCCAGCGCCTTGTGTGCCTGTGGCACCACCGGCTCCTGCTTGATAGCCCGCTCGTAGTACGCCTCGGCCGCCTCGTTCTCTCCACGGTGCTCCAGCACGGCCCCGGTGTTGACCAGGATCGCCCCGTCATCGGAGTATTGTGTCAGCCCCTCGCGACCGATCTCGACGGCGCGGTCCATGTCGCCGGCGATGCCGGCCGCCAGCACCGAGAAGGCGAAGAACATGGGCGACAGCGTCCCCTCTCCGACCTTGTCCTGATAGCCCTTGAAAGAGCCCATGGCGGCGGCTCCGTCACCGGACTTCAACTTCACGATTCCGCGGGCGAGAAGAAGGCCGGGATCGTCCGAGTTCAGCTTCTCGGCCTCCGCAAGGGCTGAGAGCGCCTCGTCGTAACGCCCGATCCTCTCAAGCGCCAGTGCTCGGTTACGGTGCATGGCGTACGTCATCTCCGCAGCCTCGCCCATCTCGTCGAAGTGCACGCTGGCTTCCTGCGCCCGACCCGCCTTCAGGCTGATGAGGCCGAGATAAGCCCGAGCCTGCGGATGGTTGGCATCCAGCTCGAGGGTCTTCCTGAGCTCCCGAATGGAGTCCTCCATCAGCCCGGACCGGTAGAACGCCAAGCCGAGGTTCAGGTGCTCCTCCACGGAGCCCTTGGCCTGCGACTCCGCGGCCCGCTTGCCGACTTGGACGGCAAAGCCCGCTTGTATGAGCCCGTACAGCGCTTTACCCGTGTCGAACTCCACCAATCCGGACTGGTCCACGAGATCGGTCACCGAGCGCTTGCCGTCGATGAGCGGAATGATCCGCTGCTGTGCTTCCGAGAGGTCGATCCCTTCCTCCTCAAGGGGGTCGCGCTCCAGGGCGAAGACCAGGTCCATGGACGAGATCTTCCTTTCCATGAGGCTCCATTCGTCTACGCGACGGGCTCCCTCCATCAGGAGAGCGTCGATGCTGATGGACACCCGCATCACGTTCTTCGTCCGGCTTGACGTCGGGCTGGAACTGGAAGGTGCCCTGGTGCCATTGGAAGACGTGGTAGACGGCCTCTTCGATCTGCATGGAGATGTATTTGTCAAGATCCTCTTGAGAGAGCGCTCCACTCTCCACCAGCAGCTCGCCCAGCTTCTTCCCCCGTTCGTGGGCCTGCTTCTCCATGGCCGCCGAGAGCTGATCCCGGTCGATTACCTCGTTCTTCACCAGGAGCTCGCCGAGGCGGTCCGGGCGGTTCACCACGGACGCATAGACGACCCGACCGTCCTCGAAGTAGATGTAGCCGAAGTTGGCCTGCTCCGTCAGTGAAAGGCAGCCCGTCTTCCCCCCCATGGCCAGAAGCTGGGAGATGTCGGCCAAGCTGACGTCTGAGAGAGCGCCTTCGATCGCCATGCTGTTCTACGCTTCCTCTTCGACTTCTACGATGCGGTCCTCGATGACCGCCCAGTCCCAAACCACGTTTTCCCTCGATGGTTGCCACGGAGTACCCGGATCGACGGTCACTGGGGCGACCGGCACCGCCTCCTGTGGTTCGGCCATGGGCCCCTCGGGCTCCATGATGATCATGCCGCCCCTATCACCCACGTCGAGCTCCTTGAGGGGGGGCACGACCGCATCGCCGACCTTCGACCGAATGAACCCGGACCACAGGTCCTCGTCCTGGATGTACTCCGGCAGTGCCTCCTCGAGGTTCAGCGTTCCCACTCCGGGCGGTAGCGACTCGCCCGTCGCATCCACAACGAGACCCATCTCGAAGCGGGAGCTCAGGCGATCGTCGATACCGCTGATCTCCGAGGGCTCCCGATCCGCCGTAATGAGGATCTTGGCTCCCTTCCGCTTGGACGCCTCGAACAGGTGGAAGAACTCGTCCTGAGCCCGCTCTGTGTCGGAGAGGTCCTGGGCATCGTACACCAGGAGGAGATCGACACCCCACCAGCGCTCTCTCCAGGCTCCCGCCACACCCTCGGAAAGAGCCCGGATGAAGTCCTCGGAGAACTCTTGGGCGGATACGATTGCGACGTTGCTGAGCTTGTCGTGCTCCCTGAACGACCGGGCCGTGGCAGCAAGCAAAGCCAAGGGGCCGTCAGGCTGTGGACTCCATACGAACAGCGGGTTGTACTCCGGACGCTCTTCCGTGACCAGCTGCTCGGCGGCCTTCAGCGCCACAGCGGGGTAGTGGTCTGTCAGATCCTCCAAGAGGGGTCCGTCGCCGATCAGCGGGAACGGACGTACTCGTTCCAATGCCGAAGCCAGCAGGGATTCGGCCTCATCCAGTCGCTCAGGGTCCTTCAAGAGGCCGACGGCGGCCTCCGGCCACGGATTCCCGACACGGTCGAGGGACTTGGCGATCTGGCGTAGCCGTGTGACGTCCCGCCGGAACTCGTCGGCGACCGCCTGCGGATCGGGAGGCGACTCGTCGGATTCGAGGAGGGAGCGCAGCCGAGTCCCGGAGTAACCGTCCTTCTCGAAGGTCTCCGCCGCCTCCCTGAGCAACCTCCTCCACGGGGCCTCCTCTCGCTCCACCTTCGTGGCCACCGTCTGGCTCAGCTCCTCCATGAACGAGCCGAACTCGTCCAGGAGCTGCTGTCCGGCTATGGAGCCCTCACTCGCCGGTTCAGTCTGATGAAGGCCCGGCATGGCCTTGATTTCCTCGACCGTGACTTGCCGACCCTCGAGCTCCTGGATCGCCAGCACCTTGTTCAGGGCGCCCGCGAGCTCACGGACGCTCTTGAAGCTGTACTTGGCCAGCGCCTCGGCCACCCCGGCCTCGAAGGTCTGACCACGCTCCTCCGCCTTCTTTCTGAGGATCGCGACCTTGGTTTCGTACTCCGGAACCCCGATGTCGACGATCAAGCCCCCGGAAAACCGTGTGACCAGACGCTCGTCGAGACCGTCGATCTCCGAGGGTGGGCGATCGCTGGCCAGGACAATCTGGCCGTCGGATGCGCTGAGCTGGTCGAGGAGGCGCAGGAGCATCTCCTGGGCTTCCTTCTGTCCGGTGAGGAACTGCACGTCGTCGAGGAGCAGGATGTTAAGCTCCTCGTACTGCTCCCTCATCTCGCCCTGGGTACCCTCCTGGAGGGCCCGCGTCAACTCGTCGAGAAAGACCTCAACGGCCAGGTAGACCACGCCGTACTCCGGGTGGACCCTGGTGGCGTAATGGGCTATACCGCTGAGAATGTGGCTCTTGCCGAGGCCGGAACTGGAATAGATGAACAGTGGATTGTACGATGTCCCGGGAGCGTCGGCTGCCCGCCGCGCTGCTGCAGACGCGAGCCGATTCGCAGGGCCCACCACGAAGCTGTCGAAGGTGAACCTCGGATCCAGATCCGTCGCTACCACCGGCTCATACCTGCCTCGCTCATAGTCCTTCTTCCGATCGTGCCCACTCGGCGCACGAGCTCAAGTCTTCTGGGAGCGGTGCCTCGAAGCGAAGCATCTCCTCTCTGACCGGATGTCGGAAGGAGAGCCGCCACGCATGTAAGAACTGTCTTGATACCCGCTCGCTCAGCAATTGCGCCCAACGGCGCACTCTTCCACCCATCCCTCGCTCCCAACCCACTCCATACACGGTATCCCCGACAACGGGATGCCCGATGTATGCAAGGTGAACCCTGATCTGGTGTGTCCTGCCTGTCTCGAGCGCAACCTCCAAGAGCTCCGCACCCGGCCAATGCTCGACAACCCGAAAGCGGGTGACTGCATGCCGCCCGCCTTCCAGAACCGCCATGCGCTGCCGGTTGGCCCCATCCCGGCCCACCGGCGCCTCCACCTCGAGCGGTGACTCGGAGAGATGCCCCCAGGAAGCCGCTTGATAGAGACGCTTAATCTCACGCCGTTGGAGCGCTTCGGAAAGGGCATGATGTGCACGGTCGGTCTTGGCCACCACCATGAGTCCCGACGTGTCCTTGTCCAGGCGGTGAACAATGCCCGGCCGGAGCTTTCCACCGATGCCGGAGAGGTCGGTGGCGTGGGCCAACAGTGCATTGACCAACGTGCCTGTCGAGTGTCCCGGGCTGGGATGAACCACCATCCCGGCCGACTTGTTCACCACCAGCACCGATGGGTCCTCGAAGAAGATGTCGAGAGGAATGTCCTCGGGCTCGACCGTCAACGGCTCGGGCACCGGTACGTGAACCTTGATCTCCTGGCCGACCTCGAGCCGCTCCGACTTCCGGGCTGCCTGGCCATTCAGGAGTACCCGCCCGTCCTCGACCAGCGCCTGCACCCGGGTCCGCGACAGGTCCAGATGACCCGCCACGTACGCGTCGAGCCGATCGCCTTCCCGATCTACGGTCAAGATCTCGATGCGCTCCTCGGCGGTCATTCAGTCCAGTGCCCCGGCGACGATGGGACCACCCGCAGTATCGACTTCCACTTCTCGGTTGAGAGCGATGACCGCTGCAAGATCATCGATCTGGACGTTCGACGCCGCGTCATAGCCTTCCACGTCACCTTCGGCACTCCCGATAGCCAGCTGGACCGACAGCGTCTCTCCGCAGATGAAATCCCGGTAGTCGTCGGCCGCGGACTGGATCTCGTCCGGCCCGAAGACGGCCAGTCGAATCCGGTCGGTGATCTCCAGACCGCCCTCCTTACGCAGGCGCTGAATGCGGTTGACAAGCTCTCTGGCCAATCCCTCCGCACGGAGATCGTCGTCGAGAACGGGATCCAATGCCGCGGTGTAGCCTCCCTCGGAGCGCACCACCAGCTCGCCTTTCGACTCTTCGGTCACCTCGAGGTCCCCCGCCCCGAGGTGTGTAGTTCGTCCCGCCACCTCAATGGAGACCGGCTCTCCGCTCCGGTACGCTTCCAGAGCGGCCGGTGAGAGGCTCCGGATCGAAGCGGCCGCGAGCTCGGTGTCCTTCTGGAAGCGAGGGCCGAGGGCCTTGTAGTTAGGCTTCGCGACCAGAGAGACCAGCCCCTCGGCGGAGGTCAGGAAGTCCACCTCCTTCACGTTGAGCTCGTCCCTCAGGAGGCCCAGGATCTCGAGGCGGATCTCCAGATCACCCGGAACTACGGCGAAGAGCCTCTGGAGCGGCTGCCGCACGCGGATCTTGACCTCCTCGCGAGCCGCCCGGCCCAGGGAGACCATGGCACGGACCGCCTCCATCTCGTCCTCTAGGCTCCGGTCGGTCCGGTCGACGTCCGTCTCAGGAAAGGACTCCAGGTGAACGCTCCTTCCCGTGAGCCCATGGTGGATCCAGTCGGCAGCGAACGGCGTTGCCGGCGCCGCCAGGAGGCAGACCGTGCGGAGCGCCTCCCAGAGCGTCCGGAACGCGGCCCGCGCGTCCGAATCGTCCGTGTTTCCCCAGAACCGGGGGCGCGACCGGCGCACATACCAGTTTGACAGTTCCTCGCTCACGAACTCCCCCAGGGTCCGGTAGGCACGGGTGATCTGGTACGAGTCCAACTCCTCGCGAACCTCGGCCACCACGGACGTCAGACGTGAGAGAAGCCAGCGGTCGAGGAGGCTGCGGTCACCCGGCACCGGATCGTCGTCCGACGGCGCCCAGTCCTCGGCGTTGGCGTAGAGGCTGAAGAACCGGTAGGTGTTGAAGAGGGTGTCCAGGAACTTGCGGGAGATCTCCTGGACCGCCACCGGATCGTACCGCTTCGGGACCCAGGGGTTGCTGGCCGTGATGAAGTACCAGCGGATGCCGTCGGCCCCATGATCGCCGATGGCGTCCCAAGGATCGACCGTATTCCCCCTGGACTTGGCCATCTTCTGGCCCTCGGCGTCGAGGATCAGATCGTTGACGATCACGTTCCTGAAGGGAGGCCCCTTCTCCAGCATGGTTGAGATGGCGAGAAGCGAATAGAACCAGCCCCGGGTCTGGTCGAGCCCCTCACAGATGAAGTCGGCCGGAAAGTGCCGCTCGAACTCGTTTTCGTTCTCGAAGGGGTAGTGCCATTGGGCGTAGGGCACCGACCCTGAGTCGAACCAGGCGTCGACCACCTCGGGCGCCTTTCGCATTGTGCCGTCGCACTGGGCACAGCTCCACGTGAACTCGTCGATGTACGGACGGTGCGGATCGAAGTCCTCGCCCAGAGGCCCGGCGCGCTCCTCGAGCTCTATGAAGCTGCCGATCCACTCCAGGTGGTCTTCCTGGGCGTCACACACCCAGACCGGAAGCGGAGTGCCCCAGTAGCGATCCCGCGAGAGAGCCCAGTCCACGTTGCCCTTGAGCCACTCTCCCATCCGTCCTTCGCCCACGTCCGGAGGGAACCAGTTCGCGGCGTCGTTGTTCGCGAGCATCTCGTCCTTGAGCGTGGACGTTGCGGCGAACCAGGAGTCCCTGGCGATGTAGAGGAGGGGCGACTCACACCTCCAGCAGTGTGGGTACGAGTGAACCTCGGTGCCGAAACGGAACAGGTTCCCTCTCTCGTCGAGGGCCTCCACCAACGCCGGATCGGCGTCCTTCACGAACACGCCCCCGACAAGCTCCACGTCGGGTAGGAAGCACCCGGCCTCGTCGATGGGCTTGAGCATGGGCAGGCCGTGGCGCTGTCCCGCCGCATAGTCGTCGGAGCCGAAGGCAGGGGCCATGTGCACGATGCCTGTCCCGTCCTCCGAGCTGACGAAGTCCTCGTTGATGACGGTCCAGCCGGCTTGCGGGTCGGCGGGCATGGCCACGACCTCGAGGGGACGCGCGTACCGGCCTCCTGCCAGCTCGGTGCCCTTGTAGCGCCGCACCACATCGGCGCCCTCGCCCATCACCGCTTCGAGTCGATCTTCCGCCAACACCAGAATCCGGCCGTCTCGCTTGACCTCCACGTACGTCAGGTTCGGGTGGACGGCGAGCCCCGTGTTCGAGGGGACGGTCCACGGGGTGGTGGTCCACACCACGAAGGCTCTCCCCTCGGGATCCGGGTCACCGTCCGGCGTGAGCCACGGACAGAGGAAGTGGAGGGACGAGTCCTCGATGTCCCGGTAGCCCTGGGCCACCTCGTGGGAGCTGAGAGCGGTGCCGCAACGGGGGCAATACGGAACGCTCTTGTATCCCTTGTAGAGAAGCCCACGATCCGCCAACTGCTTGAGGATCCACCAGACGCTCTCCACATAGCCCGGATGGAAGGTGACGTAGGGACGCGAGTAATCGAGCCAGTATCCGATGCGCTCGGACAGGTTCTCCCAATCCTCCTTGTAGGTGAACACCGAACTCCGGCACGCCTCATTGAACTCCGCGATGCCCAGAGCCTCGATCTCGGGCTTACCATTGATTCCCAGCCGCTTTTCGGCCTCGATCTCTACCGGCAGGCCGTGCGTGTCCCAGCCGGCGATTCGGGTGACGCTCCTGCCCTTCATGGTTCGAAACCGGCATACCAGGTCCTTGATGGTCCGGCCGATTATGTGGTGGAGGCCGGGCTTTCCGTTGGCCGTGGGCGGCCCCTCGAAGAACACGAACGGCTCGCCGTCCTTGGTCGCCTCGAGCGTCTGGCGGAAGAGATCTTCCCCCCGCCAACGGCCGAGGGTCTCCTCTTCGAGAGCGAGAAGTGTTTCGGGCATCTCCGGGTAGCGCATCGACTCGTGCCTGTCTTCGACGTATTCAGATCCGCGCGATTACGGCCCGGATGAGTTTTGTAAGCCTCGGCTCCGCCTCCATGGCGGTGGCGATGATGGTCTGCACGTCCGCCTCCTCCAGGGCATCGGGGAGGCACTGATCGGTGACGATGCAGAGTCCCAGCACCTTCATTCCCATGTGTCGGGCGACGATCACTTCCGGCACCGTCGACATTCCCACCACATCGGCTCCCATCCGACGGAGCATGCGATACTCGGCCCGGGTCTCCAGGTTGGGTCCGACCACCGCCACGTATACGCCCCGGCGGAGCTGAATGGCCATCTCCAGGGCCGTCTCCATCGTGAGTCCCTCAAGCTCCCGATCGTAGGGCTCCGACATGTCGGGGAATCGTGGTCCGAGGGCGTCGATGTTCTCCCCGACCAGCGGATTGTCGCCCAACAGGTTGATGTGGTCGTCCAGGACGATCAGATCGCCGGGAGCCAACAGCGGGTGCATTCCCCCCACCGCAGCGGAAACGATGAGCGTCTCGGCCCCCAGATTACCCATGACGCGGATGGGCAGGGTGATGTCGCGGAGGTCGTGGCCCTCGTAGCGGTGAAAGCGCCCCTGCATGGCCACCACCGGCTGTCCCTCCAGGGTACCGAACAGCAGACGGCCGGAATGGCTCTCCACGGTGGGAATCGGAAAGTGAGGGATGTCCTCGTATGAGATCGCCGTCTCCACCTCGATCTCGTCGGCGAGGGCTCCAAGGCCAGTGCCCAGGACGATCCCGATACGAGGCTCGGCCGACGTGCGATCTCGAATCGCCCGAATGCTCTCCTGGATGCGATCCCACTCCATCCTCAGTCCGTCTCCTGCTGGTCTCGCTTCAGGATGGACGAGAGCCACAGCGAGCCCTCGCCCCCGGAGTCTTCCACGGCCTCCCCCTCCGCCGCCTCGGAAGACTCGGTGTGGGCGGCGGATTTGGCCCCACCGACCACGTCGGCCTTCTCCGCCGCATCGGCCTCGGCATCCGCATCGACCTCGACGGCGGTATCGGACTCCTCCGCTTCGGTCTCTTCGGCGCCGGCGGGCTCGTCGTCAACCATGTCAACCGTTTCAACGGTGTCGGCATCTCCGTCATCGTCGGAGACGACCGCCTCGGCGGTTTCGGCAGCAGCGTCGGCCTCTGCTGACTCGTCGTCTGCCTCGTCTTCCTCAACGACGGTCCAGCTGCCACGTCCCAGCTCTAGATCGAGGGTGACGTCTTCCAGGGGTGTCCGGCTGGACTCGACCTTGACCGCGTCCAGCTCTCTCTCGAGCAAGGTGCGGAAGGCCTTGAGGAAGAGGATCCGGTGCCTCTCCAGCTCCTCCAGCGCCACCCGGCGCTCGTCGAGAAGCCTGTCGGCCTCCTGCAGCGTCTGCTCGATGCGCCCATGAGCCTCCCGCTCCAGAAGCTGGGCTTCCCGCTCGGCCTGCTCCTTCACGTCCTGGCGCAGCTCCTGGGCCGTGACGAGGGCCTCCTGCACCGCCTGCTCCCGGCCTTCCTGAGCGTTGACCTGCTCCCCGAGCCTCTCGCTACGCTCCCTGAGCTGGAGGTTCTCCTTCACGAGTACCTCCATCCGCTCAGCCACGAGCTCGAGGAAGACGTCCACCTCCTGGGCATCATAGCCGCGGAGAGCCTTGGCGAAGTCACCTCGCTTCTTCCGTACGTCCAGCGGTGTGAGCTCGATCATGCCGTTCGTCTCCCGAAAAGAGCGGTCCCTAGGCGTATCATCGTGCTGCCTTCCTCTATGGCGATCTCGAAGTCGTTGGTCATTCCCATTGAGAGCTCTTCCCCGGCGTATCCGTCCAGCTGCCGGAGCTCCTCATGGAGCTCGCGAACACCCCGAAACGTCCTCCGCAGCACCCTCTCGTCGTCCGTGAACGGAGCCATGGTCATGAGGCCCCTCACCTCCACTCCCGGTAACGCGAGGATGCCTCTCAGGTCGTCTCCGATCCCCTGCCCCGGAAGGCCGCCCTTGGTCTCCTCGCCGGAGGCGTTCACCTGAATCAGCACGGGCTGTCTTTCGCCGGATTCCTCCGCCGCGTTGGAGAGGCGCTGGGCCAGTCGGAGCGAGTCGATCGAATGGACCAGCTCGGCGACCCCCACGACGCGCGGCGCCTTGCGGCGCTGCACATGACCGATCATGTGCCACCGAACCCGCTCGTCTCCGATGGCGGCCGCTTTCTCCGCGAGCTCTTCGATCCTGTTCTCCCCCAGATCGAAGAGGCCGTGCGCCAGAGCGGCATGAACGGCCTCCAAGCTATGCGCCTTGGTTACTGCCACCAAGGTAACCCCGTGGAGATCCCGTCCACTCCGTTCCGCCGCTCGGACGACCCTCTCCCGGATCTCCTCGACGGAACGTTCGAGCCGTGCCTCGTACATGGGCGTGATCATTCTATCGTATCGCTTTAGGAGACGGTACCGGTCAAAAAAAGGACCCCGCCGGCCACGCCGGCGGGGTCACAATTCGGAACCCTCGAGCCCGGCCGCTAACGGACCTCGAAGGTAATGGGAATTTGGACCCAGACCTTGACCACCTTGTCGCGGTTCAGAGCGGGCGTGAACTCGTAGATGCCCGCAACCTCCAGGGCCGCCTCGTCGAGCTGCTCGTGACCCGAGCTATTGGCGATGCGCTTGTCCAGGACCCGGCCCTCTTCGGAGATGAAGAACCAGACCAAGGTCCGCCCCCCGATACCGGCGTCACGAAGGATCGGTGGATAGGCACGCGTCATGGCCTGGACCACCTCACGCCGGTTCTTGATCTCCGGCCTCACAGTCATGGGCGTGAAGACTGGTGCAGCCGAGATGTCCGTGGGCCGATCGGTAGGCGGCGGCGGCATGTTCTCAACCGGGTTTTCCTCGAACGTCGTCGGCGCGATCGTGATGTCCTCGTCGATTTCGGTGGTCGCGATCACGGGCGTCGCCGGGCGTGCGATCCTCTCGGGCGGAGGCGGAATCTCGATCTCCGGCGGAAGCTCGATGGTCTCGAGCTCCTCACTGGTGAACGACGTGTCGTCGGCCGTGAGCGTGGGCCAGAACTGGAAGGCCAGGAAGTGGACCACCGTGGCGGCGATCATCGACCCCCAGAACCACGACCTGAAAGATCGCTTGAATCGATCGTTCTCAGTCTCGAGCCTGCCGGCCCCAAACTCGGCCGGTACAGCCTGAGCGTTCATCGTCTCTCCCTCGTCATGCGCTGCTCGAGTGCCGTGGCGAATACCACGCGGACAACTCCCGCGGCTACCAATTGTTTCTGGATCTGGTCAATGGTCAGGTAGGGGACCTCCCGATCTCCTCGAATGGAGATCACCAGGGCTCGGTCCGACGCTACGTATAGGGGGCCTACAGTAGCGGCAATGTCCTCTATGTCGAACGGACGGTCGTTGATGAAAACGCTTCCGTCCCGTTCAACCCAGATGTTGAGGATGTTCTTCAGCTTCTCGTCGATCCTCTCCGTGGCCTCGGCCACCGGCCAGACGATGGACCGGTTCCGATCCCTCTGGAAGACCGTCGTCACCATGAAGAAGATGAGAAGCAAGAATGCGATGTCAGCCATCGACGAGTTGGGAACGTTCGACGACGCCTGCGACTTACGCTTGAATCCGCCTTGGAGCGCCATTGTCGCTAGCCCTCCAGGAGCTGTAGGGAGACACGCTCGGCACCGGCGGTGTGAAGCGCGTCCAGCACATCGACCATGAACTTGTACGATGCGTCGGGATGCGTCTTCACGGCGGCGATGAGGTTGGCGTTCTCCGCGACTTCCTGGCGCCAGATCCCTTCGAGGTCGTTGGGTGAGACCTGCTGGATCTGCGGGCTCTCACCGCGTTTCAGGTCGACGATTCCGTTCGCCTGAATGATGATGTGGAGGATGTTCTTCTGGCTGACCTCGATCTCTTCAGACTGCTCCGGAAGAACGATGGCGAGGCCCTTGTCCTTCGGGAAGGTCGTGGTCACCAGGAAGAAGATCAGGAGCAGGAACGCGATGTCCGCCATCGACGCAGAGGGGACCTCGTCGCTGACCTTCGACTTCTTGTTCTTGAGAACGGCCATTCTTCAGCCCTCGTATGTGTGCTCAGCTACCGGCGGTGCGACGGAAAGGTTCCTCTAGTCCTCTGCGGGCCCGGAGTCCCCGGATCCTGTGCCTTCGTCCCCGGGTTGTGGGGTGAACGCGGATCGCTCGGCGGCTGGAGCGAAACCAACCGGGGCGGCCCTCAAATCACTCGAGAGATCCCAAGCCAGATCGAGGACCTTCTGCGCTCCCTGCTCCATGTCGATGATCAGCGCGTCGATGCGGGAGACGAAGAAATTGTAGCCGATGTTGACGGGAATCGCGATCAGGAGGCCCGTCGCCGTGGTCAGCAGCGCGACCTTGATCCCGCCCGCTACCAGCGTCGGATCTACGTCACCGGCCGCCTCGATGGCCCCGAAGGCCAGGACCATCCCGACCACGGTACCTAAGAAGCCCATGAGGGGAGCGACGTTGGCCACGGTAGCCAGAATCACGAGTCCCCGCTCGAGGAAGCCCAACTCGATGGTCCCCGTGGTCTTGATGGCTTGCTCCATATCATTTAGCTCGATTTCCTCGGCCTTGATTCTTCGCAATCCCGCCACGAGGATGGCGGCAGCCGGTCCCGGTCGGGCGGCCGCCAGCTCGAGCGCCTCATCGAGCCGACCCTCGCGAGCAGCCTCGTCGACCTCGGCGAGAACGGCTTGGGTGCTGCTGTGGGCAACCCAGAGGGTCCACGCCTTCGCAATTATCACACCAAGTGCGATGAGCGAGCAGAGCACCAGCGGATACATCATCAGGCCGCCATCGGAGAACAGCGACAAAAGATGGTATTGACTTGCGTCCAAGCGACGCTCCTTTGTGCAACGGTCCCGGTACCGCCGGCCTGCCGACGGTCATTTGCGTGAAGACGCGCCAATCTAGTGCGCCGTCCCGAAAATTCCTAGACCATCTGCCAGGTCATACGACATCAAAGTATTTGGGCTTTCAGGCCAGGTTGGCAAGCACCGTCACGCGAGGGTTGGGGCCAGGGCCGCCGGGCGTTCGCGTAACGTACCACCGAGGATCTCCCTGAGTCGCGCCGTTTCCACATCCCGCTCCAGCCGGCCGTGCTGCGCCACCGATACACGGGCGGTCTCCTCGCTGACCACTACGACCAGAGCGTCGGTCTCCTCACTGAGGCCGATGGCCGCACGGTGGCGGGTACCCAGGGACTTGTCGGCGACCGCGTACTGGGTCAGAGGAAGGATCGCACCGGCTGCCCGTATCTCGTCTCCCACCACTATCACCGCTCCGTCGTGCAGGGGACTCCCGGGCGTGAAGATCGTCTGAAGCATCTCGGATGAAACGCGGACCCTCTCCCGGCTACCGGTATGACCGTATTCGTCGAGGCCGACCTCCTGCTCGATGGCGATGATGGCACCCATCTTCCTGCGAGAGAGCTCTTCGACACCGTGGACGATCTCGTCGATCAGCTGGCTTTCCTGCATCGGATTGACCATGCGGACCAGGCGACTCCGGCCGAGACGGCTCAAGGCGGTCCTCAGCTCGGGCTGGAACACGACGAGAGCCGCAATGACCCCGTAACTGAAGACCGACTCCAGGATGTACTCGATCAGGGTCAGCCGGAGGACCTGGGAGACGAGATACGCTGCAGCCAGGACGAGCAGTCCTAGAAGGATCTGCATCGCCCGGGTTCGCTGGATGATCAGCAGAATCCTGTAGAGCAGAAACGCGACGATGAGGATCTGGAGGAGGTCGAGCGGCCCCGGAAGGAAGAACTGCAGCTGATTCCAGAGTCGGGACACTTTGGATCAGCTATCTGGAGGCGCCTGCCTCCGGATCCTCGGCACGGAGCCGGACCGCGGGGGTGCGTACGGTGTCGGGGCTCGACTCCTCGGCGCTCGAGTCCTCGACGGCAGTGTCCTCCGCCGTGCCTTTCTCGACGGCAGTGTCCTTCGCCGCGCCCTCCTCGACGGCAGTGTCCTCCGCCGCGGCCTCCTTGACGAGAGAATCGTCGGTGGCGTCGGATGAAGAGGCCGCTCCCTCGCCCTCCTCGTCGTCCTCGGGGGTCGCCAGGGACGGGAACTCCCCGCCGGCGTCCAAAGCCGCGATCTCGGCGGCATCCAGCGTCTCCCGGTCCAGGAGCGCCTGGGCCAGTTCCTCCAACAGATCCCGGTGCTCGGCGACCAGCGCCCGAGCGCTTTCGTGGGCTTCGTCAAGCACGCGCTTGATCTCCTGATCGACCTGTTGGGCCGTGTGCTCCGACACCTCCCGGCGCTGGATCAGGTCACGGCCCAGGAAGACCTCCTGATCCGCCTGCCCGATGGCCATGAGACCGATGAGGTCGGACATGCCGAAGCGGGTCACCATCTGGCGGGCCATGGCCGTGGCCCTCTCGATGTCGTTGCCCGCTCCCGTGGTGATCTGGTCGGGCCCGAAGACCATCTCCTCGGCGACACGCCCCCCGAAGAGCATGCACAGCTGCCCCTGGAGCCACTCCTTCGTATACGAGTGGCGGTCTTCCTCCGGCAGGCTCGCGGTGATGCCGAGGGCCCGCCCACGAGGCACGATGGTGATCTTGTGGACCGGGTCCATGCCGGGCAGACGGAGGCCGACAACGGCGTGGCCCGCCTCGTGGTATGCCGTGAGCCTCCGCTCCGACTCCGTGAGCACCATGCTGCGCCGCTCGGCCCCGAGCATGACCTTGTCCTTCGCCTCTTCGAAGTGGGCGTTGCTCACCTTGTTGCTGCCGTCGCGAGCAGCCAGGAGGGCCGCCTCGTTACAGATGTTGGCCAGATCCGCGCCGCTGAGACCCGGAGTGCCCTTGGCCACGGACTTGAGCTCCACGTCTCCGGTCAGCGGTAGCTTCTTGGCGTGGACCCGAAGGATCCCTTCTCTGCCCCTGATGTCCGGGAGGTCCACTACGACCTGGCGGTCGAAACGGCCGGGCCGAAGGAGGGCTGGGTCCAGAACGTCGGGTCGATTGGTCGCCGCCAGCAGGATCACGCCCTCGTTGGCCTCGAAGCCGTCCATCTCGACCAGGAGGGCGTTGAGGGTCTGCTCGCGCTCGTCGTGCCCGCCTCCCAGGCCGGCTCCACGATGTCGTCCCACCGCGTCGATCTCGTCGATGAAGATGATGCAGGGGGCGTGGGCTTTGCCCTGCTCGAACAGGTCACGGACCCGGGACGCTCCCACACCGACGAACATCTCGACGAAGTCGGACCCGGACATCTGGAAGAACGGTCTCGCGGCCTCTCCCGCCACGGCGCGGGCCAACAGCGTCTTTCCGGTGCCCGGAGGACCCACGAGCAGGACACCCTTGGGCAGCCGGCCACCGAGGCGCGAGAACCTCTGCGGGTCCTTGAGGAACTCGATGATCTCCTCGAGCTCTTCCTTCGCTTCGTCCGCCCCGGCGATGTCTGCGAAGGTGCCCGTGGGCGTGTCCGGCGCGAGTAGCTTCGCCTTGGAGCGTCCGAACTGGAACGCCCTGTTTCCCCCACCCTGCATGGTGCGGAAGATCCAGATCCAAAACGCGATGAAGAGCAGCCAGGGCAACACCCCCAGTAGGAGGGTCCCCCAACCGCGTGTCTCCAGCTTACCCGAGATCTCGATCTCGTGCTGCTCCAGGTCGGCGAGGAGATCGGGAGTGATCTCGCCCGGGAGCATCACTGTGAACTTCTGGAACTCTCGGCCTTCTTCGATCCGCGGCGCCCGCAGCTCTCCCTCGATCAGGCGGCTCTCGACGACCGTAACCTCGAGAATGTTGTCCGCGTCGAGCTGCGCCTTGAATTCCGTGTACGTGAACTCGAGGGCCACGTCGTTCTGCCCCCGCATGAACTGGAAGGCGAGAGCCGTCATGAGGACGAGGAGCAGCCAGAAGGCACCGGTCCTTGAGAACCGGCTCATTGGAGATCCGTCGTTCGGCGTGCGAAGCGGGTCTTGTTCAGCCATGTGTTTCTGCTACACCTGGAAAGGCGTCTGAGTCGCACCGACGCTCACAAGCTTGCAATATAGGGCAAGTGGCGGAAGTTTTCGCTGAAATCCAGCCCGTAGCCCACCAAGAACTCCCGCGGGGCGTCGAAGCCCACCCAGCGGGGCTCCTTCGCAAGCTGGCTGATGCGCTTGTGCAGAAGGGCACAGATCTCCAGGCTCTTGGGACCTCGTTCTTCCAGCAGCGGGACGAGGCGGTTCATGGTGTTTCCGCTGTCGACGATGTCCTCGACGATGATCACCGCCCGGTCTTCCAGCGTCGCCTCCGAATCATAGAGAAGCTGTACGCGGCCGCTGCTCATGGTGTTACTGCCGTAGCTCGACGCCACCAGAAAGTCGACATGAAGCGGCAGGTCGATGGATCGCACCAGGTCGGCCAGGAATATGAACGAGCCCTTTAGCAGGCCCAGCACCAGCAGATTGTCGTCCTCGGTGTAGGTCTCCGTGATCTCTCGACCCATCTCCTCGACGCGCCGAGCGATCGCCTCCTCCGAGTAGACGATGCGGGTCAGCACCTGTCCCCCCAACCTCGCCTGGGTAGTCACCGAACCTCCGATGTGGACAACGAAATGGCGAACGCACTTTCCTCCTCGGCCGGGACGTGCTGGCATGAGCGAGACACGCCGGGAACCCAAAGCACGCGGCCACAGCTGTCCACCACGACGGGGACCCGAGACCGCTCATCCAGGGGTACGCGTGCCTCCCCGAAGACCTTCTTCAGCTTCTTGGATCCGTACGAGTACCGCACCCGGTCTCCGGGGCTCCACCCCCGCATCCGGAGGGGAAACTCCAGCTCTGCCAGGGAGAACCGCTCGACCCACGTTCCCTCGAGCGCCTCGGTGAGCGACCAAGTGGCCGACCAGTCCCGCCCTCTAATCACGAAACCCCCTCGACCCTCTCCGGGTTCGCCGATCTCGAGCGAGCCGTCGTCGCCTCGCTCCTTGATGAGCTCGAGCACGAGATGATCGAACGCGCGGTGCAACCTGAGGAGCCCTGTGATCCAGTGCTCCTTACCGCTAGCGCCCGCGCTTGTAAACGCAACGGCCGCCCGAGTTCCGGCCTCATCGAGCCGTACCCCCAGGCGGGCCGAGAGCGCCCGCAACGCGCGGGCATGAACCTCCGAATCATACGCGAGCCAGGAGACCCGATCAACGACGATGCGGGCATCGCTCGCCTCCACGATCAAGTCGTCCAGGAGCTTTGCGAGGATCGACTGCCACGCCCTCTCTTCTCTCTGGGCGATGCGCGCCAACCGCACCAGGGAGCCCCGAGTGCCGGGGGCTACCGCGGCCTCGAGGCGGGGCAGTACCTCGTGCCTGATCACGTTCCGGGCGAAGGCAGGATCTTCGTTGGACGGATCGAGGCGCGGCTCGATTCCTACGGATTCCGCATACCGTGCGAGGCGATCCCGCCTGAACCGTAGCAGAGGCCTCAGGATTCCCGGTGCCCTCTGCTCCGGAATGCCTGCGAGGCCGAGAAGGCCCGTGCCACGAGCGATACGGAAGAGCACGGTCTCCGCTTGATCGTCGGCGTGGTGGGCAGTGACGATCCACCGGGCTCCCAACGCTCGATGCTCCGCTTCCAGAAATTCGTAGCGGGCCTCTCGGGCCTCCTCTTCGCCGGCGAGGCCGGCCTCCGCCACGCCCTCACGAAAGGGAAGATCCCAAGCCTGGGCCACTCCACGGACCCACGAGGCGTCGCCTGAGCTCTCGGGCCGCATACGGTGATCGAAGTGCCCGACGATCAGATGGAGTCTGGGAAGTCCCGGTGTGAATCGCAGAAGATGAAGCAGAACGAGGGAATCCAGCCCCCCGGACACGGCCACGAGGATCTTGTCACCCTCTGAGAAGCACCCTCGCTGGGCCACGTGCTCCTCGAAGTCACGCGCCAGCGCATGCTGATGGCTCATCCCTCGACTTCGACCTCGGATGAGGGAGAGGCGAAAAGGCGGCGGGCCACATCCGCCAGGACCCGTGCGAGGATGTCGAGACGGTCGGTCTGGAGGCCGTCGACACCCCAGTCGAGGAGTCGTCGCATATCCTCCTCGTCGTCCACCACCCATACGTGGACGGCGACGTTGAGGCGATGGGCCTGGGAGATGAACCTCGGTGTCACCACCCGCAGACCACGCCAGCGCTCGGGCACCTGAAGGACATCGAACCTGGGTCGCAGCGTCCCCACCATCCGTGCGTGGCTGGCACACCAGAACCAGGCGATGTTCCGCCGAGAGGCACCCCATGGCCCCGTGTAGCCATGAGCGTCATTGCGCCAGGCTTCCACCTCAGCCGCCACCAACACCCGATGCGCGGCGTTATGCCGGCGGATCACCTCCAGGAGGGGGCGTGCCACCTCCGGAGACTTCGTCTCCACGTTCACCCGTGTGTCCGGAAAGGCGTCGAGGACCTCCTCCAGGGAGGGCACGCGAATACCCTTTCCCCGGAACGACGTCTCGCCGTCGAAGTCTCGGAAATGGAAGCCCGCGTCAAGGGCCTTCACCTGCTGCCACGACATGGAGGCGATGGGCCCGGTTCCATTACACGTCCGATCCACCGTCGCGTCGTGGATCAGCACGACCTTGCCGTCGGCGGTCAGGTGCGCGTCGGTTTCGAGCATGTCGACACCCCACCCTTCCACAGCAAGTCGGAAGGCCGCCATGGTGTTTTCCGGGGCCATGTGGCCCCCGCCCCGGTGGGCGATGAAGAGCGGACTGCCAGCCAGGTAGGAATGGCCTGGTCGCCGCCTTTGGAGTGAGGCCACGGGTCCGACGATTCAGGACGCTGACGCCCCGTCCCTGAAGCCCTCTACGTCGGCCGGGTCGACCCCGTGGAGACGAAAGAGCACCAGGTCGAGGAGCCGGTCGGTCAGAGCCAGATCCCGCTCCGTCCGTAAGGCGTCCTCGTCTTCGGGGTCCTCCTTCGGGTCCTGGAGCCCCACGACACGCTCGGCCAGGAACCCCACCACCTCTTCTACGACTTCCGGTCGGGGATTAGCGGGAGCCAGGGAGTCGGGCATGACCTGATCGAGGAGCAGGGCACGGACATAGGCGAGGAATCCGGGGAACGTCAACTCGGACAAGGGCTCTCCCTCGACCTGCTCCTCGTCTGTGATATTCTCCCAGGCGAGCTCGTTCACGTATAGGTCGGTGGCCCCGGCCTTGAGGTGTTCTCGCTCGGAGGCTGACAGCTCAGGGCCGTCGGACGGAGTCGGAACCGTGAGCTTGCGGCCCAGCGCCCGTGCCAATTCCTCTCTTCGTTCATCGAGCAATGCCTTGGCTCCATAATCCATATCGCAGACTCCTCGAGGTCGTTGGGATGAGCGCCCACCGGGGCAACTTACGGACCGTCGTAGCCCGGCCGCTACTCCGCACTACGCGGTCGTGAGAGCCTACTCCCGCCTGTCCCGGCGTATCCGCGCCGCCAACCGGTCGTACAGGCCGCGGGGTAGCGCTTGGCCCGCCCAGACGGCGGAAGAGAGGGGCACAGGGAAAAGCAGTGAAGGACGACGGGTGGCGATAGCTCCGTACATCCGCTCCACCGCGTCGTCGAGTTCGACCAGGAAGGGCCTCTTGTCCACGTGCCTCGACGTCTCGGAGGCGCGCACGTACCCTGGCGAGATCACGGTGACGTCCACCGGATCGTCCTTCAGATCGAGGCGAAGACTCTCGAAGAAGACCCGGAGCGCCGCTTTCGATGCCGCATATGCCGCCGTCTTCGGAAGGCCTCCGAATCCCGCTAGGCTGGACACGGCCACGAGATGGCCTCCCTTCCGCTCCAACATGCCGGGGAGCACTGCCTCCACGGCGTAGACGGCACCAAGAAAGTTGACCCGCATGAGGCGTTCAACATCTTCCGCCACCAGGCGATGAGTATCGGTGCCCTCGCTTACCCCGGCGTTGGCCACGAGAAGGTCGACGGGCCCCAGGGCTTCCTGGCACGCTCGCGCGGCCCGGTGCATGGCTTCCGGATCCGTAACGTCGCACGCCAACGCCCGAGCCCTCCCACCACGGGCCTCGATCTCCTCCTTCACGGCCTGGAGAGCGTCCTCACGGCGTGCCGCCAGCCCCACGGAGTACCCCTGCTGGGCCAGGTGCAGGGCCAGTGCGCGACCGATCCCGGATGAAGAACCTGTGACCAGAGCTACGGTGGAGCTCATCCGCCACCCCGGAGATCCCGCTCCCACGCGCCGAAGGCCACCTCGTAGTACCTGGCATTGAACATGGCCCACTCGCCCAGGGACTCGGGCACCGAATAGGCTCGGGCCGCTTCGGCCACCGGGATCCCGGCCTCCACCGCCCGAGTGGCCGCCATTCCCACATCCTCAAGGAGATCCACGTAAGGAGCGAGCCCGGCCAGGTCGGACGTGTCACCGTGACCGGGCACGTAGAGCGCCTGAGGGTCGAGGAGGATCTCACGTACGTGGCGGATCAGGCGCGTGGGGCGGGCGTCACGATAGTTCGGGAAGAGGCCGTTCCAGACGAGGTCGCCACACCACACGACCCTCGGATCGTCTATCTCCACCGTAACGTCACTGGAGGTGTGTCCCTCACGAACGGTAACGCGAACCACACGACCGCCCAAATCGATCTCGGTGACCCGCTCCGTATCCGCGATGATCAGGTTGGGGAGCAGCCGCTCCCGCTCCTCGCCTGCGAGAAGCCGATGGGTCTCGTGGGTGGCCAGGACCCGCAGCTCACCGGGCCGGGCGCGGTATCCGCTCTGCCCCACCGAGTGGTCACCGTGATGGTGGCTGAGCACCACATGGGTGGGCCGGCGGCCGGTGAGTCGCTCCGCGGCGTCACCCACCCACGTTGCCCCCTCGACGCTGGCCAATCCCTCCACGGCCAGAATCCCATCGCGGCCCACGATGAAGCCGCCGTTGGAAAGCGTCGTGAAGTCTCCCTCCTTCAGAGGCGTCGAAACCACCACCCAGACGCCCTCGGCGATCTCCTCGATGCGACCCCACGGCTCCACGGCCCGGACCACGCCTCTGGGCGACCCCGCGAAAGCCTCTCGCACGAAGGAGGGAGCGAAGTTCGATGCCAGCAGGAAGTGGGCGCCACACGACGCGGAGTGCTGGAGGAACCGGCGTCGGCTCGGATCCCTCGATGGCGAAACGGACGGCGTGATACGGACCTCCTAGCGTCGCGCGCAGTTTCTGCCGCGCGACCAAGATGTCGACCGGAAGCTAAGCAGGCGACCTGCCTTCGACGGTGGCGCCGTTAATTGGATGGCCGTCCAGGTTTAGAACTCGGCCCACTAGCTGACCCGAAGCGTAGGAATCGTTTATTCGGACTCCTCACCATCCTATGAGCCACGGCATTGACTCCGCCACCGGCCAAACAGGCTGAGGCAGACGAGGAGAGTGGCTAGGCCCTTGGTGTCAAGCCTCCTCCACGGAAACGCTGATTACCGAGTGATCGCCACAGCTATTGGACTGCGATCTACTCCGATTGGCACGCCAATCAGAGTGTTCGTGGCGCAGTCGATCAGAGAAACGTAGTCCCCTCGGACGTTGGTCACGTAGGCGATGGCTCCATCCGGCGTAATCGCGACGCCGAGGGGTCCATCATCTACAGGTATTGAGGCAATCACCGTGTTCGACGCAACGTCGATCACAGAAACTGTGTTTCGCGTTCGGTACGGTTGTCGTTCTCTCTACCTGCTCTGACGCGCCGCCGAGCTCCCAGCGTACCGGCCCGCCCACAGCCGGGCCTGAGTGGCCCGTGTACGGGGGCGACCTTTTCAGCCGTAAGTACTCGAGCCTCGACCAGATCGACCGGGACAACGTCGACCAAGTACAGGTCGCATGGCGCTGGCGGTCGCCGGCCAGCGACCTCGCACCGAAGGAGTCGGGTGCTTTCCAATCCATCTACGAGACTACTCCCCTCGTCGTCGACGGTGTGTTGTATGCCAGCACGACGGCGAGCCAGGTAGCCGCGATCGACCCGACGACCGGCGAGACGCTCTGGACCTTCGATCCCCGAAGCTACGCCGCCGCCGACCCCTCGTTCGGCACGTTCATCCACCGCGGTGTCAGCTATTGGGCGGGAGATGGCCGCGCTCGCATCGTGCTGGGCACGTCCGATGCTCGGCTGGTAGCATTGGACTTGGCTACCGGCGAGCCGATCGGCAATTTCGGTGACGACGGGTTCGTGGACCTGTTGGCCGGACTCCGGCGCCCCGTCGATCGGAATCACATAGCGATCAGTTCTCCACCGCTTGTGGTCGACGACATCATCATCACGGGGTCGTCGATAACCGATTTCGAGACCAGTCTGCCCGCTCCCGGCGACGTTCGTGCTTGGGACGCCCGCACAGGCGAGCACCTTTGGGATTTCGTCACTATCCCTCAGGAGGGGGAGTTCGGCAACGAAACCTGGGAGCAAGGCTCGTGGGAGACCGCGGGACACACCAATGTCTGGACGACCATGAGCGCAGACGAAGATCTCGGGCTCGTCTATCTGCCCACGAGCACACCGACCAACGATTTTTATGGTGGCCACCGCCCCGGTGACAACCTCTTCGCCGAGAGCCTCGTTGCGGTGGATTACCGAAGCGGTAAGCGTGTGTGGCACTTTCAAGCGGTGCATCACGGCCTTTGGGACTACGACTTCGGGTCGGCACCGATCCTGGTCGACATCTCCGTTGACGGGCGCCGCATCAAGGCTGTTGCTCAAGTCAGCAAGCAGGGTTTCGTCTATGTCTTGGATCGTGTCACGGGTGAACCCGTGTGGCCGATCGAGGAGCGTCGAGTACCGGCTTCCACCGTTCCCGGGGAGCGGGCCTCTCCGACGCAGCCATTTCCGACCAAGCCGGCGCCCTTCGAGCGACAAGGCTCCAGTGTAGACGACCTGATCGATTTCACTCCTGAGCTCCGCGCGCAAGCGATCCAGGCGCTCGAAGGCGTGCGATTGCTCGATTTCTTTGAGCCTCCGATTCTGGGGTTGGCCGCGTATCTGCCGGGAGTGTTGGGCGGCGCCAACTGGCACGGCGCGGCCTACGATCCCGAAACCGGGATGCTTTATGTACCCTCCATCACCTGGCCGGCGATCATGCAGCTCGCGCCGAGCGAGGAGCCATCTCAGCAGGATTCGGTCAGAGCGCAATCGCTGGCCTTCGGTCCGCAAGGCCTTCCGTGGATCAAGCCACCGTACGGGCGCGTCACCGCCTACGACATGAACACCGGTGAGATCGAGTGGGTCGAGCCGCTCGGGGAGGGGCCCCGCGACCATCCCGCGCTGGCCGGACTCGACTTGCCTCGGCTCGGTTGGCACCAGCGCGGTGCGCCGTTGCTCACCAAGACGCTCTTGTTCGTAGGCCAGGAGGCGCCCAACACTAGGCGATTCGGGCCACTAGGCTGGGATGTCGGCCAGGAACACGCTGGTGAACTCACGAATCGTGCATGGGGCCTCTACGTCTACGACAAAGCCACCGGGGAGTTGTTGGCTACCATCGAAATCCCTAGCAGCGTCATGGGCGCGCCGATGACCTATATGGCCGGCGGGAAGCAATATATCGTGTTCGCCAGCGGAGGCGTGGACGCCGACGCGGAGCTGATCGCTCTCAGCCTGCCATGACTAATAGAGTAGCCCATTCCGGTCGAAGAAGACGGATCCACTTGTCGCGGTAGACCCAACCTGCGTCATGTGCCCCAGATGGTCTCTTTGAGTTGCCGGTTCATGCGGATTCATGGGCCGCCATCCGAACGGCAAACCGGTTCTGAGCGTCTTAGGGCTGTGTTCGGTATCCCCCCCTGGGGTAGGCTGGAGCGTCCTCGTGGCTTAGAGGACAGTTCTGGTCGCTTCCTGAACGACAAGACGGCCACCTCCGAACGATGGGGGTGGCCGTTTCCGTGGGGAATACAATGGGACTGGCCGTTGTGGCGAGAGACCCACACCCTGTCGCTTTACAACTGCACTCTCGGCCCTGAAGATCGGACGATCTAGCCATATCTTCAAAGCCTCCCCCCGGCCCGTTTCTTGCCTTTACCACTGTGACGTATCGGGCCGCCCGACGACGAGACCGCCGAGGCTCCTGATTTTCGAGGTCATTGGGTAGTTTCGTCCACCGGAGGCCATCATGAAAAGCCGCGCCCTCGTTACACTCGCCGCTGTCCTTCTCACCGGCTGTCAGAATGCCACCGAGCCAGAGCTGACGATACCGGAGGTGTCCGTCGCGTATCGAGCTGAGCTGAGCGATCCAGTGGTTGTTGACGAGGACTTCGAGGATGGGGTCGCTGATGGCTTCTTCGCTGGCACGGGGGGCCTCTTCAATAATGCTCAACTCGGCACCGTAATTGACGATGGCACTGGTAACCTCGTATACCAAATGCAGGAGGTGAGCGGTAAAGGACCTGGGTAACAGTTAAGTCAAGAGACCTGAGTAACAGTTCTCCGTCCTTTGCAAGTGCCTCCAGTTCGTCTCTTCCCTCGTCCGAGGGAGTCGAAGATGAGGCGTTTGGGTTCAACAAAGCGTCCTAGCCAGATGGGTCCGAAGTAGACCTCAAAGAGACCGTGGTCAATCTCTTCCAGTCCGACTTCATGCCCAGCGAAGAGTCGGCCGACGGGCACACGGTCCCCGTACCAGCGGATGCCACCGTTCGTGCTGACGAGCCGGGTCTCGAAGTGGCCCGGATACGTGACCGGGTCGAGTTGCTTCGGGAAGGGTCGAGGTGAGGGTCGGTAGAGATTGGAGGGCACGGCACCGTCCAACGCCTCGTGAGGCCGGACTTCGTTGTAGAGCTTCCTGAATCTTCGAAACGCTTGCTGCTGGGTCCGCATGTTGGAGCTCGGAGGTCGGGTGGTACGCCTCTTTAGCACCAGGTGCATGTTCTCGTGCTTGCCGTTCTGCTGAGGGCAGCCAGGCTCGATGAGCTCAGGCAGAATGCCCACCTGAATGAACCACACGGACAGCCGAGAGAGACGGCCTAGTGCGTTCGAAGCGAAGGGAGTGCCGTTGTCCGTACGGATCCGTTCGGGTAGACCGTGTTGGCGAAATAGCCGCGTGAACACTGGGATCACGCCGTCGATTGTCACGTCCGGACGACCCCAACACTCCAGTACGAACCTCGAATGCATGTCCTGCACAGTAAGCGGGTAGCACAGCTCACCGTCACCCATCGGGAACTCGCCCTTGAAGTCGGCCGTCCACGTCCCGTTCGGTTCAGATGCGTTGGTATCGGGTCGACCCGGGTGCCAGCGGCGCACCCTTCGCCGACGCCTCGGCACCAGGTCGTGACGCACCAGGATGTTGTGCATCGTCTGTCGTGAGGGCAGTGCTAGCTCCGGCCGATGCGTCTGCAGGTACCACCGGATCTTCTTCGGCCCGAAGTCGTCATACTTGCGTCTAACCTCGAGGATCGTCTCGACCACCTCACTAGGCGTAGCCCATGGGCAATGCCCGGGTCGACTCGCTCGATTCTCCAGACCTGCTGGCCCGGCTCGCCGCCATCGATCCATCCACTTGTAGCCCGTCTTGCGACTAATCCCGTATCGATCGCACACCGCAGCAAAGCTCCGAAGACTGCGATGGGCTTCTTCGATAAACCGCGTTCTCTCTTCCATGACATGAGTCTCCTCGAACGGCATCGGCCTCCTCCTTTCAGAGGTGCCGACTGTAACCCATGTCCCTTTACTTAAGTGTGTACCATGTCTCTTTACCGGACCCGGCCCTCCAGAACCAGGCGTTTGTGTCCCCAGAGGCGCTTCACAACTTCGATCTGACCTTTGACGCTACGTTCCTGCCAGGCGGGACTTTCCAGAATGGTTTGGTTGGGATCCTCTTCCGGGCTGACCCCGACGGGGTCGATGGCTACTTCTTGGACGCGCTAACGCTCATTGTGCGCCGTGCCAGCGGTGATGAAGTCATAGGCGTGGCCGAGGGTTCCCTGCCAACCGCCGGTGACCACAAGATTCGACTCCGAGCCAATGGAGCTCGAATTGAGGCGTTTCTAGATGGGCGGCGGATACTTTCAGTTACTGACCCTACCTATCGGTCGGGCCATGTTGGTCTAGTCGAGGTTCACGAGGGAACCATTCAGGTTGACAACATCATGCTGAGGCGGTTCCGTGGCTCGCAGCCATGAGGTAGGAAACTCCGCTGATTCTATGCTACGAAGATAGCATCGGCGACCAGTCTGAGCGATGAGACCCGAGCGTCCCCAGCGGCGTTCGGGGCGGTTGGCCCTACTGAGTATCTGTCCCATCAAACCATGTCCACGCCCCACCGCCCGGCTCAGATTCGGGAGATGGGCATACCCATGTGGGACAAATTGGACTGGACGCCACCGGTATTGAAGGCTCCTCAGATGCGAACCGGTCCGCCTTCGAGCTTGGTTAGAAGATCGTCGAGTGTCGCTTTGTCGTCCGGCGGCGCTGCCAGCATCTTCGGCATATTCGTTACCTGCTGAGATGGTTGTGGTGTCGGTGGGGGAGAGGCCACTCGCTTCTGCTTCTTCTTTTCCTGTCGTCGTCGGCTCAACCGGCTACCCCCCGATGTCTAGGCATTCTCCGGGCCGCTGTCAGCCACGAGTCAGCCACGAACCCGAAAAGAGCCTCCCGAGCGAGGGTGCCCGAGAGGCGAAAACCGTTGTGCAGACTCGAATAGCGGAGGAGGGACTCGAACCCCCGACACGCGGATTATGATTCCGCTGCTCTAACCAGCTGAGCTACTCCGCCCCCATGTTTTCGTGCCCCGAAAGCTCAAAGGAGGCCTCAGGGGTGTCAAGATGGATCCCGGCCCCTTCGTGCGGCATTCGTAATGTAGATCCGAAGATGCTCGGGCACGGTTTCGGCGAGCCATTTCAGGGGTGAAGGGGTACTCTTCCAGGCACGTAGTCTACGTGCGACACGACAACAGTCATTCCTGGCAAGAGGGGTCGTCTCATGGACTTCGGAGCCTTTCTAATCCCCGCAGCCGTCGTAGCGGGAGTGGCCTTGCTCTCCAGCCTTCGCATCCTCTACGAGTACGAGCGGGGAGTGATCTTTCGCCTCGGGAAGCTCACCCGGGCCAAGGGCCCCGGTCTCATCTTCCTGGTCCCCTTCGCCATCGAGCGCATGAAGAAGATGGACCTCCGCATCGTTGCGCTGGACATCGCACCCCAGGACACCATCACGAAGGACAATGTCAGTGTTAAGGTGAACGCGGTCGTGTACTTCCGGGTGGCGGACCCGGCCAAGGCCGTGGTGGAGATCGAGGACTACTACTTCGCCACGAGCCAGCTCGCCCAGACCACCCTCAGGAGCGTCATCGGCCAATCGGAGCTCGACGAGATCTTGGTGGAGCGTGATAAGATCAACGAGGTCGTCTGCCGGATCATCGACGAGGGGACGGACCCCTGGGGCATTGAGGTCACGTCCGTCGAGGTCAAGGACATCGACCTCCCTCACGAGATGAAGCGCGCCATGGCCAAGCAGGCCGAGGCAGAGCGGGAGCGCCGCGGCAAAGTCATCTCCGCCGCCGGCGAGGCCCAGGCCGCGGCGAAGCTCGCCGAGGCGGCAGAGATCATCCAGCACTATCCGGTAGCCATCCAGCTCCGGTTCCTGCAGACGATGGTCGAGATCGCGGCTGAGAACAACTCCACGACGGTGTTCCCCATCCCCATGGACCTGTTCCAGCCCATCGTCGAGGCCGGGGCGCGTTGGAAATCCGGTGAGCGACCCTCGCACGAGGCGTTGACCGCAGCCAGCGAGGGACTGGCGCTGCCGGCGGGCGCCGATCAGGCCATCCTCGCCGAGGCCGCGAAGGCGTTCCTGGGCATCGGGAGTGGCAACCCGGCCTCCGAACCGGCTACGGTCCCTGCCGAGTCGGATGGATCGGACGAGGACACCGAGGGCCCCGACACCGAGGGCCCCGAGGAGGACGCCTAGGCAGGCGGCTGCGGGACGGCTCACCGGACGAGGACGTTCGGCTGCACGGGGACGCCTTGCCCGAGGCCCCCTCGAAGATATCGCTTCAGCGGCCCTCAAGGTCCTCCGTGGAATCGGCCGGCAGGGCGATTCGGTAGAGAACCTCGCCCTCGCGGATCATCCCGTAGCGCTCGCGGGCGAGTCGTTCGATGGCGGCGGAGTCGGATTCGAGGGAGTCCCCCCAGGCACGAAGCGAGTCGTTCGCCCGCCTGAGCTCCGCGAGTCGCTCGGCCTCCTCCTCGCGCTCCGCCCGCGCCTGCCGGACCTCGAAGAGGGAGTACTCCCCACCGAACACCGCGAAGTACACGGCGAGCCCGACCAAAGCCGGTAGGATAAGTCGTGTTACTTGGACCAAAGGCTCCGTCCCGGATACGTGGCCGAGGCGCCCAGCGCCTCCTCGATTCTGAGGAGCTGGTTGTACTTGGCCACACGGTCCGTCCGACTGGCACTCCCTGTCTTTATTTGTCCCACTCCGGTGGCAACCGCAAGGTCCGCGATCAGGGTGTCTTCGGTCTCGCCGGACCGGTGGGAGATGACAGACTTGTAGCCCGAGTCGTCGGCGAGCTGAATCGTCTGGAGGGTCTCAGTGAGGGTCCCGATCTGGTTCACCTTCACGAGCACTGCGTTGGCGACCCCGTTCCGGATGCCTCTCTCGAGCTTCTTGACGTTGGTGACGAAGATGTCGTCCCCGACGATCTGGATGCTCCCGCCCACCGCGTCGGTGAGGTGCTCCCACCCCTCCCAGTCGTTCTCCCCCATCGGGTCTTCCAGGGAACGGAGTGGGTAGCGATCGATCCAGTCGGTCCAGAACTCCACCATGCCGGCGGCGTCGCGGCGCTCTCCCGAGGACCACCTGAACACGTACTCGTCCCCCTCGACCCACTCACTGACCGCCGCATCGATAGCCAGCACCACGTCGTCGCCGGGATGGAACCCAGCCCTTTCGATGGCGCTCAGGACCACTTCCACGGCCTCCTCGTTGCTGCGCAGATCGGGAGCGAACCCACCCTCGTCTCCAACCGCCGTGTTGAGGCCCTTCTCGGAAAGGATCCTCTTCAGGTGGTGGAAGACCTCGACACCACAGCGAAGGCCCTCGGAGAAGCTGTCGAAGCCGACGGGCACCACCATGAACTCCTGGATGTCGACGTTGTTCGGGGCGTGGGCGCCGCCATTCAGGATGTTCATCATGGGCACCGGGAGCACGTGCGATGCCGAGGTTCCGAGGTACTTATAGAGGGGCAGCTGATTCTCGATGGCCGCCGCCCGGGCCGCCGCTACCGAGACCGCGAGAATGGCGTTCGCTCCGAGGCGCTCCTTGTTGGGGGTCCCGTCCAGATCGACCATGGTCCGGTCCAGATCCAGTTGCTCCCGAGCCTCGAAGCCGCGTATGGCCTCACGGATCTCGGTGTTGATGAACTCCACGGCCTTGAGGACGCCCTTGCCCAGATATCGGTCCGGATCCCCGTCGCGGAGCTCGACGGCTTCGTGCTCTCCAGTGGACGCTCCACTGGGAACGGCGGCACGCCCCCGAGCTCCCGTCTCCAGGAGCACCTCGGCCTCAACCGTGGGATTGCCTCGTGAGTCGAGGATCTCTCGGCCCCGGACCTCAATGATCGCTGACACGCTCTATTCTCTCCTCGTCGAGAGGCCGGAGTCCCTCCAGCCCCGCATCACGGTGCGGTGACGATCCTGGTGACTCCAGGACCGCATCCACAGGCTCTTCGCCCGGCAGGGACGAGGTGCGGCCCTCGCCGCCCCTGAGCTCAACCACGGCGTCGCGGGCCATCTGCGTGAGCCGATCGCGATCGGCGTGCTCCATGCCCGTCACGTCGATGGGCTCCCCCACCCGAACCAGGATCTCGCCGCGCCCGATCCTGAACGACCCCTTGGGCATCAGGGGACGGGTTCCGATGATGGCCACGGGAACGATGGGCACGCCCCCCTGGATGGCCAGAACGAAGGGCCCCTTCTTGAAAGGCTGGAGCTCCCCGTTGGCGGATCGAGTGCCCTCGGCGAACAGAACCATGTGCAGACCTTCGTCCCGGATCTGCTGGCCCGCCCGCGTGAGCGACTCGATGGCGGACTCCAGGTCGCCCCGATCGATAGAGATGTGGCCACACACGCGCCACGCGCGACCGAACACCGGAATCCCCGAGAGCTCCTTCTTGGCCAGGAAGCGGGCATCAATGGGCAGCCAACCCGCCAGCGCCCAGACGTCGAACCACGACTCATGATTCGAGACGATGATCATCGCGCCGTCCGGGTCGAGGTTGTCCACGTCTTCCACGCGTACGCGAACGCCGGCGAGCCTGAGAATCGCCCGGGCCCAGCCCCGGGCCGCCGGGTCGCAGGCCCGGAAAACGGCTTCCTTCGTTCCGAAGTACGATAGCAGGTAGACCTTGCCGGCATACCATACCGTGAGGATAGCCCCGACGGCGAGGAGCCAGGCCGACCTCAGCACGGGGCCTCCCTGGGCGTGAAGTGATCGAATCCACCCCCGCTGCCATCCCCGCCGAGGGATTTCCACCCCTCGATATGCACGCCCTCGCCCTTTAGCACACGGCCAACATGCGTGAGCGGCGTCTCGAACCGCTCGCGGAATGCTTCCACCAGAGGACTCATGGCGCCGGGAGCAGACGCGATGCAGAGCTCGTAGTCCTCCCCTCCGGACAGGGCGAGATCGACACCGCGAACGTCCAGCTCAGAGTGGATCGGTATCAGATCGGACTCGATCTCGATGCACACCCCGGACGCCGCGGCCAGATGGCCCGTATCCCCCGCAAGGCCATCGGAGAGGTCGATCATGGCGTGCAGGTCGCCGTGCTCGGCGAGCCATTGGGCCTCTTGGATACGGGCGACGGGTCGCGCGAATGCCTCACGCAGCCCGCGGCCCGGCTCCGTGCCGGCATTCCATGCGCGAACGGCTCCGGAGCTGCCACCCAGGACGCCCGTCACCCAGATCTCGTCGCCGGCCACAGCTCCCCGGCGCAAGACCGGCTCGGTCGCCTCCCCGAGCACCGTGACGTCGAGGACGACGGGTCCGGGTGAGGCCGTGAGGTCCCCGCCGACCAGGGCCATCCCGAGATCCCTGAGAGCGCTGCGGATGCCGTTGCCCAGCTCCGCCGATACGGCCTCAGCCTCGTCCGCCGACACGGCCAGAGAGATCAGTACGCCCACAGGTCTGGCAGCCATGGCCGCGAGGTCGCTGGCTGCCACCATAACCGCGCGAAAGCCCACCTCCTCGAGTGAGATCCACGATCTGCGAAAGTGTACGTCCTCCACCGACAGGTCCGTGCTCACCACTAGTCGCCCTGTCTGCAGCACGGCCGCGTCGTCTCCGGGACCCACGAGCACGGCGGGACCCAGGTATTCCGACTCACCGAGTAGGGCACGGATGAGATCGAACTCTCCTCCCGGACCCATGGGCGTGGTCCGGTCCGCTCCCGAGTCCCCGGGGGGCCGCGCCATCATCACCTGGCGGCGTCCTGGTCGAAGATCACGAAGGGCAGACCCAGATCGGTCTCACCGGGGCCGTCTTCCTCCCACACGGCGGGAAGCTCCTCGATGACGTCGGACGGGGTGAGGCCAGGGCCCTTGTCCGCCCTGATCGCCGCCCTGCCTGTCATGTAGAGAGCGAGGGCGCCTGCTACGTCCGGCGCGGAGCCCTGGGCGAGAAGCGCCCCGGCCACACCCGTGAGCACGTCCCCCATCCCCCCGGCGGCCAGATCAGAGGTGCCCACCGTGTCCACCCAGCACGTGCCGTGGGGGGGCGCGACGATAGACGGCAGGCCCTTGAGAAGAACGGTGGCACCCGACTGGGCCGCGAAGGTCCTGGCGGCCGACATCCTGTCTTCCGCGATGGTCTCTCCCGACAGGCCCGACAGGCCCTTCATCTCGCCGAGATGGGGCGTCACCAGCACCTCCCGTCCCTCGGCCCAACTGCCCACGCCGGGACCCTCACCGGAAGCCGCCGGATTCAACGCGTCGGCATCCAGCACCGTCGGACGGCCGTCGGTGGCCTCGAGAACCACCTCGAGCAGCGCCGCCCCTTCGGCCCCATCTCCCAAACCGGGACCGGCGGCCACGGCGTGTGAGGCCGCAGCCGCCTTCCTCACCGCCTCCGGATCATCGCCAGGAACGAAGACAGCCTCGGGAACCGACCCCTGAATGATCTCCCGGTTCTCCGCTGCCGAGGCGACACGAAGGAGGCCTATGCCTGCGCGCAGGGCTGCCCTGGCCGCCATTACCGCCGCCCCCGCCATGCCGGACCGGCCTGCAACGAGGAGTAGAACACCCACCCGGTTCTTGTGTGTGTTAGGCTCCCTCCGCGGTCGCCGCTCGGACGCCCACGCAGGCGTCACCGCCACCGCCCCAAAGGCGCTCTCGCCGGCGGGCGGAAAACCGATCTCCACGGCGATCAACCGCCCGACATTGGTCCTGGCGGGCTGTAGGAAGGTGCCGAGCTTCGGCCAGCCCAGGGCCACGGTCACCTGCGCAGCGACGGCCTCCCCGTCGATCCGCCCCGTGTCCGCATCGATGCCGGAGGGTGCGTCTAGCGCGAAGACCGGGCGCGGGGATCGGTTGATGGCCTGGATCGCCATGGCCTGGCGGGCCCGGGGCGCTCCCTTTATGCCGGTGCCGAGGATCCCGTCTACGATAACGGCGGCATCGCTCAGGATGGAGTCAAGCAGCCGTCCGTCGCCTACCCCGCCGCTGGGAGCACCCCCGGTCCCGTCGTCCCCGCCATCGCTCAGGAGTGGCACGTCCCAGCCATGGAGCAGCGGATCGTCCTCGGGGCGATCGGCGACGAGCACGGCCTTCACGGGTCGACCCCAAGAGCGCAGCGTTCGGAGAAGCACGAGACCGTCGCCTCCGTTGTTTCCCGCCCCGATGAGCGCCACGGCCTCGCCTCGCGGGAAGAGGCGATCGAGGACCTGTGCGGCGGATCGCCCTGCGCACTCCATCAGGGTGACCTGGGGCACGCCCTGCTCGTCGATGGCCATGCGGTCGAACGCGGCCGCCTCCGCCCCGGTAGGAGCCCACACGCACGGTCCTCCGAAGGGCCGGATAGGGATCCCCGTCATGACTTTCCGCCGCACCGGGCCAACCCGCGGGCAGGCCAGGTCGAGCTCGAGTTCAGTGGTGGCAGGTACGACGAGAAGAGGCGGCTGGCGGGCACTGAACGCCGGTCAGGCCGGACAGGAGGAAGGGACCTACTTGTAACTCTGGCCGATGCTGCGTCCCAGCGAAATCTCCCCATTATCGATCCGGATGTTGAACCCGCATTCAGGGTTGGAGCACACCCAGGCCTTATAACGGATAGCAGCACCGTCGCGTCCATAATCCGAAAGGGGTAACAGGATCCCCGGTTCGCACTTCAGGCAAGTAGGAAACCCAGATTCTTCCGGCATGTCCAAACCCCTCCCCACAGCGTTATGAGTTTGGCGAGCCCCCGGCCGGCGAACCGGCAGACGGGCAGGCGCTGCTCCGTTGTCGTGCTCAACGTGGAATGTGGCCCGAAGGCCCATCCTTCAGATCCCCGGACTCCATGGATAATTTTGCTCGAATGCCTCCTCGAAGTCGAAAACGTCGCGGAAGTCCTCGGGGCTGTCCCCGTCCTGCCTGATCAGGACACCGCAGTCGACGAGCGCGAAGACGATGTCGCCCAGATCTTCGGTCGTGTGGATACCCCAATGCTGCAAAACAGTCCTGGCCATGGGTCCGAAGCGATGCAAGGCGAGACGACGGACCCCGTCGGCCAGCTCCTGGCCCGAGATGTGCCGAGGCTCATCCAGCCCTTCCATCACCTGATGGAGTGACGAAAGCAGAAAGAGGTACGCCTTCCCGTGAAAACGGGGGTGCTTTTCCTGGAGCTGATCCAAGACCTCTTCGGCAAATTGAAGCTCGGTCATAGGGGAAATGTTACGCGCTCGTCGTCCTGGCGCCAGGCTGGCCCGGACGCTAGTGGCCGCTAGACCTGTGCTGCAAGCTCTTGATAGAGCGGGAATGCCTGGCACATCTCGTCGATCTTCCCGCGAACACCGCTGATCATGTTTTCGTCGGTCGGGTCGGCCAGCACGGTGACGATCCAATCAGCGATCTGTCGCATGTCGGCTTCACGAAGCCCCCGGGTCGTCACGGCAGAGGTCCCGATGCGGAGTCCCGAGGTGACGAACGGGGACCGGGTCTCTCCCGGAACCGTGTTCTTGTTGACCGTCATCCCCGCCAGCTCCAGAGCCTTTTCTGCCTCTTTGCCTGTGAGCTCTTCGTGACTCTTGCGAAGGTTCACGAGAAGCAGGTGGGTGTCCGTGCCCCCGCTAACCAGGAAGAGTCCATGCTCCAACAGACCCTCGGCAAGGGCCCGGGCGTTGGCGACGATCTGGCGCTGATAGCTCCTGAAGTCGGGCTGCAGCGCCTCCCTCAACGCCACCGCTTTCGCTGCGACGATGTGCATGAAGGGGCCTCCTTGCGTGCCCGGGAAGACCGACTTGTCAATGGCCTTCGCGTGCTCCTCCTTGCAGAGGATGAGCCCACCCCTGGGTCCCCGCAGCGTCTTGTGGGTCGTCGAGGTCACCACGTCGGAGTGGGGCACAGGACTCGGATGGAGCTCGGTGGCCACGAGCCCCGCGATGTGGGCCATGTCCACCATCATGCAAGCCTCCACCTCTCGTGCGATCTCGCCGAAGGTCTCGAAATCGAGGATGCGAGGATAAGCGCTCGCCCCCGCCACGATCATCTTCGGGCGCGCCTCCAATGCCTGCTCACGGAGGGCGTCGTAGTCGATTCGCCCATCGGACTCGCGAATCCCGTACGCCACCACTTCGAAGAGCTGGCCGCTGAAGTTCACGGGCGATCCGTGGGTCAGGTGGCCCCCGTGACTCAGGTGCATTCCGAGGATTCTATCCCCGGGCTCCAGGAAGGCGAAGTACGCCGCCATGTTCGCCTGAGCTCCGGAGTGGGCTTGAACGTTGGCGTGATCGGCCCCGAAGAGCTCCATGGCACGACTACGGGCGAGCTCTTCCGCCACGTCCACGTGCTCGCAACCGCCGTAGTACCGCTTGCCCGGAAGCCCCTCGGCGTACTTGTTGGCCATCACGGTCCCCATGGCCTGCAGAACCGCCCGGGAGACGAAGTTCTCGCTGGCAATGAGCTCGAGCTGGGTGGACTGGCGCTCCGCCTCGGCTCGGATGGCCTCGAAGATCTCGGGGTCTGTGCTTTTCAAGTGGTCCATGGCGGCTCGAAGCTATCGACAGAGATGGATCGGGTCTATACACCCCTGTGACGGAAGGATCGGGTGGGTGTCATCGGTGGCGGCTAGCGTCTAGACGAGGCTGCGCCGGAGCTCGCGTGCCTCCATGATGCGCTGCCGGGCGACCCGGTCCGCGGCCTCGCTGGTGGGGATGTTCTCGGCCCGTGCCCTCTTGAAGATACGGAGGAGCGTGTCGTAGATGGCACCGGCCTTCTTCGTGCTCTGCTCCGGGGCCCATCCCTGCAGCTCACCGTACACGTTGCACAGCCCCCCTGCGTTGATCACGAAGTCCGGCGCGTAGAGAATCCCCTGGTCGTGAATCGCCTGGCCGTGACGCGCCTCAGCCAGCTGGTTGTTGGCGGCCCCCGCCACGATGTCCACCTTGAGCACCTTCAAGGTGTCGTCGTTGATGACCGCACCCAAGGCGCACGGGGCGAAGACGTCCGCGTCCAGGTCGTACACCTCTTCGGTGCCGACGGCCGTGGCTCCGAAGTCGTCCACGACACGTTGGATCCGACCCTCGTCGAGGTCGGTGACCGTGAGCTTGGCCCCGTCGGCCGCCAGGTCTTCACACAGGTGGTATCCCACGTGTCCGACTCCCTGGACGACGACGTGCTTGCCCTCCAGCGAATCGTTACCGTAGCGGCACTGGGCACACGCCTTGATGCCCCGGTAGACTCCGAACGCCGTTATGGGCGACGGGTCACCCGAGCCCTCTTTCAGGCCAGTCACGGAATCCGTCTCCATGCGGACGTACTCCATGTCGTCCACCGACGTACCGACGTCCTCGGCCGTGATGTAGCGCCCCTTGAGCGACTCCACCGCCCGGCCGTGGGCGCGGAAGATCATCTCCCGTTCGTTGGTCCGGTTGTCGCCGATGATCACGGACTTGCCGCCACCCAGGTTCACGCCAGTGATGGCGGCCTTGTAGGTCATTCCGCGGGAGAGGCGCAGAACGTCGGTGACGGCCTCGGCGTCCGACGAGTAGTTCCAAAAGCGGGTGCCGCCGAGAGCCGGCCCCAGCGTGGTGTCGTGGATCGCTATGAGCCCCCTATAACCGATGGACGGCTCGCTCCAGAAGACGAGCTGCTCGTGACCCCGCTTGGCCATCGCGTCAAATATCTCCATCACTCCGTCGACCTCTTCCTCAAGAGTTTGCCGAAATCCGAGTGTGCCGGACGATAGACGTGCCTAGGTGCATGACCCGTTTCGTGCCTCCTTCAGGATTTCGCGGGCTACGACGAGGCGCATGACCTCGCTGGTGCCCTCGTAGATCTCCGTGCCCTTGGCGTCTCGCATCAACTTCTCGACGGGATAATCTCGCATGTAACCATAGCCACCGAAGATCTGAACGACCTCGTCGGTGACCCACATGGCGCTCTCGCTGGCCGTGAGCTTGGCCATGGCCGCCATGGCTGGGATCGCGTCGGCACCTCGGGCGTCGCACCCGCCCTCCGCTTCCAGGCTCGCCACGGCAGTGTGGAGTAGGGACCGGGAGGCGGCGATTCGGCTGGCCATGTCGGCCAGCTTGAACTGAATCGCGCCGAAGTCCGCGATGGCCTGTCCGAACTGGTGCCGCTCCACAGAATACTCCGTGGCATGCTCGAACGCTGCTTGGGCGACCCCCACCGACTGGGCGGCGACTCCCAGGCGGCCCACGTTCAGAGCCTCCAGGGCATAGCGGAAGCCCTGAGTCGGATCCCCCAGCACGCGATCTGGCGCCACCTGGACGTCTTCCAGCTCAACCGACACGGTCTGTAACGCGCGCAGCCCCATGGTGGTCTCTCTCCCGGTGACGGAATAGCCCTCGCTGTCCCGCTCCACGAGGAAGGCCCCCATGGAGCTTTCGCCCTCCGCGGCGTTCTCCGGCTCGCCGGCCACCTCCCTCTCGGTCGCCGCGAAGACGATGACGAGACCCGCCCTATCCCCGCTGGTCACCCAGCGCTTGGTGCCGCTGAGGCTCCAACTCCCATCATCCCTGGATGCCGCCCTAGTCTGGATGGACGCTGCGTCGCTCCCTGCCGAGGGCTCCGAAAGCGCGAACGCACCCAGAAGGGACCCGGAGGCGAGTGCGGGCAGGTACGCTTCTTTCTGCTCGTCCGAGCCGTGTTGGAGCAGCATGGTGGTCACGGGCCCGTTATGGATCGCCACGGCGAGGGCGAGGCTGGCGTCTCCCCAGGCGAGCTCCTCCAGGGCGAGGAGGTACGTCCCAAGATCCAACTCCAATCCGCAGTAACGCTCCGGCACGCGCATCCCCAGGAAGCCAAGCTCGCCGAGCTTCCCGAAGATCTCCGGATCCAGATCCCGCTCCTCGTCCCACCGGGCCGCGTGAGGACGGATCTCGCCCTCTGCGAATGCACGGGCCAGGGTCCGAATCTCGAGCTGCTCAGGCGTGAACACGGCTAGAGGCCGGCGTCATACTCGTAGAACCCACGATCCGTCTTGCGGCCGAGCCAACCGGCCGCCACGTACTTGCGAAGGAGGGGACACGGCCGGTAGCGGTCGTCTCCCAGCTCCCTGTGGAGGATCTCCATGATGCTGAGGCACGTGTCCAGACCGATGAAGTCGGCAAGGGCCAGCGGACCAATGGGGTGGTTCATCCCGAGCGTCATGACCGCGTCGATAGCCTCTGCGTCGGCCACACCCTCCATGAGGGCGAAAACGGCCTCGTTGATCATGGGGCCGAGGATGCGATTCGACACGAACCCCGGGAAGTCGTTCACCTCCACCGGAGTCTTGCCGAGCTGCTCGGACAGGCCGACCACCGCGGCCGTCGTCCCGTCGCTCGTGGCCAGGCCGCGAATGATCTCGATGAGCTTCATGACCGGCACCGGGTTCATGAAGTGCATCCCGATCACCCGGTCTGCCCGGCCCGTCTCCGCCGCGATGGCCGTGATAGAGATCGACGACGTGTTGCTCGCCAGAATCGTCTCGGATGCAGCCATGCCGTCGAGGCGCCGGAACAGGTCGAACTTGAGCTCGGCGTTCTCCGGAACCGCCTCGACCACCAGCTGGGTCCCCTCCACCGCATCCTCCAGGGAGGTGGTGGGCCGGATTCGCCCGAGAGCCTCGTCGCGGCCAGGCTCGTCGATGATCTCCTTCTTCACCTGCCGATCCAGGTTCTTCGAGATCGTGGCGAGAGCGTTATCCAGAACCTCTTGTGACACGTCCATGAGACGCACGTCGCGGCCGTGCTGGGCACACACATGGGCGATCCCGTTGCCCATGGTGCCTCCACCGATCACCGTAATCCTTTCTATCGTCATGCCGTCCTCGGCTCTCTGAACAAGACTTCTTCCGCGGCGGCGTGTCCTAGGATTTCTCGACCGAGAGGGCGACGGCGTTCCCTCCCCCGAGGCAGAGCGAGGCCATCCCCATCTCGACGCTCCGATCGTCCATGGCTTTCAGCAACGTCACCAGGATGCGAGCGCCGGACGCACCGATGGGGTGTCCCAGGGCCACCGCGCCACCGTGCACGTTCACCCGGTCCGGATCGACCACCAACTCCCTCATGTCCGCCAGGGCCTGCACGGCGAACGCCTCGTTGAGCTCGAAGAGACCATAGTCGCCGACGCCCCTCCCCTCCTTGGCCATGAGGTTCCGCACTGCGGCAACGGGGGCGAAGAAGAGATCCTTCGGCTCGGTCCCGCTGGCGGCGTATCCGGAGATGGTGGCCTCCACGGTCAACCCATGGGTCTCGGCGAACTCCAGCGACGTCACGACGAGGGCCGCAGCGGCGTCGTTGAGCCCCGGCGCGTTGCCTGCGGTCACGACCAGCTCGTCGAGGCCTTCGGGAGCGTCCTTGGGGAACGCCGGTCGGAGCTTGCCCAGAGCCTTGAGGGACGTCTCACGTTTCGGCGACTCGTCGGTGTCGACGACGGTCGTGCCCCGACGCGTCTCGATGGAGACCGGAACGATCTCGGCGTCGAACTTGCCCTCGTCCATGGCCGCCACAGCGCGCGTATGAGAGCGGAGCGAGAACTCGTCCGCATCTTGTCTCGTGATACCCGCCTTCGCAGCAGTGTACTCCGCGTGCCCCCCCATATGGCAGTGGCCGAACGCACACCAGAGGCCATCCAGGATGAGCCCGTCCTCGACCTTCTGATCGCCGAACTTCACCCCGGAGCGGAGTCCCCGAAGGTAGAACGGGACGTTCGACATTGATTCCATGCCCCCCGCCACCACCGCCTTGGCGTCGCCTGCGCGGATGGACTGGGCGGCCAGCATCACTGCCTTGAGGCCCGATCCACAGACCTTGTTGATCGTGACAGAGGGCACCGTGGCCGGAATCCCGGCGCTGATGGCCGCCTGGCGGGCGGGGGCCTGCCCTTCGCCGGCCACCACGACGTTCCCCATGATGACTTCGTCGACGGCGGTGACGTCGATCCCGGACCGCTCCACGGCCGCGCCGATGGCCACGGCTCCCAGCTCTGGCGCCGACAGGGGACCGAGGCCGCCCAGGAAGCGTCCAATGGGGGTACGGGCTCCGGCGACGATTACCGGAATCCTCGTCTTATCGCTCATGAGTGCATCGTCTTTCCAGGTTCTGATCCGTCCGGCCGTCGGCCGGGCATCACCGTAATCTAGTGAGATTCGGCACCCGGCACAGGCGTGCTGGGCGTGCTGCATCGTCGACCCGAACGACGGGCCTGAACGACCCGGAGCGCTCGGATCCCGCCCTCATCAGACGCCGTCGGGACTTGGGCCCAGAAGGGAGAGCTGCTGACCCTGCCGGGGTCGTGACGGGCGGCAGCGCTTCCGCAGGAAGACCCTCAGGGACTCGAGGTCCGTAAGGCCCTGGTTGGCGGCCTCATCCAGGAGACGGAGCAGGACGCGAGCCGTTGCCAGGGCGTCTCCGTGGGCCCGGTGGCGAGCCGTGATCTCGATGTCGAAATGACGGGCCAGTGAATCCAGGTTACGGCGCCGGAGCCGGGGAAGGATGCGGCGAGCCATGCGCACGGTGCAGAGGCGCTCGACCCGAGGAACCTCGCCGATCGCCTCGGCCAGCTGCTGGCTCACAAACCCCCAGTCGAAACGCGCGTTGTGCGCGACGAAAACCCGATCCCGGAGTCGCTCGATCAGGTCGGGCGCGATCTGATCGAAATAGGGGGCGGAGGACACGATGTCGTTGGTGATTCCAGTGAGCGCGGCGATGCGGGGAGGAATGCCCCGGCCTGGATTGACCAGGGTGCGGTACTCGCCGGCCACGACTCCGTCGCGGACCTCGTAGATTGCCACTTCCGTGATCCGATGCCGCCGCCGGTAAGGACCACCGGTGGTTTCCACGACCGCGTATCGCAGATCGGCCAGGAGAGTGCCGGGCCGTGGCCCCTGAAGAGACCAGAGACCCTCGGCATCGACAAGAAACCGGGAATCCGAACCGAGGAGGGTGAAGACGGCGGCCGAAGCGGCCCCGGGATTCCCGGAAAGACCCAGGACTTCTCTTGCCAAGTCGAGCGTGTGCGTGGAACTCCGCTCCAAAACGGACGCGGCACGGTGGATCAGGCCCCGGTCGCCCTTCACTCCTCCCCTTCTTCCTGGCTCAACGCGAAGGAGAGCGCTTCCAGCTCCATGACCATGTTCACGTCCTTCACCATAACACGCTCGGGGACTCTAAGAGTGGTGGGAGCGAAGTTGAGAATACCGCGTACCCCCGCGCCGGTGACCCGATCCATGACAGCTGGGACGGCCTCCACGGGAACGGCGAGGATGACGATCTCGACGCCTTGCTTCCGGACGATGTCCTCGAATTCGCAGATGTCATGCACCGTCAGGTCGGCCAAGCGCTCACCGATCTTCGATGGGTCGACGTCCAGAATGGCGACGATGTCGTAGCCCCGCTCCCGGAATCCGCCGTACTCGACCAGAGCCGATCCGATGCGGCCGACTCCCACCAAAGCCACCCGCCAGCGCCGGTCGAGGCCGAGGATCTTCCGAATTCGAAGTGCAAGCTCCGCCGCACCGTAGCCAAGCCCTCGCTTGCCGAAGGAGCCGAACAGGGACAGGTCCTTCCGCACCTGCGCCGCCGTGGTGTCGCTGTGAATGGCCAGCTGTTCGCTGGATACTGTCCTCTCGCCGCCTCGCTCCAGATTCTCCAGAATCCGGAGATAGAGCGACAGCCGGCGGATGGCGGACTCGGAGATCTTCTTCGATATGGACAACGTGGAAACCCGGTTAAACCCTTCCGCACCCTGGCTTGTGAAAAGCTTCACAATACTAGGTAGAGGAGGGCTGAAGCGTCAAACGCGGGCTCTTCGACCCACCCCCTCTCCGACCAGCTTCGAGAGTCGTACGAATTCCTCGGGCTTGAAAGTCTCCGGCCGGCGCGTGAGATCCCAGCCCGTATCGCGACCGATCCGGTCCAGGGCTTCCGGGGAAAGGCCAAGGTCGACGTGCTCACGGAGGGTCTTCTGAAACTGCTTTCGCCTCCACTGGAACGCCGCCCGCGTCAGGTTTCGGAGGGAGATCTCCTCCTCGAGGGAGAGGGGCGGAGGGACAGTCGGTCTGATCCGTACCACGCTGGAGTCGACGCGGGGCATAGGCCGGAACGCTGTCCGTGGGACGCGGACCACACTTTCGACCCGGGCGACGCTCCTGACCCCCACCGAGAGAGCCCCGTACTCCGAGGTTCCCGCGGCCGCAACCAGGCGGTCGGCTACCTCACGCTGAACCATCAGGAGGATGTCCTTGGGCCGAGGGCACTCCAGCAGCTTGAAGATTATGGGGGCCGTGATGTTGTAAGGGATGTTTCCCACGACCAGCAGCCGATTCGGATCCTCGGTGAGGGTGGTGAGGTCCAGCTTCAGGAAGTCCTGGTGTCTGACATCCACATCGGGACGGTCGCCCCACTCCCCTTCGAGCTCGTCCGCGAGCTCGTCATCCAGCTCGACCAGGATGAGGCGGCCTACCCGGCCCACGAGGTGGCGTGTGAGCGCCCCATGGCCGGGCCCGATCTCCAGGACGGTGTCCGACGGCGAGGGGTCGAGGGCCTCGACGATCTTGCGCTGGAGATTGGGATCGACGAGGAAGTTTTGCCCGAGAGATTTCTTCGCGCGCATCGGCTCGCTCAGCTGCGCGGCCGGACCCGCTCTTCCTCCACTAGGTCCTCAGGACGATCGCTGTCAGGTCGTCCGCCGGGATGTGTGGAGTCGCGGCCTCGGCCATGTCGAAGAGAGCATCCACGATCTGGGCGGAAGCCGCGCTTCCCTGAGCGGTCACCGCTTCCAGGACGGTCGCTTCACCACTTCCGGGCTCCTCGGTGGCCAGTGTATCGGAGAGACCGTCGGTGAAGAGGAGCAACAGATCCCCCTGCGCCCACGCGGCCCGACCTTGGTGGTAGGACTCGGGCCCGGCGAAGCCCACCGGGGGGTCGGTGGCGGTCAGACGCTCGGCGTCGCCACCCGCACGGAAGACGAAGGCATGAGGATGTCCGGCGTTGGAGTACTGCAGCTCCTCGGCCGCGGGATCGATGACCACGTAGCAGAGGCTGAGAAACATCTCCGTGGTCTCGAGCTCGTCGCTGAGAGCGTCGTCGATCTTTCTGAGAACCACGGATGGGTCGCGCGACTCGAGGGCGTAGATACTTGCCGCGCTCATGGACAATGCCATGATCAGAGCCGCCGGGAATCCGTGAGTCGAGACATCGCCGATCATAACCCCGATCTTGTCGTCCGGAAGCTTGAAGATATGGAAGAAGTCCCCGCCGACTTGCTCGGCGGATGCCACCCGGGCGGCCACGTTGGCCTGGTCGAACCCCTCCGGAGACTTCAGGAGCTTCATCTGCAGATGATGGGCCAGCTCCATCTCGTGGCTCATCCGCTCCTGGGCCAAGCTCTCCTGGATCAGTCGATTGTTCTCGAGGGCCGCACCGATCTGGCTAGCTATGGCTGACAGGAGCCTCTCGTCACCAACCGCGAAGGGATCACCTCGCATACGGCCGAAAAGGTTGATGACGCCGACCGTACGCACCTCTCCGGATGGTGGGCTGTAGCTGATGGGGACGGAGATGTCGGTCGTGGCCCCCCCGTTCCACCGGTCGTCGGGATCGGCGCGGCCACCGATGCGCGACCGGCCTTCCTCGAATACCAGGGAGGTGACGGCATCCGGATGGTCGTCACGTGGTGGATCCTGGGCTCCGTCCTGTCCCACTGCCGCGGTGAGGTGAAGGAGGTTCTGCCGGGGATCATGCACCCAGAGCGAGCCCCGCTCGGCGCCCAACACGTCGCACACTTCCTTCAGGATGGCGTCGGCGGCATCGTCGAGCTTGAGGATCGATCCCAGCGTCTCGCTGATGGAATAGAGGAGGTTGATCTCCTCGTAACGCTCCGACAACTCGTACGTGAAGAAATGGATCTCCTGGGCGAAGTCCAGCGCCCGTTCGAGGTTCCCCTGAAGGATGGAAGCCAACGGCTCGAGCCGTAGATCACCGGAGGGTCGGATCTCGAGCTCCAACGGAGGTCCGTCCTTGGGAGAAACGGACATCAGCACACAGCCGTCCATCGGGGGACAGGTCTCACTGCTTTCGGGGGTATAGTAGGGGTAGAGATGACGGGCACGAGTCCCGTCTTCCTCGACGCTCCAGAGGTGGATGTCGAGGCCGAGTTGCTCACGGAACTCGTCCAGGGTTTGCTCAACCGGGACAGGAAGGACTGGGCTAGGCCCGCCTTCCGGGGTCATGCCGAGGCCCCTCCCGTGAGGTCGGGACGCCCCTCCTCCAGGCGAAGGACGAGGGTAACGGAGTTCCCTTCCTCATTGAATCGGACTTCGTCCATCAGCGATTTCATGAGGAAGATGCCGCGGCCACCGGACTTGCTGAGGTTGCCCGGAAGTGTGGGGTCAGGCGCGGTCGTGTAGTCGAAGCCCGTTCCCTGGTCGGTTACACGGGCCGTGACCTCCTCCTCCCGAACCGTCACCTCGACCCGGACGTGCTTCCCGGGATCACGGTCGTTGCCGTACAACATCGCGTTGGCCAACGCCTCGGTGAGACCGACGCGGAAGTTCAGGTTCAGTTTTCGCGCATAGGCGCAGCAGCTCGAGCAGTGCTCCATCACGTACTCTACCGCGTGCTCGATGGACCGAATGTCGTTCGGTAGCTCTAGAATGAGTTCTCGATCCACTCGTTACCCTCTGCCGGGAATCAGCTTGATCGCCGGCCTCAAAGACCCGTCAGGGCCTCTTCACGGCTGTCGGCGATCTTGAAGAGCGTGTCGAGCTTTGTGAGCTCGAAGAGCGTACGAAGATCCTCGTTGAGGCTGGCGAGCCTGAGCTCGCCGCCCTGCTCGCGGATCTTCTTGGAAAGTGACACGAGTACGCCCAATCCGGAGGAGTCGATGTAGCCCGTGTTGGAAAAGTCGACGACGAACTTGCGCTCGCCCTTCTCGAGCTCGTCGAGGACTTTTTGCTTCAGTTCTTGGCGATTTCCGACGATGAGCTGGCCCTCAACATCGATGACCGTCACATCGCCCGACATGCTCACCTGAAATACCATTGTTCCTCCGCTTACGGTTTCGATCCTGCCGGCTACGCGGGCGCAGGCGCCTAAAGGGGATCGCAAAACGATACAGGAAAACGCCCCGACGGGGCAATACTCCCGTTAGGAGCCGTGCTCAGGGGAATCCGTGCCTGCACCCTACCCGGTGCCCGTCCCCATCAACGCCGTGATGCAAGTCACGTCGAAGACCTCGTCGGCCGACGCCCCACGGGAGAGGTCGTTATACGGCCGCCGAAGCCCTTGCAGGATGGGCCCCAGAGCCCGGCAGCCCGTGATTCGCTGGACGAGCTTGTACGCGATGTTGGCCGAGGCCAGGTCGGGGAAGATCAGAACGTTGGCTTGGCCGGCCACGGAGGAACCGGGAGCCTTGCGCCGGGCAACCGAGTCGATGAGGGCGGCGTCCCCCTGGAGCTCCCCGTCCGCGGGAACTGCCGGGAGCCGCTCCCGGAAGAGCTCCACGGCCCTGATGACCTTGTCCACCGCCGGGCCGGAGGCACTCCCGAGGGTCGAATACGACAGGAAGGCCACACGCGGCTCGTCGTTCACCACCAGCGCACGCGCTCTGGCCGCCGCTACCCCGATATCGGCCAGCTCGTCCGGGGTCGGCTCGGGGATCACGCCTGCGTCCGCGAAGGTGAGGACCTCGTCGTCCACACCGCGGAAGGACGGAAGGAGCATGTAGAAGGCCGAGGACACGGTGTCCACCCCCTCGTCGGGCCCTACGGTGCGGACCGCGGCGCGAATGATGTCCCGAGTGGGATGGATCGCGCCGGCCACGACCCCGTCCACGCTTCCCTCCGACACCAGCAGTCCGGCCAACATCAGGGGGTCTCGCGCCACCTGAATCGCCTTGTTCTCGGGCAGCCGTCCCCCCAACCGCTCACGAAGACGCGCTGCATACCGCTCCACTGTGGGCTGGTCGGTGGGATCGACGATCTCGATGGCGTCGGCATCGACGCCCGCCGGCACGAGAGCCTCGCGCACGGCCCGGGGGGATCCGACGGCAGTGACGGAGCAGACACCCTCTCCCAGGAGCCGGGCGATGGCTACCGCGGTGCGGGCGTCGGTCGCCTCGGGGAACGCCAGTGTTGCTTGGAGCGCTCGCGCCCGAGTCTTCAGAGACTCGAGAAAGGTCACTCCCGAAGCACTGCCTCGATCTGCCTGAGGACCGGCTCCGATACGAAGGGAGCCACGTCCCCTCCGAGGCGAGCCACTTCACGTACCAGGGACGCGGACAGGAACGAGTAGTTCTGATCCGGCGTCAGGAAGACGGTCTCGACTCCACTCCAGAGCTCTCTGTTCATCTGCGCCATCTGAAACTCGTACTCGAAGTCGGAGACGGCTCTCAGGCCACGAATCACGAGTTGAGCCTCCACCTCCCGTGCCAGATCAACCAGGAGACCTTGGAAGCTGAGACACTCGATGCGCTCTTCGTCTCGGAAGACCTCCTCGATCAGTTCGAGGCGTTGCTCCACGCTGAACAGGCTTCCCTTCTCCTGTGTGGCCGTGTAGGCGACGGCGATGATGACCCGATCCGCCAGGCGCAAGGAGCGGCGCGCCACGTCCTCGTGCCCCTTGGTGATCGGGTCGAAAGAACCTGGGTAGATGGCTAGAACGGGCCGATCGCGGGTCATGGCTGCGCCTCGAGGATCGAGATAACCGTGTCTCCGTAGCGTCGTTGTCGGAGCCCGGCGAGATCCGGTATAGGATCGGTAGTACGATGCTCTACCCAGAGCTGAGATGCAAACGGACTCGCAGCGAAGGACTCGAGGAGCCTCGCCGCCAGTCCCCGCCCGTATGGCGGATCGGCCAGGGCGACATCGAAGGTCACGTCCTCCAACCGCTCGGCACATGCCATGGCGTCCGAAGCGATCACCGTCGACTCCGACTCAGCCCCCAGCATCTCGATGTTGGCGCGAAGCGTGCCGAGTGCGCCCCGGGAGCGCTCGACGAAGACGGCGCTCGCCGCACCCCGGCTGAGCGCCTCGAGGCCCAGAGCGCCCGAACCGGCGAAAAGATCCAGGACCGCTGCCCCCTCCAGAACGGGCCCCAAGGCCGCCATCCAGGACTCTCGCACACGATCCGTAGTGGGACGGACTCCCTTGCCACGGAGGGCCTTGAGCCGCCGCCCTTTCCAACGCCCGGCAATGATCCTCACGTCGCGGTGCCTGAGAGGGTAGGGTCCGCGGCGCCGTGGGACCGGACGTCGAGAAGATGGGCCTCAACGCGGCGCCGACCGCGGAACACACCGAGCTTGAGCTTGAAGGTCAGGTCCACAGGGCCGGTTTCCAGGGATTCGGGAGGGATGCGGTTCACGAGGCCGAAGCCGATGGCATCGAGAGAATGCCCCGACTGCGTGAGCCTGAGCTTGAGATGGCCCTTACCGACCTCTCGAGGGGGGCTCGCCAACTCGACGTCGCGGGAGATGAAGACGGGGGAGGGATTCCCGATCCCGAAAGGTCCGAAGTACGTGAGGAAGTGGGCGAGCCGCTCGGTGGCCTCCGACAGCCGGAGCTCGAGCTCCGGCTTGATCGTCGGGCGTGGCTGACGGCCTCCCAAGCGATCACGAGCCTCCGCGTTGAAGGCGTGCCTGAAGTCCTCCACTCGCTCCTGTGCCACGTCCATCCCCGCCGCGGCACGGTGCCCCCCGAAACGGCCCAGATGCTCCCGGCATGCGTGTACGGCGCCGTGAAGGTCGAAGCCTGGAATGGATCGGGCGCTCCCCCGCCCTCGCCCGTCCCGGAGGGCGACCAGGACGGTGGGCCGGTGGATGCGCTCGACGATTCGTGACGCGACTATGCCGATGACGCCCGGGTGCCATCCCTCGCCCTCCAAGACCACGCCGAAGTCCCGCTCGGGTCGATAGCTCCTGCTCAGCCCCTCCAACGCCTCTCCGAGAGTCCTGGCCTCCTCGTCACGCCGGTCGGCGTTGTCGCCTTCGAGCCGGTCGGCGAGCTCCTCGGCCCGCACGGGATCCTCTGTCATGAGCAGATCCAGCGCGGTCATGGCTTCCGCCATGCGCCCGGCGGCGTTGATGCGTGGTGCGAGCCTGAAGGCCACCTGGCCGGCTTCGACAGGTCCGGCCCCCAACCCGACCCGCTTCATGAGGGCCCGCAACCCCGGAAGCTCGGTGCGCGCCAGCGCCTTGAGACCGTACCGGATCAGCGTGCGGTTCTCGTGATCCAATGGCACCACGTCGGCGATGGTGGCCACGGCCACCAGGTCCAAGGATCCGTGCAGCTCCTCGCGATCGAGGCCCCGCTCATCCGCCAGTAACTCGCAGAGCCGGTAGGCGACACCCGCCCCGCAGAGACCCTTGTTGGGGTACGGACAGTCGGCTCGGTTCGGGTTGACGACGGCGAGCGCGGGAGGAAGGGTCTCCGCCGGGGTGTGGTGATCCGTGACGATCACGTCAATACCCGCGGCGTTCGCCTCGGCCACAGCCCCGTGGGCCCGGATCCCCGAGTCTACGGTGACGATGAGGGCCGCTCCGGCCGTCCGGGCCGCTTCGACGCCCGCAGGACCCAGATCATAGCCATCCCGGACACGGTGGGGGACGAAGGGCACGGCGGCTCCCGCCATCCTCCGGATCCACCGTGCCAACAAGGCGGTGCCGGACACCCCATCGACGTCGTAGTCACCGTGGACCAGGACGGTCTCCCCACGGTCGATGGCCTCGAGGATCCGCCCGACGGCCTCCTTGCTACCGGCGAGGAGAGCGGCCGGATGCAGGTCGGACAGGAGGGGTCGCAGGAAGCCCTTGGCCTGTTCGGGGTCGGTCAGGCCGCGCTGCACCAGAAGCGCACAGAGCGGCTCGGGAATCGAAAGCGCCTCTGCGAGGAGCTGTACCGCTTCTCGAGGGACGGACGCCGGCTCTTGCCACACGGGGACGAGCACCGGCAGCGCCGGCTGGGAGGCTGCGCCCGCACCGTCCACGTCAGGAATGCCGGGGAGGCCGTCGCCTATGCGTCGGCGGCTCCCTCCCTGGGCTCTTCTTCAGGTTCGTCGACCCCGGCAAGGCCCTCGAGCTCTTCGTCCGCCTGATGCTCCGAAGCCTCGGCCGCGGGCTCTGCGGTTTCGATGTCGAGCTCGGCATCCGTTTCATCAGCCGCCTCCGCCAAGTCTTCTACCGCCGACTCTGCGGCAGTGTACTCTCCTTCTCCTTCTCCTTCTTCCGCTTCCGCGACCTCGGCTTCCGAAACTTCGGCTTCCGCGACCTCGGCCTCCGAAGCTTCGGCTTCCACTTGGGCCTCGGCCCCGGCGTCCGCTTCGGGCCTGGCAACCGAGACGTCCTGTACGATACCAACGTCTCCGGCCAGCTCGGCCTCGTCGTCGGCGACTTCCACCGCGAGGTCTTCGGCGGCCTCTACCGTGAGCTCCGCCTCCGCCTCGACTTCCGCTTCCGTCGCCGCCTCGGCCTCTTCCTGCGCCTCCGTGGCGGCTCGCTCGGCGTCCCTGGTCTCTTCGGATGCTCGGAGTACCTCCTCGATACGGGCGGCCTCTTGCTGTGCCTTGGCGATCCCCTCCTCGGACTCCGGTGTGAGGATCACCCCGCACGCTTCGCACCGGATCATCCCGGTGGCGTGCCGGATCTCGTTCTGGATCTGGAGCGGAATCACGCTGAAGCAGTTGCCGCAGGCTCCGTCTTGTGTGAGCTCCGCCACGGCCACGTCTCGGGCGCCCGCCATGATGCTATCGTAGATACGGCGCTCTTCGAGGTCGATGCCGGCGGCAAACTCGTCTCTCTTGGCCTGCAGCTCCTGCAGCCGCGCCTCGGCGGCTTCCTTTTCGTCGAGCAGCTCGCGGCGTCGGGGCTCCACCTCGTCCAACTCCTCCTGGTGTGCCGCCTCGTGCTCGCCCATGCGCTCTTCCATCCGTCGGATCTGATCCAGAAGACTCAGAGCTTCCTGCTCGTCATTCTCGAGAGCCCGCCGGACCATTTCCAGCTCGGCATGCACCGCAGCCTCTTCTCTCACGTTCCGGACGGCGTTCATCCGCTCCTGGAGCTTCGTCGACCGCACGCGACGCTCCTCTATGGACAACTCTAGCCTATTCTCCTCGAGCGTCACCTCCTGCAGCCGGGCCTGTAGGGCCTTCAGCTCTTTCTCGAGACGATGGACCGGCTCCCCGACCTCTTCGAGCTTGGCGTCGAATGTCCCCACAACGGACTCGATGGAGGCGATCTCCTGGTCCAGCTCCTGAAGCTCTTTCAGAGATGAATGTGTTTGAGGTGTCATGAGTGCTCTTGTATTGTGTGCCTAGCTGTTGCTCTTCAGGGTCCTGCGGGCCGCGGACGACCAATCGAGTCCAAGCTCGCGGCGCTGCCCACCGAGGCGGGCCTTCTCGGCCAGGAGCTCGGTACGTCGCTCCGGGTCTGTCGTATTGTGCATGAGACGATCGACTTCGTCGAGCCTCTCCTGCAACGCCATGCCCTGGATCTTGCTCAGCGACTCTTCGAAAACCCGTCGCGCCTGGCGGAGTTCCTTCGGATCGGCCAGCAACTCCTCCAGTGTCTGCGTGGCGGCGGGTGACAGCCCGGGGGGCGCGTGCGTCAGCCCCGGATCGGCAAGGAGCGCCTCGTAAGCACCTCGATACCCCAGGTCCACGAAGTCGTCGGGGGTGAGGTGCTCCCCCACCCGCTCGATCCAATCCCGATCCTTGGTCATGAGCAGCAGCAGCTCGCGCGCGGGGCCCATGGGTGGAACCGTCGGTGCGACGATGCGCCTCGGCCTCGGCCGGCTCGCGGGAGGTGGAGAGCCCGCTGGCGGAGCAACTCTCGCCAACTCCTCCTGAAGGGTCTCACGGCGTACCCCCGTGAGATCGGAGACCTTCGAGACGTAGATGTCCCGGAGAGCCGGATCCTGAACCGCCCGCAAGGTCGGCAGGAGGCGGTCGATGGCGTTCCGGATCCGCTCGATTCCCGAGAAGTGGTCCCGCTCCTCCAGGATCTGGAGCTTGCGGTCGAGGACGTCGACGGCTTGGTCGAGGTGCCCCTGCAGCCCCTCAGCTCCCTCCTTGTGAACCACCGTGTCGGGGTCCTCCCCCGGAGGAAGCGTGACCACGGAGGGATGGAGTCCTGCGGCCAACAGCACGTCCCCGGCCCTGAACGAGGCCTTGAGACCCGCGGAGTCGCTGTCGAAGAGTAGGTGGACCCGCGTGGTGTAGCGGCGAAGCAGCGCCACCTGCTCGGGAGTCAGAGCGGTGCCGAGTGGCGCCACGGCATTCTCGAATCCGGCGGCGGCCAGCGACACGGCGTCCATGTAGCCCTCCACCACCAGAGCCGCTTCTTCGCGGCGGATGGCGTTCTTCGCCCAGCTCAGCCCGTAGAGCACGTCGCCCTTGTGGTATATGGGCGATTCCGGGGAGTTCACGTACTTGGGCGCCCCCTGCCTGCCGGAGTCGACGACGCGGCCCCCGAAGCCCAGGACCTTGCCGCCCACGTTTTCGATGGAGAAGGTGATCCTGCCCCTAAAGCGGTCGTAGGGCTCCTGGCTCTTCTCGCTCTGGGTCAGGAGACCCACCTCGAGGAGCGTCTCGTCGCCGATCCCGTGATGGGCCGCGGCCTCGCGTAGCGCTCGCCATTCGTCCGGGGCGAATCCCAGGGAGAAGCGCTCGGCGATGTCCCGGTCGATACCTCGCTGCTCCAGATAGGCTCGAGCCTCCCGCCCCAGCTTCTCATCCCACAGTGAGTCCTGGAAGAACATCCGGGCAAAGGCATTCGCATCGTAGAGATGGCGGAACGGATCTTCTTCTTGATGGCCCCTCTTAACCTCCCGGATCTCCACACCCGCCCGCTGGGCCGCATGTTTCACGGCCTCCACGAAGTCCAGGCCCAGGCGCTTCATCAGGAACGAAAAGACGTCCCCCGACTCGTCGCATCCGAAACACTTGTAGAAGCCCTTGGCCGGGACGACGTAGAAGCTGGGGGTCTTCTCTTCATGGAACGGGCAACAGGCCTTGTAGTCCTTGCCGGACTTCTTCAGGGGAACGATCTCGCCGATGATCTCGACGATGTCTGCCCTGGCCCGGACTTCCTCGACCTGATCGTCGGGGATCACTTGAAGCTCACCACAGTGACGCCGGCTCCGCCTTCAGTACGCCCACCAAGGCGGAAGTCCGAGACCCGACCGTCACTCTCCAGAATCTCCGTCACACGAGACCGTACTGCTCCCGTTCCCTTGCCGTGTATGATTCTGAGCTCCGGAAGGTCGTTCAGGACGGCCTCGTCCATGGCCTGGAAGAGCTCTTGCTCCACCTCGTCGACCCGGAAGCCACGGAGATCCACCTCCGTCCGGACGGGACCCGCAGGAGCGCTCCAGGACACCGACGCCGAACGCCGGTCGCGCTGAGTCTCCGAGCTCCCCAGGGGCTCAAGGTTAGACAGGGGCACCTTCATCCGGATGCCGGACGCGTCGATGACGGCGCGGTCGTCCCTGACCTCCACCACCCCCCCCTTGGGGCCTCCGTCGAGCACCCTCACCCGGTCTCCCGACGTCACCGCGAAGGGGCCGGACGAGCCCAGCTCGCCGGGCCGCAGCTCGCGCTGACGCCGCGCGGCGTCCTCGACCTTGCGGCGGGCCTTCCGCGCCACCTCGTGGAGGTCCTCCGTGGCCCTGGCCTCCTTGACCTCGCGGATGGCGTCCTCCACCTCCACCCGCGCCTCCATGAGCAGCTGCCGGGCGTCGCCCCGGGCCTTCCGCTCCGCCTCGCGCTCCTCTTTGCGAAGATCGGACTCACGGGCTTCGAGCTCGGCTCGGAGGCTCTCCGCCACGCTCTGCTCGCACTCCAGCGAAGCGACCAGCTCCCGGGCTTCCTTGTCCTTTCGCTCCAAACGCTCGAGAAGGTCCTCGATGGACGACTCACCGCCCCACATGTTCTCGTCGGCCTGATCCAGGAGGGAAGGCGGAAGGCCCAGCCGGCGGGCGATGGCGATGCCGTAGCTGCGGCCCGGCCGGCCCTTCACCAGCTCATAAGTGGGCTCCATGCGATCCGGATCGAACTGCAGCGACGCGTTGACGATCCCGCTCCCCTTGGTGTCGAGTCGCTTGAGGGCTCCCAGATGAGAGGTGACGATGGCCATGGCACCACGCTGTACCAGATGCCCCAGCAGCGCTATGGAGAGGGCAGCGCCTTCGGTGGGATCCGTCCCCGTCCCCATCTCGTCCAACAGCACGAGAGAACCCCGGTCCGCCTGCTCCGCCACCTCCTTCCAGTTCGCCAGATGGGCCGAGAACGTCGACAAGCTCTCAGCGATGGACTGCTCGTCTCCGATGTCGGCGAAGAAAGAGCGGAAGATCGGCAGGCAGGTGCCCTCGTCCACGGGTGGGATGACGCCGCTCTGTGCCAGGGCCGCGATGAGACCTACCGCCTTCAGGAAGACACTCTTGCCACCGGTGTTGGGCCCGGAAACCACGAGCACATGCTCTCCCGGATCGAGCGTCAGGTGGAACGGCACGACCTCTCCGTCGGATGTGGAGAGGAGTAGGGGATGCCTTCCTCGGACCAGCACCAACCGCTGGCCGTCCTCCGTGAACGCCGGCGGCACCGCCCCCCATTGCCGGGCGGCTCGGGCCCTCGCGTACAAGGAGTCGAACTCCACGAGCGCGTCGAGGCTGCCGGTGAGGGCGTCCCGGCTCGGACGCAGAAGCTGGGTGACCTCCGTGAGAACCCGATGGACCTCACGGGCCTCCTCCCGCTCGAGGCCCCTCAGCTCGTTGGTGAGGGCCAGAGCCACGGGTGGCTCGACGAACAGGGTACCGCCCGTGTGCGATTCGTCGTGGACGATCCCGCCCACTTCCTTCTTCCCCTCCCGGCGGATAGGGACTACGTACCGGCCCTCCCGGACGCCGATGGATGCGTCGGCGACCGTGTACCGCTCGGGCAGATCGCGGACGAAGGCTTCTAGCTTCCGGACGATCTTCGAGTGTGCGCTCCGAAGGCGGCTGCGGATTTTTTTCAGCTCGGAGCTGGCGGTATCCAACACCTCGCCGGAAGCGTCGACGGTCTTTTCGACGCGGGCGACCGTCGGCGGGTCGGTATGGAGCCGATCTCCCAGGAAGCCGAGCTCTGGAAAGATCTCCCGGTCGGCAGCCAACGGAAGGGAGAGCTCCCCGGACGACGCCAGCAGGACTCCCAGCCCGTGAAGCTCCAGGCCTTCGAGCACGGCCCCATCCACCCCCAAGCGCGCGAGGGCTTCGGCACAAGCGGGGATCGTGGGCGGTGCCCACGGGGAAAGGGATTCGACGAACGCTCCGGTCTCAGCGACACGGCCGAGCTCGAGCTCCAGCCACTCCCCATCCGTGCGCGGCCGCAGCGAGAGGACCGCCTCTTTGCCGGCTTCGGAGGAGGCGTAGCCCGCCACCAGCTCCAGAGCCTGCGGAAAGTCCAGAACGGAAAGGGCATGCTCGCTCATACCGCCGGACCCCATGCTGTCGGCCCCCGGGGGAGCGGCCTGCCTCTCACCCCAGCTCCTCCCGAACGATGCGGTTGGCCTCCTTGCCGTCGAAGCGTGCCCGGATCCGAGGCATGATCTGCCCCATGAGGGCACCCGTCTGGTCGGTTCCTCCGGCGATGGCACTTTGCACCATGACTCGCACCTCCGCCTCGGTGAGTGGTGGTGGGAGATAAGACCTGAAGAATCTCGGCCTCGGCGTCTTCCTTGTCAGCCAGCTCGGGACGCCCGCCGGCTCTCATCTGCTCGGAAGAGTCACAGCGCTGCTTGACGGCCCTGGTGACGACGGCCTGAACACCCTCGTCGTTAAGCTCACCGTGCTCCTCGATCTCGCGGTTCCTGACCTCCGACAGGAGCGTCGTGAGTACCACGGTTCGGAGCCGCTCCCGAGCCTTTCGGGCTTCTATTAGGTCACTCTGGACATGTTGTTTGAGATCCGTCGACATGGGGCTGAAACTACCCGAACCTCCAAAGGGGGTCAACGCGACCCCCATCCGGGAAACTCGCGTCCCTTCTAGCTATTTTCCTGCCCTGAAGCCTATGCTAATCATTTGATGTCGGCCGGATCTATCGCACGACGAAAGGCCCCGTGAAGACCACTTCAGAGCACGCCCAGGAGATTCTCTGGCGCTCCTCATCTCCGGCGCTGCCCCTGGCGAGCCTGGTCGAAGCCCTGGAGCGGGAAACCGTCACAACGACGGGTGGCACGGAAGCCGTGCTCCGCGAGCTCAGGACCCGCCCGGACCTCTTTCGGGTGCTGGACCCACGCGTCGGGCCTTGGCGCAGCCGTGGGGCGATGTATGCGGAAGTCCGGGCGTGGATCCCCGACCTCTCGGTCCTCGGCCTCCGCCCACGCCCCAGACCCTCCTCTCCGGTCCGGGCTCGACTGGCCGAGACCCTGCGCTCACTGGGACGCAGTGTGGATCAGGGCTCGGCTACGGCTACGGCCCGTTGGCTGCTCCTCATGGATCCGGCCCTGCGTCAGCGCTGCCGCGACCTACGCCTGCTGGAGCGCCGTGTTCGACAGGTTGCTGTTTTGTATCGATTAACTGTCCGATGACGTTCCGTAATATCCAGATAGGCGTTGGTATATAATGGTTTAGGAGATTTATATACTCTGGAGAGACCCCGTCGCACCCCTTGACAGCCGGAACGATTATGGGGCATTATTCCGGGGCATATCTCTGTTACCGTCAACCGATGCCCCGACATGCCGCTGACCGACACCGCCATCCGGAAGGCCAAGCCCCGCGACAAGCCCCGCAAGATCTACGACAGCCGGGGCCTGTACCTCGAAATCGCCCCGCGCGGCACCAAAGCTTGGCGCTTCAAGTACCGCTTCGCCGAGAAGGAGAAGCGGATCTCCATGGGGATCTATCCCGAGGTCTCGCTGAAGCTCGCCCGGCGGCGGAGGGACGAGGCCCGCAAGCTTCTGGCCCGCGACATCGACCCGAGCGCCTACCGGAAGGCCCAGAAGCAGTCGAAGCGGCAGTGGGCCAGGAACAGCTTCGAGGCGGTAGCCGCCGAATGGCTGGCCAAACACTCGCCCAACTGGTCCACGGCTTACGCCCGGCGGCTCGAGAGCGAGCTTGTGCGGGATGTCTTCCCCTACGTCGGCGCGAGGCCGGTCGCGGAACTCACGGCACCGGATCTGCTGGCCGTGGTCCGCCGCGTCGAGAAGCGCGGCCACCTGAGGACGGCGCACAACGTCCTCCAGACCTGCGGGCGGGTGCTTCGCTACGCGGTGGCGACGGGCCGGGCCGAGCGGGACGTATCGTGGGACCTGCGCGGGGCGCTACCGCCCGTCAGGACGAAGCACTTCGCGGCGATCACGGATCCGAAGGAGGTCGGTCCGTTGCTCCGGCAGTTGGACGGCTACTCCGGAACGCTTCCCGTACGTTGCGCGCTCCGTCTTGCACCGCTGGTGTTCGTGCGCCTCGGCGAGTTGGTGACGGCGGAGTGGGCCGGCATCGACCTCGAGGGGGCCGAGTGGCGCTACACGGTGACGAAGACCGGCACGCCGCACGTCGTGCCCCTGGCGCGTCAGACGGTGGCGATCCTTCGCGAGGTCCATCCTCTGACGGGGCACCACCACTACGCCTTCCCGAACGCCCGCCATCCGCACCGGGAGCTGCCGATGAGCCGCGGCACGCTGTGGAGCGCGTTCCGGGCGTTGGACATCCCGAGGGACCGGATGACGATGCACGGGTTCCGCGCGATGGCGCGCACGATCTTGGACGAGGTGCTCGGCTTCCGGCCCGACTTCATCGAGCACCAGCTGGCACACGCGGTCAGGGATCCCAACGGCCGGGCATACAACCGCACGGCGTTTCTTCCCGAGCGACGCGTGATGATGCAGACCTGGGCCGACTACCTGGACCGGCTCAGGGCCGGGGAAGCGAATGGAGCCCGGGACCCACGGCCCGGGACCCACGGCCCGGGACTTCCCAACATCCCAGGGATCGGGAACACCCGATCGACGTTCCCAGTAGCTGAAGCCGGGCCGCCCACGGTCGGCGCTGCGCCCGGTCCTCGGCGGTAGCGCTTCCACACTGGCTGGAGGGCCGGCGAACTGGTGATTCGCCAGAGACGGTCCCGGGGGAGGATCCACGCGACGGAGTCCTCGGTGGGGACACGGCTAACACAGGAAACTGCTAGAAGGAGCATGGGAAATCTGTGGTATGCGGCGAGAGGCCCGGCAGCTCAAGTCGACCCTAGATGTCAGCATCGAGCGCTGGGTGAACTCGAAACGGCAGGAATCCAGCTTGACGGACAGGTTCATCGAACTGAGGATTGTCTTCCCAATGGCTCCTGGCACCAACAGTACGTTAAGATGGCCACAAGGACCTCCACCGATTCTCGAGCGCCGGAACAATGATCGACGGCCTCAACGACACGGCGCACGAGACGGCTCCCTGGAGGCGGATTTTGAACGCCGATCGGCTAGGGTCGATGCTGATCGGCGAGTGCACATCAGACATCGGGGTGCATGTGCACCGAAACGTCATTTCCATGTGCGCGCCAGCGCTTCCGTATGTGGCTGCCTGTCTTACAGTTACGGCACGGCCGCCGGAGCTGCGACGCCGCTCCGGAGCTTTCGGCCGAAGAAGGGAGCGACCCCCCCTTTTGGGATGCCTAGATCGGCATCAGGGAGGGTGCGCATGTGCACGTCCATGCCACCCTCCGCCGGGGGGTCGCTCCCTTTCCATCAGTCCCTGGCGGGAAGGCTCTTGAGCGCTGACCCTTTGGGGTGGTGTCGAAGCGGCCGCGGACAGGGGTCACACCAACTGTCCCCGATCGCCCCACCGGTTCACGAACTCAAGAAGTCGCCACCGGATTTCGTCGTCCGGATTGATGACGAAGAACGTCCGGTTGCTCACGCGGCGCCAGTAGTAGGCCATCGTGCCGCCCGGGAGCTGGTTCTTCAACCACCGGATCTCGTCGAGATGGCCGCCTGGGCGTCGGGTGTTGTGGTGGTAGATCACGGCGGTTCGTCCTTCTGCTAGTGCCATCGCTTCGGCGAGTGGAATCCGCTTCGCATTCACCTTTATCCCAGGCCTGAAGCGGTCGTCCGGCACGAGGCCGTTGTCGGGGTCGGCGAAGACGAGATCGCAGTCGGCGAGTTGACGCTTGATCCGGTCGAACCACTGGTGCCGCCATCGCTGGCGTTCGCGGGCCTTCACTCCGGCAACTACGAGGCGATCGTCGGCAAAGGCAGCATCGCCAAGAATGCAGGACTGCTGGATGTTCGCGACGGACCGCCGGTCGGCGGTCAGCTTCCTCAGCGCGTCGAATAACTCAGCGTCAAGGTGCCGCCACTCGTCCGGATCTTGAAGGTAGGCAGTGTGCCTTCCGTCACCGGCGGGTCCAGCGTTGGGATGCAGGTACCAAGCGACACCGAGACGCTTCGTTCCTCGGATCGCCCTCAGGAGTGCGTACTTCACGAAATCTCCCACGTCTCCGACGTAACGATCCTGCATGTCGTCGCTCTCCTGTCTGCGCCGGCGCGAGTGCCGTAATAACGTCAACGGGGCAAGCACCCTGCCTTCCCGCTAGGGACATTTGGACGGGAGCGACCCCTGGAGGGCGGGGGCAGCGTGTGAAAACACGCAGGGCCCCGCGCCCGTACCAGGCCCTCGGGCCGGGGGGTCGCTCCCCTCCACGTCCGTGCTGCCCAGTGCGGCACAGGCGACCGGGTGGCGACGAACGCAACTCCAAGCGCCCGCACGGGATAGGTGAATCCGGCGTCTGCGCATCTTCAGGGGTGCATTGTGTGCATCGACCCCCAACGTCTCATGCACGCTCCAGTACGGCACAAGGCGTGGGCTTCTCATCGGAAGCGTGCCCCCGCGAGCCGAACCGTCCGCCAGGTGTCGGTGCGTTGCATCAGCCCCCGCCCTGCCCGCCTTCGCACAGTGCGCCACCCGTACGCACGTGCGGCGCATCTGCACCAATCACGGAGTCCCGCGGCAAACGCAGCTTGTGCGGCTGGTCCTCTGCCACCGCTGACCTCGGCCCTGCTGCCGTAATCCCTCAGATCTCCTAAAAACCTGCGTGGCCGGGCGCGTCACGCCGCAGTGCTGAAACGGGCTTCGTGAGCTATGGCTTCGGGCTGAAGCCGAGACTAAGAATCGTCGCCCCGCACCCCCCACCGAGAGTCCCACAGAAACTTCGCCAACCCCATCAATATTAGTGACGCGGCGGATCGCTCTCCCCCTCAGCTTACTCTAGGACAGCTCTGTCGGCGGGGATTGGTGGAACTCAGTCATACGTTTCAGCGGTGCAACTCCGGTGGCCCATGTAGGACCAAATTCCCGCTGATGCTATGAGCGGTAAAGGACCTGGGTAACAGTTAAGTCAAGAGACCTGAGTAACAGTTCTCCGTCCTTTGCAAGTGCCTCCAGTTCGTCTCTTCCCTCGTCCGAGGGAGTCGAAGATGAGGCGTTTGGGTTCAACAAAGCGTCCTAGCCAGATGGGTCCGAAGTAGACCTCAAAGAGACCGTGGTCAATCTCTTCCAGTCCGACTTCATGCCCAGCGAAGAGTCGGCCGACGGGCACACGGTCCCCGTACCAGCGGATGCCACCGTTCGTGCTGACGAGCCGGGTCTCGAAGTGGCCCGGATACGTGACCGGGTCGAGTTGTTTCGGGGCTCTGTCCTGGCCGCTCCCCGAGGCTGGCGGTGGCCTACCAGGTCCCGGTGTTCATCGAGGCCTCCAGCCGGGCTCATGTGGCCCCTGTTCCCTCCCGGGGCAACGCGCCCCGGAATTCTTCACCGAACAGAACGGAGGCAGACCGATGACCAGAGCAATGGAACAGAGCATGGACGCGCCCGCGCGCGTCCTGAGGTTACCTCGAGTGCAGGCCCGCACCGGGCTGGCGCGGAGCACGATCTACGTGCGGGTGGCCGACGGGAGCTTTCCCCAACCGATCCGGCTAGGCGCGCGCGCCATCGGCTGGATCGAGTCCGAAGTGGATGCGTGGATCCGAGAACAGATCGCCGCGAGCCGCAGCAGTGCCGAGTGATCTGAGACGGAAATCATCTGACAGTTCGCCATGAGAGAGGACAGGGGCCATCGACAAACTGCCCTCCCGCAAGGTTCGCTCCTTCGCCTCCTCCGGGAACCTCCGCTACGGTCCACTGGATTCCCGTTCAGGAAGAGGGATGTAATGAGGGAACCAGGTGGGACTGTTCAGTAATAAATCCTTATATGACAATGATTTACAATTGAACTAGCGCGTCTTGCGCCCCGAAGGCCGCGCGTTGATCGTCTTTTCGTCCGATGGTGACGAAGCCGGATTGTTGTGTGCGCTGGAGAAGAACGGGTTTCAAACGGAGCCTGTGGTTCGACGTGATCTCGGCAACGAAGTCTTGACCGTGTACGCTGCGTCGTCTCACCCGGCCACGTTGGGGGCATCGTGAAGCAGCGCGTCATTCTCGTGAACCCCAAGATGTGTTCGTCCCGGTCCGTCCGACTGCCGCTCTCGCTCCTAGCCCTCGGTGCAATACTCGAGGGTCGCTACGACTACCAGATCGTCGACGGGAATGTCGATCCCGACGCTGTGGGAACGGTGCGACGACTCCTCGACCGGGACACCGCCTTGGTGGCGGTGACCGTCATGCCCGGACCCCAGGTCGCGCCGGCCATCGAGATCTCGAGGGCCGCGAAAGCCGTTTTATCACAGGTGCCGATCGTGTGGGGTGGTTACTTCCCGACGCTGTACAGTGAGTCCGCAGTCAACGCGTCCTATGTGGATTTTGTGATTCGCGGACTGGGCGAGGACACGCTCGTCCAGTTGCTGGAACAGCTTGAAGATGCGGGCCCTCGCTCGGCGGCACCCTTCGGAGGCGCCGCCTCGTCCGTAGGCGATGCTTCCGCCGTCGCAGATATCGCCGGATTGACCTGGAAGCGATCCGGCGAGATCGTCCACAACGCCGATCGGCCGTTCCGATCCCCAGACGTCTATCCACCCTTCCCCTACGAGCGCCTGGACAACGTCGAGCAGTACCTGCGGCCGAGTTTTCTCGGCTCCAGAACCGCGGTTCATCAGGCGACGACGGGGTGTCGCTATCGCTGTTCGTTCTGCGGCGTACACTCGATGTTCGATGGATACACCGAGCTACAGGGTCCCGAGCGTCTTTCCGCCGCACTCACGATCCTGCGAGATCGGTACGGCGCGAACGCCGTACAGTACTACGATCACAATTTCTTCGATCGTGAGGAAAACAGCCTCGCGACTCTGGAGGTCTTGGCCCGCTTCCAGTTGCCATGGTGGTGCTACGCGAGAGCGGATACCCTGGCCCAGTTCTCCACGAAGACGTGGGAGCTGATGAAGCAGAGCCGGTTGAGGATGGCGTATATCGGCGCCGAAGCCGCAACAGACGCCGCTCTGAAGAGGATGAAGAAGGGAAGCAAGGTGGAATACACCTTGGAGGTGGCGCAGCGCTGCCGTGAGTACGGGGTGACTCCTGAATTCTCTTTCGTGCTGGGCGGCCCGGAGGATCCTGAAGCGGAGATAGAGCAGACGTTGGAGTTCATCAAACGTCTCAAGAAGATCCACCCCGAGTGTGAAGTGATCCTGTACTTCTACGGTCCGACCCCGCAGCGCGATCCTGCCTGGACTCACAGGGGCCAAACGGGTCCCCGCCTGCCGGTGCTTTCGACCTACGGACCCGACGGACCCGCGCTACCGACTACGCCCGAGGAATGGACCCAGCCGCGGTGGATCGACTACGTCTGCCATCAAGACGCTCCGTGGCTTTCCCGGAAGCTGCGGCGACGCATCAAGGGGTTCTCCCGGGTGCTGTATTGTCGTTTCCCTACCGTGCAGGACCATACGACGCCAAGGTGGGGAAAACTGATACTCAGTCACCTGGCGAGGTGGCGTTACGAGACGGGCCGGTACGAAAGGCCGTGGGAGTTGGATGTCGCGAGACGCTTGATTCGACTGCGGGAGCCGCAGAGAGAGAGTATTTGAATCCCTGATGGTGGGTCTCTAGGGGGTGCCGTCGGTCGACCCCGTCATTGTGGTCCCGGGTCCCGGGGGCCTGGGGTCGCTGGATGTCCGGAGCGACACACGACCGCGGAAGATGCGGCGGAGCCGATTCGCGTAAACGCTGCCGAGCGCCCTCAGTGAATGGCCCACCGGCGCTGGCCACAGCATGTGCAGGGCACGACGCACGTGCTCGACGGGGCCGCGCGCCCACATGAAGCGCTGGTCCAGCGACATGTCCTCGAACCGATGGGCGCTGAAGGGCTGAAGGCCCTCCATGACACGTAGCATGCGGGGCGGCGCCGCGTCCCGCAGTCGGCTGCGGAAGACCGGATCCAGGGTGCCCGGCGCCAGGCGCTCAGCCATCTCGAAGGCCGGGTACGTGAAGCGCATGGCGTTGGCTCGCTCGAGCACCGAGCAGAGGTCGGCCCACACGAACTCGCCCCGCGCTCGATCGCGCCGGAGCACCAGAACCAGCTCCACGAGCCGTACCATGGAGAGATTGTGTAGCCCTTCGGAGGCGTGGGCTGCGAGCGAGGCCGCGAAGAGCGGCTGTGCCAGTATCCGAACCCCGACACCCCCCGGTCGACCACTGGAGGTTTCGAGCACGTGGCGCCGAGTCGACGAGGCCCCGAGAGGCCCGAGCGATACCGTGCCCACCCCGAAGAAGTTGCGATCTAGGGTGGTGTGGACGCTTGTGCGCTGGCGGACGGCATCTGCATGGACGGGACCTGCCGGCAGGCGCCGCCCCCCTGCCTGGCAGAGCTGTCGCCGGGGGCTGTTCTGGAGCGCGCGCAGGCGCTCACGCGTCGTACGGAGGGAGCGCGAAAGGTGATCTACTCAGGCACAGCAGAGGGTCCGCGCTAACCGACGACGCGACAGATAGTCGACCCCGGACTCCAAACCTGTTGACCGGAGAGCTCTCATGGAGAATACGCCGTTGTCTCAGGGGCAGCCGAGCCTAGAGAAGGTCGCCGATCACGTTTTCCCCCGTGAGGCGGCCACCCTGGTAGGAGTCGGCGTCGGGATCGTCGTAGGGATCGGGAACGCGATGCTGGGCCTGCTCTTCCCCTCGTGGCTCGCCACACTGGGGCTTCTGTGCGCGGCCCTGGCGCTGGTCCTCCACGAAGGCCTGCACGGAGCTGCTGGGATTCTGTTCGGCTACCGGCCCATCTTCGGCGTTCAGCCCCCTCTCGTCTTCACCACGTTCAAGAAGAAGGTCGCTCGCAATCACCTCGTCGCCATCGCGCTGGCACCCCTTGTGATCCTGGACGCCGCATTCGTCAGGGCCTTCCTGCTCGTCCCCGGGGAGATCTTCTGGGATCTCTGCTTCGCGGTGAACACCATTGGCGCCGTAGGCGATATGTGGATCGTAACGAGAATCCTTGCGATTCACGGGGGAGGGACCTAGTGACCTTGTCACACGTATTCCCTGTCAGACGTTATTCAATGGGTAGACCCGCTTCTACGATGAACACCGAGGCGCCCATGTCTCCATGTCCGTCAGGCCCCAACCGATCCGCGATGCCCCGGGCCTGGTCCGTCTTGGCCACAGTCCTTCTCCTTGGCTCGCTCACCTGCAGCGACTCGACCGGTCCCGAGATGGATCGCTTGGGCGAGCAACGGGCGCGCTGGGAAACCCAGGGCCTCGCGGACTACACCTACGACGTTCGGCGGGTCTGCTTTTGCCCCTTCAGGGAGGGCGTTCGGGTCACGGTGGTGGACGGCGCCGTGACTGGCGCCTCCGACCTCGCAACGGGAGAGGTGCTGGAGCCCAACGAAGTGCAGTTGTACCTGACGATCGACGGTCTCTTCGATCTCATACAGGACGCCTACGACCGGAACGCTCACCAGGTCCAGGTGGAGTTCCACCCCAGCCGTGGGTACCCGACCCGGATCTTCATCGACTACTCGGAGATGATCGCGGACGAGGAGCTGGGCTTCACGCTCTTGGGCGACGTTCAAGCGTTGGGAGACTGACGCCCCTCACTTCGAGATGAGATGGCGGCCCTCTTACCGACCCTCCGTCAGGCTCCGGTAGACGAGAGCCACGAAGCCTTCCGTCCAGTCCCGGGTGGTCTCCCAGTCCCCGTCGAGGTCGGCGGTGGGGTTGGCCGCCACCGCTTCGTTTTGGCTCTTGCCATCCCGGATCAGCTGGGCGACCCGGTCCCGCACAGTGCTGAGCATCTCGCGGTAGGCCCGCAGTTCGTCGCGAGTCGCCAGCTCGCCGTGGCCCGGGATGATCCGGGTGCCCGATCCGCTCATGCGGAGAATTAGGTCCGCCGCAGCGATCAGCCCGTCTACATTCCCCCCGGAGTCTACATCGATGAAGGGATAGCGGCCGTTGAAGAACGTGTCGCCCATGTGGTAGACGTCGGATCCGCGGTAGTGGATGATCACGTCTCCATCGGTATGGGCGTACTCTACGTGGAAGGCGTGGACATCCTCTCCGTTCCAGTGGAAGGTCATGGTCCGATCGAAGGTGACCACCGGAAGAGCCGCATCGGGGGCCTGCTGACTGCGCCCCACCAGACCGGCGAACTCCGCCGGATTGAGCCGCTTGTAGACATTGTCGTGGGCCACGATGAAGGCACCCGCGCCTCCGAAGTTCTCGTTCCCACCAGTGTGATCGCCGTGCCAATGAGTGTTCAGGACCCACTCCACGGGCCGATCCGTCACCTCCGCGATGGCGGCTTTGATCTTTTCGGTGAGCGGGGCGAACTGATCGTCTACGATGAAGGCCCCGTCTTCCCCGACGGAGAGCCCGATGTTACCGCCGCTTCCCATCAGCATGTAGACCCCGCCGCCCAGGGAAACGGTGCGGATCTCGACGGCATCCCAATCCCTTTGGGCGACCAGAGGCATGGCCCACAGAAAGGCGGTCACAAGCGAGATGCGTGCAAAGGCGGGTGCGGACATGGAGACCTCCAGGCTGGCTTGGGCGAGTGGAATCACCAAGGGTAGCCGGAAACCTATGGCGATCCGGTTGTTTTGAGCCAGCCTGCTCCCCTCCTCGTGAAGGCTGGTACGTCAGCCGACCAGCCGCAGTGTTTCCGCCCAAGGAATAGTCTCCATGCGGCAACACGGCCTCGTACGTACACTCACGATATAGAGATACGTACACCTCTCCGAAGAGCACTCGAGACGGTTGTAAAAGGTGTGGAGATTGGAACAGCCCTTTCGTGGCGGCTCCCCTGGCCGGCCCATCATGCCTCTGGATAACGCGGAGCCCGCGCCGCGAACGTCACCTCAGCAACCAGGCGATGAGACCGCCCAGCACGACGAGCTGGATGACGATGAACGGCACTACGCCCCGATAGATGCTTGTCGTGGAGATGTCCGCAGGTGTGACTCCCCGGAGGTAGAAGAGAGAGAAGCCGAAGGGCGGAGTGAGGAAGGACGTCTGGATGTTCACGGCCAGGACGATCCCGAGCCAGGTCAGGTCGAGGCCCAGAATCTGAGCCGGAGCCACGATGAGGGGTACGATGATGAACGCGATCTCGAAGAAGTCGATGAAGAAGCCGAGGACGAAGATGACGGCGTTTACGACGAGGAGGAAGCCCAGGGAGCCGCCGGGGAGGTTCGAAAGCATCTGTGCAATCCACAGGTCCTCCTCCAGGCCGCGGAACACGAGGGTGAAGACCGTGGAGCCGATGAGGACGCGAGGCGCTGCAATGAGCTCATGGATCAACGGGGCTCGGCGAAGGAGCCTACCCGCCGACCGCGGGCACGAGGAGGCGCCCGATCTGGCGCAACGTGTCGATGCCGTGGACGTCGTGGGGCAGGAGCGGGATGTAGACTCGAGGGAGGGTCGCGAACTCACGGTCGATCTCCTCCCTGTACTCCTGCTCCTGGAGTCGTCGCTCGCGCAGAAAGTCGCCTTCCGCGTCGTCGGGCAGAAGCCGGTTCACGATCATGGCCGCCACCGGCACGTCGAACTTGCGGAGCACGTCCAAGGCCTTCTTGCTCTCGAGAATCGGCAGCCGCTCCGGGTTGATGACGAGCAGGAACGCGGTCGTGTCGGCATCCGTCAAGAGCTCACGAGCCCGGTGGAATTTTCGCCGCCGGGTCAGGAGGATCTCGTTGATCCGGGTAGAGCGAGCGTCCTCCTCTTCGTCGCTGCCGCCACCGATCATCCCGAACTCATCCTCCTTCGACTGGACACGGCCGAAGATCTTGAGAACCTGCCCTAGTCGGCGGGAACGGTCCTGATGCTCGAGCATCCCGTCACTCCACGCGGCCATCACCTCGGGCAACGAGAGCAGCCGGACGGTGTGGCCCGTCGGCGCGGTATCGAAGATGACCAGATCGAAGCGACTCGTGGCGTCGGCCATGAGGTCGGCCATGCGCTCGAGGACGGCGGCCTCGACGGTGCCCGGCGCGTCCCTCGCCAGGTCGAGCTGGCGGTCGATCTCCCCGTACATTTTGGGGGCGACCAGCCGCTTCAGGCTGGCCTTCACCGTCCGGATGTGATGCTCTGCCTCAGCGTCCGGATCGATCTCGAGGCCCCACAGACCCTCGGCCAACGAGACCTCCCGGTTGCCGATCCGGACTTCGAAGATGTCGCCCAGGGAGTGGGCGGGGTCCATGGAGACGATGAGGATCTTGTGGCCGGACTCGGCCGCCATGAGTGCGAGGGCGCTCGCGATCGTGGTCTTCCCGACGCCCCCCTTGCCGCCCACGAAGAGGAAGCGCCGGTCGAGGAACTCTCTCACGGCGGGCTACGACCTCGACCGCGGAGCCCTGCCGCAGGTAGCGTGAGGCAGGGCCGATCGCCGGGAATCCGTCAGCAGCACCGGAACTCGTCGAGGGGAGAGTGCTCCATGCCCATGCGTGTATGCCACTCGTGAAACCTCTCCAGCAGGATGGGCTGCAGCTCCAGCGTATAGTAGCTCGCCGGATTGGGCACCCCCATCAGCTCCGAGAATACGAGCAGCATGAAGAGGTCGTCCTCGTCCCGCTTGGCCCGGGCGATGGCACCACGGTAGGGCGCGTTGTAGAACTCGGAGGCGAGGTACTTGACGTGCTCGAGCTTCTTTCTGATGTCGGCCATCTTCATGGTTTTGTTCAGGCCGCGGGCCACCAGTGGCCTAGACCGCAGGCGCCTCCGCTGCTTGCCTCCGCTCCCGGAGGAACGCCGACGTCGACTCCAGGATCACGAAGATCGCCGCGATGACGATCAGGATGTCCAGCGTCGCAAGGAAGTACTGACCGGTCGTGAACAGGTCCCAAAGCTGATACAGCGCCGCCAGGAACGACATGGTGGTGACGAAGATCATCGGCACGAGGGTAAAGGCGTACCGCCGTCCCTGCTTGACCAACATGACGCTGATGACGAGGAGCGTGAGCCCGGCCAGGAGCTGGTTGGTCGTCCCGAAGAGCGGCCAGAGGAGCATTCCCCCCTGTCCGTCGGCGCCGCCGGCTCCGAACGCCAGCGCGAGACACGCCCCCACCGCGATGAAGGTGGCGACGTAGCCATTCTGGAGAACGGGCAGGTTGTAGATCGTCCCCCACTCCTGGACGATATACCGCTGCAGCCGGACACCCGTGTCCATGGTGGTTCCGGCGAAGAGCACGGCCATGACGGCGAGCAGAGTGGCCGCGAACCCGATCGGCAGCCCCGTGCCCGCGGCGACGACGGCCGAGCCACCCAGCACGAAGGTGTCGATGCCCGTGGTGCCGAACGTGGAGTACGTGGCCTCCCAATCGGCCCGGGTGGCGAAGCCGGCGGTCACCGCGATGATGGCGCAAATCGCGAGCAGGCCCTCTCCCATGGAGCCTCCGTACCCGACGAAGCGAGCATCTGGCTCCTTGTCCAGCTGCTTTGAGGTGGTGCCTGACGCCACGAGCCCATGGAAGCCCGAGATGGCGCCACAGGCGATCGTCACGAACAGGAGCGGCACCAGCGGCGGCGTCCCGCTAGGCACGTTCTGGTTGAAGGCCGGAGCGACGATGGTCGGGTTAGCGAGGAACACTGCGGCGAACAAAAGACCCAACCCGATGAAGAGCTGTATCCCGTTGATGTAGTCCCGCGGCTGGAGGAGCAGCCAAATCGGAAGCAGCGAGGCGATAGCGGCGTAGATGAACAGGACCACGATCCACTGCGGGCCTGCCGCCAGCCCGAAGAGCGTATCGGGCAAAGCGACCGGGACGAGCTCGCCGAGCCCGATGACCGCGTAGAGGACCACCGTGCCGATGATCGTGGGCCACAGGATCGGCTTCTTGAGCCGGTAGATCAGCACGCCGATCACCACGGCTACGGCGATGGCGCTCCAGGCCGGAATCACGGCGCTGGGCGTCGCCACCAACGCGTTGGAGATGGCTACGGCGAAGACGGCGTTGACCATCAGCAGCAGCAGGAAGATGACGATCATGAACAGGGTCCGGGCGCGTGGACCCACGACCTCGCCCGTGAGGGAGCCAAGCGATGTCCCCCTGTTGCGGACGCTGGCCCAGATGGCGCCGAAGTCGTGCACTCCCGCGAAGAACATCGTGCCGGCCACGACCCATATGAACGCAGGCAGCCACCCCCAGATAACGGCGATGGCAGGCCCGATGATGGGTGCCGCCCCCGCCACCGACGTGAAGTGGTGGCCCCACAGCACGACCCTGTTGGTGGGTAGGTAGTCCACGTCGTCCCGCAAGGCATGGGACGGCGTTTCGAAGGCCGGATCGAGCTGATAGATCTTCTCGGCGATGAACTTCGAGTAGAAGCGATAGCCGAGACCCAAGGCCACCAGGCCGATTACTGCAGGCAGAATTGCGCTCATAGTGCGACCAGGATTTCAGGTGGATCCGCGATCGGTCCCCGCGAACAGCCGGGCGAGAATGTCGAGAATGTAAGGAGGAAAGGGCCGCTCGTCAGCCCTGAGAGTGAATGAAGTCGGTGAAGCCGGCGTCGTAGTCGGCGAGACCGTTCTGGCCGGTCATCTTCATCCGCTCCTCCATGAGCGGCTTCATGATGGTCCACACGCCCTGCTCGTACATGGACGGCTTGGGGCGGATGTCGTGAAAGTCCCTGGCAAGCTCCTCGCGGAGACCGGACTCGTCCACCAATGCGTGGTAGCGGTCCAGATCGCCGCCGGCGAGGACCCGCAGGTTCCGGTGCACGCGTTCGGAGTGGGCCGCCTGAACCAGGATGTTCTCCTCCGCCGTGCTGAGAGCCAGGTAGGCCAAGGCCTGGGCCTGGAGCTCCTTGTAGTAGCCTTTCCGGTGACAGAACTCGTGGGCGATGATGTGGGGCTCGAAGATCCCCGAATCGCGGAAGATGGTCACGTCGCCGGAGAGGATGTCGCACGCGCCGAGGGCGAAGGGAAAGATGAGCTTGGAGATCGCGAAGCTCCGGACCTCGGCGCTGGTCTCCACGCGCTGCCCGGTAACGGACGCGATGTAGTCGGTCAGCCGCTCGTTGACGAGCACAGCCAACTCCTCGCGAGACATCTTCACCGGCTCGTAGTTGTCGTTCAGCTTCTGGACGAGCTCTTCCACCTCCGCCTGGCGGTCCTCGTCCATCATGGGCTCCAGGTCGGACAGATCCTGACCGAAGACCTCCCTGAAGTCGATGGGTCGTGCATCCCGTCTGGAGATCCAGTCGCTCAACGCGCTTCCCGCATAGGCGCCGAGCGCCAGTGCCTGAACGATGCGGCCGGGCACAGTGGCGCCCAGGAGCACCCTGGACGCCAGGGGCGCGAGCATGAAGACGTCCGTAAGAGCCAGCGGCGAATAGGTGGCCTGGTTGGGGATCTCTACGCGGTCCATATCCATCCTTGTGAGCTTCTCCCGATCTGAGGTCTGTCGTACCACCGGCATGGTCCGCGGGATCCCTTTTCCGCCGGAGCACGCCTGCGATAGAATGAGCGGCCGTCGAGCCGAGCCACCCGCACCGGAGCACACGTGAGAGTCCTTCTGCAACTCACAGCCTTGGTCTTCCCTTCCCTGGGGCTCATCACGCCCGGGGTCGAGGCCCAGAGCCCTTCCGGTGACTCCTGGTTTCCCAATCAGGGTTACTTCGCCACTCCCTATGCCTCCACACGGGAGCCCGCCTTTGCACTCCGAGCGCTGTGGAGCCCCGTGTTTCGTGGCCGTTCCGACCCGGCCGAGCGGCCACCCTTCGATTTCCAGGGCCAGGAGGGGCTCGACACGGAGCTCCAGGGCGAGGCCGCCCTGGGCGAGACCTTTCGACTTTGGAGGCCGGCACAGTGGGGAGACGGAGGCCTGACGCTCGGGATCCAGGCAGGGGTCTTCGGTCGCTTCCGGCTCGAGATATCGAGCAGCGATCTGGTGGCCTCTGATTGGGTGGTCGCCTTCCCCGTCGAGGCCGGGTGGGGGCCGTGGTCGGCCCGGGTGCGCCTCACGCACTGGAGCGCCCATCTCGGCGACGAAGTGATCGAGAGTGGGGCGGAGCGGGTGGACTTCACATCCGAGACGCTCGACGCCCTGGTGGCGTATCGGATGGGGCATGTGCGTTTGTACGGGGGCGGGGGCGTCGTCACGCGCTCCAGCTTGGAGAACGAAGCCCTGTTGGGTCCGGACTTCTCGGACGACGCCCTCGTGCAGCTTGGGGCCGACTTCCAGTGGCTTGGGTGGTCCGGCGGCGACTTCGGTCTGGACGGCGGGCTGGATTGGCAGAGCGCCGATCGGACCGACTGGTCGGGACAGCTGTCCGCCGTCCTGGGGCTGGTGGTGCGGGACGGCGACCGCTCCGCCCATCTCCGCGGAGTCTTCCATGACGGCCCGTCACCCATGGGGCAGTTCTTCTTGACGGATGAGCGCTACTGGGGTATCGAGCTAATTCTCCGGATCGGCCCTGCTTAGTGTCCCGTTGCCAAAGTGTCTCTTGGACACCTCATCTCAACCTCTGAGGTTCGACATGACTTCTTCGGCTCGACGACACTTTCTGGGTGGATTGATCCTGGCCGCCCTGGCCCTCCCTGGACCGGGAGACGCTCAGAGCCTGCCTGCCGACGGGGACAACGCCACCGCCCGCTTGGAGGCCTCGCCCCGGCACGGGGAATGGGTGATGTACGATGCGGGCGGCGGGGACGAGGTCCAGGCTTGGGTCACGTATCCCGAGCGTAGCGACGACGCGCCCGTCGTCGTGGTCATCCACGACATCCGGGCCATGTCCGACTGGGCCCGAGCCGTGGCCGACCAGCTGGCGGCCGAAGGGTTCATCGTGGTGACGCCGGACCTGCTGTCCGGCAAGGGACCCGGGGGCGGCGGTACGGAGTCCATCGAGCCGGGGGAAGTCCGCCGTGCCATGCGCGACCTGGATCCAGCCGAGGTGAATCGGCGGCTCCGGGCGGCGGCAGCGTACGGGACGTCGCTTCCGTCGGCTACGGACATGGTGGGCGCCGTGGGCTTCTGCTGGGGCGGCTCCACGTCGTTCAACTTCGCGGTGGACTTCGCCGAGCTCGACGCCGCCGTCGTCTACTACGGCAGCTCCCCGGCCACCGAGACGTTGGCGCGCGTGCAGGCACCCGTCCTGGGTCACTACGGTGGGGCTGACAACCGGGTGAACGCGACGATTCCTGACGCACAAGCCGAGATGGAGCGCCTCGGAAAGCGCTATGAGGTCAATATCTACGACGGCGCCGGCCACGGCTTCCTGGGCCGACAGACCGGGATGGATAGTGCCAACATGGCCGCTTCCGAGAGGGCTTGGCCCCGGACGATCGAGTTCTTTCGGGAGCTCCTGGAGAGCTAGCCTCCGAAACGCTCCAGAATCCAGCTCGCCACGAGATCCAGCGCCAGCGGCGCGATGGTCTCCTCGATCTGAGCGTACTCCTGGGGAGAGCCGGTGGCAGACGTCTGGAAGAGATGGTTGAGCTTGGGGAGCTTACGGATCGTGTAGTCGGGATTGCCCGCCTCCGACAGCGCCGCCTCGATGGCCGGCAGGTTCTGGTATGGAGGCACCTGGAGATCGTGCTCGCCGTTCAACGCCAGCACCGGAACTGTCACGCGACGTAAGGACTCAGCCGGATCGGCGTCGATGAAGAAGCGGAACCAGGGCGAGTTCACCTGCCGGACCTGGGCCGACAGGATCTGCTCCTTGGTCTCGTCGGTGATTCCGGCGATGGCACGGTCCTCGGGCGTCATCCCTGCGACGGACTCTTCCAGGGCGTCCATCAGCCTCGTCGCCGCAACCTCACGATCGGTCTCCTCTCGGACGATTCGGAAGAGCCGACGCTGTAGCTCGACATTGCGCTCGGCCGCCTCCGCGCTCCCACCCGAAGCCTGAACGACCCCGAGGCTCTGCTCATAGAGGATCTCGTCCCCCGGCACCCCCGGGCCAGCCATGAGGACGATGAAAGCCACGTCCTCGGAGCGGGCCGCCACCATTGGAGCGATGAGGCCTCCCTCACTGTGCCCGATGAGGCCCACCCGCCGCGCGTCCAGCTCAGTGCGGTCCCTGAGGACGGCCAGGGCGGCCCGGACGTCGCCGGCGAAGTCCGCCGACGTGGCCTCGGCGAACTCGCCGCCTGATTCTCCGACGCCACGGTCGTCGAAGCGCAGCACGGCGACGCCCTGGCGAGTGAGGTGGTCGGCCAGCACCGCGAAGGGCCGATGGCCCAGAAGCGCCTCGTCGCGGTCCTGGGGACCGGATCCGGAGATGGTGACGACACCCGGGAACGGCCCCTCACCCGCCGGGAGGGTGAGCGTTCCCGCGAGCTCGATCCCCGCCTCGTGGTTGGAGAAGCGCACCTCGATGGACTCGTAGGGAAACGGCGGCACGGGGTCCTGAGGGCGGTTCGGCCCGGAGTGATCCTCGGGCCTCCGGAGGTCAAGCGGGAACGTCTGTCCGCTCTGGTGCCATTGCCCCTCGAACCCTTCCGTCTCCTCGGACCACACACCCTCATACGAGGCGGCGCCGGGAATCCCCGGAACGTCGAAGCTGAGCGATCCTCCTTCGAGGGCGACGTCAGCCAGCTGAATCCCCGTGGCGCCCTGGGCATCCATGGTTCCACCCAGCACACCGCCTTCGCCCTCCTCGATGTGGAAGACAATTTCCAGGGAAACCACTGCGAGCGTTCCCTTCCACGTGCCAATGGGTACTTCCTGGGCAGCCGCCGATCCGCATAGAGCGGAACTGACGCCGAGGCTCAAGAGCGTGCCCATTCCTGTCACCAGCTTCGCGGGTCGCGAACGAGGTCGTGTCATTGATCGCATCCCCTGTCGTTTGAGTGCCGAGCCGCCTGGGGTACGGGCGCCGGACCGGTCTTCTTCAACCACCCAAGGGGTGGTACTCGATAGCTGGCGGTCGGGCGTGAGCGGCCGGCGGGGGCTACCCTCTCTCGCCGACGGCGGGTGCGTGAGATGCCCGACGACACGCCCGCCGTTTGCCAGACTAGGTCGGGAAGCTGTACATCGTCTTCACAGACGGCAACGCGTTCACAGACGGCGCGGTGCCGTCGTATGGAGGCGAGCCCCGTCCCATCGTTGGCTGAGACGATTCCCATGTTGGAATTCGAAGGGATGCTTCGGAGGAACCAGGCGCTCCAGGATCTGCTGGAGCTGGCCCGGACGGTCGTGGCCGACGGTGTGATCACGAAGATCGACGCGGAGGCGTTTCGCTACTGGGTGGATACCCATCCGGACATGTCCGGAGTATGGCCCGTGGGAACTGTCACTCGAGCTCTAAAGCGGGTTTTCGCCGACGGCGAGCTGAGCGAGCGCGAGCGCGAGGAGCTCCTCGAGCTCCTCGAGCTCCTCGAGGACGTGGCGGGGAAGGGCGAGGGCGCGAACCCCGAGGATTGGGGCAAGCTCCAACGGACGGACGAGTAGGCGCCTTGGAAACAGACACACGAGCGCACGAAGGGGCACAGAAGCCGGCGGGCAGCAAGGCCATCTGGGGTTGGGCCCTCTACGACTTCGGCAACTCGGCGTTCACGACGCTTATCGTGACGTTCATCTACTCGTTCTTCTTCGCACAGGAGATCGCGCCCGACGGCGACACGGGAACCGTGATATGGGCGAACGGGATCGCTCTCACCGCCATCGTCGTCGCACTGAGCTCACCGTTCCTCGGCGCGCTGGCCGACCGCGGAGGACACCGGCAGCGCTTTCTGTTGATCAGCACCGGCATCGCCATCCTGGGAAGTGCGCTCCTCTACTTCCCCACGCCGGGCCAAGTGATGTTCGCATTCGTGGTCTTCGTGGTGAGCAACATCGCCTTCGAGCTGTCGGGCGTCTTCTACAACTCCTACCTGCCCGACCTCACCACCTCGGACAACATCGGGAAGGTCTCCGGCTACGGCTGGGCCCTGGGATACCTGGGCGGCTTGTTGGCCATGATCGTGGCCCTGGTGGGGTTCGTCCAGGCCGAAAACCCCTGGTTCGGGTTGGGCACCGGAGAGGAGGCATTCTTCCAGAATATCCGGGCGACGACGTTGGTGGTGGCGGTGTGGTTCGCGGTCTTCGCCGTTCCCATATTCCGCTGGGTGTCGGAGCCCCATCATCAGGATCCACCTCCCCTCGGAGAGCTCCTGAGGGGAGCCGTCACACAGCTGACGGACACGTTCCGCGAGATCAGGCGCTACGGCCAGATCGTGCGGCTCCTCATCGCCCGGATGGTCTACAACGACGGGCTGGTGACCATCTTCGCCTTGGGACCCCTCTACGCCGCTGAAGTCTTCGGCTTCACGCTCACCGAAGTCATGCTCTGGGGTCTGGCACTGAATGTCACGGCCGGACTCGGCGCGTTCGCCATGGGCTTCTTGGACGACCGTATCGGGGGGCGCAAGACGATCCTGATCTCCCTGGTAGGCCTGTTCATCGCCACGCTCTGGGCCACCACGGCACCTGCCGACAACAAGATGTCCATGTTCTTCGCAGGGCTGTTGGTGGGCGTGTTCGTGGGTCCCAACCAGGCGGCCAGCCGCTCTCTGCTCGGGCGCTTTGTCCCCCTGGCAAAGGAGACCGAGTTCTACGGTTTCTTCGCCTTTTCCGGAAAGGCCATCGCGTTCATGGGCCCGCTCATCTACGGCCTCGCCACGAGCGTCTTCGAGAACCAGCGCTTTGGTGTAGGGGCCATCATGGTCTTCTTCCTGGTGGGTGGACTGATCCTCCTGGGCGTCGACGAGGAGGCCGGAGCGGCGGCCAGCGGACGGTCGGTGCCTCCCGCAGCCACGCACAACTGACTGGGACGCCGGAATGCGAATCGTCGCTGGAAAGCATGCCGGGCGGCATCTCACGTGCTCGCGGTCTCTCCGGCGATGACCAAGGTCGATCAGTTCGAGAGCGTTTTCCGGGCCGCGGCCCGCACCGTATTCACGCCGGAGGATGTAGAGGTGGGCTCGGTTCTGGTCGTGTGCGATCGCGACGTCCCCGAGGCGGACGACTTCGGGGCCAGGGCGCGAGCCTTTCTCGAAGTTCTCGACCGCACCGAGAACATCCGGTGGCGCGTCGTCCATGGAAACGAGCTCCAGACCGTTCCCGATCTGCTGGAGCTGGTGGAGGACGAGCACCCAGGCCTCATCTGTACGTACCGGCATCTGCACTCCGAGAGCTGGCGCTGGCCCTACACGCTGGGTGAGTACGTGGACGTGCTGACGCAGGCGACCACGACGCCCGTAATCGTGATGCCCCACCCCGAGCGACCGGAGTTTCAGACGCTGGCCGGGCGACGCACGAAGTCGGTGATGGCCATGACCGATCACCTCACCGGTGACAATCGGCTGGTGAACCACGCGGCCCACTATACACAGGACGGCGGCACCCTGTACCTCAGTCACGTGGAAGACGACGCGGTATTCGAGCGCTACATGGAGGCCATATCGAAGATCGCCTCCATCGACACGGACGCGGCGCGAAAGGAGATCGAGGCCCGCCTGATGAAGGACCCGACGGACTACATCGACTCGTGCCGGGTCGGTCTCTCGAAGAGTACCATGGCCCTCACCGTGGAGTCGGTGGTCGCGTCGGGGCACCACATCCAGGAATACCGCCGGCTCATCGAGGAGCACGACGTCGACCTCCTGGTCATGAACACGAAGGACGAGGATCAGCTCGCCATGCACGGGCTGGCGTATCCGCTGGCCGTCGAGCTCAGGGCCATCCCCCTCCTGATGCTGTGATGATCACCCCTCTCCAGGAAGCCGCCCAAGGGCCCGCCCCCGAGGTGTCGCTCACCGTCACGCTCCTCTTCGGCGCCCTCCTGACCAGCATGATCGTGTGCCTCGCCTTCGAAAAGAAGCTCCACGCGATGAAGTCCCTCATTGTGGGGTTGTTCGCCGTAGTGACCCTGCTCCTCGGCGCCGTGCTCCTACCGCTTCCGTACGGGCCGTACCTCATCGGCGGCCACGAGGTGAACATGCCCGTCTATATCCCGGCCATCGACTGGGGGGTCATTACGATCATCCTGGGAGCCAGCCTCTTCGTCGACGTGACGTCGCGCTCGGGCCTGTTCACCTGGATCGCTATCAAGCTCACCAAGGCGTCCCGCGGGGACCCCCTCAAGCTCCTTTGGTCCTACGGCTGCATGACCGTGGCGTTTTCGGCGGTCCTGAACAACGTCACCGCCATGATCATCGTGGGATCCCTCTCGGCCGTGTCGTTGGCCAAGCTCGAGCGCCCCGACAAGCTGCTGGGCTTTCTGCTGATCGAGGGACTCCTCACCAACATCGGAGGGCTGCTGACGCTGATCAGCTCGGTTCCCAACATCATCGTGGGAACGGCAGCTGGCATCAGCTTCATGGCCTTCTTCTTCAAGGCCGCACCGTTCGTGGCCGTCGTGACCGTCGCCACGCTTCTGCTCGGCGCCAGGCTGTTCGGGATCCGTGGGCTCGCCACCCCCGAGGAGATCGAAGAAGCGGCCCAGCTCGTGGCCGGCTTCGACGAGACGGACGGGATCGAGAGCCGGGGGTTCTTCTGGTTCGGTGCGGCCATGCTCCTCCTCTTCATCGTGGCCATCGCCACAGCGTCGGTCACGCCGTATGTGGGCGACCTGGGGATGGGGTTCGTCGCCTTGGCGTTCGCCGCGATCATGCTCATCCGCTACAAGCACGAGGTGGACGAGTTCTACCGAACCATCGACTGGGACCTGCTCGCCTTCTTCGCCGCCCTGTTCGTGGTCATCTCCGTCATGGAGCACGCCCAGGTCCTGGCCCTCATCGGCCGCGGGGTCGAAGGCCTTATCGCGTTGGGTCCCAGGGCCGGCACGTCGGCCGTGCTGCTGGCATCTGCGGGCTTCAGCTCGGTCACGGACAACATCCCGCTGGCGGCCATGCTGGCGAAGATCATCGGGGAAATTCCCATGCCGGGCGGGGGCGTTCGTCCGCCTGGCGATCCCCTGTGGTGGGCTGTGATCTTCGGCTCCAATCTGGGCGGCAACATCACGCCGATCGGGTCGGCATCGACCCTCGTGGCGGTCACCGTCATGCACAAGCACAAGGTGCCGCTCTCCTTCGTCGCCTTCGTGAAGAAGGCCCTTCCCTTCGCCCTCCTGCACCTGGCCCTGGCCGTCGCCTACGTCCTCCTGGTGAGTTAGCAGGGCCCCCTCACCGAGGCATTCTGCGATTCCCGGCGGCGCAAAGTCCTTTCTTCTCTTCATGAGCGCGGTGTAACTTTTATCCATGAAAAATTCGCACATAGATGAAAATCCGCACGCAGGTAGTCCACGCGTGCTTCCTCTCAATTTGATGAAAGGCATCCGGCCCTGAGAATCCCGCTGCCGCAGTCGCGGAAGCGAGTCCGGCGTCACCGTGGACGAAGGGAGTTCTACCACGGCTTCACCCTGCTCGAGCTCCTCATCGTCACGGTGATCGTCGGTACGCTCGCATCGCTGACCGCACCTACCTTCCAGCGGGCCCGGGAGCGTGCCATGAACGTCCGCGCCATCGCCGACATCCGGGTCATGGAGTCCGAGCTCGCCATCTACATCGAGGACAACTTCGCCTCGCCCGCGAGCCTGGCCGCCATCGGCCGGGCGACTTTGCTGGACCCGTGGGGCAATCCGTACGTCTACCTGGCCCTCGACACGGGAATGGGGGGGGCGGCTTCCGGAGGTCGCAAGGACAAGTTCCTGGTACCGCTCAACAGCGACTACGACCTGTACAGCATGGGAGGGGACGGCGACAGCAAGAAGCCCCTCTCTGCGAAGGCGAGCCAGGACGACATACTTCGGGCACTGGACGGTGCATTCGTCGGCGTGGCCGAAGACTTCTGATTCAACCACGGTACCACAGCTTCACGCATGAATTTCGACGTCGAGCACTTCAGAACCAGGCTGGGCCGGAAGATCGTAGGACTCTTCTTCCTGTGCGCCTTGATCCCCACCGCAACGCTGGCCGCGCTCTCGTACGCCAGAGTCCGGGCCGAGCTCGTGAGCCAGAGCCGCCAGCGCCTGGACCTGGGAACCACCGACGCCGCCATGGGCGTCATCGAGCGGGTGCAGGCCATCGAGAGCGAGATGATCTTCCTGGCGGCGTCCACGTACCCCCTAACCTCGGCCGTGAGGGCTGGGATCGCTACGCCGTTGCGGCGGGAGGACCTGCGGCGGCTCAGTGACCTGAGCCTCGTTCCGGACATCGACGCCGAGCCCGCTCCCATGGTGGGCTCCCTTACCGAAGTCCCCGAGCTGAGCGCCGTGGCTCGCGCCAACGTCACCCAGGGGCAGACGGCACTCACCGTGGTTCCGGGGGAGGACGGCAAGCTCCAGATCCTCATGGTGAAGGCATGGGACGCCGACAACATCGAGGACGGCATCCTGTGGGGACGCGTCATCGGCGACAGCCTCTGGTCCACCGCCCAGGTGTATGCCACGAGCATCGCCAGGACCGAGGTCGACTTCCAGGACGACAAGGGCTACTGCATTCTCGACCCCCTGATGCGGCCTCTCGATTGTGCCGGGGGTCTCGCTTCGTGGATGACCGCCGGTCCCCCGGAGGGTATTCTGATCCCCGAAGACACCGTTCATGGAGCCACTTCGTGGATCAACGGGGGCAGGAGATACACGGGCCACTACCGGAGGGTCTATCTCAGGAGCTACAACTCCGATAGCTGGACCATCGTGGTGGGAGAGAGTGAAGAGGCCGTGCTCGCCACCCTGGGCGACTTCCGCAGGACCCTGATCGGCTTCCTGGTGGGGACCCTGGCCTTCGTGCTGCTCGTGGCCTCCCACCGAATCCGTCAGAACATGGAGCCCCTGGCCAAGCTGCGAGAGGGGACGCGCCGACTCGCGGCGAAGGACTTCAACACGCGGGTCCACATCTCCAGCAGGGACGAGTTCGAGGAGCTCGCCGGATCGTTCAACGACATGGCGCGACAGGTCGGGGCCCTCTTCGACGAGCTCGAGGACCTCAGCTGGAGCACCATCACCACGTTGGCCCGCACCATCGACGCCAAATCCCACTGGACGGCGGGTCACTCCGAGCGTGTGTCCCAGATGGCCGTCCTGATCGCCCGTACCATGGGTCTGCCGGACGATGAGCTGGAGCGCCTGCACCGGGGCGGCCTGCTCCACGACATCGGCAAGATCGGGATCCCAGTGTACATCCTCGACAAGGACGGGGCGTTGAGCGATGAAGAGATGCAGACCATGAAGGACCATGTCACCATCGGTGCGCGCATCCTGGAGCCCCTCAAAGCCCTGGCCGACGTGCTCCCCATCGTTCTGTATCATCACGAGCGATTCGACGGGCTGGGGTATCCGGAAGGGCTGAGTGGCACCGACATCCCCTTCCTGGCGCGCATCCTGTGCGTAGCCGACACCTTCGATGCCCTACGATCCGAGCGTCCCTACCGTCCCGGCAGCAACGCCGAGGAAAGCCTCGAGGTGATCGTGGATTGCTCCGGAACACAGTTCGATCCGGAGGCCGTGGAGGCTTTCGTCGAGGTCGTGAGCTCGGGCGACGTTGCCCTCCGTGCCATGCAGGCGGTGGAGGCCAGGGCCGGGCTCGCCGCCGGTTTCGGAAGCGACTGAGCATGCTCGTCCCGCGGAGGAGCCTGGGCATCGCGCTCACCGTCGTCTGCGTCCCGCTTCATTTCTCGGCGTGTGATACGGAGACTTTCGAGCCGTCGCCTGACGAGATCACGGGTCTGTGGAGCACCTCCCACCCGGATTACGCCGATCGTGCGTTCGAGATCACGCCCGGGCGGTTGTACCTGCTCCAGGGTGGCGACACCATTTCCGCGCACGACATCGAGAGGGTTCGGTTGAGTCACGACGACCTGCCGTTCTACTCCATCGGATACACGGGTGACGAAGACGAGCTCTTCACTTTCCGTTTCTACCTCAGTCAGGCGCAGGGCGGGACCATCTACTTCCCGAACCAGAGCGAGTTGATCTGGCATCGTGCCCACAAGGCGGACGCGCGCGCCAGTACGGATGCCTCGTGACGACATGATCATGCTCGCCCTTCGGAGAACTCTGGCCACCGTATGCGTCCCGATCCTCGCGGCAGCGTGTGGGTCCGAAACCGTCGAATCTCCTCCCGTCGACGTGACGGGCCGATGGACCACCGACGCGCTGGCGTACGCCGACCGGGCGTTCGAGATCACGGAAGATTATCTCTATCTCCTCCAGGGCGGCGATACCTTCTCCGTCCATCGCATTCGAGAGGTGCAGATCAGCCACGACGACCTGCCCTTCTACTCCATCGAGTACCGGGGAGACGAGAACGAGATCTTCTCGTTCCGCTTCTACCTCACCCAGGAGGAAGGCGGCACGATCTTTTTCCCGAACCAGAGGGACATGAAGTGGCGCCGCGACCCGACTAGAGACGTCCCCTGGGCTCTGACGCTCGAGGAGCCTCGGCCGTAACGACCGCGCTCTCTACCGCACTTGGCTTCTGGCCCAGGGCCTCCGCAGCCTCACGTCTCCGCTGACCGTATTGAACGATAGGCGCCGGCCACCGTCACCGATGGTGCCCCGGACGTGAGAGCCCACCCAGCGGTTCCTTCGACTCTCGAGATCCACATCGAAGTCGGCGTGGAAGTCCCCTGAGAGGGACTCGAAGTCGATGTCGGCGTCGAGGTCCTCCGGAAGGAGCAGGGTGATATCACCGCTCACCGTGGAGAAGTGCAGATCGTCCCAGTCGGAGCTTCCCATCTCGATGTTGATGGATCCGCTCACCGTCGTGCCCCACGCAACCTCGGTGGTGGACACGACTACGTCACCGCTCACGGTGGTGGCCGTCACCTCGGACTCCAGATCCGTGGCCTCCACGTCACCGGACACCATGCTACCCACGAACTCGACCCCCGCCGGCACACGCACCTCGAAGTCGACGGACACATTGATGCTCCGCCTGCGCTCTCCTCGCCGGTGCTCGCCATCGTAACGACCGTCACACCCTTCATCACCCCGGTTCCACCACCCATACACGGCACGCACGGTGATTCTGTCGCGTCCTTCGGAGAGCTCGATGGTCACCTCGTCGAAGTCGCCCCGCCGCCCATGCTTCGTGGCGACGATCTCGACAGTGCTGCCCGAAGCCAGCTCGGCGGTGATGTTCCCCGATATGCCTCTTACCTCGACGGTCTGGCCCTTCGAGACCTGGCCACGCCACTCGAACGCCTCGTCCTGGGCTCCGAACTCGGTCGTCCCGGCAGCCAGCAGCATCAGTCCCAGCCGGTATCCCACCACTCTCCTTACCATCATCCTGACTCCTTCATGTACGAAGACGAGGCCGGACGCGGCTACGCCTCGGCCTGTAAGAGATTGGATGCCGGAAGCGCGTCCCTGGTTGGAAGCGTGACCCCCGTCGCTCGATGCCGGTCCTTTGGCCGCGACCGGATCGCCCTCCTGCTTGCGTGCGCGCCTACCCGTTCACAGCTTCACGGCTGACATGTCGGGCAGCTTGCGAGGTCACACCCTTGAGCACTCCCCCTCCCATCCGCCGCGTTCTCGAGACGGCGCTCTACGTCGACGATCTGGCGCGTGCCGGAGCTTTCTATCGCGACGTGGTCGGGCTACGCTCCCTCACCTCGGGGGAGCGTCTCAACGCCTTCGATGCCGGCGGAGGAACAGTCTTGCTCCTCTTCCTGCGCGGTTCCGGCGCGTCCGGCGAGTGGATACCGCCACACGACGGCAGCGGACATGCCCACTTCGCGTTCGCGGTGGACGCTGAGCAGATCCCCCTCCCTGGCGTGAGCACCTCGTGTCTCGGGGGATCGAGATCGAGAGTGAGATCGAATGGGCTCGCGGGGGCCGAAGCCTCTACTTCCGCGATCCCGATGATCACCTCGTCGAGTTGGCCAGCCCCGGCGTCTGGGAGGTCTATTGAATCAGAGAAAGTCAGGCGGGTCACTGCACCGATGGCCGGATAGAGGGCGCCGTTGATGAGGACCCGCGCACCGTTCACCGCCTTGCGCGGATATCCGTCTGTGTGGCCCACGGGCAGCGTGGCGATCCAAGTGGCCCGCTCCGCGGTGTACTCGCGTCCGTAGCTGACGCTGTCACCCATCCGGAGCCGCTCTACCCGCACCACCCGCGCGCGCAGTCGCACGGCAGGGTGTAGCTCCCGGGTGAGTACCCGAAGGGAATCGAGGCAGTGGTAGATCTGACGGCGGAGTTCCCCGAGTCGTCCCGCATCAGACAGGGCCGTACCTACCGGGCATTCCCGATCCTGGACGGGTCAAGCTCCACGCCGGCGGCCCTCGAGCAGCTAGCGCATGAGATCCTCGAGCTGCCGGGCGACGTCTACATCCACTGTGCGGAGGGCCACGGCCGGACAGCACTGGTCGCTACTTCTCTTCTGTTGGCTCGCGGTGACGTGCAGAGCGCCAGCGAGGCGGTCGCGTGGGTTCTGGAGCGCCGGCCGTTGGCCCGCATGAACGCCACTCAGCGCAGGGCCGTGTACGACGTGGCCGAATCCTATTGCAGGTCCAGGTAGATCCGCTCGGACTTCTGCCCCTCCTCCTCATAGATCTCCCAACCCCCTCGGACACCACCCTTCAAGAAGTCGGTGGAGCGGACCGTATAACGGCCTACCTCGATCTCTGTGAAGACAGGCTCCCGCGCACCACCGGTGAGACGCCAGAGTCCCTGGACGAATAGCTTCACCGGCGACCGGGAGCCCATGTGGCCCTGGTAGTAGGTGCCGATAACCCCCTGAATGGTCTGGCCCTCATCCAATAGCAGGATAATGCTCTCGTACCTGTTCCTCGGGTTCGTGTACTCGTACATGGCGGCCGTGGGTCTGACGTCCGGGACGTACACCCTCGAGATCTTCTCCTTCAGCAAGCCCACGTCCTGGGCCATGTAGGTGTCCATCTTCTCGAACGTGCCAAGAGCGTGGGCCCCACTCATACCGAACTGGGAGCCGCGGAGCATGCCCCAGCCGAGGTATCCCGCGCCTGCGAGGCCAGCTACCAGAGCCAGCTTGATCAAGAGCTTCATGTGCCCCCCTCAGAGCTACGGGTCGAACCGTCGAGCCACTTATCCAGTGTTTCATCGGTAAGGGCATGGGGAAAGGGAAAAATTTGGAGAGGCGCGTTGACGGCGGCTTGCCGCGAACAGGCGCCGTCGGCACGTTGACGGCGGTCGCATGCCGGCTCGGTGGATCCAGAAAAGGGAGAGGATTACGGGTACCCTGCCTCTCGTCGTAATCGTTTTGGTCGTTCTCTTCGTGGCCTGGCGCTTGTTCCTCCGCACTCAGGGGACCTGGGTCGAGGTGCCCGCCGATCCCCACGCGTACGTACATCCCGAGCTCGTGCCCCTGGTCGACTGGATGGCCCGACAGGCGGAGGCGCAGATCGGCAGGGGCCTGGTCATCGCCGGGGATCCCTTTGCCCTGGGGACCATCGCCGAGGCGGCGGAGACGGCCCTGGCCGAGCAGCGTGGCGCGGAGACGATCGAGATCGTCGTGTCGCCTTTCATAGGCGACGGGGAGGGGATGTACGGATTCGACGTCACGCTGGACCGTGAGCAACGAGAGCAATTCAACCTCTAGGGGTCTGTATGTCGGGAATCCCGTGTTGGCACGGACGAGTGACTGCAACGGCCATGTTGGTGGCGCTCTCCCTGACGGGTTGTGATCCGTCGGCGGGCGACGGGAGGGACACGCTCGCCCAGCTGTTCGCGGGGGAGCTCGAGGTCATCGATCTTACGCACGCCCTAAGCGGCACGACCCCTTATTGGCCGAGCCCGTCCGGCAACCCCTTCAAGCACGACACCCTCCGCGCGCATGCGGACGGCTCGCCGGCAATGGCGGCGTACGCCACGCCGGAGCATCACGGAACACATCTCGACGCTCCGGTGCACTCGGCCGAGGGACAGCTATCCGTCGATCGACTGACCCCGTACGACCTCTTCGGCCCCGCGGCGGTCATCGACATTTCCGCTCAGGCGGAGACCGACCCGGACTACCGCGTCACGGTGGCGGACGTGGAGGCCTGGGAGCTGGAGCACGGGCCCATCCCATCCGGCGCGATCGTGCTCCTGTACACGGGCTGGGCCGAGAAGTACACGGATCCCGTGGCCTACGCCAACCTCGACGTCGACGGACGGCTACGCTTCCCAGGGTTCTCGGCGGAGGTCGGTGAGCGGCTGGTGAACGGGCGGGACATACGGGGCATCGGGATCGACAACTTTTCCATCGATCACGGGCTCTCGAGAGACCTTCCCGTCCACGGAATCGTGAACGGGGCGGGCAAGTTCCATCTCGAGAACGTGGCCAATCTCGGGGAGGTCCCGGCGGTAGGCGCCTACCTCATTGTCGCTCCCATCAAGATCGAAGGCGGCTCTGGCGGCCAGGTCAGAATCTTCGCGGTGCTCCCCACATAGCCTGGAGGAACGTCATGGAGCGGTTTCTCTCCTCTATCTTCCATCGAGCGGCCTTGGTTCTCTTGGCCTCGTCCACCGTCTCCTCGACATCACTGGCCCAGTCGAAGCCCAGGGCCAGGGATCTCGGCGTGCCGTTCGTCGGCACGCCCGGACCCGACAACGCCATCACGGACGTGGCCGGCGTTCGCGTCGCGCATACGACACTGATTCGCGGCGAAGGGGAGCTGCGAGTGGGTGAGGGGCCCGTCCGCACGGGCGTCACCGCCATCCTTCCGCGGGGAGATGACCCTGCCGACCCGGTCTTCGGCGGTTGGTTCGCCTTGAACGGGAACGGAGAGATGACCGGGACCACGTGGATCGAGGAATCCGGCTTCTTGGAGGGGCCCATCGCCATCACCAACACCCATAGCGTCGGTGTGGTCCGGGACGCCATCATCGCCTGGCAACGGGAGAACGGCACTGGTTTCCAGCCCTGGTCGCTTCCGGTGGTAGCAGAGACCTACGACGGATCGCTCAACGACATCAACGGCTTCCACGTCAAGCCGGAGCACCTGGTCAGCGCCATCGAAAACGCCTCCTCCGGTCCGGTCGCGGAGGGAAACGTGGGAGGCGGTACCGGTATGCGCTGTCTTGGATTCAAGTGCGGCATCGGCACCTCCTCAAGGGCTGGTCTCGGAGCCGGTGGTTACACGGTGGGCGTGCTGGTGCAAGCGAACTTCGGCGGAGGGCGTGGGCTGATCATCGCCGGCGTTCCGGTGGGGAGGGAGTTCGCCCGGGAACGAGAGAACGGCTCCGGGCCCGAAGCCGGAACCGGTGCCGGAATCGAGATCGACCTCGAACGCGAGGGCCGGGGCTCCATCATCATTGTGGTGGCCACCGACGCGCCCCTTCTCCCCCACCAGCTTAAGAGGATCGCCCGGCGGGCGTCTCTTGGAGTGGCGCGCACGGGAGGCATCTCCGGGAACGGCTCCGGCGACATCTTCGTGGCGTTCTCCACGGCGAACGCCGGCGCTGCGGCCGCACGTCCGACGACCGAGGTCACAGTACTCGGCAACTCCCAGATCAGCACGCTGTTCGGCGCGACGGTGGAGGCCACGGAGGAAGCGATCATCAATGCGATGATCGCCGCCGAGACCATGGTGGGGCGGGACGGCAATCGCTCCGAGGCGATCCCCCACGATCGGCTTCGTGAGCTTCTGAGGGCATATAACCGGTTAGGCAATTGAGGACGGGTCGGGCGACGACACTTGACCAGGAAGGGCCGGAACCAGTATCAGTGCCCACGAATCTTCGGGAGTGGTGGCAATCGCCATTCCACGGCCGGTGAGACTCGAGGAGGGTTTTTCATGGCGACGGAATGGATGACCCGAGGTGTCGAGTACGGAAACTGCAATTGCGACTACGGTTGTCCTTGTCAGTTCGGTTCGCCCACTACACACGGCAACTGCGAAGCCGTCCTCGGCGGGCACATCGAAGAAGGATATCACGGTGACGCCCGCCTGGACGGCCTGAATTGGGCGATGATCCTGTACTGGCCGGGAGAGATCGCCGAAGGCAACGGCCGGCAGCAGGCCATCATCGACGAGCGAGCATCCGACGACCAGCGGGAGGTGCTGCGCCGCATCCTCCACGGGGAGGATACGACACCCGGCGCCACCCATTTCTTCGTTTATAACAGCACCGTGTCCGAGGTGCTCGAACCCATCTATGCGCCCATCGAGCTCGAGATCGACGTCGATGCGCGCACGGGCCGCCTCTGCGTTCCGGATGTGGTCGAATCGACGGGCTCGCCCATCATCAATCCCCACTCGGGGGAGCCCTCCCGTGCACGCATCAACCTTCCGAACGGGTGCGAGTACACTGTGGCCGAGATGGGAAGCGGCTCCTCGAAGACGTATGGGAGCATCGAGCTGGACCTGAACGACAGCTACGGCCAGTTCAACATCCTACACATGAACCAGGACGGCGTGATCCGGTAGGCGGGAGACGTCTCCGTTGATCGGCAACGTGTCGAGCGGGCCGGACCGTCCAATCGTCGTGGAGCCGTGAAGCGCGACCGCGTCGCCGTCCTGTCCGCCCTTGTAGCCGTAACGGCCCTGGCATGGGTCTACCTCATTCGCATGTCCGCCACCATGGATCCGTCGGCTCCCATGGAGATGATGCAGGTCCGTCCGTGGGAGCCGGTGGACTTCGGCATGGTTCTCCTCATGTGGACAATCATGATGGTCGGCATGATGGTGCCGACGGCCACACCCATGACCCTCACCTATGCCGCCGTAGCCCGGAAGGCGGCCCGTGATCAGACTCCGGTGCCCCCCACGATGGTCTTCGCGGCAGGGTACGTCGTGCTGTGGACCCTCTTCAGCGTGCTCGCGGCTCTGGCCCAGTGGGGTCTCGACCAGGCAGCCGTATTGTCTCCCATGATGGTGACGACGAGCCCCGCCCTGGGCGCCGGCCTTCTCATCGTGGCCGGCACCTACCAGCTCACGCCTTTCAAGCGAGCTTGCCTCGATCACTGCCGCTCCCCCGCCTACTTCCTCTCGGCCCACTGGAAACAGGGCATCGGAGGTGCCTTCAGGATGGGAATGGAGCATGGGGCGTTCTGCGTGGGCTGCTGCTGGGCCCTCATGGGCCTCTTGTTCGTTGGCGGCGTCATGAATCTCCTGTGGGTGGCCGGCATCGCGTTCTTCGTGCTGCTGGAGAAGGTGATGCCGCAGGGTCGGCTGGCCTCGGGGGTAACGGGTGGTGCTCTGATTCTCGCTGGGGTCGCCATGCTGGCGTTGCCTCACTAGCTACAGATCCATTCCGGAGGCGGAATCAAGGTCCGCTGGCGGAACCTTCGGGTTACGGACATGCCCTAGCCCACTACGGCTGTTGTCCCGACGAGAGAGGCGAGTGATGGATAGGCGGACGTTGCTGAAGACCGCTGGCATGGGAGTCTTGGGACTGGGTCTCGTTGGGTGCGGGGTGCGATCGGGACCCTCGGCGTCCACACGGCCTCGGCTGACGATCTCCCCGGTGGAGGCCCCGTGGGAGCGGGTCATCCGTACGACTCTGGGCCTCCGCCCTCATCGGCGCTCCGGCTTTGTCGTCAACGCCGACAAGGTCGATGACAAGACGCTCATCCATAGCTACGGGCACGGGGGAGCCGGTATGTCCCTCTCATGGGGCACCGGATACCTGGCCGCCGAGCTGGCGCTCGAATAGGAATCCCGCCGTGCAGCGGTGATCGGGAGCGGGGTGGCAGGGCTGACGACGGGCCGGCAGCTCCAACGGATGGGTTTCGACGTCACCATCTACGCCATGGCCGTGCCACCGAACACGACCTCCAATATGTCACTGGCCAGCTTCACCCCGACCTCCGGACTCGTGAGCGTCGGGGGTCGCACTCTCGAGTGGGATGCCCAGTTCAGACGGGCCGTAGACATCGCATACAAGCAGCTTCAGCTCGTGTGGTGGAGGACCATATCGAGCTCTTCGAGGCGATGCGCTCCTCGGCTCTGGGCCGATGGTCGGCGCCGACTCGATCTTCCTTCACACCGGCCGAAGCGCCTCCCGTCGAGAGCTTCTTCGGGCTGGAATCCTAGTGTTCCGTTTCCGAAGTTCGCGAGACACCAAGAGGCCGCTCGGACCCGGACCGGCGGACAGTCACTGGCGGGGAGTGGATCGAGAGCCAACGAGATCGTGTGTTCTCCCCCGGTTCCGTCGAACGGCGGTCCGAATCCGAGCGACGAATCAGGTCCGCGCCCCTAAGAAGGGGGAAGGCGGCGGGCGAGCGCAGGTTCGAACGGGACTGGTCTGTCGAGCCGCCTATTCGTCGCCGCCGAACGCTGTCACGATCTGCCCCATCGAAGGGGCGCCATCCACATTGCACGAGAGCCCGGTGGCCGCCCCTTGGGCGTCCGCGACGTCCTTTCCACCCACGAGCACCGTCGGTGACCCATATGATCGGTAGCGCTCGGGCGTCGCTCGGTCCTCGAGGTCCCACTCGACCCATTGCTCGGCTCGACCGATCTCACGGAGCGCGCTGCGGATGTTTTCGCGGGCTCTATCGGTGTTCGGACAGCCTGTGAAGTAGACCAACTCGACTCCACTATGGCTCATTGCTCGTCCCTCATCGATCGCGATCCTTTAGATGCCGACCCCACGTGGCCATTGCATCCCCAATCCATCGCCTCGCATCTTTGATCCCCGCCCGCGGCTGCACTACCGAATCAGGTAGAACTCTGACTGTCGCCCATCGATCCATTCCCACCGGTTCTCGGTGAGCACCGCGTCCTCCTCCAAGGCGAAGCGCACTTCCTGATTGTCCCACTCTGGAAGGGGATACCTGACGTTGAGCTCGATGGATCGCCACGTGTTCGGGTGCACGACGGCGTCACCCCGCACCGTCGATGACATCAGCGGAATTCCTTCTCGACGGTGTCTCGAGTCGATCTCACAATGTCGGGGAAGACATACCGGCGTGCGCGTCAGCCGTCCAGGGAGCGCTCCACGCCGCACGACGGGAGCCTGGTGCTCCGGGCTGGAGAGTCCAGTAGGCGCGGCTATCCGGCCAGGCCGGGGTCTCGTACTTTCCCACCCCGACGAAGTCATCGAGGGGTACAGCGAGATCGGGAGGCAGAGATGAGCAAAGGGTGCATGCGCTGGCAGACCTTCGTCCTCTTCGGGGGCCTGCTCGTGATGGCGAGCCCGTCATCCATCCGAGCGCAGGACTACTATCCGGCTCCGGGAGAACAGGGCAGCTCGAACATCGAGATCCTCGCCCACCTCCCGGGGCTGGCCACCGACATCGAGATCGAGCAGGACATGGCCCGTCCCTACGTCTACGTGAGCAGAGGGGGGACAGCGAGCTTCGACATCATCAGCGTGGAAGATCCCGACAACCCGGAGAAGATCTACACGTGGCAGATCGAGAACCCGGAGCTGCACCAGGGCAGTGCCCTGGATGGGAAGTACTTCAAGCTGGACGGGCGCTACTATTACGTGCAGTCCGTCCAGTTCCGCCAGTCAGGTCCCGACTACGATCTCGGGGCTATCGTCTTCGACGTCACGGGGCTGCCGGATCCTTCTCAGGTTCGCGAAGTCGCCCGCATGCGCGAACCCCTCGTGCCCGGCGGCTTCCACAACATCTTCGCCTACAAGCACTCCAACGGGCAGGTCCTCCTGTATGGTGCGCTTCTCAGCGCCATGTCGGCATTCGTGTACGACATGGCGATGGTTCTGAACGGCGAGGAGGATGCACGGATCGCCGAGGTTCCGCGTCCCACGCCGGAAGAGTACCGGTGGAGGGGGTATCACGACTACTACGTGGCGTACCACCCTGAGTCGGGTCAGGACCGATTCTACGGATCCGGGCTCAACGGATACTACGTCTTCGACGTCACGCACCAGGACGAGCCCTCGCTTCTGACCTCGGTGACGAACTTCGCTGGCGTGGACATCGCCCACACCTTCACCCCCACCCCGGACGGGCGGTACGCCGTGGGTGAGATGGAATACCAGCACGCCCCCCTCCTGATCTTCGATCTCAAGCCGGGTCTGGACGGAGAGGTGCCCACCATCACCCGGGCCATCGGCGCCTGGACGGCGAAGTGGCAGAACCTGGTGCACAACCACGAGGTGCGTTGGCCGTACGTGTTCGTATCCGGATATCGGGACGGCCTTCAGGTCTTCAACATGATGGACCCCACCAACCCCTACACTGTGGCCTACTACGACACGTACGAGATGCCGGACATCCCCGGGCAAGGTAGCGGTGGTGGGACCTTCGGCGTGGACGTTCGCAACGCTGACGGCCTCATCGTCACGAGCGGGCGCAGTGGCGTCTGGGCGTTCAAGATGAGCGGCTTCGAGGGCTGGAACGGGAATGACTGGGGAATGCCCAACATCTCGAGCGTGCAGGACTGGGACAACGGCCCGGAAGGGGCTCCGTCCAGACCAATCAGCTAGGCCCGCGGTTCACTCCGTTGCGGTCTTACCCACTGTGAACCAACCCGCCAGCACCAATGTGGCGATCATCGCCCCCGCACCCACCATCAGCCCGGGCTGGGTTCCGGCCAAGATGGCCAGAATCGCCACGTAGAGCACCACCGTGAGCCCTGGGAGCCATGGATGTCCCGGCACGCGGAACGGACGCTCGAGCTCGGGACGCTTGCTCCGCAGGCGGAAGTATCCCATGAGCACCATCGTGTCCACCGTGATGGCCACCATCATCATGAACTGGATGAGAAACTCGAAAGCATTAGTGAGCGCCAGAATGCCGATCCACGCCGAGATGAAGTACAGGGCGTTCCGAGGCGTCCCGCGCTCGTCGACCCGGGTGAACGCCCCGAACGCCAGGCCGTGCTTGGCCAATCCGTAGGCCACCCGAGGCAGTCCCAGGAAGTTCACGTTGATGCTGCTGATCAGGATCAGGAGGCTGGCCAGAACGACCACCGTCCCCGCCGCGCTCCCGAACACCTCGGCGATGGCGTCCTGGGCCACGAGCTCCGAGCCGGCCATCTCGGCCGGGGTGAGGGCCGCCAGGAACGCCACGTTCATGAGCAAATAGAGAGTTGCGACGGCCGCGGCTCCCCCCAGGAGGATCTTGGGCAGGGACCGGCCGGGATCCTGGACCTCCTCCGCCATCTTGGCCGCGTCTTCCCAACCGTAGTATGCGAACGCCACGGCCTGGTAGGCGAGTGCGAAGCCCAGCAATCCCGATCCCTCGACGACGAGGGAGCCGGAGGTGAAGCCTGCCATGTCCCCGGCCCAGATGCCGGCTGCGGCGATGAGGAAGACCACCAGGACCTTGATGGCCGTCGTCACGTTCTGGAACACCGTGCTGGTCTTCAGACCGCGGGTGTGGAGGAGGAAGAACGCTAACGCCACGGCACCGGCCAGGATGGACACCGAGCCGCGCCCAGCAAGGATACGGATGTACTCGGCGATCACCACCGCTTTGGCCGCACCCGAAAAGCCACGCGTGACCAGGAGCTCGGACCACCCGGCCACGAAGCCCATGACCGGCCCCCACGCCTCCCGGGCATACACGAACTTCCCGCCGGCCTGCGGGAGGGACGCCGACATCTCGGCGAGGAGGAGGGTGCTGAGGGCCGCCACCACTCCTCCCAAGACCCAAACGCCCAGGATGAACCACGGGTCTCCCAGATAGCCGGCAATGAGCCCCGGCGTCCGGAGGATGCCGGCACCGATGACGATCCCGACAGTGACGGCTAGCCCGTCCCGGATGCGGAGGACGCGGGTTAGGGAGTGAGGCGACTCGGAACTCATGGCGTGGGCTCCGGGGCGCCTGAGGAGCGGCGAAGGCCTTGGAATGCGGAACGGCCGCAAGCTATTTCGACAGCGTTACCCAGGCCAGTAGACCGGACCTGCGTCAGGTTCGTGTGCCGCGCTCGCAGCAGGCTTCGAGTGCCCCGAGGCGCCGGCCAGGTCCTTGCTCCCCGCTCCGGCTGAAGTAGAATCCTGGAGTAGGACAGTCCGATTACCGCATTTTGGAATCATGGATGAAGCGATTGGAGATCGTGGCACTCACGATGGTGGTGGCGGCACCGGCGTGCGGCCCCGAGGATGCGAGCCAAGGGGATAGACTTTGGAACGACCAAAGACGGCCGCGCCCGAACCGGGTGACACAGTCGAAAACGCGACATTTCTGCTTGGATGTGAGGGGTCTCATGAGACGGATTGTATACGGGCTGCTGGCGATTTTCCTTGCCACAGGATGGGGAACGACGCTATCGGCGTCGGCGCAGTCGATGGCGGCTGGCGACCGATCCAACGCCGCTGCGCCCGGGTACGGTGGTGCGGTTGCGGTAAGCGACGGCGATGTCCTCGTTGGTGAGGCGGGCAACATGATCGGGCCCGGGGCCGTGTACGTGTACCGGAAGGGATCGGAGGGCTGGGAGGAGGTTGCACGCCTTCACGCATCCAACGGTTACCGAGGTGACGGGTTCGGTACGGCCATCGCAGTGGACGGCGGGACAATGCTGGTCAGCACCCGGCCCCAGGCCCAGATCGACGGCTCAGCCGCCGTGTACGTGTTCGAGCGGTCTGCCCCGGGGAGTTGGGCCGAAGTCGGCCGTCTCCCGGAGGTCGACGCGGACGCCGACGTCGGCTATGGGACCTCACTGGCGTTCAACAACGGCGTGGCCTTAGTGGGCGCACCTGCCCTCCAGGCCGCCGGCGGTCGGGGTGGCAACCAGCTTGGCCAGTCGACCGGTGAAGGCGCGCTCCACGTCTTCAGGGGCTCGGGCGACACCTGGACCGAAGGGGCCCGGCTCACGGCCGGTGATACCGGCAACGCTTTCGGCGCCAGCCTGTCCGTGCAGTCGGGCCGGCTCCTGGTGGGCGCGCCCCTCGCTGACGGTACCGGAGCCGTCTACGCGTTTCGCATGGACGGGGGTGGTTGGCAGCAGGAGGGTACCCTTTCGATCCGGGGACTGGTAGCCGATGACGCTTTCGGCGCGTCGGTGAGCATGGACGGTGACCAGGCCTTGATATCCGCACCCGGCCGGAATGAGGCCGAAGGGGCGGTTTTCGCCTTCCGACGGGATCCCGGCAGCGGTGAGTGGAGCCCCGCAGGCCAGCTCCTCCCCTTCGACGGATTTCAACAGGACGGCTTCGGCTTGACCGTCGCCCTGGGTGAGAGCGAGGTATGGATCGGCTCGCCGCGAGCCGGCGGCCGGCGGGGCGCAGCTTACGTCTTCTCGGGAGGGATCGCCGAGGGCTGGGCCGCAGCCACGAAGGTCGTGAACAGCGACCCCCGCTCGGGTGACAGCTTCGCGTCGGCTCTGGACGTGGAGGGCAATGTGGCCGTCGTTGGGGTGATGGGGGCGGACCATGGGGTCGGAACCGCCACCATCTTCGAGCGTGGTGACCAAGGCTGGGAGATGGCCGGCTCTCTCACGGGTGAGCTGGAGCAGTATACCGCGGTTCTTGGAGAGCAGGTGGATTGCTCCGATGGCGCCGCCACCGCCTTCGAGTGCGCCGACTACGACCTCGTGTCCTTCCTCCCCGTGGGAGACATGGGCGTTCCGCGAGGGGTCAACCTGAACGACATCTGGGGATGGACGGATCCCGAGACGGGCCGGGAGTACGCCCTGGCGGGTCGCCGGGACGGCGTGTCCTTCGTGGACGTGACCGCTCCCCTCCACCCGCGCTACCTGGGGCAGCTCCTGAGGACCGAGGGATCGCCCCTGGCCGCGTGGAGGGACATCAAGGTCTACAAAGACCACGCCTACATCGTGGCGGACGGCTCGGGCCTCCACGGCATCCAGATCTTCGACCTGACCCAGCTCCGCGACGTGACCGAGCCGGTGACGTTCGACGAGACGGCGCACTACGACGGCGTGGCCAGTGTCCACAACATCGCCATCAACGAGGAGACAGGCTTCGCGTACAGCGTCGGGAACAGCTCGGGCGGAGAGACGTGCGGCGGCGGGATTCACATCATCGATATCAAGGAGCCTACGAATCCGACTTTCGCCGGGTGTTTCTCCCAGCCGGGCACGGGCCGCAACGGTACAGGCTACACCCACGACGCCCAATGCGTGACCTATCACGGCCCCGACGAGGAGCACCACGGCAAGCAGATCTGCTTCGGATCCAACGAGACGGCCTTCAGCATCGCGGACGTCACGGACCCCGCCAACACCATGGCCCTCGGCCTGGCGACCTACCCGGACGTGGCGTACACCCACCAGGGCTGGCTCACCGAGGACCAGCGGTACTTCTTCCAGGGAGACGAGCTCGACGAGGACAACGTGCGTAAGACGCGCACGCTCGTCTGGGACGTCTCGGACCTGGACGACCCACAGCTCGCCAAAGAGTTCTGGGGGACCCACGAGTCCACGGACCACAACATGTACGTCCTGGGCAACCTCCTCTACCAGTCCAACAACCGTGCAGGACTGCGCGTGCTCGATATCAGCGATCCCGAGAGCCCGGTGGAGGTGGGGTACTTCGACACCGTGCCCCATGGTGACAACGGGATCGGATCGGGCGGATCGTGGAGCAACTATCCCTACTTTGAAAGCGGGATCGTCGTCGTCAGCAGCCGATTCGAAGGGCTCTTCATCCTCAAGAAAAGGCAGCCCATCATGTGAGGGCAGTGGGCCACGGCCGTACGAGCTCACGGCTTCTCCACAACCCATCCTCCGGTCGAATGAACGCTATCCTTCGCAGACGGATCAGGTCCACGGTGACCTTCATCATCCTTGGCGCCATCGCAGGACTCCTGATCGGGCTCGTGGTCAGCCGGCTCGATGAGGCGATCATGTTCTGGGGCAGTGTGCGGGGGATCTGCATCGGGATCCTCATCGGGCTCTTCCTAGGTGCCGGTGAGGAATTCATGGTACCCCGCCTGAGCCGGAAGCTGAGCTTCTTGATGCTCAACCTCACCCGGGTGCTCTCCTACGCCGCCATCACCCTCATGGCGCTGGTTCTCGTGAATGCCTTCGCTTTCTCCTGGGCGTCGGGGAGGACTCTCGGGGATGCGGCGACGCTCTACCTAACCGACGGGAGCGCGGTCCGCGACCTGGTTGTCGCCATCATAGCTGCCATCACCCTCACCTCGGCCCTTCAGGTCCGACGCCTGCACAACAAGGGCGAGATCAAGCGGCTCCTGACGGGGAAGTACTACTATCCCCAGGAGGAGTCCCGCGTCTTCCTGTTCGCCGACCTCGCCAGCTCGACGACCCACGCCGAGCGCTTGGGACCCCTGAGCTACAGCATGATGCTCCGGGATCTCTTCACCGACGTATCGGAAGCCATCCTCGCCTGGCATGGTGAGGTGTATCAGTACGCCGGGGACGAGGTCATCATCAGCTGGCAGATGGAGCGGGGGGTACGAGACGCCGCATGTGTCCAGTGCTTCGTCGAGATGTTCGCCTCCCTCGAGGAGCGCGCTAACCAGTATCGAGTCCGCTACGAACTTGAGCCCGAGCTCCGCGGTGCCGTCCACGGCGGACAGGTGGTGACCGCATGGGTGGGGGAGGCGAAGAAGGAGCTGGCATTCCACGGCGACGCGCTGAACGCCACGGCTCGGATCCTGTCACTCTGCAAGGACCGGGGGGCCCGACTTCTCGTCTCCCAAGAGATCCTCGACCTTCTGACGCTGCCCCCCAGGCTCGTAGCCACGTCCGTGGGCGAGGTGGAGCTGCGAGGGAAGCGGGAGCTCGTTCGCCTGTCTTCCATTCAAGCCGAGCCGACGACGGGCACGGTGGAGACCGATCACCCCGGAAACATGGCCTCCCGAACTAGGTAATCCGAGGGAGGAAGTCATCTTCGCACTCCCGTGGGGGAGCGGTAGCGCTGAAGCCGAAGAAGAACTGACATCCTCCGGAGACCATTCTCCGAGTCACGGAAAACACTTCCAGGATTCGGAAAAGATTTCTGGCGAACGCCGTTTCGCTTCCGGCGGCTTCCTTTCCGAGACTCGATCCTCACTCCTGGCATGGCCGTTGCAATGGTTCTGTCATGGAAAGGTCCGTGCGCGGAGAATACGCTTAAGGTCTCCGCTGAGGATTCGGGCCATGGCGCATCGGAGCGCACGCGCCGGAACACGGGTGAAGCGGTAGGCAAGAAGCAGTGATCTCCGGCGTTTCGCGAAAGATGCTCGGAGGTCGAGATGAGACGAATACGGCTTAGGGAAGGCAAGGGGCGGCTCTTCGCCCTTACGCTGGCCGCCGCGTCCATCCTCCCTCTCACCGGTGCGTCGGCAGCCGTGACGGCACCGTCCAGCGGTGCTGTCGGGGATCAAAAGGCCGAGATCGAGGGCACCGCCTCGGCGCTACAGCTCGGCAACGCCTTCGCAGCGGTGGCCGACGCCGTTCAGCCCGCCGTCGTCTTCATCATGGTCGAGACGGTGACCACGGGCCTCGGGCCACGGCGGGACATGCCGAAAAGTCTGCAGGGCGCCTTCGCCGGCGCCTTTCCCCGCGCCACAACGTCCAGCGGAACCGGGTTCGTCGTCCTCCCTGACGGCTACATCGTCACCAACCATCACGTCGTCGACGGCGCGCGTCACGTGTTCGTCCGTCTCTTCGACGGTCGTGAGTACGAAGCCGAGATCGTCGGAGAGGACGCTCTTAGCGACAGCGTAGTCCTGCTGGTGCATCGGGACGCCGGTGTCCCCGAGACCCTGACGGTGTATCTGGGCGGCGAGGAGACCGATGATCGTACGGTTTCGGCGTGGGCGGAGCACAGCCAGCTTGAAGTGGAGCTGCCGTGCGCAAACAACCCGCTTGCTGTCTGCCTCGTGGCGTTCGAGAAGGCGCTCGGCCTGCCGAGGAACATCGACGCGGAGGACGCCGGACCCGTGGTGACGGGCGTCTACCCGGCCGGCCCGTCCTATGGCAAGATCTTCGCCTACTACGACATCATCACCCACGTCAACGACGTGCGCGTTCGTTCCGAGCATGATCTCGAGGACGCGCTGCGCGACGCCGACGAGGGTGACATCGTGTCCGTCCAGACCTACCGCTTCCACTCGGACGAAACCGGCTTCGCCCGAATCCGAATTCGCTGACGTACTCCGCTTGCAGCGGTCCGACCTCCAGCGAAGGTTGTTGATGAGCTCGTCCGGGCGGTTCTTCTTCCGCTATATAGGTACCGGCCCGCGCGGGCGACGGTCCGGACCGTCCCGGTCCCGATCGACTCCAACGCTGGAGGGAATGGTGAGAACGCGTGGAGTGCTTCTCGGCATCGCATTGCTGAACGCGCCCTTGAGCGCACAGGCCATCCCCGAAGCCGAATACCAAGAGCGCCGAGCCCGGCTCATGGGCACCATCTCCGACGGCATCGTGCTCTTGCACGCACGCTCCGGAGCCAAGGAAGAGGATCAGCCGACCTTCCGCCAGGATGCCACGTTCTTCTACTTCACTGGCCTCGCCAATCATCCGGACGCCGTCCTGGCGCTGGACGGCCCATGGCGACAGGCGCATCTCTTCGTTTCCCGTCCACCACTCTCGTTCGGACGGTCGGTCCAGAATCTCGTCATGCCTATATCGTCAGAGTCGGCCGAGAAGCACGGCTTCAAGAGCGTACGATCATGGGACGGATTGGCGGACTACGTTCGAAGCCGGATTGAAGAGGGTGTGACGATTCTTTATTTGGATGTGTCACGACGTCCGGAGTCGACGGGCAATCCGCCGGGGTTCCGCCCCGTGGCGGGCTCGACTACGCTCTGGCGCACCGCCGTGAGTGAGGCCTTTCCCTCGGCCCGCATCGAGTCCGCCCGGCCCGCCATCACGGCCATGCGGTGGGTCAAGTCAGACGCGGAGGTCGCGGTTCTGCGGAGGAACGCCCGCACCACCGCAGCCGCCCTCATGGCCGGCATGAGGACCGTCAGGCCCGGGATCGCTCAACGTGAGTCGGAAGCGGCGGTGGTGAACGGATGCCTTGCTGCTGGGGCGGAGGGGCCGTCGTTCTGGCCCTGGACCATGTCGGGGCCCAACGGACACGTGGGTCGGCTGGTGCGAGCCTTCTACGATTACGAGCACCTCGACCGGGTAATGCAGTCGGGCGAGCTGGTCCGCATGGACGTGGGGTGCGCCGATGGCCACTACGGCAGTGACGTGGGTCGGACTATCCCGGTTTCGAGCTTCTTCGACGCCGGCCAGCGCGAGGCCTGGAATCTACTCATCGAAGGGTACAAGGCCGGCATGAGCGCAATGCGAGCCGGGGTCACCGTGACTGCCGTGCAGTCCGCCGCAGCCTCCCGGATCGAAGAGCTCGCCCCCGATCTTCGCACACCCATGGGCCGGGAGGCCGGAGCTTTCTTGCTGTCCGAGTCCGGCCGGTCAATCTGGAGCGTCCACGGCGTGGGCGTGGACAGCGGTGAGGAAGCACTGCCCACGCTGGAGGCGGGCTCCGTCCTCGCCTTCGAGCCCATGCTGGAGATAGGACCGGACGCCTTCTACCTCGAGGACATGATCCTGGTGACGGAAACCGGCCACGAGGTCCTGAGCACGGGGCTTCCCTACACGGCCGAAGAGATCGAGAGAGTCATGGCAAGCGGCGGTGGGCGGTAAACCTCCTTGACCTTCGAGCCAACGATCGCGAGGTACCATGACGACGACAACCTGCGGTCCTTCATCCCGTCTTTCGACGTCCCGGACACGGCGGCTGCGAAGGAGCATCTCGCCGCCGCAGGCTGCGCCACGGTTCGGCTACCATCGGGTGGCATGTACTTCAAGGACCCCTTCGGCCTGGTGTTCGACATCATTCAGCGGTAGCGCTTCGACCCCACACAAGGCATCCACGCATGAAGGCGATCGACAGTACCGGCCTACCGCATGGCGATGCGGACGAGGACAACTTCGTGCTCCCGGCGTTCATGCAGCGCCTCCTGGGCCGTGACGATGAACTTCCGGTGCGTCTGTACCGGGTCACTTTCGGAGAGGGAGCCCGCACACACTGGCACCGCCACGACGACTTCCAGGTCCTCTTCGGCCTCAGCGGGAAGTGCGTGGTGGTGAACCGTATCGGAAGCGAGGTCCCGCTGAACCCAGGCGATGTGGTCGTCATCGATCCCGAAGAAGAGCATTGGCACGGGGCGGCACCGGGGACGGACGGGGAGCACCTCGCCATCAATCTGGGATCCGACACGACCTGGCTCGATGCCAGCTGACGAGCGATGGTGCAGCGTCGATCATCCTGGCGGCGTGATCCGGTTCAACTCCACGTGATGCAGTTCAACTCCACGGGTATGGACCGGCCATCTCCGCGCCGTCCTTCGACTCCAGCATCAGCTCCATGAACCGCTCCCACGAGTGCCAGCTGGTGGTCCGGCTGTACACGGAGTTGGTCTTGTGGGCGATCACCAGATCCACGGTAGGCAGCACCGTGATCCACTGTCCCACGGCGCCGCGGGCCGTGTAGGCTCCCGCAAAAGGACCTACGGCCCGGGGGCCGTCCCAGACCCACCACATGGTTCCGTAGCCGAAGTACCCGTCCCGGCGGCCGATGGGGTTCATCTCCTCGAGGGGAGTTACCACGCTTGTGATCCGTCGAACCCAGTCCCGGGAGACCAGCTGCTCGTTCTCCCAGCGACCCTCGCGGAGCATGAGATACCCGATCCGCGCCATGTCTCGCACGGAGATCCACATGTGGTACGCGGGATTCCTGGAGATCTCCAGATTCCCGCTCTTCCGTTGCGCGGAACGATCCCAATCCTGAAACCCCAGGGGGATGGCGAGCTGCTCTTCGAGAGACGCGTAGATGTCGACCCCCGACTCCTGCTCGAAGACCGCGCCCGCCGCGTTGAAGTCCCAGTTGCTGTACAGCATGTAGGTGCCCGGGCGCTGCGAGCCCCGCTCCGGGGCATCGGCAAGGTTGTCGCCGGCGTTCGACGCCGCGTGATAGACCCCGGAGCGTGCGGTAACGAGGTCGTGGATGGTCGCCTCTTTTTCGATGGCCAGGAGACCGCCCACGTCGTCCATCCCGAGATCCTCCAGGGTCATCTCGAGGTCGATGGTGCCGTCCTCGACGTACTTTCCGTATAGGATGGAGAGCACGCTCTTCCGCACCGAGGCCAGGTAAGAGAGCTCCTCCACGTCGCCGAACTGGAAGACGATTCGTCCCCGATCGACGACGATCAGGCCCGTGGTGTTGGAGCTGTCGCGGACGAACTCCCAGGCGTCCTGCAGTCCCTCGCTGGACCACCCGTAGGCTTCGAGGGCCCGGCCATTTCTCCAAACGTACTCCCACCGCTCTCCGGGGTAGACCGGATCCCGGGAGACCTGGGCCTCGGTCTGGCCTCCGACGAGTACGCCCCCGAGGACCGCAACGAAGATGGATGCGCGCATGAATCCCAAAGGAGATCGGAACACCAGTGTTCCGTTGCCGAAGTTCGCGAGCCACTTTGGCAACGAGAGGGCATCGTAGCTATGACATGTCCTTCGGGCAAAACGCTGAATGCTTCACACCACTCAGCAAGTAAGTCGAGCGACGCGTGGCGAGCTCCGGCGTTGCCTCGGAAGTGATCGCCCGGTATTGAATGATCTGTGAAAGCCCTTGTCACTCGGCTGAAGAGCCTGGCCCTCTACCCTCTCTGGACGGAAACCGACGCCCACAGGTCTCGTCGACGCTGTCAGCTCCTCCTGTCCATGCCTTTCGTCCTCTTGGGGGGTTTGACCTGGGGTTGGTTTTCTGCAGGCGCCATCGGCCGGGGGTCCGGGCTCCTGTGGAGCGCCCTGGGGGCCTCGGGCTTCGGACTCTTCTTCTACCTGGAGCAAAGGCTGGTCCCGGCCGTGGCGTCGATGGCCAACCGCATCGGGCTGGGCGGCTTGGCGGTCCTGGCGTGGGAAGTCGGAGTGGTCGGCGGTCTCATCTTCCTCTTCACCAGTGTCCTGGGCGCTCCAGTCGTCCCGGCGGTAGCCATTGCCATCGGTGTCGGAGCGACCTACAGCCTCGCCATGGAGTACCTCGTCTGTGGCTCGGGCGCGGACCACATGGTGAACCTTCTGGGCGTCGGCCGTGGCTGGTCCGGTGCCAGGGGATCGGACTACTCTCACCCAGAAGCGCTGGCGAAACGGGGAGACATGGAGGGTGCGGCGGAGATCTACAAAGAGGCCATCCGGATGAACCGGCAGGACCCCCTGCCCTACCTTCGGCTGGCGCGTATCCGCGCTCGGATGGGCGTCCACGAAGAGGCCATCGACATCCTACGCACGGCCCTCCAGGTGGGGCGCCTCAGCACCGACGAAGAGGCTATGGTCGTCCGGCACATCCATGAGATCTGCTCTACGCAGCTCGGAGATCCCGCGCGTGCCGCTCCCGATCTCGCCCGATATCTGGAGCGCCAACCCGAAGGCGAGCACGGGGAGTGGGCACGCCGCGAGCTCATCTACATCAAGGGGCGCATCCGCGTAGATGGCTGACGCTCCCTCACCGGATCGGGATCGATACCGTCACCCGGTGGGTGAGCACGCGGGCATCCTGTAGCGTCAGCGGACCGCTGGGCGCGACGATGAAGTCGGCGTCCATCGCTGCCTGGGCTCGCGGCCCAGTCCACTGCACTCCCGGACGCCCCGACCCCGTCGTCATGCGGGCTACGTAGCCGAGCTCGAACTCCGGGAACTTTACCTTCGCTCCGAAACTCGGCGTCCACTCCATCCAGCTCTCGTCCTCGTCTCGCAAGGTGTTCTCGATGTTGTCGCGCTGCTCGAGAGTGTAGTCGTAGGAGCGCACCTCCACGCCCACCTGGAACGTGAGCCGCTCCGTCTCGTGAGCCAGCCCGAGGCGCATCTGCACATTCGTGAAGAAGAACTCGTTCTCGATCGTCTTCTCGCCCTTGTTGATGACGGCGCCGTCGGCCGACGTGGTATCGGCTTCCGCCTCCACCCAGGTGTCGCTCCAGATGGGCTCGAAGACGAGGTCGATGCCGAACGTCGCCGGCCCGCTCGACTTCGCGATGCCGAGGCCGAAATCGTAGGCCCACGAGATGCCCGGATCCCGGGGGATGTTCATGATCTCGTAGTTGGGGATCTTGGGATGGGACTTCCGGTTCACGGTCCACGTCCCCCCGATCCGCCATCCACTCTCGGTGATGGGCCGAGCGAATCCCAGCTGGAAACCCGTCGTGCGGGTCTCGTCTTCGTTGGTCTCGAGACGGGTGGTGAGAATCGGAACCATGTCCGTGTCGTCCCAGACCCAGTCGATGTAGGTGACGTCGTGGGTCATGCTGAAGCGGTTATGGACGATCACCGCTTCGAAGTGCCGTCCCTCCCAGTTGGAGAACAAGCCGAGACGGTAATCCACCGCATGGCCCGACTGGTGGATTCCGTCGGCCAGCGAGTAGAGATGTTCCACGCCGTCCAACGCCTCGAGGCCGGACCACGAGACGCCGGCGCCCAGCGACAATCCGGTCTCCCCGAGCTCCAGGCCGATGACGCCGTCGGCGTACACGTTCGTGGCTGACAGCTCGTTCAGCCGCGCCGGGGGGCCGACCCAGACGGCATTGACCGGAAGGAAGAAGACTCCTCCGCGATCCCCACCCTCGATCTGCTGCAGCGCAAAGGAGCATCCCCCGAACCCCTTCTCCGAGCGGAAGAGCACCGACAGGGGCAGGGTCCGGCCCGCCCCGTTTCCGTTGGAGATCCCGTAGAACGTCGGTGCACTGAGGAGCGCCGACTCCTCGATGAGGGAGCCCTTGGCCGGGTTCACGAAGGGGTCGAGGAGCGCGTCGTCGAGGGCGATGGCCACGCCCCCCATCCCGAGCCTCTCGGAGGGGAGCGTCAGGAACTGATCGCCCGTGGCCACCGGCACGGTCTTCAGCGAGATGAGCTGACCGACGACGGGGGCGGGCACGGCGGCGATGAGGACCGTGCATAGGAGGGCTCGGTATCGTAGCGGAGCGTTCATGGGGTTTCTCCAGCCCAGGGAATCGGTGCGGGGGGTCCGACAGAAGAGCCGGTCAGACCCGGGGTGCTGCAGGAGAAACGAGTCGGGAGCGGGCTTTGTGACGTATTCGCGGCTGCCGTCCGCTGCGGCCGAGCGAGAGCCGGCGGTTCCAGCTACGTTTCCGGGCACCGAGTCCCTTCGCGTTGAGACGGCCGGAGCCTATGATCTCGAGCTTCCTGCGGCGCTTGGAGTGCCGACATCGAGCCTGGCGATATCGGACCAAGCTGGCCTCCGCGGAGATCGGCTGGATGCGGGGCGTCCTCGGACCCGGTGACGTCGTGGTCGACGCCGGAGCGTACAAGGGCGGGTACACTTACTGGATGCGGGGCCAGGTTGGCGCCTCGGGGCACATCTTCGCCTTCGAGCCACAGCCAGAGCTGGACTCAATGCTGCGACTCGGCGGGTCTCTTCTCGCCGGCCGACACGGTGAGCGCCAACCGGTTCTCACGGGGAGGAAGCGCGCAGGTGGAGAAAGCCGTAAAGACGCACGGGGGGTTGTAGGCGCGATTGAAGTCGATCGTCGTCCAGCCGTCCTCGTCGGCAAGCGGCGCGCCCAGATACCGACCTCCCTGATATGTGGACGACGTGGCGGTCGAGTCCCACATCAGGATGAAGTACCGAGAGGCGTTCGCGCCGGCCACGGCAACCAAGCGATGCTCCCGACCGTTCCTCCGGAAGACCAATTCCCCTGGCGTCTCGTACTCGATCGTCCCGTTGGTTACGTCCCAGAGCGGCAGAGGCCGGGGCGCGGGGTAGGGCTCGAAGCGGGCCTTGACGCGCCACGCAGGGTCGATGGAAAAGTACTCGGGGAGCTCGAAAGACTCTCGCTTCCGATGATCCTCGTCCCAGGTGCGGAGCCACAGCCGATCGGTGCCCGGCTCTCCATGGATTCGCATTCCCAACGAGCCCCGCTTGAGGGTGGTGGTGGCGTCTGTCCGGTCGCTGTTGAGAGCCATCTTCTCGGTCACGGGAGCCACTTTCTCTTCCTCATCCTCTGCCGCTTCCACCACGTACTGGAGCTCGCGGGAGTGAGGCTCGAGCCTAATCTGCTGGCCGGACCGGTGGAGCGTTCCGGCCAGGGGCGGCGAGTCCTCTGGCGGCAGGACGATCGGCAAACTTGGATCGGAGCCGAACGGCGTGGCTCCTTGAGGCAGCTCCCACAGGCCGTTCCACGCGACTCCCGCGTAAGGGCGTATCTTCTCAGCGTCCAGAAGGAGCGACGGCTACGGACCGATCCGAGCGGCTAGCCGGGAGGCGCCGCAGGGGCTATATGAAGCGCTCCTAGCGTCAATGATCCGAAACGGTGCCGGAACGGAGCCGACTGAGCTGCCGCAGGCCGCGGGCTGGCGAAACGCAACTCAGAATTCTTGGAGAGGGCGAATGTCAGACAACCAGATTGTGACGACCGCAACCCTCGCAATCGCCTTCCTCGCAGCGGTGCCCGCCTCTGCACAGATCGAAGTCGGTACGGAGGTAGCACTGAACAGCCAGTACGTCTGGAGGGGACTGAACATCACGAGCCCGTTCGTAATCCAGCCGCGTCTTTGGGCCTCGCGGGGAACGTCCCAAGGGACCTTCACGGCCGGCGTTTGGGGCAACGTTGAAGTATCCGATCCGGGATCCGACGACCTCACGTTGCGTGGCGAGGCGGGCCTTGGCCAGGTCGACTACTTCGGAGAGTATACCCAGGGGTTCGGAAGCCTCGACGTAACCATCGGCGTCAACTTCCAAACGTTCCAGGGTTTCCCAGGGGCCAGCAATGCCAACTCGCCCGAGCTCTACGGCAGCATCGGAGCCTCCCTCCCGCTCTCGCCCTCGCTCGTGGTCTATCACGATGTCGGGGAGGTGAAAGGTGCCTACATCGAAGCCAGCGTCGGCCACTCGGTCGCCATCTTCGACTTCGGCGCCGCCGTCGGTTTCAGCGCGGGCCAGGAGGCCAATGCAACTGCCCCGGAAGAGTTGGCCTATTTCGCGGAGAGCGGCCTGACCCACTTCGACCTCTCCGCCTCCACGAGCTTCACCGCGGGGACGCTCTCGATCGCGCCCGGGATTCACTACCAGATCAGCCAGGACGCCAACACCAAGCGCACGGCGCAGACGAGATCCGCTCGCACGCACATCTGGTTCGGCGCGACTGTCAGCTGGTCGGAACTCATCGACTGACCCGCGGCGATCCTAGAGACGCCGTGAGGGAGGGGGCGCCTGCGGGCCGGGCGCCCCCCCTGGCTCGTTCTCGGAAGCCGGCGCCCAGTGCCGGTTTCCCACTACCACCGCATCACCCTCCCTGGTACGAGCAGTAGGACGCCACCATATCGAGCCAGCCAGCTCCGAGCGGCAGCCCGCGCGGGCCGCTAGCCTTCCAGGCCCGGCCGGTCGCGCTCAAGCCCCAAACGCCCACCCCGGAGCCACCCAGGAAGTCCATCGCCCCCATCCCGATGGGAGCCCCCGGCGGCGCGTCCGGCGCCGACTGGACGCCGTAGGGCTCGACCGGCCGCTCTAGGAAGCGGCTGATGTCGAGCGCGAGCAGCCGCTCGCTCGCGAGCGGCGCGTCGAACGGGGCGTCGATGTGGGTCAACGCCGCGTTCTGCTCCGCGAAGAGCCTCCCGGCGCCTTCCAGGTAGGCCGTCGCAATGGCTCTCACCTGGGGCATCGCCGCCCCGTCCGCCAGCGCCATCAACCGGTCAATCGCCACCCGGCGCACGGCCCGACGGATTTCGGCCTCATAGGGTGGATCGCCCTCATCGGCCCCCGTCGCCGCCAGGGTCCCCGCGATTACTTCCTCGAGGCCGGGGAGCGCCGGGTCGAGAGCGTGCTGCTCGACGAGCCGCGCAGCCCTCGCGGGCTCCAGCAGCTCGGAGATCGTGTGGTCGGACGCGACCACGGCCAGGGAGATCGCGTCGAACATGACGCCGGTGTAGCGGGGGAACAGCTCTCGGGTGCGGCCGTAACCCGACGGCCGGGGAGGCAAGGAAGCGAGCACGGTCCTGGGCACTGCGAGCGCCGACGGGGCCAGCGTCGCCAGCAGGGCCTGGATGGCCGCCCGCTGGTCCGTGGCCGACACGGGCTCCACCGGGGTGCGGCCGTCCCCTCGGAAGGCGTAGATGTAGTGCATGCCGCCCACCGAGGACGCCGTCGAGGTCACCTGATAGCGGTGATGCATGTAGAGGGGGACCAAGACTTCCTCCATGGTGGCCATCGGCATGCCGTTCTTGATGGCCCGCTCGCCGAAGCGGTCCAGGGCGAAGCGGCGGATCCCCATCACGGCGTCGAGGTCGGCGCTGGGGTTCATGCCGTTGGCCCACTGATCCACTCGGGCGTGCGCCGATTGATCCTGATTCGACAGGTAGCGGATGTCCTCGGCCCAGGCGTCGTCCAGGGTCCTCTTGAGCGCCGGCGGCGCCTCGGACTCGTCCGCGTAGACCGAATACCCGTAGGCAGTCGCCACCCGGTCCCACTCGCCGATCACCGCTTCGTAGACGTCCGAGTAGTCGAGACGCCCGTCCTCGAGGGTCACGAGGGGGTGCGGGTAGTCCATCACCGAGATCCGACCCTTCTCGCTGTTGTAGTAGTTGTGCCCGAGGCCCAGGGTGTGACCCACCTCGTGAGCGCTGAGCTGGCGGATGCGGGCCAGGGCCCATTCGGCGAGCTCGGGCGGCGTCTCGTCGCCGTCCTCGTAGGGAGACAGCAGGCCCTCGGCGATCATGTAGTCCTGGCGGATGCGGAGCGACCCGAGCGTCACCCGACCCTTAAGGATCTCTCCGGTGCGGGGGTCTGTGACGGATCCGCCCGAGCTCCAGCCGCGGGTCGATCGGTGCACCCAGTTGATCACGTTGTAGCGCACGTCGTGTGAGCTGATCCCAGGAGGCCGGAGCTCCACCCGGAAGCCTCCTCGGAAGCCCGCCTCCTGGTAGGCCTGATCCCACCACCGAGCGCCGTCGAGGAGCGCGGACCGGATGGGGTACGGCGTCCCGGGGTCGAGGTAGTAGACGATGGGCTCGACGGGCTCGCTCACCGCCGCCGACGGATCGCGCTTCTCCAGACGGTGCCGGCGGATGAAGCGCTTCGTCATGGGCTCACCCAGCGGCGCCGAATAGTCGGAGAACGTCATGCTGCCGAAGCGTGTGCAGAAGGATGTGAGTCTCGGCAAGAATCATGATGGATCTGATAAGTTACTGTGGTACAACGATATACATATGCTATCTATTTGGTTGTCCCCTTTTCATACCCATTTTTAGGAACTGGATTCCAAACGACCCTAGCGGACCTTGGCGGACACGTCGGCCACCCGATTGCCATCTTTGACGACTACGTACCCACCCGCTGGAGCCGAAGATCAAGCACTTGCGCTCGGCGTCGTCCACCACAGTAAAGCGCGGCTTCAATGAGATCCGTGATCTGCGCGATCACCTCGCCCACGCAAACTACTATGCCGAGACCCCCGAGGCCGCTCGTCAGGTCTGCCAGGTGGTCAGGAAGATTCGCCGCATCCAAGCGGACCTGCTTACAGGGATCGAAGATCAATAGCTCCCCTCAAGGAGAGCCGCCGTGGAGACCTCATCGGCGGGAGGAGGTTGACGAAGGCCCTAATCTGCTCTAATCACACCACGGTCTCAGCACATAAGTATCACGGAATGACGTGCCCCCAGGCACGGTACCACTTCCTATGTTAGACCTTGGGCCATCGGCGGTCCTAGAAGTTGGGGCATTGTAAGGAACCAAGCGGATGGTTTTATCGTCTCCGGAGCCGGGGGTAGGCCGCCGTAGGCGCTGTGGGGTCTGACCGTATTGTACATCCGTCTCCATTGCTCGACGAGGACGGCTGCCTCGGGCAGTGTGTAGAAGATCTCGCCGTTCAAGAACTCGTCCCTCAGCTTGCCGTTGAAGCTCTCATTGTAGCCGTTCTCCCACGGACTACCCGGCTCGATATAGAGCGTCTGCACGCCGAGCCGAGCCAGCCACTGCCGAATCAGATGTGCCGTGAACTCTGGCCCGTTGTCCGAACGTAGATGCTGGGGCGGACCGTACCGAGCGAAGAGATCGGCGAGGACCTCGAGTACATCGTGAGCTCGAGCCCTCCGCCCCACCTTGATCTCCAGACACTGCCTCGTGTATTCGTCGAGCACCGTCAGAAGCTTCAGGACGCGGCCGTCGTGCGTTCGTGTGCTCACAAAGTCATAGGACCAGACGTGGTTCTTGTGCAGCGGCCTGAGCCGGATGCACGAGCCATCGTTGAGCCACAACCGACCCCGCTTGGGTTGGCGTTTGGGCACTTTCAGGCCCTCCTGCCGCCAGATCCGCTCTACCCGCTTGTGGTTCACAGCCCAGCCCTCGATACGTAGCAGGTTCGTCACCTGCCGGTACCCGTAGCGACCGAAACGGCTCGCCAGCCGCACCACATCCGTCCGTAGAGCCGCCTCGTCGGCTCGCACCTTCTTCACCCGGCGCTGCGTCGAACGTGGCTTACCCAGCACACGACACGCGTGACGCTCACTCGCCCCGAGCCGCTGACGTACATGCACCACACACCGGCGTCTGCGTTCGGGGCTCAGAAGTTTCCCTTCGCTGCTTCCTCCAGGATCAGCTTGTCCAGCGTCAGGTTCTCCACCGCTCGCTTCAGGCGCCCGTTCTCACGCTCCAGCTCCTTGAGGTGGCGTGCCTGGTCCACCTTCATCCCCCCCAACTCCTTCCTCCACCGGTAATACGTCTGTTCGCTGATCCCGAGATCCCGGCTCACCTCCCGACCGTCTTGCCGTTCGCCAGACCGACTTCGGCCTCTCTGAGTGCCGTGATGATCTGCTCTGGCGTGTGTCGTCTCCTGCTCATTTCTGACCTCCTCCTGAAGCTGCGACCAGCGCCAGATCCTAAACATCCGGCCTGGTCTCGTTTCAGGGGGTCACCTCAATCTGACAACCTTCCCGTAGGGCTGCCATGTCTTAAACAGTCATATCGTCCAATCAAGTCCCGTAATGTATATAAGTGACTTGTTTATATTGCCTTAGCACGAGACATGAGGATATTCTCTGTCCCATGCCGATCCGCTCCATCCCCTTGCATCCGCTAAATGGTGGGGGATATATTGGTAGGTATGACACTTTCCCAACGACCCCCGCAACGCAAGCCTAGCGGTCGGCATCCCAACAACGCCCTGACGCCTGCCTTCGTGCGCAACGTGAGCCAGGCCGGACGCTATTGTGACGGCCAGGGCCTCTATCTCGATGTGCGGCCCACGGGCAGCCGGGGCTGGATCCAGCGGATCACGATCCGCGGCCGCCGAACCGAGCTCGGGCTCGGCGGATTCCCCCTGGTCTCGCTGAAGGAGGCCAGAGAGAAGGCGTTCGCCAACCGGAAGCTGGCCCGCGAGGAGGGCGATCCCCTGTCGGAGAAGCGGCGGGCCGAGTCGATGCCCACCTTCGCGGAGGCGACCGGGCAGGTCTGGAACCAGTTGCGGCCGGGCTGGCGCTCCTCCCAGCATGCCGAGCTCTGGCTGAAGAGCCTGGAGCGCTACGCCTTCCCCCGCATCGGTGGGATGCCGATTTCGGAGGTTACGAGCGCCGACGTGATCGGGATTCTCGCTCCGATCTGGCACGACGTGCCGCCCACCGCCCGGAAGTTGCGCCAGCGCATCCGCGCGGTCATGGAGTGGGCGGTGGCGATGGATCTCAGGCCCGACAACCCGTGCGACCGGATCGGCCCGGTGCTCGGAACGCAGGGGGGGCGTGTTCGGCACATGCGGGCATTGCCGCACCGCGAGGTGGCGTCTGCGATCGAGACGGTGCGGGCGTCGAACGCGCGGCCGGTCGTGAAGCTGGCCTTCGAGCTGCTGGTGCTGACGGCGGTACGCTCCGGCGAGGTCCGCGGGGCGGTCTGGCCGGAGATCGACCGGGACGAGGGCGTGTGGACCATCCCGGCCCCACGCACGAAGGGGAACCGCGAGCATCGGGTCCCGCTGTGCCGGCGTGCTTCGGAGATCCTCGAGGAAGCACGGATGCTCGGTCGCGGCAGCCCGCTCGTGTTTCCGGGCGTGCGCGGAAAGCCATTCGCGAGCACGGCGCTGTCGGAACTGCTCGGGGAGTTGAAGATCGCAGCCGTACCGCACGGATTCCGGTCGTCATTCCGCGACTGGGCGGCCGAAGATACGGACCATCCTCGCGAGGTGGCGGAGGCTGCGCTGGCACACAAGGTCCGCAACCAGATCGAGGCAGCGTACCGGCGCTCGGACCTGTTCGAGCGCCGGCGCCGACTCATGGACGATTGGGCTGCGTACCTCGCCGGTGGAAGTCGCCAGCCATAGGCTGCAGCCCGCCGTCACGGCACCGCAGACACGGACTAAGGTGCTTAAGCCAGCATACCCTTTGTACCCACAAAGGGGCTGGCGAGGGGGGCGCTCCGCTCCCCCCTTTGATCCCCCCTGCCGGTGCGCTGATGGCTGATCGCCGGACCGTCACCGCCGTCGCCCGCGTATCGCCGGCCGAGCTCGCCGACTGGCGGGCCAAGGAAGAACGGCTACAACGAGAGCTTCAACGGCAAGCTGAGAGATGAGTTCTTGAACGGCGAGATCCTCTACACACTGCTCGAGGCCGCTGTACTCGTCGAGCAACGGAGGCGGCTGTACAATACCGCCCGACCCCACAGAGCCTGGGGCGGTCTACCCCCCGCCTCAGATACGACTAGGCCATCGTCTTGGTTTCTTAGAATGCCCCAACTTCTGGGACCACTGATGGCTCCATGTCTAACATAGCGAGTGGTACCGAACCTGGGGCACGTCAGTGAGGGTGGACCCGACATGCACTACACGAACATCAAACGGATTGTCGAGGAATCTGACACGCTGTCCGGCCGAGTCTTCGACATTGTCGTCCTCCTACTCATTCTCATCTCGCTCGCGTCGTTCTCGCTTGAAACGCTGCCGAACCTGTCTCCTCGTCAAGAAGATACCCTTCGCTGGATCGAGGTGGTGACGGTCTCCCTCTTCACAGTCGAGTATCTGATACGAGTTGTTGTAGCGAGCCCGCGCCTTGGTTATTTTTTTAGTTTTTTCGGTCTCATCGACCTGATCGCTATTCTGCCGTTCTACCTTGCCGTAGGGGTCGATCTCCGATCTATTCGCGCCTTTCGGTTACTTCGGGTCATCCGTATCCTTAAGCTCGCTCGCTATGGCGCGGCGGTCCGCCGATTCCACCGGGCTGCGGTGATCGCTAGAGAGGAAGTAATCCTCTTTCTCGGTGTCGCCCTACTGGGAATCTACGTCTCCGCCGTGGCCATTTACTACTTCGAGCATGCGGTTCAACCTGAGGTATTTGCGTCGATCTTCCACAGCCTGTGGTGGGCCGTCATCACGCTGACGACGGTCGGTTATGGAGACATGTTCCCCGTGACGCTTGTCGGGCGACTATTCACGATAGTGATCCTGCTCGTGGGACTTGGAATAGTCGCCGTGCCGACCGGTCTCATAGCATCGGCGTTAGAGCAGGTCAGGGACGAGGATAAAAAGTAGTACCAGCGTGCGGCTTCGGCGTCGAACGGTTTCGCGAGATAAACGGGAAACAGGGTCATAGATGCTTGCTCATGGGGTGGGGGTTCGAGCTCGCTTACACCAAGGCTTTCGTAGTATTTGCCTATCACACGTGGGAGGAAGACGCTCGCCCCGTCGCAAGACGCGACCGGGGTCAGGTCACAAGAGAGATTGTCCGGGGGGGCATGAGCGGGAAGGCCATCGAGCGCCGCTGAGAGCGCGGCGGATCAACGGGCCGGGCCGGCGATCAGCCGTCAGCGCACCGGCACGGGGGCGAGAGACGAGCCCCCGCCCGCAAACTCCGCCGGAGCGCGGACCTCCTGGGGGATCGAAGGGGGAGCGGAGCGCCCCCTCGCCAGATCGCAATGTTTAACATTGCGTGGGCTGGCTTAAGCACCTTAGTCCGCGCCTGCGGTGCCGCGACGGCGCCCAGAGACGCACACGCCGGGGGGTTTGGCTCCCGGCAGGCGCGGGTCCCCCCCTGAGCTGCCGGTGAAGCTCTCGTGGGCTCAGCTCGAACGCGGTGGAGGGGGGGACGGATCAAGCAACGCTTCCCCCTCGACGACCGTCTCCTGTGCCTTGCAGGGTGCTCCCAGGGCGCATACGGCGACCGAGCGGGTCCGTTAGACAGGTAGCGTGTCATCTTCGGACCCGCCCCTCCCTTAACAGCTGACCTCACGGCTCGGGTCTGAGTTGAGCATCGTCTGCAAGGCATCTCGCTCGGCCGGATTCACCGACAGGGCGTACTTCTGCTTGACGGTCACAACTCGGGTCGCGAACCAGCCGCTGTTTTGCGGCGGTCCCCACTCGCCTGCGTCGCGGTCGGATTTCTGGTCCCGGTTTACGGGGGGATCGGCAATGGTCAGGTTGTCTAAGTCCCCAGCAAAGGTCCGAAACTGCGATTCCGCGAGGCCGGAATCATATGCTTCCGCTAGTGCAATAATGTGCTCGATGTCTGTGTCTGCGGTTCCATCAGCTCGTATGTCAAACAGTTTGCACGTGTAAGGTGTGTACACTTGCCCGCCGGACTTGGGCAGGCTTTCGATAATCTCGTCTTCCAGCGAACTGTATGCCGAACCGAAGGCATCGCGGTCATAGCCTATGCGTGCACCTTCCTCGCAAACTGGTAAGCCCATCCACGTCGGTGACCCGGCTGGACACTTTCTCTCGCTCGTCGTTGGTGGAGTCGAACCGGCGCTAGGTACGTAGCCGTTCGGGTTTTGGGTGCTTTCGCACGCTGTGCCATCGTTGTCGGTGTCACTAGACGTCCCTCGCTCCAGCCATTCGTAGATCACACCGGTCCCGTCCCGATTGTCTCTGTAGGCCGGAAGTTTCAACCCCTCGTCCTTGCCACGCGCTTCCGTGCAAGTCAGGTCGCCATTCCCGTTGGCATCCCAGTAGGCAAAATCATCCCTCGGGCCGACTCCGATCGTCACGTCGAGGCTGGCTGTCGCGTCCGATGTCTCACCGCCCTTCGTGATTGCCGCCGTGATGGTCACACTACCGGCGGTTACACCCGTCGCCTCGCAGCCGGAGTCCGTAACTGAAGTGGTGGCAACCCCAGTGTCCGAAGAGGCGCAGGTCCAGCTTTCGGTCGAGCCAGAGGCTCCACCGCTTATTTGAAGCGTGAACACAACAGTCTCACCGATTTCAACCTCGGCGGATTCCGGCGACATCGAGACGACCAGCGGCGGTGGCGGTGGTGGTAGTACGTCGAGGCTGGCTGTCGCGTCCGATGTCTCACCGCCCTTCATGATTGCCGCCGTGATGGTCACACTACCGGCGGTTACACCCGTCGCCTCGCAGCCGGAGTCCGTAACTGAAGTGGTGGCAACCCCAGTGTCCGAAGAGGCGCAGGTCCAGCTTTCGGTCGAGCCAGAGGCTCCACCGCTTATTTGAAGCGTGAACACAACAGTCTCACCGATTTCAACCTCGGCGGATTCCGGCGACATCGAGACGACCAGCGGCGGTGGCGGTGGTGGTAGTACGTCGAGGCTGGCTGTCGCGTCCGATGTCTCACCGCCCTTCATGACTGCCGCCGTGATGGTCACACTACCGGAGGCTACACCCGTCGCCTCGCAGCCGGAGTCCGTAACTGAAGTGGTGGCAACCCCAGTGTCCGAAGAGGCGCAGGTCCAGCTTTCGGTTGAGCCAGAGGCTCCACCGCTTACTTCAAGCGTGAACACAAACGTCCCACCGATTTCAACCTCGGCGGATTCCGGCGACATCGAGACGACCAGCGGCGGTGGCGGTGGAGTCGTGGGAGTAGTGGGACTACTATTGTCCGAGCCCGAGCAACCGACCAGCACGGATAAGGCCAGTACGGCTAGTGGCATTCGTGGCATTCTTACCGCTCCTTGAGGCGGGATCAGAAGGCATCATAGAGGCATGGCGCCCGGCGAAAGGGCCATCGTCTTATGAGAGAGGATATCAGGGAAGTTAGGAGCGAGTCCACCGGGCCGATGTGGGAGGTGCTCGAGAGTTGGCTACGGGTGGGCGAGCCCAGGAGTTGATTCAGAGCCTCTTGGAGGAAGAGGTTACGGAGCTTCTGGGTCGAGCGGGCTTGGCCGAAGGGGTTCCGCTACCCGGCGTGGAAAGGGTGATCACAGGGGTGATAACAAGCGAGCTATCGTATACATAAACGAATGCTCTACATGTATTTATAGTCTATCCGGTAGCTGAGCGCCACAGCCCACAGTTGAGCTGACCTTTTGCATTGCCGACTATTCTTGTTATATTAGTGTATAATAATGGAGGTGTCCATGCATACGACAAACCTGCGCAAAGTCGGCGGTTCCATCATGCTCGCGGTACCCCCGGCCCTTCTAGACCTCCTGAAGCTCGGGGTCGGGGCCAAAGTGGGTATCGACGTGGAGAACGGTCGCCTGATCGTTCAGCCTAAGGCACGTCCCAGCTACTCGCTCGATGAGCTTCTGGCACAATGCGAGGAAATCGACGTTCTGTCCGCCGAGGACCGTGCCTGGGTTGATGCGAAGCCGGTCGGCAACGAGCTGTTGTAGTGGAGCGGGGCGACATCTGGCTTGTCAGCCTCGATCCCACTGCCGGCCATGAGCAACAGGGGACCCGGCCGGTACTGATCATATCCCCTGCGCTATTCAACAAGGCGACCGGGACGCCGGTAGTCCTGCCCATCACCACGGGCGGAAGCTTCGCGCGTAGGCGTGGCTTCGCAGTGTCTCTACAGGGCACAGGCACCCGGACCACTGGCGTGATCCGCTGCGACCAGCCTCGTGCCCTCGATCTCACAGCCCGGAAGGGGAAGCGCCTCGAAACTGTCCCCGAGCACATCATGGACGACGTACTTGCCCGCCTCGCCACCATCCTTGAATAGACGGCGTGACTAGCTCAAGAGCGCCGGGCGTAGGCTCCCGTGTTTTACCCCCTGACCCAATAACCTCAAGGAGCCACAAGTGAGCGATTTCCTCATCTTCATAAGCATGGTTACTGGGACCGCGTCGTTCATCGCGTTATTTCGGCCTTTTCCGCGTATCGGCTTGCCGACCCGAAAGAGAGCAGCGGTTGTGTGGGTGGCGTCATGGGTCTTGCTGGGCATCGGCGGGGTGTTAGCGCCTGAGCCTACGCCAGAGGAACTGGCGGCTCGGGCAGATGCTGAACGGGTGAGCGAGGAAGAGGAGGCAAGGAGAGAGGCGGAGGAGACTCCTGAACAGCGGCTTCGGAGCGAGATAATTTCGGAGCTTGGGAGGAGTAACCGGGACGTGAACCGCCTTCGAGGTCTCACATACGAAAACTCGATTGTGCGAGTGACGTGGGCTATCAACGACAATCTGACTCAAGGAATGCTCAGAACCAATGCTCGAAGCGACGCCTCAGATATCCTGCGCCTGATTGCCGAGAGCGGCCTGCCCTATCAGACAGTGGAAATTCAAGGCACATTCCCTTTGGTGGACCGGCTCGGAAACAGCGAGGAATCGGTAGTGACCCAGGCTGCATACACCAGGGCCACCCTCGATCGTGTGAACTGGGATAACTTTCTGTACGATAATGTCTTCCTGATCGCTGAGGGAAGTATGATACACCAGGACTTCAGGTAGAATCGATGTCTCTAGGTACTGTTGCTTGACCTCAAGATTGGTGTCCTCACTGGTTGCGCGCTGCCACGGGCGTATCGGATTGCAGAAGTAAGACGGCGACGCCGGTCGCGATGGTGAAGCGGACGTGCTCGGCCATCTCCTTGCCTTGGTCCCAGGTGAGCGTGCGGCGGAGCTGGCTGGGCGGCGTGACACCGGGTCGATTGGGCGCGGGACGGCACGGATCGGAGTATCACCGACCTGCCTTCAGTCGCTCGGCCTCGGGCGCGTGGCAATCCGGGGCCGACGCGTCCGTTCACGGCCACTAAGGGCCAAGGAAATCCGTTTCATCCCGGTGGATATAATGGGGGGTAGAACACCGTCGCTAAATACGTAACTCGTTGATAGACAATGAGTTATACCACTGCCCGAAGCAGTCCGTAGGGGATCCATGGATGGGAGCGACCCCCCGTGGGAGGGTGGCATGGGCGTGCACATGCCAGCCCTCCCCGATGCCGATCGAGGCATCCCCAAAGGGGGGGTCGCTCCCTTCTTCGGCCGAAAGCTCCGGAGCGGCGTCGCAGCTCCGGCGGCCGTGCCGCAACTGTAAGACAGGCAGCCACATAAGGGAGCGCTGGCGCGCACATGGAAATGGCGTTTCGGTGCACATGCACCCCGATGTCTGATGTGCACTCGCCGATCAGCACCGGCCCTCGCCGATCCGCGTTCAAAATCGGCCTCCAGGGAGCCGTCTCGAGCGCCATGTCGCGAAGCCGTGGATCATCGTTCCGGGAGTCGAGGATCGGTGGAGGTCGTTCAGCTCGACGATCCGCTTGAGGCAAGCCTGCAGGTCGCCATACTCTTTGAGCACCCGGTCATCCTTCTTGCGGATGGCCTGCTCGATTCGGGCGATCTCGCGGCGAGCCGCACTGTCGGGTTCCGGAGCGGCGGAGGGGCCGGATGCTATGGATGTCTTGGTCCAGCTCTCGAGGATCGTCAGGGCCCGCTGCAGCTCCCTCACGGCGCGGACGACGGCCACGACCTTGATGGATCGACCGTGCTCCCCGAGGGCCTTCCAGAGGCCGCGATGTGCCACGGCCCAGGAGCGGAGCGCCGTCGTGGTATCGTGTCCGGGATCGACGTAGACGAAGACGGCCCGGTCCGCATCTAGCGCAACCGGCAGCTTGACTGGGAAGTAACGCCGCGTGTTGCCGGCCGCTCCCCGGTAGAGCCGTGAGGGAAGTAGCCGGCGCTCGACACCGAGCGCCTCGAATGCGCCGACCTTCTCCGGCTCGGTGGGCAGCCACGACAAGCCGGTGTGCTCGAGCACGTAGTCGAGCGAGAGCAGGCGCCGCAGGAGCACTTCATCAGAAGCGGTCCGGCGGTGGCGGATGTCCTCGGCGCCGAGCGCGCGGTAGATCCCGCGCCCGCAGATCCGGCAGACGTATGATTATACAGCCCGACACTGGTTACGTATGGGCCCGCATATTGTTGAGCGGCTAGTGCATAGCTATGCGGATTATGCGAGAGGTATACAATCACCAATGAGGGTGCTCGAGCGGGGCTTCACGGCCGCCACCCAGTTCTACGCGTTTCCCGAGCCCCACTGGGCCAGGCCTACGCACCACGAACAGCCTCGAGCGCCTGCACACCGAGATCAAGCGTCGAATCCGGAGCGCCGGCGCCTTCCCCGACCGAGCCAGTGCACTCCGCCTCATCACCGCGGTTGCTCTGAGGACTACTGCGGTCTGGAGCGAGCGCCGTTACCTGGACCTCTCACTCCTCGAGCCCAAGGAGGTCGCCAAGGCAGCCTAACCGAAGCATCGAGGAGCTTCCTCTCACTTTTACACACAACTCGGTACTTGACCCCATACCGTTCACGTCCACCCTTACGATCCCTAAAGGAGCCAGTCCGTTGGACGAGGTCACCGTCACCGATTTCCGTTGCTTCGCTGAGAAGCAGACCGCACAACTTGCCCCGCTTACCATACTGGTCGGCGAAAACAGCACCGGGAAGACGTCGTTTATGGCGCTAGTTAGGGTGCTGTGGGACGTAGCATTCCGGGAACAGCTTCCAGATTTCAAGGAGCCCCCTGACGACTTGGGTAGCTTTGATGAGATCGCCCACTACCGAGGCGGAAGGGGTGGGCGAGCCCTGACTTTTGAAGCGGGGTTTTCGATGGGGACCACCAACCGGGTCGACCGTCCACACTCTACCGGAATGAACTGTCCAGTCTTCGCGTCGCGACCGATTTTCCTGGTCTTGGTCCCTCTCTTCCTAGCCATATGACCTCCTTGTTGTCGTTGGTCTAGGTCTACGTGCGGATACGGGCACCGACACGCAAATTCAGGTTATTGACTTGCCAGCGAGAACGGATGAGCTGCGCCATCTCGTCGTAGACGGGCACCTCGCCCCTGGGGTCCGAGATGGTCAAGATGAGCGCGAAGGGCTGTTGAGCAGGCTCGCGCTCGAGTTCCCGATCATGGCGACTCAGAAGGCTCACCTTCAACCGCCAACGAAGGCCATCCTTGCCCTTCGTTCCGAGATCGCCGAAGTAGGTCCGTACGGGTGACCATTTGCGCAGCTCGCGGATCTGGGTCTCCTCGAAGAGCCGTCTGGGGTTTTGGTGTTCAGGTGGGGCGAGGCTGCCGAATTTCTCTTTCAGCTCTCCCTTCTTATTGTCGAACTTGAGCGTGTAGGTGCCGAACTTCGCTTCGATGTTGGTTTCGCAGTACTCAACGCCCCATCGCACGCCTCGCAGCGGTGCGTAGGCCACGGTCATTGCGATCTGACCGAAGTAGCGGCCATTGCGCTTCAGTGAGGCAGGGTAGGGAAAGTCATCCCACTCGAGGTACGACCCGGGGACAAGCACATCGCTGAAGATCAACGTGGTTTCATGTGGGCTGCAGTTGAGGCAGTAGGGTGGAGGGGCTGGACGACCGAAGCCGAGGAATGGCTCTTCTCCATCGGGCACACGCTCTCCGGATCGCGGATCGCGGGCATGATGGACCAGGAGCGCACGGGCCAGGACGGGATCAGGTGTCGGCGTGACTTGGTGGTAGATCTGGGCAAGCGCCCGTGAGACTAGGGGTGTCGCAAAACTGGTGCCGAGTTCTTCACCGGTGCCGCGCTCCGTAATGGAACGCACCCCGCTCCGGTGGCTCGCATCGATCGTGCAGGTGCCTCCGTAATGCACGAGGTCCGGCTTGATGATGTGGTTGGGGCCTGCACCGTGGCGCGAGAACGGAGAAGCCTCGTTCTCTCCCGGTCCGCGCTCATCTGGGTAATGCACGTGAGAGATCGAGCCGACCGCGATGCCAAGCACGCTATCTGCTGGAGCGGTGATCCGTCCCTTTTCGAGCTGCACGCCCTCGCGGGGGTAGGCGAGCAAGGGGCGGGTGTTGTAGTTCCCGGCCGCGATGACGAAGGTCACGTCGTAGCGTTCCTGAAGATCGTCCAGCTCGGCCGCTAGGGCAGAGAACTCATCCTCGGCACACACCTCGTCAGTGCTGAGCGAAAGGTTCCAGACCTTGCAGGTTTTCGCATGTGCCTTGAGGGCTTCCTCGAGCGCGACCAGAAACTCCGATTCCAGGAGGAACTCGGTGTCACCGAAGTCGGGGTCGTCGTTGGGTAGCACCTGTACGTCGACTATCCCGCACGGGTCTCCGGACACGTCCGCGAGCTGGGGGTTGAGACGATCGCCGTGGACGATCAGGCCTGCTACAAACGTGCCATGACTGGGGTTGCGATACTCTGGCGCAACCGAAGAGCGCCGATCGGCAACCCAGCTCTCAAGGGCGGGCACCTGATCCGTTACGCCGCTATCCACCACAGCGACGATCGGATAGTCCCCTTCGACCTGACCGGCGTGTGGGAGGTCATCAGGCGCGTCCATGGCGTTGAACGCCTCGCTATGGATGGTGCGTAGGAGAGGCATGCCAATCACTGAGCGGACGCCCACTATGCGGGAGGGCGCCTCGACGTCCTCTTCACTGCGGCACGCCACAGCGTAAAGCGTACCGTCAGCTTTGTAGCCATCGCTCGAGACATTGAGCTTGCGGCGCTCACAGGTGCGCCTGAAGTCCGCCTCTGCCTTCTCCTGCTCTGGACCACCGAAGTCAAACAGCCTGACGCGGGTCAGGAAGAACTCATCATCCACTCGGGGGGATGAGCTCTGAACATCAAGAGCGCTTTTCCGCTTGCGCCTGAGCACCGGCGTCACGGCCTCGATCGACTCCACCGTCGCGAGCTGCCTTACCATGTATTTGGTACTGTTGCTCTCGATCTGGTTTTGCAGCGCCGCGAGCCCATCCAGCGTTGCCTTCACGTAGAGTTCACCGAGGTGGCCTGCGCCTACGATTGGGCAGGTGTTCTCAGAGAACAGCTCTCGCGGTCGATGGCTCTTGGCGTAGGCACGCGGGATCAGCTTGACCCGGACGGGGGCAACGCCAACCTCTTCGAGTGGGGCCTGGAGACCGCGTTGAATCGCGCTGACTTGGTTGCTGAGGGACACGCGGAACTTGGCATCCACCTCACGAAAGGGCTCACCACCTGAACCACCCCCGGTGTTGGGTTTGCGCTCGCCCTGATCGGGCAGGACGAGCTTTATAGGCAGACGTTCTGAGAATGCAGTGTCAGCCATCGGTTTCCTCCACGCGATCCGTCATGCGGAAGGCTGTGGCCTTCGACACACCTAGGAGCCGTGCAATCGTTTGGAATGAGTAGAGTTTGGAATCACGCTCGCGCAGCGTGTTTGCGATCTCTTCTGGATTGGCATCAGAGAGGGCCGTCAAAAAACGGCGTTCAAACTGCGGATCGCCAGGGGCAAGCTGTCGTAGGACTCGAAAAGCATCATCCAAACGTGCGATTCTTCCCGAAGCTATCTGCTGCCGCCTGAGCCTCAGCGTCGCTTCGCGGATGTCTGAGCCGGAGAACCCCTCCGAGAGGTCTGAGAGGATCGCCAAATCGCGTTTCCATGTCGGGATGCCGTCGAGGAAGGCTGCCCACATTTGCCCGCGCTCAGTAAGGGATGGGTAGTCCAGCCTGAGTCGGTAGGCGAAGCGTCGCCAAACCGCTCTGTCGAGTAGTTCCTGATGGTTGGTTGCCGCGATCACAACGGTGTGCGGCTCCAGTCCATCGAGGTTTTGGAGGAAGCTGTTCACAACGCGCTTGAGTTCTCCGAGCTCCTGTTTGTCGCCTCGGAGCTTCGCGATCGCGTCGAACTCATCGAGGAAGAGGACGCACGGCCGCTCGCTCGCGAACTGGAATAGAGCTCTGATATTCTTAGAGGTACTGCCTAGATATGACGAAATCAGACCATCCAGGCGCGCAGTGTACATCTCGAAATCCAGATCGCGGGCGATATAGTGGGCAAGCAAACTCTTACCACATCCGGGAGGTCCGTGGAGCATAATGCTGAGCGGTGATCTGACCCCTTCCGCCTCCAGTTGAGCATGGCTTTTAGCGACACTGATGAACTCGCGAACGACCTCCCAGATGCGCGGCCCGAGAATGAGCGGCTCGGTGCGGTGAGGCGCGTGCTCGAGCAGCGGAAACCGGCTCTCTGGATCCACTGGTAATGAGAGGGCAGGAGCCCCTGCAGGCCGTAGGGTGCGATCCGTCTCAGCCAACAGCTGACGCAGGCGGCCAGCGGTACGCGAATCGCCTTCCTTCTCTAGCTTGTCGGCAAGGTGATTTGTGTAATTCCGGACACGTTTGACGTCGAGCCGCAATGCGCCGCCAACGATACGAAACAGATCTGATATGAAACGATCATGGCTATCCATGGAACGATCATGCCTATCCATGAAACGATTGTCAACTCTGGAGACACGATGCGTCCCGGGCGCCGGATCATTTTTTTCTCGGAAACCTGTGCCCGGGGTCTTCTACGCCCCGTAGCGGAGCTTGGCGACCGCGCCGCGGGCGGCGAGCTGGCCCCTGGCATAGCGGCCGGGCATGGAGGGGGATTGCCATCGGCCGGCGGCCTCGAGCCACGCCCGGACCCCTCACCCCCCTTTTACACAAATATCGCGACACTACCGTTCGCCAGGGCCACCTCTGCCTTGCGTAGCCGGTTGATGATCTGTGCCGGACTCAGCCTCTTTGGTGCGGCCATTGTGCCCTCCCCTTTCGTGTCTTGACCCCGTCCAGATTCTAAAACTGGACTCGGTCTCGTTTTAGGGGGGCAGATCACCCGTTCTCGCGCTCGCGCTCCTTCAGGCGCCGTGCCTGGCTCACCTTCATCCCGCCGTACTCCCGCCTCCACCGGTAGTACGTCTGCTCGGTGATGCCGAGCTCCCGGCTGATCAGCTTCACGGATTTGCCGCGGGCCAGACCGACCTCTGCCTCCCGCAGTGCAGTGATGATCTGCTCCGGAGTGTGTCGCTTCCTTCCCATCCTCACCTCCTCGCTGAAAAGCTTCAGACCAGCTCGATCCTAACATTGCACCTGGTCTCGTTTCAGGGGGTCAGGTCAGTCGCGGATGGCGGCCGGTCCCTTGCGCGTGAGCGTCAGTACCTTGAACGGCCTTCCGTACTCGCCAACACGCCATCCTCTTGGCGAGTATGAGAACGTCCAGTGCCCGCACGGGTTTTCGGGGGGGGTCACCCCCTCATACTCGCCAACTTCGCTTATATATAGGGAATCTTGGCGAGTATGGGGGTCCGAGGTGGCTGAAAACCCTTGTGCGGACTGGGCTTCTTCATACTCGCCAACCCCCTCCCTCTACCTGGCGAGTATGAGGGTCCATTTCTAGGGGAAGTTTCCACGTGCACGGACCCCCGAATCCCGCCCGGAGGGTCTGCACTGCAAGTGCCGAGCGAGCGCGGTCCAGGGTCCGTTTCGCGACCCCCTCTTTCTTCGCGGCCTTCTTCACTTCGTCGGCCAGCTGGGGTTCCTCTTTCAGGGCCTCCCAGAGAAAATCCTTGGCCTCCTCCACGGCGCCGAGCTCTTGCCGGGAGTCGTCCCCTTGAAGGAGGTCAGAGGCGCTCCAATCACCACCGTCGCACCACTCGAACCCCCCTCGATCGAGGTCGAAGGCAACGGATGGGGGCTCCGCAGATAGGTTCCCTTTCACCCGGACCACGGCGCGTTTGGAAGCCTCGCCCTGTGGGCGCCCCACGAGAAGAGAAGACCGAACGGACGCGATAAACGCGATCGAGCCGCCGGCACGGTAGATCGCACTGGCGGAATTGTCCTTCCGGAGGTGGCGGACGAGCAGAACGGCACCCCGGTCTCGTCGGCCATGCGAGCAAGCGGCGCGAGGACGGATCGCACTTCGCTGTCCTTCCACGTGTTCGACCCCCCAAGGTGAGCCATCACGGGATCTACCAAGACCAGCACGGCTTCGACGTCCTCTACGAGCCGCCGAAATTCCTGGCGGTGATCGACCTTCGATAGATCCAATAGCTCCGGCTCCCCGCGGTCGAGTGGGCAGAACCCGTCGAGGATATGGATCAGGGAGAGATCAGCCCCCATCGCTTCCCAGCGAGGGCGGACCGTTGCCTCTGGCGAGTCCTCTATGCAGACCAGGATCACGTTTCCCGGCTCCCTCAAGACGCCCCCCTCGTTTTCTGTCCCGGCGCTGACGGCATGGATTGAGTCTATGTCGGTTTGACAAACGGGGATCTATATTATAATGTATATTTTATAATTATAAGTAGGTATTATTATGATAATATGTGTTGATCTGTCCCGGCAGACCAAGAAAACGCTCGACGCATTGATTGAGAGCGGCCAATACAGTGATTATGGCGAGGTTATTACAGTTGCCATAGCGAATCTTGCTGTGTTGGAGCGAAACGTGAGGTCGCAGGGTGCACTCCTGCTCGACTCCACTCTCGAGGATGGTCCGTCTGCGATGATGGTTACGGAAGGCGACGGCCCTTACGAATCGGCATCCATAGAGGTTTCACAACTCTTCGCCAAACCCCCCACGGTTGAGCGTCAACTTTACGCGGCTCCCTTGCCTCCCACTCCGTGGTCTTCCGGTGACCCGGTGCCCCTCGAGCGGTGGTTCTTCGGCCAGTACAACAGAGTCTTACCAGTGAAAGCCAGCTGTCGCGGACTCGCCAACATGCTGCTCGAGAAACCGGAGGGTGTGACTGTCGATGAGGCGTATACAGCCATCGTCAGTGCCGCCAGTCAGTTGGGAAAATCGTTGAGGAGGTTTGAGAGGAGTCTCGAATTGCACAGGGACAACGCGCTCTCCACCGCATTCCCTAGCGCCGGGAAGAAGGCAGAAAAGAGTAGGCTCCGTTTCGGTAATCAGTTCATCGCGGGAACTACCAAGGAGAATAATCTAACGGGCTTCCTGGCAGACTTGAGCCTCCTGAACTACACGTCATCGGCTCGCGATCGCGTCGCGTTGACCGATCCTGGATGGTGGTTTGCGATGGCCGGGAACCCGGTGTTGGATGGGACTCAAGAAGGGCCGACTCAAAAGTTCACTGACGAGGAACGTCATATTCTGCTCTCTCACATCCAGGACTCGGTTCCGCGCGAAGACTCCGCGTTCAGGTCGGTGCTCACCGCCGTCGATTCGGGCGTGACCACCCCGAACGAAATGGACGAGGACTTCGTGCGCCTCGTTTCCGACGCCCCCGTGTCAGCCGCGTTTGTCTCCACGCAACGCTCCGGCGCGGTTACTCGGATGGTCGATCTCGGACTACTCGTGCGCTTGAGGGAGGGTGTTCACGTGGAGTATGTGCTGACCGAGGATGGGACTGATTACCTGTCGGGGAAATCTATTCAGACGAGGAATGACAAGTGAAGACTGGCTCCGTCCCCAATCGGGAGTTGGTAGTCTACGCACTGTCGGTGTTGGGCGGAGACTCCAAACGAATCCACACCGAGGATCTTGCGTTGAAATGCTATGAGCTTTTTCCAGGGTCCTTTTCCTGGACGAAATACCCTGAGTACCCCGACAAGGACATCGTCCGAGTCGCCTTGACGGACGCCCGGAAGCAGCAGCATGGGAGACTCGTAGAAGGGCGAACCGGGCAGAGGCATGGACATTCTGCAAAGACTAAGAGAACCCCAACCCTCGATGGCTGGATGCTCACTCCGGAAGGGGTGGAGTGGGTCAGGGCGAGGGGCTCCGTTATTGACTCGCTCGGGGGAGGGTCGGAGCTAAAAGCTCACCGCCAGCGAGTCCTCAAGCAGCTCGCCAAGGTCCGAAAGCATCATGTCTTCCTAGACTATCTCGAGGACCCCGTTGGGTTCGCGCCCGCCATCGGCGACCTGGCCGATCTCGCCCGGTGCAGAGTCGATGCGGCCCCTGGGGTCTGGAACGGGCGGTTCGAAGCATTGGAGGTCAAAGCCATATCAGCCGGTCAGCAGGATATGGTCGATTTCGTGCAGAAATGCCGCGACGCGTACGACGTACACCGCTAAGAAGAGAGGAAGAAGACGATGGAGACGATGGAAGCAAAGGACGTAACGGGTGGTCGCCGGTCGGTCATGCAACAAGCTAAGCTGGCGATTCGAGACATTTTCGATGCGTTGGTGGAGTTGATCACGAACTGCGACGACCGGTATCAGCAGTTGGGAATTTCAGGCACGATCGAGATCGAGATCGAGAGAGGCGGAGGGACCGACGGGCGCGCACTTCGGGTCCGCGATCACGCCGACGGAATGACGCTCGACGCGATGGACGAAAAGCTCACATGGACGGGTGGACGGTTCAGCGGTCTCGAGGAGGGCTTTGCGGTGCGGGGTACCAATAGCAGAGGCGCTAAGGACATTGCCGCGCTCGGCAATGTCACCTTCGAATCAATCGCTGCGTCTGACGGCAAATTTCATTGTTCTGAGATCTCCTCGGCCTTCCGATTCAGGGCCTTGGGGACGGAGGAGGCGTCGCCAACGATCAGAAAAAGAACCGGGCTCCTAAAAAAATCTGGCATGCTAGTTACAGTGCGGGTAGGGGACAACCCGATTCCGCAGTTCGACAACCTCAAAGACAAAATCCAGCGGTTGGTATCGTTGCGCGACATTCTCAGTGATCCCAAGAGGAAGATCATCCTCCGAGATTCGAGCCAGAAGAAGACCGTGGTACTCAAGGCGCCCCAGCCCGACGGGAAAGATCGCCTCAAGGCGACGATTGAAATTCCAGGGTATCCTGGCGTGACCGCTAAGCTGATTATCAAAAGAGCCGGAAGCGCGTTTGAGCGTGAGCCGAATCGATTCCGGCGCGGCGGGATTCTGGTCAAGTCTCGGCATACGATTCACGAAGCCACGTACTTTGACGCTGAACTAGAGCGGGACAACCACGCCGCTTGGTTCTATGGGAAGCTGACCTGTCCGCATATCGACGATCTTTGGAACGATCTCGACGATCGGTTCGAAAAGGACCTTCCTCCGGGGAGCTCGAATCCGGTACCGATCCTCGATCCTTCTCGACAGACCGGGCTAACGAGGAGCCACCCGTTCGTGTCGGCTCTCTACGCGGAGGTCCTGAAGCGGCTGCGACCTCTTGTGGACGAGGAGCGCCGGAGGGACGAGCATCAACAGGCGGAAATAGAGAGTCGCGCCACGCGAAAGCGACTCGACGCCCTCGAGAAGGCCGCCGCGAAATTCATGAAGGATTCCGGTGAAGAGGACGAGGACTCGAGAGATCCCGACCACAAGCAGCTAGGCAGCCACTTCCGGAATCACGGGTACATGTTGAGCCCCCCGTTCGCGCAGATGGTCGTGGGCCATACGCGGCAGTTTGGGCTCACGATCAACCAGGAGGTCTTCCCAGAGTTCGAAGTCGGGGCAAATATCGAGATCGCGTGCGTAACACCTGAGATTCAGACTGGTCGTCGATTCGTCGCTCTCGAGCCTCACCCAACTCGGGACGCAACGCTACGCGCCTCGTGGAAAGTGAAAGCCGTCAAGGCCACTCCGGCGACCGGCTTGCAGGTGGCGGTCGGATCCATCAAGGCCGTAAGTGCGATCGAGGTTTTTGCCACCGAGGCGGACAAGTACAAGGATGTCACCACGCTGTGCTTCGCGAGAAAACGGTACAAAATCTACACAAACGGAGCCCGAAAGAAGATCAGAGTGCTGGCACCGCTGGATCTCGTTCCCGTCGCAACGGAGATGGACGTAGCACTGTCCAGCCCACACTTCCGCGTAGTGGGTGCAAAGACGATCAAGCCTCACCCCGAACTTGGTGTCTCGATCGGCGAGTTCACGGTTAAGTCAGATTCACAGGAAGCGCAGGGGGAGATCGAAGTGCAGGTGGACAGCCTTGGCGCGACAGCGGAGATCAGGTCAGGTCCGGCGCCTGGCGCGGGATTGAAGATCAAGATCGGGGACGTCAGCCACGGGAATCAAAGGTCGAAGTGGAAACAGAACGTACTCGAGGTTGCCGCCAGGCATCCGTCCCTCGCGCGGTATCTCGGAGCGCCGCCGGACTTCCCTGGACAAGAGTCAAGACACTTTCGAGTATTGCTGGCCGAGATCGTTGCAGATGCAGTGTGTGCCAGGACCCTCGAGCGAAACATCGAAGCTGACCCCGAAGACTACGAAGAGGCTGACTGGAACCAGTATTATGCAGATTATACAAGGCACATGACCCGATTCTTGCCGGTCGCACATAAAGTACAGCTGCCAGAGGGTGGTTAGCGGTAGCCCACACCGCGGAATGGGCAGGTGGGGGTAGGGCGGGGTCTTCTGGGCTCGCTGTCGACGCGTGCCCTCGGGGCGCTTTCGCCCTCGGTTCCAAGGGGGGGGAGTCCCGTGGGGGCCTGGGGGGTGATGTAGTGGATCGTCCCAAGGCTACTCCTCGATCACTGCGTCAGAGCCGTTGTACTTCTGCCCATGAATTGGGGAGGTTGGGTCAATAGGTGTGTAAACGTATCAGGCGGCATTCTTCCGCTGTTGGGTTGAGACGGGCTTTCACCGCGACCGGGAAGAGCGCCAACGAGGACCCGAAGCAACCCGTAAGAAATATGCAACACGCCTCGCCCACGGTTAGAAGAAATTTGCGTGGAGAGAGGATATTAGGCAACGGCGGATATGATGTGAAGTCCCCCCACGACGACGTACTAGAAATCGCCCTTTGAAGCGGACATCGACCGGTGGCACTAGCTCTACGTGATCGCGAGGCCGTCTTCCACGCTGTCGCAGAGTTCGACCAACTTGGGCGCGAGGCGTTCCTTAAGAAATATGGATTTGGCAAGGCGAAGGAGTATTACCTCCGCCTCGACGGGAAGTACTACGACTCAAAGGCTATCGCAGGAGTAGCTCATCTCTACGAGCCGTCCGTGGCAAGAGCACTGAAGTCCGTCGAGTTCACGGGGGGTGAGGCTTCAGTTCAAAGACCGCTTGAGAAACTCGGCTTTACGGTGATTCGCTTCCCAAAAGGGGCACGGACTTGGTCGTCGCCGCTGGTTCTAGTCGAGAATGAGGTGACGCTGGACGGCAGGTACGATTTCTGGGCTGATGAGACCGGTGTCCGGTATCAATATCCCAACCAATATCGAAACAAGGTTCAAACTGGTCGTCCCTTTGTGTACTATCGCGGGGTTCGGCGAGCCGGAAGGAAGCGGGGTCCTACCGAGTACTTCGGAGTTGGGACCATTGGGGAAATATGGCGCGACCCTGAGATCCCCGAGGATGCGCCCAAGCGTGGGTGGCGATGGTACTGTGCGATTGAGGACTATCAGTCCTTTGCCGCTCCTGTACCAGCCAAGCGGGGTCAAGAGGCGTTTGAACCGATCATGAATCCCCTGGGGTGGCGGACTGCGGTGAGGGAGATTTCGTGGAAAGTATATAGCCAGGTGCTAGAGGCAGCGGGACTGACCACTGATGCTGTGCCTGAGTCGGTGGCCCCGCAGAAGGGCGAACTCAAAGAGGTTACGGTCGAGGATCTGTTAGTTGCCCGTCCCAAGGGCTTAAGTGGGGGAGGCGGAGGCCGTGAGGGCACTCGACGGTCGACGCAATCCAAATGGATTGGTGATCGAGCCGAGGAAGCGGTGTATCACTGGCTCAAAGAAAAGCTTCCTGCGGATCAAGCAGCCACTCTCGACTGGCATGCTCAGAGGGGACACACGCCGGGCTACGATCTCAGCTACCGCGACGAGACTGACCAACTCATCGGTGTGGAAGTGAAGGGCACTACGTTAGCTCGGTTCCCCTCGATTGAGCTTACTGGTAATGAGTGGAGGGCCGCGGGCGACATGGGTAGTCGATTCAGGATGGCCCTGGTGTCTGGGGTAGGAAAAGCCGACTCGCAGATCGCTTTCTTAGACGACCCGTCTGGGCTTGCGGAGCGCGGCCAACTCACTGCGTTGCCCAATTCATGGCGGATCTGTGGCGTCACGGGTCGCCCGGTGGACACGGGCTAGCTCGCGCGCTTCGCTTGCGGTCACCATCTTGGCCGCGCAGCAGAAGCGCAGAGACGTTCTATGAAAGAGAGTGTCAAGACCGGGCTCCGCCCCGGCTAGATGCGAAGCGGTGGAGCGCTTGGTACTCAGCCCCTTGGTTGGAATGACCGGGTCGTCAGAGAGCGGTGTGCTGGATGAAGGTGAGCCAGGGGCACGGTGCCTGAAGGAGCTGGAGCGCGAGAACGGGCGCCTGAAGCGAGCAGTGGCGGACTTGACACTGGACAAGCTGATCCTGGAGGAAGCGGCCGAGGGAAACTTCTGAGCCCCGAGCGCCGACGACGTTGTGCGGTGCGTGTACGTCAGCAGCTCGGGGCGTCGGAGAGGAGAGCGTGCCGGGTGCTCGGGCAGCCACGCATGACCCAGCGCCGGGCGAGGAAAGTGGCGAGTGACGAGGGGGCGCACCGAGGTGATATCGTGCGACTCGCGAGTCGATTCGGCCGCTACGGCTACCGACGCGTCACGGACATGCTCCGCATCGAGGGCTGGGGGGTGAAACACAAGCGGGTGGAGCGGATCTGGAGGCAGGAGGGGCTGAAGGTCCCGCAGTGGCAGCCGAAGCGAGGTCGGCTGTGGCTCAACGACGGATCGTGCATCCGGCTGAGGCCGCTGTATCGGGGCCACGTCTGGTCGTACGACTTCGTGGCCTCGAGGATGCACGACGGGCGTGCGCTGAAGCTGCTGACAGTGCTGGACGAGCAATGGAGGCGCGAGTACAATACCGTCCGACCCCACAGCGCCTGCGGCGGCTTTCCCCCGGCCCCTGAGGCGATTAAGCCGTCGCCCTGGTTCCTGAGGATGCCCGTCCTTCACGGCCCTCCACAGGTGCTGGGACTAACATAGGATGTGGTACCACTCTTGGGGGCAGGTCAGTTGCCTGAAAGCGTAGCGGTGAATTTCGCCAGTTCGGGCTGAGCGTCCTCACGACGGCTATGCGCCTATGCCTAACCGGCCCGAGGAACGTCCAGGTTTCGGCGGATGGCCCGACAGACCCACCCACTAACGCTCCTCAGACTGCGCCGGCTGAATCCTTGGCTGTGTTTCCGGCCAAGTATTCTGCCCAGTCGTCCATGAGCCGACGGCGGCGCTCGAACAGGTCGGAGCGCATGTAGGCGGCCTCGACCGGGTTCCGGACTACATGGGCCAGGGCCGCCTCGACGACTTCGCGGGGGTGGTCCGTCTCTTCGGCGGCCCAGTCCCTGAACGACGACCTGAACCCATGCGGCACCGCCGCGATCCCGTGCTTCCTGAGCAGCCGGCCCATCTGCTCGCCGCCCATCTCTCTGCCGCGCTTGCCGACGAACACGATCGGACTCCCGCCGCCGCCCAGCTTCCGCGCCGCGTCGAGAATCTCCAGCGCGCGGCCGCACAGCGGCACACGGTGCGCGCGCAGGCTCTTCATCCGGCTCGCGGGGACCGTCCAGACGCGCTCCTCCCGGTCGATCTCGCTCCATACCGCCCCGCGGACCTCGACGCCCCGCGCCGCCGTGAGCACCATGAACTCGAACGCCAGCGCGTCCACCTTGCCCGCCTTCGCCGCCCGGACCTTCTCGATGGCCGCCCCCACCTCGCGGTGAGGCAGGGCCTTCCGGTGTCTGACGACATGTTGCTGGGAGCCGAGCACCGGCAGGAGCCGGTCGCACGGGTTGTCCGTTCTCCAGTCCATGGCGATGGCCCATTCCAGCACGGCGCGGATGCGGTGGCGAACGATCCGGGCCGTCGGCGGGTTCGCGTGCCAGATGGGTGTGAGGATCTCGAGCACGTCGGCGCTCGTCATCTCGGAGACCGGCACCCTCCCGATCCTTGGGAAGACGTGAATCTCGAAGCTGCGATACCAGTTCCTCGGCACCGCCGCGTTGCGCCATCCGGCGCTCTTCTGCTCGATGACGCGCTTAGCGGCCTCGGCGAAGGTGGGAATGCCCGCCGAACGCCGCTTCTCGGCCAGCGGATCGCCGCCCGCGCGGGCAAGCTTGCGGTTGGCCAGCGCCTGCTCCCGCGCCTCGGCGAGCAAGACCAGTTGGGCGTTGCCGAGTCCGAGCTCGCGCTTGCGGCCCCGGATCACGAGCCGCTGAATCCAACTCCGGGTTCCGGTCTTCTGGACGTAAAGGTAGAGACCGTTGCCATCGCAGTGCCTGCCGGGCGGTGCCGAGCGCACGAAGGCGGTCGAGAGCCGCTTGTGGGGATGGCGGCCCTTGGGCTTGCCTAGGCGGCGCTTGACGGGAGATCGAATCACATTATCCATCCCCCAATCATAACTGGGATGGAACGGGATCGCAAAGGGCACTGCTGGCAGAACGAGACAAGAAAGAAACTACGTAACCTGTTGTAAATACTGGATGTTATGCACCTACCCGGAACTCCTTGGGCGGTATCGGATTCAAGTTGTGCGTTTTACGGCAGAATCGCCTAAGTTAAACTAGGACTGCACGATCTGCCGCACTTGCCGTTCGACGATATCTGACTCCACCGTAACGAACCGTGCTCGCTGTTACAGGTATGATCGCCTTTGTTTCGTGGCTCTTCATGCGGGTAGTCAGGTTCTTTGATTTTGCACCAAAGTAGAGGATGGCGTCATAAAGATGCCTCCGCGCCGTCCTCCACGTGAGGACATCGGGCACTTCTCCAGCATCCAAGAAGCATCGAGAGTGCTCAATGAGGGAGACAAACTAAATGCGTGGTACCTTTCCGGGTACGCAGTTGCGTTTGCACTCATTGAGTGCATGCGCATCGCAGATGCAAACTCCCTGGTTGTGGATACCCGCCGTGTTGTGTTTTGGCATACCCGAACTTCATGGTATAAAGATACACAAGCACACCTTGTCGCAGACGGTTTGGGTTTTTCAAGCCACAGGTAGTCCTGCTAGAAAGAGCGTAAGCCTCGGGTTAACCGCCTGGATATCTATGGTGATGTTTGAGGTGGTCCTACTTCGTTGGACAGTCCGAGGGCGATCTTAAGGTGTGTACAGAGATGGTAATGACCTGACAGTTGGCCCTCGCCGGAGCTGTGTCTAGGCTGCCTTCGTCTTAGCCTCCTCCTTCCTGGCCTTTGCGGCCTTCCTGGCGTCGGTGAGACCGGCCTTGAAGACCTGATAGGGCGTGCGGCCCTCCATGGCTCGACCGCGGTGCGGCCGCTTGCGGTTGTAGGTCTCCAGATACGCCTCGAGGTCCTGCTGCATCTCCTCGACGGTCTCGTACCAGGTCGTGCGGCCCTTCACCCTCAAGTGCTCGTCGAGGAGCGTGCGGTGGAAGCGCTCGATGAAGCCGTTGGACTGGGGCCTGCCCACCTTCGTCGTGCGGTGCTCGATGTCCTCGAGCTGAAGGAACAGCTCATATGGGTGACGGTCCGGACGGCCGCAGAACTCGCGGCCGTTGTCGCTGAGCACGGTCTTCACCCGGACCCGGTGCTCATCGAAGAACGGCAACACGTCGTTGTTCATCACCTGCACCGCCGTGAGCGGGAGCTTGCTCGTGTAGAGCCGGCCCCAGGCGTAGCGGCTGAAGCAATCGAGCACGGTCTGCAGGTACACCTTGCCGACCCCCTTCAGCGTTCCGACGAAGAACGTGTCCACGGCGACGAGGTCGCCCGGGTAATGGACTTCGATGTGGCGCTCCCGGAACTCGGGACTGAAGCGCTCCAGCAGCTCGATCTGCTCGTCGGTCAGCTTCAGCTTCCGTTCCCTGGCCGTCTCTTCGAGCCTGAGCAGCCGTTCGTGCTTCGTGGTGAGGCCATGCCGGCTCCACACGCCCCGTACGCCTCCTGAGCTCACCTGGATCCCTCCGAGCAGCAACTCGTCCGCGACCCGCTGAGCTCCGTGCGTCGGAGCCTCCAAGGCGTGGGCCAAGACCGCCTGCTCAATCTCTTCACTCACCCGGTTCGGGTGCGGTCCCTTCGGCCCCGGAAGCTGGTCGATCAGCCCCTCGGCCCCGTAAAGCTGGAAGTTCCTCCTGATCTCGTAGAACTGCTGCCGGCTGTAGCCCACGATCTTGCACGCCTTGCTCACGTTGCCGAGCTCCTGGGCCAACTGTAGCAGGCTCAGCTTGCGGCGCGCTATCTTCTCCCCCTGGACGGTGGTCATCTTCTCTCCCGTGCTAAGTGAGTGACTTCGACATCTCTCAATTAGCTCCGGCGAGGGCGGCTGGCCACCGTCCTCTCTCGTGGTCAACTGTCAGGTGAATACCGTCTCAGCACATCCCACGAGTCGGACATCTTGTGGCTCTTGAACTGCCACGACAACGGCCTGCCGTTCGAGCCCCATCCCGACGACGGCTTCCTCGGTGCGTCGTACACACTCAAACAGGCCGCGCAGTTCTTCGACAGTGACAAGCGCATCCCCGAGATTTTCGAGCGGGTCCAGCACCACCTGATGCGGGTCGGCAGTCCTTGGCTCGACGCGATGGAGAAACCGGCACTCACCTGCATGGGCGACAAGAAACCGGTGCAGATGACGGACCCGCGAGATCCAGAAGACACGGCCCTGTGCGGTCGTGTCCCCGGACGAACTCAACAGCCACCTCAGCACGGTTCTTGTGGCACCGATGACCACCGGCGGCCATCCATATCCTTTCCGCATTTCTTGCCGTTTCCAAAAGCGAGACGGGATGTCGTCCTGGATCAGGTGCGAACCGTTGACCGGACGCGGCTCGTCCGACGACTTGGACGGCTGTCCTCGCCAACATTGAGTAAGGCGCTGACCAGACTGCAGGAGATGTTCGCGGAGTAGGGAGCCGCATGGTCGAACCCCGCACTCCCTGACAGTCCTACTGAGAGCACACCCCCATGCCCTTGTCCCTCTAGTTTGAGGACTGAGGTGGTCCTACTTCGTTGGACAGTCCGAGGGCGATCTTAAGGTGGATTCCGATGGTCTCCAAAGCCCTCGGGGTCCCGCTTGAGGCCGGGTGTTCTCCTTCGAGCCCGGTTTGAATATAACCTCCGTCTTCCCGTCGGGACTGGTTCCCGATGGGAAGACGGAGGGAAGGGCCGCGCGTAGATCCCGCGACGATCGCAGGCGTCGTTGCGCCGGTTGGGTGGCGTCGCGCCGGATCGTCCTCACCACACCTCCGCGCCTTCGCGATAGGCCTCGCCCGGCGTCCGTCCGCCCAGCGACGAGTGCGGGCGCGCTTCGTTGTAGAAGTCGATCCACGAGCCGATGATGCGTTGGGCGTCGGGCCCGTCCCGGAGCTCGTAGAGGTACACCGCCTCGTACTTCAGCGACCGCCACAGCCGCTCGATGAAGATGTTGTCGAGGAAGCGGCCCCGGCCGTCCATCGAGAAGCGCACGCCCGCACCCAGCACCCGGTCGGCGAACGTCTCGCTGGTGAACTGGGAGCCCTGATCCGTATTGAGGATCTCCGGAGCCCTCCAGCCCAGCGCGTCGTCCAGCGCCTGGACGCAGAACGACGCGTCCATCGTGTTCGACAGCCGCCAGGCGAGCACGTGCCGGGTCGCCCAGTCCATCACGGCCACCAGGTAGAAAAACCCTTGCGTCACCGGGACATAGGTGATGTCCGCGCACCACACGTGGTCCGCCCGCGAGATCGTGAGGCCCCGCAGCAGATAGGGGAAGACCCGGTGCTCCGGACTCGCCACGCTCGTGCGCGGCCGCCGGTAGGTCGCCTCCATCCCCATCAGGCGCATGAGCCGCCGGATCCGGTGCCGGCCCGCGGCAACGCCCTCGCGGCGCAGATGCCGCATCAGCTGCCGGCTCCCGTAGAACGGATACGCCATGTGGAGCCCGTCCATGCGCCGCATGAGCGCCAGGTCCTCGGCGCTCTCCCCCTTCGGCCGGTAGTACTGCGACGACCGGCTCACGCCCAGCAGCGCGCACTGCCTCGAAAGACTCAGCGGTCCGTCCCGCTCGATCATCCGCCCCCGCTCCGCCCGGCTCAGCGCTTGAGCCCGCGCCGAAAAAAATCCCGCTCGACCGTGAGCTCCCCGATCTTGGCGTGCAGGTCCCGGATCTTCGCCTCGTGCTCCAGGGCGGCCTTGCGGCCCGCGCCCCCGGCAAACACCTCCGGCAGCCCTTCGAGCAGCTGCCGCTTCCATGTGGTCACCTGGTTCGGATGAAGCTCGTGCCGCGCCGCGATCGCCTGCACGCTGTCCCGCTCGCGCAGCGCCTCGAGCGCTACCCGTGCCTTGAACTCCGCCGTGAACCGCCGTCTCTTCCTGGCCATCTCGGTGCCTCCTCTTCCGCTCTGGAATCCACCTTAACGACCTGTCCAAAAAACCGGGACCACCTCAGCCTTCGCACCTCGTTGGAGAAGGATCCCCGTGACCCGCATCGGGTAGGCAGGCGCGATACCAGCCTGATGCCCACCCAAGCAGATCGTGCCTGACACTCTCCACTCTAGCGAGCCTCGTCCTCCTGAGCGCCGGACGGGACGACCTCGTCATCTTCGGCGGCTTAGTCGTTCACATCGAGTAGTTCATGGGATCAGGTTCCGCTCCCGCTTGCGCAGGATGAACATCCCCTCGGCCCCACTGTTCACCACGATGATACCGCTCTCGAAGTACGGATAGTTGCTCCACGATCCGTCGAATCCGGGGGCGTCGGGCGACCACGGAACCGTATCGAAGAACCCGACGACCTCGGGGTTCTCGCGATCCGAGATGTCCAGGATCCGCAGTCCGCTCACGTAGTTGGACTGATACATGAGGTCGCCGCGGATGTAGAGGTTGTGGTCCGACGAGGTGTTGTCGGCGAAGTACTCCTTGACAAGGATCGGGTCGTCCAGATCCTTGACGTCCCACACGAGCGTCCTGGTCTGCTCGACGCCACCGCCGAGCTCGTCGAGCTCGTCGTTCATGTAGAAGTACTCGTGCTCCTCATCGATCCAGCCCTGATGCGTGTACCCGACGTTGGGGTAGGTGGCCTTGGACAGTGCAACCGAGGCTGCCTTGTCCGTCACGTCGGCGATGCTCAGCGCCGTCTCGTTGGCCCCGAAGCAGATCTCCTGTCCGCTGTGCTCCTCATCGGGCCCGTGGTACGTGATACACTGAGCGTCGTGGCTGTACCCGGTGCTCTGTCTCCCCGTCGACAGATCCTGGAAGCAGCCCGCGAAGATGGGCGTCAGCGGATCCTGGATGTTGATCATGTGGAGCCCACCACCACACGTCTCGCCGCCCGAGCTGACTCCCACCGCGTAGGCGAAGCCGGTGTCCTCGTTGATGACGATGTTGTGGGCGCTCGCGAGGCGGTTGTAGTGGGCGTCTTCCTCGAACGTCACGGGCGCGTCGTTCACGTTCCTGAGCTTCGTCAGGTCGAAGACCTGCATGCCGTGCTGCCCGGCGCCGTCGGCGACGATGAAGGCGTGATGGTCGAAGACCTTGATGTCTCTCCAGGAATTGCCCTGGGCCCCTTCTGTCAAAGGCAGATTCCCGAGGTACCGGGGGTTGGAGGGGTCGCTCACGTCGACGAACGATGTCCCGTCGTAGCGGCCGACCAGGGCGTACTCCCGACGCGATTCCGGGTCGGTCCAGCCCCAGAGGTCGTTCACCTGAACACCCCGTCCCCCGCCCAGATCCTGGACGGGGACGAAGGAGAGCATGTCGATGTCGCCGCAGTCGAAGAGGGTCGCGGTGCCTTCCGAGCAATCCACCTGATCTCCCGTGACGGCCTCCAAGCTGACGGGCTCGCTGAATACGTTCGCGGCCTCGGACCAAACGTCATCGGTCCGCTCGAAGATCGTGGCCGTGCCCAAGCCATAGTCGTCTCCGACGACGCCGACCACGGCAACGTCGCCGCTGACGGCGAACGTGCCACCGAACTGATCGCCTCCGTTGAGCTCGCCGCCTGACATCTTCGTGGCGTTCGTCCACTCGCCGGTGGCGTCTTGGGTCATGGCGTAGATCCGACCCTCGAAGCCCGACGCTCCGGGGGCGCCGAACCACACCTCGTCCTCGCCGTAATAGACGGAGGCCCCGAACTGCGTGCCCGGCGTTCCGCCGTCGAACGGCTTCAGCGTCGGTCCCGGCTCCCACTCCCCCGAGTCCTCATCGAAGGTGTACACGAAGGCCGTTCCCACACCCCGCTGATGGGTGGCCGCGCCGATGAGGGCGCGACCGGCCCTCAGGGCCACCGACGAGCCGAAGCGGCTGCCGCCGGCGGTGCCTGCCCCCGTCAGCCTGGCCTGCTCCTTCCACGCCCCCGTCTCTTCGAGGCGGAAAACGTACACAGCGCCGGTATCGCCGTCCTTCCGGGGTGAGCCGATCAGCGCCACATCGCCTTCGATGGCCAGCGACATCCCGAACCACTCGTTGGGCTCGATGTCGCTCCCCATAAGCTTGGCGGACTCGCTCCAGTGACCGGTGGAGTCGTCGCGGTGGAAGACATACACCGCGCCACGGCCTTCGGCATGGGCCCAGGTGGCCATGAGGACGTCGTCACCGTCCACGGCGGCGAGCCGTCCGATGTAGTCACCCTCGGTGCCGTCGCTCGCCTGCAACGCCTGGGTCTCCCGCCAGGCGCCGCTCGCGTCCTTCTCGAAGACGTAGACCGTCTCGAGGGTCGTCGAGCCCACCAGGAGGTGGTTCCCGGTCTGGGCGAGAGAGCGGCCGAAGTGGTCGCCGTTGGCTGAGTTGGAAGCCTCGAGGCGCTGGGCCTCGGTCCATTCTCCATCGACGTCCTTCCGGTACACATACACGTATCCGGGGGCCATCGTGTTCAACGACTCCCCGACGATCACCTCACCATCCCCGACGGCTACGGACTGTCCGTAGCCCTGGCCGGCGAGAGGCGTGGCCATCAAGACGCTCATGGCCACCCCTGTCCATATCACGTTTAGAACCCTCACAGTTTCATCCCGTCTAATGGTTACTGAAAAACGAGGCCTCTCCACTCCTCTTCGGTGCAGAAGCCTCGCAGCAAATCCTACGGTTGATACGTTAACGGAATCCCTTCGGTTTCGGGACCTCCACACCGAATGCCGACGCGGATTTCCGAGGTCCGACTAGCGGATTGCCAAAGTAGGCCAAACGTTGCTCCGCCCTGGACCGGTCTCTACGTTGGAGTCCGTTCTCGCTCGACCCCCGCAGTACCCTCCGTGCAGAGGGATTTCGGCCGGCACGGTGGATCCATGTGGAGCCCACGACCAGGAGGACATCATGAGTGTGCCACCTCAACCCATCGGCTTGTCGAAGGAGGGGGGCCGCTGGCGTCTGGCCACGGATTGCCGGAACCTCGACGCCCCGATGTAGGCCCGAGTGAGGCTTCTTCTCGTTCAACACGGCGTGGCCATGTCGAAGGACGAGGATCCCGACAGACCCTTGCGCCGCGACGGGGCCGACACCGTTTCCCGCATGGCAGCCTGGGCCGCGGAGCGGGGTCTCGGAGTCGACGAGATCCGCCACAGTGGCAAGCGGAGAGCCGCCGAGACGGCCGAGATCCTGGGCGACCACCTTCAGCCCGCGCTCGGGGTGAAGGTGGCGCCGGGGTTGGCCCCGCTGGACGACGTCCGGCCCGTGGCCGAAGCGCTGGGCGGCGAGGACGACACCGTCATGCTCGTGGGGCACCTGCCGTTCCTCGCCCGCCTAGCCGCATTTCTGCTGACCGGCTCGCCTGAGGCGACTCCCGTCCGCTTCACCAACGCCGGCATCGTTTGCCTCGAGGGTGGCGAAGGGAGATGGGAGTTAACCTGGAGCGTGCCGCCGGATCTTTAGTACTAGTCTTCCTCAGCGGTGGGCACCGGTGCTCGGGCAGTTGGTGTCGATCCTCAACGTTGACGCCGTCGTGTGTGTCAGCTAGGGATCCTTGCCCCACCCGGTGGTAGGCATGACGTCTGGGGACTCGTTGGAAGGGACATTCATGAAGGGATTGAAGGGGTTGATAGAGCCCTGGGCGATGCTGGCGGCGCTCGCACTCTCCGGCTGTGGCACGACCCCGGAGGGGACCGTCACCAGCGCGCCCGGACCATCGACGTCCGCCACTGCGGCCTTGAGCCCCGAAGCGCATGCAGCCCCCGTGGCCCTCCCCGCGTACTACTCCGCCGATCAGGCGGCCCGAGGCGAGGGCTTCTTCAGAGAGACCTGCCTCTCGTGCCACGCATCCAGCGAGTTCCGTGGCTCCGCCTTCGAGCGCCAGTGGCGCGGTCGGACGGTCCGGGAACTGTACGCGAACATCGCGTACAGCATGCCCGACGATAATCCGGGAGGGCTGCCCGCTCAGACCTACACCGACATCATCGCCTACGTTCTCGAACTCAACGGATATCCCCCTGGGACCGCGGAGCTCACCCCGGATCGGAATACCATGAGGGCTCTCCCGCTGTGGCCTGATGCGCCGACGGGACCGCCTCATCCCTCCAGCAGCAGCTCCCGAAGCTCCGCGAGTCGTGCCCCCATCGGAGTGACGTGACGCTCCGCTTTCAAGAAGGCGGATAGCCGGTCAGGCACGGGCACGGGTGCTCCGATCCCTGCCTCTACCGCTTCCCGAAATTTCACCGGGTGGGCCGTGGCCAGAGACACCGAGGGCCCGTCTCCGAAGGCCACCCGGCCCGCCTCCAGACCCAGGTAGCCCACGGCCGAGTGGGGATCCAGCAGGTAGCCCGTCCTCTCGAAGACCTCACGGATCGCCCGCCGGGTCTCGTGATCGTCGTGAACGCTTCCCACCACGTCGGCGCTGAGGCGGCTCAGGTCGTGGTCGTAGAGCGCAAGGATCCGAGCCAGGTTGCTCGGGTCCCCCACGTCCATGGCGTTCGATATCGTCTGTACGGAGGCCCGGGGCCTTACCACCCCGGTACATAGGTATTCGGGCACCGTGTTGTTCACGTTCGTGGCCGCCACGAATCCGCGGGTCGGGAGCCCCAGCCTCTTCGCGATGAGCCCGCCCGTGAGGTTGCCGAAGTTGCCGGAAGGGACGGAGAAGATGGGAGGAAGCCCCTTCGGCAGTTGGGCCCACGCGTGGACGTAGTAGAAGATCTGCGGAAGAAGACGGCCGACATTGATGGAGTTGGCCGAGGTGAGGCGAACCTGAGCCCTGAGCTCCTCGTCCGCGAATGCGTCCTTCACCAGCCGCTGGCAATCGTCGAAGGTGCCGTCGACTTCAAGGGCGCGGACGTTGCCGCCCAGGGTTGTGAACTGCCGCTCCTGTAGCGCGCTGACCTTTCCGCTAGGGAAGAGGACGACGGTCCGGACGCCTGCCGCGTCGAGGAATGCGTCGGCCACCGCGCTGCCTGTGTCGCCGGACGTGGCCACCAGGACCGTGAGAGCCTCTTCGTATTCCTCTCGGACATACCCTAGTAGTCTCGCCATGAAGCGAGCTCCCACGTCCTTGAAGGCCAAGGTCGGTCCGTGGAAGAGCTCGAGGACGTAGACGTCCGGCTCCAGCTCCACGAGGGGCACGGGGAAGTCCAGCGCCGACTTCACCAGAGCGTCCACGTCGGACCGGGCGATTTCGGCCCCCATGAGGTGGCGCGCCACCTCCCTCGCCACGTCCGAGAAGGAGCGGCCCCGCAGGCCCTCGAGCGTCCCGTCCGCTATGGGTGTGAACCGTTCGGGCAGGTAAAGGCCGCCGTCGGGCGCGAGTCCCTCCAGCAGCGCGGTTCCCAGGTCGGTGGCGGGAGCTCGCCCGTTGGTGCTCAGGAGCCTCAAGGGAGGTCCTCGACGACGCGTGCACGACTCCCCACCAGGGATACATAGCGGTCGGCACCGTCCAGCCCCACCTGCGAGAAGGCGTGCGTCATGGCGTCGGCGGCGGTGGTGGCATCGCCGATGCTCCGACAGAGCGCGAATATGGAGGGGCCGGATCCGGACAGGCCCGCGCCTACTGCGCCCGCCTCCAGGGCCGCGGAACAGATCTCACTGAATCCGGGCACGTGGGGGGTCCGGTGTGGCGCCGCGACCTCGTCCACCAGCGCTCGGCCCACGAGCTCCCAGTCCTCCTCGTACAGACCAACGACGAAGGCGGCGCAGTTGGCCCATTGGGCTACAGCCCGCTCGAGGGGCACCTCCTTTGGGAGAGCCTGCCGCATCGCCTCCGTCTCCAGCTCCAAGGGAGGGTGGACCAGCGCTACCGAGAGGCCGTCCGGCACGGGGAGCGGGATGGCCACACCGGGCCGCTCGGGCCGCACCATGACGATGCCTCCGTGAAGGGAAGGGGCGCTGTTGTCCGAGTGGGTGACTCCGGTGGCCCGCCGCTCCCCCTCCAGCGTGCAGAGCAGCTGGTCCTCCTTGCTCAGCCCGGCGCCGAGGAGGGCGTCCGTGGCCACCACGGCCGCCACCGAGCTAGCGGCGCTGCCTCCCATCCCGCCCGACAGGGGCAGGCCCTTCCACACCTCGAGCTCGACTCCCACCCCCTCCAATCCCGCCGCCTCGATCACGGCTACCGCGGCCATGCCCACGACGTTCCGGCCCGGATCGGTGGGAAGGCGCCCCCCGTCCCCGTGGATCGCCGCGATCGCCACCCCGGGCTCGGAGCGCCGCCGGGCCTCGACCACGTCACCGGGGCGCTCGAGGGCCAGGCCGAAGACGTCGAAACCGCACAGGACGTTTCCCACGGTGGCCGGCGCGTAGGCCCGGGCCCGGGTCGCGTCGCTCATGCCGATTCACCCACGCTAGGGCTTGCAGAGGATGGGTTCATGCCGAAGGTTGCCGGGCAATGGGCCGGCGCGCAAACTGCCCACTCGATCCCGGCCGCGCAGTCCCCGTCCGGGACGGAGGAGACTCGCACACCCCCTCAAGGATGGAGCATCCGTACCATGAGCCGTTACCTGACCGAAGCCATCGGAACCTTCTTTCTGGTACTCACCATCGGCTTGACGGTGCTGGACGGGACGCCCTTCGCTCCTCTGGCCATCGGGTCGGCTCTGTTGGTGATGGTCTACTTGGGAACGGGCCCGATCCTCGTCGATACCTTCGCCGGTGACGGGTCCCTGGCCAGCCTGTGGATCTATTTGGTGGGGCCTATCCTGGGCGGCGTGGCGGCCGCTGCGGTGTTCGATCTGCGGCACCTGAACGCAGGAGAAGCGTAGTGTACTAGGGAGGGCGCTATTCCAGCATCGTATTGACCCGCTCATCCGGCAGAGGCCGGATGTTGCGGTCGCGCATGATCACCCGGGCGCACGTGTTCCAGCGCAGGAGCGCCTCCTCGTTGCCTTCGGGCCCGACCTCACCGGCCGACTCGTAGTGGTCCATGGCCCTACGCAGCCAGTCGTAGGCGATGGGCCCCGAGCCCGGTCCCGCGTGGGTCAGGGACGCCAGGCCTCGACGCTCGCAGATCATGCCCGAGTAGTAGCGCCTGTCGTACTCGCTCTCGAGGTGCTCCACGAGCTCGGTCGCCTCACGAACCCGGGAGCCTCTTGGAGACGTGAACTGGTCGGTGAGGGCCAGCAGGAGGGTGATCCCGGCCTCACGATCGTCCGGCGCGACCGCCAGGACGTCGCGACAGATACTCTCGGCCAGGGCCGGCTCGTTCAGTAGCCGGTATCGGACCGCCTTCTCCTTCGCCGCCTCGATACTGTCCGGCGAGATGGCCTTCAGCTCGAATTCCATGGATCGATCCTTCGAACGTCCCGCAACGACCCTCTCCCTGAGCGGAACGATGGCGTTGTCGGTGATCGTGATACCCTCGGGGCAAACCTTTGTGCAGCACTTGGTGACGTTGCAGAGCCCCGCACCGAGTGCGGCTCGCAGGTCACCCTGCCGGCTTGGGTCCGAACCAGGCGTGGTGCGTGGCTCCGAATAGCTCGGGAGGATCGTCCTTGAGAGGCTCCAGGTCGCTTCGGCGGTCGCGCCGGAGGGTCTCGGCAGGCACAATACGCTTGAGGCGGGGAAACGCCAATCGGGAGGTTTGGCGCCCGGCCCGCGCTCTCCCTATTATTAGTCCAGGCCACAGCACTGCCCCGGATCCGCCACGCACGTGGGAGGAGGACGCAGGCCATGGACATCTCTCGGAGAGACCTCCTCAAGCTCTCCGCCCTCGCCGGAGGGGGCACGCTCATCAGCACCCTGGGCTTCGACCTGAAGCCCGCCTACGCTGCCTCCCGCGAGCTCAAGATCTCCAACGCACTGGAGTTCAAGACCGTGTGCCCGTACTGCGCGGTGGGCTGCGGGGCCATCGCATACGTGCACGGGAGCGGTGGCCTGAACACGGTGAACTCCATCATCCACGTAGAGGGCGATCCGGACAGCCCCATCAACGGCGGCACGTTGTGTCCCAAGGGCGCCGCCCAGATGCAGCTCGCGATGAGCCCCCGGCTCGAGAAGGGGCCCCGCCATCGGGCGGCGGGAGCGTCGGAGTGGACCGACGTCACCTGGGACTGGGCCATGGACTGGTTCGCCCGGAAGTTCAAGGACTCGCGTGACGCCACCTTCGTGGAGCGGGACGAGCAGGGCCGGACGGTCAACCGCTGCGAGGGCATCGGCTGGGTGGGCAGCGCCACGGTGGCCAACGAGGACGCCTACTTCATCACCAAGACCATGCGGGCCATGGGCCTGGTCTACATCGATCACCAGGCCCGCATATGACACAGCCCCACAGTGGCCAGTTTGGCCGCAACGTTCGGTCGGGGCGCCATGACCAACCACTGGAAGGACATCAAGAACACGGACGTGATCCTGGTCATGGGGGCGAACCCGGCAGAGAACCATCCCTGCGGGTTCAAGTGGGCGCTGGAGGCAAGGGATAATCGGGGCGCCCAGCTCATCACCGTAGATCCGCGCTTCACGCGCACCTCGGCGGTGGCGGACCGCCATCTCCAGATCCGGCCGGGCTCGGACATCGCGATCCTCGGTGGGATGATCCGCAAGGTGTTGAACGAGGGCCTCTTCCACGAGGACTACGTCCGGCTCCACACCAACGCCTCCTTCCTCGTCGAGGAGGGCTACGGCTTCGAGAACGGGCTCTTTGCGGGCTTCGACCAGGCCCAAGGTGCCTACGACCGGACGGCGTGGGAGTACGAGCGCGGTGCCGACGGCTTCGTGCGCCGGGACATGACGCTCCAGCACCCGCGCTGCGTCTTCCAGCTCCTGAAGAGCCACTACAGCCGCTACACGCCGGAGGTGGTGGCGCAGATCGCCGGGTGCTCCGCCGAGGAGTTCCTCGCCATGGCGGACATCGTGTGCTCCACCGGGACCGCCGACCGTGTGGGGACCATCATGTACGCGGTGGGCTGGACCATGCACACGGTGGGGAGCCAGATCATCCGCACCGCCGCCATCCTCCAGCTCATCCTCGGCAACATCGGCCGGCCCGGTGGGGGCATCAACGCGCTCAGGGGTCACGCCAACGTCCAGGGAGCCACGGACCACGCCATCGTGGCCGGCATTCTTCCCGGCTACCTGCGCGTGCCCAATCCCGGCCAGTCGTCGCTGGCGACTCACCTGCGCGAGTCGACGCCGCGCCCACTGGTCCCCGACACCGTCAACTACTGGGGCAACTACCCCCGTTTCCTGGTCTCCCAGCTCAAGGCCTGGTTCGGCGACGCGGTGGGACCCCAGAACGAGTTCGGCTACCACTACCTGGGCAAGCCGGCCGACGACGCCACCTGGCTCTCCATGTGGGATCAGGCCCACAAGGGCCGTCTCGAGGGGCTGGTCGCACTGGGCTTCAACCCGCTGCTGGCCGGGCCCGACGTCCCGCGGCTCCTCCGGGCCATGGCGAATCTGAAGTGGAAGGTGGTCATCGATCCGTTCATGCTGGACTCCGCCGAGTTCTGGCGAGCCCCGGACGTGGATCCGAGCGAGATCGACACCGAGGTCCTCTACCTCCCGGCGACGCACTGGGTGGAGCGGAGCGGCTCCTTCACCAACTCGGGCCGCTGGGCCCAGTGGAAGGAACAGGCCATCGAAGCCCCCGACGGAGTGCGCTCGGACACCTGGATACTCTCGGAGCTCTTCTGGCGAGTGAGGGAGCTCTATGAAGAGGAGGGCGGCGCCTACCACGAGCCCGTGCTCAAACTCCAGTGGAACTACCTGAACCCGCGGGAGCCCATCCTCGAGGAGCTGGCCAGGGAGATCAACGGCTACGACCTGGGCACGGGCCTGCTGCTGTCGTCGTTCGGCCAGCTCCTGGACGACGGGACGACGAGTTCGGGAAACTGGCTGTACACCGGGAGCTTCACCGAGGAGGGAAACATGATGGCCCGCCGGGGGACCGACGATCCCAGCGGGATGGGCTACCACCACGATTGGGCGTTCAGCTGGCCCATGAACCGGCGGGTTCTCTACAACCGGGCCTCGGCCGACGGGGACGGGGTGCCCTGGGACTTGAGCCGTGCCGGCATCCGCTGGACAGGCCGCAACTGGATCGGTGATGTACCGGACTACGGCCCGACGACCCCGCCCGACGAGGCTGGCGCCTTCATCATGACCGAGGAAGGCGTCGCTCGGCTCTTCACCACTTACCTAGTGGACGGGCCGTTCTCCGAGCACTACGAGCCCGTGGAGAGCCCCACCCCCAACATCCTCCACGAAGAGGTTCCCACCAACCCGCTCATCCGCTGGTACGACGGGGTGCGGGAGACGCTGGCCGAGCCCAGCGACGGGTATCCCTACGCCTGCACCGTCTACCGGGTCGTGGAGCGGGAGCACTTCGTGACGTCACACGTTCCGTACCTCGTGGAGCTCATGCCCGACTTCTTCGTCGAGGTGCCCGAAGGACTCGCCGCCGAGAAGGGGATCGAGAACGGAGGGCGGGTCCGGGTGTGGTCCAAGCGCGGGGAGGTGGAGGGGGTGGCCGTGGTCACCAAGCGCATCAAGCCCCTGACTGTGAACGGCAAGACGTGCTGGACGGTTGGCATCCCGGTCCACTGGGGATTCAAGGGGATCACCACGGGATCCATGGCCAACAACCTCACGCCCTTTGTCGGGGACGCGAACACCAGCTGCCCCGAGTTCAAGGCCTTCCTCGTGAATCTGGAGAAGGTGTGATGACCCAGATTTCCCAGAACGGTCTTGCCATCAAGCGCATCTCCGCATCACCCGATCCCGCGCCGGGAATCCGACGGGGTCCCGAGTACTCGAAGCTCGTGGACATCTCTCGCTGCATCGGCTGCAAGGGGTGCGAGGTGGCGTGCAAGGAGTGGAACGAGCTCGGTGTGGAGCCCACGGAGAACTTCGGGAGCATGCAGAGCCACCGTGACCTCGGCCCGGACACGTGGCTCCTCATGCGCTTCAACGAGATCGAGGTCGGGGATGACCTCCAGTGGCTGATCAAGAAGGACGCCTGCCTTCACTGCGAGGAGCCCGGCTGTCTGTACGCATGCCCGGCGCCGGGGGCAATCGTCCAGTACGAGAACGGGATCGTCGACTTCAACCAGGAACAGTGCATCGGCTGTCAACTGTGCGTTTCGGGTTGCCCGTTCGACATCCCCCGATTCAATCCGGCCACCCGCAAGGTCTACAAGTGCAACATGTGCGTCGATCGGGTTGAGGCGGGTCTGGAGCCGGCGTGTGTGAAGACGTGCCCCACGAACGCCATCTCTTGGGGCACGAAGGAGGACATGCAGGCGCTGGGCGCGAAGAAGGTGGAAGGGTTACAGGGGAGGGGCTTCGAGCACGCCACCCTCTACGACCCGGCCGGGGTGGGCGGCACGCACATGATGTACGTGGTGCCGCACGGGGACCAGCTCGACGAGTACAATCTACCGGCCGATCCCACAGCCGCCCCGGGTGCCCTCGCCGCCTTGGGGGGCCTCAGGCAGCTCGGCGCCTCCGCGCTCGGCCTCGGACTCCTAGCCACGGCGCTCCACTACCTGGGGTTCGGGCCTCAGGAGCCCGACCCCGAGCACGCCGACCTCGACTCCGGGCCGGGAGTTCCGCCGGCCGAGCCCGCCGGCGCCGGATCGGGAGTCGGGTCGGGCTCCGGAGCGGGTGCCCACGGAGACGGCCCCGGCGTGAGAGGTGACGTGGGAGGCGACGCATGAGCGCCCAGGGGGAGATTCAGCGCTTCACCTACGCTGAGCGAATCTTGCACTGGGTCGTGGGCCTTTCCTTCGTCCTTCTTCTGTTCACCGGCCTGGCGTTCTCCCACCCGAGGCTGTTCTGGATCACCACTCTGGTGGGCGGCGGGCCGACGGCTCGCATCCTCCACCCCTGGATGGGAGTCATCTTCTCCGGGTCGCTCGTGGCCATGGTCCTCGTTTGGGCCCGCGACATGCGGATCGACTCCGGCGATCGGGAGTGGCTCAAGGCGATCCGCCACTATGCCGTCCACGACAAGGACAACGTCCCCCCTGCCGGCAAGTACAACGCCGGCCAGAAGCTCTTCTTCTGGGCCATGGGGCTGCTGGGGGTCTCCTATCTGGTGTCGGGAGTCCCTCTCTGGTTGCCCGGAGGCGCGCTGGGCCTCGGCCCCTTCTACGGAGGCGTGGTCAACGGGATGCGGGTCCTCCACTACCTGACCACCGTGGCCGGGGGGCTGCTCCTCATCGTTCACGTCTACCTCGGAACGGTGGCCTACCCGGGAACGCTCGGGTCCATGCTCCACGGGTCGGTGACCCATGCATGGGCCAAGCTCCACCATCCCCTCTGGCAGAAGGAGCAGTCCGGGTCTTGACGGCCACCGGCTCCGCTCCCGCCGTGAGCCCGTGGACGCTCCGGCGGGCCAGGGCGGTTCACCTCCTCGACAAGGCCCCACATGCCGAAGAGCTCCTCGGATTCTACGTGGGGCTCATCGAGATCCAGGAGTGGGTGGCGGAGCGCGTGCCCGTGGAGCGCTGGTTACCTCTGGTGCGGAGCACCGCAGGCACCTCCCAACTCCTCCTTGTCGATCGGCTCCCCGTCGACGAGCTCGTGCCCCGGTTCGAGGACTTCCTGGCGAGGATCACCGACGTAGGGACCGAGGTGATCACGGAGGGCGCCCGAGCCCTTCTGGACACCGACGGGGCGCACCGCTCCACGATGCTCCGGGCAGCCCTCGGTGCGGCACGGGGCGAGACCGCCGGGACCGAGCCCGACTCCACCGAATTCCACGCCCGGGCCTTCCTCGAGCCCGTGATCATGTCTCTGGCTTCGGATGGCCCGCCCGCACCGCTGGAGCAAGGGGGAAGACGCTGCATGACCTGTGGCGGACAGCCGCAGGTGGCCGTTCTCCGAGATCTCCCCGACGCCGTCGGTCGCCGGACCCTCGTCTGCTCCACCTGTGCCACCGAGTGGCGCTTTCCGCGACTTACTTGCCCAGGGTGCGGCGAGACCAACGCCGACCGTCTTCCCGTGCACACGGCGGAGTCGGTTGCCCACGTCCGGATCGACGAGTGCCGGACCTGTCGGCGATACCTGAAGTCCGTGGACCAGCGGCGGCAGGGTGCGGCCGTCCCTCTCGTCGACGAGGTGGCCACCGTGGAGTTGGATCTGTGGGCCAGGGAGCAAGGACTCACGAAGATCCGGACCAACGTCCTGGGCTTTTGAAGAAACCACCACACGGGCTCTGGACGCGGGCTCCGAACCCCGGAGGGCCAGGCCGCTTGTGCGGGCTCGAGATGCCCGGCCGAGCCCGCCGGGCTCGGCCGGGGTGTGATCTGCGCCGGTTCTAGCCGGCCGACCCCTCTTCCTCGAAGACCATGACGATGGCAATGGCGATGAGCGCGAGGTTGGTACAGGCTCGGGAATACGCCTCAGCACCGATGCCCATGATGGCACCCATCCAAAAGCTGGCTACGATGGCCAGGAGGAAGGCGAGGAGGGCGAGGAGGACGAACAGCTTCGCGGCACCCGACATTTGCATCTCCCAGGGAGAATGGCGTGACGACTTCGACTCAGGCTACTGCATGCCCAACACACGATACCGCCCAACTAACGGGAGGGCCAATTCTGTCGAGCCGAGGCCCGCCTGCGTATGGTCCCGGAGCCCGACGAGACACCCGTTCCATCACACGGACCCGCTACGCTGCAGGAGTCATTCATGAACATCCCCGAGGAAACGGTTCGGGCCATCGAGGAAGAGATCGCCAGCGACTCCAGCCCGGTGGGAATCGACGCCAAGAAGACACACGTAATGATCATCCACCAGCTCCGCGAGATCGACGAGCGCCTCGCCAGAATCGAGGAGCGTCTGCGAGGGTCCTGACCCGTAGCGAGGAGCCCGAAGGCGGAGACGAGAACGGCCGACAGCCGGTGCGGGAGGCCCACGGACCGGAAGATCACTCCTGGGGTCATGGCCAAGTAATCACGGCTGGTGTCGTCGGCCGCCACGGGGGCGACGACTAGCTGACACGACGCGAGGGCGCCGGTGGAGCGGGATGGAGCTGGGGTGGCGGGCCGTCAGCCTTGGGCCGCAGCCCTCCGTGCGTCCTCGAACACCTGGATCCGGCTCTCGAGCTGGAGCGTGTGGGCGATGTCGTCGACGCCGTTCAGAAGGCAGTGTCTCCGGAAGGGATCGATGGAGAAGTCTGCTTGCCAGCCGTGTTTGTCGCTGACCTGTTGCGCCTCCAGATCCACCCTCATGGAGTACCCGCCGCCGGACTGGGCCGAAGCCATGACATGCGCGACCTCGTCTTCGGCCAGCTCGATGGGCAGCAAGCCATTCTGGAAGCTGTTGCTTCCGAAGATGTCGGCGAAGCTCGGCGCGATGACGGCCCGGAATCCGAAGTCGGTCAGCGCCCAGGGCGCGTGCTCCCTGGACGAGCCACATCCGAAGTTTCGGCCCGCGACGAGGATGCTGGCTCCGGCGTACTCGGGGCGGTTGAGGGAGAAGTCGGGGTTCGGAGAGCCGTCCTCACGGGTGCGCCAATCCTGAAAGAGAAACTGGCCGTATCCGGTGCGCCCGATCCGCTTCAGGAACTGCTTCGGGATGATCTGATCTGTGTCCACGTCGACGCGATCCAACGGCGCCACCAGCCCGGTGTGTGTGGTGAAGGGCTCCACGGGTCAGACCCAGTCCCGAATGTCGACGAAGTGGCCGGCTACGGCCGCGGCCGCCGCCATCTGCGGGCTCACCAGATGCGTTCGTCCTCCCCGCCCCTGGCGTCCCTCGAAGTTACGGTTGGAGGTGGACGCGCAGCGCTCGCCGGGGCCCAGGATGTCCGGGTTCATCCCCAAGCACATGGAGCACCCCGCTTCCCGCCACTCGAAGCCCGCCTCGATGAACACGCGGTCGAGGCCCTCTTCTTCGGCGGCGCGCTTCACCGCCGCCGATCCGGGGACCACCATGGCACGGACACTCTCGTGGACTTCGTGACCGTCCAGGACCGAGGAGGCGGCCCGCAGATCCTCGATTCGGGCGTTGGTGCAGGAGCCCAGGAAGACCCGGTCGATGGAGACCTTCTGGATGGGGGTGCCGGGCTTCAGGTCCATGTAGGCGAGAGCCCGCTCCAGCGCCTCCAGATCGTCGGCCGATGCGGCGGATTCGGGCACTGGGATGCTTCCCGTGACCGGGATCGACATCCCCGGGTTGGTCCCCCATGTGACGAAGGGCTCCAGGGACGACGCATCGACCTCCACGCTCTTGTCGAAGGTGGATCCTTCGTCGGTGGCGAGTTCCCGCCAGCGGGATACGGCGTGCTCGAATGCCTCCCCCTGGGGCGCTCTGGGCCGTCCCTCCAGATAGCGGAAGGTGGTCTCATCCGGTGCGATCATGCCGGCGCGGGCGCCCGCTTCGATGGACATGTTGCAGACCGTCATACGCTCCTCCATGGAGAGCGCGCGGACTGCCTCGCCCGTGTACTCGATGACGTGGCCGGTGCCGCCCGCTATCCCGATCTGGGCGATGATGCCGAGGATCAGGTCTTTCGCCGTCACTCCAGGCGGCAGCTCCCCATTGACCCGGATCTCCATGGACCTGGGCCGGGCCCTGGGCATGCACTGGGTCGCCAGCACGTGCTCGACCTGGGATGTGCCGATCCCCATGGCCAGAGCTCCGAACGCTCCGTGCGTCGACGTGTGGCTGTCGCCACACACGATGGTCATGCCGGGCTGGGTGAAGCCCATCTCCGGTCCGATGACGTGGACGATCCCCTGGTGGGGGCTGTCGACGTCGAAGAGCTCGATCCCAAATTCCTGCGCGTTCCTGCTGAGCGCCTCGATCTGGAGACGGGCCAGGTCGTCGAGGATGGGGAGGGAGCGGTCGGTGGTGGGCACGTTGTGATCGACGGTGGCCACACAAAACTCGGGACGCCGCACGGTCCGGCCCGCCAGGCGAAGCCCCTCGAACGCCTGCGCCGAGGTCACCTCGTGGAGGAGGTGGAGATCGATGTAAAGGAGGTCCGGCCTGCCCTCCTCGCTGTGCACGAGATGGGCGTCCCAGATTTTGTCCAGCATCGTCCTAGGCATGGGATGACGCCTCTTCGCTCGTCACGTCGACGCCGGTCACGGCACCGGCTTCGGCGCTCGCCACGGCATCGGCACTCGCCACGGCACCGGCCTCGGCGCTCATTACGGCATCGGCCTTGCTGACCGCATCGGCCACCGCTTCACCCATGGCTTCCGTTCCAACGGCTGGCTCATCGCCACGAGCCAGGTCCGGTGTCCGCAACCCGCCCTCCAGGACCTGCTCCACCGCGGTTTCGACGGCCCTGGCCTCCGCCTCGTGTCCGTAGACGTGACGGAGCAGCAGTGCCGCCGACAGGATGGTGGCGAGGGGATTGGCAGTGCCCGTGCCTGCGATGTCCGAGGCCGAGCCGTGGACCGGCTCGAAGATCCCGCCGCCTCCACCGATGCTCGCGGAAGCTAGCAGCCCGATGGATCCCACCACCGCGGCGGCCTCGTCGCTCAACACGTCGCCGAACAGGTTCGGCGCGAGCATCACGTCGAGGCGGGTGGGATTGAGCACGAGCTCCATGGCGGCCCGGTCGACGAGCATGTGATGGCACTCCACGTCGGGATAATCCTCCGCCACGCCGTCGACCACCTCGCGCCAGAGTCTCGAGCTGTGGAGGACGTTGGCCTTGTCGATGGAGAGGACCTTCCTCCGCCGGCCCCGAGCCGTCTCGAACGCCACCTTGGCAATCCTGACGACTTCGTCCCGGTGGTACCGCATTGTGTCCACTGCGGCCTGGCCGCCGTCGACGGCCCCGCGGGGCTCTCCGTAGTAGATCCCGCCGGCCAGCTCGCGGACGATCACAAGGTCCGTGCCGTCGACACGCTCGCGGCGCAGTGGAGACGCGTCCGCCAAGGCGGCGAGGAGACGAACCGGACGGAGGTTGGCGAAGCACCCCATCTCCTGCCGCAAGGCCAGGAGAGCCGCCTCCGGCCGTACCTCGGGATCGAGGCCGTCTCCGCGGGGATCGCCGACGGCTCCCAGGAGCACGGCGTCTGCCGACCGACAGGCCTCCAGGGTGCCTTCGGGGAGTGGGACGCCGTGGCGGTCGTAGGCGGTCCAGCCCACGTCGTGGAACTCCAGGCTCGCTTCGTGACCGAAGCGCTCGGCTGTCGCCCGAAGCACTCGAACGGCTGCGTCGATTACCTCGCAGCCGACCCCGTCCCCGGGGAGAACGGCGATGTGCCAATTCATGTCATACGCCCCAAAGGTAGCTTTCCTTCTCCAGTTCCATCCCCTCGAGGGCCCTGGCGTGCTCCGCCTTGTTGAGGACATTGATGTAGGCGCGGGCCGCGGCGTCCACCACATCGGTCGACGCCCCCCGGCCGGCGAAGGTCTGGCCGCCGATGCGGGCGTGGAGGTTCACCTCTCCGACGGCGTCCCGGCCCGGAGTGGCGGCCACGATCTCGAAGTCCTCGATTGCGACGGTGGCATCGATCAGCTCGTCGATGGCCGAGAACGCCGCTGCGATGGGACCGTCACCCTTGCCGGAGGCCTCCATGGGAGGGCCATCACCGTGGGTGAGGCGAACGCGCGCCGTGGACCACCTGCCGCCGCAGTTCACGTCCAGCTCGACGAGACGGAACGACCTGGGGGTGTCCACCATGGCCCCATGGTGCAGGATCACCAGGAGATCCTCGTCCAAGACCGTCTTCTTCTGGTCCGCCAGGAGAGTGAACAACTTGTAGGCTCGATCCAACTCCTCGGACTCCAGCACGTAACCCAGCTCCTGGTACCGGTTCTTGAGGCCGTGCCGGCCGGAGTGCTTCCCGAGGACCAGCTGCGTCCCGGGAGCGCCGACCATTTCCGGAGTCATGATCTCGTACGTCATCTTCTCCTTGAGCATGCCGTGCTGATGGATGCCGGCTTCGTGAGCGAAGGCGTTCTTGCCCACGATGGCCTTGTTGGGCTGGGGGTGAATCCCGGTCAGGTGCGAGAGGAGCTGGCTCGCCTTGTACAGGGAGCGCGTGTTGACGTCCGTGTGGTGCTCGGTCAGGTCCCCGCGCACCTTGAGGGCCATCACGATCTCCTCGAGAGATGCGTTGCCGGCGCGCTCCCCGATGCCGTTGATGGTGCACTCGATCTGCCGCGCACCGGCCTCGATGGCTGCCAGAGAGTTCGCGACCGCGAGCCCGAGATCGTCGTGACAATGGACGCTGACCACCGTGTTCTCCAAACCCTGAACGTCGCGGAACAGTGCCTCTATCAGTGCCGCGTACTCCTTGGGCAAGGTGTAGCCCACGGTGTCGGGGATGTTGATCGTAGTGGCGCCCGCCTCCACTGCTGCCTGTACAACCTGACAGAGGAACGCCACGTCTGTCCGGGTCGCGTCTTCCGCGCTGAACTCCACGTCGTCGGCGAGTCGCCGGGCCCTCTCGACGGCCTCCACCACCCGGTCCAGGCATTCGTCGCGGGTGATCTCCAGCTTGTGCTCGAGATGGACGTCCGAAGTGGCAAGGAAGACGTGCACCCGTGCGTGCTCCGCTTCCTCCAACGCCGCCGCCGCCCGGTCGACATCGACCGGGTGCGCCCGCGCCAGGGCCGCGATGATGGGCCGACGCACCTCGCGGACGATGGATCGCACGCCGTTGAAATCGTCCTCCGATGCCACCGGGAAGCCCGCCTCGATGACGTCGACGCCCAACTCGTCGAGTTGATGCGCCATCCTGAGCTTCTCGGCCGTGGACATCGTGCACCCGGGAGACTGCTCACCGTCCCGGAGCGTCGTATCGAAGATCTTGATCTTGGCCATGGTTCGTCCTATGCCGGCCCCAAAAAAACCGGGCCCCCCCGTTTCCGAGAGGGCCCGCGCGTTTCGCGCTTCCGGTCTCGCTCGCTCAGGCTGCCCAGAGCCGCACGAACCGGTGCCCTCTCATCGGCCGAAAAAGACCGATAAGTCGAAGGGCGTCAAGGCTAAAGGTCAGCGCCTGAGTCCGGATCATGCTCTCGGCTCCCTGTGGCGGGGCTTCCGGCGCCGCGCCATGAACAAAAAAACTACGCTAACATATGACAGAAGACGCCGGGGGCTGTCAACCCTGCGCGTGCTGCCGACTCAGCGCGTGCTCCCTCAAGTGTGCGATCACATTCACCACGATCTTGAACACGATGAACACGGCCATGAGCGCCGCCGTCGGCAACGGGACACCAAGCTACTTGCCTCAGTAGCTCCAGGGACGAACCTGTGCTTCCGCCGGTCCTGGATCTCCCGTGGAGCTCGGGCAGGCCCCCATGTACAGGGCGCTACAAACCACGAGGAAGAAGACGAAGAACCCGGCGCCGCCCGATGAGCCCGGCGCCCTATACACAGTCCGTGTCTCCAGGAGCCGAGAACTGTTCGCCATCCCAATCTCTTGGGCAAACCTGCAGGGCGAGCAGGTACTGACCCGGGCCGGTGCATCCGGCGCGCGGTGGGAACGAGAAAATACGCATGGGAGATCTCCCGTTTCGGGGCTTCTCCTGACGCATCGCCTCGAGGTTGAGGAAGATCGGTGGAGATGCTGCTTGCAAGTGGCACTGCGAGAGCATATCGGTTGCGAGATTCGTGCCAGTGGCGAGGGGCCGATTGACAGGCTTTTCCGGTGTGGAAAAGTCGCAAAAGGATAGCACAGTTTGCCGACTTGGCGAAGATTCTACCAATCGGCAGGAACGCGGTCCATCGCTCTCGCACTGGATCAGCCCCGCCTATACTGTATCCTTCCTCGAAAAACGGAGAAGGAATTGAAGATCGGTTTGGTTGGATTCGCGGGCTCAGGGAAGACCACGGTGTTCAACGCGATGACGGGCCTGGGCGTGCCCGTAGGCTTCGGCGGCGAAGTGCGCTTAGGCACCGTGAGGGTGCCCGACGTGCGGATCGACGAGCTGTCCCGGATCTTCTCGCCGAAGAAGACCACGTATGCCGAGATGAGCTTCTGCGACATCCCCGGGGAGCACGGCGCCGAGAAGAAGGGCCTCTCTCCTCGGGCTCTCCAACAGATCCGGGATCAGGAGGCGCTTTGTCTGGTGCTCAGGGACTTTCCCAATCCCGCGCTCGAAGGTGACCCGGATCCCATGGGGGATATGGAGGCCTTCCACGCCGAGTGCGTCTTGGCCGACCACGAGATCGTCGAGCGGCGGCTCGACCGAGCACGAAAGGAGCAGGCCGACGTACAGGAGGTGGCCTCGCTCGAGACGATGAAAGCGGCACTGGAGGAGGAGAGCCCGCTGCGATCCGTCCCGGCCGAGGAGTTGAATCGCGACTATCTGAGAGGCTTCGGCTTGCTCTCGGACCGGCCCCTCCTCGTGGCCCTGAATCGCGCCGAGGACCAGGCCGGTGAGCCCTTGCCTCCGGATCTCGAGTCCCGTGTGAGCGAGCTACACGCAGCAGGTCTCGTGCTATCCGCCAGCGTGGAGGCCGAGATCGCCGGACTCGACGGCGAAGACCAGGCCGCCTTTCTCGAGGGTCTGGGCCTCGGCGAGTCCGCCCTCGCCAGGTTCATCCGGACGGCCTACGGCCTCCTGGACCTCATCTCGTTCTTCACCGTGTGGCACGACGAGGTGCGGGCGTGGACCATCCGCCGGGGCACCAGAGCCCGACCCGCTGCGGGACGGATTCACTCCGACCTGGAGCGCGGGTTCATCCGTGCCGAGGTCGTGCCGTACGAGACCTTCATGGAGTACGGCTCGGAGCAGGCGGTGAAGGACGCGGGACGTCTCCAGGTCGAGGGCAAGGACTACGTCGTCGCCGACGGCGACATCATGCACGTGCGGTTCAACGTGTGAGGTCCGCGCCAGGCTCCTAGGCCTGGTCTCCGGTGAGGACCGTCTCGATCTCCGCGGCCGAGGGTCGAGCCGGCGGGGCCGACTCATCGATCTCGCCCTTGCTCGCGATGGCGACTCGCAGCGCCTTGAGACCGGAGATGCCCGGGAGGTCCTCCAGCTCCAGCTCCTCCAGCCCCGGGCCGAAGTAGCCCTTGCTCTGAAGGAACTCGACGTATCTCCTGTACTCGGCGGCCTCACTGGCCGTCGAGTACACGATGGCGAGCTGGCCCGGCTGAGTCACGCGTTCGCTTGTCCCGCGGATGCGGGCCTTGTCGATCCGCTTCTTGACGATCTCGTAGCGGATGTCGTACGCCCCGTCCACGTCGAAGCGCTTCTCGTCGACGCGGAAGCGTATCGACAGCGGCTGATGCTGGACGAGGATAAGGTGGGTCGCGTCCAGGGACACGGGCATGTCGGTCTTGACGCGGGCGAGCTCCCACTCGATCCGGCAGGTCGTCATGAGCTGCCAGATCCGGAGGTTTCGCAGATAGAGCTCATCGAAGAGCCCGTCCTCGTGCAGCGCAGGTCCGACGTATATGCTGTGGTCCACGCCGTCCGTCCTGAATTTCTCGAAGAAGTGGGGGAACATGGCCTGGGCCCGCTCTTCCTCCGCGTCCAGCGTCATCGAGATGGCCTCGTTCAAGGCCGCCACGCTCTCTTCGAAGTCCTTGCGGCGGCGATAGACGATGTTCAGGTCTCCGTCGAGTGCCCCGCGATAGGCGGCCACACGCTCCGCCACATCACTCCCGTAGGTCTCGAGTTGTCCGAAGAGCGGCTCCACGTCACGCCGGAGTAGCTCCAAGATGCCTGATTCGTCAGCCGACCGGAGTTCGCTTTCGATACGGTCGAGATGCCGCGCCAGCAGGTATCCCACTTCTTCCAGCGCGGGGAGCGGTCGAATCTGCCCGGCGGCATTGATCACGTCCAGGGCCAGCTTGAGCTGGTCGCTGAGGTCAGCTCGAATCGCCTCGTTGCGTATCCGCGACGAGTTGCGCATGTCGACCAGGCCGTAGAGTGGGTACACGTCATGAAAGACGATCTGCTCGAGCTCGGGGCTCACCTCCCCGGGCTCCTTCTGAACCAGGTAGCTCAGGGCGGCCTCGCGAAAACACCATTCTACAGCCGAGTGGATCGCCGTGTACCTCCGCTTGATGACGGCCTGCACACGATCCTCGACTTCGTCCAGGTTGCGCTTGAGTGTGGTGGCGAAGAGCGGAACGACATCCAACAGTCGCCGGGCGTTGAAGGCGTTGAGGTAGCCGGGCTTGGGCGAGGCGAGCTCCATGAGCCCGACCAGTTGGTCCCCGACGTGGAGCGGGTAGAGAAGGAGGCTACGGTGCCCGTGCTGCCGAAGGTGGTGTTCGTAACCGGTGCGTATCCTCGACCTCTTCAGATCCTGAACGATGACGGGGTCGGTACCCTGGAAGACTCCCGCGTAGTGGGAATTGGCTCGGTTCGGGCAGATGGGGGCGCACTCGTCGCAGAGGAGTAGGCTTCTGCCCACCGCCCTCGCTCCCTCGATCGCTTCGACGTCGGCGCGCCGGTCGAAGGCGATCAGGCCGAGGCTGAGCTCCGGGCAACCCAGGAGATTGCGGATCCGATGCTGGAGTCGATCGATCTTCTCGGGCGACGCCATCGAGTCCTTCTCGATGAGGTCGTTCTTGAGTCGCGAGATCACCTCGTGGGGCGTCACGTCCACCGCCGTGATCATCGTCATGCCATCGAACTCGAAGGCGTCCGGAGGGAGCACCTCGGTCCACAGGTCGAGGTTGGTCGGCTCGGCCAGCAGGCGTGCGATGTCCTCCGAGGACGGCTTGTCGAGGTCGCGAACGAGCCTCACCGACACGAACCGAGGATCGGGGCCCAACGAAAAGTGTCTGTCCAGCCCGACATCCTCGTCGTGTACGGTCATGACGAGGGCGTACTGGAGATTCGCCTCGACGCCCAACCACTTCCCGAGAAGAAACTCGTAGGCCCACATGAGCTTCGCGAAGACGAACTGGTCCGGCGGGATGTTGATGCGCTCCTGGAAACGCTTAGCGTCGCCCAGCCCGAGGCGCCGCCATGCCGGCGACTCGTAGAAGGGGAGCGTATTGAAGGGCTCGATGGCTGCGGCGTAGTAGTCGTCACGCCGACCCGCCGGCACCATGGCGGTCATCATGAGGTCGATGAGCTCCCCGTGTGTCTGTAGCAGCGAGCGGTCGTCGATGATCCCTCGGAGCTCCGGAGCCTCTTCGAGCTTCTCGACGATCACCCGGGCAAGGGGCGCATGCAGGGAGCTCGGATCCTCGTCCTGGCGCTCCCAGAAGTCGATGAGGTGCGCCAGGCTCAGGCGGGTCCCGAACGGAAACTCTTCTAGCGGTAAAGGCATGGACATGATCGGCCGGTACCTCGGGGCAGGTGAACGCGGGTGTCACCGCGAACCACCATACCCCGACGGCGCCCGAGGGTCCCAATCCCCCGCGCCGAGCGGCCGTCTCGTCTGATGTTAGCCGATACACCTCCGGGGCTCCGAGCGGGTCGCCGGCCACCTCAGTCACCTGGGTCCAGGATGTCGTCGATCCTCACCAGAGCATCCCGCAGGTGATAGGTGGTCGCCTGGTCCAGGTTGGCGTTCAGCGCCGCGCCGATCTCGGTCTTCACCGTTTCGAGCTCGCCACGTACGAAGGCCCGGATGTCCGACTGGCTCACGTCGACCGGGGTGATGTTGCTGGCGGTGAGCTGTCCCGATGGCTGGTCGGGCTCCTCGGTCATGAGCCAGGCCATCCGTTCCAGGTATCCCCGCTGCAGGTTCCGACGGAAGGCGTCCACATTATCGCCGTCTCGGAGCTCGGTCCAGACGGCGCGGCGCAGATCGGTCATCATCTCGCCCAGCGTGTACGCGCCGTCACCCCGACGAGCACCGGCCTCCACCAACCGCTGCATGCGAGCCGGGTTGAGGATGTTGTTCACAACGCCGACCTGCCTTTGTCGGATGCGCTCCACGATCCCGGCGTGCTCGATCCGGGTGAGGATGTCCTCATCGAGCATCCACATGGGGGTGGCCAGGGCCTCCTCCTCGAAGAACCGCATGGCTTCCTTCTGCTTCGACTTCGGCACCATCTCGTAGACCGCTCCGGGCTGATCCGCCGTCTTGGCCGTACGCACCACGCCACCGACGACCGCGGCGATGTGCCCCATGTACCGGTTCCACTGGGCGATCACCTGGTTGTAGAGCTCGGCGAGCTGCGCGTAGTCCTTGCCGTCCTCCCGGGTCCACTCTACCAGGTTGGGCACGATACGCTGCAGGTTGGCGATGCCGTATTCGCTGGCCCGCACCGGATCATCGCTGAGGGCCTCGCTGCGAGAGGTCGGGTCGTACTGCCTGTTGGCTCCGTAGCGGTACAAGGGCTCGCTGTGCTCGAGCACCCACCGGTGCAGAGTGGGCTGCTCGGCGTCTGCGCTCGTTGCAGTCTGTACAGGTCGATAGCCCCAACGGATGGCCCACTTGTCGTACGGGCCCACCTGGGGCATCAAGCAAGCGTCGTCCCCGGGCTGTGCGATGTAGTTGAAGCGTGCGTAGTCCATGATGGACGGGGACGTGCCCATGCGGCAGGTGAACGACTTCGACCGCAGAGAGTCCGCGGGATATGCTGAGCTCGACTGCATGGCGTGCTGCAGCCCGATGGTGTGGCCCACCTCGTGGGCGGAGACGAACCGGACCAACTCTCCCATCACCTCGTCGTCGAACTTTATCCCGCGCGCTGCGGGGTTCACCGTGGCTGTCTGAACGAAGTACCAGTTCCGAACCAGGTTCATCACGTTGTGATACCAGCTGATGTCACTCTCCAGAATCTCACCGGTCCGTGGGTCGTGTACGTGGGGCCCCGACGCGTTCTGAACGTCGGACGGGTAGTATCGAATCACCGAGTAGCGGATGTCCTCCGGGGAGAACTCTGGATCCTCCTCCGGCGTGGGCGGATCCCGGGCGATGATGGCGCGCCGGAACCCGGCCTCCTCGAATGCCGACTGCCAGTCCTCGATGCCCTGCTTGAGGTAGGGCCGCCACTTCTCGGGCGTAGCCGGATCGATGTAGTAGACGATCGGCTCCACCGGATCCACAAGCTCTCCGCGTGCCCAGGCCTCTGGATCGCTGGGCTCCAGCCGCCAGCGCGTGATGTACCTGCGTTGTGTTGCGCGTTGCTCGTCGAGCCCGTAGTCGGTCTGTGTGAGGCTGAAGAACCCCACGCGGTCGTCCCACAGTCGGGGCTGCATCGGCTCCGCCGGGAGCAGGATCATGGAGTGGGCCATCTCCAGCGTGAGCGTGCCGGTCGATGCGTTGGAGGGAGCCTCGCTGGCGTTGTACGTCAGGACCGTCCTCACCTCGATATTCTCGGGATAGCTGTGGGCGGAGTCGATGAACGAGCGGTCCTCGGCGAGACCCCGCACGCCGTACTGTTCTCGCCGGCTGGACTGGAGGCCGAGCATCGGCACGTCTTCGGAGTAGAGGTCTGTGGTCTCGATGACGATGCCCGTGCTGTCCGGGTTGATGGCCTCGACGTCGAAGGCCCGGAGGATTGGCTCGAAGTTCGCGTTCTCCACGGCGGCTGCAATGGGCTCCGTGGAGTCGGCCACGTTGACGTACGAGACGATCCGCAGGAAGACCTGCTTCTGCCGTCGCTGCCAGCGCACGGTCTGTGTGTTCACCTTCTGACCGCCGTATCCGATGTCGGTGGCCGTTCGTGCGATGCGTGAGACAAGCAGCATCTCGCGCTCGAGCAGGTTGTTGGGGATCTCGTAGTACAGCTTGTCGCCCACCCAGTGAACGGTGAACACGCCGGGGTCGGACTCTGCCTCCTCGGTGATCACCTCGCCATACGGCCTGATCTCGTGCTCGCCGCTTTGCTCGGTCGACGTGCTGTCGCTCGGCTCCTGAATGAAAGGCCTGGCCGTAGCTGCATGTGCCGTGTCGGAGGCGCCCGCTACTCCCACTCCCAGGATAGCCATCAGGACTGCTGGGATGATCCGCTTCATCGAGATCTCCTTTGTGACGGGTACGAGATGACCGTAGGGCGGAGAAGGTAGCACACCGTACCGCGTCCGTGGAGCGGACCCCTCCGCGGTGGACGATTGTTCCGCGTCGCGTCTTCGCGCGGTTGCACACCGACTCCCCGAAGGTTATCCAACCCGCCCGAGTCGCTGCCCCCGGGCCGAGGCACTCTCCGCCCGCTCGAATGGGCCGAATCCTCCCCAAAGGAGCTCGAGTGGACACCGTCGCAGTCACCGTCATCGTTCTCTACCTCGTTGGGGTCACGGCCGTCGGAGCCCTCATGGCCCGACGATCCAAAGGCTCGAGCGACTGGGCCGTGGCCGGCGGCGGGATGTCCGGAGTACTCGTGGCCTTCGCGCTGGCGGGCGGGCGCATCGGGGGCGCCGGGACGTACGGGGTGGCTGGGGATGTCGTGACGGGTGGTGTCTGGAACATGTGGTGGTATGGGATCAGCTCGTTCGCCGCCCTGGTATTGGTGGGTCTCGCCTTCGCGGTCTACTACCGGCGACTTGGGCTCCAAACCGTGGGGGAGCTGTTCTCGATCCGCTTCGGCTCGAAGCGGTGCCAGTGGCTCACCAGCCTGTGCGTGCAGACCGAGTACGCCATCGTCAACGTCATCGAGGCGTACGTGATCGGCGTGATCATCAGCTCCCTCACTCCCCTCTCCATGCTGCACGGCACGCTCATCGCCGCCCTGGTACTGGCGACGTACGTGTCTCTGGGCGGTCTGTGGGGCACGGCGGTCACCAACGTCATCCATTGCACCGTGATCCTGGCCTCCCTCCTGGCCGTGGGGGTCTTGGGCGTGCGCGAGCTTGGCGGCTGGGACGCCGTGACCGAGCAGGTGAACGCACAGCTCACTTCGTCGTCCAACGCCCGAGAGGCCTGGTGGGGGTTCGCGGGCGGGGGGTGGATAGCGATTCTGGCCATGTTCTTCTCGGCTACGATCCACTCACCGGCCGCGTCCATCTACGCAAACTACTCCACCGCGACGCGGTCCGAGCGGAGCCTCGCGCCGGCGTTTATCGCCGGTGGCGCCATCGCCGCCCTCATGCCGGTCCTCGCGGGGCTGATCGGCATCCTCACTGTGGCCCGCTACGGAACCGACTCCGGGTTGGCCGGCTACCGAAATCTCACAACCCAGGCCGCGGAGATCAGTCCGGTCATGGGCGGGATCGCTCTGGCGGCCGTCCTGGCAGCGGTCATCTCGTCGGGTGGACCCATCCTCCTCTCCAGCGCCACCATGTTCGTTCGCGATTGGATCCCGTCTGCGGGCACGTACTCGTCTGAGCGAAGGCTCCGCGCCTACCAGACGGTCACGGTGGGCTACGCCCTGATCTCAGCTCTGGTTGCGTGGTGGATTGCCACGAGCACCCGGGTCTCCATACTGGATATGCTCCTGTTCGCGTTCGCCATGGTCGTCCCCGCCGCCATCTCGGTGGCCTACGTGCTCTACTGGCGCCGTACCACGGAGCCGGGCGCCTACTGGGGGATGCTTGCGGGGTATGGCACCGGAGGTGTCTGGTTCGTGCTGATCAAGTGGGCTCTGTGGATCGACCTCCAGGCGCCCGAAGGAGCGTCCACTCCGGTTCGGCTGCTCGTTTCTCTGTTGACCAGCCACGGGGAAGGGCTCGATCCGGCCTACGTGACTACGATGGTCCCGCTGCTCGTGGTTCCTGCCGTATCGTTGTTCACGGCGCTGTCCCCTGAGAGGGAATCCGAGTTCCGGGCGCGACTCACGGGGGCGCAGGACCCGCCTCCCGACGACCCGGCCATGTCCCTCGGTTGACCGCGGACGAGTTACACCATCTGTCGCCAGCCGTTGGGGAGGTCGAGTCGGTCGGCTCCCACGTGCTCGCCCAGGCTTCCCAGCGCCTGTGCAAGCCCGCGGTCGAATGACCTGTCTCGCTTGAAGCCGGCCTCCAGATGGATGGCTTTGACCTCTAGCTCGCCGCGCTCCCGATGCAGCTTGGGGTCCAGGCGCCCCACGAGGCGTCCGTCGTGGAGGATGGGCAGCACGTAATATCCGAACTCCCGCTTTGCGGCCGGCACGTAGATCTCGATACGGTAGTGGAAGCCGAGGAGCTCCTCGGCGCGCTTTCTCTGCCAGAGCAATGAGTCGAAGGGACAGATGAGCGTGGTCCCCTCAGGCTCGGGGAGACCCTCCACCCCGTCGAGGTGCTCGGGAAGCGCGTAGAACCGGCCTCCCAGTCCCTCCACGCAGACCTCGACGATTCGTCCCTTCTTCAGGTTTCGCGCGATCACCCGTCTCCGGTTCGCCGTCCCCAGGTCAGGGGCGGTGAAGTAGTTCGACAAGTGCCGCTCGCTAGCGACTCCGTTTCCCGAGAGACCGACGAAGAGCCAGCTGTCCTCGAACTCCGCTGCGCTGGCCGGCGATCCGGAGGGGTACACCCTCTCGGCCAGGTCGTACACACATCGGAAGTGGCGACGGGCCCGTATTCCCACCCGCCCCTGGTGCCAGAGCAGCTTGAGGGACCGTTTGTCCTCCTTGGGAAGCGGCATGCTTCCGCCTGGCGCGAGCCGCCCGCGCTCGGCAGGGTGCTGTTCGAAATCCAAGCTCTCAAGAGGACCCTCGTCCCGGAGTAGCTTCAGGACGCGGCGCTTCGACGCGGCCGACGTCCGGTACACGCTCCACCAGGACTTGCCGCTCCAGCTCTTCGGTGGGAAGCGGCGCATGCGCCGCCGGCCCAGCGGGAGGTGCGAGATGGGAAGGATCGAGGCTTCGTGTCCCCAGTACTCGTAGCCGACCCGGTCCCGATAGACCCAGCGATCCACACGTTTGCGATCGTACGGGCCGAAGCGGCTCCACAGCGTCAGGTAGTGGGCCCGGTCCACCACGTTGATCGTGTCCAGCTGGAGCGCTCCGGTCCGTTCGAGGTGCTCCGTGAGTGCCCGCCTGTCGAGTTTCGCGGAGCCACGTGGCTCCCACAGGCCTTGCCGGTGGAACCAGAGCCGCACGACCTGATCGAGGCGGAGGGATGGGACCGGCATGCGACTACGGCTTCACCATGTGAACGGCCTGTACGACCACGCCGTCGGGCAGCTCGATGTCCACCGGTTCGGTCTCCCGGTATCCGAGGGCGCGGTACAAGGCCAGGCCTGGCAGGGTGGAAACGAGCTCGAAGGTGCGGAACCCTTCGGCACTGGCGGCCCCCTCGCTGGCTTCCACGAGCCTCCGTCCGAGCCCTCTCCGCACCCATTCGGGATGAACGAAGAAGGCCCTCAGGACGGCGGGCTCCGTCGTGGGATTCCGGAGATCCTCGTCCCGGAAGGCGGCGGCCTGGTCTCCGCCGAACGGTGTTCGCCGGCGGCTCCATCCTCCACACGCCACGAGCTGGCTGTCGTGATCTGCGACCACGTAGGTCCCGTCGTCGATCATGGAGGTGTCGACCCCGAACAGATGCACGAGGGAGCTCTCGATCTGCCGCGGGTCGTAGTGCGGTGGCCCGAGGCCACGAACCGACGCCTCGATGAGGGCGGCCAGGGCCGGTATATCCGCGACGGTGGCCGAGCGCACGTCCACGGTCACTTCACCGCGATCCGCCTCATCGCCCACCCGAGGTCCGTCCCCGGCGCCTTCCCATCGAGGTCGTCTCGTCTACTCGATGGGGATTCGGCTTCCGTTCACGGCGAGCCACTCGGAGAAGTTCTGGAGTTCCGGATTCAGGGCTCGAGCCCCTTCCAGGTTCCTCGTCCCACAGAACATCTCCTCGAAGTCCCGCTTGAACTGGAACATGTTGCCCATATCCTCCGCCCCGGGAAATCCGAAGCTCCTGTACATCTCTGGGGGCACGGCGTTGTATCCCACTTCCTCACCGATGGCCTCGCTGAGGGCGGCGGCCATTTGGTGGCCCGTGAGGTGCTCGCCCGCGATGCCCACCGTTTCACCGATGAGCTCCGGCCCCTTCTTGAAGATCCCGTAGGCGCACTTGCCGATGTCCTCCGCGGCGATGCCAGGCAGCTTCTTGTCGTCCATGGGGAAGGTGATGGCCAGCTTGCCGTCCTCGCCCCTTGTCGGCCCCATGCCGAAGAAGTTGTCCCAGTAGAAGGAGGTCCGGAGGAAGGTGGTCGGCAGTCCACGGGCGGTGAAGAGCGCATCCGCTTCGCCCTTCGCGTCAAAGTGTGGGACCTTGTACTTGTCCATCAAGGTCGGCATCCGGTCGTCGTCCAAGGGGATCCAGTTGCGCGTGTCTTCCAGGGTGGACCAGATGACGTGTTGGATGCCCGCCTGCTGCGCAGCATCGGCGAGGGCCGCCGCCTGCTCGATCTCCTTTTCGGGGGAGAAATGCTCCCAGAAGTTGGTGACGAGGTAGGCGCCGTACCCACCAGCGAACGCCCGGTTGAGGCTTTCGGGGTCGTCGAAATCGGCGGCTACGACCTCGGCGCCGGCCGCAGCGAGCGCCTGGGCCTTGTCCGAATCGACATTCCTCGTGAGGGTACGGGCGGTGAAGGGCCCGTCGGGATCATTCAATATTGCTCGGACGAGACCGCCGCCCTGGGCACCGGTCGCACCTGCCACCAGTATCATCGTCTTTTCGGACATCGGAGTCCTCTTGGTCACACGTTCAATTCAACGCCACCGACAAGGGGTCGGCGGGGGGCACCAAGGTAGATACGGAAGTCCGGTGGGCACAGTCCCTGGCGGGCACCACGCCTACGTACGCTCGAGCCTCAGGCTCTCCAGGTCGAGGGGGTGCGTGTACATGGTGAGCTCGCCGTCGGGATCCCTTGGCCACTCCTCCACGGGTCGATCCCGGTAGAGCTCCACGCCGTTGCCGTCCGGGTCGCTCAGATACAGAGCTTCGCTGACGCCGTGATCCGCGGCTCCGTCGAGAGGGATCCCGACATCGAGAAGTCGACGATAGGCGTCGGCCAGGGTAGCCCGGTCCGGGTAACGGATCGCCAGATGGTAGAGCCCGGTGGAGCCTCGGGGTGCTGCTTCGCCGCCCCGGCTCTCCCACGTGTTGAGGCCGATGTGGTGATGATAGCCTCCGGCGCTGATGAACGCGGAGTCAGGACCCATCCGCTGGACCAGCTCGAATCCGAGAACATCACGGTAGAAGCCCAGAGCTCGCTCGATGTCGGCGACCTTCAGATGCACGTGCCCGATGTCGACTCGCGGATCGATGGGACGCGGGTCAGGCATCTCAAGCGACGCGTCCAAGTTCGCTCACGCAGGGCTTACCCGTGTCGATCGTGACTCCTTTCGTAATGTAGCCGGTCGTACAAGCGGTCCTTGGCCTGCGCCGCGTCTCGCTTCTTGGCGGCTCTCATGCTCATGTCTTTCGTGCTCTCGGATTGCACTCTGGGAAGGGATATGAGCCTCTTCAGATTCTCGCTCCCGCATGAAGGGCACTGCGGTGTCTCGTCCCCACGCACCAACTCCTCGAACTGATTCTCACATTCTTCGCAGGAGTATTCGTAGATCGGCATCATCTCCTCCTAATATTAGGCTTCCGACTCATGTGAGGCTTCCGAATGTAAGGCTTCCGAGTGCGATGACGAGTCGGTCGATCTCGGCTCTGGTGTTGTAGATGTGGGTTGATACCCGGATGCCGTTGTGACCATCCCTCTGGTGCTCGTCGATGTGGATGGGGTGCCGTTCGTCCATGGAGGAAACGAGGGCCATGGCGTCCACCCCCTCCATCTCGAAGGTCGTCGAGTCGGGGCAGGACATCTGGGGCGTGCTTCCGCTCAGCGGCGTGACTCCCCCCATGGCTGACAGCCGAGCCTTCAGGTAGTCTGACAGATACCGGATCCTGCGCGCGATGTTGTCCCGGCCGATGGTCTCGGCGAAGTCCAGAGCCGTTCCGATCCCCGCTTTCAGAGGAAGGGCCGCGGTGCCGGGGGGCGCGAACGCCGGGGCGTCCAATGTCGCATCGTGGGCATAGATCGATCGGATGCGCCGGCGGGCGCTCTCCCGCACGTAGAGCACCCCGGTTCCGATTGGACCGAGAAGCCACTTGTGGAGGATGAGGCCATCTCCAGGGAGCCCCTCCATGGCAAGCACGATCTCTCGGACCAACGCCGCGTCCTCCGATCCGGTGGGTCGGCTCAGCGCTCGCGTTGCCTCCGAGACTCCTAGAGTGCTTTCTTGGCAGCCAGGAATGCCATCTTCTCCAGGATGGACCTCACGTTCCTGACGCTCTTGCCCCAGTCAACCACTTGGAGCGGGGCGGCCGGGCTGCTCTCGATGGTGACGTCAGTCGTCGTTTCCGTCAGTCGTGCCAGCTCGACTGTGAGCACCTCGCCCCAGCTGAAGAGGCTGACGCCGGACTTGGCAGTCAGCTTCAGGGAGTGCCTCTCCTTGACCGTGTACCCGAGCTCCTGGATCGCCGCTGCCGCGAGGTCCATCAGCGGCTCGGTGGGCATCTCCACCCGGTCCGTCCAACGCACCTTTCCCCAGAGTCGCTTGACCAGAGTCAGATCGGGGACGAACCCCATCGGAACGGTGGTATCGGCCGTCTGGGGCTGCCGCTGCATCTGCGTCGCCGCCACCCCAGACGGTGGAGGGTGGCGCTCTGGGGCCGGCTCCGCAGGCGCCCCGGCCAACGCATCGTCGATCTCGTCGGCCAGATAAGCCAGGAGATCTCTCCGTTTTCTCAGTGAAGCGAGTGGTTCTCCAGCCGACGCAGCCAGTAGCTACGACGCGGAAAATTGTAAAGGTCGCGGACCTTGAGCTCACGCTCGAATTCCTCATCGTTCGGAAATCGACGGTAAGTGCGCATAGTCAGCAGGTACGCCTGAATGCTCTCAAGGTAACGCTCTTTCCTGACGAAGCGCCCGAAGGTGGCAAACGTCTTGTTGAGGGAGTTCGTAGGAATCGCACACACCGCTCGTCGAAATACGTACGCCTCAATCAGCCGCACCGCACGAGCGAAATCACTCTTGCCGAGAAGGCCATCGACGTAGTCGTGATACAGCTCGAGTAGGAACGGGAAGGCCACGTCAACCTTGAGATCACGCAGGTCGCGAAAAGCCAACGCCAACTGTTTGTCGGGCTCCTGGTCGAGCGCCATCGCGCAGTAGTGGCGAAGCTGTCCCAACCGTAGTTGAAGGTTCCTGATAGGGGAGAAAGAAAAGTGGTGGTTCCGGGGGTCCCGGGCCGATAGGCTCGGGTAGGCAAAAACCCCAACACGGAGCCACCACGATGAAGAGAACGTACGAGGTAAGGGATCGGGCGGACAAGCGCGCGATCAGGGAGTTCCTGAAGCGGGAGGGGCAGTTTCTGCTTCCGATGCTTGAGCTCGTGGAGCAGACGGAGGTCGTGATCGACGAAGTCATCCAGGTGATGGGACGAGCGACGATCGAAGCGGTGCTGGAGATGAGCGCCGAGGGTGTGGCAGGCGTGAAGCAGGCAGGTCGGTCACGAGCGGAAGACGACACGGTGTGGTATGGCCGGCAGGGTGGTGTGGTTTACCTGTCGGACCGGAAGGTGCGTGTGGAGCGGCCACGGCTCAGGCGCCGGGGCGCCGGGGAGGGTGGCGAGGTCGAGGTGCCGGCGTACGCAGCGATGCGGAGACCGGGCGCCGTGGCGGATCGGATGCTCGAGGTCCTGATGGCGGGGGTGAGCACGCGGAAGTACGGCCGTGTGATCGGTGAGATGGCCGACACGGTCGGGGTGAGCAAGTCGGCGGTGAGCCGTGAGACGGTCGAGGCCTCGGAGCGCGTGCTGAAGGAGCTGATGGAGCGCCGGCTGGATGCGTGGGACCTCCTGGTGATCTACCTGGACGGGATCCAGATGGGCTCGCACCACGTGCTTGCTGCGGTAGGCGTGGACTCAGACGGAAAGAAGCACGTGCTGGGCGTGAGGGAAGGAGCGAGTGAGAACGCCGAGGTGAGCAGCGCGCTCCTAGAGGATCTGGTCGAGCGCGGCCTGGACCCGGGCAGGCGGCGGCTGTTCGTGATCGATGGCTCGAAAGCGCTCAGGAAGGCGATCGAGAAGGTGTTCGGCCAACGTCACCCCATCCAGCGCTGCCGCAACCACAAGCTCCGCAACGTGCTGGGTCATCTGCCGAAGGATCAGCATCCTCAGGTGAAGGCGGCGTTCCGGGCGGCGATGAAGCTGGACGCGAAGCAGGGCGAGCAGAAGCTCGAGCAGCTCGCCCGATGGCTCGAGCGCGACCACCCCTCGGCCTCGGCCAGCCTACGCGAAGGCCTCAGCGAGATGTTCACGATCAACCGGCTCGGCCTCCCGCCGCGGCTGAGGAAGTGCCTGGGCTCGACCAACCTGATCGACAGCACCCACTCGGGCGTAAGACAGAAGACCCGCAGGGTGACCAACTGGAAGAACGGAGCGATGGCCTTGCGCTGGGCTGCGGCCTCGTTCGTGGAGACCGAGAAGAGCTACCGGAGGATCATCGGCTACGACCAGCTCTGGATGCTCAGGGCCCACCTCGACGACCATGAACCGGTTGCCCAAATGAGAAAGGCAGGCTAACAAGGAGACTCTCCGGAGCCACCACCTTCAACTGTCAGCGGGACACCATCGTAGTGGCGGGCGTAAGCGTGGACCTCGGCAACAAGGGCCTCTACGCCGGCCGCCGCCACCTCCGGGGAATTAGCGTGCGCCTTGAACGCTTCGTAGACGGCCCGAACGTTGGGGATTTCTCCGGTCCGGAGTGTCAGGTAGTGCCGCATGAAGCTGTCGAAATGCTTGCTGTAGGCTTTCTGCCCGAAAGCAACCTCCATCGGCCCCCAGTAATCCTGATAGAGCCGTGTCTGCGGGATCCGCTCCAGGCCCATGAGCACGAAGTTGCGGATCAGGTCAGCTTGTGTCAGCTCCCGGCCGGTCGAGTTCATGCTCTCGAAGATGAGCTGTGGGTTGTCCTGGTCACGGGTCAGAGCGATGTCGACGATCATGAGCTTGGCGAGCCCGTGGCACAGCGGAGTGAGATTGTCGCCGATCGCTCGCACCTGCTCCTCGAAGAATGCAAAGTTCTCGGTGATGCGGAGAGACGGTTCATCCGGCTGGGATTTCTGCTGCAGCAGCGCGATCAGGCTCTGCTTGTCCGTCTGAGTGAGCAGGAGCTTGAAGCCGCGCTCGTCCTCTTCGAAGGGATTAAGCAAGTAGTAGCTGCGGAGCTTCTTGGCTGAGAAGCCGTCCACCGGCTCGGCATTGCCTAGGCGGCGCGCCAACCCCTCAAGTATCAGCATCACCGTGGTCAGGCGCTGCTGACCGTCGATCACTAGGAGCGGCGAAGGGCGAATGACCTGAGAAAGGCCCTTCTCGATGTAGACAATGGAGCCGATGAAGTGCGATGCGATGCGCTCGTCACGCCCTGCGCGCAGGATGTCGTTCCAGAGCTGTTGGCACTCGCGCTCGGTCCAGCTGTAGGTGCGCTGGTAGATCGGAATGACAAACTGCGGCGAGTTCTTCAGGAACTCGAGAAGTTGAGCTTCGCTCGCGTTCACGATCCTCTCACCCCGATGATGTCATCCAAGAGGCCCTCGGTCTCCTGCTCCAGGGCGAGGATGTCTGCCCGGATCTCTGCCAGTGTCCGCATCGGCTTCGGCTTGTAGAAGTAGCGCGTGAAGCTGATTTCGTATCCGACCTTCACGCGATTGGCCTGATACCAGGCATCCCCGGCATAGGGCAGCACCTCGCGACGCAGGAACGCCTCGACGCCTCCATCCTCCTGTAGCGGGACTTGCTCGGTGTCGCGCAGGTCGCTGTCCGGTTCGTATTCGACCACCGTTAGCGCTCCGTTCACGGTTGTCGCAAACAGGCCGCGTAGCGGGTCAGGACCCGTACCCCGCTTGTGGATCTTCCTGATGACAGGCAGCGCGTTCTCGCTCCGCTTGCCGTTCTCCTTGAGTTTCTTGATCTCGGCAGCCTTGTAGGGTCGGTTGGGATCGACGCCCTCGATGCGGAGTGGACGCTCTACCGTCACCTTCCAATATCCGAACGCGGCGTTGTCGAAGATCTTGCTATGCTCGGTCTCCTCGAAGGAGAGGAACGTATCGCAGATGCGGGCGATCTCCTTCCCGCCGAGTTCGCAATTCTTCTTGCCCAAGTTCTTGCGGAGTGGCTGGTACCACCCGGTGGCGTCGATCAGCTGCACTTTGCCCCTGCGGTGCTCGGGCTTGCGGTTGGTCAGCACCCAGATGTAGGTCGCAATCCCGGTGTTGTAGAACATGTTGAGCGGGAGCGCGACGATCGCCTCCAGCCAGTCGTTCTCGATGATCCAGCGGCGGATGTTGCTCTCTCCCTGGCCCGCATCGCCCGTGAACAGCGCGCTGCCGTTGTGGACCTCGGCGATGCGGCTGCCGAGCCGGGTGTCCTGCTTCATCTTGGAGACCTTGTTGGCCAGAAAGAGCATCTGGCCGTCGCTGGAGCGGGTCACCAGGGAGTACTCGGGATCGGCCGCGTGCTCGATCACGAAGCGCGGGTCGCGCATATCCTTCTTGCCGCCCATCCGCTCAAGGTCGCTCTTCCAGCTCTTGCCGTACGGCGGGTTGGAGAGCATGAAGTCGAACTCGCGCGACGGGAATGCATCGTTTGCCAGCGTGGAGTGCTCCGGCCCGCCCACGATGTTGTCCGCAGCCTCGCCCTCGCCCTTCAGCAGAAGGTCGGCCTTGCAGATGGCGTACGTCTCGGCGTTGATCTCTTGGCCGTAGAGGTGCGTGGATACGTCTTTACCGTGTTCGGCGGCGAGCCTCTGAAGGGTATCCTCGGCTACCGTTAGCATCCCGCCGGTCCCGCAAGCGCCATCGTAGAGCAGATAGGTGCCCGACTGGATCTCCTCGGCCACGGGCAGGAATACCAGCCTCGCCATCAGCCGCACGGCGTCCCTGGGGGTCCAGTGCTCACCCGCCTCCTCGTTGTTTTCCTCGTTGAAGCGCCGGACCAGCTCCTCGAAGATCGAGCCCATTCCGTGGTTGTCGAGGCCAGGATGCCGGATCGAGCCGTCGGTGTTCTGCACCGGATGCGGGCTGAGGTTGACGTCCGGGGAGGTCAGCTTCTCGATCAGCGTGCCGAGCGCGTCAGCTCTGGAGAGCCGCGTGATCTGGTTTTGGAACTCGAAGTTGTCCAGGATGTCCTGTACGTTGGGCGAAAAGCCGTCGAGGTAGGCCCTAAAGTCAGCCTCGAGTTGCTGGCGGTTGGCGCGGGCCCGGAGATCACGCAGCGTGAACGGCGAGGTGTTGTAGAAGGCTTGGCTCGCCGCCTGCCGCAGGGCTTGGTCCTGCTCGATCAGGCCCGCTTCGTCGAGTCTCGCCTTCATCTCCAGCACCGCCCGCTTACTGCCTTCCAGCACCGCGTCCAGCCGACGCAGGACCGTCATCGGTAGGATTACGTCACGGTACTTGCCGCGAACGTATAGGTCCCGGAGCACGTCGTCCGCGATCCCCCAGATGTAGTTCGCGATCCAGTGCAGGTCGTGGTTGCTCATCGGCCACGTCGGGATTGCACGTAGTCGTGCCGCGGCAGTTTTCTCGCCCATGAGGACAAGGTCTCTAGCATGCGTGGTGGCGTCCTTGCTTGCGGGGCGCATAAGAGTAGGATCCAGATTCCTACACCATGGCGCTTGGCATATCAAGTCGGCGCGACAGCACAGGGCGTCCGCTGGCGGAGCCGGGTCCGCCTATAGTACGTTGCTGGAACCCCTCGTACATCGCGTAGTTGCCCGTTGTTGACACGGCCCACACCGGGCTCCTCAATGTACGGGTATGGAGATTTTGACGGCCCGGGTTTCCAAGCGTCGCGCGACGAGTGTGTTTAGCGGACGTGAGCCAGCCTACCCAATGTGCAACATTGGGGCTGGCGAGGGGTGCTCCGCCCCCTTCGATCCCCCCGAGGCCCGCCCTCGGGCGGTGTTCGCGGGCGGGGCTCGCGCCCCTTTCTCCCCTGGCGGTGCGTCCTGATGGCCGATCGCCGCACCGTCACTGCGGCCGCCCGCGTATCGCCGGCCGAGCTCGCCGACTGGCGGGCCAAGGCCGCGGCCGCTGGCGTGTCGCTGTCGGCGCTGCTGCGGCAGGCCATGGCGCGTACGCGAACGTGGACCGCCCCGGCGACCGAGGTGGAGCGAGAGCGCACCCGCGAGCTGGCGCGGATCGGGGCGAACCTGAACCAGATCGCCCGCTGGGCCAATACCTTCAAAGCGAACGCCGAGACCGTCGAGATCGTCGCCCACCTGGTCGCCATCGAGCGGTCGCTCACGGCGTTGGCCCCCGTCGGACGCCCCGACCCCGATGCACATTAAATTCCTGGCTTGCGGCACCGGTTCGGCCCGGGCGGCGGCCGACTACCTCCTCGGGGCGCGGGACGCGGCGGGGCAACTGCGCGAGGGCGTGGAGGTCCTCCAGGGGGATCCCCATCGGGTGGCCGCGGTGGCCGACGCGCTGGCGTTCGAGCACAAGTACACGTCGGGCGTGATTGCCTGGGCACCGGACGACACTCCGACCGACGCGCAGATCGGCGCGGTCATCGATGCCTTTGAACAGACGGCCTGGGCGGGGCTCGAGCCCGACCGCTACGCCTGGGCGGCCGTGGTGCACCGCGAGCGCGACGGCGGCGTTCACGTGCATGTCCTCGCCGCGAGGTGCGACCTGGAGACCGGCCGGAGCCTCAACATCGCGCCGCCGGGCTGGCAGAAGACATTCGACCCGCTCCGCGACGCCTTCAACGCCGAGGAGGGCTGGAGCCGGCCGGATGACCCGGCGCGGGCGCGGGTGCAGCAACCCGGGCACCGCGCCTACGTCGAGGCGGCGCACCTGCGTGCCGGCCTCGCGCTCGAGCCCGCCCCCCGCGATCTGATCCGGGACTACCTGCTCCAGCGTGTCGAGCACGGCACGGTACGGAATAGGGCCGACATCGTCGCCGCCCTGCGGGAGGCGGGCCTGGAGGTACCGCGCCAGGGCCAGGACTACCTGACGGCCCTGGATCCCACGACCAGGGACCGGTGGCGTCTGAAAGGAGAGCTATACGCACATGACTTCAAACGCGAACGACTTGACCGAGCGATTGCGGAGACAGCTGGAGAGCGAGCGCCAGGCGATCGAGGAGTTGACCGCGAGCGAGCTCGAGCGGCTCGGCGCGAACTCGCGGCGCGTTGCGAGGAACGTGCTGCATACCATCGAAGCCGATACGGCGGTGGCGACCGGTCGGATGCGCGCGCTCCTGCTCAAGGCCTGGCTCCGGCCCCTGGTGGTCGGCCTGAGCCTCTGGCTCGGCATCTGCGGCGGGAGCTGGGCAACGCTGCACTGGCTGTCGACGCGCATCGAGGCCCGGATCGAGACGGCCGCCGCCCTCGACCTGGATATCGGGGAGGCACGCCAGACCCTGGCGCGGCTCGAGGCGACCACCTGGGGGATCGTGCTCCGGGAGATCGAGGGGGAGCGGTTCGTGGTGCTGCCGGCCGGCGCGCTGGCCTATCCGCCCTGGACCGTGGACACTCGGCCGGCCGTGAAGCTGTCGAACAAGTGAAGGAGCTCTATGACCGCGTATGTGGACGCCGCCTGGTGGGCAAGCCCGGCTTTAGGACCGAGTCGGGGGCAGCGTGGTCAGGTACTGTCGTATGTCCGGCCTCTTGATGCAGCCCTCGTTGGCTGCGGGCCCGTATGGTGTTCGTTGAGATCGGATCCAAATCGTTAGATCGGGCTCGGTGGCCCTAGCGGTCATTCTGGTGTTTCCGATCCCGTCTTCCAGACCGTTTGCCCTTACCCGTTCTTGCGTCCTGCTGCCCACATCTCCCAGCAGCTTTCTCTGTTTGCGCTTCTCTCCTTTCGTTGGCCGGTCAGGCGGCAGCGCGAACCCGATGGATCTCCTTCTTCGTGGTCAGCGCCCAGACCATCCGCGCTGTCCTGTTGGCGAGCGCCACCGCGACCAGCATCTTCGGCTTGCGTGCCAGCATCCTGGCCAGCCACGGATCCGTGATCTCGCCACGCCGGATCGCGTGTTGGACGACCGCCATGGCTCCGGTGATCAAGAGTCGCCTGAGATCGCGCTGGCCCATCTTCGATATCCTGCCCAGCCTCGGCTTGCCGCCGGTGGTGTGCTGCCGCGGCACGAGGCCGAGCCAAGCCGAGAAGTCGCGCCCGCGCCGGAAGCTCTCCATCGGCGGTGCGAAGGCCTCCAGTGCCATCGCGGTGACCGGCCCGATTCCCGGGATCGTCATCAGGCGCGCCGTGTCTTCGTTCTCCCGCGCGCTCGCCTGGAGCTTCCTCGCGAGTCCTTCGATCTTCTCTTCGAGTTCGTCGATCCGCCCGAGCAGCAGCCAGCCCAGTTCGACGACCGCCTCCGGCAGGCCGGCGTCCCCGTCTTCCAGCACCCGGGCCAGTTGCCCGATCCGGGCCCTGCCCTGCGGAGCAACAACTCCGAACTCCGCGAGGTGACCCCGAAGCGCATTGATCGTCTGCGTGCGCTGGCGCACCATAAGGTCACGCGTGCGAAAGAGCATCCCCTGAGCCTGCTGCGCTTCCGTCTTGACCGCCACGAAGTGCATGGTCGGACGCTGCGCGGCTTCCGTGATCGCTTCCGCGTCCGCCGTGTCGTTCTTGTGCCTCTTGACGAAGGGCTTCACGTAGATCGGCGGAACCAGCCTCACCTCGTGACCGAGCGCCTCGATCTCCCGGCCCCAGTAGTGGGCGCTGGCGCACGCCTCCATCGCCACCGTGCACGGCGGTTGCGAGGCGAGAAAGCTCAGCAGCTTCCCGCGGCTCAGCTTCCTGCGGTACGCTATCGACCCGTCCGCACTCGCCCCGTGTACCTGAAAGCTACGCTTTGCCAGATCGATCCCGATGATGCTAACCTCGTCCATTGGATGCCTCCTCCCTCAGATGGTCGGTAAGTGCGAAGTACCATCTTGGCACATTGCGATGCCGCCGGGAGGGGGCGTCCACTCCATCGTTAGAACAGCAGTTGACGAAGGCCTTGCGGGCGTTGTCCGCGCAGTACGAGCAGGCGCAGCAGCAACACGCCGCGCAGGTCGAGACCTTGCAGCGGCAGGTCGAAGCCTTGGAGCGGCAGGTCGCGCAGCTCAGCGGGCAAGCGACATACTTGGCCCGGGACTACAGGACGCTCGCCGAGAGGTTGCGCGGGCGCTGGAGCTGATGCGCCAGCGGGGGCGAGAGCGGGATTACGGGCCGAGCCGCTGATATGGTTCCAGGCGGCGGAATTGGCCGGTGCTCGCTCAGCGTCCTACGGTTCTCGACTCTCGCCCGCCAGGTACGCAGCCCAGTCGTCCATGAGTCGGCGCCGCCGGTCGAACAGGTCCGTGCGCCGATAGGCGGCCTCGACCTTGTTCCGGACGACATGCGCCAGCGCCGCCTCCACGACCTCGCGGGGATGATCCGTATCTTCGGCCGCCCAGTCCCGGAAACTCGACCGGAACCCGTGCGGCACAGCCGCGATCTTTAACTCCCTGAGCAGTTCCGACAGCGCTGTGGTCGCAATGGGGTTTCTGCGCAGGCCTGGAAACACGAGCGGGCTGCCGCGATCGAGCGCCCGCGCCTCCTCGAGGATCTCCAGCGCACGCCGGCACAGCGGGACCCGGTGCTCGCGCGCCGCCTTCGTGCGTCGGGCCGGGATGATCCACGCACCCTCGCCCCGGTCGATCTCCGTCCAGAGCGCCCCACGCACCTCGCCGGAGCGTGTCGCCGTCAGCACCAGGAACTCGAATGCCAGCTTCACGACCGGCCGCGCGTTCGACCTCCGCACCGTCTCGATCGCCGCCGACACCTGGCCGTGCGGCAACGCCCGCATGTGTCGAACGACGCCCCCCTGCGAACCGAGCACCGGGCCGATCCGGTCGCACGGGTTGTCGGGCCTGAGACCCATCGCCACCGCCCACTCCATGACCGCGCGGATGCGCTGGCGCAACTTCCGGGCCGTGGGCGGCATGTCGTGCCAGATCGGAGCGAGGATCCCGATCACGTCGGCACTGGTCACCTCCGAAATCGGCATCTTCCCGATGCGAAGAACAGCGTAGCGCTCCAGGCTGCTCAGCCAGAGCTGCGCATGCTGGGGGGAGCGCCAGCCCGGCCGCAGCTGCTTCCAGACCTGCCGGGTCGCGTCCGCGAAGGTGGGCGTCGACTCGACCCGCCGCTTCTCCGACAGGGGATCGCCTCCCTCGCGGGCGAGCTTCCGGTTGGCGAACGCCTTCTCTCGGGCTTCCTTCAGCGAGACCAGGGGGAATCCGCCGAGCCCGAGCTCGGTTCGGCGGCCGCGGATCGTGAGGCGCTGGATCCAGCCCCGGCTGCCCGAGGGCCGCACATCGAGATAGAGGCCCTGGCCGTCACAATAGCGTCCGGCCCGGCTCACGTTGCGCACGAAGGCAGGCGTCAGGGCGTTGTTGGGGTGGCGGCTGCGCGGCTTGAGTTGCGGGGGTCGCTTGGGGAGTGTCATACATACCAATATATCCACCACAGATTAGCGGATGCAAGGGGTCGAAGCGGATCGGTATGGGACAGGACAGATCCTTATGCATCGTGATAAGTCAATATAAACAGGTCAGTTATATGCGTTATGGGATTTAGCTGGACGAGATGGCTGTTCCCAACATGGCTGCCTTCCACGATCACTTCGTCCTCGAGTTCGAGCTCACAGGTGTCCCCCGTCAGCGAATACGACTCGCCGTCGTCTGCGAGCATCGTGGTGCACACTGAATCCCGTCTCGTGATTCGCCCTGCTCTCGTGAAGAGGCCGTTGCGGTCGGTAACATGAAACGGGCCCGACAGCGACAGCGGCCGGAAGTAGATGTCGAAGACGATGAAGACGTGCGACCGGTCGCGGTCGGCCCAGCCAGGGACCCGGACCGTGTGCGTGATCTGGCCTTCCGGACTGGTCATCATTTGATCAAGGACCTCGAAGCCCGCGCCGGTCGCACCGATGCCGATCTGTACCGGCGTGATGGCCGGTAGGTGTATGGCGCTGACCGTCACCTGGGTGCCGGGCGATCCGCTCCGGGGGGAGATGGTGGGAGGTGTCCGGAGCCTGACCGAGTCCGAAATGACCAGCCGACGGCGGTCCTGCGCACCTAGCTCCCACCCCTCGAGGAACACCGCAGCCAGGATCAGTGCTGCGATCCGTGTCGCCTGCGCGAAAACGCGCCGGTGGGGATCGATCAGATCTGCAGGTGCGGTCTGCTCCTGACGTTGGGCGGGGTGAAGTACCCTCATGCGCATGAAGATGCAGTCCATAAGAGAGAAGCGCGACCCGCTCCCCGCCACAGCAGGGGCGACTGCCCGGTCGCCCGCGGTGGGTCTGATCCAACCGTTGATGTCCAGGGCCCACCTTATCCGCGGACCATGGCTTCAAGCGCATACTTCGGACAGATGTAGTTCTCGACATATCCGAGCAGCGATCCGGCGATCCCCCGTAGAGCGTCCTCCACTGCTTCGTCAGTGCAGCTTCCTTCATCGTCGAACGCCGCACGCACACCGGCGACCGAGACGGCCCCCGGAAGAACGAGAGCCCCGACGTGAGAGCAGACACTACGTAGCTGCTCGAGCGACTTGATTGCCCCAATGCGTCCCGGCGCCACACCGACCAGCGCCACAGGCTTCCCGGCAAGCACCGAGGGAAACCCGAGATTCTCGATGACCAGCTTGGTCATCGCGGAAACTCCCATGATACTCCGGCGTTGCAATAACTACTCCCAAGGACCCTTCGACGGCCGATCTTAGTCGCTCAGCGTCCTCCGTGGGTGGTTTTCCTGGGAAGGAGAGGGATAGATCACGGGCATCGAAAACGGTTGGCGGACGTTCGCGGTGGCCCAGCTCGTCATTCACGATCGCCAGAGCCCTGGCAGTGTAGTTGTCGGGTCGACTAGTCGCGGAGATACGGACGATGCTTCGCATTCTCGTCTCCTATCCCGAATTACCGGACGAATCTGCGAGCGAGCGAGGGCCTGGCGATCGACCTGCGCCCCCGTCGCCGCACTCGGTCGTCTCCGGCACCCGCTCACCCTCATGTCAGCTCGCTGATCTCCAGGAGATGTCCATCCGGATCTCGAAAAAAACAGCGGATCTCGCCGCCCCGATCTACTGGAGGCGCCAGGAATTCGGCGCCCCTGGACTTCAGCACCTCGTAGGCGCCCCGACAATCGGGAACCCGCATCGTGAGCTGATGACTGACCCGATTTGGGTCGTCCGGCGGAGCGAAGACCACGTCGGGCTTGTCCTCCGTCGGCCCGCCTCCCGTGACAAGTAGCATCCAGTTGCCCTGGAACTGGAGCACGGCGGATGTACCACCGTACTCCCGAAACAGCTGGGCGCCAAGAACGTCGGTGTAGAAAGCGCAAGACCGTGTGACATCGGAGACGACGAGGAGGTGCGTGAGCTCGACGTCCTCCGTGGGGAACTCAGGCGACATGACATCCTCGAGATCGGGGTGGCCCTACTGCGCGCGACCAGAGTGTCCGTTTTCGGCGGGGGCTGCAAGGCGAGCGCGAGGGAATATTCGCGCTTATGCCGCGTACCACAGGACCGCAAAGAAGTGGCAGGTCGAGCCGGCCATCACGAACAGATGCCAAATGAAGTGGTGGTACGGGAGGCGGTGGGCGGTATAGAACACCACACCTGCCGTGTACGAGAGGCCCCCCGCAACGAGCCATCGTATTCCATGGGGAGGCATATTGAGCACCAATGGGTGAATCACGACCAGGACCGACCAACCCATGATCAGGTACAGGGCGGTGGACAGCCGAGGATAGCGAATTCCGGAGATCAGCTTCTCACACACTCCGACTGCGGCGGCGCCCCACACGATACCGAACAAGATCCATCCCCATGCCCCGCCCAGGACACCCAGAGTGAAGGGCGTATAGCTGCCGGCGATGAGTAGGTAGATCGCGGCATGGTCGAGCTTGTGAAGACGGTCCTTGAGTCGGCCTTCCGGCACAGCGTGATACCAAGTGGACGCCAGATAGAGCAGCACCATCGTCGCCCCGAAGACGCTGCTCCCGACCACGCCGGCGGCGCCCCCGCGGTTCACGGCGCCGATGATGAGAACCGGCGTGGCTGCCACGGCGCACATGAGGCCAACGCCATGGCTAAGACTGTTCGCGAGCTCTTCCCGAGGTCTCGTCAGAGTGCTCGTCATGTTCGCACGCGACCCTCACATTGCGTCAGTAGCAGGCGCTGGTTAGGCGGCCAACGGAACATTAGGCAGCAGACTTGAACTCGTGGGACCACGCTTCATGGATGCGGCGCAACAACGACGGATACACCAACCAGCGGCGGAAGGGATCGATCAGCGCCAGATAAGGCTTTGTCCAGACGCTGACCGGGAGGACGTGAATCGCCCAGAAGAGCTGATAGCCATCCGGCGCTGGCTCCAACGCCCAGACTAGGAAGGCGTGGACCGTCGCATTCCGGATCTCACTGACTGCCTCCGTCATGTGAACGTACAGGACGGCGAACGGCCCATCGAGCGTACCCGGCTTCACAATCGACTGCTGGCGATCAGCCTCGGTGAGCCGCGTTCGAAAAGACCACACCTCTGGCTCCGACAAAGGACCATCCCATCGAAACCAACGCCCCAGTAACCAGCGGAGCGCAAAGAGGGCACGAACCGGAGGGATGAGAGGCTGTGACCTCCTCGCGGCTTGCAACACTGAGCGAACATCCTGCATGGTGCACGAGGGGTTCCCGCCCGGAAGGGCAACTCGCCAGACGTCGTGGAGAGGCACATCGGCAAGGAGGCTGTGAGCACGAAGGGTTAGTCGGCGGTACTCCTCGACAGTGGCTCGTGACCAAGGCCGCATGCTTCCTCTTCGTGTCTGCCGTCTAACGTCCCGCGATTGACCCGCACCCGCTTCGCGGTGCTCGGTCGTCTCCGGCACGCGCGGCGTGCCTCAAGCTCTGCTGCTCGTCCAATCTGCCGACCGCAAGCGAAGCGCGCGAGCCTGAGGGCACACAAATTGCTCACCATTCTCACCGCTCACGCGGGATGGTCCTGGCAACGACAATGGCTGCAGCGGAGAGATCCTCTCAATGGTCCGTGAGCTTTATTCGGCCGATGTGGACCTGATCGTGGCCGGACATCTGCACTTTAAATGGCACCACCGAGGTAAACCGAATCCCGATCATCCAGGCGGGTTCACAGGGAGAGGCAATAGGCATCGCCGACTTATACCGAGCGGAGGGCGGGGAGGGACGCCCCCGTCAGGCGGGACTCCTCTGCGGTGAGACCACGACATTGACGTCACGCCCAAGAAGGTGGAGTAAGGCGAGCATCTGACCCACGGATTTCTTGGAATAGGTCGAGTCCAGAAGGCGGTAAAACTGACTCGCGGAGGTGCCGAGGCGTCGAATGAGTTCTCGCTTACTCAGGTCGCTGGACTCCACAGCCTTCTGCGCTTCCAGAGTCAAGCGGTGGAGCAAGAGATCGTTGAGGTAACCGGGATCTTGATTGTATTCGAGCACGGCATCGAGGTGGATGGTGTCTTCGCTTCCGTTGGCAAGACGATATGTGAAGCCCTCCCTACCCAGGTCCTCATCCGGAAAGGCTTCAGTGATCCGGTTCTTTGGACTCGGTCGTAGCTCGAGGAGCGCATACGGAAAGGTGTAGGCGCCCGCACGGGTCTCGATGTCGAAAGCCTTCCTACGGTTGTTTGCCCTCACGTTCTCGATCTTCACAGTAGACCTTCCTCGCTCAGCTCCGCTATCAGACGAACGATCCGCTTCGTGGACTTGCCCTTCATGGGCACGTGACTTTCAAGGTCCCATTTGAGGACGAGCGTTCCGTCTCGGTATACGTGTACGTGGCGGGGGCTATGGTCACTTTTCCATGTCACGAACACGAAGCCGCCCCGTCGGATCTTGCCCATCGGATATGTTACCAAGTACGGTAACGCTAATCAAGATTACCCCGTACGTCCACGACGGGAGTGGAAGGGTCCGGTAAAGAGACATGGTACACACTTAAGTAAAGGGACATGGGTTACAGTCGGCACCTCTGAAAGGAGGAGGCCGATGCCGTTCGAGGAGACTCATGTCATGGAAGAGAGAACGCGGTTTATCGAAGAAGCCCATCGCAGTCTTCGGAGCTTTGCTGCGGTGTGCGATCGATACGGGATTAGTCGCAAGACGGGCTACAAGTGGATGGATCGATGGCGGCGAGCCGGGCCAGCAGGTCTGGAGAATCGAGCGAGTCGACCCGGGCATTGCCCATGGGCTACGCCTAGTGAGGTGGTCGAGACGATCCTCGAGGTTAGACGCAAGTATGACGACTTCGGGCCGAAGAAGATCCGGTGGTACCTGCAGACGCATCGGCCGGAGCTAGCACTGCCCTCACGACAGACGATGCACAACATCCTGGTGCGTCACGACCTGGTGCCGAGGCGTCGGCGAAGGGTGCGCCGCTGGCACCCGGGTCGACCCGATACCAACGCATCTGAACCGAACGGGACGTGGACGGCCGACTTCAAGGGCGAGTTCCCGATGGGTGACGGTGAGCTGTGCTACCCGCTTACTGTGCAGGACATGCATTCGAGGTTCGTACTGGAGTGTTGGGGTCGTCCGGACGTGACAATCGACGGCGTGATCCCAGTGTTCACGCGGCTATTTCGCCAACACGGTCTACCCGAACGGATCCGTACGGACAACGGCACTCCCTTCGCTTCGAACGCACTAGGCCGTCTCTCTCGGCTGTCCGTGTGGTTCATTCAGGTGGGCATTCTGCCTGAGCTCATCGAGCCTGGCTGCCCTCAGCAGAACGGCAAGCACGAGAACATGCACCTGGTGCTAAAGAGGCGTACCACCCGACCTCCGAGCTCCAACATGCGGACCCAGCAGCAAGCGTTTCGAAGATTCAGGAAGCTCTACAACGAAGTCCGGCCTCACGAGGCGTTGGACGGTGCCGTGCCCTCCAATCTCTACCGACCCTCACCTCGACCCTTCCCGAAGCAACTCGACCCGGTCACGTATCCGGGCCACTTCGAGACCCGGCTCGTCAGCACGAACGGTGGCATCCGCTGGTACGGGGACCGTGTGCCCGTCGGCCGACTCTTCGCTGGGCATGAAGTCGGACTGGAAGAGATTGACCACGGTCTCTTTGAGGTCTACTTCGGACCCATCTGGCTAGGACGCTTTGTTGAACCCAAACGCCTCATCTTCGACTCCCTCGGACGAGGGAAGAGACGAACTGGAGGCACTTGCAAAGGACGGAGAACTGTTACTCAGGTCTCTTGACTTAACTGTTACCCAGGTCCTTTACCGCTCACCGCCACCGTTCTGATGGTCTGGGCGTGCGAGCCGTCGGACCCCGCTCCCCACAATGACTCCATCCGGGCCGAAGAGCTGAGCGCCGACCTGCACTTTCTCGCGGGGGATGGGATGCGCGGCCGCCTCGTGGGAACATCCGAGATCGAGCGGGCGGCGGAGTTCATCGCCGCGCGCTTCGACAGCCTGGGCCTGGAGCCGGCCGGTGAGGACGGGTCCTTCTTCCAGCCCTTCGAGTTGAACTGGTTCTCCCTGGGAGACGGGAACCGCCTCAGGGTCGAGGGGGGCGGCTTCACAGGCCGCTCACGCGAGCCCGGCGACGGCTTCTACCCGCTCAACTTCAGCGCTTCCACTTCGGCCAGTGGCGAGCTCGCCTTCGCGGGCTTCGGCATCATCGAGCCCCGCCTGTCATACGACGACTACGGCGATCAGGACGTCTCGGGGAAGATCGTGTTGGTTCTGGAGCGTGAGCCGGGCGTGGCGGACCCCGAGAGTCCCTTCGACGGCGTGGTGACGGCCGAAGCGTCGGCCACTTGGCGAAAGACGTTGGCGGCACAGGCACGGGGGCGACGGGAATCCTCTTCGTGCGGGACGTACACAATCGCCCCGACTCCTCCGACTTCGCCCAAACGGCACGGGACTACTGGCCCAGCACCCCCCGGCGGATCGAGCGCTTTACTCTGGCGGTGCGGATGGAGAGGATCCGCATTCCCGCAGCGCAGATCTCCGCGGAGTTGGCTGAGCGGCTCGCGGCAGGCACGGGCCGGACGCTGCAGGACCTGGCCATGGCATCCGAGACCTCCAATGGACTTGGAGCCATGGAGCTTCCGGGACCCGTCGTCTCCATCGATGCGTCTGTGGAACGTCACACGACCGGGGCGCGCAACGTGCTCGGCCTCATCCGTGGGAGCGATCCGGACCTGCGTGACGAGGTGGTCGTCCTCTCCGCCCATCACGACCACGACGGCGCCAACGGGGAGGACATCTTCAACGGAGCCGACGACGACGGCTCGGGGATCGTGGGCCTCCTGGAGATCGCCGGGGCGTATGCCGAGGCGGTGCGGGACGGACGGAGACCCCGGCGCTCGGTGCTCTTCGCGGCCTGGGACGCCGAGGAGCGGGGTCTGCTGGGCGCTTGGTATCACACGGAGCGACCCTATGCGCCCCTGGAGGACATCGCGGCGGTTCTCAACATGGACATGATCGGGAGGAACGAGGAGGTACCGGAGGACGGGGGTAGGCGCTTCAGGGGCCTGGAGGTCCAGACGGGCGATTCCAACGCCAACGCCATCAATATCCTGGGCCACACCTTCAGCGCCGATCTGAGGGCGGCCGTCGAGGCGGCAAACGAAGCCCACGGACTAGAGCTCGAGCTCGACTACGACAACAACGCCTCCAACCTGCTCCGTCGCAGCGACCAGTGGCCGTTCCTGCAGCGCGGCGTCCCGGCTCTCTTCTTCCACACAGGGCTGCATCCCGACTATCATACCGTCAACGACACACCCGATCGGATCGAGTACGGCAAGATGGAGACTATCGTGCGACTGGTTCACCGGACGAGCTGGAGACTCGCCGACGCCGACGGCAGGCCGGTCTATGATCGCCACACAGGCAGGGTTGCCGAGGGCTCGGAGCCATGAGCGAAGGGACCACTTACGAACGCATCTCGGTCCGTCCCGTCACGCCGGTCATCGGGGCCGAAATCGAAGGCGTGTATCTCGACGAGCCGCTGGACGAGGTCACCGTCCAGGAGATTCAGGACGCGCTCACGGCTCATCAGGTGATCTTTTTCCGGGACCAGGAAATCACGGTGGAGCACCAGAAGGCCCTGGGAAGGTGGTTCGGAGAGCTGGTCGTGCATCCCAACGACCCCGGGCTCGAGGGACATCCCGAGGTCATGATCATCCACTCCGACGAGTCGTCCAAACGGGTGGCGGGGGAGCGCTGGCACTCCGATGTGTCCTGTACCCAAGAGCCCCCTCTGGGCTCGATCCTCCGCCTGTTCACGGTGCCGGACTCCGGGGGCGACACGCTCTTCGCCAGCATGTACGCGGCGTACGACGCCCTCTCCGGACCCATGAAGAGCCTCTTGCAGGGGTTGACGGCGATTCACGACGGCGGACCGTACTATCAGGAGGTGAACGCGCTCATCGGTCGTGACGAAGGAGGGCGCGAGTACCCCAAGGCCGAGCACCCCGTAGTCCGATCACATCCCGTGACCGGGAGGAAGGCCCTCTTCGTCAACGAGATCTTCACCACGCACCTCGTTGGCCTGCCCAAAGCCGAGAGCGACGCGATCCTCGACTTCCTCTACCGGCACGTCCAACGGGGAGAATTCCAGTGCCGATTCCGCTGGGAGCCCCACTCCATCGCCTTCTGGGACAACCGCTGGACCCAGCATCTGGCGATCTGGGACTACTGGCCCCAGACCCGATCCGGATACCGCGTCACCATCGAGGGAGAGCGCCCGGCCTGATCCGGAGTATCTGCCTGGCCTTCGAGCCCTCAGGAGGGCCAGAGCCATCCGAACGTTCCGGCAGTCAGGAGCGCGTACACCAGCCCGTCGAACATCGACCTGAGGGTCGCGCTCCAGTTTCGGTGGTACCAGATCGAGTTCTGGGGCAGTGCCAGCGCATAACCCACGAATGCGGTGGTCCCCACGTACCGGAAGACGGGCAGATATTCGGCCCCCGGCTCGACGGCGTGGCCTGCCACGTAGGCGGCGAAGATCCCAACGACAATGCAGTAGACGAACCACTGCGCCAAGCTCGCCCCCATCCTGGGGACGCCATTGGGGATGACGGTCAGGAAGGCATTGGTACCCTCGGTCGCCTTCTCGAGGAACTCGGGCTCGCCCATCGCCTTTGCGCTGCCGGCGTAGGGGATGACGTAGTCCCCGGGAGGGATGTTGGCACCCCGGAGCGCTTCCCGAACCCCGTCCTCCGACGGGACCTGCCCGAAGTCCCCCTTGTGGTACGTCAGGAACATGTGGATGGCCGAGCTGGCGACGAACACGATCACGGCCGAGAGCAAGATGGGGATCCAGAACGACATCAAGGGGACCATGGTGACCTCCTGGCACTGGCGTGGACGCTTCCGCACCTCCCGCCGGATTGTAGACAAGGTGTGAGTGCATCAGGGTGATGGCAAGGTGCCGAAAGCGTGTGTCGCGAGGCCCACCAGACTTGTGCAAGGGTTCCCTATGGGAGCGCGGCTACGGCGAACGACTCTCCCTGCTGCATCACCAGGGCTTAGAGCCTCAGGCCTCGCCAGGTGACCAGATACGAATAGTACTCGGCGTTGCTGTGGGCGGAGCGATGCGGAGAGCTCGCCGATCAGAGAGCCGAAAGCCAAGGCGAGTTCAGGACGTGAAGGACCAGCACCGTTACCACCACACAGAGGGCCCTCCCTCCGAAGGAGCGGCTTTCTCGGGAGCGCTTCCAGTAGTAGCTGAGACATGCTCCGATCAAAGCCAGCTCGACGAACCACCACCCGGTGGGCAGGGATCGCCACAGGCCCAGGCCGAGGTGCACGTCGGAGCCCGGCCACAGTGCGAGATCCGCGGGATGCATGACTAAGTCCAGCACGAAGTGCGAAAAGACCGCGAGGCCTGTGACCCAAGCCACCGTTCGCCCCCATCTGAGAAAGAGAAGGGCGAACAGGAAGGACCAGACCACCGACGTCAACAGCGAGTGGGACCAGTCGATGTGGTCCAGTGAGAAGCCCGGCGACTGCCCGGGCGTAATGGATACCTGCTCTATGCCGGCCAGAACCAAGGGGCCGAAGAGGATGTCCAGCACTCCAACGCCCAGCAGAATCCCCCATGTGGGAGCACTCGGCACGCGGCCCTTCAGGGCCAGGCCCGCCGCGAAGTGTCCAGCATACATGTCAGTCGCCCTCCTCGGTGCCCCGGGGCCGGTCGAACCAGGCCAGGATAGGCACCGGAAGGAGGAAGGAGACCAGCGCGAAGATGGCAAATGCGAGTGGTGTCATGAGATCATTGCTCAAATCCAGCGACTGGTCCGCTGTCGGTACTCTCGGTAGTCGTCCCCGAAGACCTGCTCCATCATCTCCTCCTCGTGCACGATGAACCGGTTCGTTATCAGCCAGATGAAGAGAGGGATGACGAGGAGGGGCCACACCGTGCCCACGAACATGGCGCACCCGAGGAGCACGAGCACCATTCCCAGGTACATGGGGTTTCGCGATAGTCGAAACGGACCGCCAGTGACCAGAGCCGTCGACGGCTCGAAGGGCTTTATGGTCGTCCCTCTTCGCCGGAAGAGCTCAGATGAGACGAGAGCGAGAATGAGGCCGACGAGGACGAAGAGTCCGCCGGCGTATGTGGCCGGAGGCCCAAGCCAGCGAAGCTCGGGCAGAAGGAAATGCAGGCCGGCGAGCGCCATGAGTGCCGCCAGGAAGTACACCGGGGGGTAGACTCGGCGGGGGGCTTCAGGCGCTCCCATCGCCGGGCTAGCCCTGGGGTTGCGGGGTGAGAATCTGATACCCGCTCGAGGCGGTCTCCTGGGCATACAGCTCCGAGAGGAGCTTGGTCTTGGGTCCAGTCTCCCCGTTACCGATCGTTCGGCCATCCAACGTCGTAACTGCCACCAGCTCTCCCATGGTTCCTGTACAGAACATCTCGTCTGCGGCGTAGGCTTCAGTGAGAGAGACCCTCCCAACCTCGTGCTCGATTCCGTTGGCCGCACAGAGGTCCAGCACCGTCTGCCGGGTGATCCCCTCTGGGCAGGCCTCGGTGGTACCGGTGAACACCTTGTCGCGCCTCACGAAGAACACGTGGGTGCCGTGGGCCTCGGCGATGAAGCCGCTCTTGTCGAGCATCAGGGCCTGGTCGGCTCCGGCGTGATTGGCTTCGATCTTCGCGAGAATCGATTGGATAAGGTTGTTGTGGTGGATCTTGGGATCCAGGCAGTCTGGCGGAAAGCGGCGGATGGAACTGGTAATGAACGACAGTCCGCCTCGGTCGTAGACCGGGGACTTGAATTCGGCGAGGACGATGAGCGTGTGGCCCGACTGGTTCAGGCGCGGGTCCATCCCGGACGTGATCTTCACGCCGCGTGTGAGGGTGAGGCGCACGTGAACGCCGTCCACCATGCCGTTGGCCTTGAGTGTGCGACGGATCTCGTGGATGATCTGCTTGTGGGAGGGGATGTCGGTGAACGCCAGCGCCTTGGCGGAGTCCCGCAGGCGGTCCAGGTGCTCGATCAGCCGGAAGATGCGCCCGTCGTAGAGCCGCAGGCCTTCCCACACGCCGTCACCCCCCTGCACGACGCTGTCGAATGGGCTGACGCCGGCCTGATCGCGATGGACGAGCTCGCCGCCGATGTTGACGATGAGATCCCGGTTCCGCTCATCAAACTTCTGAAGGATGATCCCGCCTCTTTTTCGAGAGCCAGATAAAGCTAATCGGTAGGCCAGTGGCCACGAAGGCGAAGTCGACCAAAGACTTCTCCCACTCGAAGATGGCCCGTAGCATCAGGAGTCCCACGATCCCGATCAGGTAGACGGTCGGGAGCCACGGGTAGAGGGGCATCCGGAACGCGCCTTCGCTACCGATCTCGTTTCGGCGCAGCTTGAACAGGGCCAGGGTCGTCATTGTGTAGAAGATGAGGATGGCGAAGACCATGCCTGCTGCGATGGATTCGAAGGAGCCGCGAGCCACTAGGATCACCGACGCCCACACACAGTGGACGATGATGGCCCGGGACGGCGTTCTGAAGTCCGGATGCACGTAGTCGAGCCATCGGAAGAAGAGCCCGTCGCGGGCCAAGGCGAAGTAGACCCGGGTCGCAGACATCATGGTCCCGTTAATGCTCCCGATGGCGGATATAATGGCCATCAGTGCTACGACGGTCGCGCCCACGGAGCCCACGACGACGGTCGCCACGTCCGCCGCCGGTGTGACCGTAGTCCGCATCCCCTCCATACCGAGTGTGTAGTGGTAGACGGTGTTGAGGGACCAGTAGAGCCCGAGAACGATGCCGATTCCGATCAGCATAGTCCGTGGAATGACCTTCCGGGGGTCGTTCATCTCGCCGGCTACGTAGCCCACCCTGTCCCATCCCGTATGCGTAAAGATGATCAGCATCAGGGCCGCGATCACGTTGCCCGTCGGGCCGAGGCCAGTGGTGGGGGCCAGATACGCTCCCAGCAGGTTGGGCACCCCACTCATGAGGGCCACGCCCACCGCGGCGAAGAGAGCGAGGAAGCCCACCTTGATGACCGTCGTGATGTTCTGGAAGAGGCTCGCCCAGTTGATGCCCACGTAGTTGAAGACGCCCAGGGCGGCGATGATGCCCAGGGCCACCGCCGTGTGCGCCCGCGGGCTCAGCTCGATGAGCACCCCCACGTAGTGGGCCGCGATGATGGCGAGTCCCGCCGCCGGGCTGGTCCGGATGATGAAGAGCTGGGCCCAGCCGAACATGAAGCCGGCGAAGGGCCCGAAGCAGCGCGTGATGTAGACGTACTCTCCGCCCGTGGTGGGCAGTCGTGTGCCCAGCTCCGCGTAGATGAGCCCGCCGATCATCACGAAGACGCCTACGGCGAGCCAGACCGTCAGGACCGACGCGAACGAATCGAAGTAGGGGGCGATGAGGGATGGCGTCGTGTAGATCCCGGAGCCGATGACGATGCCGACCAGCAGGGCCACACCGTCGAACGTGCCCAGTGATCGCCGGAGCTGGGGTTGGGAGGTTCCGGCTTGGGACGGGTCCGTGCCCGTCACTCGAGCTCTCGAGCCACGCGAAGGATTGAAGGTAGATCGGCAAAAGACCCGATGATCGCGTCGTGGGGTGCCTGCTGGAGGATCTCCTCCGTATGGGCCCCGGACAGCACGCCCACGGCCCACCCCGCTTCGGCCCGTCGGGCTGCGTGCAGGTCGGCTGTCGTGTCGCCGACTGCTATGACGCGTGCCGCGTCCTGTGTCATCGTTCTGCGCATGGCTTCGAGTATCAGATCTGGAGCCGGTGCCAAGCTGGCGAGGAGCTCCCCGGATCGCCTTCCGCTTGGACACGCCGCGCACGCCTCCGATGTGATCGTCGGCCTACCGCTCGAGGTCAGTTCATCCCGCTCCTGTACATAACCTCCCCACCCACGATCGTGTAGGCGATCTCAGTGGAGGGGATCTCGTTCTCCGGGATCGTCATGATGTCCTTGGTGAGCACCGTGACGTCAGCGAGCTTGCCCACCTCCAGCGACCCCTTGATGTGTTCCTCGAAGCCCGCCCACGCCACATTGATCGTGTAGGACTTGAGGGCCTCCAGACGGCTCATGCGCTGCTCGGGATAGAAGACCTCGCCGTTGTTCATCCTGCGCGACACCGTGGCGTAGTAGCTCGCGAGAGGATCGACGTCCTCGACGGGAGCGTCCGTTCCGTTGGTTACCACGGCACCTGCCTGCATGAGGTCCTGCCACACGTAGGCTCCCCACTCGGCACGCTCGTCACCGAGCCGCGCGATGACCCAGGGTCCGTCCGAAGTGGCGTGGACGGCCTGCATCGACGCGATCACGCCCAGGGCTCCGAACCGGGGGATGTCATCCGGGTGCAGGTGTTGGGCGTGCTCCACGCGCCAGCGCACGTCCTCCTGGTCCGGATTCTCCTCGAAGGCCTCTTCGAAGATGTCCAAGACGACGCGGTTGCCGCGATCGCCGATGGCGTGCACGCCGAGCTGGAAGCCGTGTTCCATGGCGAGGGCGGCCGTTTCGTAGATGCCCTCGATGTCGCGGGGGAGTCCGCTCGTCTCAGGAAGGTCGTCATACGGCTCGAGGAGCCAAGCTCCGTGCGAGCCCAGGGCACCATCGATGCTCCGCTTGATGGCACGCACCGTGAGGCGATCGTCGCCGGCACCGATGATCTTGTAGTCAGGCAGCCGCTCGGCCAGCTGTGCGTTGGACGCGCTAAGCATGACCCAGAGCCGGGTCTTCAGGCTTCCGTCCTCGGCCATCTCGCGGAGGACGTCCACAGTCTCGAACCCCGAGCCGGCGTCCTGGAAAGACGTGAGCCCCTTGGCCAGAGCCTCTTCCTGCGCCAGCTCCGCCACTCGCCTCGGATCGGCGGGAACGCCGCCCTCCTGTGCCGGACCGAGCAGCCTGCTGGCACTCTCCCGGAACGCTCCGATGGGGTTCCCCTCAGCGTCTCGGACGATCTCGCCGCTGGCCGGGTCGCGTGTGCTGGCGTCGATGCCCGACATCTCCATCGCCTTGGCGTTGGCGTAGCTGGCGTGGCCACTCGCGTGTCGGAGCACCACGGGGTTGTCCGGCGAGACCGCGCTCAGGGAGTGGTGGAACGGGAGACCGTCCACGTTGGGCTCCGGCATCTTGTCCCACTTCTCCTGATGCCACCCGCGGCCGCGGATGAGCTCGCCGGGCTCGGCCTGGGCCACCTCCTCTTCGACCATGGCCACGATCTCGTCCCAGTTGGCCACATCCATCAGGTTGAGCTGTAGGTTGGCGTTTCCAACGCCCATGAAGTGTCCGTGCCCTTCGATGAGCCCTGGGATGGCGGTCATGCCTTCGACGTCGATCACTTCGGTGTCGGACCCGATGTACTCCTCAATGTCGGCGTCGCTACCGAGGGCGACGATCCGGCCGTCCTTCGCTGCCAGCGCCTGCGCCTCCGGATTCGTGTCGTCCACCGTCACTATATTACCGTTGCGCAGCACGAGGTCGGCGGCGTCGCCGGATCCGGCGTCACACCCCGTGAGAACGGCGAGGGCGGTCACCAGTGAGCCGCCGAGGAGGAGTCTTGCAGCTGTAGAGGTCGAGAACATGGAACTCTCCGAAGTGCGTACCTGCCATTGAGGACTTCCAGCGTAGAGGATGGCGCCGTGTGAGGCAATGAAGGGGCGCACCAGGTCCGGCAAACTGGCGCCAGAGTGCGTCGTCCCGCACTTGCCCGAACGCGTCTCGGCGCGTTCAACTGTCCGCCCGTCGACCTGGCGGAAACGGAACACTAGGACCGCCTGGTGCCCGCGATGCGGGCCGATGGGATACGCCAGCTACGGGGATCGGCCGTCGAGGACCTGGAACGAGAGCTCCGCCGACGCCCGAGCCGCACGAAGGACGGCTCGCCACTCGTGGCTTTGGAAGGCCTCGTGGGCCCTCGCGAGAAGCCGGCGAGCCTTGGCCAGAGTTGCCCTCTCGTCGTCCGTGGGGGCATCACCCACCGCCTCGGTGGCTGCGCGGAATGCATGAGCCGCGTGGCGTAATGCCCGTCTGGCGAGGTGAGCGGGCGACAGGGCGCGGATGATCTCCGCGGCGATCAGCGCGTGGGAGAGGGCGGCCACGGGTGAATCGGTGTTTCGGGCCGCCGCCAACTGCGTCCGGGCGTGCTCGAGGGCTCGCAGGAAGCGCTCGGGCACGTCGCGATCGGACACTCGCTCGTCCCAGCGGGCGATGGCGGCCTCGACACCGGCAATGGCCTCCGCCGCGACGCCCGGACCCAACGCCGCGATGACCCCCTCGAGGGCTAACCGGCGGGCCCGACGCAAGAGGCGGAGCGACTTCGCCGCGTCACCGGCTTCGTGGGCTTCTCGGGCTGCCCTACGGGCTCGGCGCGCACGTCGGAAGGCGGTGGCGGCCTCGACCTGGGTGTCGTCGGATCTGACGACCTCGAGGGCTTCGTGGACCAGGGAGGGGAGGTGGGGAAGCCTGGCGTCCGTCGCCTCGACTACGTCGGCTGCTACCGCCTGCGCAGCGACCTCGTCCAGAGCTGCCGTGGGCTCGTCGGCTCCGTTGCCGTTTCGCCACACCCCGACAGGGCGACCAAGGTCAACATGGGGAGGAAGTATTGGACTCGCTGCCGCATTGCTGCTCCCGGATCGAATGGCCCGCGCGGGTAGCTCCAATCTACCGACGGGGCTCGCCGCCGACAAAGAATTCCTCCGACGCCGGGGAACCGGCTCCTACGGCTCGCCAACCCGGTTTGGCATCCCGACGATGGCGATCTTGGTGCCGTCGGGACTCACGGCGATGCGGGTGAAGATCAGGTTCATGTGCCTGAGGTCCGCCACGACGCGCCAGTCGGCGTCCACTTCCGGATCCCACCGGAGGATCTGGCCTCCGGTGGCCATGAGGAGGACTCCCTCCGGCGTCCAGGCGTGGAAGTCGCCACCATCCCGGGTCCGGATCAGACGCACTATTTCATGAGTCCCGATGTTCAGCTCGCTGATCCATGACTCCTCGTCCGAGACCCGTTCGACGAAGCTCCAGGCGTTCCGATTGGGGATCTTGTGCAACGATCGGCCCATGCTGTCGGCCACGACCTCGGACAGGCCGGTGGTGGCGTCGGCCACCTGCAGCGTCGGCGGTCCTCCAAGGACGAAGAGCAGGAGGTTCTGTTCGTTACCCCAGGCGTGATACCCCACTGGGACCACGTCACGCAGGACGACTTCGGCGTCCATGCCCTCCATGGTGAAGCGCCATAGTCGCTGCGTCGAATCGGCCTCGACCTGGATCGCCGAAAAGGCCCGATCGCCGGGAATGGGCGTGGGCGAATACTCGCTCTCGGCGGTTCTCGTAATGCGCGTGGTGCGCCCGGAGGACAGATAGTAGCGATGGATCTCGGTCTGCCCGTCGTCTCCATCGTCGTACGCCGCCGTGTAGAGGATCGACCGGCTATCCGGCGTGAACAGGGGCTGGTTGTCGTAGGCCTCGGGCCGGTTGGTGACGTTCCGAAGGTCTCGGAGATAGTAGAGCTCGTCGAAGACCGAGAGGTCTGCCACGTAGATGTCCGGCTGGGGTGGGGCCTCCTGGGCCATGACGGATCCGGCCAAAAGGGTCAGCGTCGCGAAGACCGACACGGCGCCGACGGCGCTGACCTTCGAGGCGGGCGTTGCCCAAGGGGTTGCCCTTTGGGGTGACACTCTTGGAGACGTTTCGATCATGGGATCCGGTTGTGGGAGATCCGGTGAGAGAGTTCTCCATTAAGGGCCTGGCGGTCGGTGGCGCAAGCCCCGCGCGAGGAGGTGGCGTGCATGGAATCTAGCCGAGTCGTCATACGGACGTACGTCGCGGCACCGTGGACAGGGGCACCGAGCCGTCACAAAGGGGTGCGATCATTCGTTTAGAAGGTACGTCGGGAATCGCTCGGAAGTGCCGGGAACCCGTCTTACGAAACCCGAACCCTCATCCTCGGGTTGGGTACCCATGGATCGTCAGAGGGACCGTGACGTGGTGAACCGAGTGGAAGTAGTGAACCGCATAGATGAGTCGGCTGTGGCCGGCGGGAGTGGAGGTATGATGGGTTGCCAGAGGAACCGTATTGCAGGGAAAGGGAAGGGGGGGCGAGCGCGAGCACTCGTCGTGCCACTCACCCTTCTGGCGTTGTTCGTACCTGCTGCGTGCAGCTCCGAGGCCACCGGTCCGGAGGAGGATGAGCTGCTCCAAGCTCTCTTCGGGACCTGGTCGTGGATCCGGGCCACGGGTGGGATCGCCGGCACCACCCGAACGCCCCAGAGCGAAGGATACACGCGGACCCTCACCTTCACCCCCCCGAACCGGGTGGAGATGGCCCGGGACGGGGTACCGGAAGTGACGACCACCTTCGAGTTCGTCCCCCTGATGGACAACGGCTCGGCGGTACGCTCCGCGCAGTTACTCTACGCCCAACCGCTCACCGGCTTCGACGAACAGTGGGTGGAGATCACCGAAGCCCGTGACCTGGTTCTCTCCGATCCGTGCTGCGACGGCTTCGTATACGAGTGGCGTCGGGCGCAATGAACACTACACCCGCGCAACCAGAGAGGCCTGCGGCCGCAGTGTAGGCCGACGCACCCCCCGGTGGCTACGTGCTGTTCGTGGAGCGGAGAGTTTCTGTCAGGCTCTGATCGTGGAAGATGATGGCGTGAACCGTTCGGGGGCCGTGAACCCCCAGGGTCAGGGTCAGCTCGATGTCCGCCGACTTGCTGGGTCCCGTGATCAAGGTGAGCTGAGAACCGTCGCGCAGGGTCTCGTCCAACCGTCCGTCTTCCCTGAGAGACGCGATCCACCCTTCCGCGCTGCCGTGGATTCGGCTTGTGGGGACCAAGACGATGTGATGTAACGGCAACAGGCTGGCCACTCGACTCCGGCCGGGGCCGGTGCCCACCACCAAGGTACCGGTGCTCGCCAGAGCGGCATCGACCGCGGTGACACCGACTGCTGCGCCCGCGGCATCCCTTCGCTGCCTCGGATCATGGAGGTCGTCGGGCACGATCACCGAGATGCCCACCCGGCCCAAGCGCTCCGTGAGATCTTGGACGCCCAGGGCGTCTGGAGCCCAGGCCAGAGCCCTCGCGAAGGAAAGGCCGTCCGCTGAGCCGGCTTCGCGCAGCGCCGCGATGCGCGCCAGGACTCGATCCCCGACGGCGTCCGCTCCTTCGACGATCTCGTGGCTCCCCAGCACGGCGTCCAGGCTGGCCCCAAACCCTTCGGCCAAAGCCCGGTAATCGCCGCCGGCATGTGTGAGAGGCGTGGGTGGCCCGGGGAGGGGCTCCCCGGACCCTGGTACCTTGAACGCTGCCGAGGGATCGGCGAGACCTTCTCGAAGCCGCCCGAGAATCCACGCTCGCGTCTGGGCCGACGCCCCGCCTGTCGCCTGCGCAGAGTCGCTCATCCCGCCTCCGTGCCCTGGTCGTGCCCGTCGGCCTCCACTCCGCCGCGCCGCCCCGCTCTACCGACCTTCCACAACTCCCTGAACGTCCTCTTCGGTGGAACGGGGAACACCCGGGTGCGGGTCCATGCGCCGAGGGGCGGGGGCAAGGCGGATATGTGTCCTACGCGTCGCCCCAGCAGCCGGCCGAAGAAGCGTCCCACCCGCGTGGCGAAGCGGTACCGGCGCGGATCATGCAAGGGCAGCGTGAGCGCTTTCACGGAAGCTCGTGCCGCCAGGCTCGATTCACCCCGTGCCGTCAGATCACCTCGGAGCTCAAGGAGCAGTCGGGGGAGATCGATCTTCACGGGGCAGGCGTCTTTGCACGCTCCGCAGAGCGAGCTGGCGAACGGGAGCTCCCTGCCCGCGTTCGAGTCGTCCCCTCTGGCCTCGGCCAGCAATGGGGTGAGGATCGACCCAATGGGCCCGGAATAGGGGGTCCGACCGTAGGCGTGCCCACCGATCTCCCGGTAGACGGGACATACGTCCAGACACGCTCCACAGCGGATGCAGAGGAGTGCGTCGGCGTATCCGCGCATGAGCACACCCGATCGCCCATTGTCGACGAGGACGACGTGCATTTCCTGGGGCCCGTCGGCGTGATCCGAAGGACGTGGGCCGCTGGTCAATGAGAAGTAGACCGAGACGTCCTGCCCCGTCGCGTTTCTCGTCGTGGCCTGCCAGAGAAGCACCGCGTCCTCCAGCTTCTCCACGACCTTCTCGATCCCGACCACGACGACATATATCCGGGGGAGGCTGGTCACCATGCGGCCGTTCCCCTCGTTCGTGATCAAGCAGATGGTGCCGCTCTCAGTCACGGCGAAGTTGCAGCCGCTGATCCCCATCTGCGCCCCGAGGAATCGCCGTCGCAGCTCCCCTCGTGCCGTGGCACACATGACCGCCGCGTCCAGGGTCGGCTCCATCCCCAGCTCCCGTTCGAAGACTCTCGCCACGTCCTCGGCACGCTTGTGAATGACGGGAGCGACGATGTGGCTGGGCGGCTCGTCGTCGAGCTGGATGATGTACTCCCCGAGGTCCGTCTCGACGATGTCGATCCCGGCCTCCTCCAGGGCGTGGTTGAGCCCGATCTCTTCGGTGACCATGGACTTGGATTTGACCGCACTCTCCACTCCCCCGCGCCGGGCGATTTCCACTACTGCGCGGTTCGCCTCGGCGGCATCTCGAGCCCAATGTACCGTACATCCGTTTAGAGCGAGGTTGCCCTCCAGCTCCTCCAGAAGCTCTGGGAGACGCCGGATGGCCCTCTCACGGACGGATCGGCTTTCGGCCCGCATCACTTCGGCGTTCACCGCGGCCAGCGCGGTCAGGCGTCTCTGCGCGAGCTGTCCGGTGGCCCGGTCCAGGGCGGTCTTGAGGTCGGTGTCCGCCAGGGCTTGTTTGACCCGGGTCCGGTAGGGTGCGTCGATGTCGATCTTCACGCGCGGCCCTCGTCGTCGCCTGCCAGGATTTCGGCGATGTGAACGGCGCGGCATCGATGGCCGCCCGGCACGAGGATTCCGTTGATGTGGGTCATGCAACCCACATCGCCCACTGCCACGACCTGAGCCCCCGTGGCGTCCAGATGCCGAGCCTTGCGTCGACCCATCTCGGTGCTGATCTCCGAGTTCCAGACCGCGAAGGCACCGCCGAAGCCACAGCACTCCTCGGCCTCCTCGAGCTCCACGAGCTCCCCACCCTCCAGGCTCTCGAGAAGCGTGCGAGGTTGGCGGTCGACCCTGAGTTCCCTCAGCAGGTGGCAGCACGCGTGATACGTGATCGACCGGGTCGATTTCGTTCCCGTGGTTTCCACTCCCAGAGCGTCCACGAGATACTCGGTGAGCTCGTGGGTGCGGTCGCCTACCAGCCGGGCTCGCTCACGAGTCTCCTTGGGCGCCTCCCCTTCCAGGAGAATCCGGAAGGAGTGCTTCACGTAGGCCACGCAGCTTCCGGACGGAGCAACGATGGCATCGACCTCGCCGTCTTCGACGAGGGGACCGAACACGTCGAGAAAGCTCAGGGCAAGCTTACGTGCCTCCTTCCAATGTCCCGCGGTGAAGGCCGGCTGGCCGCAGCACGTCTGGTTTTCGGGAAAGACGACCTCGGCGCCGTGCCGCTCCAGAAGCTCGACGGACGCCATGCCGACGCGCGGATACATCGCGTCCACCATGCACGTGACGAAGAGCGCGACCCTGGGCCGGGGGTTATCGGATTGTGGCGTGGGATGGACCATGGAACACAACATGGCCGTCCAACCGCGCCGACGCGAGGCGGTGGCATGTGGGCCGAAAGGTCGTTCGTCTTGGTATGACGGACCTTTCTCGTATATTGCCATCTGCCCGAACTACTGAGCCCCACGGTCCGCTACTGGACCGTGAGGTACACGTACGCTCGACCTACGGAGCCATGAACCCGGCAGATACCGTCGTGGCCGCACCGGCATGCCTCGTCACCGTGACTGTACAAGCCATGGGTGCCGATCCCATGGTCTTCCTTCGGCAGGCGAAGGGCGGGCCTCGCGGGTTCTGGGCCAGGGCCGATCGCTGGGTGGCCCACTCCGGCGCCGTTGCCACGCTCTCGGTAGACGGCCATGCCTCGACGGACCGCTTTTCCGCCATCGAGGGCGAGGCACGCGATCTGTTCGAACCTGCTCCTGTCACGGGCAGTGAACGAACAGCTCAGAGCCGGTTCTACGGCGGCTTCTCCTTCCGCTCCGACCACTCCGCCGTCGATCTCTGGGCCGGGTTCACCCCCGCGCTCTTCCACCTACCTGAGTTCGAGCTGGAGGGTAGGGGCCGCCGATCCCCGCGTCTGACGGCCCGGACCGTGGTTGGTCCCGACGAGGGCGAGGTGGATTCCGCGCTGAGCCTGCTGTTGAGGCGGGCCAGGCGGATTTGCGAGAGGCTCCGAGAGCTTTCGCGCGGTGAGAACGGGCCACCTCCGACCATCCCGACGACTCGAACCGAATCGGAGCGCAGCGCGTGGGACTCCGCCGTCACCGACGCACTGGCGGCCATCGCCGAAGGGGAGGTGTCCAAGGTGGTGCTGGCGCACACCCTGGACGTTGTCACAGAAGAACGCGTGGATCCGGTCGAAGTCGTGCAGCACCTCTGGGAGGAGAACCGCGGAAGCCATGTCTTCCTCTTCGAGCCGGCCGACGGGTGTCCGCTCGTGGGAGCGGCGCCGGAGACCGTGGCGACCATGTCCCGGGGTGCGTTCCACGCCACCGCCGTCGCCGGAACGGTCGCCCGCGGCGAAACGCCCGAGGAGCAAGAAGCCCTGGCGGTGCGCCTGCTGGCGAGCGAGAAGGATGGAGTCGAGCATCGTATAGCCCTCGACGACATGGTGGCCCGCTTGGGGCCGCTGGCCCACGAGGTACACGCGCAGCCCGAGCCCCACGTCCTCACGCTGGCGCGGATACAGCACCTCGAGACCGAGATCCGGGCGAGCGTGCCGGAAGGCATGTCGGTTTTGACGGTGCTCGAGGCTCTTCATCCCACGCCAGCCGTCTGTGGGCTTCCCCGGGACGAAGCCCTCGCGTTTCTGAGTCGCGAGGAACCGTTCGAGCGTGGCTGGTATGCGGGGCCTGTGGGCTGGTTCGACCTGGAGGGCAACGGGGTCTTCGCTCCGGCGCTCCGCTGCGCAGTGGCCCGCGACCATCAGTGGCGGCTGTTCGCCGGAGCCGGCATCGTGGCCGGCTCGGATCCCGGCCTCGAATGGGAGGAGACCAGCATCAAGTTCGAGCCGGTTCTCCGAGCCCTGGCGGCAAGCGGGGCGCAATGAGTGATCCGGCGGTCACGACCGCCTGGGCAAGAGCTTTCATGGATGAGCTGGCTCGGGTCGGCCTCGAGCACGTGTGCGTGGCTCCGGGCTCCCGCTCCGCGCCACTTGTGATGGCGTGCGCCATGGACGCCCGCTTCACCACCTGGGTCTACCTGGACGAGCGATCGGCCGGCTTCTTCGCGCTCGGCATCGGGAAGGCCACGCTCAACCCCGCAGCCGTGATCACCACGTCGGGTACCGCCACGGCCAACCTCTTTCCCGCCGTCATCGAGGCGTCCCGGAGTGGCGTGCCTCTGCTGGTCCTTACGGCGGACCGACCCCTCCGCCTTCGTGGCTCCGACGCCAACCAGACCATCGATCAAGAGGGCATCTACGGGTCGTATGCCAGGGAGAGCCTCGACGCCGGTGACCCAGCCCTGGAGAACCTGCGGGAAACGAGGGCTCTGGCCTGCAGGGCCGTGGCCCGGACCCTGGGGCCCGATCCTGGGCCGGTCCACGTGAACCTCCCGTTCGACAAGCCGCTGGAGCCCGTCGAGATGGATCCGGCGAGAGCGGAAAGCCTACGGGAGGCGGATCCATGGGGCTTGGACGGCCGGCCCGACGGAGCTCCCATGGAGGCCCCTCCCAGCTCCGGCGGCGCTCTCAGGGCCGGGGAGGTGGAGGGGCTCGTCAGCTTTCTTCGAGGCGGCGAGAGGGGGCTCATCGTGACCGGCCCCGTTGCCGATCCCGACCGCGCCGGGCCTGCCCTGATCCGTCTTTCCGCAGCCACCGGCTTCCCCCTTCTCGCGGACCCTCTCGCCGGGGCACGCTTCGGACACGACTGTGGGTCACCTCCGATCGCGACATCGGACCTCTTCCTCCGGGACCCCGCGGCGCGGGGCCGGCTTCGGCCCGACCTCATCCTCCGAGTCGGGCGGCCTCCCACGTCGGCCGGGGTCCTGACCTTCCTGGAGGAGTGTGGAAGCGTGCCCCAGATCGTGATCGGGGCAGGACACCCGCAGAAGAACTCCTTGTCTACCGAGTCCCGCTACGTACAGGCCGACGTGGCGGCGCTACTCGCCGAGGTGGCGACCGGCGTGTCCCAAACCGTCGCGCCGGCCGGATGGAGCGGGGTGTGGGAGCGCCTCGACCGAGCCGCCCGCGAGGCGGTGCAGAGGGTTGGTGGCGACTTCTTCGAGGGAGATGTCCTCTCGGCTGTGGTGGAGACCCTCCCGGAGGGGGGTACCCTCTTCGTCTCCAACTCCATGCCGGTGAGGGATTTGGACGCGTTCGGAGGGGCAGGGCCGAAGCGTCTTCGCATTTTCGGGAATCGAGGTGCCAGCGGGATCGACGGAATCGTCTCTACGGTGGCGGGAATCGCGGCAGGGACTTCTTCACGAGCCGGCGATTCGGCAGACCGGAATGAGCCGCCCATGGTGGCTGTGCTCGGAGATCTGGCCTTCTACCACGACATGAATGGACTGCTCGCGGTCAGAGAGAATCCGCCGAACGTGCTCTTCGTGGTGATCAACAACGACGGGGGAGGCATCTTCCACATGCTCCCCATCCAGGAGCACGAGCCCGAGTTCACTCGCTATTTTGCAACGCCGCATGGGCTCGACTTTCGCCACGCCGCGGATCTGTACGGGATTCCGTATCATCGCCTGGACGACCCGACCCGCACCTCGGAGACTCTTCGTGAGGCCCTGCTTGAGCCGGGACCCCGGATTCTGGAGATTCGAACGGACCGCGGCGAGAATCAGCGTCGGCATCGGGAGGTGATCGGGGCGGTGGCCGAGGCGGTCCGACGCGAGATCGAGATGGCGTGACCTGCGCTCGATCGACACATGACTACGGCAATGACTCGAGACCTAGGATGCCCGAGATGAGTGAGCCGCAGTGGGAGGTGGTCAAGGAGTACGAAGACATCACCTACAGGAAGGCCGACGGGGTGGCCCGCATTGCCATCAACCGGCCCCACATCCGCAACGCCTTCCGGCCCGGGACCCTCTTGGAGCTGCAGGAAGCCTTCAGGAACGCGGGCGAAGACACACGCATCGGGGTGGTGCTCTTCACCGGAGAAGGCCCGGCGGAGGACGGGGTCTACGCCTTCTGCTCAGGGGGAGATCAGAAGGTCCGAGGGGACGCGGGCTACGTGGGAGAAGACGGGGTGCCCCGGCTCAATGTACTCGAGCTGCAGCGCTATATCCGCAGCATGCCGAAGCCTGTGATCTGCCTTGTGGCAGGATACGCCCTCGGCGGTGGCCACGTGCTCCACATCGTATGTGATCTCACGCTCGCGGCCGACAACGCCGTATTCGGTCAGACGGGCCCCAGGGTCGGAAGCTTCGACGGCGGCTTCGGGGCGTCGTTTCTTGCCCGGATGGTGGGTCAGAAGAAGGCTCGGGAGATCTGGTACCTTTGCCGCCACTACAGCGCGCAGGAGGCGCTCGAGATGGGCATGGTGAACAAGGTCGTGCCCGTCGAGGAGCTGGAGATGGAGGGCTGGCGCTGGGCCCAGGAGATCCTCGACAAGAGCCCCCTGGCCATCAGGCTTCTCAAGTCCTCCTTCAACGCGGATGTCGATGGCCAGGCGGGAATCCAGGAGCTGGCCGGGAACGCCACCATGCTCTACTACATGACGGAAGAGGCGAAGGAGGCGAAGAACGCGTTCCTCGAGAAGCGGAAGGCGAACTTCCGGCAGTTTCCGTGGCTGCCGTGGTAGAACCCATCTCCCGCACCCGCGCCTGGATTCTAGCCGCACGTCCTAAGACATTGTCGGCGGCGGCGGCTCCCGTGTTCGTGGGGATGGGCCTGGCTGGGGCCCACGGCACCTACCGAGCTGCCCCGGCAGCGGCCGCTCTCCTGGGTGCGCTCCTCATCCAGATCGGGACGAATCTCGCCAATGACTACTACGACTTTCTTCGGGGGGGCGACACCGAGGATCGGGTGGGTCCCCTCAGGGTGACCCAGGCCGGCCTGATCCCGCCCAAGCAGGTGTGGTGGGGAATGGTCATCACGCTGTTCGTGGCGTTCCTCATAGGCGTCTATCTCGTCTCGGTGGGCGGATGGCCCATCGTATGGATCGGGTTGGGTTCACTCATCTGTGCCGTGGCCTATACGGGAGGCCCCTACCCACTGGCCTACCATGGGCTCGGCGATCCCTTCGTGTTCGTATTCTTCGGCCTGGTGGCGGTGGGTGGGACGTACTGGGTCCAGGCCCTGGCGCTTCCCGGTGACGCACTCGTGGCCGGCGTTGGAATCGGCTCCCTGAACACGGCCATATTGGTGGCCAACAACGTGAGGGACCTCGACACCGACGCGGCGGCCGGCAAGCGCACCCTCGCGGTGCGCCTCGGCCGGCTCGGTAGCAGAATCGAATACGTCCTGCTGATGGGTGTGGGGTTCGCGGTGCCGGTTCTGGGCGTGGCGCTTTACGGGTGGCCCGGGATTGCGCTCGTCGCCCTCGGGGCCGGCATTGCCTCGATCACTCCGGTGACCCTAGTCATGACGAAGGACGACGCCCGGGAGTTGGTCCCTGCATTACCGGGAACCGCGCGGGTGGTGGCGCTCTACGGCGTGCTGCTCAGCGTGGGCTTGGCCTTCGGATGAGCGATCCTCTCCACGCCGCCGCCGGGAGCCGGCCCGACGCTCCGGCCCTGGATGACGGGGCTCAGGTCTGGACTTACGCCCAGCTCGATGCCGCCGTGGCGCGGATGGCCCGCCGCCTGGCGCCCTTCGGCTCGGGCTCCGCAGCCACTGTGGCCCTGGTCTCTCACCAGAGCGCCCTCTCGGTCCAGGCCCTTTTCGCGGTTCCTCGCACCGGAGCCACCCTGGCCGTTCTGAGCCCCCGACTGGGATCGGAAGCGATGGAGCGGGCCCTGGATGCGGTCGGGCCCGACCTTTTGTTGAGCACTGATGCTGACGTGCTCGGGCTGGGACTGGACCCGGACTGGTTCACGACTGTGGACGACTTGCCCAAGCCGCCCCCTGGCCAAGGCGGCGTGGGGGAAGAGGTGGGGGCACCCCGGACCTTCGCCCTCCTCTCGACATCCGGCACGTCCGGCGAGCCCGGACTCGTGCCGGTGACCATGGATGCCCTGGACGCGAGCGCGCGGGCGGTGGCGGCCCGTCTGGACCTGGGACCGGATGATCGTTGGTATGCGTCGCTCTCTCTGGCCCATATCGGCGGGCTGGCCCTGGTCCACAGGGTGGTGCACTCGGGATCGTGCCTCCTCGTTCGGGGGGCGTACTCCCCGAGGACCCTGGCGGAGCTCATCGACCAGGGAGAGGTCACGCACACGTCACTCGTTCCGACCATGCTCCGCCAGCTCCTCGATGCTCGTGGCGGCGCGCCCGTTCCATCCAGCCTTCGCTGCCTGCTCATCGGTGGGGCGGCAGCCGGGGAGCGGCTGGTGGAGGAGGCTCTCGACCGGGGATACCCCGTGGCCCTTTCCTACGGTCTGACCGAGGCCTGCTCGCAGGTCGCCACCGCGCCTCCCGAGCTCGTGGCGGAAAAGTCGGGCACGGTCGGCTTTCCCATCGACGGGGTCGAGCTCCGGTTGCTGGAGAGCGGAGAGATCTGGGTACGTGGGCCGACAGTGGCTCCGTCCCTCGTCGACGAAGACGGATGGCTGGCCACCGGAGACTTCGGCACCCTCGATGAGGAAGGACACCTGTGGATCACCGGACGCATGGACGAACGCATCATATCCGGCGGGGTCAACATCGATCCCAAGTCGGTCGAGGAGGTGATTCTGGATTTTCCGGGTGTAGCCGCCGTCGCCGTGGTCGGTATTTCCGACGACACCTGGGGTGAGGTGGTGGGGGCCCTGGTCGTCCCTGAATCCGGGGTGCTGGACATACAAGCGCTGGAGTCCGCCGTACGGGAGCGGGTCTCGGGTGCCGAGGTGCCCAGACGGCTCGCCATCGCGGAAGAGCTTCCCAGGAACGCCAACGGCAAGATTGACCGGGCGGAGGTACGGGCCCGCCTGGTCGGAATCGGCGCCAACTGAACCGAGCGAAATGAGCCTACTGGAAGAATACCGCTGGCGCGGGATGTTGCAGGACGCCACCGAAGGGGCCGGCGCGGCCCTTCAGGAGGGGTCCGTGAGCGGATACATCGGCTTCGATCCCACGGCGCCGAGTCTCCACGTGGGCTCCCTCATGCCCATCATGGGTCTCGTACACCTCCAGCGTATGGGGCACCACCCCATCGTGCTCGTGGGCGGGGGTACCGGGCTCATCGGGGATCCGTCCGGGAAGATCGAAGAGCGGCAGCTTCTCACCAAGGAAGAGGCCGCCGAGAACCTGGCGTCCATGCAGGTTCAGCTCGAGCACTTTCTCGACTTCGAGTGTGCCACCAACCCGGCCCGCACGGTGGACAACCTGGAGTGGCTCGGCGACATCGCAATGGTCGACTTCCTTCGGGACGTCGGAAAGCACTTCTCGGTGAACGCTCTCTTGAAGAAGGAGTCGGTACGGCGTCGGCTGGAGGACGAGGACGTGGGGATCTCCTACACGGAGTTCAGCTACGCGCTCTTGCAAGCCTACGACTTCGTGGCCCTCAACGAGCACTACGGGTGCACGTTCCAGATGGGCGGCAGCGACCAGTGGGGGAACATTACGGCGGGAATCGACCTGGTCAGGAGGATGAGGGGCGAGAAGGCCCACGGCCTCACCTACCCGCTGGTGACCGGGGCCGGGGGCCGCAAGTTCGGCAAGACCGAGGCGGGGTCCGTCTGGCTCGACCCCATGCTCACCTCTCCCTATCGGTTCTACCAGTTCTGGATGAACGTCGCTGACGGCGACGTCGTCCGATACCTCAAGTACTTCACGCTGCGGGACGCCAACGAGATCGCGGTCGAAGAGGCGGAGTTGGCCGAGCGCCCGCACGAGAGGGCGGCCCATCGGAGGCTGGCGGAGGAGGTCACGAGGAGTGTCCACGGCGAGACGGGCCTGGCCGGCGCCCAAGCAGCGACGGCCGTCCTCTTCGGGGGCGAGCTCACGGGCCTGGGGGCAGACGAGATTGCCGACATATTCGCCGACGTACCCTCCAGCGAGATACCGCGGGCGGAGTTGGAAGGGGAGGGGAAAGGGATCCTCGACCTGCTGGCGTCGGCCGGGGTGGCGAGCTCACGGGGTGATGCCCGCCGCTCCATCGAGGGAGGCGGTATCTATGTGAACAACGTCCGGGTACAGGACGTGGAAGCCAAGGTCCGGCTCGAAGACGCGGTGGAGGGCCGCTTTCTGGTGCTGAGGAAAGGGAAGAAGGCCTACCACATGGTACGCGTGGTCTAGTGTCCCGCTACCGAATCGTCTCGGCCAGTCGAGGGCACGGTGCATCCGTGGGCTCGGCGTTGGGACTCCTTACCGTAGCTTGCGCTACGCCGCGTCGTCCCGCCTTGATCCCACGGCGCCCCGACCCTCTTGGTGGCTCGCGAACTTCGGCAGCGGAACGCTAGAACACGATCTGCCAGGAAGCGACCAAGGTCCGATCAGCTGACAGCTGGGGCCCGTTCAGATCCTCATGGACCGGGTAATACCACTCCAAGGCGAGCCGGTGGCCCCTCACGATGCCAGCCGCTCTCGAGGTACCAGGCCCGGTTCGTCTCCATGGTGGCCAGGGCATAGAGCGTGGCCAGGCCATCCAAGACCTCCGAGAGCCCGGGAGTCGGAGCACGCACGACAGCGTTCCGGAAGCGTTCCAGGACGAGGCGCTCGACGTGGGAGCGCGCCAGGGTAACGAGGTGGTCCTGCGTGCGGTTCATGGCGTCGAAGGAGTGCACACCGTCTTCCAGGAGATCCCTGAGACGCCTGGCCGCGGAGGCCAATAGGCGATCCTCCCTGTATCGGAAGGCGGCCACGTGGAATTCGGGGTCCCGGAGGTGATCCTCGTCGGTTCTCCGAGTGACGACTGGGTGCATCTGCGTCAAACGCACTCCTGCCCGCTCGGCCACGTGTCGAAGCATCCCCCAGAGTCTCAGGTCTCCCAACTCGTCCCCATAGCCCGACAACAGCCCCTTGGCGCCCTCGAACGTGGTGAAGGCGTCGACATCGTTCCGCAGGACACCCAGGCGATTGGCCGCCAGATACCCCTGGCCGCCACAGGCCTCCCGGCAGGCCTGGATCGTCGCCACCGCGGAGGTGGATGCGTAGGCCTTGAGACCTGCGGCGTCGACCTCCACCGCCCCGTCGGGCGCTGCTGTGTAACGCCTGATGAGGTCCCGGACCGCGAAGTGTAGCCCGTAGGTGGTGGCGAGCCGGGGCAACAGGAGGCGTTGGTGGACCCGGTAGTCGAGGACGGGGGCCTCCTCCGAGCCGAACGGCCCGAACTGCCGGCGTCTATCGCCGTAACGTATTGCCACGGTGAGGGCGGTCTTGGCGGCGCTCACGGACGCGGCCGCCACGCTCACCCGGCCGGCCACGAGCGTGCCCAGCATTGTGAAGAAACGGCGACCGGAGCTCGGGATCGGGCTCGAGTAGACGCCCTCGGGGGTCACCTCGCCGAAGCGGTTGAGGAGGTTCCCTCTGGGGATCCGAACGTCGTGGAAGGACAGGGTCCCGTTGTCGACCCCGTTCAGGCCCACCTTTTCGTCCCGATCGGTGATGGTCACTCCGGGAAGAGGTTGGCCGTCACCGTCCCGGATGGGAACCACGAACGCGTGGACTCCGTGGCGCGTGCCGCCCACTTCCAACTGGGCGAAGACCGTGGCCATGCGGCCGTGGAGGGCCGCGTTTCCGATCCAGTCCTTTCTTGCGTCCGGCGAGGGGGTATGAACGACGAACCCTCCGGCTTCCGCGTCGTAGCAGGCGACCGTCTCGAGATCCCGCACGTTCGAGCCGTGCCCCGTTTCTGTCATCCCGTAACAGCCCGGAAGCTCCAGGGAGGCTATCCTAGCGAGGTAGGCCTCGTGATGGTGCGCGGTGCCGAGCTGGAGGATGCTTCCACCCCAGAGCCCAAACTGTACCCCGAACTTGACCAGCACACTCAGGTCTCCGTAGGCCAGAGTCTCGAAGACCGCAATGGCCGCGCCCGGGTCGTCCCGGCCGCCGTAGGCCTCCGGGTACTCGCCTCGAGGCAGCCCCACCGGCAGGGCCAGCTCGGGGGATTTCATGAGCTCGAGGACGCGGGTCCGTATGTCAACGTGCGTGTCGTTCAGGTGTCGGCCGAGAGACTCAATCCAAAAAGCGTGCGTGCCGGTGGCGCTCGCTGCGGGGGGGGCCGGAGACGCCCAGCAGCTCTCGAACGGCTTCCGGCCCGGGTATCCCAAGGCGCTCCTCGGCCCGGGCGAGGGCCTCCGGCGCGCGATCCTCGCTCCAGGGTCCCGCCGTCAGCCCCGCCCCGCGGAGCAGCTCGAGCCCCAGGCCCGCAAGCGAATCGGGCACGCGCCGGTCTTCGGGCCACCAGCTCCGGACGATCTCGCGCAGCTCCACGACGGCCGTCGGGGTCGGGGGTGAGTCGGGACGGAGCCAGCTCCTCAGGATCTCCCGGCCTTCAGGATCGAGCCATTCCTGATCCTCCAACCCCTCGCACAGGACCAGCAGCTCGTCGGGGGTCAGAACGCCGTCGCTCCAGACCATCTGGATCATGGGCAGGAATGCCAGAAGATCCAGGCGGTGGGACGGCCAGACGGGCGGGCCTTCGGGAGGCCGAGTCATGTCGGTCATGGTGTCCGCGAGTGTAGGCGACGAGGCCGTCATTGTCGAGACGCGGCCGTCCCCTATTGACCCGCGTCCATGCCCGACCCAAGCTCCCTCCCATGAATGACTCCAAGCCACTCGTGGGCGTGGTCATGGGCTCCCGGTCCGACTGGGAGACCATGAGTCGGGCCGTAGAAGCACTGGAGAGCCTCGGGATCCCTCACGAGGTCCGGGTTATCTCCGGTCACCGCACTCCCGACCTCTGCATCGAGTACGCTTCGACTGCGGAAGAGCGAGGACTCGAGGTCATCATCGCCGGCGCCGGCGGGGCGGCCCACCTGGCAGGGATGATGGCGGCCAAGACCGTCGTCCCGGTCCTGGGCGTCCCCACCAAGGGATGGGCCCTGGACGGACTGGATTCCCTCCTGTCCACGGTTCAGATGCCGGCGGGCATCCCCGTGGGGACGGTCGCCATCGGCAAGCCGGGGGCGACAAACGCCGCGCTTTTGGCCGGCGAGATGCTAGGCAACAAGTTCCCGGAGATTCGGGAGGCCGTTCGGCGCTACCGCGCCGAGCGCACCCAGAAGGTGCTGGACGAAGGGGATCCCCGGGAGGGGTAGCACCCGCCAAGCGTCGGGTAGTGCCCTTCGACGGCACCACCTGAAGCCTTCTTCGATTCACTCCCCGCTATGCGTCGTAACCGAGGGGAATCCCGAGACGAGGCGACGGATGGAGGCTGCAGGCGCCGAGGCTCACGTGTTCAAGGCAGCCGAGATCTGCGTCAAAGGCTCGGGCGGGCCCACGTGCCTCACCCGGACCCTCGAGCGCGAGAGATAGGCCGCGATACCCTGCGACCCTACGGTCCGCCGGGAGCAGGTAGTGTGGTGTCCCAGAAGTGTCTCGGCCATTGATCTCGCTGCGCTCGATCGTCTCGCGGTCAACTCGGCGCTCACGACGAGCATGAAGGTCGCTCGGCTCGAGCACCGATGCATCGGCCTTGCGGCGTTCCTCCTCCTCGGACCACGGCCTTCGGCCGCGGTGCCCGCGCTGCTATTCCTCGTCGTCGCGCCTGACCCACGCCTAACGGCGCGGGTACCCCGGATCCGGCGCCTCGGCACTCTCGGTGGCTCGTGAACTTCTGGGACACCACACGTAGGTCGTGTCGACCGCGGATGCTCTTTCGCTCCAACTGCGCGAGGCGCTAACTTCAGCGCGCGGGCCGCTCCTCGGGACCGGACCGGAGTGGGCTGCTTTCTTCGCCGGGGGCCACCCAGGCCCACCTGTTTCAGCATTGCCTTCAGGACCGTTGCCTCATGTTGGATGAGATTCGCCAGAAAATCGAGGCGGAGATCGAGCTGCTGACACACGAGCTCAACGTCCTTCTCCCGGAACGCATTCAAAAGGCCGTTGAGCTGGGCGACCTGCGCGAGAACGCCGAGTACAAATCTTCCCTCGAGCGACAGCAGTTCGTCCAAGCTCGCATCGGCCACCTTGCCAGCCGCATGTCCGAGCTCTCGATGATCGACGTCGATGCCATGCCCGCCGATCGAGTGGGCTTCGGGTCGAAGGTCGAGATCCACGACCTGGCCCTGGACGAGGTGAAGCAGCTGACCATCGTGGCCGGTGACTTCATGGATCTGGACGGGGGACAGGTCTCCATGGCCTCACCCATCGGTCGTGGGCTCATGGGAGCACGTCAGGCCGAAGAGGTGACCATCGAGCTACCGATGGGCGAGCGGCGCTTCAAGGTGCTCGACCTTGTCACGTTGCCCGAACAACTCAAGGATGGTGACGGAAGCTGACCGCTGACTGCGGTGGCTGAACACTTCCCGCTGGCTTCGGCTTGTCCTCCTCGGTTAGTTGATCATCAGCTCTTCCGGCCACGCGGGCTGCCCAGGTGGATCCCATGGAGTCGCTGCGTGCCGAGTAGAAAGGTGCGCGCCAGACAACGCCGGGCGGAGTCACGACCGTGGATCCACACCAGGGACTCCTGGGTACCGGGTCTTGGACCGGCACCTCGCCGTCCAACCACCGAAACGGAGGAGGATCCGTGGTCAAGACCGCATCGACGATGGCCCCCATCGGTACGGAGGCTCCAGGGTTCGCGCTTCCCGACACCCACGGTGGAATCGTCTCACTCGACGACTTAGCAGACGCACCCGGTCTGCTGGTGGTCTTCCTCTGCAACCATTGCCCGTTCGTTAAGCACCTGCGTGCCGAGCTCGCCGACTTCGCTCGGGTGTACCAGGAGAAGGGGCTCGCCGTGGTCGGCATCAACTCCAACGACGTCGAGACCCATCCGGAGGACAGTCCCGAGATGATGGCTCGTGAGGTGGAGGAGGTGGGGTACACCTTCCCGTACCTGTTCGACGAGGATCAGTCGGTGGCGAAGGCCTATGCCGCCGCCTGCACGCCTGACTTCTTTCTCTTCGATGGAGAGCGCCGCCTGGTCTATCGAGGGCAGTTCGACAACAGCCGGCCGGGCAACGGCGTGCCCGTGACCGGGGATGACTTGAGGACGGCCACTGATGCTCTGCTGGAAGGAAGGCCCATCTCGGGCGAGCATCGGTCCAGCGTCGGCTGCAACATAAAATGGAAGCCGGGAAACGCGCCGGACTACTTCGGCTGAAACATACGCCTGGGCCATCCCGCGGGAGGCCCACCTGCAAAAAACAACGCGCCGTCGGGTCAGCCGGCCCGACGGCGCGTTTCTTCTGTCGCAACCCGGCGCGATGGCCGCTTATGGCGCGAACAGCTGAAGCCGATTCGGCTCCTACAGACCGAAACGGCGATCGCTTGCCCTTGCCAGGCTGGACAGGCTACTTGGACTAGACAATTGATCACCTCCTTATTTCGGTTCAACTGTGGGCGTATCGCCGGCGGGCTCGAGGACCCGTGGTCCGCGTCCTTTCCCCCTCACTGGGGGGCCGGGGCGGCCCAGACCGTCCATAGGTCAACGCCAACCTACGGGGCCGACCCGATGAGATCAAGAGGAAATCAACCACGGCTTGTAGTACGCCGTGACACCACTACATACGGTATCCTACATACGGTCTCCGTCAGGCATTGCGGTACGAACGGCGGAATAGCCAGGCGCTGGCCAGTACGGCGACGGTGATCCAAAGGCTCCCCCAGACCACCGTATGTATGCCCGTCAGATCGCCGAGCATGGCGGCGTCGGACTGGAGCTCGGGCCGGTCCAGGATGTCGCTCTTGATGTCGAGGATGGCGTAGAGGCAGCTCGTCAGCCCGAGCGTGACAAGGATCCCTTGATTGACGGCCGCCGACAGCTTGGCAGCCCCGATGACGAGGGCCAGGCCGAAGGCCAACCCGAATCCGAACCCGAACGTGCTTCGGACGTAAGCGAGGGTAAGGGCGACAACCAGGATGCCGGCAGCTCCCGTCACCCAGCGGCTGTTGATGCGCTTGGCCTGTCCCGCGGTGACGAGGAGGCCACCCCAGGCCAGGCTGCCGAGATACCCGGCTGTGAGGGTCGCAAATGCATTCCCGCCTGGGCAGTAACAAGCACCCCCCTGATTGGGGTCGAGGACGATCCGCTCGATGGTCCCACCCGTCGCCAAGGCCACGACGGCGTGGCTGATCTCGTGGAGCAGGACTACGAAGACCTTCAACGGATACACGGCGGAGGTGTCCCACAGGAACCAGAGCGCACTGAAGTACGCAGCAAAGCCACCGAGGAACACGAGCTTGCGCTTGGTCTGAGCCTTCATGTGTTCCTTCTACGGCCCCGACCCCTCCAGTGTTTCGCTCGGCTACGAGCCGGGTGCCAGTTCGATGGGGTAGGCGGCGCCGGATCTCACTCCCTCCCAGGTGAAGGAGGCTCTCCGCGGGCCGTGGACAGGCCGAAAGCGGTGAGCGTGGCGAGCTCGAGCCGACGTGCCTCGTTAAGGCCGAGAAGCTCGCTTTCGGCGAAGGCGACATCGCCGACCGTCAGGGCGGGTGGCTCGCTGCCGCACTTGCCGGGGTGGTGACCCGGCAGACAGGTTATCGCCCACGCGTGCTTCGAGCACTCCGCAACTGGGGGCCGATCGTGACGCCTTCACTCCTCGCACCTGTTCGAGGCCCGTTCCGGGCGCTGGCCGCATTCCGCTGCGGATCGGGTGCGCTTCATCACTCGTGCCGTCGGTCGGAGATTTATCCGGCGCTGATGCGAAGCCATGAAAGGTGAGAAACGCGGCCTGCTGATCTCCCACCTCCACGATCAGTTCTGGTCGGACGACTACTACCGGGCCGTCGGGCACGTGCGTCGGTGGGTGAAGGACCGGGGAGAGGACTGGGCAACCGAGTTGTTCGCCACCCTGGACGCGATGGAAGATCGCCCTGCAGAGGAGCAGCGGGTCGTCCGGGAGACCAACGCCGCCCGCCGGCTCATCAAGTCGTACTTCCGAAAGACCCAGCAGCTCCGTGCCCACGGGTTCCTGGAGGCCGAGGACCTCCGCGAGCACCTGACCATGCCGCAGCGACTCAGGATCCTCTTCCAGATCATCGAGCCCTTCGAGCAGGCCCGCGATCCGGAGTACAACCGCGAGATGTTCGACTTCTACGACGAGCTACACGCCGGGGACCTCGAGCGACCGGCGCGATAGAGGCAGGCTAGCAGTCCCTCCACGGGGGCGGGCTCGGTGCGTCGTTCTTGGTTACCGCCGCCCGGGAGGCCTATCTGCCTACCCCCAGCACCTCCTTCGGCATGTGCATGCTCACCAGATAGTGCGGCATGTCCACCACCTCCGAGATCTTGAGGTCGCCGGCCAGGGAAGCCAGCACGTAGGCATCGGCCCGATCCATCCCGTGGTCGGCCACCAGGTAGTCGATCATAAACAGACTGGCCTTCCTTGCCGCCTCGTCGATGGTGGTGCCGAAGGCCGTCACGGCGTAGTACTCGTCGGTCTCGTACTCGGGCTCCCGGAGTGCCCGTCCCCCCTTGAGCACGTTCAGTTCGTAGACGATTCGCATTGGTGCCTCAAGGGCCGTGCCCGAGACCTCGCCGTTCCCCTGAACCGCATGCGTGTCACCGATTGAAAACAGCGCCCCCTCCACGAAGACGGGGAAGTACACGATGGTCCCCGCCGTCATGTGCCGGTTGTCCATGTTGCCGCCGTTAACGCGCGGGGGAATCGTGATCAGGAGTGAGTCGGTGTCGGGGGCCACGCCCATCACTCCGGCGAAAGGAGCCAGGGGCAATCGGATGCGGTCGTTGAAGACGGCATGGGTGGCGCCGGGCCCGAGCTCGAAGAGCTTCAGGTAGGGCTCGGTGAACACGTCCGCCAGGAACCCGAACCCGGGTACGATGGCAGCCCATCCCCAATCCCCAACCTCGATTTCGTGCAGCGTCACGGCCAACACGTCGCCGGGCTCCGCTCCCTCAACGAAGACCGGCCCGGTCAACGCATGGATGCGGTCAAAGTCCAGGGTGGCGAGGTCGTCCAACGTCGACTCTATGGATAGCTGGCCTCCGGTGGCCTCTTGGGTGAAGACCTCGACGACGGCCCCGGACGGGACGGTCAGCACGGGCGGAATCGTGCGACTCCAACGTGCGTGGGTGTTTTCGGCCGGCAGCGTGAATTGCGGCTCTGGGATCGGGTCGCTGGACGAGCTCGTAGGCTCTTCACCGCTCGGGGCGCACGCCGTCGCTCCCAGAGCGACCAAGGCGAGACCGTAGGTACGACACAGACGAACGCTGATCTCCATGGGACCTCCAGGATCGACGGGGAGGGTCGACGACCGAAGCTAAGCCACCAGAAGGGGTGGGCGCCACTGCACGTGTCGGCAGCGTGCGATTCCTTTCTTACCGGGCTGACCGCCGGAGACGGCCGACCGGTTCGAGGCGCACAGAGCGACGCTATCGCTCACCGGGAACGGAGCGGCGGCGGTGGGAGTACCGACGCTGGTCTATAGGTCGTCCGACCGGTTGAGGAGCACCTGCGGCCGGGAAACGCCCACACGGCTCAATGTGAGTAGTCGTGCCCCCCGGCTTTCCCTCGCTTTCGCCACGACGGACGGATGAACTGGACCTGCTTGGGCCTGGGGGGAGCGTTACGGTCCGACTTGAGCGTACCCTCATAGTTGCCGTGTACGTACTTCGAATTGAGGATGTCCTCCGGCCATGTAACGATGTCAGGCTGGCGGGGGACGAGATCGAGGCCTCCTTCACTGAAGCTGTGCGCTACGTACTGTGAGCAAAACATCCCTCTGGGGTGGATCGGGTCGGAAAGTCTGACCTTGAAGACGCGCGCTAATGCGTTCAAGAGAATAGTGCCGACACCGTAGGGCAGGCCGAGGTCGGCCCTCGCGTGCCCCATCACCCTCTCAACCCTTTTCTCCCACCGGGAGGCTGATTCTTCGTGGGCCCCGTCCGCAGGGCTTCGGTCGCCTACTCCGACCGCAGCGCCCGCATGGGATCCACCTTCGCCGCCCGCCTGGCCGGCAGCCAGGACGCGAGCACGGCCACCACTCCCAGCACGAACGTGACGCGGTCATTTTGGGTCTCATCGTCTCCCTGATGCCTCTGGCGCCGGACCGTCTGGCGAGGCTCTACGAGGAGACGGGCGACCATGGCCGACTGCCCCCTCCATGATGCACGCGTTGACCCGCTGATCGCGGCTTGGGCGCAACAGACTGGCAAACCCGCCCTCCATCCCCTAGTTATCCATTCTCGACACACCGCCCGCCACCGCCTGCAGAGGAGATGTACCATGGATCGCAGAGGATTCCTGAGGGCCAGCACACTGGCTTCGGTTGCCACCGCCACGGGAGCCCCGGCCGCCGCCCAGACCAACCGTTTGGCCGCGCTCCTTTCGTCCCGACCCTATCTGGCCCCGGACGGCTCGCTTCGCTTGAGCTCGAACGAGAATCCCCTGGGCCTCTCCGAGGCGGCACGCGAGGCCGTCATCGAGGCCATCACGGTGGCCAACCGCTACCCGCGCAACTGGGAGCAGGATCTCTTCCCGGCCATCGCCGCCAAGGTGGGCGTGCGGGCCGACAACGTGTTCATCGGGTCCGGCTCGAGCGAGATCATCCAGGCGACGATCCAGGCGCTGGCGTCTCCCAACATGCCGCTGATCATAGCCACGCCGACGTGGGAGGACCCCGTCGACTATTCGGAGAACCATCCGTACAGGCTGATCAAGGTGCCCCTCGACTTCCGTTACGCCCACGACCTCGGGCGCATGCGGGACGAGACGCTGCGGGCGCGAGGGCCTTCGGTCGTCTATATCTGCAACCCCAACAATCCGACTGCGACGCTTACGCCCAGCTCTGAGGTCGATGCGTGGATCCAGGACGCGCCCGAGTCGGTCTTCTTCATCGTCGACGAGGCCTACTGCGAGCTCGTGGACGAGCCCGGCTACTGGTCGGCCGTCAAGTGGATCGACGAGCGGCCGAACGTTCTGGTCTCGCGGACCTTCTCGAAGATCTACGGGATGGCGGGCCTCCGCCTCGGCTACGGCCTCGCCCACCCCGACACCGTACGGCGCATCCAGGCGTTCGTCGCCCAGAACAGCCGGAACATGATGGGCATCCAGGCGGGTCTCGCGAGCCTCGCGGATGACGGTCACGTCGAGCGGACGCTGGCGATGAACAAGCGGTCTCGCCAGATCACCCAGGGAGCGTTGGATAAGCTGGGTCTGGGGTATCTGCCCAGCCACGCCAACTTCCTCATGCACCAGATCAATGGTGATCTGGAGACCTACATCGAACGCTTCCAAATGGAGGGCATCAGCGTCGGTCGGATATTCCCGCCCATGTTCGACTACAACCGGGTCTCGTTCGGCCTGCCGGAGGATATGGAGCACTGGGCCGACACGCTGCGGTCGTTTCGGTCGAGGGGCTGGGTCTAGGGAGAGAGATGACACGACAACGTAGATCCTCGCCTTTGGGAGCGGCGGCCTGTGTGGCCGCCGTTCTGCTCTGGGCCAACCCGGCCGGGGCCCAAACGGCCCGTGAAGGACCGGATCTCGCCGGGTGGTTCGTGGGCCTCACCGCCGTAAGCGGGTACGAGGGCACCTTCGCCCTTGTTCTCGAAGATCTGGTGCCCGGGGCGCAGCGCGATCGGGCCGGCAGTGTGGTGTCTGTGCTCGGATCTGGGAGTCCGCGCCGCCTCGTCGCCTGCCCCATGGACGAGTGGGGGTACGTGGTGGGCGGGATCCGAGAGGACGGATGGCTCACCCTCAGGAGGGTTGGAGGCGGCGCCCCCTGGACCTTCGATCAATCCCACGAGGGGCACCGCATCACCGTGTGGGGTGACCGGGGACCCATCGCCGGGGTCATGGCGGTACGGTCCACACACCTAGCGCGTGGACGCTCTTTCGCCACAGACGCGTTTACCGTGGACGATGCGTACGTCGACGTGGGGGCGGCGTCGGGGGACGAGGTCCGGGGACTGGGGATCGACATGGTGAATCCGGTCGCCATGCTCAAGACTGCCGTCGAGTACGGAGACAGCTTGTTGGCAGGCCCCGAATCCGGCCAGCGCGGGTCGTGCGCGGCTCTCGCCCGGGCGGTCATGAACCGCCCCAATGCGCGTGGCACGGTGGTGGCGGCCTTCGTGGTGGAGAGTCACATCCGTCACCGAGGCCTGATGACGGTGGCCAACGCCCACGGCCCCTTCGACCAGACCGTTCTGCTCGACTACCCGGCGCCAGGGAGCCTTTCCGAGATGTTCGGATCCGTGGAGGAGCGCGGCCTGGAGACCCGATACGAAGGATGGCCCGCCGAGACCATCGACCTACGTGAGGTGAGGGCGTTGACCCGTAGCCTCGAGCGATGGATCGGAGGTGGCGGATGAGGGGCGGGTCCATGGGACGATGGGCGGTGGGGGCCCCCCCACTCATTCTCGCCCTTTTGGCCGGGCCGCTCCATGGTCAGGTGACCCCGGAGCGGATCGAGAGCGCGGCTCGGCTCCTGGAAGAGCTCGTGGAGACGTACGGCGTCTCGGGCGACGAAGGTGAGGTCCGAAAGGCGGTCCTCGACAACCTACCCGACTGGGCCGATCCCGAGGTGGATTCTGCTGGTAATGTCTGGGTTCGCGTGGGTCAGGGTGAGCCCGTGTCGGTGTTCGTGGCTCATATGGACGAGACGGGTTTCCAGGGTCACCGAGATCGGTAAAGACGGCTTGCTTACGGTGCGAGGCCGGGGCGGGTTTTCTCCTTGGCTGTGGGAGGGCACTCCAGCCATCGTCCACAAGGAAGACGACCCCATCAACGGTGTTTTCGTCCCCCGCGAGGACACCAGCCAGCCAAGTCGCATCCGCGCCGGCGGCCCGACCAGGGTCGACGTGGGCGCCCGATCCCGGGCCGAAGTGGAAGCCTTGGGCATCGAGGTCGGACAGACGGTCACCAACCCCAAGGAGTTCGTGCGCCTCGCCGGAACCCGGGCGACGGGCCGCTCCTTCGATGATCGGGTGGGCTCGGCCGCCCAGATCCTGGCGCTCCGAGAGTTGGATCCAGCCACGGCCCGGCACGAGTTCGTGTTCCTCTGGGTCGTGGAGGAGGAGATCGGCCTGGTCGGCAGCGCCTACGCGGCGCGCACTCTTGGCTTCGAAGCCCATCGGGTCTATCCCGTGGACACCTTCGTTTCGGCCGACACGCCCATCGATCCCAAGAACTTCGCCGTGGCGCCCATCGGCCAGGGCCCCGTGGCTCGGGCGGTCGACAACTCGTCGGTCACGCCGCCGGCGGTCCTCGATTCGCTCTTGGCGGTGGTCCGGGCCCGCGACCTGCCGCTCCAGGTAGGCACTACCAACGGGGGGAACGACGGCTCCGCGTGGGCGCCGTGGGGCGTCGTGGATATCCCCTTCGGTTGGCCGCTCCGCTACTCGCACTCTCCTGTGGAGGTCATCGACCTCAAGGATCTGGTGGTGCTCTCCGACTGGATTCGGGCCATCGTCCAGACCTGGTAGGTCAGACCTAGGCTGAGCGCTCGCACTCAGCTCATGCCGGGAAGGGACTGTCGTAGGCCGTCAGCAGTCGGCGCAGGTGCTCCTGGACTCTGGGCCACTCCTCGACCGTTACGCCGAAATAGGTGCTGTGTCGCAGGGATCCGTCCGGTCGCACCATGTGATTCCGTAGCGTGCCCTCTTCGCGGGCTCCGATCCTGGCGATGGCCGCACGCGAGCGCCCGTTCATGGAGTCGGTCTTGAGCTCAACCCGGTTCGCCCCCAACTCCTCGAACGCGTGCCGCATGAGGAGCAGCTTGCATGCGGTGTTGACGCTGGTGCGCTGCCACGGCGGCGCGATCCAGGTCGCTCCGATCTCCACCCGGCGGTTGGCCCCGTCCGCGTTGAGGTACGAGGTGCTTCCCACGATGCCACTGCCATCACGGACCTCGATGACGTAGCTCTGGCCGAAGCTGGTCTCCGCCCACTCGAGGGCCCCGGCGACCTGCTTCTCGAAGTCTGCCTCCTTCTCCATGATCCAGGGCATCCAGCGCCAGAGCTCGGGGTCCTGCCCCACCTCCCAGAGATCCGACGCATGCTCGGCCCGAAGCGGCGCCAGCCGTACGAGCTCCCCTTCCAGGATGACGGGTTCGATCCACCTCTCCCTTTGCACACCGATGCTCATGTGCCCACCTCCCGTTCGCCATTGCCGAGCTCTCGGATGCGAGCCAGGTGATGATCGTCGTGCTCGGCGATGAAGAAGAATAGATCGGCCATGCCCATGGGCTGCTTGAGCCTGGGGTGCAGCGCCGTCCCTTCCAGCTCTTTGGGTGTCAGGGCCTCGGTCCGCCCCACCAGGCGGCCTCGCTCGCCCCGAAACTCGGCCAGCAGCTCGTCGATGGGACGGCCGTCGTGGTCGGCCTCGTGGGTCTTCCGGTTCTTGAGGTCCGCGGGCCGAAGCTCCTCGGCCCTTCCCACGAGATCCTCCAGCCGGCCGTACCACAGGGGCTCCAGGTCGACCAGGTGTCCCACGTTCGTCTGCGCAGACCAGCTTCCGTCCGGGGTGGCCGTCAGCGATCCCTCCGGGATCGTTCCGATCAGGAGCTCGAGGCGCGGGGGTGTGCCTCTGAGGCGCTCGAGGATCATGGGAAGGAGCTCGTTCCCGATCCCGAGCGTGAAAGATCGATCAAACCACCCCATCATCCGCCTCCACGCATCAATCGTTCGTTATCATCTAATTCGTCGAACCCGCTCGCCGTCCACTTACTCGGCCGGCCGGCTGCGCTCCAGCACCTGCGGCTCGCTCAGGCCATAGAGTGAGGGTGTCTCCACTCCGGCGAGCCTGAGCGTGGTATAGAGCTGCCCGCGGTGGTGGATCTCGTGCTCCACCATGGCTCGGAGCCACTTCCAGGTCCTCAGCTCGATGCCCCCTACGGTTGGGCACTTGGCCTGAAGCTGCTCCGGGGTGAGCGTACGGAAGATCTCGACCGCCTCGGCGTGTAAGATGTGCATGTACTCGACGACGGCGTCGAGCCCCGAAGCCAGCTCCGGGCCGTGGCCCGGGTACCGGCTCGCCCGCCCCATGACGTTCTCGGCCCACATCCAGCGCTCGGTCCCGGCGAGGTGCCGCACGAGATCGCCCGGGGTGAAGGATCCCATTCCGGGACTCCACTCGAGGCTCGCCTCGGTGATGCAGGCCACGGCGTCGTCGGTGCGCTGCCGCACCCTCTCCAGGTATCCCAGGAACTCGTCGATGTCTTGAATCTCCATCACTACTTCCAGTCCGTGCCTCTCAGGTCGTAGCGGTCGCCGAGGACCTCGCGGAGGATGTCGGTGCGAGCCTGGAGCTCCTCTCGCTTCATGGCCGCGATGCGGTCTGCGGTGCCGTCGGACAGCCAGCGCGTGGTCACGTCGGCTCATGGCACGATGATGATCGGCCGTGGCACGGCCATGGGCTCGCGTCCGGCGAGCTCGATCTCCACCGTGAGGACATACTCCCCGGGCTCCAGGTCCGGCAAGTTCAGCTGGACCGCACGGAAGACCGTGCCGAGTACGTCGGAGCCCGCGTCCTCGAACGCCATGACAACCGGAGCGTCGGGCTCCAGGACGCGCAGGAACTGGCCCAGCGCTCGTAGGAATCCCTCTCCGCCCTGGTCCACGCCGATGCGCACGGTGGCGGACTCGCCGATGCGGAGCCCGTAGAGCTCCCACACTACCTTGAATGCCTCACCGGCGCGGATGCGGATTGCCGGCATGGCCGTGGGGAGGGCCTCGTCCAGCGACTCGGGAAGCTCACCGCCGCCCTTCAGGATCAGCAGGTCCGAGACGGCCGCCAGGCCCGGTACGATGTCGTCCTGCCAGAGCCCGTGGCGGTCCCGCCACGCCTGTTTGGCGTCCGCACTGAACGCCTCCACGCCGACGATGTAGCGACCGTTGTCGACCTTGAGCTGGAACGCGCCCTCGGGGCCTTCACCCAGGACCTCGTGGCGCTCGCCAGTCTCGGTGTCGATGAGGAAGAGGCCCGACTGGACGGGTCCTTCCACCTCGGCCTCCTCGGGCATGAACGGCTGTGGCTCCTCTACCCGCCGTCCGAAGGGATTCAGCCTGGTCTGCCGATCGCCCCGCGTCTCGGCACGTCGGTCCCGCATGTCGACTCCCCGCGGATTCCGGTTTGTCCGCCGGTTGTCGACCTCGGGTTTGTTCTCCACCTCGGGCGCGAAGGCCCCTACCACCAGGAGCGAGTCCCCCCGGCGGAAGCGCGCAACCTGGGTCTCGAGTGGATCGAGGTCCGGCGCGTACGGAGGAGCGTACCCCGTCCAGGGGCGGATCTTTCCGACTGTCCAATCCCCTGGCGCCACTTCTGCGGGATCCTCCAGGCCTTCCTTTGGGGGAAGGAACTCCTGGCTCTTGGGATGATGCCGGCCCACGATCCTACGCGTGTCCTGAAGGCCTTGTCCCACGAGGCTTCGTACGCGCTCCCACGCCTTCTCGGCCCCGTAGCGGAGGGTGAGCTGCGCGATGTCGTCCCCCCACGCCACGCCGTAGGGATTCTCCGCCTCTCCTCGCATGCGCACGAGAACCTGCCGAGCGTACTGCTCGGTCTTCCGATCGTTGCCTTCGACCATGTAGAGGGGGTCGGAGAGGAGCCAGAGCCGATCCTCGATGGCGTCCCTGTCGCCGGCCGCCTCGTAGACCTCCATGGCCCCGGGGTCCAGGAGGTAGGTGGGCGTGCGGAAGCGCACCGCTTCCTCTGGGGGCATCTGCTCGAGGGCACGCTCGAAGATCTCGGCCGCGAAGACCCAGTCACCCTGGGCGTGCGTCACGTACCCGAAGAGCGCTGTGCACCACCACTGCTCGCCGCCGCAGCGCCGGATCAGCGCTTCGGCCTGCCGCCAGCTGCCCACCTCACCCATGTAGTAGACACGCTGGCCCAGGACCCACGAGTCACCCGGGATCTCCTGTCCGACTTCGGCGAGCTCATCCAGGACCCGTATCCGGGCCATTCCGAACTCCACCGGCTCTTCCGGAACCTGCCACTCGTCCTCGTCCTCACCGTCCCCGAAGCGGAGGCAGAAACGGCCGATGAGGTCGTCGCAGCCACCTCCGTATCCGGCCAGCTCGGGGGGGATCCGCTGCTCCCGGAATCGCTCGAAGCGGGCCTGGGCCTCCTTGGCCTTGGCCAGGAGCTTGAGGGAATCCGGATTCGCATCTTGGCCGGACAAGCCGGACGGGGTCGCCGGAACGAGTCCCGCCAGGACGGCGGAAAGGACCAGTGCCCCGGGCGGGGTGGCGAAGCGTAGCACGGACGTTCTCCTGAGTAACGGGTTCCCGAGCATCGTTGGCGGCCTGCCCGGGTGTGTATCCCCGAAGAGCCGCATACTATTGAGACACCCGAGCAAGCGGCTCCGTTAAGGGATCATTCGCCCGGGGGCACACTCGGAATACACGGACCCGCCGGAGCAGATCCCGCGAATCAGCGGCCCCCGCCCTCCTCCGGTAGGAGCTTCTCCAGATCGGGGACGATTCGCTCGACTCGCCAGCTCGGAATCTCGAACACGACCTCGTTGCCCGGGACCCGGGCGTGGCGTGTGCTTTCTTCACCGCTGAGGAGGACCGTGCTCAAGGTATCGCCGGCCGCGTTCAGGGCGGTCACCCGCATCGGACTTTCCTCCGCGGCCGCAGCGCCCTCGAGGAAGCCGGTAGCCACCAGGAGGTTGAGCTCCCGCATGAGGTTGCCCACGGCGATGGCGGCGACGACCTCACCGTTCACCATCCACACGCTGTCGGGACGCTCCAGGGTGTGCGAGCCTCCTTCCGCCTCGATGACAACACGGGCCACGGCGGCCGTGTCCGTGCGCAAGACCGTCTTGTCTCGCCAGTCAACGAGTTCTTGGGCCACGGCCGACCTGAGGTCGCCAGAGACCACCACGACGGCGTCCTGGTCCGGAAGGCGCGCATACGTGCTGGGGTACGTGGGCCCGTTCTTTCCGATGAGCACGGACGAGGTTCCACCGCCGGCTCGCGTCAGCTCCACCGTCCAGGCGCTGTCCGGCGACACCCCCATGCGCTCGTGGTTAGCCGGGTTCGTCGCCACCACGCCTCCCACTTCCGAGCCCTCGAGGGCGTCCCAGAGCCGGCTGACGGCGGAAGAGTCCGCCGGGTAGCCGTTGACGGTCCACGCGCCGGCGCTCCGCTCCAGGGTCAGCGTCGCAAGGGGGCCGTCGATGTGCACGGACTCTACGTTGGTGCCGTCCAGGCCCTCCAGCGCCGCCGCCACGCCGTCGTCCGCCCGAGAGGTGCCCCCGCCGCCCCGGCCGGACAACAGGGACGAGATGCCCCAGAGCAACACCAGCACTCCGAGGGTGACCAGGATCCTCTTCAGGGTTTGCTCACTCATCAGGTCATCTCCTTCCAGCGCGCCTCGGCTCTGCGTCGCCGACCGGTGACACGGACCGTGCCTCCCAGGACGAAAAGCAGCGGCACGCCCACCAGATTCCCCCACTTCAGGGCCGTTTTCCGGAAGTCCGACGTGAACGACATGGCCGGCGGCGTCCGCGTCTTGGAGCGGATGCCGATGAGCGCCTCGTCCTGGGCGAGCCAGTCGATGGCGTTGGCGGCGAAGATCAGGTTCTGCGGGTTGGAGCGGATGAACTGCTCCTGCAGGAAGTCCACGTCCCCCACCACGATCATGCGGCCGGTCTTGGCCGCTCCACCGTCCTCCGCTCTACCGTCTTCTGCAGCACCCGGGTCCAGGGCCACGGCGAGCGTCACGATCCGCAGGTCGTCCGGATCGGGCTCCGGCAGGGCCTCGGGCATGATCATTCCACCCGACGGCTGGACGTACCCCGCCTCGGAGGTGACCCAGAGCCTTCGGACGGTCGCGCTGTCGGTGACCGTGATGGCCGTGGCCCAACCCACGCTCAAGTTGCTCAGATCCCGGGTCGTCGGGTGGTCATCTCCCTTGAGAGCGATGGGCCAGAGAGGGTAGGGGCGCACCAGGTTGAAGATGCCCTGCCTGCCCATGGAGATGGTCGAGTTGGAGCCATAGTCCATGGCCATCCCGGCATCCATCCGGATCCCGTTCTCTTCCAGGAAGCCCTCCAGCCCCGTGCTGACCGGGCTCGTGATCGGTGACTGGGGCGAGACCTGGTTGTTGTCCAGGAGGAGGAGGGCGGCCCCGCCCCCCTCGACGTACGAGCGCACACGCTGGATCGACTCGTCGGACATGGTCTGGTCCGGCCCGGCCAGGACGATGATATCCAGGGTGTCAGGATCCAGCTCCGGGATGGTGTCGCCGGACAGGTCGGCCCGCCCGATCTCGTACCGGTCCACCAGGCCCTGCCGGAGTGACGGATACGTGGTCGCGCCCTCGGCCCCAAAGCCCGTGAGGAACGTCACCCTGGGCTTCACCTCCGTGGTCATGCTGGAGATGCTCGAGACGATGCGGAACTCGAGGTCGTCGGTCCGAGCGATGTAGGGGATGACCTCGCGCTCGTCGGCGTACAGGAGGGCGAGGCCGAACCAGCCGCGTCGGACCTCGAACTCGTCGTCCCGGAGGATGTTGAACTCGTTTTGTGTGATGCCGAGGGCTCGGGCCTCGGCGGCCACGTCTTCGTCGTCGTCCGGGTTCAGGTTCTCCACTATGAGCTGTCCCGTCGCAGCCCGACGCAGATCGGACACCAGGTCTCGCACGTCCCGTAGCGAGGGAACCAGCTCGGTGGGCAGCTCGTCGGATACGACGAGCTTGAGCGTGACGATGTCGTCCAGCTCGCCCAGGATCTCCCGGGTTCCGTCGGAGAGGGTGTAGAGGCCACCACTTGTCAGATCCAGGCGTCCCCGGATGTTGCCGCCCAAGAGGTTCACCACGACGACCACGGCCGCCAGGGCCGCGGTCCCGATCCGGAGGCGACGGTATGCCCCGCGGCCGAGCGCCAGACGCTCTCGGCCCAAGAGACCGGTGGCCAAGACCAGGAACAGGGCCGTGGTGGACAGGAAGTAGATGATATCCCGCAAGTCGACCACACCCCGGGCCACGTTGGTGAAGTGCCCGATGACGGACAGGCGGGAGACGGCGGCTCCCAACTCGGGTGGCAGGCCGATGAGAACGACCGGAGTACCGATCAGCACCAGGAAGAACGACGCCGATGCCGCCACCATGAACGCGGTGATCTGGTTCCGGGTGAGACTGGAGGCCCACAGGCCCACGGCTACGCCCTGCGCCGCCAGCAGACCGGCGCCGATGTACTCCGCCGCCATGATGCCGGCGTCGGCCTCGGATACCATGAGCAGTCCGACCGCCGTGGGCACGCTTCCCGCCAGCGCGATGAGCACGAAGACCCAGTTCCCAATGAACTTGCCCGCGATGACTTCGGCCTCACCGAGGGGGTGGGCCAGGAGCCACTCCAGGGTGCCGCTCCGGCGCTCCTCGGCCAGCGAGCGCATGGTCATGGCCGGGATGAAGACGGCGAAGAGCCAGGGCAGCATGTCGAAGAAGGGGCGCATGGTGGCGATCCCCGCCGCGTACAGCGTGCGGAAGGTCAGGAAGAGCCCCAGGCCCAGGAACGCCACCACCAGGATGTAGGCGGTGGGATGGTCGAAAAAGGTCCCGATCTCTCGTCGAGCTACATTCCAAGCCCGCTTCATGACCGCACCTCCCCGTCATCGTCGTCGGTCGGATCGTCGGGGGCGCCGGTGGTCCGCTCCTCCGTCGACGCCGCGTCGCCGTCCCCGGTCTCGGCGGTCAGGTCGCGGAAGATCTGCTCCAGCGTGGCCGGTTCGCGGTGCAGCTCCCACAGCACCCACTGCTTCTCCGTGGCTATGCGGAAGATCTCGGGCCGGAGCTCCGCGTCCCCGGCCACCGACAGGCGCACGCGGGTGCGGTCTTCCAGATCCTCCGAGGTGTGCGAGTCGACTCCGGGAAGGCGGCTCAGGGCCTCGGCGACCCCCTGCCCGGCGGCCTCCACGATGTACTGGGAGAGGCCACCGGCGGCGGCCAGCAGGTCGGCGACCGCTCCGTCCGCCACCAGCTTGCCGCGGCTGATGATGATGAGCCTCGTGCAGGTCGCCTCGACCTCTCGCATGACGTGTGTGCTCAGGAGGACCGTACGCTCGCGGCCCAGGGCGCTGACGAGGTTCCGTATGTCCACGCGCTGGTTGGGGTCGAGGCCCTCGGTGGGCTCGTCGAGGACCAGGATCTCGGGATGGTGCAGGATGGCGGCGGCGAGGCCGACGCGCTGGCGGTATCCCTTGGAGAGCTCCGAGACGGGGCGGAAGAACACCTCGCCGGCGCCCGTCTCGTCGACGGCGTCGGCTATGGCGGACCGGGCGGAGGCCCCTTCCAGCATCCTCAGGCGGGCTGCGTACTCCAAATACTCCGCCACCAACATCTCGTCGTAGAGCGGATTCCCCTCGGGCAGATACCCCACACGCTCCTTCGCACCGGTCAGGTCCCGACCTATGGGCACCCCGTCGAACAGCACCCGGCCCACGTCGGGCTCCAGCGTGCCCGTCAGCATCCTCATGGTCGTGGTCTTCCCGGCTCCGTTCGGCCCCAGAAACCCCACGACTTCACCTCGGTCGATCTCGAAGTCGAGGTCCCGAACCGCGACGAGATCACCAAATCGCTTCGTCACTCCTTCAACGGCGATCATTCCTACCATGCCTCCTAACCATACGGTTTGAACAGGTCAAAAAAGGGCCGAATCGGCTGCAGAGCAAGGCCACGGGGCCTTCCAGACCTCTTGTCTTGCCGAGCCGCGAAGAGTCTAAGAGACGCCCGAGGCCTTGTCCAGCGCCGTCTTGCAGAAGCTGCTCGAGCCGATTTCCAGGCTTCTAGGGGGCGATTTCGCGACCCTTGATTAGTTGCGTCCGGGGGTCGTCGGGTTGCCCGGACTCTCGGATCTTCTTGGACTAGGCGGCATGTACGTATCTTTTGAGTAGGACTATACGTACGATTCTCGGATTCGGTGATTTCAGGGGCTCGCGCCCTCGGCGTCGGCATCGACCAGACCGCCGGATGCGGGATACTTGTGCGCGCGGGCTGGATGGGGGAGTATGGGTCAGTTCATTCAAGTGGGATCCGTCATGGCAAACATCCTGCCTGCCCTTCCCCTCGTCGGACGGACAGGTGGCGCTGGCTCTGACCCTCGAGAGGGGAGAGGACGCCCGGGCCGCCCGACTCCACGGCCGCATCGGGCAGGGCGCCTACTTCCGTGGGCAGTACGACGATGCCCTGGCAGCGTACGAGCTCGGTCTGGAGAGGGCGGTGGCGGCGAAAGATCCCGTGGTCGAGGCGCACTTGCGGCTACACAAGGGGAATGCACTGCAGTCCGAGGGCCGGGCCAAGGAGGCCCAGGAGGTTGATCCCTCACTCCTCCCCATGCTGTTCGAGCTGGGCCTCATGGGAATCGAGGTGCCCGAGGAGTTCGGTGGAGCGGATTCCACCTTCTTCACGTCCATTCTGGTGGTGGAGGAGCTCTCCAGAATCGACCCATCCGTCGGAACCCTGGTCGACGTACAGAACACGCTCGTGATCAACGCGCTCAAGCGCTGGGGTAACGACGAGCTCAATGCTCGCTACTTCCCCCTTCTGGCGACCGAGATGGTCGGAGCCTATGCCCTCTCCGAGGCCGGAAGCGGGTCCGACGCCTTCGCCCTCACATGCCGGGCCACACAGGACGGCGACGATTGGCTCCTCACGGGACAGAAGCTCTGGATCACGAACGGGAGCGAGGCCGCCACCTATATCGTCTTCGCCACCGTCGACCCCGAGGCCGGCTACAAGGGCATCACAGCCTTCATGGTGGACCGCGACATGGAGGGCTTTACCGTTGGAAAGAAGGAGGACAAGCTCGGCATTCGTGCCTCCTCCACGACCGAGATCGTCCTCGACAACGTCCGGGTGCCCGGCAACAACGGCCCAAGGGCCCTGGACCACACGCTGCGGTACGTGCAGGAGCGGGAGCAGTTCGGCCAGCCCATCGGCGAGTTCCAGGGCGTGCAGTTCCAGCTGGCAGACGTGGCGACCGAACTTGAGGCTTCGCGTCTGCTGGTCTACAATGCCGCCCGTCTCAAGGACGCCGGTTAGGACATCGTGGTGCCTGCGGCAATGGCATCGAAAATCGGAACGCCGAGCTAGCCGAGCGGCTCGTGCGTGAACACTGCTTCGGACTAGCGGAGCACATCAACAATTACGTCGACTATTTGGATTAGCTGACCTGAGAAAAGTCTACCGGGAGCATCTCATGGCAAGCGTTGCTGCGGAAAAAGCGAAAACCACGACGGCGGAGGATACGCTGGCGAGAAAGAGCCGGGATGCATCAGTCATTTCTGGCGGTCATCTGGTGGCCGCGGCACTCAAGAACGAGGGGATCGATACGATCTTCACGCTCTGCGGCGGGCACATCATCGACACGTATGATGGCTGTATCGACAACGACATTCGCATCATCGATGTGCGCCACGAGCAGGTGGCCGCCCATGCCGCGGACGGCTACGCGCGCCAGACCGGCCGTTTGGGGTGCGTGATCACCACGGCGGGACCCGGCTTTACGAATGCGCTCACAGGCATCGCGACGGCATTTCGATCCGAGAGTCCGGTACTGCACATTGGCGGGCAGGGTGCCCTTACCCAGCACAAGATGGGGTCGCTCCAGGATCTACCGCACGTGGACATCGCCGCGCCGATTACCAAGTTCTCCGCGAGCGTGGGTTCCACGGAACGAATCGCGGACATGGTGGCCATGGCAGCCAGGGAGTGCTTTGCCGGCGCGCCCGGGCCGAGCTATCTCGAGATCCCCCGTGACGTGCTGGACCGCGACGTACCCCTCGAGAAAGCCATCATGCCGAAGGCCGGCCACTATCGGGCCTCTACGAAGTCCATCGGCGATCCTGTGGATATTGAGAAGCTGGCCGAGATCCTGGTCAAGTCCGAACGACCGGCCATCCTACTGGGCACCCAAGTGTGGACCTGCCGCGGCCACGAAGAGGCCATTGCACTCCTGAGAAGTCTGAATATCCCGGGCTACATGAACGGCGCTTCGCGCGGAATTCTCCCGCCGGGCGATCCCCACTATTTCCACCGCACGCGCGGCGATGCTTTCAAGGAGGCTGACGTCATCGTCATCGTCGGCACGCCATTCGATTTCCGGATGGGCTACGGGCGACGACTGCGTGCTGACGCCACGGTTGTGCACATCGACATGGACTATAGGACCGTGGCGAAGAACCGCGACGTGTCGCTCGGACTCGTGGGTGATCCCGGCGCGATCCTGAAGGCCGTGCATGACGCCACCACCGGCCTGGTGGACAACGGGGCCAAGGGGCGGGAGAGCTGGCTCGAGCACTTGCGAGCCATCGAGGAGCAGAAGACGGAAAAGCTGATGTCGCTCTTCCTGTCGGACGCGACGCCCATTCATCCGTATCGCGTCGCGTGGGAGCTGAACGAGTTCCTCACCGAGGACACTATCTACATTGGTGACGGCGGCGACGTCGTCACCATCAGCGCCCAGGCGGTCAAGCCGAGAGCGCCCGGCAACTGGATGGACCCTGGCGCCCTGGGCGGCCTGGGCGTCGGCACCGGCTTCGCGCTCGCCTCGAAGCTGGTGCATCCCCACAAGGAGGTCCTCTGCTACTACGGCGACGGCTCTTTCGGCATGACCGCTTTCGACATGGAAACGGCCAATCGGTTCGGCGCGCCCTACATCGCGGTCATCGGCAACAATTCGGCCATGAACCAGATTCGCTACGGGCAGCTGTCCAAGTATGGCGAGGAGCGCGGCAACGTCGGCAATCTCCTGGGCGACGTGCCTTTTTCCAAGTTCGCCGAGATGCTCGGCGGATACGGCGAGGAGGTTCGAGACCCGGCGGAGATACAGCCTTCGCTGCAACGCGCGCGGGAATCCGTGAAAACATCCGGCAAGTCAGCGGTCGTCAATATCTGGGTGGACCCCGGCGAATGGTCCCCCGGCACCAAGCGTCAAACCATGTACAAGTGATCGGAGAACAACTGACCATGGATAAGGCCCTCTCTGACATTCGCATTCTGGACATGACCCACGTGCAGGCGGGTCCTACCTCGAGCCAGCTGATGGCCTTTCTGGGTGCGGACGTCATCAAGCTCGAATCCCCGATGGGAGACGCCACGCGCAAGCAGTTACGGGACCTCCCGGACGCCGACAGCCTCTACTTCACGATGCTGAACTGCAACAAGCGCTCGATAACCGTCAACCTGAAGAACGACAAGGGCAAGGAGGTCTTCACGAGGCTGGTGGAGAGATGCGACGTGCTCATGGAGAACTTCGGGCCGGGCGTACTGGATCGGCTCGGGTTCGGGTGGGAGAGAGTCCACGAGATCAATCCCCGAATCGTCATGGCTTCCATCAAGGGGTTTGGCAGCGACGGTCCCTACGCAGCGTTCAAGGCCTATGAGAACATCGCGCAGGCCATGGGTGGTGCCATGGGCACCTCGGGAGCGTTCGATGGTCCCCCCGTCGTGGCGGGTGCGCAGATTGGCGACTCGGGCACGGGCGTACACCTGATGGCCGGCATTCTCGCCGCCCTCATACAGCGGGTACGCACGGGGCGTGGCCAGTACGTCGAGTGCGCGATGATGGACTGTGTGATGAATCTGGCGCGCGTGAAGTGGCGGGATCACCAGCGCCTCCAGCACGGGCCCCTGTCCGAGTATTCCGTTCAGGAGTTCGAGGACTTTACGCCTCGAGCCGGTAACGATTCTGGCGGCGGTCAACTCGGCAACGCGATCCAGTGCAAGCCCGGTGGCTTAAACGATTATCTCTACGTCGTCGTCCAGGAGCACGTCTGGAGCGCGCTGGCGGAGCTGATCGGGGGTGAAGAGCTCGTCAAGGATCCGCGTTTCGAAAAGATCGATGCGCGCCGCCAGAACCAGGGTGCGATGTGGGCCTTGCTGACCGAGTTCGCGAGCAACCATACGAAACGCGAGCTCATGGGAACCTTCAACGAGATCAACGTACCCTGCGGCCCGGTCTTGAGCACCATGGACCTGGCCAACGACGAGCATGTGAAGCATCGCGAGATGTATGTGGAAGTGGACCACCCGGAACGCGGAAGATGGTACAACCTTGGCTGTCCGATGAAGCTCTCCGACTCCCCAGTGGAGATCGAGCGTTCACCGCTGCTGGGCGAGCATACTGACGAGATTCTCAGTGAGGTTCTGGGCTACGACGGCAGCGAGATCGATGGGTTGAAGGAAGCGGGCGCTTTTACAAAATGAAACGTCGCGATGGCGGGAGCGGCCGCGGGGCGGGGAAAGGGTGTTGCGCTACGATGAAGCCAATGGGTTGTAGAAGCCGCCGCTGGGCCACGGTTGAGGCGGAGATCGTACATGAGTAGCCGGCGAGAAGACGTCCGAGCGGTATTGGACCAGGTGAAATCCGAGGGGCGCGCCTCTCTGACCGCTCCGGAATGCAGGACGGTGTGCGACGCTTACGACGTTCCCGTGCCTAGTGAAGGGCTTGCTCAGTCTGGCGCGGAGGCTTCTGCTATCGCCGAGAACATCGGCTACCCCGTGGTCATGAAGATCGTCTCGTCGGACATCCTGCATAAGACGGAAGCCGGGGGCGTACTGATCGGCGTGGCGGACTCCGGAGCTGTCGCAGCCGGCTACGAAAGCATCGTCGGTAATGCCAGGGCGTACAAAGGCGACGCTAACATTGCGGGCGTTCAGATTCAGGAGATGGTGACCGGCGATCGTCTGGAAGTGATCGTGGGCGCGGTCACGGACCCGAGCTTCGGAAAACTCGTGGCCTTCGGGCTCGGCGGCATCCTCGTGGAAGTGTTGAAAGACATCACCTTCCGCTTGGCTCCCGCCACGAGCGACGACGCGCAGTCCATGCTGGACAGCATACAGGCGGCGGCGGTGCTGGGCGGCGTGAGAGGGTCGGAAGCCGTCAACCGAGATGCCCTGGCGAGCATCATCGTGAATGTCTCCGAGCTGATCAGCGATTTTCCGGAAATCCAGGAGATCGACCTCAACCCAATCCTGGCGGATGCCAATGGCGCGACAGTGGTCGATGCGCTGATTTCCGTCGATTTTTCGCCGCCGAAGGAAATGTATCGCCCGAGTCAGGAAGAGATCGTCTCGGCCATGACTCGCATCATGAACCCGAAAGCGGTTGCGGTCATCGGCGCGTCCGATGGCGAAGGCAAGATCGGGAACTCGGTGATGAAGAACATCATCAATGGCGGTTATGAAGGAGAGCTCTACCCGATCAACCCGAAGGCCGACGAGATACTCGGCAAGAAGGTCTACAAGAGCGTCAAAGACGTCCCGGGTGTCGTTGACATTGCTGTATTCGCGGTCCCCGCGAAATTTTGCGTGGGCGCGATGGAAGAGGTGGGTGAGAAGGGCATTCCCGGCGCGATCATGATCCCTTCGGGCTTTGCCGAGGTAGGGGAGACGGAGCTCCAGGATGAGCTCCTTGCCATGGCACGGAAGCATGATGTGCGCATCATGGGGCCTAACATCTATGGGTTCTATTACACGCCCGCGAAGCTCTGCGCCACCTTCTGTACCCCGTATGACGTCAAGGGCAGAATCGCGTTGTCTTCACAGAGCGGTGGTGTCGGCATGTCCATCATCGGCTTCAGCCGATCCACGAAAATGGGCGTCTCGGCCATCGTCGGACTGGGTAACAAGTCGGATCTCGACGAGGATGATCTCCTCACCTACTTCGAGCAGGATGACAATACCGACGTCATCGCGATGCATGCGGAGGATCTCAAGGACGGCCAGAGCTTCGCCGAGGTCGCGAAGCGCGTCTCCAAGAAAAAGCCCATCGTCATGCTGAAGGCGGGCCGCACTCAGCTCGGCGCGAAGGCTGCGGCTTCGCACACGGGCGCATTGGCGGGTAACGACAAGATCTACGATGACGTGCTGCGAGCCAGCGGTGTGATTCGTGCTTACAGCCTGAACGACATGCTGCAGTTCGCGCGCGGCCTTCCGGTTCTTCCCACACCGAAAGGCGAGGATATTGTGATCATCACAGGCGCGGGCGGTTCCGGTGTACTCCTGTCCGACGCGGTGGTGGATAACGGGCTTTCCTTGATGAAATTTCCGCCGGATCTGGACGAAGCCTTCAAGGAGTTCATCCCTCCGTTCGGTGCTTCAGGAAACCCGGTGGATATCACGGGCGGGGAGCCGCCGATCACCTACGAAGACACCATTCGCCTCGGACTCGAAGACGATCGCGTCCACGCACTCGTCCTGGGCTACTGGCATACCATCATTACGCCGCCCATGGTCTTCGCCGAGCTCTGTGCCCGCGTGGTTCAGGAAGCCAGAGACAAAGGCATAGACAAACCCATCGTGGCCTCGCTGGTGGGTGACGTGGAAGTCGAGGAAGCCTCCGAGTACCTCTACGAGCGAGGCATCGTCGCCTGTCCGTACACTACGGAGCTACCCGTCGCGATCCTCGGCGCGAAATACCAGTGGGCTCGCGGTGCGGGGCTGACGTAAGGAAGGTTGGACCCGATGGCCATTCGGGGAACGGACGGGGACTCGGTCGCTGAGCTCCGGGAGATTCGTAGGGTTTGCACTGAAGCGGGACCTGCCGAATATTCACATGGTGGAAGCCCCCCCAGGGACATCCCACATGAGGTGCGGATGGCCCTGTTCAAGAAGAAGGTCGAGCTAAACCGCTTCCTGCACCATACGATCGCCGCCACCTTCACAGGCGGCTTCCCCATGGCGCAGGTCGATCCCGCGTACGTGCTCACAGCGGCACAACGGATCAGGGCGGCGGAGACCCTGCGCGTCAGATTGCTCGTGGCGCACTACTTCGTGCTGGTCGCACGTGTGGGCGAAGGCGTCCCCGTCGACGCACCGGAGCTCGGGCGCCGCTATGAGGACGCCCTCTGGCACGTGCTCGTGGAGTCCACCAGGTCACGGGCGGAGGCCGAAGTGCTCGCGATGCAGTGGGAAAGGGGCGTACGTGAGGTTCTCACCCGCATCGAAGACGGGTCCGTACAGGGCTCCGCCCTCGCTGAGGTCTCGGCCGCGACGGTGCGCATCCTCAAGAGCGCCTTGGAGACCGACGACGACGAGTACTGCCGCAAGGCCGCCGGAATGGTCACGGAGCACTCGGTCCGGGCACTCTCCTTCGCGCTGAACGAGGTGAAGCTGGTGTCCTGAGCAGGACTCTAACGGACCCCCTCGAGCCACTCCTCGATATGGCCTATCAGCACGTGGGGTTCCACCGGCTTGGCAAGGAACGTATGGCCACCAATGGGATGCCCCTGACTCCTGTTGCTCCCTATAGCCGTCGATCGTGAGCGGCGGGAGAGTACCCGACGAGATATGTGGACCAGAGAAGGGCCATCCCCACAGCCAACGCTATGCCTACATGCTTCCAGGATTTATGGTAGGCCAAGAGCAATGCGGGTACGAGGGCCAACGACCAGAGCAAGTCTCGACTCTCGTCGAGCGAATCCCTGAAGAGGGTAGCGGCGAACACCGCAACCAGCAGCGCCCCGAGCGAGATGAAGAGCCCTCTCCAGGGCACTGGTCTGCCAGACGACCCGAATTTCTCGGCAGTTGGGGGGGGCACAGCCTAACCACTGTGCGACTGCTGCTCTGGATGGACGCCGACTCCACGCGCACATAGTGTTCCTGTCATTCCGACTAGTTGCCGGTGGCCACCACGGAACCGTAAGCAATGGGAGGAACCGTGAGGCCTACCCTCTCAAGTTCAGGAGACTTTCGATGTTCACGCGTATGCCCGGACTTCGCCGCCTCTTCCCCCTGTTCCTCTCGGTTCTCACCGTGCTCGCGGGCACACCCGCGGAGCGAACCGCACATCCGCTCGAACGTCTCCCTCGGCACGGGCGCCTACAAGTCCACGGACGGAGGCGACACGTGGCAGCACATGGGGCTCGGCGAAGGCGGACCGACGCGCACCTCGCCGATCGTCATCCATCCCACCAATCCGGACATCGTGTACGTGGGAGCCCTGGGACACGCACATGGCCCCCAGCAGACGCGCGGGGTCTTCCGCACGGAGGACGGTGGGGAGACCTGGGAGCACGTGCTGTTCGTAGACGAGAACACAGGTGCCTCGAGCATCGAGATGGACCCACACAACCCTCGCAAGCTCTTCGCCGGAATGTGGACGCTAGAAGTCCACACATGGGGACGTGAGAGCGGCGGTGAGGGCAGCGGGATCTACATGTCCAAGGACGGAGGCGATTCCTGGACGAAGCTGGAGGGGGACGGGCTGCCGACGTTGCCGGTGGGGAAGACCGATATCTGCCTGGCGCCCGCCGACCGGGATCGCGTCTACGCCCTGATCGAGACCGGTGACGGGGTACCCTGGCACGGGCGCGAGACGGAGAGCGGTGAGCTCTGGCGGTCGGACGACGGAGGCTCCACGTGGGAGCTCATCAACCACAGCCGCGACCTCGGGGGGCGCACAGCCTACTACAACAACTGCTTCGTCAATTCCGAGGATCCTGACGAGGTCTACTTCCTGACCTCGCAGCTCGCCCGCACGCTCGACGGAGGGCACACCTACGTCAACGAGCGGGATCGACGCCGGCCGGGCGGTGACTACCACGACATGTGGATCGATCCCCACGACGGGGACCGCATGATCGTCGGCAACGACGGTGGCCTGGCCGTCTCGGTGAACCGTGGGGACACGTGGCACCGGGTCGAACTCCCCGTGGGCCAGATGTACCACGTGACCGTGGACGACGCGATCCCGTACAACGTGATGGGGAATAGGCAGGACGGCCCCTCGTTCCGCGGCCCGAGCAACAGCCCGGGGGGCGGGACCATCCAGCGCTCGGAGTGGACCACGGTCGGCGGTGGGGAGAGCGGGTTCGCCACGCCCGATCCGGAGGATCCGAACATCGTGTGGTCGAGCGCTTCGGGCTCGGGCGCCCGGGGCGGCATCGTGGTGCGCTGGAATGCCCGAACCCGACAGTTCCGAAACGTGGAGGTGTGGCCGGAGCTGGCCAGCGGACAGCCCGCGAGCGGGGTCCGCTACCGGTTCCAGTGGACCTTCCCGCTGCACATCTCGCCTCACGACCGGAACACCATCTATGTCACCAGTCAGCACGTGCACCGAACGACGAACGGCGGACAGAGCTGGGATGTGATCAGCCCCGACCTCACGACCAACGACCTGTCCAAGCAGGGGATCTCGGGCGGGCTCACACCAGACAACATCGGGGTAGAGTTCTGCTGTGTGATCTACGCCTTCGACGAGTCGCCGGTCCAGCCCGGCGTGCTCTGGACGGGATCGAACGACGGCCTCGTTCACGTGAGCAGGGACGATGGCGCGAACTGGACGAACGTCACGCAAAACCTCCCGGACCTCCCTCCCGATGGAGTAGTCCGGAACATCGATGCTTCGAGATACGACGCCGGCAGGGCATACATCGCCATCGAGCATCATCAGCAAGGGAACTTCGAGCCTCTCGTCTACAAGACGGAGGACTACGGCGAGAGCTGGGCGAAGATCGTCGACGGGATCGCCGACAGCCCCTTGAGCTACGCGAGGAGCATCCACGAGGATCCGGTGCGCCCCGGACTCCTGTACCTGGGCACCGAGAACGCCCTGTACGTTTCCTTCGACGACGGGGACAGGTGGCAGCCGCTGCAGAACAACCTTCCTGCGAGCCCCATGTACTGGCTCGTCGTACAAGAGCGCTTCAACGATCTGGTGGTGGGGACGTACGGGCGCGGCTTCTGGATCCTGGACGACATCACCCCGCTGCAGCAGCTGACGTCCGACGTTGTGGCGTCCTCGGCCCATCTGTTCGAGCCTCGGGACGCGTACCGGTTCCAGCCATTGACCAGGGCGCGCGCCCTGCCCAACGATGCGACGTCGGGAGAGAACCCGCCCGACGGTGCGTCTATCAACTACTGGCTGGCCGATGCCCTCGAGGATAGTGTGACGTTGAGGATCACCGATCGGTCGGGACGACACATCCGGACGCTGGCGGGGCCGGGCAGTCCCGGGATCAATCAGGTATGGTGGGATCTCCAAGACGAACCCTCCACTCAGATCAAGCTACGCACAAAGCCTCTGTACGCCGACTGGGTGGACCTCGGTGACGAGGGATGGCGGTCGGGCGGCCAAGACCTCTCCATGCTGGTCCCCCCCGGAACGTACACGGTCACGCTGGACGTGGACGGCCAGTCGCAGGAGCTCAGGGTCCTCAAGGATCCCAACTCCGAGGGCACGGAGGCGAACATCCGAGCACAGGTGGCCCTGTTCTCGGAGCTCAGGGACGACTACGAAGTCGTCGCTGGCATGGTGAACCGGCTCGAGTGGGTTCGTCGCCAGCTTTACGACCTGAACCGTGTGCTGGAGGACCGGGGGGACGCGCCCGAAATCCTCGAGGCCGCCGCCGAGCTGGACGAGAAGCTCATCGCCGCCGAGGGCAACCTGATCCGGCTGCTGACCACGGGCACCGGACAGGACGGAGTCCGCTGGGCTCCCAAGCTCGTTGAGAAGATCCGCTACTTGGCCGGAGCCGTGGCCACCGGGGACTTTGCACCTACGGATCAGGCGCACGACGTGCAGGTCATCCTGAACGAGAAGGTCATGCGGTACCGCACCGAGGTCGATGAGCTGCTTCGGACCGACGTGGCGGGGTTCAACCGCATGCTCCGAGACCGGAACATGCCACCGGTGATCAGCGACCTGGACTGATCCTCGGCACGGTCGCCGCAGATCGTGTGGCTGTGCGTCGCTCGACCCGGCCTCGGTCGACCCGGCATCAGTCGACCCAGCGCCAGAGCAGTATTGCCGCCACAAGGGAGAGGCCACTACCGAAGAGGAAGGGGGCGGCAGGGCCAAGGCCGGACCACTCCCCCACTCCCTGCCAGAGAGCGCCCGCGATCACGCTGGCCGGCAGGGCGGTGAGACCGATGACGCCGTTGTAAGCTCCGTAGGCCGAGCCCCTGCGCTCGGGCTCCGGCACTAGATCCGCCACGTAGGCTTTCGCCACTCCCTCCGTTAGGGCGTAGTACGCTCCGTAAAGGGCGTAAAGCACGCCGAAGTGCCACGTCCGGTCCGCCATGGCGAAGCCCAGGTACACGCCACCGTACAGCAACCATCCCCCGATGATGACCTTGCGCCGGTCCATCCGGTCGGAGAGGGCGCCCGCGGGACCAGCGAGCACCGTGTAGACAAGGTTGAAGCCGGCTAGGAGGGCGAGGATCGCGAGAACCGATGCGCCGCCGCTCTGGGCTCGAAGGATGAGGAACGCGTCGGTGCTGTTGCCCAGCGTGAAGAGCGCCATCACCACCAGGAATCGCTTGAAACGGGGGTCGACCCCCCGAAAGCTGATGCGGGGGAGTGTCGCGGGCCGATCCGTAACGACCTCTTTCACACCCACCGCCACGACCAGGGCGGCGAGGCCTGCGGGGACCATGGCCCACGTCACGATGGCCCGGAAGGTCTCCTGGTCCAAGGAGACGCTCCCCCCCTGGATCCGCCAGACGAAGGCGATGGCCAGGAGCAGTCCCAGGAAGGCTCCCGCACTGTCCGCCGCCCGGTGCAAGCCGAAGCTCGCCCCCCGTTGGTGCGTCTCTACCGAGTCGGCGATGAGAGCATCGCGGGGAGCCGTTCGGATGCCCTTCCCCATGCGGTCCAGGAACCGGTACAGAAGGACCACCGGCCAGGTCCGGGCGATGAGCAGCAACGGCATGGCCAGCGCCGCCACGCCGTACCCTCCCACGGTCAGCCCCTTCCGGCGGCCCAGCTTATCGGACAGCCAGCCCGAGTAGATCTTCATGAGGCTGGCTGTCGTCTCCGCCACCCCCTCGATGAGGCCGATGACGGCGATCCGCACGCTCAGGACGTTGGCCAGAAAGAGCGGCAAGAGATGGACGAGCATCTCGCTGGCGATGTCCCTGAGAAAGCTCGTCAGCGAGAGCACCCAAACGTTCCTGGGTAGGGCGCGAGTCTCGGACGTGGTGGGCCTTCCTTTCCGGCTCCGGACGGTCACGCGCTGGTGACCAAGCTACCCCCCCAGCCGCTGGGGCTGGCCACCCTCTTCTTCACGGAGATGTGGGAGCGCCGGAATCGGGTAACGGGAGTCGCTCACCGGTCGCAGCTTCCGTCTTTCCGATCCCGAATCGAGTGGAGTGCAGGGGCTACTCCACGCCGTCCATCAGCTTATTCACGCCCGGGCTGACGAGGAGGGCAAGCAGGCCCGTTGCACCGGCGAAGATCGCGGTGTTCATGAAGATCGTCACAGGCGCAAGAGTTTCGAGCTGCGCGGCCACAAGTCCAGCCACCAGGTTGCCCAGCGCCGCGGCGATGAACCAGACGCCCATCATCTGTCCCAGCCGGCCGTGCGGCGCGAGCTTGGTCATCGCCGAGAGTCCGATAGGCGACAACGCGAGCTCTCCGCACGTGAAGAGGAAATAGGTGACGACGAGCCAGGCCATCGACACACGGTTTCCGTCAGACGCGTACGACGCGCCCCAAGCCAAAACGAACAAGCCCGCCGCCAGGCCCATCAGGCCAAGCGCAAACTTCCGCGGCGTCGACGGGTTCCTGTCGCGATACGCGAGCCAGGTCCACAAGGAGCCGAAGACCGGCGCCAGCACGATGATGAAGAACGGGTTCACGTTCTGGAGCCACCCGGTGGGTATCTCCCAGCCGAAGAGGACACGGTCCGTGTCACGTTCGGCGAACAGGTTCATCGACGAGCCGGCCTGTTCGAATCCAGCCCAGAAGACGGCTGCCAGCAGGAACAGCCAGTAGATGACCATAAGGCGCTTCTGGTCGGTCGTGACCTCGGCGCCCCGGAAGATCAGCAGGCCGACGCACATCACGACGAACGTGCCAAGCGTGCCGACGGCGGCCCATTGTCCTCCATCGATGCCCATGCCGGGCACCAGAACTGCGCTGAGGACAGCGAACAGGATCAGTAAGGGGGTCGCCCACCTGACGCCGAAGATGAGATACGCGAAAAACAGGATCGACAGCAGCACGATGCCGTAAGCGATCCATGTGGCAAAGTCCACGATGGTCATGCCGAGCGCGTCCGTCGCCAGCAAGAAGACCACGAGGGCTGCCATCGCCGCGACGGCGCCGGCCGAGAGGTAGAAGATCCGCCGGCGTCGATCGATCTCGTCCTCGGGGGCATCCGGCCTGAACAGGCCGGCTTCACCCAGGTACTTGTCTCCCCTCCGGTATTGGATCAGCCCGAGCACCATGCCGAACCCTGCCGCCGAGAAGCCCCAGTGCCAGTTGACCAGCTCGCCGAGCGTGCTGCAGACGAACGGCCCCAGCATCGCCCCGATGTTGATGCCCATATAGAAGATCGAAAAGGCCGCGTCACGATTCGCGCCCCACACCTTGCGGTCATGCTCTGTCGCGCCATCGCCCAACTTCGGATAGAGGTCGCCGACCATCGTGCTGACGTTCGGCTTGAGCAGCCCCGTGCCGATGACGATGAAGAGCAGGCCCAGGAAGAACGACGGAACCTCGGGCGCGCCGACGAGCGGCGCCGCGAGCGTGAAATGGCCTGTCGCGATGATCACGCCCCCGACGAAGACAGCCTTTCGCTGTCCCCACAGGTTGTCGGCCACCCACCCACCGGGCAGCGTGAACAGGTACACCATCGAAGTGTACAGCCCGTAGATGGCGCCAGACGTACTGTCGCCGAAGCCCAGACCGGGATTGGCCGTGTCGACCGCCGCGACCATGAACAGAACCAGGAGCGCACGCATTCCGTAGTACGAGAAGCGCTCCCACATCTCGGTGAAGAACAGCGTGGCCAGCCCTCTCGGCTGCCCGAAAAATGTCTTTTGGTCGATCACCTGAGCTCCGGCCGAGTACTCGGAAGTCGCGCTCAAGACCGCTCTAGGTCTGTGGGCGGAACTCTCTATCTCGGGGTTCTTCTTGCCCTTGGCAAGGGCGCATAGCTTGCTCCATGCCTTCCCGCCTACTACGCAACGTTTGGGTTCTGTCGCTAACGAGCCTCCTGCGCGACATCGCGAGCGAGATGCTCGTTCACCTTCTGCCGCAGTTCCTGGCCAACGTGCCGAGCCTGCCCCTCGCAGTGATCGGGCGCATCGAGGGCGTCGCCGAGACGACGTCCTAGACTGCGCAGCATCACCATGAAGAAGGTGATGGGGCACGTGGAGTAGGGGAGACGACCTTCGTCGCGGGCAACGCACTTCTTGCCACTCCTCTCAACGACCCGGCATCTTCGGGGCCATGTCTCAGGGACCCGAGCGCTGGTCGCGACCGCACGAGTTGAAGCTCCACGTGGGCGAGGAGCACATCGACGGTCTCGGTCACGTGAACAACGTGGTGTACTTGTCTTGGATCCAGGACGTGGCCACGGATCACTGGCTGAGTATTGCGAGTCCGGAGCAGAGTGCGGAGACCGTTTGGGTCGTCCTTCGGCACGAGATCGACTACGAGCGACCGGCCTATCTCGGAGACGAGATCATCGCCCGAACCTGGGTCGGCGACGCCACGCCCACGACCTGGGACCGCCACACCGAGATCCTCCGGGAGGCCGACGGCCGACTGTTGGCCCGAGCGAAGAGCGTCTACTGCCCGTTGAACGCTCGATCCATGCGGCCTCGCCGCCTCGACGCGGCGCTTCAGGAGCCGTTCTACCGCTAGTGTTTCGGACGCACCGTGCCCTCGACTGGCCGAGACACTTTGGTAACGGGACACTAGGACTCTCATGATTCGCCGCCCACCCGGTGGTCCCCCTCCCTTCCCGTAGTCCCTCGGCCATGCCGTCGCCTCTCGGCGACCCGACCCTTGACGCGTTATCTATAAGCTTATACTTATATAAGCCATGGGTTATGAAACAGTTCTGCAGGCGCTTGCGAATCCGTCCCGTCGCGAGGTATTCGAGCGGTTGAGGCGAGGACCACAGTCGGTGGGGGAGCTAGCCAGGGCGCTTCCCATCAGCCAGCCGGCTGTGTCGCAGCATCTGAAGGTGCTCCGGGAGGCCCGGCTCGTGGACCTCCGCAGGGACGGCACGCGTCACATCTACCGAGTGAGCCAGGAAGGGCTGCAGGAGCTGCGCTGCTATGTGGAATCGTTCTGGGGCGACGTGCTCGCCGCATTCGAAGCATCGGGCAACACACCCGAGATCAACCTGAAGAGGAGGAGGAAGGCATGAACGCTGAGCAGACACGGGCCGGGATAGAGCCTATCGTCAAGTCGGTCACGGTCTCCTGGTCCCCCGAGACGGCGTTCCGCCGCTTCACGGATGAGATGGGGACCTGATGGCCGGTCGAGACCCACTCCCTGAGTGGTGAGCGAGCACAGACGGTGACGATGGAGGGTCGAGAGGGCGGCCGGCTCTACGAGACGGACGTGGACGGGAAAACGTGCCTCTGGGGCACGGTGACAGCGTGGCAGCCGTCCGAGTACGTGGCATTCACGTGGCACCTGGATCGAGACCCGTCGACGGCGCAAAGGGTCGAGGTTCGGTTCACGGCCGACGGCGAGGGCACCACCGTGGAGGTCACCCATCGCGATTGGGAGGTCTTCGCCGAGCGGGCCCAGGAGGTGCGGGGCAACTACCAGGGCGGATGGGATGGCGTGCTCGGGCGGTACACGGAAAGCACCACGTGAACCGAAGGCGGGTCCTGGCGTCTTTCCTCTCGATACGCTCATGATCATGGCGTTATGGGGTCTGGTCGAGGTGGAGGCGATGGCCGTGGTGGGCGGGTGGGCGTATCGGGAGTAGCGCCCCCGGAGGTATCTTGCAGACCATGTCTAGAGCGTTCGTCAAAGAGGACGCGAATCCGGATCCGGAGCCACGCTACGGGCTTCCGGATCCGGACTCACCGTACTTCAACGAAGCGGCGGCCCGGGCCCTCATCGAGGGTGCCAACCAGGGCAACACGAAGAGCGCCGAGCGTGCCACGGGATACCGGTGGGGACAGCCGGAGCTCATTCCCGACATCCGAACGATCCTCGACGGGGCTCGCCAACAGGGTGACGAGCGCCGGATACAGCTCGCCGAGCGCTACCTCCGGAAAGCAGACGGAGGGTAGGTCTAGCCGGCGAAGTTCGCCTAATCAAGCCATTTCTCGATTCGGCCTCGCCGCCTTTTCTGTGTCTTTCGCCGCCTTTCGCCGCCCCTCGGGACACAATCGGGACACAGTGGGGGGCGAGAGACTCCAAGAATCGCAACCTAGAGCCTCGAAATCCCGTGGATCAGCCAGTAGACATCCATTATATCCACTAAAGCCCGCTCTGGGCACGTCGAAACTTCTCGGATCTATAGTTTGGCGGTGGCGTCTCTGGATCTGAGGTTTTCTGAGGTCTCGGAGCCGATCTCACGGGCGTCCCGGATGTATGGTTTTGTTAGGTTCCCGGATATCAAGTTTTCGGAGGTTCACGGTAGTGGGTCAGTTTGATTAACGAAGTCCGGCGGCAGTAATTCCTCGATCTTCCAGGCTCGATCCGGCTACCGGAACACCCCATATCAGGACAATCCAAGAGCACCTATTCTATTCAGTTTCCGTTTGTTCTTGTGGGGATAGGTCTTGTCGGGTATCCTTGCTCGGCTCCTGGTTCAGACTTCGAATCTGTAGGTCCCCCGTTCCGATCGGGGCGGGCGTGCCAACTTTGTTATGCGTGCCGCATCAGTTGCCACTAGATGGGCCTCTTTCCCACTAGGTCGACACGAAATGTTTGAGAAGCCAGATCGAGCTTTGTCGTGGCGCGTGGTAGCTCTGATGGCAGTCGCGCTGGCGGCCGGGTGCCAAGGCACAGCGCCGGCGGGACCGCCACACACGATCATCTATCAGTCGGAACAAGGCGGCGCTGTCGATGTTTGGATCATGGACGGTGACGGGTCGCGGCCAACCAACCTGTCGGGAAACGGCGCCCTCGACTATAACGACCGCCACCCTACCGGATCTTCCGACGGCAGCAGGATCGCCTTCCGATCGGATCGTGACGGCAACCCCGACGTCTTCATCATGAACGCTGACGGCACCGAGCAGATGAACCTGACCACTCATCCCGCGATCGATATCGACCCCTCGTTCTCACCCGACGGCTCGCGTATCACTTTCGATTCGGATCGCGACGGTAACGTCGAGATCTACGTGATGAAGTGGACGGCTCGAATCCGGTCCGTCTCACCGAGAACGATGCTGTCGACAGCCACCCTGTCTGGTCACCGACGGGCGACCGGATCGCCTTCTACTCGAATCGAGACAACCCAGATAGCGAGGCCATGGACATCTACGCCATGGACGTCGACGGCGGAAACGTCACTCGCCTCACGGACGATCCGGCCGACGATCGCTACCCGTCCTGGTCGCCGGACGGTACGCGGATCACCCTCAACTCCGATCGAGACAGTAGCGCCGAAATCTATACGATTCGCTCCGACGGCTCCGACCCGGTGCGCTTGACGCACAACGGTCGCCAGCGACGGTGCCAGATTCAGCTACGAGAACGTTAGGGTCAGAGTGACGCCTGACTCGGGCACGTCGCCTGGCAACGACGACCCTACCGAGGACAGCAACCGCCGCGACCACGGCAACCAAAATCGCCCACCACCATTGCATGAGGGCCTCGGCCACGCAATCGGCGCCGCGCGGGACCGCCCAGGTACTCGCGCATAGCGCACCTGGTCGTGTTGCTTTCCAAGCCCATTACCTTGTCGGCGTCCCGAAAGAATGATTTCGCGGCTCGATACCTCGCCTAAACGAGCCCCTGTCAACGCTTCGCCGATGCCCTCGCGGACACCCACGCATGACTCGGGGCCATCGTGAGTCGCTAGCTCTTCGGTGTACGGCTCTTTCATCCGCTTCTCCATGCCGGTTTATCCCGGCGCACAATGGGTGCTCACTCGGCCATCTTCCCACACCAGCCGGACGACCGTAGAATTGGCGCAGCGGATGCGGTCCATGGCTTCCGGCTCGCGGGCATGTTCGTGGAGGAGGCCAGAGGAGTTCACCTTCCGGTTCGATCGGCGGACTTCACGCAGCCGCGGCTTGGTGTTCCGCCGTCTGTTCTCTTCCACCCACGCTGGAGACGCACCATGACGTACCGATTCCCTGCCGGCGCGCTGCTGGTCCTGCTCGTGCTGACCGCCGTCGTGCTTTCCGCCGAGAGCGGCGCCGCACAGGATCTCCACCGCTCCCGGCGCCCCTCCCCCGTCGGGATCGCCAAGACCTTTGTCGGCGATACGTACGTCAAGGTGACGTACGGCCGGCCCTACGTGCGCGGGCGGGATATATTCGGTAACCCAGCGCACGGGGGCACGTATTTGGTGCCGCTCGGAGAACTCTGGAGGACCGGCGCCAACGAAGCGACCGAAATCACCGTGACGCGGCCCGTACTGATCGCTGGGGAGCGGCTAGAAGCCGGCACCTATTCCGTCTTCACCGTTCCCGGGGCATCGAGCTGGACAGTGCGCTTCAACACGCAGCTCGGGATGGACGGAACCGGCCGGTTCGATGCTGAGACCCGCCAGTTCACCCCGAGCTACGACGAAGCCGACGACGTGCTCGTTCTCGAAATTCCCTCGGGCTCCCTCGCGGAGGATGTCGATCAGTTCACGATCGCGTTTGAGACCGCCGAGGGCGGCGCCCACATGGTGCTGTCCTGGGAGCGGACCGAGGTGCGGATCCCGATCGCGGCCGTGGGGGTGTGAGGCTCGGTAGCGGAGGCGCCCTCTCATGTGCGCGGGCCACCCGGGATCGGAGAGCTCCATCGCTCCCCGCCCGCGTGCTCCGCGAGAACCTCATCCGCCTTGCGGTTGTTGATGTTTTGACCTTCGGATGCGTCGCCGGTTCGAGTCCGGCTGTCCCGGCTGAGGTAAGTTAAAGAGCCATAACCGGTTACGGAACGAGCGCGCGCTTCCAGCACGTATTAACATATCTGCATGAAGACTATCGGCTCCCATCTGGCCACGCTGCTCACGGGGGAAACCAAACTACGCCGGCAGTTCGCGCCGTTCGCAAAATACGTGGTCCTCCTCGTCGCGGTCGTTTTGCTCTACAGTTGGCTGTTCCACGCGATCATGGCGCGGGAGGGTCAGAACCACTCGTGGTTCACGGGAGTCTATTGGGCGCTCACCGTGATGAGCACCCTCGGCTTCGGTGATATCACGTTCGAGAGCGACCTGGGCCGCGCGTTCAACACCCTCGTGCTGCTGACCGGCATGGTACTGCTCCTCATCATCCTCCCGTTCCTCTTCATCCGAGTTGTGTACGCCCCGTGGCTCGAGCAGCGGAGCCGCGGCCGCATCCGCTCGCTCCAGTCGGTGCCGGAAGACCTCGCGGGTCACGTGCTGATTTGCGCCAACGATCCCATTGCGCCCGGGCTCATCCGCTGCCTTCAACTGGCGGACGTGCCGGTCTATGTGATCGAGCCCGACGCCGAGCTTGCGATGCGCATGCAGGATGTCGGCGTGCCGGTCTTCACAGGCGAGATCGACTCCGTCGAGACCTACCGAGCCGCCGGAGCGGCGCGGGCTCGCCTCGTCCTGGCCAACGCATCGGACACGGTCAACTCCAACATTGTCCTCACCGTGCGCGTGCTGTCCGAATCGGTGCCGGTCGTCGCGCTGGCCGAAGTGGAAGACTCGATCGACGTGCTGGAACTCAGCGGCGCCACGCACGTGCTGCCGCTCATCCACCAACTCGGTGAGCACCTCGCCAACCGGGTGACTTCGGGGACGACGCACGCCAACGTGATCGGCAAGTTCCATGATCTGCTGCTCGCCGAGTTCCCGGTGCACGACACGCCGTTCCAGGGCCGGACCATCGAGGACACACGGTTGCGCGAGTTTACCGGGGCCACGATCGTCGGCGTGTGGGAGCGTGGGCGGTTCCACCCCGCCCGGCCGGACCTCGAACTGTCGCCGCTCAGCGTGCCGGTCGCGATTGGCACGCCCGAGCAGATCGCGCGGCTGGACGAGGTGCTGGTGATATACGACGCCAATCCGAATCCGGTGCTCATCGTGGGCGGCGGCAAGGTGGGGCGGGCCGCCGCTGTAGCCCTCAAGCGGCGGAAGATCCCCGTGCATATGGTGGAGCGCAACCCGGAACTGGAGCCGCTAATCGCGAGCATCCCCGACCGGTTGTTCCTGGGCGACGCCGCAGACCGGCGCGTACTTGACGCAGCGGGGATTGCCGAGACACCGTGCGTCCTGCTCACGACGCACGACGATGCGATGAACGTCTACCTGACGGTGTACTGCCGGCGGCTCAATCCCAACGCGCGTATCCTCACCCGGGTCACGCACGAGCGGAACGTCGAGGCCATCCAGCGCGCCGGCGCCGACTTCGTCTTGAGCTACGCGTCCTTAGGGGTGCAGACGATTTACTCGATCGTGCAGGGACGGCAGCTCGTCGTGCTGGGCGAGGGCGTTGATCTCTTCTACGTGCCGCTCCCTCCGTCGCTCGTGGATAAGACGCTCGCCGACGTGGGGATCGGCGCGCGCACCGGCCTGAACGTGATCGGAGTCCAGAAGGACGGGCAGATCGTCACGAATCTCCCGCCCGACCAGCGGCTAGTTAAGGGCTCGACGCTCGTCGCCCTGGGCAGCGCGGAGCAGTGGGAGCGCTTCGGCACCGTCTACGACTAGCCGCAGGGTGAGGCGCGTGCGCCACGCGGTTCTCGAAGGGGGATTCCGCAACCTCTCTCGTCCAAGCTGTGCCAGCGGAGTTGCGTGCCACCGCCGCCCATAGCGAGCTTTTGCAAAGCTCACGCGGCGCATCGACACCTTCCTGTTCGACGACGACCTCCCTGTGGACATCCGCCACAACGCGAAGATCTTCCGCGAGAAGCTGACAGCCTGGGCCCACAAGCCGGCTCTCGTGAAGCCCCCCCGTCACCGGAGGGGGAGGCTTCCTGGGTCCGGCCATCGTGCGCAAGCTGAGGGAGCGGGGCGGCGACGTGCGCAGCTTCCCCCGGGGCGCCCACCCGACACCTTGCAGATGTGGCCGGCTAGGAAGACGATGGTTGCGCATCGTCTGAGTGCCTTTCGTGGCGAGGCACCTTCTTGCTGCAAGCCCCCGCAACGTAAGGTCCTCTGGCGGTGTTTTTCATTCCCACGTCACGCCGCGATTGCAGGATCCGGGATTAGCACAGCGGGACCAGCGGAATACGTGGGCTGCGTTAAGCTGAGACGATGGCTCCGTGGCATCAGTCCAATCCCGGAAGTTCTGAAGTTCACCATGCACCCGGCGGATAATCCACTCGTTTCCCACCCGCGAAAGCAACGGCCGTTGGCAGTAGCGTGGACCATCATGCGCAAGGCAGCGGGCTCATTGGGCGAGAGTGCCTTGGCCCTGGTGCCCATAGAAGGCAAAAACTCGACGATCAGTACAGGCCCCACCCCGCGACGATCATCGCGAGGAAGCCAAAAGCGGTGAACATCGCCGATCTGGTCGCCAACGACGATCTCAGGGAGTTCACTTTCGAGCTCTGTGTGAACGGAAGGACCCTCGAGGGCGATGCCATCCATGGATGCGACATCGTGACCATCGTCGCTGGAGGCGGTCGTATAGTAGCGCGAGGTAGACGAGCTCCCACATATCGGGCCGGTCTCCCACCGGAGGCCGCCCCGTCGGTTCTTGGGGATCCGGTGACCGGCCACCCCGCCGGTCGTCTTCCACGGCAGGATCCCGCACGAGATAATCTTTGCCATCTCGAAGCAAAAACTTCCGCAAAGGCCGACCCCGGAGCCGGGAGAGCCGCGAGCCGTCCCGATCCCACAAGCCACTGCACCGCAACGGTGTAACACACTTGGCATGGTACTGTCGCGCCAAGGCGGCGTGGTCCTTGCGTCCAATTGACACGCGAACGGCCCATCACGCCGCTCACACGACGCGGAGTCTGCCGCTGCTCCTCAGGCCGGATCCAAGTGCAGAAGCGCTGGACCGACCCGACCGAACTCGATCCAAGAGGCACTGAATCATGCGAAAGCACGCTGTTCCCCCCGCAGCCGTCGCATTTGCACTGACATTCCTGGGTTGCGAGCAGACGGCCACAGGTCCCGATCTCCCGCGAGATCTCGGACCGTCATTGGCCATCGAGGGAGTGTCCGAGTTCCCCACGACCTCGGTTCTCGGTGGCGCCTGCATCGACTCCGGATCGCCTGTGTCGTGGTGGCCTGGTGAGGACAACTTCGACGACGTGGTCGACACGAACCCTATCGCTCGCAGCAACGGTGTGACGTTCGCACCGGGAGTCGTAGGTCAGGGATTCAGGATCAACCCGTTCACCCTGGCCGGTCAGTCGTTCATGGAGATCGATGACTCGCCCAATCTCAGGCCTGCGAACTTCACGATCGACCTCTGGGCCCAACGCTTCAGCGCCGGTCAGAACAACAACGATCATGTCGGCAACATACTCGTCCAAAAGGCGATCGAGGACAACAACCTCGCAGGATTGGTCCTGTCGTACCTCATCGCCTGGAACCAGGACGACCAGATCGTGGCGGGAGTCTCCTTCGAGGACGACGTTGGCGCCCCGGTTCAACTGGTGGGGACCTCGGTCCACCCGTTCGGCTCGGTCGTTCACGTGGCTCTCTCGTTCGACGGCACAACGGCCACCCTGTACGTCAACGGCGCGGCCGAGGCCACGTTCGACGCCTCCGGACGTCCCCCGGTCGCCTACGGGGGAGGGTCGATGGTCGTAGGCGCGACCTTCGCGGCCGCTCGGAACGCTGGGTTTCCCAGGTCACCCGACGGCATCATCGACGAAGTGGAGATCTTTGACTACGCGCTGCTCCCGGGGCAGATCCAGGAGATCTACGACACGGAGGGCGCCTGCAAGGTGGCCGAGCCGGAGCCCGAGGTCCTCGAGGTCGAGGTAGACATCAGGCCAGGCAGCGACCACAACCCCATCAACCTCGGCGGTGGCAAGGGCGCCAAGTCTCAGAAGAGGTGGAAGTCCGCCAAGAGCGGGAAGTCCGGCAGTAGGGGAAAGAGCGCTAAGAGCAAGAAGAGTAAGAAGAGCGGCAGGGGCAACGCCAACCTCCCGGTCGCCATTCTGACCACGGACGACTTCGACGCTAGGACCGTCGACGTGGCCACCGTGACGCTGGGTGATGACGACGCAGACGCGGTCGGTGTCATCCGCAAGAAAAACGACGCCCTACAGGCGGCGCTCAAGGACGTGGACCACGACGGCGACCTCGACCTGGTGATGCACTTCAGCCTGGAGGCCCTCGTCACCAACGGCGAGTTGACACCCGAGACGACCGAGCTCTGCCTCAACGGGGTGACGTCAGACGGGGTGCGGGTCCATGGTTGTGACGCAGTGACCGTGCTCACCAGAATGCGGTAGCCTCACGGATACCCCGTGGCATAGTGGGAACTTGGTGGCATGACCGGAACGATCGGTATTGGAGCCGGAACCTTGGAGTTGGCGGGTGGCGTGGACGCCGACGAAGACGGGGTGGCCTCCCGCAATGAGGTCTAGTAGCCGTCAGTGAGTCCCGACACCACGCGCCCCCTCCCAGGGTTCCTCGACCAACCGTATGGAACGGCGCGGGCTGCGGGTGGTCGAAAACAGCGCCTGACGGGACACAACTCCGGAAACGCGAAAGCGCCGCAGGGCAGGAAAGCCTTGCGGCGCTTAGTCTTTCTCCGTACACCCGACCGGACCCGAACGTGTGACCCCTACCTCCGGAAGGCAGGGGCGGTCACCGGCCCGGACTAGCCCCCTGGGGCATCCAACCGTTGGCGTGCCATGAACTCGAGGCGCGGCGGCCTGGTCTACGGGTCTCCCGCGTGACCCCTTTGTCCTGCGTCGAAACCGTTGGCCTGGTGTGGCATCTGCCATAGATTTGTACTCCCTCAAAAAGGAATGCACATGCGATTTCGGTTACAGTCGGTGGCGGCTCTCGCCTCGATAATCACAGCCGGCTGCCAGGCCGGCGGGACGGCTTCTCTGGATACAGACGTTCAGAAGGCGAGCTACGCCATCGGTATTGAGATCGGCACGAACTTCCGTCCGACGCAGGACTACTTCGACCTCGATGCGTTGATGCGAGGCATCGAAGACGCCCTGGCCGAGCGTGAGCTGGCCCTCCCCGCCGATTCGCTCGAGGTGGCGAGGCGGCGCGTGGGTCAGCAGGTTCAGCAGACCCAGATCACGGCTCAGCAGGAGCTCATGGACAAGAACCTCGCCGAGGGGGAGGCCTTCCTCACCGAGAACGCCACCAAGGAAGGGATCATTACCACGGACAGTGGGCTACAGTACGAGATCCTGACCCAAGGGGACGGCCCGCGGCCCGATGCCGACTCGCGGGTGAAAGTACACTACCGCGGCACGCTCATCGACGGAACCGAGTTCGACAGCTCGTACGAGCGTGGCGACCCTACCGAGTTCGGCGTCAACGGGGTGATCCCCGGATTTGGCGAGGGTCTCCAGCTGATGCCCGTGGGCAGCCACTACCGACTCTTCATCCCTGCCGATATCGGGTATGGGCAGCAGGCCGCCGGAAGCATCATCGGGCCCAACTCCACGCTGATCTTCGAGATCGAGCTCCAGGAGATTCTCTAGGAGCCTGACGCGGACCGGCGCTGGGGTCTCATCGGCCGGCCTTGGCCAGGATCGCTTCGATGAACTCCGTCTTGCCCGCCGTGTATGATTCCAAGTCCACATCCTCTCGGGCGGCGAGATCACGCTTGAGGGCCGCATAAGCCTCCCGGTCTGCCTCGTCCTCGCGAAGGTGATCTCGCAGGGCGAGGTGCCGATCCAGCTCCCGGCCTCCCTCTACTGACACGTAGAGATGATGAGGCGCCCAGTCCCTCTTGGGATCGCGCAGCGGGACATCGGGCCCCCTCCGACGAAACGCCTCCTGGCCCATGACCCCACGGTCTCCCTCGTAGATGTAGCCCAGGTGGGCGAGCTGCATGATCGTCCGACCCAGGTGAGAGTCCTCAGCGATCATCACATGGATGTCGACGATCGGCTTCGCTGCCAGCTCCGGAACGGCGGTGCTTCCCACATGCTCCACCTCCACGACTCCGCTCTCTTCGGCCAGCTCTTCGAGAAGGCAAGCCCTGACCTCCTCGAATCCGGCCGGCCAGGCCGGGTCGTAGTCTGATATGGTGATCATGGCACTACAGCCTCCGCCTCGCACCCAGTTCCGCGAGGGCGCTCGCGGCCCCCGCCACGAAAGCTCGCCGCTTCATCAAGTGCCCAGACGGCTCAGAAAGTCGTAGCTGGCCGTTACCGACGCGAACCCCTCTGGGGGTTGATCGTGCTCGACGAAGTAGTGACGCATCCCAGCCAGGACCCGTGCACCGAAGATGGTGGGCCAGTCGATGTCGCCGGCACCAGCCTCCGTCATGACTCCCTCCTCGGTGCGGTCCATCACATGCACCATGGGCACGCGGCCCGGCCAACGCTCGAAGAAGGCCATGGGGTCGCCGCCTCCGTGGATGATCCAGAAGAGATCGAGCTCAATCTGCACCAGCGCCAGATCGGTCTGCTCGCAGAGGAGGTCGAAGGGTATCTGACCGTCGATGGGCGCGAACTCGAAGTCGTGATTGTGGTAGGCGAACTGGATCCCGGCGCGCCGAGCCTCATCGGCAGCACGGTTGAAGATGTCGGCGAGGGCACGCCAGTGATCGAGGGTGACGCGCATCTCGTTGGGGACGAAGGCCACGACCAGGTACTGATGACCGATGGTGGTCGCGAGGTCCAACGTGTTCGGCCAGTCGGCGATCACGGCGTTGATGTCCACGTGAGCCGCGGGCGAGCTCAATCCGGCCGCCGCGAGGCCGCTCCTGATCTCGGCCGGGCTACGGCCGAAGTATCCAGCGAACTCCACTTCGCTGTAGCCGATTTCGGCGACCCTAGCCAGCGTCGCGTCCACACCCTTTGCCATCTCTCGCCGGAGGGTGTAGAGCTGCACGCCGAGCGGGCCCAGAGGTCCAGTCACGACGTCCGTCTGCCCGCACGCCAGCTCACCGATACCCACGGTGCCCGCGGCCATGAGCCCCAGTCTTCGCAACGCCTCCCGGCGCGTCACCATCACAGCTCTCCGCGGTTCATCAGGTCGACGGCCCGTGCGGTGAGCGCCATATAGGTGATGCTCGGGTTCTGGTTCGCGGCGAGCTGGCCCGGACAAAGGCCGGCCGTGGCCGCGGTGACACCGAGAATGCGTAAGAGATGGCGCCGATCCATCCGCGCTCCCTTCAGATGAGTAGAGCGGTGAACTTAGTCGCGGGGTGCCCGGAGCCGCTAGAAGCCTGATCGAGTAATGGGGTGCGGCCGCGCGAGGGCCCCTCGACCTGCATGCCATGCGGCCTGAACTGGTCCCGTGAGTCGTCCCGCGGTATCCTCGGCAAGTCAGACCCACGCGGCCTGGAGTCCGGTCAGCCCGGGCTCGTCACACGCCAGATCCCGGGAGCGATCTGTGAACCGCCCTGCACCGCCCCTGCTGGCCCTCCTGCCCACGGTCCTGGGTGCCTGCGGTACCCAGTCCGCCGATCTTCTCCTGACCAACGCCCGGGTCTACACGCTGGTCTGGGAGCAGCCCGGCCCCGACGGGGCGCCTGCCCTGGACGCCCCGTACGCGGCCGCCGACGGATGGCATCCCGACGCCGAAGCGGTTGCCATCCGAAATGGAAGGATCCTATTCGTGGGGACCGCCGAAGACGCCGAGGCCTACCGGGGAGCGAACACGAAGGTCCTCGACCTCGACGGCGCCACGGTCCTCCCGGGTCTGGTGGACTCACACACCCATGTCGCGGAGCTAGGCGCCTCGATGGCCCGCGTCGACCTCGTGGACGTGGCCACCGAGGAGGAGGCCGTGGCTCTGGTGGCCGAGCGCGCCAGCCAGGTCCCGGAAGGCACCTGGATCGTGGGAGCCGGATGGGACGAGGGGGCGTGGGCCGACGGCTACCCGGACATGGAGCTACTCACCGAGCGAGTCCCGAACCACCCGGTGTACATGCGAAGCCTCCACAGCTTCGGCGGGTGGGGCAACCGTATGGCCTTCGAGTTGGCGGGGATCACGGGAGAGACCGAGGCGCCGGTGGGAGGGGAGATCCGGAAGAACGCCCAGGGGCAACCTACCGGTCTGCTGCTGAACCGGGCGGTCCCACTCCTGGAAGAGGCCATCCCCACCGTGACCCACGAGCAGCTCAAGGAACGGGTCCTGGACGGCCTGGAGGAGATGGCCCGATCTGGCTTCGTCGCCGCCCACGAGGCCGGAGCGGCCATGGCGGCCCTCGAGGCCGACGGACGACTACCGCTCCGGGTCTATGCCATGCTCTCGGCCCGGGACACGGCACTGCTAGCCCGCTGGGAGAGACGGTGCCCCGATCTCGACGATGCGTCGATGCTCCGTACCCGGTCGGTGAAGGCCTTCTACGATGGCGCCCTGGGTTCGCGGGGAGCACGCCTGCTCGAGGACTACTCGGACACGCCCGGACAAAGAGGCCTGGGGGGTGAGGAATACGGCCTCGACGTGGAGTGGATGCGGCGCATGATGGCTGCGGGCTTTCAGATGTCGATCCACGCCATCGGGGACGCCGGAAACCGGGAGAGCCTCGACTTCATCGAGTCGGTGTACGAAGAAGTCCCCAGGGCCCGCGGCAACCGGAACCATCGTGGAGGGTCGGATCGTCCATCGGCGCTGATCTCGCAGTCAGTGAACCGGTCGCTCCGCGAGGTCATGGCGACTCGGCCCCGACCTGCATCTCTCCCAGTCCGAAGTGCGCCAAGCTTCCCCGGTCCGCGCCTCGCCGAACCCATTTGACCATGGCCCACTCGAGGAGCACGGCCGCCAGGACAGTCAGGAGCACCGCAAGATAGCCGGCCGCCGAAGCGGGCTCACTGAGGTCGAGGTAGATCCAGGATGACAGCGACATCCGGAGCCCGGTCTCGCCGTTGGCACCATCCCAGATGTGGAACGCCACCGGTACGAGCTCGCCCGCAGCGAGCTGCACTTCCCCGGTGGTAACCTCGGTGCGGAGGGGCCTCCGGATCACGACGGACCACCGTCCGTCCGTCCATGTCCCGCCCCCGGTCGCGTGCTGGCTCTCCTGACCGTGGACCTCCGGAGGCTCGCCGGCGCCGGCCGCCCGAAGCTCGACCACCGCAGACCCTCCGGATCCGTACTGTCGCTCCGCCTGCCAACGCCACAGATCGACCGGCTGACCGGCATTGCCGTAAACGAAGTGGGGAAGAACCGGATAGTCCTGGTGGCGAACCGGAAACATGACCTCGGCCGCATCGGCGAACCACCCGCGCACACGCTCGCCATCGGGAAACAGGACGGGATAGGTGTCGTCGGCGCTGTAGCCTTCGGAGCGCGCCAGAAGCGAATCGACCGACGCGGTATCGGCGAAGCGGTCGTACCACGCCAGCCGGAAGGCGATCTCCTGGTCGTTGAACAGGGCCCGCACGTCCACGTCGGTCACCGCGGGAATCTGCCAGCGCGGTGCGAAGGTGGCCTGCCCCGTCAAGGGCACCCTGACCTCGCTCGCTGACTCCCACTCGGAGGCGTCGGGCCCGTCGGGAAGCGGACCTTCGACCCGTCGTCCCCGGATGATTCCGCTGGCCGCCGACTCGCTCCCGTCGTCCGGAATGAGCGATTCGATGTAGTACGCCAGCTGCCATCGTTCCCCGTTCGTCACGGTGGCCTCGAACGACGGCATGGGCGTTCCGTCCAGGCCGGTCGTGAACCGCAGATAGATCTCCTCGACCGTCTGCCCGCCCTTGAGCTTCCACTGCTCGTGCAGGTTCGCCGGCCAGATGGGATAGCCCAAATCGTCCGTGAGCTCGGGCACGCGCTCTCCGTTCCCCCGTCCCAGCATGCCGTGGCACTCCCAGCACTGGTTCTCCTCGTAGACGATCTCTCCCTCGGCGATCAACTCCTCCGCGGAGCCACCCGGTCGTTCCCCGAGCTCGGCGATCGCCTGGTACGGATCGAAGAACTCGTCCTCGAACAGATCGGTGGCGAAGCTCTTGATGTAGGCGATCACCCGCCACCGCTCCTCCTCGGACAGCACCGACTCCCAGACAGGCATCGAAGTGCCGGGGACGCCGAGACTGATCGTGCGGAAGAGATCCTCGTCCAGCGGGAGCTCGCCGCTCTGGGTCGTGCGCAGCTTGTAGCTGCCCACGGTGAAGTCGCGCGGCCTCGGCCACAGGTAGGGTGCCACGGGACCCTCCCCGTCGCCCTCCTCCCCGTGACAGAACCAACAACGCTCTTCGTAGATCGCCCTCCCGGCTTCGACGTCCACTGTGGTCGGATCCGGCCTAGGAGGAACGCTCAGCTCGATCCACTGCGCCGCGCTGACGCCCGGCCGGGCTCCCGACAGCGCCAACGCTACCAGGCATCCCACGAGCAACGGAGCGAGGCGTGCGGTCATCGGCCTCGCTCCTCGGGCTCACGCGGCTCGGTGCCCGAGAGGCGGTACTCGGCCATGATGATCTTCCAGATCTCATCGGCGCTGAGCTCGTCGCCCCAGGAAGGCATGGCCGAGTTCCAGGGTGTCGCGATGGCCGGCAGCCCCAGTGAGCCCTCCTGGATCCTCCAGAAGGGATGCGGCTCCACCACCGTGGCGATGGTCCCGGGGTCGGTGAAGTCGACGGGCCGGAGCCGCTGACCGCGCGCCAGCGGACCCGTGCCGTCGGCCCGGGTCCCGTGGCAGGGCCTGCAGTTCTTCTGATAGAGAACCAGCCCCTCGCGCTCGAGCGCGTCGCGCTCCTCGGGCGAGGCCTCGGCGTAGGGGTTCTCCATGCTAGCAAACTGGTCGGGAAGGGCCGGGTGTTGGACGCGTATCACGGCCGGCGTCCGGGGGTTCGGCATCACCCGCCGCCAGGCCGCCCACCCGGCCAGGAGCGGGAGGAGCCCAAGGATCAGTAGCTGGGAGCGCCGCGGGCCTTCGGCCGGGATGCTGAAGACCCGAACCATCGGACCCAGGAAGAGATGCCAACGCTCCTCTTCGGCGCTCATGTAGATCAAGGTGCCCACCACGACGCACGCCATATAGGTGCCCAATGCGAATCCGGGGACCGGCGCCGGTGTTTGACTCAGCCCCAAGAGCACCGACAGCCACGGCACTCCGAATCGGAGCCCGAGATAGATGGCGACGAACGTGATCACCGCCGCCGAAAGGACTCCTCCTCCGCGGGCAGGCTCGCTATCTCTGCTCAAGTCCTTCCTCCTTCGTTCTCGGCGACCATCCTTCCCGCCCCATCCACGCGGCCACTCTCCTACTGCAGCGTTCGCAGGTAGGCGAGGAGATCATGAAACTCGGCCACAGAGATCAGCTCGGCGAAGTCACCCGGCATGAGGGAGAGCTCTTGCACGCGCCGCCGGACGATGCTCTCAGCGGCAAGGGCGTACTCCACCTCATCCGCCGTCACGAGCCATATCGAGTCGGTCGTCTCCCGCCGAATCACTCCATCCAGGATGCGCCCGTCAGACGTCTGTATGAGGACGGACTCGTATCCGCCAGCGATCGAAGCACTCGGCTGGAGCATCGACTCGACGATGAAGTGGGCGGTTCTCGTCCCCGCGACCGCCGAGAGATCTGGACCGATATCGCCACCCACGCCGTCGACCGTGTGGCACTTCGCGCACGGAGTCGGTCCCTCGAGGTCGAAGAACAGCCCCCGGCCCGCCACGGAATCTCCATCCACGTACGGGGCCCAGGCTTCGACCTCCGTCGCCCGGCCGGCCGCCGCCCGCACCTCGGGAGGTAGCACTATAGAGGCGGGGTCGGGTGCCCCGCCCAGTGTCTGCAGGTAGAGGATGACGGAGCCGATCTGATCGAGACCCAGGCTGATGGGTGGCTCATAGACCGTAGGCATCTCGTCCTTGAAGCCATCGACGACGAAGGCGCTCGGATGGGTGACGGACTCGATGAGGTACTCGGTGGCCGTCAGCTCCCGCCCCAACTCGGCCGACCGCGCACGACCTCGCTCTACGGCTCGGATGGCGATTTCCGGTCCCACATCCGACTGACCGAGGCTGGGACCCCTCACCGAGCTCCCACGGCTGCCGATGGAATGACAGGTGCTGCACTTTCCCGGGCCCCAGAAGATCTGCTCTCCGTTCTCCACGCTGACACCCTCTCCCAACGCCGCCTGAGAACCCTCGCCGGAGACGCGGGTGATCCCGTTTCCAGACCAGATGAAGAGCCCGATGAGGACCACCGTGAACAGGGAGACCTTTAACGCGGCCATGGGGCTAGTGTCCCGTCCTCCTTGTCGCTCAGGCCCGAGAGCCAGAAGAGGAACGCCACGGCCGCCAGGAACACGAGGGTGATCGCTCCCACCATCTGTGTCATCACGGCAGTCGTCGGGGTGAACCCCCACTGAGACGTATCGCGCATCACACCGTAGATGTGCCAGTCCTCCCTGAGGCCCGAGCGAACGAACCCCATGAGTCCCATGGTCAAGACTATGGTCACGCAGAGAGCGATCAATGCGTACTGGGAGCGGGCCGTGACTTCGCCCCAGCGGATGGCCCCGAGGCTTCGGGCTCCCCGGAACAGGAGAACATCGATGGCCGTGACGAGGATCAACCCGGACATGAGTATGAGCCATTGGGCTGCCGCGACCTGCCGCAGGAGCGGGTTGGCCTGAGTCATGACGATGAAGCCGTACACGCCGAGGAAGCCCACCGACCCCAGAGCCACTACGGCCATGTAGATCATCTGGGCGAGGTGACCCCGGTCGCGCAGCGCCAACACTACGCCAAGCACCACAGCTAGCATGGTCGCGACGAGCAGGAGCGCCGGAATCCGGATGTAGACAGCCCTTTCCTGCCCCAGGCCTAGAGACTCGGGGGGCAGGGTGAAAAGGACTCTGGCGTACCACCCCAGGAGCAGCAGACACAGCCCCCCGGAGAGCACCATGACCATCGTGGCCCCGCCACCCTGCTCGGACACCGGCACCAAGTCGGTCTTGTTGGCCCGCCGATAGAGCAGGAAGCTGGCGAAGGTCGTCAGGATGATGAGATTGATGACGGCGTTCTTCGCGGCCATGAGACCGAAGTAGCCCAGCACCGGATGGACCTGTCCACCGAGGGCGAGCTGCTCCTCGGCGCTCAACGGCAGGTTCCGGGGCGTGAGCCAGATAGCGACGCAGACGATCAGGATGACATTGAAGTACTTGACGAACCTCTGATACCGCTCGGCCCCAGGGATGCGGTTCATCCCGGACCACAGGTAGTAGTTGCCGATCATGAACAGCAAGCCGACGAGCAAGCCCTGGAGGATGAACGTCCAAGAGAACGCTCCCCCCATCATGTTATTCCCCATGACCGCGCTGGCGCTGTAGATCTCACGACCCAGGTAGTACCCCGCGAAGGGTAGCGGGATCAGCGCCGCCAGGCCGATGAAGTTTCCCACATACCCCATCCAGTCGTAGTGGGCCCGCCTCGCCTCGGTACGAGCGGCCAAGAACTTCACGGCGGCATAGGCGGCGACCACGAACCCCCCGAACGCCACGTTCCCCAGGACGCGATGGATATTCAGGGGCATCCACAGTGGGTTGGCGACCGCCTCCATGGTGGTCCCGACGAACGTTCCCGTCTCATCCACGCCGACGGGGCTCATCATGTACGAGGCCCACGCGTTGCCGATAAACACGAGGATCGTACCCGCCACGTTGAGCAGAACGCCTAGCGTGATGTGGAGGCTTTTACGATTCGCCAGGCGATCCCACGAGTAGTAGTAGCTGTAGAGGATCCCTGTCTCGACGAAGAAGAACACCGCGTAGACGTAGAGGGACGGGGCGAAGATGCTGATGAAGTGGTTGGAGAACGTCGGATACAGCCCGAAAAGGGTAAAGGCGAGGAGCCCCCCGAGGGCCGCGGTGGTGGCGAAGGCGACAGTCAGAAGTCTGACGAATTCCCGGGCCAGGCGATCGTAGCGCTGATCACCGGTACACCAACCGATGAACTCGACGATGACGGCGAAGATCGGTACCCCGAGTACGAAGGCCGCGAACAAGAGGTGGAGCTGGGCGACCACCCAGATGGTGGCCCGGGGGCTCAGCCCGAAGAATGTTCGGACGCCGCTGTGCGCCGCCGGCGCCTCCCCCTGGGCTGCCCAGAGGACCTCGGGCAGGAGGACGAGAAGGAGCAATCCGGCGAAGACTCCCGGAGACAGGGCTAGACGCGCCAACGTGCTCGTTCCCAGGAACGAGGACCGGCGGAGCCTCAAGGTCACTGGGAACTCTGCGTCAACTCTACACTAGCGTCGCTGGTCTGGCCGGCCGCGATCGTCACTGTCTGCGTAGTCGCCCCCAGGGCCTCATGCCAGACCTCCAGCGTGTACGTGCCGGGGGGGACGTTTTCGATGACGAAGCCCCCGTCACCGCCTGTGACGGCATGGTATGGGTGGTCGATGACCACGATCCAGCCGTTCATCCAACCGTGGATATCGCACTTGACTCCTACCTTTTCGGCGATGTTGAAGGTCGCTTCGACCTTCTCGAACGCGGGGGGTTGGGTCCGGTTGAACGAGCGGTTGTCGAATGCCATGGTGTGGACGTTGTGAGAGACATCGTCGCTGTTCACTATCTCGAGCACCTCATCGACGGCCACGAGCACGACGTGGGGCGCGAACCTGCAACGATTCTGGTCCAAGGTGGGAGGTGAGGCGGACACCTCCACGGAGGCCCCGCTGGTGATGTCCGTCAAGGACACAACGACGTTGGCCAACACTCCGCCGGCGCCCACATCCAGATCCTGCACCTCGACGGACTCTCCACAGGCTTCCACATCGTCGGTGATGGCAATGGTGCGTGGCGCCGGGACCGTCCCGGACAAGGTGATCGTGCCGCTGATCGAGCCTCCGTCGTCCACGGTGATCACACTGTAGCCGGAGCCTCCGCTGCCCGAGGCCTGCACCGCCAACTGCTCCGCGGAGGCGGGAGTCTGCTCGGCACCCCCACGGCTACCGCCGTCTCCACCGCATGCCGCCAGTCCGCAGACCAGCAAGGCGTAAATAGTGCTGTCTATGCATACCGCCGAGCGGCCAAACCGGCCGCGGCGGGGTTGGTTCCAGAATCTCATCAGAGCCTCCCGTGGGCTCAGCCGTCTACGGGTTACACGGAGGTTCAATTTGCGGCACGCTGGCCCCTGGTCAAGAACCCCCGAGGCGCTCGCCAAGGGCGGGCAGCGGCGATTGTGGGGGGTGGCGGAGGCGGTAACAGTTCAGTGTCGCCCGACCGTGTGCGGGCGATCTCAGCCGATTGGAGGTTAGAGCATGGACCGGCTGTTGGGGCGGGGTGGAACTTACGGTTGAGGCGCCTCGGACGTGCTCGAAAAGGTGACCTCGGCTTCGACGGTCTGCCCGTCTCCGACCTCGACCGTGGTCTTGACCTCCCCGAACCACTCGTGCCACGCGGTCAGCTGGTACTGCCCCGGCGGGACATCGGTGATCGAATAGGTGCCGTCGTCGTTGGCTTTCGTGAAGAACCCGTTCTCCAGAACCAGGATGTGCGCGATCATCTGGGAGTGGATGTCACACATCACCAGGATGCTGTCGGGCCTCGCGAAAACGCCGGAGAACGTCGAGCCGGGGCGCTGGCCGCGGTTGAAGTTGCGGTTCCGGCGCCTCCCCTTGGCGTACGTACGGATGTTGTGGAGCTCGTCGTCACTGTTGTGGAACGACACCTCGTCGCCCGCCAGGACGGGCATCACCCTTGGGACGAACGTATAGTCGATCTGATCCAGAAGAAGTTGCTCTGGCGCCTGTTCCGTTGCCGGGGTCTCCGTCGTCAGCCCTTCGCCGGACAGATGGATCACGGCGTCCGAGATCTCGAAGAACTCGTCGTCGGGTATGGTCTCGAAGATCACGCGTCCTTGAACGATCCCTGTGGCCGGCTGGTCAACTGCCGATCCGGGGCCTAGGGCCGGCCATAGGAGTGGGGCGATCAGGCCCGCGGTGAACGCCAACGCTCCGGGACGAGTCAGGGTGGAGGTCATGGGTACTCTTGGGTCTCCTGGTGCATACTTCCTTGGTGACTTGGACACGTCACAACAGAGTGTTGGCCTGCGGGGCACGACATTGGCTCCCTCCTACACCGCTGTCCTCCCCGAGGTCGCTCCACGGTTGGTTTCAGCGATTCGGATGACTCCGTCCGACCCCGCGCCCGGCGTCGGCCACCCCCTCCGCCGCATCGGAGTGGAGAACGGGTGAGAGTGCATGGAGCAACACAATCGATCTATAAAGTGTTTAAGGGTATGCCCATTCAAGACGTGTTAGACGGGAGCAGAGCCGCGCCTTATGTTTGAGGTCCTCGCGGCTTGATCGCGCCGGGAGGGGACAAGCATGTACAAGCCCGCCATGTGCACCCGCCCACGTCCGCGGCAGACCGAGTTGGCCCTGATGCCGCACCACGGGATCGGAGCCGGACAATAAGGAGAAGCAGTTCATGACACGGTCACCCTTGTCCAACGCTCTGCTTGTTCTCGGCACCCTCTGGGTCGCCGCCTCGGTACTGCCGACCTCCTCCCCGGCTCAGGAATCACCCCATCCCTACAACTACGGGAATCCGGGTGATGCCCTCCCTCCGGGAGAGAGGGGTACCCCCAACATCCATTACCTGGGGAGCATCCCCCTCGGTGGCTTCCTCCATGTGGCGGATGTCGAGGTCGAGCAAGAGTTGGATCGGCCTTACGCCTACGTATCCAAGCGGTTCAGTCCGTCGGGCATGGACATCGTCAGCCTCGAGGACCCGGCGAACCCCAAGCTGATCTACTCGTGGCGCATCGAGAACGCCGAGCTCCACCAAGGCTCAGGGGCTCTCGACGGCAGGTATTTCAAGCACAACGGGCGATACTACATCGTCCAGTCCACGCAGTTCGGGGCGGGTGGCCCCGACAACGACCTGGGAGCCGTGGTCTTTGACGTTACCGGCCTACCGGATCCGTCGACCGTGCGTGAAGTGGGAAGGATCAGAGCTCCTGAGACGCCGGGCGGGTTCCACAACATCTTCACGTACAAGCACTTCGACGGCCGCCCGCTGCTCTTCGCGACGACGGGCGGGCCCCACGCCAACATCTACGACCTGAGCCGGTTCCTGGACGGGGATCCCGACTACGGGCTCACGGGCCAGGTGCCCGTGCCCGAGTCCCCGTACTGGGCCCTGCGCGGCGGACGGGCCAGCTGGCACGACTACTACGTCGGCTTCGACCCGGCCACGCAGCAGGATCGGCTGTGGGCAGGCGGCACGGGCGGATACTTCGTGTTCGACGTCACGGACACGTCCAACCCCGAGCTGCTGGTGTCCATCACCAACGTTCCCGGGATCGCGCACGGTCATACCTTCACCCCGTCCCCCGACGGTCTCTTCGCCGTGGCCGAGGTGGAGAGCCAGTGGCAGCCGCTGCGGCTCTTCGACCTCCGGGACGTCTGGTCCGAAGGCGGAAATCCTGTGGTCAGCCGGGCTATCAGCGCTTGGACCGCGGATTACCAGGATCTCTCTCACAACCATGAAGTGCGCTGGCCCTTCGTGTTCGTCTCTGCCTACGAAGATGGCCTACAGGTGTTCAGCATGTTCGACCCGTTCAACCCCAGGACCATCGCCTACTACGACACGTATCCGGGACCGCACATGGCCCGCGGCCACGGTAACGTCAACCTGGGCGCGTGGGGTGTGGACGTTCGGAACGCCGATGGCCTGATCGTCGTCAGCGATATGGTGAGCGGGCTATACACGTTCAAGATGGACGGCTTCCCGAGCTGGAATGGCCACGACTGGAACATGCCCAACATCTCGAGCGCGCAGGATTGGGATAACGGGCCCGACGGCGTCCAGCGTCGGGCCACCCTGGAAGACGGAGGCTACTAACTTAGAACCGCCTGTTCGAACTACAGGAGGGCCGTGTTGGGATGGAACGTCGCCCAGGCGAACCAGAACGCTACGTACGCGTCGGGAATCGGCTTGAGCACCGAGCCCACGAGGGAACCCGAGATCGCCTGTCCAGCCATCGTCCACTCGCTCCCGGTCTCCACGTCGAAGAACTTGTCGTCGCGGACTTCAAACGTGAGGTCCTGACCGTTTGCCCTAGGCTCGAACGCCACGGCAGACTCGGCCTCGGTGGACCAGAACACGACGACCGATCGAGTGCCCTGTACGTCGTCGTGAACCGCGGCCTTGTTGCCCATGGCAGCGAGAAGGGTGAACGGGAACGCCATCCCGAAGCCGTTGTCACGTGGGATACCGAGGAGGCGCTCCTTCGGGGGGCGCCGGCGGTCGATCTCCTCGTTGGGGTACAGAGTCTGGTCGTTGTTGATGGCCTCGTAGTTCCCGTACGGATACGACCGGTAATTACGCCCGAAGCCGAGCGCGCCCGAGACGATCAGGGTCTCAGGGTGAAGCTCCCTCCAAGCTTTCCACCGCATCTCTGTCGCCGGATACATGGCCAGGGGTGCGCCGTCCAGGGGACCGCAACGAGCTCCGCGCGACATCTGCGGGAAGAACGACTCCTCAGTCCTTTCGTTCCGGCGGTCGAACATGATCAGGTTGTTTTTGTAGAGCAGGCCCGAAACGCCGAAATCGGACCCCCCTACCGACCTGCGATCGAAGACCATGCTCGACCCGGTGAGAGGGCAGTAGGAGACGGCGAGTGGAATTCCGAAATCGTCGAAGTTCACGATCTCGTGCCACCACCCGATGTTGTGCGGAACCGCGATGAACACGCCCCCTGCCTCGATCCCGATCACCCGGTCGAAGTCCCTCACGTAGGTGGCCTCGGGATCATTGGCAGTGACTAGTTGCGGGTTCCGCAGAGCCGGAATTCCGTCCCTGCCCACTCCGCCCGAGAGGATCTGCTCTTCGGGGATACTGCAGAACTGATCCTCCGGAGGCGGGTCGTCGTTTTGCAGAGGTGGAGAGGTCCCGTCACCACCGCCACACGCCGACACGGTGACCGCGAACGCCAAGATGCCGACCAGGCTGAATAGCCGCTGGCGGGGGTCACGCACGAACTCAGAAGTAGCCACTAGTCTCAGCCTTGAAGAGCGGTCCGGCACACTATGTGTAACTCTCGGCGGCTGAGAGTGGTTCCTGCGTGAGGTGGGGGACGACCCGGTCACCATGGACGTCTTCTCCAAGCCCTTTCACGAGCTCGGCGGCCAGTTCATCGATGCTCCGGGATCGATGAGAGATTCGTACAGATAGCCGGCACCCCTGCGAGTCCCCACCGCCGAGAGATCGGGGCCGAGGTCAGTCCCGAAGCCGCCCACCGTGTGGCACGTGCTGCATCCCCCCCTGCTCTCGAACAGCTCCCTTCCCCGCTCGGGCCTTCGCCCCCGGCTCCGTCCATTCGATGGCAGCGCGCACAGGTCCCTCGTGGGGAGGGTTCGACAACCATGTCGCCACACCCGATCTTGGTGGGGCTTTCGATCCGGGAAGCAACCACTTAGGGAGATCACCATGCACTCCACCGGAGCCCGTCTGGTCCTCGCCGCGATCACCTTCGTCTCGCTGGCCTGTGAGCCACCGCCGGGGCCCATCGATGTGGTGGAGGCGACCATCGCCGACATCCAAGATGCGATCGTGAGCGGACGGACGACCTGCAGGTTCGTGGTCCAGGCGTACCTCGATCGGATCGAGGCGTACGACGAGTCCACCGTAAGCGCCACCACCGGGGTGAACCCGAACGCCCTCTCCCGTGCGGACGATCTCGACGCGTTGTTGGCCGCAGGCCTGGAGCCCCCGCCCCTCTTCTGTGCGCCCATGCTCGTGAAGGACAACTTCGACACCCACGATCTGCCGACCACTGGAGGCTCCATCGCCCTCATGGAGAGCCTCCCTCCCGACGACGCCTTCATGGTGCGTCGTATTCGCGAGGCCGGCGCGGTGGTCATCGCAAAAACGAACATGGCGGAGTGGGCCTTCAGCGCCCGCCAGACGGTGAGCTCGTCCTACGACACGACCTCGAACGCCTATGCCTTCGACCGAGTACCGGCGGGATCCAGCGGGGGGACCGCCTCGGGCGTCGCGGCCAGCTTCGGGGTGGCAGGGCTGGGCAGCGACACGGGGAACTCCATCCGAGGCCCTTCTTCGCACCTCGCTCTCGTGGGGATCCGCTCCACCATCGGCCTCACGAGCCGGGACGGCGTGATCCCCCTCTCCTTCGACCGGGACATTGTGGGGCCCATGGCCCGCAGCGTCGAGGACGCGGCGAGGATCTTCAATGTGGTCGCCGGATACGACCCGGCCGACCCGTACACCGAGGCTGGGCGCAGCCACAGGGAGGCCGACTATACGGCAGGCCTGGACCCGAACGGCCTGGAGGGAGCACGTCTCGCGGTGCTCCGCCAATTGGTTGACGCCGAGGACGCCGACACGGCGGTGATCAGGGTCTTCGAGGAGGCCGTTGCCGACCTGGCCCGCCTCGGCGCCACGATCGTGGATCCCCTCGAGTTCGACCTCCAGGCGCAGCTCGATCGGGAGGGCATGTTCTGCAGGCGCTTCCGCTACGACATGTACCAATACCTGTCGTCCCTAGGCGAGAGCGCGCCCATCCGCGACGTTCTCGAGGGGTCCGGTAAAGAGACATGGTACACACTTAAGTAAAGGGACATGGGTTACAGTCGGCACCTCTGAAAGGAGGAGGCCGATGCCGTTCGAGGAGACTCATGTCATGGAAGAGAGAACGCGGTTTATCGAAGAAGCCCATCGCAGTCTTCGGAGCTTTGCTGCGGTGTGCGATCGATACGGGATTAGTCGCAAGACGGGCTACAAGTGGATGGATCGATGGCGGCGAGCCGGGCCAGCAGGTCTGGAGAATCGAGCGAGTCGACCCGGGCATTGCCCATGGGCTACGCCTAGTGAGGTGGTCGAGACGATCCTCGAGGTTAGACGCAAGTATGACGACTTCGGGCCGAAGAAGATCCGGTGGTACCTGCAGACGCATCGGCCGGAGCTAGCACTGCCCTCACGACAGACGATGCACAACATCCTGGTGCGTCACGACCTGGTGCCGAGGCGTCGGCGAAGGGTGCGCCGCTGGCACCCGGGTCGACCCGATACCAACGCATCTGAACCGAACGGGACGTGGACGGCCGACTTCAAGGGCGAGTTCCCGATGGGTGACGGTGAGCTGTGCTACCCGCTTACTGTGCAGGACATGCATTCGAGGTTCGTACTGGAGTGTTGGGGTCGTCCGGACGTGACAATCGACGGCGTGATCCCAGTGTTCACGCGGCTATTTCGCCAACACGGTCTACCCGAACGGATCCGTACGGACAACGGCACTCCCTTCGCTTCGAACGCACTAGGCCGTCTCTCTCGGCTGTCCGTGTGGTTCATTCAGGTGGGCATTCTGCCTGAGCTCATCGAGCCTGGCTGCCCTCAGCAGAACGGCAAGCACGAGAACATGCACCTGGTGCTAAAGAGGCGTACCACCCGACCTCCGAGCTCCAACATGCGGACCCAGCAGCAAGCGTTTCGAAGATTCAGGAAGCTCTACAACGAAGTCCGGCCTCACGAGGCGTTGGACGGTGCCGTGCCCTCCAATCTCTACCGACCCTCACCTCGACCCTTCCCGAAGCAACTCGACCCGGTCACGTATCCGGGCCACTTCGAGACCCGGCTCGTCAGCACGAACGGTGGCATCCGCTGGTACGGGGACCGTGTGCCCGTCGGCCGACTCTTCGCTGGGCATGAAGTCGGACTGGAAGAGATTGACCACGGTCTCTTTGAGGTCTACTTCGGACCCATCTGGCTAGGACGCTTTGTTGAACCCAAACGCCTCATCTTCGACTCCCTCGGACGAGGGAAGAGACGAACTGGAGGCACTTGCAAAGGACGGAGAACTGTTACTCAGGTCTCTTGACTTAACTGTTACCCAGGTCCTTTACCGCTCAGAGGTGCTGGAGACGGGCCAGTACGCCGACTATGCCGAGCAGTCGCTCCGTCGCTATGAAGAGATCCCCATGGACGTGCACCCCCGCGACTGGGAGACGCCCTGCCCCGACTACCTGGAGCACCAGGGGAGGCAGGCGTATCTATCCGACGTGGTTGCGGCCATGGACGCCGCCGAGGTGGACGCCGTCATCTACCCCACGTGGCGGAATCCCCCGGCGCACCTGGATCGGGCCCGAGAAGAGTACCTTGGGGACAACAGCCAGCTCGTGGCGCCGGCGACCGGCATGCCCGCCATCACGGTCCCAATGGGGTTCACGTACGCTACGCTTCCGGCGGGCCTCCAGATCCTGGCGCGCCCCTACGACGAGCTTCTGCTCTTCCGGCTGGCCTACGCGTACGAGCAGGGGACGCACCACAGGCGGCCCCGGCCGGATTCCCAGCGCTGTAAGAGCGCGAAGCCGTTGCCGAGTGAGACTTCCTGCACCGCCCGCCTTCCTTGCCGGTGTATCGAGCCCGGTCTAACGTGGACGGGCGCCCCCCCCGTAGCTCCTTCCGCGGAGACCGAAATGCGTCTTGCCATACTTCCCCTGATGGCGGCCCTCGCGAGCACATCTCTGTCCGCCCAGCAGTTGGAAATCTACCACATCGACGTGGATCAGGGGGACGCGACCCTCGTCGTCTCGCCCACGGGAGAGAGCTTGCTCATCGACTCAGGGGATAACGGCCAGGGCCGTAGAATCCGTCAGGTGCTTCAGAACGCGGGCGTCGAGAGAATCGACCACTTCGTGACCACGCATTACCACGCGGACCACTATGGGGGGATCGACGAGCTCACGGTCGGCCCAGCCATCCCGATCATCAACGTGTACGACCGTGGCGACAAGGCATTCCTACCTGCTAGCAAGCGCACGGGAGCGCGTTATATCGAGTACGACACCGCCCTGGGACATCGCGCCCAGCACCTACAACGCGGCGAATCGTTCATGCTGGGGGCGGTCACGGTGACCTGCATCGCTTCCGGCGGGGTCGTCATGGGCGAGCAGGATCCCGAACCCGGCCACGATGAGAACGACATGAGCGTTGCGCTCCTCATCGAGTGGCAAGGCTTCAGGCTCTTCGTCGGGGGCGACATCGAGTCGTTCACGGAAGAGAAAATCGCCGCTCTCGACGCAGCAACGGACGTGGACGTCTATCAGGCCAACCACCACGGCTCCCACTCGAGCACCTCGGCGGCCTTCATCCGGGACCTCTCACCCAGCGTCGTGATTATCTCCAACGGAGACCGGGCCGACTATCGCCACCCCCGGCAAGTCACCTTGGAGGCCTTGGCCGCCCTTCCGGAGCCACCGGCGGTGTTCCAGACGAACCGCTACACGAAGGGCGGACTGGGGGGCAACGTCGCCGACGACTTCATCGCCGATCAGGATCCGAGCGGGCCGGAGGGGACGATACGGGTCACGGTGGATGGGTCCGGCGGTCAGTACAGCATCCGCTACAGCACCAATCAGCATACATTCGACATCAAGAACCGGACGCCTTCCGAGACCAGCATCGTGATCGAGAGCCTGCTTCCCAACCCCATCGGTCCCGACCGGGAGCTAGAGGAGGTTACCGTCCGGAACAAGGACCCGGGCACGGTCGACCTGAAGGAATGGTACCTGCAGGACCTGGCGCTACGCCGGTGGCCCCTTACGGATCTCGGCACCCTCGCCGCCGGAAGCAGCCGCACGACCCTGCGGCGCGGCCTGCCGCTGAACCTCAACAACGGCGGAGACACCATCGTCCTCGTGGATCCCATGGGACAGGTCCGGGATCGGTTCGGTTATACCACGAGCGCGGAGGGGATCCGCATCGTGACCGGCCACTGAGGGTCGCTCAGTCTCCGCTGCCCAGCCCCCGGGTTGCGAATCCCGCTCGTGCGACGGCCCCCCTCAAGCTGCCACTGCCGTTCGCTCAAGCCCCGCCAAGACCCTATTCTACGCTCCACGGGCCTCGCTCGCGGACGCGGGCGTCACGGAAACGGGGTCTGCCCTGCCCACGATGGAATGAGCGGGCGCGTGACTCCAAGCCCCGAGGTTACCATGCGCGCTCGATCAGCACTCTTCGCCGTCTCCCTCGCCCTGTTGGCACGTTCTGGAGTTTCTGGACAGTCCCCCGTTCCCTACCCACCTGCTCCCGGCGACGGGATCATGACCATGACGCTAACCGGCGACGCCATCATCACCCGTTCCCTGTCCCCGTACGTGGAGCCGGGGTATCTGGAGATGATCGAGCTCCTGCGCAGCGGCGACATGGCCTTTACGAACCTGGAGGTGCTTCTCCACGACTACGAGCCGTACCCGGCCTACCAGAGTGGAGGCACGTGGATGCGCGCCGATCCCGAGATGGCGAAGGAGCTCGTGTGGGCCGGCTTCGACATGGTATCGTACGCGAACAACCACACCGGGGACTACGGGCCCCTAGGGGCGCGCCTCACCCGGCAGCACGCCCGAGCCGCCGGTCTCGTGGGTGCCGGGTCCGGCGAAGATCTCAACGAGGCCCGCGAAGCGAAGTTCTTGGAGACGGCCGACGGTCGGGTCGCGCTGATCTCCCTCGCCTCGACCTTCACGGCGCACTCGGTGGCGGGGCTGCCGGGGGCGGCCACCGTGGGGCGTCCGGGACTGAACCCCCTCCGGCACGAGCGCTGGCGCGTGGTAACGCGGGACCAGTTGGAAGGGCTGCGAGAGGGGCTCAACAATGCCGGGGTCCGCGTGCCCGAAAGCGGCGACGGGTTCACGGTCTTCGGGAACCGATTCGAGGTGGGGAGCGAGGCCGGCACCCATACGGCACCCGATCCCGACGACGTCGCGGCCATCACGGAGGTCGTCCGGAATGCCAAGGCACTGGCCGACTACGTCGTGGTGTCGATTCACGCCCACGAGAGCGGCGTGGACCGGACAATCCCCGCGGACTTCGTCATCGAGTTCGCCCACGCCGTGATCGACGCCGGTGCCGACGTCATGGTGGGCCACGGTCCCCACGTTCTGCGGGGCGTGGAGATCTATAACGGGAAGCCGATTCTCTACAGCCTCGGGGACTTCATCTTCCAGAACGAGACGCTGCTGCGTCTCCCGGCCGAGAACTACGCCCGGTACGACCTGGATCCCACAGCCGGCGTGGCCGCGTTCAACTACGAGCGGTACCAGGGCGACACCCGCAGCTTCCCGGCCGATCCCGAGATCTGGGAAGGCGCCATCGCCATGCCGTCCTTCCGGGGCGCAGAGCTCGTCGAGCTGCGTCTGCTACCGATCACGCTCGGCTTCGGCGACCCGCCCTCGGTGCGGGGCAGGCCGCTGCCGGCCACGGGAGAGCTGGGCCGCACGATCGTCCAGAACCTGATCGAGCGCTCGGCTCACTTCGGGACCACCGTCGAGGAGAGTGACGGTATGGCGCTGGTGCGGCTCCCGAGATCGGTAAGGGCGGGTGGCGGGAGCCGGTGAAGTCAGGTGTGGGGGAGTCGGGGCCGTAGGAACCCGTATACCCAGGCACCGGCCATGGCCGCTAGCAGCCCCACTACCATCACCCAGACGCCGGCACCGATGAGGGCGTAGATCGGACCGGGACAAGCGCCCAGCAGGCCCCACCCGAGACCGAAGATCGTACCACCGATCCAGTGCTGTGGCCCAGGTCTGGTGTCTTCGGGGGTCGGGAAGACGATGGGCCGTCCCGTCACCGTCCGTGCACCGGTCCGCTTGATCAAGAAGACACCCAGGGCTCCCACCACCACCGCCCCACCGATGATCCCATACATGTGGAGGGCGTGAAAGCGGAACATCTCCTGGATCCTGAACCAGGAGATCACCTCGGTTTTGAGAAAGACTACTCCCAGGTAGACGCCCAGCAGGAGGTACGGCCACCCGGGCTCGTGTCGGTTCAGCGTCTGCTCGGTCATCGGTCAGAGGATCAGCGCAAGAAGAAGATGCGTGACGATGAGACCGCCCACGAAGAATCCGACCACAGCCGCCAAAGACGAGAACTGGAGGTTCGAAAGTCCCGAGATCGCGTGGCCGGAGGTGCAGCCCTTCGCGTAGCGGGCGCCGAAGCCCACCAGGAATCCGCCGACAACGATGAGGAGGAATCCCGCTCCGGTGGTCAGACCACTCCACGAGAAGAGAGACTGAGGCACCAAGCCCTCCCGGTCCTGAAGCCCAAGCTCCGAGAGTGCGGCCCAGGTACGCTCCGAGATGGGCAGGACGGGATCGGGGGACCCCAGAAAAGCGCTGGCAATCGCTGCGCCGAGTACCATGCCCAGGGCCATGCGGAGCTGCCATCCCCCCCGGGACCTCCAGTCGTAGCGGAAATACTCGAGTCTGGCGGGAACGGTGGCAGCACACAAATGGCGGAGGGTCGATGAGACGCCCCACTTCTTGGCTCCGTACAGGTAGACCGCCGGAACCACCAGCCCGATCAGTGGACCACCGACCCACCACGGCCAAGTTTCTCGGATCACCTTCCGACCAGATCGGGAGGAGCGGTGACGGTGACCGCGGCGATTCCTGTTATCCCGCTCGTCATGGTGTGGATTGTGGCGCTCCCAACGGCGAATCCGGACACGACTCCTACCACGCTCGTCTCTCCTCAGAAGGGACCGCCCCGAACCGCCGGTAAATAGGGGGCCGGCATTGAGAAAACACAATCCCACGGCCCGGCGCACCATATCCACTCCACTGGCCCGGCCCACCGAAGGCTACTCCAGCGCGCCCATCTCCTCCTCGGTCCTCTCCCACTCGGCTATGAGATCGGCCACGTCACCCTGCAGGCGGGACCGCTCGTTTTCCAGCGCCCTGACGTCGTCGGGCGGAGTCTGCTCGTAGTAGTCGGGTCGGCAGAAGAGCTCTTCGATTTCCTGGACACGGGCTTCGGCTGTCTCGATGCGAGCCATCAGGGTGTCGAGGTTCTTCCGGATCCGGCTCTTCTCCGTCTTCGACTTCCGGCCACTGCTCCCGTTGATCGACGCGTCGGCCGCATCCATCTTTGCCATCTTCCGCTTCTCCCGCTTGGCCTGAGAATCACCCGGTCGGCGTCCAGATGGTCGTCGCCGCAGAAGTGCACATACTCCTCGTACGTGCCCAGATAGTCGACGATGTCGTCGGGCTTGATCTCCACGACGCGGGTGGCCAGCTGGCTCACGAACCAGCGATCGTGCGAGACCAGCAGAAGCGTTCCCGGGAAGGCGCGGAGTCCCTCGACGAGAGCTTCGATGGACTCGAGATCCAGGTGATTGGTCGGCTCGTCCAACACCAGGACGTTCGGCCGCTCGATGGCCAACTTGCTGAAAACCAGGCGCGCGGCCTCCCCACCGGAGAGCGCACCCAGCCGCTTCTTCCCGTCGTCGCCCGAGAAGAGCATCAGCCCCATTCGGCCCCGTACATAGCCGATATCCTTGTCCGGGCAGAAATCCCAGACCCACTCCTCTGCCGTGCACGTCGGGGACTCGAACTGCTCGTGGTGGTCCTGGGCGAAGTAGCCCGGATGGGTCTCGTACCCCCATACCACCTCTCCGTCATCGGGCGCCAGCTCGCCCATGACGATCTTGAGGAGGGTGGATTTGCCGATGCCGTTGGGGCCCATGATGGCCAGCCGGTCGCCCCGGTTGACGAGGAGGTCCACGCCGTGGAGCACCGCGTTGTCCCCGAACGCCTTCTGGATGTCCTTGATCTTGAGGACTTCCTTTCCGCTGTCGCGCGTCTGCTCGAATCGGAAGGTGGGGTAGCGCCGCGAGCTCGGCGGCAGCTCCTCGAGGGCCTCCGCTTTCTTCTCAATCATGCGGACCTTGCTCTGTGCCTGCCGAGCCTTGCTCGCCTTCGCCCGAAACCGGTCCACGAACTTCTGGTGATGAGCGAGCAGCTATCGACGATGTGCGTACATCGTCGTAACTATATGACATACGGTTAGTTATGGATGCCGTAGGTTTTGGTCTGACTCGTTTATATCGTATACGATCCCGTATATTTTTAGCGCGATTACACGGGACCATACGGTACGTTCGCGGAACCCGTGACGAGTGGACCGTAGCGGAGGTTCCCGGAGGAGGCGAAGGAGCGAACCTTGCGGGAGGGCAGTTTGTCGATGGCCCCTGTCCTCTCTGATTGCGGACTATATAGATGGTTAGTGTTTCAGATCACTCGGCACTGCTGCGGCTCGCGGCGATCTGTTCTCGGATCCACGCATCCACTTCGGACTCGATCCAGCCGACGGCGCGCGCGCCTAGCCGGATCGGTTGGGGAAAGCTCCCGTCGGCCACCCGCACGTAGATCGTGCTCCGCGCCAGCCCGGTGCAGGCCTGCACTCGAGGTAACCTCAGGACGCGGGCGGGCGCGTCCATGCTCTGTTCCATTGCTCTGGTCATCGGTCTGCCTCCGTTCTGTTCGGTGAAGAATTCCGGGGCGCGTTGCCCCGGGAGGGAACAGGGGCCACATGGGCCCGGCGGCAGGCTTCGATGAACACGGGGACCTGACAGGCCATCGCCAGTCTCGGGGAGCGGCCAGGACGGAGCTGACGCACCGGGTTGGGATCTCCCACCGCCTGCAGGCCGAACGTCGACGGCTTCACGCCCGTGCGCTCGAGGGATGTATCCACTCGCGATTCGAAGTGCTTCGTCAGCATCTCCATGGCAGTTGGGGTCGAGATCCGGCCCACGAGGACCCGCTCATCCACGGCCGAGGCTGGCCGGGCACGGCCAGATCTCGCCTCGGAGGGTGCTTCCAAGTGAGTCGAGGGCCGGCGGGTCGCGGTGAGGGTCACCCTGGATCTTGATCTTGCCGCATCGAGCGGGCGCGGCCCCACACCTCGAAGGTGGGCGCCACGCCCGGCGCTTCAGCGGGAGATCGCGGTTCCGTAGGCGGCCAGGTCCCTGAGCGACAAGTCCTCGGCCGCCACCTGCAGCAGCCTGATGCGGTAGCGTGCCTCATCGCCCCGGTGGGGCACCCAGACCCGCAGCACTGGCGCGTCCGGCGCCAGCGCTCCGGCGATGACGACCTCGCGCCGCGTCGAGGACGACTCGTCCGTCTCGAAGATCTCCAGGCCCGGCGCCTGCACCGAGTCGATGGCCGGACCCTCGATCACGAGCATGGCTCCGATGTCGCGGGCACCCGCCGGGGCCGTCAACCGGACGTGCAGGGGGCCGGGATCCGTGAACGCCGCGATGGCTCCGTCATGCCGGGGTGCGTCAGCCCGCGGGCCGACGATGCCGTCCCCGCAGCCCCAAGCCGAGATCAGCGCGGCCAGCAGCGCCGTCCGCAACCACCCGGACCGCCGGGTCGCGGAACCGGCGGCGGGCGGGTCCGGAGCTTTCCGGCGGCTGCGGGAGGGGCCGCGCGCGCCCTTTCGCCGGCGGCTGGTCTCTCCCTTCGTCCGCGAAGGGGGCAGCGCGGGGGGCGGGGAGGGCGGTTCCGTGCTGCTGGCCGACCCGGGTCCTTCGCCCCGCCGGCAGCGGTTCATCCAGGCGAGCAGATCGCCGAGGTCATAGCTTCCGTTCCCGTTCCCCAGACTGTCCAGGGCGGCAAGCCGGTCTTCGCTCATGTCTCCATCCTCCCATAACGCCGCGGCCACCGCGGCTGGGTTTGCGTCGTCTCCGCCGGCCACCGCGGAGCAGAGGCGCGCGGCTCCGATGTCCCGCACGTGGGCATCGCCCACCACCGACATCGACCCCGTGGCGTCGTCGTCGTCCTCGACCACGAGGACATCGGGAAGGGTGAGGCTGTTGTACGCCGGGTCCCTGCTGTGCACGGAGTTCAGGAAGACGCGCTCGCCGTTCACCGCGTCGTCGTCTTGCTCCGCCTGGATTACCATCCAGATCGGCGTCTTCCACTCGTCCGGTGCGATCGGCAGCACCGTGTGGTTCGACAAGACGTGCAGGTCCTCGTCGCCGTCGGACTGGATCCCACGCAGGTGGACCGTGTGCGTCGGCTGGGTGTCCAGCTTCAGCCCGTAGCGCCCCTTGGTGCCCTCGCGGATCACCAGCCGGTGCCTCCCATCCTCATGCATCACGAGCGGATCGCCGTCGGTATCGATGATCGTGACGCTACCCGGCTTCGCCGTCGTCCCGCCGTCGACCTTGTGGCCGGACAGCGGACCGACCACCGCATGGGAGAGGTTCGCGTCGAGGCCCGTCGCGGCGCTCCGGATGCGCGCGCCGCCGCGCTGTATCGCGTTCGCCCCGACCGCCACGCCGTCGTCGTCGAGGTCGTTGGCCTTCACCGTGTAGCCGAAATGCACCTTCACCCCTTCCTGCCGGGGCCGCGGCGGCGGAGCACCCCTTACAAAGTCGGTGTCCGTCAGCCCGTAGAACCGGGCCTCACGCGCCTGCCCGCCCAGGTCGAACGCCAGCGTCGGCTGGCCCTTCACACGCACCTTCTCCGACCAAGTCAGCGTGAACACGATCGTCTCGCCAAACCCGTACACGTCCTCATGCCTGTCCCGTTGCGGCCAGCTCCTCACCTCCAGCGATGAGATCATGGGGGCCGGCGGCGGCACCGTGTTGGCCGTCGTGCCGCTGCCCGAGTCCGACCACGAGCCCGTGCCCTCGTCGTTGGTCGCCCGCACCTGCACCTGGTAGGACGTGTTCTCCGAAAGCCCCGACAGCGTCGCCGTGGTGGCGGTGCCGGTGTGGCCCCCGTCGCTCCAGTCCCCGGTGGTGCCCGCCCGGTACTGGACGTCGTAGTCGGTGATCGCCGGGCCCGCGTTGGCCGGCGCCGACCACGTCACCGTCAGGCTCGACGACGCCGCCGCCGACACCGATGGCGCATTCGGCTTGCCCGGCGCCTCGCCGCCCACGTCCGTCACCGTCACGGTGATCGTCTGCGTCGCCGTCTTCACCCGCGTCCCCGTGCCGCTGGTCGCCGTCACCTCCACCACGTAGGTGTTGTTGCTGCCCTGGTCCTTCACGTCCTCGTAGTTGGGCGCCGCGTCGAACGTCAGCGCCCCGGATGTCGCCCCGATGGAGAAGAACGCCTGGTCCGCGCCGCCCGAGATCGCGTAGCCCGTCACGTCGTCGCCCGCATCGGAGTCCGTCGCGACCACCGTGCCCGCCGCCGTCTGGTTCTCCGCCGCGCTGAACGCCGCCGGTGAGCTGAACGACGGCGCCGCGTTCGCGGCCGCGGCGGTCGCGCCGCTGCCCGAGTCCGACCACGAGCCGGTCCCCTCGGCGTTCTTGGCCCGCACCTGCACCTGGTAGGACGTGTTCTCCGACAGGCCCGCGAGCGTCGCCGTGACCGCCGTGCCGGCGTGGCCCCCGTCGCTCCAGCCCCCGCTGGTGCCTTCCCGGTACTGCACGTCGTAGTCGGTGATCGCCGGACCCGCGTTCGATGGCGCCGACCAGTTCACCGTCAGGCTCGACGCCGACGACACCGATGGCGCATTCGGCTTGCCCGGCGCCTCGCCGCCCACGTCCGTCACCGTCACGGTGATCGTCTGCGTCGCCGTCTTCACCCGCGTCCCCGTGCCGCTGATCGCCGTCACCTCCACCACGTAGGTGTTGTTGCTGCCCTGGTCCTTCGCGTCCTCGAAGTTCGGCGCCGTCTTGAAGGTCAGCGCCCCGGATGTCGCCCCGATGGAGAAGAACGCCTGGTCCGCGCCGCCCGAGATCGCGTAGCCTGTCACGTCGTCGCCCGCGGCGGTCGCGCCGCTGCCCGAGTCCGACCACGAGCCGGTCCCCTCGGCGTTCTTGGCCCGCACCTGCACCTGGTAGGACGTGTTCTCCGACAGGCCCGCGAGCGTCGCCGTGACCGCCGTGCCGGCGTGGCCCCCGTCGCTCCAGCCCCCGCTGGTGCCTTCCCGGTACTGCACGTCGTAGTCGGTGATCGCCGGACCCGCGTTCGATGGCGCCGACCAGTTCACCGTCAGGCTCGACGCCGACGCCGCCGACACGTCCGGTGCATTCGGCTTGCCCGGCGCCTCGCCGCCCACGTCCGTCACCGTCACGGTGATCGTCTGCGTCGCCGTCTTCACCCGCGTCCCCGTGCCGCTGGTCGCCGTCACCTCCACCACGTAGGTGTTGTTGCTGCCCTGGTCCTTCGCGTCCTCGTAGTTGGGCGCATCGTCGAACGTCAGCGCCCCCGACGTCGCGCCGATCGAGAAGAAACTCTGGTCCGCCCCGCCGGTGATCGCGTAGCCGGTGACGTCGTCGCCCGTGTCGCCGTCCGTCGCCAGCACCGTGCCGGCCGCCGTCTGGTTCTCCGCCGCGTCGAACGTCGCCGACGAGCTGAACGTCGGCGCCGCGTTCGCGTCCGTCGTGCCGGTTCCCGAGTCCGACCACGAGCCCGTCCCCTCGTCGCTCGTCGCCCGCACCTGCACCTGGTAGGACGTGTTCTCCGACAGACTCGACAGCGTCGCCGTGGTGGCGGTGCCGACCAACTCACCGTCAGGCTCGTCACCGACGCGGCCGACACGTCCGGCGCGTCCGGCTTGCCCGGCGCCTCGCCGCTCACATCCGTCACCGTCACCGTGATCGTCTGCGTCGCCGTCTTCTCCCGCTCCCCCGCGCCGCTGGTCGCCTGGACCTCGACCACGTAGTCGTTGCCGGTGTCGGAGTCCTGGGCGTCCTCGAAGTTCTCCGCCGCGTCGAACGTCGACGAAGAGCTGAACGTCGGCGCCGCGTTCGCGTCCGTCGTGCCGGTTCCCGAGTCCGACCACGAGCCCGTCCCCTCGTCGTTGGTCGCCCGCACCTGCACCTGGTAGGACGTGTTCTCCGACAGACTCGACAGCGTCGCCGTGACGGCGGTGCCGACGTGGTTGCCGTCGCTCCAGTCCCCGGTGGTGCCCGCCCGGTACTGCACGTCGTAGTCGTCGATGGCCGGACCGGCGTTGGCCGGTGCCGACCAACTCACCGTCAGGCTCGACACCGAGGCCGCCGCCACGTCCGGTGCATTCGGCTTGCCCGGCGCTTCGCCGGCCATGTCCGTCACCGTCACCGTGATCGTCTGCGTGGCGGTCTTCACCCGCTCACCCGTGCCGCTGGTCGCCTCGACCGTCACGACGTAGGTGTTGTCGGTCCCCTGGTCCTGGGCGTCCTCGTAGTTCGGCGCATCGTCGAACGTCAGCGCCCCGGACGTCGCACCGATCGAGAAGAACGCCTGGTCCGCCCCGCCGGTGATCGCGTAGCCGGTGACGTCGTCGCCCGTGTCGCCGTCCGTCGCCAGCACCGTGCCGGCCGCCGTCTGGTTCTCCGCCGCGTCGAACGTCGACGAAGAGCTGAACGTCGGCGCCGCGTTCGCGTCCGTCGTGCCGCTGCCCGAGTCCGACCAGGAGCCCGTCCCCTCGTCGTTGGTCGCCCGCACCTGCACCTGGTAGGACGTGTTCTCCGACAGACTCGACAGCGTCGCCGTGACGGCGGTGCCGACGTGGTTGCCGTCCGTCCAGCTCCCGCTGGTGCCTTCCCGGTACTGCACGTCGTAGTCGGTGATCGCCGGACCCACGTTGGACGGCGCCGTCCACGTCACGGTCAGGCTCGACACCGACGCCGGCGACACCGTCGGCGCGGCCGGCTTGCCCGGCGCCTCGCCGCTCACATCCGTCACCGTCACCGTGATCGTCTGCGTGGCGGTCTTCACCCGCTCACCCGTGCCGCTGGTCGCCTCGACCGTCACCACGTAGGTGTTGTCGGTCCCCTGGTCCTCGGCGTCCTCGTAGTTCGGCGCATCGTCGAACGTCAGCGCCCCCGACGTCGCCCCGATCGAGAAGAACGCCTGGTCCGCCCCGCCCGTGATCGCGTAGCCGGTGACGTCGTCGCCCGTGTCGCCGTCCGTCGCCAGCACCGTGCCCGCCGTGGTCTGGTTCTCCGCCGCGTCGAACGTCGACGAAGAGCTGAACGTCGACGAAGAGCTGAACGTCGGCGCCGCGTTGGCGTCCGTCGTGCCGGTTCCCGAGTCCGACCACGAGCCGGTGCCCTCGGCGTTGGTCGCCCGCACCTGCACCTGGTAGGACGTGTTCTCCGACAGACTCGAAAGCGTCGCCGTGGTGGCGGCGCCGGTGTGGTTGCCGTCCGTCCAGCTCCCGCTGGTGCCTTCCCGGTACTGCACGTCGTAGTCGGTGATGGCCGGGCCGGCGTTGGCCGGCGCCGACCAGTTCACCGTCAGGCTCGACACCGAGGCGGCCGACACCGTCGGCGCGTCCGGCTTGCCCGGCGCCTCGCCGCTCACATCCGTCACCGTCACCGTGATCGTCTGCGTCGCCGTCTTCTCCCGCTCCCCCGCGCCGCTGGTCGCCTCGACCGTCACCACGTAGGTGTTGTCGGTCCCCTGGTCCTCGGCGTCCTCGTAGTTCGGCGCCGCGTCGAACGTGAGCGCCCCCGACGTCACCCCGATCGAGAAGAAACCCTGGTCCGCCCCGCCGGTGATCGCGTAGCCGGTGATGTCGTCGCCCGCGTCGCCGTGACGGCGGTGCCGACGTGGTTGCCGTCCGTCCAGCTCCCGCTGGTGCCTTCCCGGTACTGCACGTCGTAGTCGGTGATGGCCGGACCGGCGTTGGCCGGCGCCGACCAGTTCACCGAAAGGCTCGACACCGAGGCGGCCGACACCGTCGGCGCGTCCGGCTTGCCCGGCGCCTCGCCGCTCACATCCGTCACCGTCACCGTGATCGTCTGCGTGGCGGTCTTCTCCCGCGTGCCCGTGCCGCTGGTCGCCTGCACCTCCACCACGTAGGTGTTGTTGGTCCCCTGGTCCTCGGCGTCCTCGTAGTTCGGCGCATCGTCGAACGTCAGCGCCCCCGACGTCGCCCCGATCGAGAAGAACGCCTGGTCCGCCCCGCCCGTGATCGCGTAGCCGGTGACGTCGTCGCCCGTGTCGCCGTCCGTCGCCAGCACTGTGCCGGCCGCCGTCTGGTTCTCCGCCGCGTCGAACGTCGCCGAAGAGCGGAACGTCGGCGCCGCGTTCGCGTCGTCGTCGTTGATCATGCCCGTGGCGGCGACCTTCGCGCCCAGCGTCGCGTTATCCGGGTTCGAAATCGTCAGCGTGAAGGTCTCGGCGCTCTCGCTCGCGTCGTCCTCCGTCGTCTGGACCTCGATCGTCCCGGTCCTGTTGCCCGCTTCGATCTCCAGCGTGCCGCTCGCCGCCGTGAAGTCCGTGCCCGAGACGGCCGATTGCGGGTCCGTCTCCGTCGTCGCGTAGTCCACCTCCACGTCGAGGCCGCTCAGCGCCGACAGCGTCACCGTGAACTCCACCTTGTCGCCCTCGGTCGCCGTCCCGTCCGCCACCGTCACCGTCGGCGGATCGTCGTTGTCCTCGATCAGCACGCGCGCGGGATCGGCCGGAAGATCGATACGCTGGGCCGTTGCATTGGACAGCCGCACCTTGAAGTCCTCCCGGTCCTCGTCCGCGGCGTCGTCCAGCACCGTGATCGTGATCGTCTGCTCCGTCTCCTCGGCCGGGAACGTCACCTGCCCGCTCGCCGCCGTGTAGTCCGTGCCCGCCTCCGCCGTGCCGTTTTCGGTGGCGTAATCGATCATGTACGCGGCGGTCGCCGACGCCGACGCCGTCAGCGTGAGCGTCACCGTCCCCGCGTCCTCGTCCACCGTGGTTTCCTCGGCAACCGTTATCGTCGCCCTGTCCCGGTCGATGATCCTGCCTAGGACCGAGGACCTGCCGAGCGTGACGAGGGCGTCGTCGGTCCCGCTCAGGTGCACCGTGAACTCTTCCACATTTTCTTCGAGAAGGTCGTCGTCGATGAGGGCGACGGTGATGGTTTCCTCTGTGTCGCCCGCCGCGAACGTCAGCGTCCCCGCCGCCGCCGTATAGTCCACGTCCGCCTCCGCGCTGCCGGCGTGGGTCTCCCAGTCCACCGTGATCGGCACGGTGCTCGCCTCGTCGAGCTCGACCAGGAAACTGATTATTGCGGCACCCTCGAGAACGATTACGCTCTCTTCCTTGAAGCCCACCGTCGGCTGGTCGTCGTTCACGATCGTGCCCGCCGCCGTCGCGTCCGCCGCCAGTTGCGCGTTCGACGACACGCTCGACAGCGTCACCGTGAACGTCTCGTTCCCCTCGTTCGTGGCGTCCGGCGCCGTCGGCACCATGAACGTTCCCGTGGTCTGGCCCGCCGTGACCATCACCGGCCCCGTCGTCGTCGTCCCGAGATCCGCCAGGACCGCTGTGTCGTCGCTCTCGATCGACGCCGTCCAGGTCGCCATCACGTCCGCCGTGGCCGTTGCCGACACCGTCGCCGTGAAGGTCACGTCGCCGCCCTCGGTCGCCTCGGCGTCCGCGATGCTGAGCATCGGCAGGGTCGGGGGCGTCACGATGCTCCCCGTCGGACACAGCTGCGTCGCCGTGCGCAGGCACACCGTCGCCGTGCTCCCGACCGGAAACTCGGTCTCCAGATCGTCCAGTGCGGCCGGAACGGTCCAATACAAGTTCAGGCCGATGCTGATGACAGAGAGTCGATCCGAGAATGCGAGCGCGTGCCCGCCGATCTCCAGCGTCAGGGTTTCATCCGCAAGTTGTCCGCCCGGCTCGACGGCGAATCTGACGACATTCGTCGCCACGTCGATGGCAAGGACCCTATAGGGCAAGGACCCGTAATCGAAATCGTCGTCGTCGAGCGCCCCGATCGCGGGCGTGTCGGTCGCGTCGTAGCCGTGCCCCACCCGAGTGTCACCCGCCGTCATGGTCGCGGACCAGACCGGGTCGGTCGTGGACGTCCCGTCGTTGTTCTCGATCGTGCCCGTCGCCGTCGCATCCGAAATCGACGCGTTGGTCGGGTTCGACAGCGTCACCGTGAAGGTCTCGTCGTCCTCCTCCGTCGAGTCGTCGGTCGTCAATACCGTGAACGTCTTCTCCGTGTCGCCCGCCGCGAAGGTCAGCGTCCCCGAACCCGCCGTGAAGTCCGTGCCCGAGGTGGCCGTGCCGCCCAAGGTCGCCCAGTCCACCGTCACCGTCTCCGTGCTCGCCGGCGACAGCTCCACCGTGAAGATCAGGTCCTCCCCTTCCTCCGCCGAGACGTCCGCCACGCTCAGCGCCGACGGCACGGTCGTCGGACAGACCTGCGCACCGCGGCGCAGGCAGACCACCACCCTGTCGCCGATCGGCAAGTCGTTCGTTATATCGATCAGGTCTTCCGGAACATCCCATTCCCAATAGGATGCGGAGCTAGCGTCGCGTCTATCCTCGAACGGGAACGCGTGCCCGTCGATCTCCAGGGTCAGGGTGTGGTCTTCCGGAAGTCCGGCCGAGTCGACTCTGAAAGACACCCCATCCACCGGATGCACCTCGACGTGATACACCTCATAGGTGGCCGACAAGTGCTCAAAATCGTTGTCGCTGAGCGAACCGAAGGTGCCTGCGTCACCGAAGTACTCAGGGTCCGCGTAACCGTGCCCGCGAAACATCGTTTCCGCCACCGTCATGACCGTGGACCAGACCGGGTCGGTCGCGGACGTCCCGTCGTCGTTCCAGATCACGCCTGTCGCGGTCGCGCCCGAAATCGCCGCGGCGGTCGCGTTCGACAACGTCACCGTGAAGGTCTCGTGGTCCTCCTCCGTCATGTCCTCGGTCGTCGATACCGTGACCGTCTGCTCCGTGTCGCCCGCCGTGAAGGTCAGCGTCCCCGCACCCGCCGTGAAGTCGGTGCCCGAGGTGGCCGTGCCGCCCGAGGTCGCCCAGTCCACCGTCACCGTCTCCGTGCTCGGCGGCGACAGCGCCACCGTGAAGGTCAGGTCCTCGCCTTCCTCCGCCGAGACGTCCGCCACGCTCAGCGCCGACGGCACGCTCGTCGGACACACCTGCGCCGCGTTGCGCAGGCACACCACCACCCTGTCGCCGATCGGCAAGTCGCTATTGCTCAGATCCTCCGGAACATCCCATTCCCAATAGGCTTCACCCCCGTCACTTCTATCCTCGAACGGGAACGCGAGCCCGTCGATCTCCAGCGTCAGGATGTCCGCTTCCGGAAGTCCGTCCGTGTCCACGTGGAAAGACACCGCATACGAGTCGTCCAATTCGACCAGCTCTACCGTATAGGTGGTCGAGTTGTACTCAAAATCGTCGTCGGAGAGCGAACCGCCTGCGTCTACTTGGTAGCCGTGCCCATAATTGGTTTCCCCCACCGTCATGATCGCGGACCAGACCGGGTCGGTCGTCTGGGCTGCGGCGGGGAGGGCGAGCGCGCCGGAGAGCGCGAGCAGCGCCGCGGCAAACAGCGCGCGGGCGGAGCGGACAAGCCGGCGGCGCACCAGTGGCGGGCGCGCGGGACCCGCCGGCCGGACGGCGGCGGATTTGGTCTTTGAGGAAGGACGGCCGCCCCGGCGGAGGGGCAGTCGGCCAGGCGGTGGTGGCGGGCGGCGCTGCCCGCGCGCGCGAGGTAAAGTTATGGCGCTCCGCGCTCCGCTTTAGCGACCGCATCCCGTCGCACGCCGCACCCGGCTACCCCGTTCGACCGTTCATTCGTCTCTTTCCTCGAAGAAAGGCAGCCGCGCAAGGATGTCGGACGCCCCGCTGATTCGGTTGCTTACCGAACTTCTATGTGGGCCCTCCTACCGCTCCTGCTCGATTGCTCCTGATAACTGTAGTTATCGAGAGCAATCTTTCTGGACGTATATCATTGTGCGGAGGGCAGTTATGCGGATTTCAGCCCCAGGAGGTGTGTCCGACCGTCCGGACCCGGCCACTCGAAAGTCACAAACCGGCGAGCGCCTGACCGCCTATCTGGAGGACGCCCGCGGCGCCCTGAGCGGCCATACCGTGCGGGCGGTGCGGGCGGACCTGGAACGGTTCGGGGCGTGGTGCGCCGGGTGGGGGCTCTCTCCGCTGCCCGCGCGCGCGGCCACGGTGGTGGCCTACGTCGAGGCGATGGCGAGCGTCCGCGCGCCGGCGACTGTGCGGCGCTACGTCTCGAGCATCGCCGCCGCGCACAAGGCGGCCGGAGAGCCCGGCCCGCTCGAGCGCGTCACCGTGCGGCGGGCCCTCCAGCGCATGCACCGGCGGAAGGGGTGCCGGCAGGCGCAGGTGCACGGGCTGACCTGGGCGCTCCGCCGGCGTCTGATGGAGGCCGCCGGCGACCGGGTGATCGACGTCAGGAACCGCGCGATCCTGGCTGTGGCCTACGACGCCATGCTCCGGCGCTCCGAGCTGGTGGCGCTGCAAGTCGTTGACGTGACGATGGATAGGGGCGGATCGGCTTCGCTTCTGGTGCGCCGCGGGAAGAACGATCCGGAGGGCGGCGGCGCGATGCTCTACCTTCACCGCGACAGCGTGAGGCTGCTTTCGGCCTGGCTGAGCGCGAGCCGGATCGCCGCCGGACCGCTCTTCCGTTCGGTGGGCAAGAACGGCACGGTGGGCGGAAAGCTCGATGCGAGCCAGGTGCCGCGCATCTACAAGGCGATGGCCGAACGGGCCGGGCTCCCGGCACGGGTCGTGCGGCGGCTCTCCGGGCACAGCCCACGCGTGGGCGCGGCTCAGGACATGATTGCCAAGGGGATCGGGATCCCCGCGATCATGCAGGCCGGGCGCTGGAAGAGCGCCCAGATGGTGCAGCGCTACGGCGAGCGGCTGCTGGCCAAGCGCAACGGCGCCGCACAGCTGGCACGGCTTCAGAAACGCGGATGAGCCCCGAAAACGCCCAAGCCTCGCCGGTCACAAAACTTGCCGAAGATAGCTCTCGATAACTACAATTATCGAGAGCTATTCGGAAAGCTAAGCGCTATTTTGTGAGTGAGTTGTGACTTGTAGGGCGAGCGTCGTGGCCCTTTAGTGACTTCACGCGCGAAGAGCGCTATCCTCCACCCCCCGCGGTCCGGCGGAAGGCGGCCGGGCCGATCGTCCGGAGCCTCGTCCGCTCCGCCTCACCCTTCGGCGGGAGTGGAGCATTGAACGATCGAGACCCTACGGGGCCCGGGAGCGGGCCATCCGACGACCGGATCTCCCGGCTGAGCGCGGCCATCCTCCGCATCAGCCAGAGCCTGGACGTGGCCACCGTGCTGGAGGAGGTCGTCGAGAGTGCCCGCGCGCTCACCGGCGCCCGCTCGGGCGTGATCACGACGATCGACGAGCGGGGAGAGGTCCAGGACTTCGTCACATCCGGCCTTTCTCCCGAAGAGTACCGGAAGATGGTGGAGTGGTCCGACGGGCGGCGACTCTTCGAACACCTTCGCGACCAGGCGAAGCCGCTCCGGGTGGCGGACCTCCCCAGCTACCTCGACTCGCTCGGCCTCTCGCCGACGCCCTGGACGTCGAGGTCGCTGCATGGGACCCCGATGCACCACCTGGGCGAGCATCTCGGCAACTTCTTTCTCAGCGACAAGGAGGACGGCGAGGCGTTCACGGGCGAGGACGAGGAGATCCTGGTGCTTTTCGCGTCGCAGGCGGCGACGGCGATCGCGAACGCGCGCACGTACCGCGATCTCGAGCGGGCGCGGGCCGACCTCGAGGCGCTCATCGAGACCTCGCCGGTCGGCGTGGCGGTGTTCGATGCCGGCACCGGCCATCCGGTCTCGTTCAACCGCGAGGCGCGGCGCATCGTCGAGGGGCTCCGCACCCCGGGCCGTCCACCAGAGCAGCTGCTCGAGGTGATCACGTGCCGGCACTCCGACGGGAGGGAGGTCTCCCTAGAGGAGTTGCCCCTGGCCCGGCAACTCGGGAGCGCCACGACGATGCGGGCCGAGGAGGTCGAGCTGTCGGTGCCCGACGGGCGGAGCGTCCGGATGCTCATCAACGTCACGCCGATCCGTTCGGAGGAGGGAGGGGTCGTGTCGGTCGTCGTCACCATGCAGGACCTGGCGCCGCTCGAGGACCTTGAGCGGCAGCGGGCGGAGTTCCTCGGGATGGTGAGCCACGAGCTCCGCGCCCCGCTGACCTCGATCAAGGGTTCGACGGCGACCGTGCTCGGCGCCGTGCCGGTCCCGCCCCAGGCCGAGCTGCTCCAGTTCTTCCGCATCATCGACGGGCAGGCCGACCACATGAGGGGCCTCATCGCGAACCTTCTGGACGCGGGAAGCATCGAGGCGGGCACGCTCACCGTCGCGCCCGACCCCGCGAACGTCGCCGCGCTGGTGGACCGGGCCCGCAGCACCTTCCTGAGCGGCGGAGGCCGGCACGCCGTCCTCATCGACCTGCCGCCGGACCTGCCGCGTGCGATGGCCGACCCGGAGCGCATCGTGCAGGTGATGAACAACCTCTTCTCGAACGCGGCCCGCCACGCTCCCGCGTCCTCCCCGATCCGGGTCGAGGCGACGTGCGAGGGCGGCTACATCGCGCTCTCGGTCTCGGACGAGGGCCGGGGGATCGCGCCCGACCGGCTCCCGCACCTCTTCCACAAGCGTGCCGGCCTCGCCGGAGGCACCGGGCTCGGCCTCGCCATCTGCAAGGGCCTCGTCGAGGCGCACGGCGGCCGTATCCGCGCCGAAAGCGGGGGGACGGACCAGGGCGCGCGCTTCACCTTCACGATCCCGGTGGCCGGGCCGGCCACCCCCGAAGCAGCCCCACCCGAGGAGGCCCCGGCCAGCGACCAGCCACGCCCGCCCGGGGACGGGCGGGAGAAGACTCCCGTCCTGGTCGTGGACGACGACCCGCAGACGCTACGCTACGTGCGCAACGTCCTCTCCGATGCGGGCTACGCCCCGCTGGTGACGGGCGATCCGGACGGGCTCCCCGGCGTCATCCGCGCCGAGAAGCCCCGCCTCGTCCTCCTCGACCTCATGCTCCCCGGAACGGACGGGATCGAGCTGATGAAGCGGGTCCCCGAACTCGCCGATCTCCCGGTCATCTTCATCTCCGGCTACGGCCGCGACGAGACGATCGCCAAGGCGCTCGAGAGCGGCGCCGCCGACTACATCGTCAAGCCGTTCTCGCCGACCGAGCTCGTCGCGCGGGTCCAGGCGGCGCTACGGAACCGGGCCGTGCCCGAGACGTTCGTGCACGGGGAGCTCGCCATCGACTACGGCCGCCGACACGTGAGCGTGGCCGGCCGCGAGGTCCCGCTCACGGCCACCGAGTTCGACTTGCTGCGCATCCTCTCGCTCAACGGGGGACGCGTGGTCACTACGGAGGCGCTCCTACGACAGGTGTGGGGGCGCCGAGGCTCGGACGACACCGATCGCGTGCGCACCGTCGTCAAGAAGCTCCGCCACAAGCTCGGCGACGACGCGGCCAATCCCATCTACATCTTCAACGAGCACGGTGTCGGATACCGCTTCGCGACCCCGGGAGGGGCTTAGGAGGCCGCCGCTCAGTCCCACTCCCCCTCGGCGTCCCTGTTGAGCGCGTCGGCGAGGCCCGGATCGCCCTCACCGCGCCGGACGGAGCGCTCGACGAGATCGACCCGACGTCCCAGGTCGGCGAGCCCTGCCGCGCGTGCGATAGCGTAGATGGCGGCCAAGACGGCGGCCAGCGCCAGTGCCAGGTGCAACGCGATCGCAAGGCCGTGGTCGGCGAGGATCAGTGGCCAGAACGGCGCGAGATACTGGAGGCGTGATCCGGCGAGTAGGCTGGCCGAGCCTGCGAGGGCAGCGGTCAGCCCCGCGCTGATCTTCCAGGGTTGCATGGGGGCGGGCTAGAGCTCGAGCGCGGCCGGATCCCGCTCGGTCGGCCCTCGCAGGGAGGAGCGATCTCCGCCGTCGCCCACGCCGAGTGAGCGGAGCAGGCGCGCCGCGGCCGGGCCGTTGGCGTGCATCCGGAACCCGGCGGCCACCTTGGCACGTATGGAGCGAGCCCGGTAGTTGCCCGATGCGACCTCGATGTTGACGCGTCCGGTGCGCCCCTCGGAGTCGGTGTACTCGATCTGCGCATCGGGGTAGAGCACGCGTCCCTGCGCGTCGACGGGGAGGCCGATCTCTCCGGCGGCCCGGTGCCGCTCGGCGTCCGCGGCTCGGCGACCGTCTCTCGCACGCGCGGACTCGCTCCGGCGTGCGACGGTGCTCTTGAACTCGCCGTCGAGACGCACACGGCGGACGGTGGCCCCCTGCTCGATCAGGCGTTGGTGCTCCTGGCGGCAGGCCCGATAGATGGCGGTGTCGTGCGCGGCTTCGGCGGGCCGGGTACGTGCGAACCGGATCTCCTGGCCGGGATCGATTCCCCGCTCGGCGGCCAGCTTCCGGGCCTCGGCCACGCCTTTCCGCGTGAGGGTCAGGACCTTGAACGGGTTGCCGTTGGGTCCGGTGGCTCGGGTTTCTTGGGCGAGCCCTTCGCGTATCCAGGCGTTCACGGCCCGCCGGGTGGTGTAGGGATGGCCGCCGAAGTGAGCCTCGGCGAGGTCGCGGACGGAGACGGCGCCGTAGATGCCGATGTCGGCGAGCGCCCCACGGCACCGTTCGCGGAAGGAGCTGGACCCGCGGTCCCGGCTCGCGTCGTATTCTCGGCGATGGCCGTCCCGCATGCGGTAGGTAGCGCGGCTTTGTGGCGCGGCGGGACGCGAGTCCGATTCGATCGTGCGGTCGAACATCTCCTAGGGCTCCGTCCTTGGCCTCAGCGGCTCGGGCCGGAGCTCCGGGTCGGGACCGGCAGTGGGAGCTCCGGCCTTGCGGCGTGCTGCGGGTCGGGAGCCCGAGTGGCGGCCACCGGAGTGGGCTCCCGCTCGGCCTCGCGCTCGCGGCTCCGTACCAGCACGAAGTCGGAGATCTTCTGTGCGTCGGCCGCGGCGCGGCGGATCTCCCTTGGGTCCTCTTCGAGGGCGGCGACCCACCCCTCGACATAAGCGGCTCCTCGGCTCGGGTCATGGCCGACGCCCACGCGCTCGCCCGTCATCATTGCGCTGATCTCCGCGCGGAGCTCTTCCTTCGCGTAGGTCGGTGAGCCGAACCCGCCCTCGATCCCCTGGATGAGCGTCTCGCGGTTCATGCGCTCCGGGTGGCCGGTGCTGTGCCCCAGCTCGTGGAGCGCCGTCTGGTAGTAGTGGTTGGCCGAGGGGAACTGTCCCCGCTCGGGGAGCACGATCTCGTCGCGGTTCAGGTTGTAGAACGCCCGGTCTCCGGCCACGTGACGGACGGGGACCCCGCTGTCCTCGAGGACGCGTTCGGCCTGCTGGTGCACCTTCCAGAGCGGCTCGACCGTGGGTGTGGGCCGGGCCGGGAGCCCGTCGGCCTGCTCGGCGTTGAACACGGTGTACTGCCGGACGACGGGCGTGGGCAGGCGCTCGTGGCGGTAGACGCGCTTGCCCTCGGCGTCCCTCCTGGGCCGTCCGCGCTCGTCGTTGACGGCGATCTTCCGGTGGTCCTGGAAGGAGAGGATGCGAGTGCCCTGCTCGCCCTTCCGCACCTGTCCGTCCCGGGCTTGGATCTGGCGGTAGGTTCCCCAGCGGACGTCGGCGTAGCCGCGTGACTGGGCGACGGCCGCGAGGTGGAGGCTGTTGCCGCCCGCGTACGAGCGGCCAGTGTCGACGTTCGCGGGGAGCACCCGCTCGCCCGGCCCCCAGGGCTTCTGCCAGGGCGCGGTGCCCTGGCGGATCTGCTCGATGATCGCATCGGCGAACTGGCGGTGGTATTCGTCGTGTTTCATCGGTCTTCCTCCTCGGGGCCGTGCGGATCCTCTCCGGCGTCCCGGATCTCCTCCTCGGTGCCCACGTCCTCGGGGAAGAGGCCGTACTCCTCGGCCAACGAGGCCGGCACCTCGAGGGCCTCGCCGCCGTCCCGCGCGAGCTCCCGGTCGAAATCGTCGAGCGTCTCGACGCGGGCGATCTTCTCGTCGCTTGGCATGGGTTCACTCCTTGTCTGTTGGTTCTTCATCGTGCTTCCTCCAGATGGGTTCGGTGAGCCAGCGGTTCGCGGCCGCGTCGTAGCCCCGAACTCGGAGCGCCTCCTCGACGAACCTCCGGCCCCGCTGGCGGGCCATGTGCAGCACGAGCGAGATCCCGTCGACGACGCCCCGGCAGGTGACCTCCCAGGGGAGCGCCCCTCCGGCCTGCATGGCGCAGCTGGCCAGGCGCGAGAGCGCGGAGCGGGCGTTGTTGGCATGGACGGTGGTCAGCGACCCGCCGTGGCCGGTGTTGAGCGCCTGCAGCAGATCGGCGGCCTCGCCGCCCCTGACCTCGCCGACGACGATGTGGTCGGGCCGGTGGCGGAGCGCGTGCCGGACCAGGTCGCGGATCGACACGGGCGCGTCGGAGCCGACGGCTCCGGCCTCGAAGCGGAGGCAGTACGGCACGTACTGGACAACGTGACGATCTTCGGGATGAAGTACACCCATATCGTGGTCATCGAGTGCGCCCTCTATCTCTACGAGATGCTCGCGGACGGCGGCCACATCACGCGTCTACCCGACGAGGAATGGAGACTCAGACCCTCGTTTGTAACCCTGGAGGAGGACGGATTCTTCTCGGCCCAGCAGGAGTGGCTTGGTTTCGCGGGAGGTTTGATCCTGGCGTTCGGAACAGCCGAGCGCACGATAACCCATCGGATTCGGGCAGTCGGGTGAGTCCGAGATTCGGTCTCGGGTTCACCGTTGGTGTAGGATCGCGATAGGACCGCCATCAGGGACATCACGCGGCCCCCGGGACACGGTGGCGTGGGCAGGCCTCCGGGACTTCCGCCGGGAACGCCGGACTCCGCCATCCACGACCGCGCTCGAACGGAACCCATGAACCGCCGAACTGTGCTCGGCGAGACGTGTGCTATGAGTCGGGACCTGATAGCCCGATGGTCTCCAGCATCTCGTCGTGAATCAGGTGCCAGTCTTGGTTGAGGTTGACGGTACGGGCCTGGATCCAGAAGCCTTCGAGGCGAATTTTGGCCCTTAGCGGTTCGTTGCCCACCTGGGGGTATAGGAGGATGCCATCGTGCCTACCTCCCTGCGGGCGCGTTGCCTGCCGGTTCCGCAGATACGCCAGTAGCTGGTACAGGTTTCCGGACTTCAGCTTGCCGGTCCCTGAACCGCGTCCGGACGACAGCGCGTCCTTGTAGTATTTCGTGTCTAGGATGATCCGACGCTGGGCCGATTCTAGGACCACATCGGCAATCATGGCGGGGATTCGTCCCCCGTTTGCTTCGTCCTCGGCGTAGGCGTCCGCCCACTCGATTCGGCGCCGACCCCTTGGATTCACCCGATACACACGTTGCTCGCGCTCGTAGAATCCCGCGACGAATTCCTCGAACAGCGCCCACATGGTGGCCTCGTCACGGCGGAAGTCACGGAACACGGTGCGACCGGTGGTCGCGTCCACAAGGGAACTCTCGTAGAGCAGCCTGCACGCGGAGAGGAGGAATTGGTATAGACGGCGGTTTCCGCCGAACTGGACCTGGCCGAAGGTGTTCCTCTTCAGGTGGATGCGTGACACGCCATCGAGCCTTTGGTACGCCGAGTTGACCTCGCCGCGCACGGTGCGGTCGAGCCTGATCTTCCGGTCCCGCAGCCCATGTAACGACGTGCGCAGGATCTGGTTCGGCAGGATGTCCACCGATAGCTCCTCGAAGTCGCAGGCGGCCCGGCCGTGCAACCGCAACGCGCGCTTCGCCGTCTCGCTGACCGCCAGCTTGCCGCGGATTCCAGCGAGATCATCCCGTCGTTCCACGTACCCCCGGTCGATGCCGCGCCGGAAGAGGTGATTGACGCCGTGCGCGAGCACCTTGCCGAGGAGGTCCTGGACCGTCGAAAGGTCCCCCAGAGAGGCTAGGCGTGTGGTGTCCCGCTCCTGAACGCGTCCCCAGGCATAGCAGAGGAGGTAGTAGACGTTGAGGATCGGGATGTTCTTCAACGGTCAGGCGTTGCCGGTAAGACTCGCCACAGCCTTCTCGACGCGCTCCGACACGTCGAACCAGTACTCGCGCAGAAGCGGAACGATCTGGGTGTCAACAACGTGCATGTACCATTCCTCCGAGGGCTCGTCACCGTCGTCTGGAACGAAGTAGCTGTGGCCGATCTCGAAGCTGGGGCCAAGTTCTTTGTCGTCGCGAATTGTCTCGTTGAGCTCGGCCATCCGCTCAGAGATGCGGACGACTAGCTCGGGATCCGCTCCCTTTTCTTTTACGAGATACTCTTTGAACGCTGTCCTGCCGTAATCGGTCCGGTAGGCCGGCTCCAGCGTCTCAAAGGCGAATCGTCTGCGAAGCGCGTAGTCGACCAGAGCCAGGGACCGGTCGGCGGTGTTCATCATCCCGAGGATGAAGACGTTTGCGGGCACGTAGAACCGCTTCTCCGAATAGGTCAGCGCGACGGCGTACTTCTCGCTCCGCTTGTCGCGCTCGATCAGCATGAGCAGTTCGCCGAAGATCCGGGAGAGGTTGCCGCGGTTGACCTCGTCAATGATGAAGATGTGAGGGGTTTCGTGGTTGGCTCGCGCACGTTCGCAGAAGCGCTGGAAGACGCCCGGCTTCAGATCGAAGCTCCCCTCTTTGTTGGGCCTGAAGCCTTCGACGAAATCCTCGTACGCGTAGGACTGGTGGAACTGGATCATCTCGATGGGATCATCATCCTTTCGGCCGACGAGGCACCACGCGATCCGGTTGGCGATGAAGGTCTTTCCGGTTCCGGGGGGACCTTGGAGGATGAGATTCTTGCGGAACTTGATTGAAGCAAGGAGGCGTTCCAGGCGGCTGAGGGGGATGAAAAGGTCTTGGTGGGCGTCCGCGATACCGTATTCCCCGTTCGGGTCATCCCCGTTTTCCTCAGGAGGCGGAGGAGGCGGCGGCGGAGGTGGCTCTGGAGCGTCCTGCCAGAGCTCCTTCACTGGAGACCTGTAGAAGTGAATCTCCTCCTTCGGAAACACGGCATCGTGGTACTTGGTTTCGAGGTGTTGCCGGATCTTGAGCAGGGCTCGATCCACGGCCACCAGATTAGGAGTCTTGAACGGTTCTCCCAGGGGGAGTCTCTTTACGATCTTTCTCTTGCCGCTGCTTGAGACGATCGGTTCAAACTCGTCGGGGAAAAGCAGGAAGAGCAGCGCGTGCCGGAATGCGCGGTTGCCTGCCGCTTCCGTAGAATCCAGCCACGACGCGAACTTCCAAGGCTCGTTCGCCAGCCGGCTACGGGCAAGATTCTGCGAGAACCAATCGTGCATGGCGAGTCCAAAGAAGTGATACTCCTTCCATGCGAGACTATAGAATGCCCTGCCCGGACGTAGCACTCCGGCCCCCAGCACTCGATCGCTGAGTAGGTCGTGTTTCTCTGGGAAATCCTCCCCCGACCACTGCCAGATGTGGCGAATGCTCTCGCGCTTCTTCTCGGGTCCTTGTGCGGCGCGGCTCACGACGAGCCTGTACAGCCAGTCCATCTCCGCCCAAAGGCACGCGATCCTCTTTGAGCCTGGGGCTAGCTGTTGCTCCAGCTTCCATAGGAACGACTCTTGACCGACGAGTGGACGGTCCACATACAATCGGCGGAATTCCTCGAAGTTCTCGCGTGTCCAGAGGGATCGCTGTGTGAAGAGCGATTTCCGGTCCAGGAGGCACCGCGTTTTCCAGTGTTCGGCGGCCCGCAGGATCGGCTCCGCGTCTTTGAATCGGGCCAACAGTGGTCTCCATTCCGGTTGGTAACAGCCTAGAGGATTCGAGAACGGAGAGGATAGGATACGGTGCGCCGACGATCAACCTGGCCGCTTCTCGCCGGGTCGGCGGAGTCGGTCCGAGGTCCTCCTCGCGATGCGGTCGACGGCCACGACCTCGGTTGGGAGTCTCCAACCCGGCTCTTGTCGATCCGCTCCCGGATCCACTCGTCCACCTCCGACTCGATCCAGCCCACGGCACGCGCGCCCAGCGAGACGGGCCGGGGGAAGCGCCCCTGGTCCAGCCGGACATAGATCGTGCTCCGCGACAGGCCAGTGCGCGCCAGCACCTCCGGCAGCCGCAGAAAGCGCACTTGCCCCTGCTTTTTCTGGTAGTGGGTCAGTAACTGACCCACTACCCTTTTTCTGTTCGATCACACTCGTCATCGCTCTGTCCTCCTTCTCTCAATGGTGAATCCCGGTATCTTCCGGTCCTTGGGTTCCGTCGTAGTCGGACATAAACGCGAGAATCCGATCTGCCGTCGCCAGCGTCGGCGGACGGCTCCGCCGCGCGCGCTCAGGACGCTGAAGGGCAACGAGCCCTGCTGACGGGGGTTGTTGGAGGCAACTGCACGTTTAGGGCAACTCTGGGGGCATCTCAGAGGCCTGCGAACCAATGAGCCAATGGACACAATGACTTACGTGCTCTCTTGACAGGTTGCCATTCGCGGTCAGCTCGTCGAACGAGTCCTGGGCGCTCTCGACGGTCGAGGCGAGCGAGGCCGCGGCGTCCATCATCGCGTAGTCGAGCACGCGCTGCCGGTCGGCGGCCTCACGGGCCTGGCGGTAGTCCTCCACCGCGCGGGACGACGCCTCGGCCGGGCGGTTGCGGAACAGCTCCAGGATGTCCGCCTCGCTCACCTGGTCGGCCACCCCTTGGGCGCTCCGCCAGACATCGGTGAACGAGTCGCCGCTCCCCATGCTCCGCACCGCGTCGACCAGCTCTCCGGCTGCTCCGGTGAACTCGGAGCCCCAGTCGAGGCCGTCGCCGACGAGGCCTATGGATCCGGCCGCCAGCTCGGCGAACGGTTCGACCAGCGCGTCCACCTCGCCCCGGGCGACGTCCTTCATGTAGTCGAGCTGCTCCTCGAGCTCGGTGAGTTGGCGGGTCATCGTCCGCATCTGGCGGATCTGGTTCGCGATCTGGGTCGCCTGGTTCACGATCATCTGGGCACGCTGGATCACGCCGCCGATGTCGAAGAGGGCGTTGGCCGGACTTGCGCTCGCGAGCATCAGGACCGAGACCAGGAGGACGGTGGTAAGGGTTCGGATCTGCATGAGAGTCTCCTTTCGTTTCAGTGCCGTGTCCGGAGCCTGGGGACCAGGACATCGGACGTGAACCAGATGCGCAGGCGATGGCCGGCGCGGATCGTGATCGTGGGTAGCCGACGAAGTGCATGATGCGCTTGGACCCAGCTTTGTCGGACGAAGGGCCGAACGGAGAGGAGAGTGTGACGACCGTGGATCTCGAGAAGGCCATGCGCCAGGAGTCCAGGCAACTGGAGCTCCCGCTGGAGGATAGGGGTGAAGCCCCGAAGGTAGAGGGGAGTGGCGAAGCCGGAACGGTGGCCCATGGAGACGAGCGCTCAGGAAGCGAGCATCTCCTGATGGAGGAGGTGGTCGGGCGTGCCAACCTCGTAGGAGCGTTGAAACGCGTGCGGCAGAATAAGGGCAGTCCGGGCATCGACGGGATGAGCGTGGAGGAGCTGCCAGAGTACTTGCGCAGGCACTGGGGGGAGATCCGACAGCGGTTGCTGGCGGGGACCTACCAACCGAAGCCGGTACGAAGGCAGGAGATACCGAAGAGTGGGGGAGGGGTCCGGGAGTTGGGGATTCCGACCGTGCTGGACCGGTTCATCCAACAAGCCATCCTGCAGGTGCTGCAACCGAGGTTCGACCCGACGTTCAGTCGGCACAGCCACGGCTTCCGGCCTGGGCGCCGAGCACACGATGCGGTGCGCGAAGCGCAGCAATACATCCAGGAAGGGAGACGATGGGTGGTGGATGTGGACCTGGAGAAGTTTTTCGACCGGGTGAACCACGACGTGCTGATGGGGCGGCTGGCAAAGCGGATCGAGGATAAGGCGATGCTGCGGATCCTCCGTCGCTACCTGGAAGCCGGAGTCATGGCGAACGGGGTGGTGATGGAGCGGCACATGGGGACGCCTCAGGGCGGACCGTTGTCGCCGTTGCTGGCGAACGTGCTCCTGGACGAAGTGGACAAGGAGTTGGAGCTACGCGGACACGCGTTTGTCCGGTACGCCGATGACTGCAATGTATACGTGCGGTCGAGGCGGGCAGGACAACGTGTGATGCAGGCGCTGAGGCACTTGTACGGGAAACTTCGGCTTCAGGTCAACGAGGAAAAGAGCGCGGTGGCGCGAGTGTGGGATCGACAGTTCCTGGGCTACAGCTTCTGGGTAGCGGCAGGGAAGGTCGTGAAGCGCCGGGTCAGCAAGAAGGCCCTGACGAAGTTCAAGGAGCGAGTCCGGCAGATTACAAGCCGGAGTGGCGGGCGGAGCCTGCAACAGGTGGCGGAAGAGCTACGGCGCTACGTGCTGGGGTGGAAGGCATACTTCGGCTTAGCGGATACACCGGGGGTTTTCCGAGACCTGGACCAATGGATCCACCGCCGGCTGCGTACGTTGCAATTACGCCAGTGGAAACGGGGAAGGACAGCGTACCGGGAGTTGAGGGCTCACGGTGTGAGCGAGAACCTCGCCTGGCGAGCTGCTCGGTTCGCGCGAAGCTGGTGGCACGTGGCCGCGCACCACGCCCTGCACACGGCCTTGCCAGGGGCGTACTTCGACGAGCTGGGTGTGCCCCGGCTCACGCCGTACTGACCTCAACTCACCGAACCGCCAGGTGCGGACCCGCATGCCTGGTGGTGTGGGAGGGGAAGGACCGGGATCGCCGGTCCTCCCCTATCCCGATCGATCCAGGCGGTGCGCCCTTTCGGCTGGTAGACACCACCGCCCTTGGTTCGGATGGCTCTCGCACGGAAGAGTGCCTTGAGCCGCAGCATCACGCGAGTGCCATCCTCGACGAGGTTACGATAGGCTCGAGTCAGCTCCTTGAGGTCGGCTCGGCCGTGTGCGCCATGGTAGACCGCTCGTAGCCTGCCGCACCGCAACTGCTCCGACAGATCGTCGGCATCGACCTGGTCCCCCTTGTTACCCGAGCGCTTCTCGCCTCTGCGGTCACACACGATCACCCGATCCACCCGAGGACTCAGTAGGTCATACAGCCACTGCGCCTGTGTTCCCTCCTCGAACACCACGTGCACCGAGCCAGCCATCGCGCTGAAGAACTCCCGGATCGATTCGTCGCTCGTCTCGACCACGCTACGCGCGATCACACGCCCCCCTGCGCTCCGAACCGTCGCCACTGTCATTGCCTGATGCACGTCGAGCCCCACATACTTCGTATTCCGCTTCATGAGAGCCGCCCTTTGCTGTGGTCCATGGTCGTTTCGCAACTCCACGGTACCCGCAGGGGGCGTGCTTTCAAGTTGTGTTGGACGGAAACGCGGATCGATCCTACGGGTAACCGGGCAGAGTCGTGAACGTACCGTTCTCCGACATTCTGACGCGAGGAAAATGTTGACGTGGACTTCCAAGCCATGCCCCGGGTCGTCCTGGCCCTCGGGAGGACAAACCCTCAGGGGATCGATCTCCTCGGGGCCTGCTTTGCCCTAGGAGGAAATCACTTCGCTACCGCGAGGCACGTGGTTGGTAACAGCGACGAAGGGCTTCAACTTGTACTACCTCGCAGTGGCGCGCTGTCTGATTATCAGGATACCGGGGATACGCGAGTGAACATGGCGGCCGCGAAGATCGAGGCCGTCGATCCAATTCGGGATCTATGCGTAGTGTCGATTGATGGTAGAGGAGATGTCGGTTACACGATTGGGTCGACGGACCAGGTCGGGGTGGGGGCACCGGTAGCGGTCTTTGGCTTCCCTCATTCGGATCACGGCCGACTCGTTCTGACTCAACAGGACGCGAATGTAGGTGCTCGAGTGCTAATCGAATCCTCAGGCATCAAGAGCAAGCACATCGTCCTGAATACTCAAGCGCGACCGGGTCAGTCAGGTGGGCCAGTCTTCGACCCCACCACCGGTCAGGTTGTGGCGGTGCTGATCGGGTCGTACGCCCCCGGTGGGGGAGGAGGGATATCTCTCGGAGGAGTCGATCCTCACACACCTCATCAGACAACGAACGCGGTCTCCGCGGAATACCTCAAGGATATGGTGTAGTCGTGGACGTGCTCGATCCGTTGCTGGCTGACGATGCCGAGGCTTGGGTATCCGCGTTGCCGCAGTACCAGCAAGACATTGTACTGAGCTTCTTGGACCAAGACGGGGATCCTGCGGTGGCTGCTACCCAGTGGCTTACCGCTTCGGGTCCGAGCCACACCTTCCCGTTCGGTGGGAAGAAGCCTGAGGCCATTTTCTACGAAAAGCTCCTGGCCGAGGTGGAAGCGTTCCTGTGTGGTGACGACCGCTACGAGAAGGAACGGGGCGCTTTTCTGGCCGAGTTCGATTCCCGTCAAGCGTACGTTGTGGGTTCTGTATCGGCGATTGTGGCACCCGCCGTTGGCTCCGCCGCGGCGATCATTGCACCAGCGATCGCTCTCATCTTCGTAACTCTTGGAAAGATGGGTCTCCGGGCATGGTGTGATCATTTTCCTGTTTCCATCCGGAGCCTGTCAACGCCAGTGAGACACTCTTGGGAATTAATTAGAGAGCAATCTCCTGTGTCGTGAGGGAGGGGGTTGGAGGATTGATCCAGACGGCCTCCGGGAGCGGTTTGGGCTTCGGCTCACCGGAGACGAAGCGGTCGGGATGAGCGGCCCAGGCCTCGCGTAGCACGGCCTCCCTGCCGGCGATGATCTGATCGGCGTGACCGAAGTGGACCTGTTCGGGGGTCAGCATCGAGATGCCGCCATGGCGGTGCTCGGCATTGTACCAGCGGAAGAACGAGCGACAGAACATTTTGGCCTGGCCCTGATCCTCGAACCGTCCAGGAAACGAGGGATGGTACTTCAAGGTCTTGAACTGGGCCTCGGAGAACGGATTGTCATCCGACACCTGAGGTCGGCTCAGCGAGCGGGTCACCCCGAGATCGGCGAGGAGCTGAGCCGTGCATTGGCTCGTCATCGGAGCTCCTCGATCCGAGTGCAAGGTCAGGACCTGGGGCTGGACGCCATGCTTCAGGCAACTCTGCTGGATCAGGCGCCCGGCCAAGGCCGAGCTCTCCCGATCCGCCACCATCCATCCCACGATGTAGCGGCTGAAGATGTCCATGATGACGTAGAGGTAGAAGTAGCTCCACTTCCTCGGCCCCAGCAGCCGTGTGATATCCCAGGACCAGACCTGGCCCGGGCCCGTCGCCATCAACTCGGGTTTCTGGTATTCGGGATGACTCCGCTGCGCTCGGCGCTCTCGAACTGGCACTTGGGAGGCCAGAACGCGATACATCGTACGTTCGCTGCACAGGTAGACGTCCTCGTCGAGCAGGGTCGCCACCACCTCGGCCGGGGACCGGTCCACGAATCGCTCCGAACACAGCGTGTCGAAGACCTTGTCTCGTTCCTTCTCGCTCAAGGCCCGGGCTGGGGTCGGGCGGGGCTGCTGATGCCCGGTCGATGGCCTCCGACGACGATAGAACGTGGCTCGGGCGACCCTGAGCGCATCGCACGCGGGCTTTACCCCTACGTACGTGGCCAGCGCCTCGGCCGCCTTCACGAGTTCGTCCCGTCCTCGAGGCTCAATCCCAGCAGCCCTGCAACTTTTCCCTGGACGTCGATGATCAGGCGCGCCTTCTCGAGTTCCTTCTCCAGGCGAGTGTTCTCGCGCTCCAGCTTGCGCACTTTCCCCTCCAGCGGATTCCGTTCGCTCGGCTTTCGACCTCGTCTCTTCGACAGCACTCTCAGCGACCCACTCCGCACCGCCTTGCGCCATGTCGTCAGGTGCGACGAGTACAAGCCCTCCCGTCGCAGGAGTCGCCCTACCTCTCCCGGCTCCGTGCACCGGTCCGCTTCTTCGACGACCCGCAGCTTGTACGACGGACTAAACCGTCGGCGCGTCGGCTTATCTACCACCTCCGCGTCCGGAGCAGCTGCCGCGCTTCGCTTACCCTCCCAGGTTAGTGGGGCGATTCCATTCTCTTCCATTCTCTCTCGGTGTCCCAGCATCCTCGGTTTCTCTGCCTTCGCCCTACTCTAATTCTTTACTCGTTCCGTGTCTCACCTAAGTTGGCAGAGAGGGAATTGCGTGACGCCCCGTGAATTTCGTCCGGACCAGTGCTTCAAGAGGATCGTTGAACGCAAGAGTTCAGATTGGAACACCGACACCAACACGGTGTTCACAATGCGCGTCGGGTCCACGCCTATGAAGTAGAACATGAACACCGATTTCTCATGAGACAGGAATTCAAGGATTTTGTCCAAGTTGTAGGCCTTTGGGTTCGACGACAAGATCATTATCTTGGTCTTAACATCCGTTTCAGTGAAGAACTCTTCAAACACCCGTTGATAGTTTCCCAGTGCGTTCTCTGTCTTAAACGCAGGGATGCCCTTGCCAGCTCCTTTGGACTGTAAAGCCAGTATGATCTCCTGTCGAAGAACCTCGTCTTCGCCAGCGATCAGGTACTCGATAATTCTCCCGCGGACATTGATGTTTTCGATCAACGCGGCAAGGATGATCTCGTTGCGGTGCCGCTCGACCTTTTCATCGAGTTCTTGTTTGAGCGTCACGGCGTCAGGTGATGCCACAAAGCGGATTGCCCGTTCTGGGGCTTTCATAATCGACGCCTTCGAGACCGCGGTCACCTCATACTTGTGACCAGTCGGGGAGATGTTGTTGGTCTCCTCGACGAGGCGATCTAGGTTTCCCTCGAACCCTATCTCTGCATGGATATTGAAAAGACGCTCGATGTTGGCAGGGACGTTTTGGATACCATCAAACTCGCGGATAATATCTGAACCGTTGAAGCTGCCTTTGATATTGTCCACTCGTAATTGCTGTGAGCTGTGACTGATTTTCCGAAGCATGGTTGTGTTCGCCAGAAAAATGTGGTTCTTGGAAGGCGTCACGAGGCAAACCACAAACGGCAAATGATCTACTTTTTTGAGATTTGATAGCGACAGCACTGTGTTTGGGAAGCTCATTCCTGCCGCAGAGCTGAACCTTATAGCGAAATCCTCACAGTAGAATATGGACCTATCTTTCGTGAGGCCAAAACGAGTCGAGATAATGGCCGCTAGTTTAGATTTATCGTTGATCCCGCTGTGAGACTCAATCACTTCCAAGAGTTGCTTGAGTCTACTCATTTGAAAAGCCTAAAGCTGCTCTCGGAGTCGAGCTAGAGGGCGTCCTCTCTTCACCTTCTGATCGCTGAAGCTGTTTCTCTCCCAGAACACCCCATCGGCATACCCTTGGATAGACGAGTCGCACTCGGCGGCCACTAATCGCTTGCGAGCCCAGCAGCAGAACTCTTTGTTCTGCTCAATGCCCAGGAATCGACGCCCCAATTTCTTGGAGACGACGGCGGTCGTGCCGCTGCCCAAGAACGGGTCCAATACATAAGCGCCCTTATCCGTGCTGGCGAGGATAAGCTTAGCAATGAGCTTCTCCGGCTTTTGGGTGGGGTGGTCGGTATTTTCTGCCATCGACCAAAAAGGGATCGTGATGTCGCTCCAGATGTTGGATGGGTGCGTAAGGCGGTAGTTACCGTCGTCGCCCTCATCCCAGTCTTTGGGGTTCCCGTCGGCGTCGCGGTAGGGAGCGATGACTTTACGCTTCAGTTTCACCGCATCAACGTCGAAGTAGTAGTGCTTAGAAGCGGTACAGAACCAGATATCCTCCGTGTTGTTTTTCCAATTCGACTTCGCACCACGGCCTTTGTCTCTCTCCCAGGTGATTCGATTCCTCACGCTCAGCCGCTGGTCCAAGATGGGCGCAATAAGCATGGATGTCTTCCAATCGGAGCACACGTAAACCGTGCCTTGGGGCCTCAGCGTTGGAGTCAGGATGTCGAGGACAGACTGAAACCACGAGCAGTATTCGTCTTTTTCTTTTTCTTTGAACACGTGCCCGTTGAAATTCTTCGAGATGTTGTAGGGCGGATCGATGATCAATAAATCCGCGAAATTCTTTGGCAGAAACGTTGCGGCCTCGAAGAGGTCCTGATTTACAATCGCCCCTTCCAGATCAGCTGCCGCAACTGGCCTCGTCAGACGTGTCAGGCTTTGGGATAACCTGGAAATTTCTAGCTCGCTGCAAGATAGAGTTCTGTTTCGAGGAGCTTTTCCATTTGTCATTTGTGGCCTCCACGGGAGCCGATGGCTTCATGCAGGCTGGCAAGATTCAGCGTTCTACGGAGTCGGCGTCGCCGCCTACCCGCGCGTGCGCCTGTCAGCACGCGCCGAGCCATGCACTGTGTCGGCTCCGGCGCTGCGAGACCGGATTCAGTGTGTGCGGTCTTCTTCATGCGCGCCCTCCCGTTTTGCGCTTGAACAACAATGGCCACTTGCTGCCGATGTATTGTCCCGCCGCTTCCCGGACTACCCAGGCCAGCGAAACCTTCTTCTCTCTGGCAACGCTTTCGAGGGTTTCGTACATGTCGGGAGGGAAACTGATCGATGCACGAACCGCCGCTTTGCTCGAATCCTTCTTCTTCGTCGCCCCCTTTTTCACCATCTTGCCGCTCCCTTTTACGGTTTTCACCACATTACACCATGTCGGTGAATATGTGTGATTCTTGTCTGGCGGGCATGGGAGAATAAAGCCATGGTGCGTAAACAAGGGTTAGTTCCCATCGGTGATGCTCTCTCCGGTATGGGCGGCCCTGTGAAAGCGATCCGCGATGCCTCGCCCCAGGCGTTGCACCACTTCACCCAGGCCGACCAGGTGAACCAGCTCATTTCGGCCCGCAAAGCGGACCCCGACCGGGGCTTCATGGCGCGAATGATGGCGTTGTGCAGCCTGCCCCGCACCAACCCTGCAACCGGATCCGGTATGTCCGGCGAAACGGGCCGTACACGCTCTACATGACGGCGGGCGGGGGCAACAAACTCCCCTTCGGCAACCTGCCGCGCCTCTTGATGGCTTACGTCTCGAGCGAAGCCGTGAAGACCAAGAGCCGGGTGCTGATCCTGGGCGACTCGCTTGCCAAGTTCATGCAGACTGTGGGGGTTTACAGTAGCGGCGGGGGCAACGCACACACCAAGTTCCGCAATCAAATGAGGCGGCTGTTCGGTTGCACCGTGCAACTGACCTACAAGGCTGAAAACGGCGAAGCCACGGTGAACGCCGTGATCGCCGACCGTACGGAGTTCTGGTGGAACAAACCCGACGAGCGCACACTATGGGACAGCAAGATTGAGTTGAGCGAGAAGTTCTTCAACGAGATCATCCGCCACCCGGTGCCCCTCGACATGAACATTCTCACGGCCCTCAAGCGCTGCTCTCTGGGCCTCGATCTCTACATGTGGCTCACCTACCGCACCTTCGCGCTCACGTGCCCGCTGCGGCTCACCTGGCGTCAGTTGTACTGCCAGTTCGAGGCAGACCCGGACAAGGCCAACGACAAACAAACGATTAAATTCTTCCGGCGCAAGGTTCTCCGCGAGTTGAAGAAGATCAAGCTGGCCTGGCCGGGTTTGAACTACTCGACGGCTCCGGGCCTCCTGATCCTCTTGCCCTCGACACCGACTATCGCCCCGCTCAATCAAGGCCAGCTAGAAAGCTAGTCTCCCCTTTCCCGGCTCAGAATCGTCTTCTGACGGTCCCCGCGAGTCGGGGGCGTCCTGGGTTCACGACATGGCGTTCGAGGCGGCTTCCGGGGGGCGGACCTTGACCGCCGGTCGCCGGGGGTCGGTGGCGTGCCGTGCGTGCACATCGACATCGGGGTGCATGTGCACGAAAACGCCGCTTCCATGTGCACGCCAGCGGTTCCGCATGTCGCTGGCGGCGTTTCGGTTGCACCACGACCGCCGGAGCGGCGATGCCGTTCCGGCGGGTGCGGCCGTGGCGGTAGCGACCCCCCCTCCGGGAAGGGTTTTCAACGCCGCTGCCAGGCGGCGGATCACCCAGTTCGCCGACCGTCCAGCCGGTGTGTCGGCGCTACCGCGAAGGACCCGGGCGGGGAGCTGGGGACAGGGACGACCGTGGGAGGCACGGCTCCAGCTACCGGGAACGGCGGGCCGTGAGTTGGTGTTCCGGGATCCCCGGCGACGTTGGTATTTCGGAAAGCCCCGGTTCCGTGAGTCGCCTCGATCTCTTCCCCGGCCCTGAGCCGGTCCAGATAGTCGGCCCAGGCCTGCATCATCACGCGGCGCTCGGGCAGGAACGCCGTCCGGTTGTAGGCCCGGCCGTTGGGGTCCCTGACCCGGTGGGCCAGCTGGTGCTCGATGAAGTCGGGCCGGAAGCCCAGCACCTCGTCCAAGATGGTGCGCGCCATCGCCCGGAAGCCATGCGGCGTCATCCGTTCCGGAGGGATGTCCAAGGCCCGGAACGCCCCCCAAAAGGTGGTGTTGCTCATCGTCCGGTCGTGTTGCCGATAGCGCGCATTCGGGAACACGTAGCGGTGGTGACCCGTCACGGGATGCAACTCGCGAAGGATCTCGACCGCCTGACGCGCCAGTGGGACCACATGCGGCGTGTCGGTCTTGGTCGCCGTGTAGCGCCACTCGGCTCCATCGAGGTCGATGTCGGCCCATTCGGCCTTGCGCAACTCGCCGGGCCGCACGAAGAGCAGCGGCACCAGACGCAGCGCGCACCGCACCGGCAGCGTGCCCGGGTAGCCGTCCAGGAGCCGCAGAAGCGGGCCGACCTCCTTCGGGTCGGTGATCGCCGCGAAGTGCTTCCGCTTCACCGGAGGGAAGGCTCCGCGCAGGTCCCCCGACACGTCCCGCTCCGCCCGGCCCGTTGCCACCGCATAGCGCAGCACCCGCCCACAGACCTGAAGCGTGCGATGCGCCGTGTCCAGGGTGCCGCGGGCTTCGATGCGGCGCAGCGCGGCCAACAGCTCCGGTGCCGTGAGCTCCGCGACCGGCTTCGCTCCGATCCACGGGAAGACATCCCTACCCAGATCGCGCTCGAGTCGCCGAGCGTAGCTCGCGCACCAGTTCGGCGAGTGCTTGGTGAGCCATTCAGCGGCCACGGCCTCGAAGCTGTTCCTGGCCCATTGCCGCTTCGACTGCTTCTGCGCCTTCCGGTAGGCGCTCGGGTCGATGTCCTGGGCCAGAAGCTTGCGGGCCTCGTCCCTCCGCTCGCGGGCGAGCTTCAGCGAGACCTCGGGATAGATCCCCATGGAGATCCGCTTCTCTCTGTCCGCGAAGCGGTACTTGAAGCGCCAAGCCTTGGTGCCGCGCGGGGCGATCTCGAGGTACAGGCCGCGGCTGTCGTAGAGCTTGCGCGGCTTGTCGCGGGGCTTGGCCTTTCGGATGGCGGTGTCGGTCAGCGGCATGTTGGGGCACCGGTTGAGGTTTCAGGAATCTGCCCCAGAAAAGTGCCCCAGAAAAGTCGTGGCTGTCAAGGGGTGGCACTGGACATTCCGGAGTATGGGAAATCTCCCAACTCATTATATATCACTGTTTATGTGTACACTAAGGAGCATTACTGCACGTCAATACATGCGCCGGTGCAGTTCGATGATCCAGCGCACGAGATTCGTATAGGCTTGCTGCCAGAACGGTTCGCGGCTCTTGCCGAAGAGCTGGTTGATCAGGGATGAGACGCTGTATGCGAGCGAGTAAGTGTCGAGCAGCGGATCGTCGAGCGGGTTCCACTGCCAGGACCCGTCCAGCCCGATTTCCAGGTAGTCGTCCGCGCGGCCGGCCTTCTCGAGGATCCCCCGCACGCTGTGGCAGAAGCAGGGATCAGTCTTCGCAAGTCCCGATGGGACAACGACTTGGCTACACGCTACGGGCTACGTGTATCACCTGGTGTGTCCGAAGGTTGTAAACCGTATTACCCGTTGGGTTTACGACAGAAACGGAGAGATCTAGAGGCTCGACCGCAGCATGATCGACCGACTCTCTCGGCGGCTCGACCGCCTTCCCGCAGGGATCGATGGTCGGGAGCGCCCCGAGGGTGGGGGCAGAGCGGGTTATAACCGAACTGGCCCCACGCCCGAACCAGAGCCTCGAATCGGGTGGTCGCTTCCGTCCGCCGTGGCACATTGTCCGTGTTTCCGGGGAGCTCCAACCCCGCAGACAACCCATGGGATGGCCACGCTCGAGGGGAACGACCGAGCGCTCGAGCAGTACGGCGACCTGCAGGCCTCCCAAGCGCATCTATCTGTGCCGCCCTGCGGATAATAGTCTTGACGGCCGTTTCCAGGAACTGTCTTTCCTGCTCAGTCAGGTCGCGGTGGACACCGTCCGCCTTCCTTGCGCCAGGACCGCCCCTGTTAGAGCTGAGTTCTGGTCCGAGGTGGTTTAGCACCGGTTGGCTGATGTAGTATTGCTTCGCCGCCGCCGCGCGTCGACCGCGGCGCCTTCCTGTAGAGGCCTCAAGGACAGTCAGGCAGAAGTACGCCATGGTCGTGAGCGGTTCCTTGCCCTCGCGATACGCGAGGTAACGGGTGAACATGCTCTCGACATTTGGGCTTCGCTTGAGGCCCTCCGACGGCGGCTTCGGATAAGCGGGCGGCGAGACGGTGACCCGTGCCTTGCCTAAGGTAGCCGTGGCGCGAAGAGGTCGCCCTTGCAGGCATATGGTGCCCGGAGTCGGGTTTCGATCCTCGATCTCAGAGCGATCGAAACGCAGTGTGAATGCGCTCGGCCCCATTACGAGGGCGGCATCGAGCTCCCAGGCGCGAATGTAGTCGTCGACGGCGTCCCGGGCGTCCCGTTCGGTCGCGAAGTGATCCTTCATCGAGAACCGGACGTGCCTATCCTCGACTCGCACGTCAAAGGCATCGTCGCGGACGACTAGGGGCTCCGTTCTGGAGTAGTCGATGGAAGAAGCATGTTCCACTTTGTAATGCAGAGCGACAACGGAAGGATCGTTCACTTGTCTAGCCACCACATTGGGGACCGGTAAAGGCAGTGTGTCCAGGGTGTCGCCCTGTCCGGCTGTGAATGGCGTAGGAGCACCACCGAACGTCAAGCCCGAAGCAATGACCGGGGCCTTTGCGACCTGGCGCTCCCGCCGACTCCCCGGAGGCCGGTCATGAACGCCGATCGGCGAAGGTCCGTGCCGATCGGGGAACGCACATTTGACAATTGGATGTGTGTGCGCCGGGAAGCGGTTACCCTGCAAACACACACTTTTCCTTATGTGGTTGTCTGTGTTGCGGTTACGGAACGGCCGCCGGAGCGGCGATGCCGATCCGGAGCTTGCGGCCGTGGAAGGGAGTGACCCCCCCTTTGGGGATGCCTTGATCGGCATCGGGGAGGGCTGGCATGGGCACGCCCATGCCAGCCTCCCCCGGGGGGTCGCTCCCGCCTCTCCAAAGCGCCCGTAAATCGTTGATTCTGCTGGGTCAGAGGCTTATGGGGTATCTGACGATGCCCCCAGAGTTGCCCCAAACGCCGTGACGCCATCCGTGAGGTCTGGGGGCAGGCCTGTACGAAGTACACCGAGAGGAGACTTCACCGATTTCTTAGCAAGGCAGCCCCTGGCAAGGTCCGACGCTGGTGGCTACCGTTGCGGTTTGGAAACTATACGGGGGTCGAGGCGGGGGAGCGGGCTGGGTGGCTTCCACCGGTCTGGCGCAGCCCCTTCGCAGCCGCCGCCCGGTCCCCATCGCTGAAGAGATCGTCCCACTGGCGCTCAGCGACCACCATGCCAGCTCGACACAGCGACCGCGGAGTCTGGTCTAACGCAACGGTCTGGAAAACTGTTGAACGGGGCTAGTTCAATCTATACGCCAGTCTCAGGTAGTAGAATCCCCCGTTCGACCCGAACGGCGAATTGGGACTATAGCGGTTCCCCGAGAACACCGCGTTCGGATTCTCCTCTGGATAGTTGTTCAGGACGTTCTGCCCCCCGACCGTGACAGTAGCGGTCTCTCGCAGCGAGTATGCCGCCTCCAGATCTAGGAGATAGTCGCCATTGTAGTAGAGGTCGTCGCGGGAATCGAACCACCCGTCGTAGGAGCTCAGCCGGCCGAGAAGGCGGAGGTCCCCAAGCGTGTGCTTTCCGGTCACCAGCCAGCGGTACCTGGGAAGCCCCTCCTCGAGCTGCCGGATGCGAGTGTCGTTCACAACGTCGGGATCGTAGGCGGCAACGCGCGTGCCGGTGTGGTTGAAGGCGAAACTGAGTTCGGTGCCTTCGAGAGAGGCGGGCGCATAGGTGGCGACGATGTCGATGCCTTGCGTGCGGGTGTTGAAGTCGTTGGTGAAGAAGCGGAAGTTCTGAAGGTTGGTGGCGCTCGATATGCCCTCTGCGACCAACTGGGCCTTCTGCGCCTCGGTCAGCTGGAACGACTGGGTAAGCGCTAGGCGGTCCGAGACCACGATGTGGTAGTAGTCCGCGGTGAGCCGGAGCGAACCCGCGCCCACGACCGCGCCCAGCGCCAGGTTGCGCGACTTCTCCGCGTCCAGGGCTTCGCCGCCCCGCAGCGCGGCAACCCTCGAGGTCGAGGGGATGGTGCCGTTGTTGACCAGGTCGCGCCGCTGCCGGTCGAACTGGGTGGACACGTTGAACGCGTTCTGCTGCCCCGGCGTGGGGGCTCGGAAGCCGGTGCTCAGGCTCCCTCGCAAAGCCAAACCCTCCGCCAGAGCAAAGCGCGCCGCCAGCTTGCCGTTCAGGGTAGCCCCGAAGTCCTCAAAGTCCTCGAAGCGGAGTGCCCCGCCGACATTCCAGCGTCCCTCTCCCGCATTGAGCAGCTCCGCGTCCGCATATAGTGCGTAGTTCGCGCGGTGCCAGCCGCCGGCCGCGATGGGGCTGAAGCCCGGAAACCCGTTGGACCCCGCGCTGAATCCCTGGGCGGCGTAGGGCCCGATGCTCCACGATTCCTCCTGGCCCAGGCCGATCGTGAAGTGCTCGTCCCGCCACTCGGCCCCGCCGGCCAGGTTCACCACGTCGCTTACGGCATAGCTGAGATCGACGTTGACGTTGACTTCGCGCTGGCGGTAGAGGCCGGGATCGAACTCGTCGGGGGTCGCGGGGCCCAGCGAGGCGTTTACCGTGTGGAAGATGAAGAAGTCCACCTCGCTGGAGCCGTAGCCAGCGCTGGCGTCCCAGAGCAGCCCACCGGCGGTCTGGCCCTTCACCCCGGCGACCAGGGAGGCATCGGTCACGTCGCCCCCGAACTGGGGCGTGAAGCCGCCCGGGAACATCTCCTGATACGTGAAGCAGTTCGGGTCCGCGAACACCTGCGCCAGCGCCGCCTGATCCGGCAGGCCGTTGCTCACCCGGACGGTCGGACATCCCGCGGAGCCATCGGCCACACCGTCCCGTGCGTCCAGCGCATCCCCGATGAGAAGGGTCTCCCCATCGTCGATGCTGAACACCGCGGCGCGGGTGTTCGGGTTGCGGAAGAAGAAGCCGCCGGTGACCCGCTCACTTGCGTAGTTGGCGTGCGCGTAGAGCTGCGTGCCGTCGTGCAGCAGGTGGCCGAAATTTCCCCACAGTTTGAGGTCGTCCTCGACTTTGGGGGACCCCCAGAGCTGGGCCGGATTCCTGACGTGCGTATTGCCCACCGAGGTCAGCAGGGCGGCGTCCGAGCGCTGCACGCTGCGGCTGGTGGCTGCCGCGTTGCCGTATTCCGCGCTCAGGTTGGCGAAGCCGAACTCACCCAGCGGCAGGCCGACGTTCCCCGCCACCGTGTAGGCCTCGCCCCCGCCATCGACGAAGCCCCCGCCACGCACCTCGATGGCGCCGCCGGAACGCTCGTTCCGCAGCTGGAAGTTCATGACCCCGGCGATGGCGTCGGAGCCGTACTGGGCCGACGCGCCGTCGCGCAGCACCTCCACCTGGCGCAGGGCGATAGCCGGGATGCTCGACAGATCTGGGCCCTGGGCGCCGTCGGAGGTGCCGTTGCCGATCCACAGGATGGCCGCCGCCCGGTGGCGCCGCTTGCCGTTGACCAGCACGAGGGTGTGGTCGGGCGCGAGCCCCCGCAGGTTGGCCGGACGGATGATCTTGGCCGCGTCGCCGGTGGCCTGCGGGTTGATGTTGAACGACGGCACCACCGTACGGAGCAGATCGGCCACGTCGGTGTCGCCCTGGTCGAGGATGTCCACGGGAGGGATGACATCAATGGGCACCATCGACTCGGTGACCGTGCGGGAGCGGGCCCGGCTGCCCACGACAACCACTTCCTCAAGGGCGATGGCCTCCTCGCCCAGGGCCATGTCGAGATGCGTCGTCAGACCGTCGCGGATGACAGCCTCGCGCCGTTCGGTGTGGTAGCCGATGAGGCGGATCTCCACGCCCCGGGCGCCCGGCGGGATGCCCGCGAGTTCGTAGTGCCCCTCCGAGTCGGTGATGACCCCCATGCCCAGTTGCGGCAGGAAGATCTGGACGCCCGCGAGCGGCCGCCCCGTCGCCGCGTCGCGCACATGGCCCTCCAGCGTGCCCTGGGCTACTAGGCCCCCCGCGGGCCAGAGGAGGAGCGCGAGAAGGCAGGGGAACCGGTTTACGATCCTCTTCGTCATGGGACGAGGCGCCTGCGTCTGGTGACTGTGCGTGGAGCGTTTGTGTTCGTCTTACCCCGTAGGGTCACGGCGGTAGTCTCAACGTTCATGGCAGGGCTCCCGGCGTGGTCGCGTGGGCACGCTCAAGCGGCCGGCGACGCGCTTCGGTCCCTCATCGAAGGCGACTCCACTACTAGGTCAGAGCTCGATGTGCTTGGTACGGGGTCGTCTCCGTCCACGGTGACGGCGATCTGCTGCGTGGCGGTCAATCCGCCAGGGTCGGTGGCCCTGACCGAGACGATAGCGGCACCCCTCTCTGCCAACTTAGGTGAGACACGGAACGAGTAAAGAATTAGAGTAGGGCGAAGGCAGAGAAACCGAGGATGCTGGGACACCGAGAGAGAATGGAAGAGAATGGAATCGCCCCACTAACCTGGGAGGGTAAGCGAAGCGCGGCAGCTGCTCCGGACGCGGAGGTGGTAGATAAGCCGACGCGCCGACGGTTTAGTCCGTCGTACAAGCTGCGGGTCGTCGAAGAAGCGGACCGGTGCACGGAGCCGGGAGAGGTAGGGCGACTCCTGCGACGGGAGGGCTTGTACTCGTCGCACCTGACGACATGGCGCAAGGCGGTGCGGAGTGGGTCGCTGAGAGTGCTATCGAAGAGACGAGGTCGAAAGCCGAGCGAACGGAATCCGCTGGAGGGGAAAGTGCGCAAGCTGGAGCGCGAGAACACTCGCCTGGAGAAGGAACTCGAGAAGGCGCGCCTGATCATCGACGTCCAGGGAAAAGTTGCAGGGCTGCTGGGATTGAGCCTCGAGGACGGGACGAACTCGTGAAGGCGGCCGAGGCGCTGGCCACGTACGTAGGGGTAAAGCCCGCGTGCGATGCGCTCAGGGTCGCCCGAGCCACGTTCTATCGTCGTCGGAGGCCATCGACCGGGCATCAGCAGCCCCGCCCGACCCCAGCCCGTGCCTTGAGCGAGAAGGAACGAGACAAGGTCTTCGACACGCTGTGTTCGGAGCGATTCGTGGACCGGTCCCCGGCCGAGGTTGTGGCGACCCTGCTCGACGAAGACGTCTACCTGTGCAGCGAACGTACGATGTATCGCGTTCTGGCCTCCCAAGTGCCAGTTCGAGAGCGCCGAGCGCAGCGGAGTCATCCCGAATACCAGAAACCCGAGTTGATGGCGACGGGCCCGGGCCAGGTCTGGTCCTGGGATATCACACGGCTGCTGGGGCCGAGGAAGTGGAGCTACTTCTACCTCTACGTCATCATGGACATCTTCAGCCGCTACATCGTGGGATGGATGGTGGCGGATCGGGAGAGCTCGGCCTTGGCCGGGCGCCTGATCCAGCAGAGTTGCCTGAAGCATGGCGTCCAGCCCCAGGTCCTGACCTTGCACTCGGATCGAGGAGCTCCGATGACGAGCCAATGCACGGCTCAGCTCCTCGCCGATCTCGGGGTGACCCGCTCGCTGAGCCGACCTCAGGTGTCGGATGACAATCCGTTCTCCGAGGCCCAGTTCAAGACCTTGAAGTACCATCCCTCGTTTCCTGGACGGTTCGAGGATCAGGGCCAGGCCAAAATGTTCTGTCGCTCGTTCTTCCGCTGGTACAATGCCGAGCACCGCCATGGCGGCATCTCGATGCTGACCCCCGAACAGGTCCACTTCGGTCACGCCGATCAGGTCATCGCCGGCAGGGAGGCCGTGCTACGCGAGGCCTGGGCCGCTCATCCCGACCGCTTCGTCTCCGGTGAGCCGAAGCCCAAACCGCTCCCGGAGGCCGTCTGGATCAATCCTCCAACCCCCTCCCTCACGACACAGGAGATTGCTCTCTAATTAATTCCCAAGAGTGTCTCACTGGCGTTGACAGGCTCCGCACCGGCACTTACCGGAGTTAGCGTTAAGGTTCCCGAAACGCTGGCGCTCACAACACCGACGTCACTGGAGACGGCAGCATATGCACAGGTAGACGTCTTCGTCGAGCAGGGTCGCCACAACCTCGGCCGGGGACCGGTCCACGAATCGCTCCGAACACAGCGTGTCGAAGACCTTGTCTCGTTCCTTCTCGCTCAAGGCACGGGCTGGGGTCGGGCGGGGCTGCTGATGCCCGGTCGATGGCCTCCGACGACGATAGAACGTGGCTCGGGCGACCCTGAGCGCATCGCACGCGGGCTTTACCCCTACGTACGTGGCCAGCGCCTCGGCCGCCTTCACGAGTTCGTCCCGTCCTCGAGGCTCAATCCCAGCAGCCCTGCAACTTTTCCCTGGACGTCGATGATCAGGCGCGCCTTCTCGAGTTCCTTCTCCAGGCGAGTGTTCTCGCGCTCCAGCTTGCGCACTTTCCCCTCCAGCGGATTCCGTTCGCTCGGCTTTCGACCTCGTCTCTTCGACAGCACTCTCAGCGACCCACTCCGCACCGCCTTGCGCCATGTCGTCAGGTGCGACGAGTACAAGCCCTCCCGTCGCAGGAGTCGCCCTACCTCTCCCGGCTCCGTGCACCGGTCCGCTTCTTCGACGACCCGCAGCTTGTACGACGGACTAAACCGTCGGCGCGTCGGCTTATCTACCACCTCCGCGTCCGGAGCAGCTGCCGCGCTTCGCTTACCCTCCCAGGTTAGTGGGGCGATTCCATTCTCTTCCATTCTCTCTCGGTGTCCCAGCATCCTCGGTTTCTCTGCCTTCGCCCTACTCTAATTCTTTACTCGTTCCGTGTCTCACCTAAGTTGGCAGAGAGGGCACTGGCGACTCCCCAGCCGGATGATAATTCGTAAGCATCGCACCTGAGGCCAAAGGAATTACGACCGACATACAATTGCGACCCACTGTGTGCCCAAGTTTGACGTCCCGTGTAGCGACCCGGACCATGTCTACGAGCTCTCTTATGACTGACTCGTCGGAGGCCGCGTGGAAGAATCGTTTCCTTATGAGCCTACGCAGACGTCGCTCGTAGGACTTCGGCACGGCCTCCGCACCGGAACCATATGTGTCTATCCAGAGCCCGCGCCTTGGATTCATGATCCCCGGCGGGGGTATGCTGACCGTGGTGGCGAACCGATCGGCCGCAATAGGGAGCGTATCTGAGCCGAGCCCCTCGAAGTTGGACACGAGCGCGTGGAAGCACTCGCTTCCCCTGAAGCCGGAAAGGGCAACCGAAAGTCGCTTCTCCCGGCCCGCCCTCTCTGCCAACTTAGGTGAGACACGGAACGAGTAAAGAATTAGAGTAGGGCGAAGGCAGAGAAACCGAGGATGCTGGGACACCGAGAGAGAATGGAAGAGAATGGAATCGCCCCACTAACCTGGGAGGGTAAGCGAAGCGCGGCAGCTGCTCCGGACGCGGAGGTGGTAGATAAGCCGACGCGCCGACGGTTTAGTCCGTCGTACAAGCTGCGGGTCGTCGAAGAAGCGGACCGGTGCACGGAGCCGGGAGAGGTAGGGCGACTCCTGCGACGGGAGGGCTTGTACTCGTCGCACCTGACGACATGGCGCAAGGCGGTGCGGAGTGGGTCGCTGAGAGTGCTGTCGAAGAGACGAGGTCGAAAGCCGAGCGAACGGAATCCGCTGGAGGGGAAAGTGCGCAAGCTGGAGCGCGAGAACACTCGCCTGGAGAAGGAACTCGAGAAGGCGCGCCTGATCATCGACGTCCAGGGAAAAGTTGCAGGGCTGCTGGGATTGAGCCTCGAGGACGGGACGAACTCGTGAAAGCGGCCGAGGCGCTGGCCACGTACGTAGGGGTAAAGCCCGCGTGCGATGCGCTCAGGGTCGCCCGAGCCACGTTCTATCGTCGTCGGAGGCCATCGACCGGGCATCAGCAGCCCCGCCCGACCTCAGCCCGTGCCTTGAGCGAGAAGGAACGAGACAAGGTCTTCGACACGCTGTGTTCGGAGCGATTCGTGGACCGGTCCCCGGCCGAGGTTGTGGCGACCCTGCTCGACGAAGACGTCTACCTGTGCAGCGAACGTACGATGTATCGCGTTCTGGCCTCCCAAGTGCCAGTTCGAGAGCGCCGAGCGCAGCGGAGTCATCCCGAATACCAGAAACCCGAGTTGATGGCGACGGGCCCGGGCCAGGTCTGGTCCTGGGATATCACACGGCTGCTGGGGCCGAGGAAGTGGAGCTACTTCTACCTCTACGTCATCATGAACATCTTCAGCCGCTACATCGTGGGATGGATGGTGGCGGATCGGGAGAGCTCGGCCTTGGCCGGGCGCCTGATCCAGCAGAGTTGCCTGAAGCATGGCGTCCAGCCCCAGGTCCTGACCTTGCACTCGGATCGAGGAGCTCCGATGACGAGCCAATGCACGGCTCAGCTCCTCGCCGATCTCGGGGTGACCCGCTCGCTGAGCCGACCTCAGGTGTCGGATGACAATCCGTTCTCCGAGGCCCAGTTCAAGACCTTGAAGTACCATCCCTCGTTTCCTGGACGGTTCGAGGATCAGGGCCAGGCCAAAATGTTCTGTCGCTCGTTCTTCCGCTGGTACAATGCCGAGCACCGCCATGGCGGCATCTCGATGCTGACCCCCGAACAGGTCCACTTCGGTCACGCCGATCAGGTCATCGCCGGCAGGGAGGCCGTGCTACGCGAGGCCTGGGCCGCTCATCCCGACCGCTTCGTCTCCGGTGAGCCGAAGCCCAAACCGCTCCCGGAGGCCGTCTGGATCAATCCTCCAACCCCCTCCCTCACGACACAGGAGATTGCTCTCTAATTAATTCCCAAGAGTGTCTCACTGGCGTTGACAGGCTCCGCCGCTGCACGGCCGAGAGCTGCCGTTAGCTCGTCTTCCAGCCGCTGTGCCACGGCGGGAACGTCCGGCAAGGGCCTGTTCAGCTCCGTCAACTGCTGGACCAGCCACTCATCCGTGTTTGTCCTTCCAATCCGTGCCTGGCCCGTATACGCGATCGCGAACTTCGTCCCGGGTCGGCTGACCAGAATCATCTTACTGGCGTCATCGTAATGGTGTGAGCCATCAGGCCACGTCAGTCGCCGGTCAGCGACCATCACAACGCGGCACGGGGTTGCCGCCGACACTATGAACGTCATGCAAACAAGGTACTCGACGACGGGGCACTTACGGACGACGTTGTGCACGTGGATGCGCGGACTCGTGCAGCTGCCTAACACTTAATTCAGGCCCGGAAATCAAGAGCGCGCAAGCGAGTGCTGCTAACGCGGGAGAACTTGGAGGTGGAGCGCGGCTTTGTGAGCGTGATCATCACCTCGGGGATCTTCGCGCTAGGGCTGCCGTTGGTGTTGCTGTACGACGTTTCTTGAGCACTGTGAAGGCTCGCAAATCGGGACCGAGGTTGCCGGACGCGCAGGCTGAAACTACAGTCTCCGATCCATCGCTCACCTGAAGGAACCCAGCAAGGGACGGTATGGCTCTCTGGAGAACTGAAGTCGGCGATTGGAAGCGTTACCGATCTCTGCCGGTCGCCGTGGAGGTAGACTTCCATCGTGAAGGGTGGGATGGCCCCGACTGGTATTACGACAAGATGCAGGAGGTATGGGACGACGCCCTGGATGCTCTGGAAAGGGCGCACCAACTTGGGCTGAAATACGTAATCTTCACTCACGGGTCGTCCACCTCTGGGCCGGGTCGAACGACCGCCCGCTCTCAGGTCCGGGGCCTCATGAAAAGCCCATCAACGACGCCTTATGTCAATCGACGAGAGTGTATCCAGCAACGCGCCGTTTTCGTCGCAGTTTTGAGGGCCAACCCTCACGCACCTGAATTACCGGAACCACCCGCCTGCCCTCATTGTGCGGCCACCAGGACGAAGCCGAAGACCGCTGCCGGCCACTTCAGATGTCTGAGCTGCGAGCGCACGTTCGACTGGCTGGAATTCGCGAGTGATCCCACGCCAGAGTGAACAGAGCGGGGGGAGAGGCATCCGCTCGATGGGCTTCGTGAGCGTGATCATCGTCTCGGCAATCTTCGCGCTGGGGCTGCCACTTGTGTTGCTCTAGACTCGCAGATCAGCAAGCCGATTGGACAGTTCGTTCTCCCCTGAGACCGAAGAAAAGGAGGCAGCGTAGGCCCGGCGGGTGTATCCGTTATGCATCCACTAGAGCTGCCAGAAGCGGCTAAATCGAGAAGTGGAAGCGGCTAGGGCAGGGAAGAAAGGTGTAGTAATAGGCCAACTTAGCCGTTTTCGGGGGGTTCGGAGCACTCTTTACACCCAGGAGGTCGGCAGTTCGAATCTGCCACCGCCCACTTGGCTCCCTTCGGGCCCATCGAAACGGATCCTGGCGGGGGTCCGTAGGGGTATGAAGGATGTGGGTCGGTGATCTCGGCCAAGAGAACTCTTGGGTCAGGACTTGATGATGTTCGGGCTGATTAGCTTAGGCTTGGCGACCGCGGCGGGCGTCTTCGGACACGTGAAGAGCCGGAAGTTCGTCGCTCGTCGTCTGCGTTTCACGAGCATCGTGGAGAAGCCGGGACTCGCCTTGGCCGCTGGGGTGGCCGCGACCATCGTCGCTTCTCCGTTGGTGGCTGTACTTCCGCTCGTGGGTGTGGGGACCGCCATCGCGGTGGGAGCCGGTGTTGGGACCGGAGTCGCTCTCGGAGCGAAGGACGCCAAGAGGCCCTTGCTGGAAGACTGACCATCTCGCCGTATTACTCCGCCTTCATGGTGAGGATGGGGTCGATCCGTGAGGTCCGCTTCGCCGGAAGGTAGCTCGCCAACCAGGCCGCCCCGAGTAGTAGTGCCACTACTCCCACCAGCGTTGCGGGGTCGGACGGACCATCAGAAGCTTCGGGCGGATTCTGGAGATCGAGACCGGATTCGACGGGGCCAGCGCACCGATCCCCATCACCAGGACCGCTTCCGTGAAGAGACCCGTGGCCGACCCAGCAGGGAGGAGATCGTCATGCGTGGATCATTGGTATGCGTCGGGGCTTTGCTGGCGCTCATGGGTTGTCAGGCACCTACCGGGCAGCCGGATTTCTCAGCCGTGTTCGACGGATCGGGTGGTCGCTGGGTCGACCTCAGCTACGCCTACTCGGAAGAGACCATCTATTGGCCCACGGCCGAGGGCTTCCGACTGGATGAAGTGGCCTACGGCGAGACCGACGCCGGATACTTCTACAGTGCCTACAACGTCTCAACCGCTGAGCACGGCGGAACCCATCTGGATGCGCCCTTCCATTTCTTCCGTAGTGGCATGACGGCGGAGGAGATTCCTCTGGACCGGCTGATCGCTCCGGCCGTCGTCGTGGACGTGTCTGCCCACGCCACTCCGGACTACCTGATCTCCCCCGGCGATCTGGAAGCCTGGGAGGCCCGGTATGGACGGATCCCCGACGGCTCCATCCTGCTCTTCCGCACAGGCTGGGGAGATCGCTGGCCCGACCGGCTGAGCTACCTGGGCACGGAGCGCACGGGCCCCGACGCGGTCACCGAGCTACACTTTCCCGGGATCCAACCGGACGCGGCGCGTTGGATCATCGAGCAGCGCGACGTCGCGGCGGTGGGCATCGACACGCCCAGCATCGACTATGGCCAGTCTACCGGCTTCGAGACGCACCTGATCCTCTACTCGTCCAACACTCCCGGTTTCGAGAACGTGGCCAACCTCGGCGCAGTCCCCGAGTCGGGGGCGTTCGTGGTCGCCTTGCCCATGAAGATCGCCGGTGGAAGCGGCGGACCGCTGCGGATCGTGGCGTTCGTTCCCTCCGCTTTGGGCGGGTCCTGACCTATCTTCTGTGGCAGCGGAATGCCACGGGACGGAGCTGACCATGCCTGAACGCACTATGATGGACCGGATGCTCGGTGCCGCCATGCTCGACGTGGCGGTCTACGAGGAGGTAGAGGCCGACGAGAGCGCGACCTCGCAGGCGGCGGGGGTTATGGCCATGGTGGCGGTTGCCCAGGCCATCGCGGGAATCGGTGGGCCCGCGCGAGGCCTCCGGAGTCTGACCAAGTGATCTCGCCAGGGAAGGGCCTTTCGCACGTTCGCATCTCCCGGCTGGTGGATGGCCGCCTCCTCGATCGCAAAGATGTCGTCACGGTCGAAGAGCCCCTGGAGATCCGCGTGGAATACACGCGTAACGGGACGCGACAGACGTCTGCCGTCTCGGTCACGATGCGCACCCCCGGGGACGACTTCGAGCTGGCCGCCGGCTTCCTGTCGGGCGAGGGAATCATACGGCATCGCGACCAGATCACGGAGATCAGCTACTGCCAGGGGGAAGAGCCCCAGACGTACAACATCGTCCAGGTCAAGCTGCGCCCTGAGACACCCTTCGACCCCGAAGCACTCTCCAGGAACTTCTACATGACGTCGAGCTGTGGTGTGTGCGGCAAGGCGTCTCTGGAGGCGGTGGAGGTGAGGGGCTGCGAGCCCTTGCCCGATGAGGGACTGAAGGTGGACGCACGGATTCTCGGCGGGCTGCCCGAGATCCTCAGGGCCGGACAGGGACTCTTCGACCGTACCGGGGGCATTCACGCTGCGGGCCGGTTCGACGAGACCGGGGAGCTCGTGTCCCTCAAGGAAGACGTGGGCCGCCACAACGCAGTCGACAAGGTTATCGGTGAGGCCTTCCTCGCCGGAGAGCTGCCGCTGGGAAGAACCATCCTCGCGGTGTCGGGTCGCTCCTCCTTCGAGATCATGCAGAAGGCGGTGGCGGCGGGCATTCCCGTCGTGGTAGCGGTCGGCGCCCCCTCGAGCCTCGCGGTGGACCTCGCGCGCACCTTCAACATGAGCCTCCTGGGCTTCACGCGGGCAGAGGGGTTCAACGTCTACGCCGGTTCGGAGCGCGTTGCGGGGTGAGCGAGCCGAAGGAGCGCATCTTCGGCGTGGTCCTGGCCGGGGGGGCGAGCCGCCGGTTCGGTCGTTCCAAGGCCCTCGCCGACATAGGTGGGGTCCCGCTGGCGGGCCGGAGTGTGGAAGCCCTCCGCTCTGCTCACCTTCCGGTGGGGATCATTGCGCCGGACGAGGAGATCGGGACCACCCTGCGGGCTCCGACTCGCCCAGACCTGGAGCCGGGCCTGGGACCCCTCGGTGGTCTTTGGACCGCCCTGGAGTGGGCGCGGGAGCGTGGCGAGGATGGGGTCTTCCTGCTGGGGTGCGACATGCCCCTCGTGAGCGCGGACCTGATCCGTCTCGTGATCGATCGTGGGGGTGCGGCGGCCGCGGTGGCCCCCGTGGGGCCCGACGGACTCCAACCCCTTTGCGCGCTCTACAGGGCCGCTTGTCTCCCCGAGATCCGAGAGCGGCTCCACTCCGATGACCGCTCGTTGCACGGGCTCCTGGCGGCCATCGAGGCCGTGCAGGTGAGTCTGGTCGAGGTCGCCACCGTCGTGGACCCGGAGATCGCCTTCTGGAACGTCAACACCGAGGACGACGGGGCCCGAGCTGCCGAGCTGCTTGCCGCAGCGATCCGGAGCGGGCGATGACGACGAATCCGGGGGAGGGGGAGGTCCGCCCGCCCATTGTTAGCCTCATCGGGCTCAAGGACAGCGGCAAAACGTCTGTGGCCGTGGGCCTCGTGGCGGCCCTGCAGCGACGAGGGCGGAGGGTCATGGTGATCAAGCACGGCCACGGCCTCGACATCGACAAGCCCGGGACCGACTCGTGGCGGCTTCGACACGAGGGCCGGGCCCGCCGTGTCGTTCTCGCCGGACCCGAGGACCTGGTGGTGATGGGAGAGTGGGGTCCCGGTGGGGAGCCCACCGTGGAGGAGGTCGTGGACCGCTTCGTCTCCGACGCCGAGATCGTCGTGGTGGAGGGGTACAAGAAGGCCGCCATCCCGAAGATCGAGGTCCACCGGCCCGACGCCCACCCTGAGCCGATCTACCGCGTCGACGGGAATGGGGCGGAGCTCTATCTGGCGTTGGTCACCGACGCCGTCGACCTCCAAGTGCCGATCCCCGTGCTGGACCTGAACGCGCTGGATCTCTCGGAGCGGCTGGCGGACCTGGTCGAGGATGCTCTTCTCTGAGGGTGGCCGACGTCCAGATCCGTCCCGTGGAACACTCCGGGGGGTCTACCACTCACATAACAGGTGCTCACTTAGTGCAAGCGGCGTAGGTTCGTGCACTAGGGTCGCGAGCAGGTTTCGTGTGCCCTCGAGATTGACGGAGAGGGCCCGGCTCCGTAAGGAAAGGCATCGATGGCCTCTAGCAGCGAGCCGCGGGTAGCGCGGTCAGGATGGATCCTCTCTCTGGGAGTGTCCTTCGCTGCCCTGCTCTTCCTGGCCTTGATTCCGTGGTTCCTCGAGCGCCAGCAGGCCGATCTCAGACGGGACATCGACGTTTTCGCCGAGGCCCGGCCCTTGATCCCCGAGATCGCCCTCTCCCACTCCAATCAGATGATGCGCGTGGAGCAGTATGTGGCCACGGGTGATTCGACGTACCTGAGCCTCTATCAGGAGGATCTCGAAAGGGAGACCGCGCGGCTGGACGAGCTGCAGCAGGTGATCGGAGAGATGCCCTCACCGTTCTCCTACCTCCGTGAGCTCAGTCAGCTCGAGATGCGCATCAGCGAATGGCAAGTGCTTCACGCGCCTCTCATGGAGGGTGGGGCAATCGGCATCCGTCCACAGGACTTCGGAGAGAGACTGGACGACGATCGGGCCCGTTACGAGGTCGTCCGCGCGGATACGCGGGCATTCGAGGACCGTCTGATCCGCGACGCCGCATCGACGGCCATCAGATTGGATCGGCAGACCCTCATTCAAGTCTGGGTCACCATCGGCACCATCGCCCTGGCCATCGTTGGGGCGGCGGCCATGGGGATCGTGGGCTTTCGGCTGCAGGAGCTGGTTCGGAGCGAGACCCGACGACGCCAGGAGACGGTGCAGGCCCGTCGAGAGCTCCGTGCGGTCCTGAGAGGGACAGGCGATGTGCTCGTAGGCCTCGACCTGGATGGCCACTGTACCTTCCTGAACGAGGCCGGCACCGAGCTGCTGGGATACACGCCGAGGGAGCTGCGGAGTCGGCCGGTCCACTCGCTGATCCACCACACGCGGCCCGACGGGACCCATCACCCCGAAGAGGAATGCCCCGTCCGGACATCTCTGGCGACGGGCGAAACTGTCCGCGTCCTGGATGACGTCATCTGGCGCAAGGACGGGTCGTCCTTCCCCGTGCAGCTCAGCGTCAGCTCTATGACTGACGGGCTGGAGGTCCGAGGGGTCGTGTTGACGATCACCGACATGACCGAGATTCGGGAAGCCGAGCAGGCGCTGCGTGAAGCCGTCCTAGCCCGGGACGAGGTGCTGGCTGTGGTTTCGCACGACCTCAGGAATCCCGTGGGAACGATTGCGGCCGCTGCCGAGTTCCTCGCCGACGTGCCGCTTCCGTCGGAGCAGCGGAGCGAGCACCTCGACATCATCCAGAGAGCCGCGGACCGGATCAACCGCATGATCCAGGACCTCTTGGATGTGGCGCAGATCGAGGCCGGACGGCTCTCTGTTTGGCAGAAGCCTGTAGAGACGACCGAGATGCTCGAGGAAGCCGTGGCGTCGGCCCGCTCGCGAGCCGATGAGGAGGCCGTCCGCCTGTGCGGGGAGATCGATCCAGAGCTACCGCGGGTGGAGGTGGATCGCGACCGCATCCTTCAAGTGATGTCGAACCTCATCGTGAACGCTCTGAAGTTCACGCCCGACAGGGGGGAGGTCACGGTTTCCGCTTCTGGCGCCGAGGGAGGTGTTCTCGTGGCCGTGAAGGATACGGGCCCCGGTATCGAGCCCGAGATGCGCGAGCACCTCTTCGACCGTTTCTGGAAGGGCCACCGTTGCGGAGGGGGCGGTGCCGGTTTGGGCCTCGCTATCGTTGAGGGGATCCTGGCGGCCCATGGCGCCCAGGTCCAGGTGGACACGGAGGTGGGAGAGGGGAGCACGTTCTCCTTCGTGCTACCTCTTCATCGAGAGACCAGAACTGCCTGACGATCCTCTGGGGATCGACCTGAGAATCAGACCGGCGGCGGTGATGGCGCAGGAACCCGACTGAAGCACAAGGCCTCGCACGAGTTGCGCACCACGGAGGCATAGTCCGGGTCGAGGGCCAGGCGGATGGTGTCACCGGTCGAGTAGGACTGGTTAGTGGGCAAGTGCACCGTGAGCGTCCGGTGGCCTCCGGCGTTCGTGGGAATCTCCACCTGGGCCTCGACGTTGCTCCCCGTATACGTCGTGGAGGTGATCGCGCCCCGGAGCATTCCGTGCTCGGAAGGCTCGAAACCCTCGGGCCTCACGGCCACCATGACCGGAGCACCGTCCGGCAGGCCGGATCGGTCCACACGGCAGAAGGATCCGAAGTCGGTGAGCACGCACCCGTCGACGCCGTGGATCAGGCCCTGCAGGAGGTTCGTCCGGCCCACGAAGGTCGCCACGAAGATGGACTCCGGGTGCTGGTAGATCTCTTGTGGCGTCCCGATCTGCTCAATCCTGCCCTGGTTCATGACCGCTACCCGATCCGAGATGGCCAGGGCGTCGCGCTGGTCGTGGCTCACCAGCACGCACGTAACGCCGGCCGACCGAAGGCTCCCCACCACCTCGTCCCGCACGTTGTCCCGCAGGTGGGCGTCCAGATTGCTGAAGGGTTCGTCCATGAGGACGACGACGGGCTCTGGGGCGATGGCTCTCGCCAGAGCCACGCGCTGCTGCTGCCCGCCAGAGAGCTCGTGTGGGTAGCGGTCGAAGTGATGGGACAGGTCCAGAAGGTCGAGCACTTCCCGGGCGCGGCGAGGCCGGTCGGACGCCTGCCGGGCGTGGAGCCCGAACATGACGTTCTCGCCCACGGTGAGGTGGGGGAAGAGGGCGTAATCCTGAAAGACCATGCCGATGCCGCGATCTTCCGGCGGCACCCAGTCTCCGTTGCTTGCTACGGACCTATCCAGAATCCTAATCTCACCCTCGTCAGGCGCCTCGAAGCCGGCGATGAGCCGGAGCGTGGTGGTCTTGCCGCACCCGCTCGGGCCCAGGAGCGTGAGGATCTCGCCCTGCCGAACGTCTATCGACACATTGACCAGAGCCTCGACGGGCCCGGGCCAATAGCGCTTTTCTACCTTATCCAGATCAATGATTGACATGTTGCAAATGAGGTTGAGAATCGTTTTCAACTCTCATCGATGGTAGCGGATCGGGGGAGGGAATTCAACGAGGCGGGGCGCGGAAGACGCGCGAGCGACACAGGACGAGGTCGGGCCGCCCGGGTCGTGCTCCCGCAGCTCAGTCGGAGGGGAAGCCGTGCTCGACGGCCAGGGCGTGGTAATCCTTGAGCTCCTGCGTCTTGCGGTCCGCATGCCACCCCAACGCCTCGGCCATGATGTCGGCTGCGGCTTCGGCTGCCGCGAGGCCGAAGTTGTCGCTGAAGAGGAGGAGGGCCGCTCGCCGGTCCATGAAGTCCGTGAGCGTCCGGGCCATCTCGTGGGTCACTGCGTTCCGGACTTCGGCTCTGAGAGCTGGTACGTCGGGATGGAGCGGCTCGAGCCAGGACGGGTCTTCGGCGGCGAGGGCGATGAAGTCGTCCAACTGCCTCCCGTAGAGCCAGCAGAGGCGATCGACGATCGCCGGCGCGACCCCCATCTCCGCAAGACTCCGGCTCCGATCCGCCCGGAACTCGTCCATCCCGTCGGGCCCCACGTCCGCCCCCGGGAGCGGCACTGTGGTCGTGCGTTCCGGAAGGCCCGGAGCCGGGGCCAGCTCGGCATCGGCAATTGCGAGGACCCTCATGCGCCATCTGCCGGTACGTGGTGAGCTTTCCGCCCGCGATGCTGATCAAGCCCGGAGGCGAGTGCCACACCGCATCCTCGCGGGAGGTATCCCGCGTGCTCCTTCCCCCCTCGCGGATGAGAGGCCGCACCCCGGCCCATGTCGCCAGCACGTCGTCATGGCTGAGATTCTGAGCGGGAAAACAGTCCTGGACCATCTCGAGTACCTCGTCGACGTCGGCCCTGGTGGCACGAGGCCGGTCCAGTGGCCCATCGTACTCCGTGTCCGTCGTGCCCACGTACACGTAGTTAAGCCGTCGCATGGCGAGTCCGCGCTTGCCGTTGGTGGCCCGCAGGAACGTCGCTCCGGTTATGGGGAGCCGTTCGGCCCGCAGCAGAATGTGGATGCCCTTGCTGGGGATGAGAGGGTGCTCCGTCGCTATCGCCCCCTCGGCCAGAACTTCCCCGCACCAGGCCCCGGTGGCATTCACCGTGACGCGTGCTGTCACGTCAACCACAGTCCCCTCGAGAGTGTCGGTCACCTGGCACCCGACCACTCGACCCTTTTCCATCCTCAGCTTGCCGGCCCGGGCGTGGTTGACCACCAGCGCTCCATGCTGAGCCGCAGACTGGGCGTTCTCCAGGGTGAGACGGGCGTCGTCGGTGATGTACTCGAGGTAACGGACCCCTCCCTTGAGCCGCTCGCGGAGTCCCGGGAGCTGCTCGCGGACCTCTTCGGGGGAGAGGTTCGTGTGTTTGTCCTTTCCGTCGGTGCTGGCCAGGTAATCGAAGACGGTCAGCCCGGCTCGAATCTTCATGAGGCTCTCACCTTCGAAGACCGGGTACATGAATGCCAGGGGATGCACGAGGTGAGGGGCGATAGTGCGCAGAATCTCCCGTTCCTGAGCCGCCTCCCTCACAAGGAGGAAGTGCCCGTACTCCAGGTACCGGAGCCCACCGTGCACGATCTTCGACGAGCGGCTGGACGTGCCGAACCCGAAGTCCTTCTTCTCCACGAGGCCGACGGTCCAGCCCCGGAGAGCCGCGTCACGAGCGACCCCGCACCCTGTGATGCCGCCGCCGATGATCAGGAGGTCGAGACGCTGCCTGCCCAGCTTTCCCAGGGCCTCCCAACGACCCGCAGTGCCCGCGAAGGGGGACGAAGATATCACGCGTCACGGATCAGGAGCCGACCCCATTCGAGGAGTCGCTCGACGTGGTCGGTGGTGAAACGTGTGACCCCGACCTCCCCGAGGCGTGTCGCCTCGTCGGGATCGTTGACGGTCCATACGGCCACATCGATCCCCGCCTCTCGTGTCCGCTCGACCATAGACGGGTCCTCGAGAGCGAGGCTATGACTCAGGTCGAGAATGGCCTTCGAGTCCTTCTTGGCACGCTCCAAGGCTGCATCGAACCGATCGGCGGTCTCGACGATGAAGCCGATGCCCAAGCCCGGCTCCTGACCACGAATGCGGTCCAGGATGTTCCAGTCCATGCCGATGAAGGTCGTCCTATCTACGAGGTCGGCCTCACGAACCAGGCGGACCATGCGGTCCAGATCCTCCACTTCTCGGAACCCCTTCACCTCCGGGTAGATGCGATCGACCCGGCCATTGAGCGCGTCGAGAGCCTCCGTCAGGGAGGGGACTCTCTCTCCGGCGAATGCGGCCGAGAACCACTTGCCGGCGTCCAGGGCCTGGAGCTGTCCCAGGGTCCGGCGTCGCACCGGTCCCACGCCGTTCGTAGTGCGGCCGAGGTTCACGTCGTGGAAGAGAACGGGGGTCCCGCACGACGCTACGTGCAAGTCGAACTCAACTGCCCGGACGCCGGCCGCCAGCGCGGCTTCGAGGGAGGCTAGGGTGTTCTCAGGTGCCACTGCCGCGTAGCCTCTGTGGCCGATGATCTCAAGCTTCCCAGCTGGGGCGGGGTCACCGGGTCCGGTGTCGTAGGGCGCTTCTGAAAGCGCCGGATCAAGCTCAAAGGGGCCTTCGAACATGCACTCTCCCGTGTGTAGTAAACTCGAAGGATGCGCGAAACCTCGGATCCACGTACGCCCCAGGCAAGCGCGCTCGGGATCCCGCGGCCAGATCTTACCGGGAGACGGCCTATGCTACGTGACGGTGTCACGTGGGAGTGTGCGGGTCGCCGAGGTAGTAGAGCAGGATGGTGGAGGGAGCCACGAAGTCGGATACGGGCATACCGTCGCCTTCGAGGTACGTCACGGACAGTTTAGCGGTCGTGAGAGACGCGCCCTGTGCTCCGTCTACTCTCCCGCTGCGGCAGGGGGAAGCTGGGCTTGATCCTTAGCCGGTGACGTCAGCTCATGATGAAACTCGCTCATCTCCACCAGCCGCTCGACGTTGGCTTCGATGGACTCGATCTGTTGCTCCATGAGTCCCATCCTGCGCTCCAGGATGGAAATCACCTCCTCGCTTCCGCGCCGGTCGAAGAAGCGACCAAAGGCCTCCACGGTCGGCTTGAGCGCGAACCGGGCGGTGATCCCCAACACGGGGATTAGCACGGTGGAGATGCCCATGAACACGGCAAGGAGCGCCGTCAGGTTGATGGGCATCATCGGTGGGGCCTGGAGAAGCGCGAGCGCGGCGAAAGGCATGCGTGACCTCCACGCGATGGGGGTATTATCAGCGAGTGCCGAATGGATGCGCCTGCCGACCTCGTTCCGCAAGGCGCGTGCGATTCCAACCCCCGGGGCGCGCGAGATGTCAAAGTGTCTGAAAGAAGAAACCTCGAACCGGCAGTGAGAGCTGAGCAATTTGGCTGCCCGAGCCGCCAGGGAGGCTGAGGGCAAGGACGTCGCCCTGGCCGCAAATGGAGATTCGGTCGCTTTCGAGCGGCTTTATCGCGCGAGTGTGTCCATAGTTCACAGCCTCGCGCGGCGAATGGCGGGGGGCTACGCCGCGTCGTCCGCCTTGATCCCACGGCGCCCCGGCCCTCTTGGTGGCTCGCGAACTTTGGCAACGGAACACTTACGATCTCGAACCAAAGCGGCCCCAGCCTTGCCGGCTGGAGCCGCTTGCACGTCATGACTCGGTGTCGGCTCGGTCCCTGCGTCGGACCCAGGGCCGCCAGCCCAGCTCAAGCTCCCTGGGAACGTCGACCCAGAAGGCGCTCCCCACGGCCCGTCGCTCGACTCCTGTCTCCCCGCCGATACGCTCCATGCCCCGGTGGACGATGGCGAGTCCGATTCCGGTACCGGGCCGGTCGGAGACTTGGTCGAGTCGCTCGAAGACGCCGAAGATCCGGTCCTCCTGACCCTCCGGAACACCGATCCCGTTGTCTTCCACCCAGATTCGCACGCGCTCCTCCCGCTCATCGCATCGGATGACGATTTCGGGGGAGCGCTCCTCGGGCACGAACTTGGCCGCGTTGGTCACCAGATTGGCCAGGATCTGCGCGAGGATGGTCTTCTGGGCCATGACCGTGGGAAGGTCTCCGTCTATGGTGATCTCCGCTTCGACCTCCTTCAGCGCCGGTCCCACCTGCTCCATGACGGCGCTGATGACCTCCTTCAGGTCGATGGGCTGAAGCTCCAGGGCATCGAAACTCAGGCGGCTGTAGTCCAGGAGGTCGGAGATCAGGTCCTCGGCCCTGGACTCCGACTTTACGATGGCGTTGCTTTGGGCCGCCCTCGCATACCATAACACAGGTCAGCCAGAGCTGAGAGATTCCATCAAACAGGTGCTCAATGTGCGGCGTGGTCAACTGGCCCCTCTGGACCGTCTGTTTTTGGATTATCAGATGGCCTATCAACGCGGTGATTACGATGGCGCTCTGGAAGCCATGCGTCGGTTCGTGGAAATCGCTCCCGGTTCTGAGTTTCTCTATAGGGCCGGACAGGCTGCACTCAATCTCAACCGCCCCGGCGAGGCAATCGAGTTCTTGACGCAGGCCGATCCCGAAAGCGGATGGTTGCGCGGGTGGGTTGACTATTGGCTTGTTCTGACCTCGGCTTATCACAGACTCGGCAACTACGAGCGGGAACTCGAGGCTCTCGACCGCATGCGTCAGCTGCACCCGAAAAAGTCTCAGACGGCGCTCGGGATCGAGATGGGTGTCTTGGCTGCCGAGGGGCGCATCGAAGAACTTGGCGCCCGTATTCCGGGACTGCTCCAACGTTACCACGGGGGTACTGCCAACGGGTTGTTTGATTGGTTCGGGGAGCTTCACGCCCACGGATATCCGGCGGCAGCCTCAGACTTGATGGACCATACCCTCGAATGGTTTGAAGGCAGGACCTCCGATTGGCAACGCGATCCCGGCCAATCCTACGGATATGCGGAGTTGCTCAGTCGAGCCGGACGTTGGGACGAGTCCCAGGCAATCCTGGAAGACGTAGTGAAGGCCGTTCCTTTTTATAGCTCTGAGCACAACAACGCTGCATTGGAGCTGGCGTATGTGTTGGCAAGGCAGGGCCATCGTGACCAAGCCTTCAGGGCGGTCGGCCTAACCTCGTATTCGAACCACTTCGTTGTTCGCGCCTGGGTCGAGGCCGCTTTAGGTGAGCGGGAGCGAGCGATGGAGCTCTGGCGTGAAGCAGGACTTGAGATCGATGCGCACGAGCTTGCATTGAGCCACCTGTTGGAGCCGCTGAGGGACTATCCGCCGTTTGTCGAGGAATTCATCAGGCCCAAGGGGTGGCGCCAGTAGCCGTCCGCACTCCACATCCCTAACACCCGTCATATAGGACAGACCAGATTCCCCAGCTTTTCCGTCAGCTTCATGTTCTCCGAGTAATCCACCGGGCAGTCGATGATCACGACGGTGTCGTCGGCGATGGCCTGCTCCAGCGTCGGCACCAACTCGTCGGCGCTTTCCACCCGATAGCCTTTGGCCCCGAAGCTCTCCGCGAACATCACGAAGTCGGGATTGTTGAAGTCGATGTGGCTGGGGCGGTCGAAGTGGCGCAGCTGATGCCAGCGGATCAGACCGTACTCGCTGTCGTTCCAGATGAGGATGATGATAGGGGTCTCGATACGGAGCGCTGTCTCGATCTCCTGGCAATTCATCAGGAATCCCGCATCGCCCGTGATCGTTACCGCTGTACGCTCCGGGTGGACCAGCTTCGCGGCGATGGCCCCGGGCAAGCCGATCCCCATCGAGGCGAAACCGTTCGAGATGATGCAGGTGTTGGGGCGCTCGGCCTCGTAGAGCCGGGCGGTCCACATTTTATGAGCGCCCACGTCGCTGATGACGATGTCGTTGGGCCTGAGCACCTGCCGGAGGTCCCACAGGATACGTTGGGGCACCATGGGGAACGCGGGGTTGTCCTCGTGCTCGGAGTGTTCCTGGAGGACGAGGTCCCGCAGCGCTCCGAGCTTCGGTTCGCCCTGAGGCCGCGCCACGTCAGCGATCCGGTCCAGGGACTCACCAATGTCACCGATGACTCCGGCGGCCAGAATGTAGTGCTCATCCACCTCGGCTGGCGTCTCGTCGATGTGTAGGATCTGGGCCTGTTTCTCGGGATGCCACAGATAGGGATGGTACTCGATCATGTCGTAGCCTACGCACATGATCACGTCTGCGCGGTCGAATCCGCAGCTGACGTAGTCGTGGGCTTGCAAGCCTACGGTCCCGAGGCTGAGGGGGTGTGAGAACGGTATCGCGCCCTTGGCCATGAACGTGGTCGCGACGGAGATCTGGAGCCTCTCCGCGAACGCCTGAAGCTGCGCTGTGCCTCCGGACCGGATCACGCCGTTCCCCGCCATGATGATCGGGTGCTCCGCGCTCGAGATGATGTCAGCGGCCTGCTCGATCTTGGACTCAGAGGCCCCCGGGGTCTCGGCCGCCTGCACCTTGAGTGGCTCCTTCCCCTCGACGTCGGAGCCGGCGATGTTCTCGGGAAGGGCGATGAAGCTGACGCCTGGCTTCTCCGCAATCGCCTGCTTGAAGGCCTTGCGAACCACCTCCGGAATGGTCTCCGGTTCCATGATCTGCGTGCTGTACTTGGATATGGGAGCGAAGAGGCTGACCAGATCGAGGTGTTGGTGGCTCTCCTTGTGCATCCGGGTCGTGGCCGCCCGACCCGCGATCGCAACGACAGGCGATCGGTCCATGTTCGCGTCCGCTACGCCGGTCACCAGATTGGTAGCGCCGGGACCGAGGGTCGACAGGCAGACCCCCGCTCTACCCGTCAGCCGTCCGTATACGTCGGCCATGAAGGCCGCGCCCTGTTCGTGCCGCGTGGTGATGAAACGGATGGGGCTGTCGAGCAGGACATCCATCATATCGATGTTCTCTTCGCCCGGGATGCCGAAGATGTAGTCCACATCTTCGTTCTCGAGGCACCGGACAAAGAGCTCAGCAGCGTTCATGTGTGGCTTCCTTCCCTTTGTTGGCTCGCCACGCCATCCTCACTTTCCCAATCAAAGTTACCGGGGCGCGAATCGGGATAGGCGGAGCAGATGAGGGCAGTGCCCTCGGGGGACGGCGCGTCGCGCTACTAATTGGCTTTCCTTGAAACGCTCGCAAAAATCGGGAGTGAACTTCCTAGCAACCATGGCGTAAGTGCGGTGAAGGTACGGATGCGTGAGAGCTCCCTAAGCCGCACCTAAGATAACGTAAGAGCAACGAATCTCCGTAAGGTCGGAGCGTTGCGGAGGGTGCCTGACAATGACAAAAAGCGGCAAGCGGATCGATCTCCGGAAAGCAATGCTGGATCCGGCGCTTGTATTCCGTGGTCCCGAGGATGTGCTTAAACGGGAGGAGTTGAGTCGCGAACAGAAGATCGAAATCTTACGTCGCTGGAAGTTCGACGCGCTGCAACTTCAAGTCGCGGAAGAAGAGAACATGGCAAGCGAGCAGCCGTCGGATATTCTGGATCGGGTGCTGCAGGCACTCAATGCGCTGAACGCGGATCCCAATCTCGAAAATTCACCGCCCACAAAACCCAGCGGCGTTTGATTTTAGGTTTCGTTCCGTATGGTCAACTCCGCTCCAGAAGGAAGGCGCCGGCCATCGCCCCGGCGGCGCAGATGCTGACGAGTCCGTAGCTGGCATTTCGCCGCGCCATCTCGTACGCCAGGGTGGTCACGATCCGTCCGCCGGTGGCGCACCAGGGATGCCCGATCGCGATCGAGCTGCCCGAAACATTCACCCGATCAAAGTCCACCGAACCGATGGGTGCCGCCCTCCACCCTTGCTCCCACGCCGCGACGTTGGCGAGAACCTGGGCGGCGAACGCCTCGTGGATCTCGATCAGATCGATGGCCCCCAGTTTCACCGAGGCGCGCTCCAACAGGCGCGGCACCACTACCGCCGGCGCCATAAGCAAGCCCTCTTCTGGGTCGATGGCGCCGTACTCCATGGCGCGAATGAAGGCCAGCGGCTCGCGTCCCTCCGCCTTGGCCCGCTCCTCGCTCATGAGAAGTACCGCAGCGGCGCCGTCGGTCACAGGCGAGGAATTCCCCGCCGTGAGCGTGCCATTCTCCTCGAACACGGCTGCAGAGCCGCCAGAGCCTCCAACGAGGTGTCGGCGCGGGGACCGGTATCGTGCTCCTCGCCCAGCAGCGGCAGGAGCTCACCGGTGAGCCGGTCGCGGGCTGCGACCGCGTTACGGTGGCTGGCTAGAGCGATCTCGTCCTGACGCTCGCGTGGGATCTTCCACGCCTACCCCTCCCGGTGGGGCGCGTCGACGTGGCAGATGCCGCAGATCTCGCAGTCCTGCACGCCCTCGCGCTGGAGAATGTGGAGCGAGTTGCCCCAGCGCGAGGCCATCAGGGCGTGCCCGTCGGTCAGCAGCAGGTGCGGAGCCTGTCAACGCCAGTGAGACACTCTTGGGAATTAATTAGAGAGCAATCTCCTGTGTCGTGAGGGAGGGGTCCGGTAAAGAGACATGGTACACACTTAAGTAAAGGGACATGGGTTACAGTCGGCACCTCTGAAAGGAGGAGGCCGATGCCGTTCGAGGAGACTCATGTCATGGAAGAGAGAACGCGGTTTATCGAAGAAGCCCATCGCAGTCTTCGGAGCTTTGCTGCGGTGTGCGATCGATACGGGATTAGTCGCAAGACAGGCTACAAGTGGATGGATCGATGGCGGCGAGCCGGGCCAGCAGGTCTGGAGAATCGAGCGAGTCGACCCGGGCATTGCCCATGGGCTACGCCTAGTGAGGTGGTCGAGACGATCCTCGAGGTTAGACGCAAGTATGACGACTTCGGGCCGAAGAAGATCCGGTGGTACCTGCAGACGCATCGGCCGGAGCTAGCACTGCCCTCACGACAGACGATGCACAACATCCTGGTGCGTCACGACCTGGTGCCGAGGCGTCGGCGAAGGGTGCGCCGCTGGCACCCGGGTCGACCCGATACCAACGCATCTGAACCGAACGGGACGTGGACGGCCGACTTCAAGGGCGAGTTCCCGATGGGTGACGGTGAGCTGTGCTACCCGCTTACTGTGCAGGACATGCATTCGAGGTTCGTACTGGAGTGTTGGGGTCGTCCGGACGTGACAATCGACGGCGTGATCCCAGTGTTCACGCGGCTATTTCGCCAACACGGTCTACCCGAACGGATCCGTACGGACAACGGCACTCCCTTCGCTTCGAACGCACTAGGCCGTCTCTCTCGGCTGTCCGTGTGGTTCATTCAGGTGGGCATTCTGCCTGAGCTCATCGAGCCTGGCTGCCCTCAGCAGAACGGCAAGCACGAGAACATGCACCTGGTGCTAAAGAGGCGTACCACCCGACCTCCGAGCTCCAACATGCGGACCCAGCAGCAAGCGTTTCGAAGATTCAGGAAGCTCTACAACGAAGTCCGGCCTCACGAGGCGTTGGACGGTGCCGTGCCCTCCAATCTCTACCGACCCTCACCTCGACCCTTCCCGAAGCAACTCGACCCGGTCACGTATCCGGGCCACTTCGAGACCCGGCTCGTCAGCACGAACGGTGGCATCCGCTGGTACGGGGACCGTGTGCCCGTCGGCCGATTCTTCGCTGGGCATGAAGTCGGACTGGAAGAGATTGACCACGGTCTCTTTGAGGTCTACTTCGGACCCATCTGGCTAGGACGCTTTGTTGAACCCAAACGCCTCATCTTCGACTCCCTCGGACGAGGGAAGAGACGAACTGGAGGCACTTGCAAAGGACGGAGAACTGTTACTCAGGTCTCTTGACTTAACTGTTACCCAGGTCCTTTACCGCTCACGGGGGTTGGAGGATTGATCCAGACGGCCTCCGGGAGCGGTTTGGGCTTCGGCTCACCGGAGACGAAGCGGTCGGGATGAGCGGCCCAGGCCTCGCGTAGCACGGCCTCCCTGCCGGCGATGACCTGATCGGCGTGACCGAAGTGGACCTGTTCGGGGGTCAGCATCGAGATGCCGCCATGGCGGTGCTCGGCATTGTACCAGCGGAAGAACGAGCGACAGAACATTTTGGCCTGGCCCTGATCCTCGAACCGTCCAGGAAACGAGGGATGGTACTTCAAGGTCTTGAACTGGGCCTCGGAGAACGGATTGTCATCCGACACCTGAGGTCGGCTCAGCGAGCGGGTCACCCCGAGATCGGCGAGGAGCTGAGCCGTGCATTGGCTCGTCATCGGAGCTCCTCGATCCGAGTGCAAGGTCAGGACCTGGGGCTGGACGCCATGCTTCAGGCAACTCTGCTGGATCAGGCGCCCGGCCAAGGCCGAGCTCTCCCGATCCGCCACCATCCATCCCACGATGTAGCGGCTGAAGATGTTCATGATGACGTAGAGGTAGAAGTAGCTCCACTTCCTCGGCCCCAGCAGCCGTGTGATATCCCAGGACCAGACCTGGCCCGGGCCCGTCGCCATCAACTCGGGTTTCTGGTATTCGGGATGACTCCGCTGCGCTCGGCGCTCTCGAACTGGCACTTGGGAGGCCAGAACGCGATACATCGTACGTTCGCTGCACAGGTAGACGTCTTCGTCGAGCAGGGTCGCCACAACCTCGGCCGGGGACCGGTCCACGAATCGCTCCGAACACAGCGTGTCGAAGACCTTGTCTCGTTCCTTCTCGCTCAAGGCACGGGCTGAGGTCGGGCGGGGCTGCTGATGCCCGGTCGATGGCCTCCGACGACGATAGAACGTGGCTCGGGCGACCCTGAGCGCATCGCACGCGGGCTTTACCCCTACGTACGTGGCCAGCGCCTCGGCCGCCTTCACGAGTTCGTCCCGTCCTCGAGGCTCAATCCCAGCAGCCCTGCAACTTTTCCCTGGACGTCGATGATCAGGCGCGCCTTCTCGAGTTCCTTCTCCAGGCGAGTGTTCTCGCGCTCCAGCTTGCGCACTTTCCCCTCCAGCGGATTCCGTTCGCTCGGCTTTCGACCTCGTCTCTTCGACAGCACTCTCAGCGACCCACTCCGCACCGCCTTGCGCCATGTCGTCAGGTGCGACGAGTACAAGCCCTCCCGTCGCAGGAGTCGCCCTACCTCTCCCGGCTCCGTGCACCGGTCCGCTTCTTCGACGACCCGCAGCTTGTACGACGGACTAAACCGTCGGCGCGTCGGCTTATCTACCACCTCCGCGTCCGGAGCAGCTGCCGCGCTTCGCTTACCCTCCCAGGTTAGTGGGGCGATTCCATTCTCTTCCATTCTCTCTCGGTGTCCCAGCATCCTCGGTTTCTCTGCCTTCGCCCTACTCTAATTCTTTACTCGTTCCGTGTCTCACCTAAGTTGGCAGAGAGGGGGACGCGCCGTCAGCCCCCGGACTCATACCCCCGTACCGTTTGGAAAATGGCCCGGTCGAAGAAACGGACCACGAGCAGCTCGAGGTCGAGCTCCTGTCGGAGCTCAAGGCTGGTGTCTGCACCCCGAGATTCGACGAACTCCCACAGATTGCGACGGACCAAGAGGAGCGCCATGACCACCTCGGAGAGCGGTATCCCCTCCGCACGCCTGATCTTGCCGAGACGAAAGTACTCGCTCTCGACGGCACTCTCGGAGGTCTCTCCGAGCCATCGCCCGAGGTGGGAGTAGACTTCGCGGGCCCTCTCTCCCAGCTCTTCATCATCTAATTGGCGGTAACCGGTCGTCCGCGGATCTTCACGCACCCTACGTACGAGCCGATCGGTCAACTCATCCGCATGGTCCTCGATGAGGTCCACGAGTCGCCCTACCCACATGGATGCCCTCCTTGTGATCGTCTGAGCATGAGGGTCGCTGCTGCCCGAAGTCTACCCTCGTCAACCCGTCGAAGCGATAGATCACCGCGTCGATGAAGCACAACACGACGGCCACGCCGGTCCGTAGGAAGCTCGGGCTCGCCTGTTCAGATCTCTGCCGTATCGATGACTGCCTCTACGGATGACAGTTTTGGGTTGGCCGGATCGAAGTCGAGCGTGCCGCGCACGTTCTTGAAGGTGCCACGACGTAGGTGACTATCATGTGCCGCGCGCGGAACTCCGCTACGGTATGACCTGGCTCAAATATCCACTTGGGCATAGATACCCTCCCTCACCTTTCTGGCTCGGCCGAGGACCGTGCCGGCTAATGATGCCTACCGGTCGAGAAGCTCGGTGAAGGAAAGAGCCGGCACCCTTAACTTGATGCCGGGACTTAACTTACCGAGAGCGTGCGACCGGACTCGAACCGGCGACCCGCAGCTTGGGAAGCTAGAAATGGAGATGCTTGCGCTACCTTAGGGTTCTAGACTCAGCGATGCTGTTCGAGCCACTCGCGGGAAAGCCTCTGGGCCTCGGCGATCTGCACGCGGGTCATCCGCTGCACGATTATCTCTTTGTTCTTCTGCGCAAGCTCATTTCCTTGGGCGGAGAGGTTGTACCACTTATACGCAAGGACATAGTCCTCGGGAACGCCCTTCCCGTTGGCGTACATGTTCCCGAGGTTGTATTGAGCCCGAGCAAGCCCTTGCTCAGCAGCCAGCCGAAGCCAACGGACTGCCTCAGCATCATCCTCGGGCACTCCTGCACCGTTGGCGTACATGTTCCCGAGGTTGTATTGAGCCCGAGCATAGCCTTGCTCAGCGGCCAGCCGAAGCCACCGAACTTCCTCCGCATAGTCCTCGGGAACACCCTCCCCGTTGGCGTACATGAGCCCGAGGTTGTATTGAGCCCCCGCAAGCCCTTGCTCAGCGGCCAACCGATACCAACGGACTGCCTCGGCATCATCCTCGGGAACGCCCTCCCCGTGGGCGTACATGTTCCCGAGGTTGTATTGAGCCCGAGCATAGCCTTGCCCAGCGGCCAGCTGAAGCCACCGAACTGCCTCAGCATAATCCTCGGGAACGCCCTCTCCGCTAGCGTACATGAGTCCGAGGTTGTTTTGAGCCGTGGCATGCCCTTGCTCAGCGGCCAGCCGATACCAGCGAACGACCTCGGCATCGTCTTCGGGAACACCCCGACCGTAGTCGTACATGGCCGCGAGGTTGTACTGAGCCATAGCGTTGCCTTGCTCTGCCGCTAATCCGAACCAGCGAACTGCTGCGACATCGTCTTCGGAAACGCCATAACCGTTTGCGTAGTGGAGTCCGAGGTTGTACTGAGCCATAGCGTCGCCCTGCTCTGCCGCTGATCGATACCAGCGAACGGCCTCGGCATCGTCTTCGGGGATGCCATAACCTTTTGCGTATTGGAATCCGAGGTTGTTTTGAGCCCTAGCGTCGCCTTGCTCTGCCGCTAATCGGTACCAGCGAACTGCTTCGGCATCGTCTTCGGAAACGCCTTCACCGTTTGCGTAGTGGAATCCGAGGTTGTTTTGAGCCCCAGCGTCGCCTTGCTCTGCCGCTAATCGGTACCAGCGAACGGCTTCGACATCGTCTTCGGGCACCCCCAAACCGGAATCGTACATCAGCCCGAGACTGAACTGAGCGAGCTCGTCCCCGGTGGTGGCACACGAGAGCAGGATTTCCACCGAGCTCAACACGCTGATATCCGAGCAAGAGGTTTGCTGCATGTCTTGGCTCGAACCGGGATGTGGGGCGCAGAGGACCATTCCAAGCATGCCGAGCTCCAACCCACCGGGTACGCCTATGCGACCTGTCATCTTTGAACCTCCAGTCGTCACCTTAATCCTTTAAGATGACCGTGACCCCGGCCGAAAGCGAATGCGGGCAGTAGAAGAACGCCCGCCTCGGACGGCGGCTGTTCCCGTATCCGTAATGCAACTGTCGTGCAAAGGAAGGGGCGGTCCAATGAGGTGGCCTGCGCGTACAGGACTCGAGGTAGCAGCCTACCTCCTGGGCCGCACTTCCACCTCCAGATCCTGACGCCTGTACATGCAGATCCCGTTCACGTCCTCGCAGACGTAGTAGAGGGCGTATCCCGGTATGGTGATCGGGCCTGGGCCGAGCTCCTGGGGCGCACGGATCTCAGCCTCGATCACGCGGGTCTCCAGTGATACCACCTCGGGAGGGAGCAGATAGCTGAACATCCTGGTCTCGACTTCCCATCCCTCGGGCGGATCGAGCCAGAGGACCATCTCCTCGGCCTCGTTGTTCCAGTGCGCTTCTGTGCGCTGGATCGGTCGGAACGAGAAGTGCAGCCGCGTGACGTCCCCGGGAGCGATCCCGGCCGGGACCGCGACGGCCTCGACTTCGATGAACTGGTCCTCGTCCCGAAGCACCCGACCCAGAGGGTCGGGCTCTGGGGGAGCGTCCAGGCTGGCGACGAAATCCCGTGCTGGGCTGGCAAACTCGGAGCCGCGAGGCTCAATGGCAAGTGGAGCAGGCTCTTCGCCCCAGGCCCGGATATCCTCGCGGGCCGTGACGACCCAGTCGTAGAAGGGGTAGGGCTTGTCGAGCCTGGGCCCGTACTGCTGGATGCGTCTGCGCCAGATGTACTGGTTGGGATCGATCTCAAGCGCGGCGGACCACTCGTCGACGGCCTTCTGGAAGTCGTCGTCGCGCTGTCCGTCCGAGTCGTAGCGCATACGGTAGGCGACGCCCAGGCGGAAGTGCGCCATGCCGTCTTCAGGCCGTTCGCTCACCACGCGCTCGTATGCGTCGATAGCCTGGTCCACTCGGCCGGCCCCGCCCCACACGGCGATCGCGTCGCCATAGGCCTTCCACGCCTCCGCGCTGCCCTCGGACTGTGCCCGCGCATAGAGGGCAGCCACGTCCGGCGGAGGAGTGGGTGCCGACGGCTCGTCCCGTGCGGAGCCAAAGCTCTCCTCCAGAAAGTCCTCGGTGATGCTGCCGTCCTCCTGCATCGCTGGGAGGATCTTCCGGATTACCCCACTCTCGTCAATTGCAAGGGAGATCGGCACGTAGGGCGCCCCCAGCAGATCGTACGAGTCGACAAAGATGGGCCATCCCATCTGCTTCCACTGCATGAAGAGGCGGGCCCGGTCGGGGTGCTGCTCCTGGATGATTCCGACCATCTGAACGCTGCCGACGTCCTGGAGGCTCTCGGTCGCGTTGTGCCACCCGGGCACGTGTCGCCTACAGCCTGCTCACCAAGATGCAAAGATGTGCAGGATGACCTTCTGACCGCGGAAGTCGGCGATAGACGCGGGCCGCCCGTCGTCGAGGGACGGGAGCGACAGTGTGGGGAACGGTCTGCCCACCTTGAAGCCGTGCGACGGCATGGAGCTCTGTGCACGCGCTTCGCTCGGAACAGCGATGGCGATCAGCGGGAGTATTGTGACGGCGAATTGTCGGGCGGATATGTTCATCATTCCTCCAACTGCACGGCAGCCCCCTCCAGTTCAGCTCGTAGTCGGTCGCGCGTCGAGCGAGGGAGCCGAGGTCGTTAGGCCGGAGCGCCCTCGTGGTTTAGAGAGCCGTTAACGGCTTGCTCATCTGGACGCGATGATAGAGGGGTGCGTCGCGGATTACAATCTGACATCTTCCGCCCGGAATCAGAAAACGGATGGCCATGTCTGCCATCGACCGGGTACACGAGTTTCTCGCGCGCGGCCTCTCCGGTTTCCGCTGGCGCGTTGTCATCAGCGATTGGCAGGACCGCACGCGCACCCCGCAAGAAGCTTCAGGCCGCTGCCGACTCCGGGAAGAATCGCGCGAGCGTGGACCCCGAGTTGCCCCTCGTGGCCAGGGACACCGCGACGATGAGCGTCAGCGAGGCGATCACGCCCGGATAGATCTCGTGAATGGTCATCAGTCCGGCGCGCTTGAGGGCCAAAGCGGCGATCGAGAACGTCAGCCCTCCGACGGCGCTCGCCAAGGCGCCCTGTCGAGTCGCCCTACGCCAGAAGAGACCGAAAAAGAGCGGCGCGAAGAGCGTCGAAGCCATTCCACCCCATGCGACGCCGGCGATCAAGCTGATCAGGGGGACCGGATGGGCCGAAACGTAGGCGGCCACTACCGTCGCTACTGCTCCGAAGATGAAGGTGGCTTTACGGCTCACCCGTAGAAGGACCTCCCCGGCGGTGTCGGGCCTGAACGGCTGATAGACATCGACCGGGTCCGGTAAAGAGACATGGTACACACTTAAGTAAAGGGACATGGGTTACAGTCGGCACCTCTGAAAGGAGGAGGCCGATGCCGTTCGAGGAGACTCATGTCATGGAAGAGAGAACGCGGTTTATCGAAGAAGCCCATCGCAGTCTTCGGAGCTTTGCTGCGGTGTGCGATCGATACGGGATTAGTCGCAAGACGGGCTACAAGTGGATGGATCGATGGCGGCGAGCCGGGCCAGCAGGTCTGGAGAATCGAGCGAGTCGACCCGGGCATTGCCCATGGGCTACGCCTAGTGAGGTGGTCGAGACGATCCTCGAGGTTAGACGCAAGTATGACGACTTCGGGCCGAAGAAGATCCGGTGGTACCTGCAGACGCATCGGCCGGAGCTAGCACTGCCCTCACGACAGACGATGCACAACATCCTGGTGCGTCACGACCTGGTGCCGAGGCGTCGGCGAAGGGTGCGCCGCTGGCACCCGGGTCGACCCGATACCAACGCATCTGAACCGAACGGGACGTGGACGGCCGACTTCAAGGGCGAGTTCCCGATGGGTGACGGTGAGCTGTGCTACCCGCTTACTGTGCAGGACATGCATTCGAGGTTCGTACTGGAGTGTTGGGGTCGTCCGGACGTGACAATCGACGGCGTGATCCCAGTGTTCACGCGGCTATTTCGCCAACACGGTCTACCCGAACGGATCCGTACGGACAACGGCACTCCCTTCGCTTCGAACGCACTAGGCCGTCTCTCTCGGCTGTCCGTGTGGTTCATTCAGGTGGGCATTCTGCCTGAGCTCATCGAGCCTGGCTGCCCTCAGCAGAACGGCAAGCACGAGAACATGCACCTGGTGCTAAAGAGGCGTACCACCCGACCTCCGAGCTCCAACATGCGGACCCAGCAGCAAGCGTTTCGAAGATTCAGGAAGCTCTACAACGAAGTCCGGCCTCACGAGGCGTTGGACGGTGCTGTGCCCTCCAATCTCTACCGACCCTCACCTCGACCCTTCCCGAAGCAACTCGACCCGGTCACGTATCCGGGCCACTTCGAGACCCGGCTCGTCAGCACGAACGGTGGCATCCGCTGGTACGGGGACCGTGTGCCCGTCGGCCGACTCTTCGCTGGGCATGAAGTCGGACTGGAAGAGATTGACCACGGTCTCTTTGAGGTCTACTTCGGACCCATCTGGCTAGGACGCTTTGTTGAACCCAAACGCCTCATCTTCGACTCCCTCGGACGAGGGAAGAGACGAACTGGAGGCACTTGCAAAGGACGGAGAACTGTTACTCAGGTCTCTTGACTTAACTGTTACCCAGGTCCTTTACCGCTCACCGCGAAGTAGAGGCCGACGATGTGTAGGAGCCCGTCCGTCGTGGAGTGGATCGCCGCGGTGATCGCGAGCAGAATCGGGAGACTGGCCCATCCCCCGATTATGTTCTTCACCAGATATGGGAAGGCTCCATCCCCGAGCTCGTCGGCGGGGACCAGCATGCCGGCGCCGGTCCCGGCCATAATCACGGAGAGGAGAATCCCCATGACGAGGATCGCCCCGAACGCGATCTGACCGCGCGCGACGCGGACGTTCCGGCTCGCGTAGAAACGATGTAGATAGTACGACTGGGTCGGGATGCCCAAGCCCCACACCAGCATCCATCCGATGAAGTCGCTGGTGTTGCTCACGCTGCCGCCAAAGAAGCCTCCCAGGTCGGCAGGGGGGGCCGTGACGACCGCGCCGCCCGTTCGCCAAAGGACAACGCCTGCCGCCAGGAGCACACCGCCGGCCAGAAGGGCCGCCTGGACGAGGTCGGTACGAAGAACCGACGCGAGCCCACCTAGCATCGTATAGCTCACGAAGACGACGCCCACCGTCAGGATAGAGACCGACGTGTCCAATCCGATCAGCGTGTTCATCGTGATGCCGATGGCCAGGAGTTGAACGACGAGGGTGATGGAGTAGAGGGCAATGATGGTGAGCGCAGAGAACGCCCTGAGCCCCGTCGACTCGTAGCGCAGACCCAGGAACTCCGGCACGGTCGTGAGGCGAGCCCGGTGCAGTCGGCCCGAGGCCACGAGAAGGAGGATCCAACCGAGCGCGTAGCCGTAGCAGGTGAAGGCCGCCGCCGACCAGCCGTTGATCGACGCGTATCCCGAGACTCCGATGATCGTGACAGCTGAGAGAAAGGTCGCGACGAAGGCGCTCGTCGCCAGGCCCAGGCCCATGGTGCGGTCGGCCACGGCGTAGGACTCGAAGGACTTCTTGCGGTAGCCCCATACGCCGACTCCCAGGATGAAGATGGAGTAGGCGATGAAGGCCGAGAGAAGCCCGAGGTCCATCAGCGATCCTCCCGGTTCTGCTCCCGCTTCTCCTTGCGTTCGAACAGGAGCATGAGCGCCATCGGAACGACGCAGATGCCTGCTGCCGACAAAAGGATCAGGTAGACAGTCACGACGAAGCCGCTCCTGGCCCCATTACACCGAGGGCTCCAAGCCCATCAAGACCTCGCTGGGGGAGCCATCGTGGCTTCGCGACGACTGGCCTCCAGGGTGACCTGGTTGCTGGAGAGTACGGGCACACCGAGTGCACCTCGGAGGACATCGATCGCTTCGATGCCGCGCCAGTTCGTGCAGGAAAGAAAGACACAGTCCGCGGAAACGCCCGCCATCCCCGTCCGAACGAAATTCGTGATTTCGGTGGGAGTCACTCGACCGATGTCCCCATTGTCGCGAAGCTGCATTCCCTTCGCGCATGCGATCTCGTACCCGCCCTCGGCCACACAGCGCGTCACGCTCGTCGTCAGCTCATCGGGGTAGGGGGTGAAGACCGCAACCCGGCCGGGCCCGATCGCCTCCAACTCGGCGAGCATCGCACTGATCACGGTAACGACGCTCGCACCCGTACGGGCATGTATATCATCGATCATCTCCCGGTCGTGTCCGAGCCCGCCCAGGGACCCGGCGGAAGTGCATCCGAAGACCACCAGGTCCGGCGCCGTGGTTGCGATCTGCGTGAGGCACCTGGGAAGCTCCTCTTGCAGCATGCGGATCTCGGCCTCCTCCGTGACACTCTCGAGGAAAATGCGCCACGTGCTCACCGTCCAGGGGAAGTTGGTCCCCGTGCGGTGGAAGTCGGGCTCCATGACCGTGTTCGAAGCCGGAACGATCAGCGCGAGGTGAGAGCGAGTGGAATGCATGCGGCACATTACAATGACGAAGCGACGGGGTCCAACCGGAACCGGAGAGCCTCTACTCCCTGAGCACCATGTCGACCAAGAGCACGGCCGCCAACTGGTTTCTCGTTACGCTCTCCGCGGGGACGGTCCTGGGAGACTGCTCTCTAATTGATTCCCCCGAGTGTCTAACAACTGCGGCCAGTTCGCGGGTCACCGAACCCCGTTGCGAGGCAGGTGCTGCAGTTAATCAGCTTCTCCAGGGTGATGTTCACGTTGTCGAACCCAGATCCGTTCAATGTGGCCCCAATCGTGGTTGGGGTGTTGACGGTTCCGGTGAAATTCAGGTCCTGAACTCCTTCCGTACCAAAGGTGAGGCTTATGTTCGGGAAGACGTGAGTTCCATTCAAGACTGTGAGGCCGAGACAGAGGGTGGCCCCGACGATGCTCCCGCTCCCTGTAACGGTCCCATCCGGCTGCTGCTCAAGGTTGAGGTCGAAAATTCCAGCGCCCGCGTCGCCACTCCAGTTCCCCGACACAGTCGGGTCGGGCTCCGGTGCGACCACGTCATCGCCACCGCCGCAAGCGGCCACCATCGCGAATAGAGGAACGAGTATGAGAAGCTTGAGGAGAGCGGATGTCTTCTGTTTCATAGAGGTGTCTCCCTTCGTTCTGCCGCCGGGGGAGAGCGCGGCGTAGTGAGGCATATGAAACTCATTATGCACCCCAAGCATGGTTGTGCGCTAGTGGGCAAATCCCTGGTATATGAGCGTTACACGGGCCTGAACTTTGGCCACCTGTTGTATCCCATCTCTGGATCATTGGCCCGATGCTCACGGATCATCTTTACCTCTTTGGGCGAGGCCTCCTCGTCGGTGGCAGTCTCGGATTCCCACAGGAGTGGCGGCGACTGAAGACCAAGGTCTCCAAGCGCACGGTCCCACTCTGGCCCCAACTCCGGGAGATCCCGTACGAGTACTTCACGGAGCGAGAGCAGGCTGGTGGCATCGGTTCCCTTGGCACGACGTTCGGCACAACGCTCTGCCACGGATCGAACTGTTGAAGCAGCCGTCGATGTCCTACCCTCTCTGCCAACTTAGGTGAGACACGGAACGAGTAAAGAATTAGAGTAGGGCGAAGGCAGAGAAACCGAGGATGCTGGGACACCGAGAGAGAATGGAAGAGAATGGAATCGCCCCACTAACCTGGGAGGGTAAGCGAAGCGCGGCAGCTGCTCCGGACGCGGAGGTGGTAGATAAGCCGACGCGCCGACGGTTTAGTCCGTCGTACAAGCTGCGGGTCGTCGAAGAAGCGGACCGGTGCACGGAGCCGGGAGAGGTAGGGCGACTCCTGCGACGGGAGGGCTTGTACTCGTCGCCCTAGGTGATCGAGCGTCAAAGTACGAGACGGTTGAACTCTGTTTTGACGTCATGGCTGCGGACGGCGTCGCCGACTCGGAAGAGCTCAAGCTGATTCGAAGCGTGGCGGAGTCCCTAGAATTGGATTATGACGAAATTGAGCGAATGCGTGACCAGCGCATCGTAGGATTGGACTCTAGTGTATCCGAACAAGCCGATGTCGAGGTCCTCCTGGGTATTGCCCCAGAGTGGGATCGTGGGCATACCCTGAACCACATTCGGACAGAATATCAGAAATGGAGCAATCGCCTAAATGCTTTGCCGTGTACAGAGATGGTAATGACCTGACAGTTGGCCCTCGCCGGAGCTGTGTCTAGGCTGCCTTCGTCTTAGCCTCCTCCTTCCTGGCCTTTGCGGCCTTCCTGGCGTCGGTGAGACCGGCCTTGAAGACCTGATAGGGCGTGCGGCCCTCCATGGCTCGACCGCGGTGCGGCCGCTTCCGGTTGTAGGTCTCCAGATACGCCTCGAGGTCCTGCTGCATCTCCTCGACGGTCTCGTACCAGGTGGTGCGGCCCTTCACCCTCAAGTGCTCGTCGAGGAGCGTGCGGTGGAAGCGCTCGATGAAGCCGTTGGACTGGGGCCTGCCCACCTTCGTCGTGCGGTGCTCGATGTCCTCGAGCTGAAGGAACAGCTCATATGGGTGACGGTCCGGACGGCCGCAGAACTCGCGGCCGTTGTCGCTGAGCACGGTCTTCACCCGGACCCGGTGCTCATCGAAGAACGGCAACACGTCGTTATTCATCACCTGCACCGCCGTGAGCGGGAGCTTGCTCGTGTAGAGCCGGCCCCAGGCGTAGCGGCTGAAGCAATCGAGCACGGTCTGCAGGTACACCTTGCCGACCCCCTTCAGCGTTCCGACGAAGAACGTGTCCACGGCGACGAGGTCGCCCGGGTAATGGACTTCGATGTGGCGCTCCCGGAACTCGGGACTGAAGCGCTCCAGCAGCTCGATCTGCTCGTCGGTCAGCTTCAGCTTCCGTTCCCTGGCCGTCTCTTCGAGCCTGAGCAGCCGTTCGTGCTTCGTGGTGAGGCCATGCCGGCTCCACACGCCCCGTACGCCTCCTGAGCTCACCTGGATCCCTCCGAGCAGCAACTCGTCCGCGACCCGCTGAGCTCCGTGCGTCGGAGCCTCCAAGGCGTGGGCCAAGACCGCCTGCTCAATCTCTTCACTCACCCGGTTCGGGTGCGGTCCCTTCGGCCCCGGAAGCTGGTCGATCAGCCCCTCGGCCCCGTAAAGCTGGAAGTTCCTCCTGATCTCGTAGAACTGCTGCCGGCTGTAGCCCACGATCTTGCACGCCTTGCTCACGTTGCCGAGCTCCTGGGCCAACTGTAGCAGGCTCAGCTTGCGGCGCGCTATCTTCTCCCCCTGGACGGTGGTCATCTTCTCTCCCGTGCTAAGTGAGTGACTTCGACATCTCTCAATTAGCTCCGGCGAGGGCGGCTGGCCACCGTCCTCTCTCGTGGTCAACTGTCAGGTGAATACCGTCTCAGCACACACTGGGGCCCACGCGAGGCCCCGCCCTCAAACGCGACGGCCACCTCCGCGTGCGGAAGGAGGCGGCGCCTCCGATTCAAGGACCGAGCAGCCACCGCGCAGCCGAGATGCTAGGCCAACACCCAAACAAGCGGAAGTCTATGGGGACCCCGGGCGTGCGATCCTTGCTGCCGGCCTCGCGGTAGTCGTTGTTGTCGGTGGACTTCTCATCATTGGAGCGCTTAACACCGACCCCCGAGCAGTGCGCCAAGATCAGCGACCGCCATCGGCCGCGACGACGACCGGAGAACAGCCTGGAGATGTCGCCTCCGACTCTGCGACCGTGATAGAAACAGCGTTCGCGATGTTGGGGGAGGCGACAGACCTCGAGTTTGAGGTGGCCGAGTCCGGGGACCTTACCGAGAGCGACTTTTTAGCTGGGGCGGAGCCTGTCAACGCCAGTGAGACACTCTTGGGAATTAATTAGAGAGCAATCTCCTGTGTCGTGAGGGAGGGGGTTGGAGGATTGATCCAGACGGCCTCCGGGAGCGGTTTGGGCTTCGGCTCACCGGAGACGAAGCGGTCGGGATGAGCGGCCCAGGCCTCGCGTAGCACGGCCTCCCTGCCGGCGATGACCTGATCGGCGTGACCGAAGTGGACCTGTTCGGGGGTCAGCATCGAGATGCCGCCATGGCGGTGCTCGGCATTGTACCAGCGGAAGAACGAGCGACAGAACATTTTGGCCTGGCCCTGATCCTCGAACCGTCCAGGAAACGAGGGATGGTACTTCAAGGTCTTGAACTGGGCCTCGGAGAACGGATTGTCATCCGACACCTGAGGTCGGCTCAGCGAGCGGGTCACCCCGAGATCGGCGAGGAGCTGAGCCGTGCATTGGCTCGTCATCGGAGCTCCTCGATCCGAGTGCAAGGTCAGGACCTGGGGCTGGACGCCATGCTTCAGGCAACTCTGCTGGATCAGGCGCCCGGCCAAGGCCGAGTTCTCCCGATCCGCCACCATCCATCCCACGATGTAGCGGCTGAAGATGTCCATGATGACGTAGAGGTAGAAGTAGCTCCACTTCCTCGGCCCCAGCAGCCGTGTGATATCCCAGGACCAGACCTGGCCCGGGCCCGTCGCCATCAACTCGGGTTTCTGGTATTCGGGATGACTCCGCTGCGCTCGGCGCTCTCGAACTGGCACTTGGGAGGCCAGAACGCGATACATCGTACGTTCGCTGCACAGGTAGACGTCTTCGTCGAGCAGGGTCGCCACAACCTCGGCCGGGGACCGGTCCACGAATCGCTCCGAACACAGCGTGTCGAAGACCTTGTCTCGTTCCTTCTCGCTCAAGGCACGGGCTGAGGTCGGGCGGGGCTGCTGATGCCCGGTCGATGGCCTCCGACGACGATAGAACGTGGCTCGGGCGACCCTGAGCGCATCGCACGCGGGCTTTACCCCTACGTACGTGGCCAGCGCCTCGGCCGCCTTCACGAGTTCGTCCCGTCCTCGAGGCTCAATCCCAGCAGCCCTGCAACTTTTCCCTGGACGTCGATGATCAGGCGCGCCTTCTCGAGTTCCTTCTCCAGGCGAGTGTTCTCGCGCTCCAGCTTGCGCACTTTCCCCTCCAGCGGATTCCGTTCGCTCGGCTTTCGACCTCGTCTCTTCGACAGCACTCTCAGCGACCCACTCCGCACCGCCTTGCGCCATGTCGTCAGGTGCGACGAGTACAAGCCCTCCCGTCGCAGGAGTCGCCCTACCTCTCCCGGCTCCGTGCACCGGTCCGCTTCTTCGACGACCCGCAGCTTGTACGACGGACTAAACCGTCGGCGCGTCGGCTTATCTACCACCTCCGCGTCCGGAGCAGCTGCCGCGCTTCGCTTACCCTCCCAGGTTAGTGGGGCGATTCCATTCTCTTCCATTCTCTCTCGGTGTCCCAGCATCCTCGGTTTCTCTGCCTTCGCCCTACTCTAATTCTTTACTCGTTCCGTGTCTCACCTAAGTTGGCAGAGAGGGCTTCGCCGTTGACAGCAGCTTGGGACCCACAACGTCGGGAGGCTGGAGGAGGCGTTCGCGGAGTATGAGAAATTCTTCCCGGCGCTGGCGCCCCGTGCGATACGCCGCCTCGTCGAGCGGATCCACGAACTGGTGCACACATGTTGGAGTGAACCCCTAAAAGTAGACTTCCTGAGCGCTTTCGAGCCATCGATCACGAACAGCCGCCGCCTCCCTCGGCGCTCATAGCGGCACCTGACGACGGAGCCCTGCAGGGCTGGAAAGCTTTACGGGGCCTCGTCTTTCAAGAGTACGCCCGACAGGATTCGAACCTGTGACCTCTGCCTCCGGAGGGCAGCGCTCTATCCAGCTGAGCTACGGGCGCAACAACGGACGCGCGGAATAAGCCGAGTTCTGTCCGCCGCCGAAGCGGCGGGAGGGTCATTTATCTAGGACCGTCATTGCTGACGGCCTCGAGCGGCCTACCCGGGATTCAGACGGAGCGAGCAACTCCTCATCCCCTATTTGGCCTTGCTCCGGGTGGGGTTTACCATGCGACCTCCGTCTCCGGCGGCCCGGTGCGCTCTTACCGCACCCTTTCACCCTTGCCTGTGCCCCCGAGGGGGCCATCGGCGGTCTACTCTCTGCGGCACTTTCCGTCGCCGGCCGAAGCCGACGCCCGGGCGTTACCCGGCACCCTGCCCTTTGGAGCTCGGACTTTCCTCCACCGGCATCCCGAGGGACCCGATGGCGACCCACACTTCGCGCGCCCTACGTGCCAGTGCGGACGAAAAATCCGACGCCGAAGCCCCGGATCTCGAACCGCGTAGGTACGTCTAACTCTAAACTCAACCGCGATTTGGAACAACGACCGACCAGTGATCAGAAGGCCAGTAGCATGGAGCCCTGGCCTCATCCCCACCGGTCGTGAATCTTTGGCCATTCGTGGCGGCGCCCGGGGGACGGCCCCACGGTTGCCCGTACCGGCGAGGAGCGTTCCGAGCAGTGCAGCCGACACCGTCCTACGACATCGAATCCTGGAGGAGCCGGATCCCGGTCCTCCAGACCACGATCCCGATGATGAACAACTGCTCACAGGGGCCTCAGGTGGCCTCGGTGCGGCAAGCGGCCGAGCGCTACCTGGACTCCTGGCGGGACAACGGGATGGCCTGGGACCCCTGGGGTCGAGGAAGTGGAGAAGGCGCGGGCCGAGTTTCGCTCGACTGATCAACGCCGATCCGGGAGACGTCGCGGTCTACACATCGGTGTCCCAGGCCACAGCGGCCGTGGCCGGAGCCCTCACGTACGACGCTCCCCGTGACACGGTCGTGGTGTCCCAGGCCGAGTTCCCCACCGTGGGTCACGTCTGGCAGGCTCACCAGCGTGGGATCGGGATGAAGGAGGTCTGCAGCCCCGAGGAGGGGGGCCACCACGATGGCCGCCATGGGGAAGATGGCCGAGATCTGGTCCCGTTGCGCCCAGGCCACGAAGGTCCGCTGCAACAGTGGGTCCAACCCCCGCGCCGCGTCCTTGTCGATGGAACGGAAGTTGTAGAGGACGCCGTCCTCTCCCCGCATCCTCAGGGACGACGTCTGCTTGCCGCCGCCCCGCCGCACCACGGTGAGCCCCCCGGCGTACTCGTCGAGGTCGAGCACCTGCGTCTTTACCTGGACCCGCCAGAGCTCCCGCCAGCCGCGACCCATCATGGCCGCGCGCAACGGATTTGCGTCGTAGCTCATCCGCGGTGCCGCGAGGACCGAGTCGCCCCCCTGGGGGGTCTGCGCCGACCCGACCGCCGGCGAGGCGAGGGCGGCCAGGCAAAGCAGCCCGAGCCCCACTAGCTCGCTCCGAAGTCCTTACCCCGAGGACATCCACGACCCGTCGCGGCGACGGTGATCTCGCCCACACGAGGGCCGTACCGGCTCCACCCGAATGCGGGCCGACGGCGGATCGATCATGGATGGCTCCGTTGGTATGCGCAGAGAAGAGGTCGGTGCCAGTCAAGTAATGACGTCCCATGTTGCAGGGGGCAAGGCGTCCTTGATGTGTGCCCGCCCCAGGCTGATCTTCGTTCGATCCGGCGACCACCTCTCAGAAAGCACAGCCCATGCGCAGCGTTTCCCGTCCGAGCCTATGCGGCGTTCTCCTCGCGACCCTGTTCCTGACCATACCGGACCGGGCTCGGTCACAGAGCAACGCCACGGTGGTGTACCTCGTGAGGCACGCCGAGAAGGTGGACGACTCCCGGGATCCGGCCCTCTCGGAGGCCGGCCGAGAGCGCGCAGCGCTCCTCGCGGAGATGCTGCGGGACGCAGGGCTCACGCACCTGCACAGCACGGATCTCGAGCGCACCCGGGCAACCGCGGCTCCCATTGCGCGGCAGTCCGGCCTCGTGGTCCAGCTCTACGATGGGCAGGACCTCGAGGGCTTCGCCGCGCGACTCCGTGCCACGCCTGGACGGCACTTCGTTAGCGGTCACTCGAACACGACACCGATGCTCGTGCGACTGCTGGGAGGCGAGAGCTCGGACATCCCCGACCCTGAGTACGACCGGCTCTATGTCCTCACGCTCGAGCCCGGTGGTGGGGCAAGCACGGTGCTGATCCACTTCGGGGCGTCGTCCGGGCGCTGACGGCTGACGGGGCGACCCCATGAGCCCCCCTGTGATCCTGGGGAAGGAACCGCCATCTTGTCTCGTAGTGTAGGTTAGCCTATTCGAGGGATCCTCAACGAGAAGCACTTGGCCAGCATCGCTGTAGCAGAAGCCCAACCCGACGTCCTCAAAGCCCTTCGGTCCCTCGGGGGACGGGGCACGGTGGGCGACGTCGTATCCGATGCCGGACTCCCCCGCGACCAGGTGGAGGCCTCTCTCAAGGGCCTCCTGGAGACCCACCAGGGACACCTGGAGGTCTCGGAGTCGGGAGAGCTCGTCTACCTCTTCGACCGGAAGCTGATCCGGCGCGACCGGGTCTCGACGCTGGAGCGCATCAAGAAGGCGACCAGGACCTTCCTCACCGGTGCGTTCAAGGCATGGATCGTCACCATGCTCGTCGTCTACTTCGTGGTGTTCGTGGCTCTGGTCATCGCGGCCATCATGGCGATGATGTCCAGAGGGGGCGGCCGAAGGAGCGGCGGGGGGAGCTGGGGACGCGGTGCCGGGAGGCATCACGGTCACTTCCACATCCCGAGCTTCTGGCTGTGGTACTACATCTGGACCCCGCGCTGGCGCCTGGGTCGGCCGTACTACGGCCACCGCTGGGAGAGGACGCTGGAGAAGGACAACCGTCCCCCCTTCTACAAGAAGGTCTTCGCGTTCGTCTTCGGCCCGGACCGGCCCAAGCCCACGCAACAGCAGCTCGACCGCTCGACGATAAGGCTGATCCGGGCGCGGAAGGGCGTTCTGACCACGGCGGAGCTCATGGAGCACAACGCTCTCCCCCGTCCCAACGCCGAGGAGGAGATGGGGCGGCTGCTGGGATCCTACGCCGGCGAGCCCACCGTGTCCCGCGACGGAGAGCTGGTCTACACCTTCCCTGAGCTCATGGTGAGCGCTCACGGACCGGTGACCGCCAAGGAGCCCAATCCGGCCTGGCTGCGGCTGCAGTACCCGCTGGAGCTTACGGGCAACGAGAAGAAGCACGACGCCGTCATCATCGGCATGAACGGCTTCACCCTGTTGGCTGGGGCGACGGCGCCCTGGTTCATCTTTCCGCAGCTCGGCATCGGCGGGCCTGCCGCTTTCGTCGGACTCGTCCTGGTACCGGTGGTGTTCAGCGTGCTCTTCTTCGGTGTGCCCCTCCTGCGCATGATGGGAGTGCGCCGCGAGAACAAGGCGCGGAAGGCCCGGAACGTGAGACGCCTGGTCCTGGGGATGGTCTATCGCGAGGCCCTGGCCGGGAGAGGGGCAGTGGGGGTGGAGGGAGCCGTGGGCTACGTCCGCAACCAGCTGACGGACCAGCAAGTGGATCATTCCGCAGTGGAGGCCGCGCTCCACGACCTGGCGGCCGAGCTGGACGCCGATGTATCCTCCGCGGCCGATGGGGCGCTGGTGTTCACTTTCCCGGCGATCCGACGGGAGTTCGTAGCCAGCGAGACGATCCGTCGGGAGCTGACGCTCGAGGACCGCGAGCTGGGTGACGTCGTCTACTCGAGCGCAGACACGCCACAGGAGGCCGCCGAACGCGACATGGCCGACTTCGACCACCAGCTCGCCGCCGCGGAAATGGACCTGAGCGGTTACCTTCCCTCCCCTGATCGCACGGGCTTCGAGGACGACTACGAGATCGTCGCGTTCGATGAGGAGTTGAGAGGCCGCGGCATCAAACAGGGCTAGTGGACTGTACCTCGACATGCTCGAGGGGATCTCCACCGATCATCTGAATGGCGGGCCCTGGATCATGTGGCCAGACACTCCCTACGCCCACATCATGATCCCCGTCGAGGGCAGGTAGCACGCCGAAGGACCAATACACCCGGAGGGCATGAGGCTCCGACCTCCCCGGGTCGGGGCCCTCTTCATGCGTAGTAGCGGGACAGCCCATTCGACCTGAGGACTTCCTGGTCCTTCGTCACGATCATGCCCTCGGCGTCGGGCAGCCGATCGATCAAGTCCAGTCCCTCCCGGGGCCCCAGAACCATTACCGCCGTGGAGAGCGCATCGGCCGCCATGGCAGACGTCGTCACCACCGAGACCGCGCTCGTGTGACCGGGGGACCTACCCGTCCGGGGATCGACGATGTGGTGATGGCGCCGGTCCGCCGAGAGGTACTGCATATAGTTCCCCGAAGTCGCCACGGACTCACCCCGAAGCTCGAGAACCTCCAGATTCCGGTCCGCGGCGAGGGGATCCTGGATCGCGACCGTCCATCCGTCGCCCCACAGTCCGTCTCCCGACGACGACATGTCGCCACCCGCGTTCACCAGGACGCTCTCGGCGCCCCGACCCACCAGTGTGGCCACCGCCCGGTCCACGATGTAGCCCTTTGCGATGCCGTCCACTGTGATGGCCATCCCCGGCTTACCCAGGGCGATCTTCTCTTCGCTGACCGCCAGCTCGTGGAAGTCCACCAGGGTCAGAGCCCACAGCAGGTCCGTGTCGCTCGGCGGCCCACCGGTCCGGGAGAAGCTCTCGGAGTACAGGGTCAGGAGAGGGGCCACCGTGACGTCGAAGGCCCCTTCGGTCATGGCCGAATACTCGACGGCTCTCGACAGGACCTCCAGGACTTCGGGAGCCGGTCCCGAAAGGAATCCGTGGCTGTTGAGGCGCCAGATGTCGGTGCCCTCCCGGTGACGGCTGAGCAGCCCCTCGAGACGCTCTATCTCGTCGAACGTCGCGCTCATCATCTGCCGGGCCACCGACCCGTCTCGGTGCACGACGGAGATCTCGACCAGGGTCCCCATCTGCGTGCGCGTCTCGCGTATGCGGCGGAGCCCGGCTCGGCGCACCACGGCCTTCACGAGCCCGCCGCCGGCCAGCAGACCCACACCGGACAAGGCCGCGATCCGCAGGACGTGGCGCCTGGAGACGTCGGGACCGGAGCGCTCCACCCTGTGGCCGCCTAGCGTCCCGCCGTCTGCAGCTGCACCAACCGCGACTGAACCTCCTCCATGTCGTGGCGGCAGACTCCGGCCTTGGTCAGGAGCTTGACCTCGCAGATGTTGCACCGGACGCACTCTTTGAAGTCCACGTCGGGACCGGAGATGGCGCCAGTGGGGCAACTCTGCTCACACACCTTGCAGACATCGCACTGCTTGACCCGCGGGATGCGGAAGATCGAGACGAAGGAGGCGACGCCGAGGGCGGCGCCCAGCGGGCACGCGTACCGGCAATAGAACCGCGGGATGACGGCGGAGGCCAGAAGAATGCTGCCCGCGATGCTCCACATCAGAACGGAAGAGCTCAGGAAGAACACGGTTCCGAACGGCTCGAAGTACCCGTAGATGGAGATGTCGCTCCGGACCAGGGCCAGGACGACGATGAGGGCGAGGATGCCGTACTTGATGTAGATGGCCCGTTCGTGGATGTGACGGGGCATCCTGCGCTGGAAGCGCTTCGGGATCACCCGCTCCATGAAGTCTTGCAAGGCCCCAAAGGGACACAGGAACCCACAGAACACGCGGCCCCAGAGCAGGGTCGTGACCACCGTGAAGACGATCATGATCAGCATGGCCAGATCCCCAAGGTAGACCCCCGGGCCGCCGGCGATGCCGCTAGTGATGTGCGCAACGGACAGGAACCCACCGTCGATCCAGCCCAGATAGACGAGGGTCCCGCCAAGAGCCACCCAGCGCGCCGCCACGCCCTTGAAGAGGAACGCGTTCATGGCGAGTCCGAGGATCACGAGCAGTCCGACGACCCGCCTCCAACGGGTCTGCGCGAGCATCAAGGAGAGCGCGGACTCGTCCTCGTCCGAGAAGTCGAACTCGAAGCCCGGGGCGGCCTGGTCCGTCGGAGATTGCGCCGGACCCGCGGCAGCCGGCGCCGACTCGGCTTCCGTCGCCTCGGGCTGCAGAGTGGCGCCGTCCACGCTCTCCACGGGCGCCGTGTCCTCTCCGTTCGTCCCGTCGGTGCCGTTTTTCCGGTCGCTTTCGTTGGCGCCGGTCGTGCCAACTCCCTCGCCGGACTCCGGTCCGGACGCGTTCACCGACGCAGTGGCGACCGCAGCAGCCCCTCTGTTCGACGATGCGACGGCATCGGTCTGGACGTGAGTCGAGCCTCCCCGAACGAACCTCAGGACGTCCGGGGGCACCGTGTACTCGATGTCGAAGGGATCGCCCTGCTCGTCATCGTACCGAATCGTGAACGGCTGGCTCAGGTCCACAGCACGGTCCACCAGCAGCATGGCCGAATAGAAGACCTGCTCCGCCATCTTCCCCTCTGCGGGCCGTCCCCAGTAGACGACCTGGTTCCTGGGCAGGGGGTACGACTCTCCACCCTGAAACACCGTGAGGGCCCTGGGCCGGAAGCCGGCGATGAAGCTCCCGTCGAGTCCGAGGATCATCAGGTGGTAGTCCTCGTGCCGGGGACCCACCTTATGGACCATCGACGCGTACGCGTCGCCGCCGACCAGGATATCGCCGAGTCGCTCATTGCCCACGTACGCGAAGGAGAGGTCGAGCCCAAGGGCGTTATAGCGGACCACCTCCATCTTCGCGATGAGGCCGCTGGAGACCAGCTCGAGCCAGGTGAGCTGCTCGAGCGCGGCGGCGGTCACACCACCGCCGCTGGATGCCGCGATCACCGTGGGTGCGGGCCGGCGCAGATAGGCCATGGCCACCCGACGAGCCGAGTTCCGGATGCCCCGTGCCATGGCCCCTATGCTGATGGTAGCTCCGCTGATGCCGTCGATGTCCCGGTAGATCCTGAATGCGTCCGCGACGTACTTGCCCGCGAACTGCGCCTCGACGCCGGGGGCCCTGAGGAAGTCACCCCTGGAGACGGCCAGCGCCTCGTGGTGCGCGACCACGGCGGCCCCGGTCAGGTTACCGGTCAGGTCGACTCCCACCAGGACCTGGATGGATCCGCTGTATCCGAACTCCTCCGGGGGCAGATCGGACGACAGGAAGACGTAGCCGATCAATCTCCCGGACGTGCCGTTCGGATCGTCGGCGAAGGCGTGATAGACAGGCGGATCGCCAACCTTGTCGGAGAAGCTCGTAGCACCAGGCATCACCCTGGTGAGCAGCTCATCGTCGATGCGAAGGGGGATTTGTGCGACGGCGCTTCGTGGCAAAAGCAGGAGTGGCAGAAGCAGGAGAAGAGCCAGGGCCCCGATGCCCCACACCTGGAGCGCAGGCCGGATCCTCGAACGACATCTCCTACCCTTCCCGGGCATATTCCTCACCATCATTCTCCCATGAGCGATCGTGGCCCAGAAACGGCCCACTGTACTTCTTCAACGGCCTTCTAGACAAACCCGGGGCTCCATGAGAGCTTCAACGCGTGGGTCAGGTGTGTCAAGGATCGGCTGGATCTCGCTACCATAGCTTCTCGATCTCGTCCTCGAGACCGGTCATCTCCCAACGAATGAGCGAAACGGGGATCATCCCGGCGGCGTGGAACTCGTCGATGAAGCGCCCGAGGCTGAACTCGTCACCGAGCTGCTGGGCCCGATCCGCCAGCAACTTGTCGATGGCCACCTTCCCGATGACGTAGCTGGTCCCGTATGTGGGCTGCTCCAGGTACAGCTGCTGCTCACCCCACACCGTGTTGCTCTCCGGGGGCATCCAGCCACGCGGAGTCCACTTGGCCGCGAAGTCGACGGCGTCCTGGATGGTGTACTCGTTGCTGTGCATCCTGAGTCCGGCTAGCGCCCGGGCGGCTCGCTGGGCCAGCAGGATGTAGACCAGCTCCTGCGCCCTGGGGAGGTCGTCCAGGTATCCCGCCCCCATGACCAGCTCCTCCATCCCGGTGGCGAAGCCTTCGGCCCGGGGGGACCAGATGTTGTAGAGGAGGGGGACCCTACGAATGGGGCTCGCATGCGGCTCGGCATCCATGCGGGCCAGGTCGAACCAGTGGGTGCCGTGGGCCCGCATAGGCAGGAAGTTCCGGTAGCTGACGTTGTTGAAGAACCGACGTCGCCCGTAGGGGGCGAGAATCGCCCCTCCCGAGCCATGAGCGCGGGCGCCGCATAGTCGGGGACGGTGAAGAAGTCCTCCCGATCGAGGAAGTCGATGAATGCGCGCACGGCCGCACGGTACTGCCTCTGGTACTCCGCCTCCGCGTCCACCATCTCGAGCTCGGCCAGGTCGTGGTTCTTGTTCTCCAGAAGCTTCAGGTAGGCCCACGACCGTCCCAGCTCCCGCTCGACGATGGCAACCTGGTCGGCCCACGTGTAGGGCAGGAGCTGAACGTTCTTGAGGTACCAGTCGTACTCCTCCACCCCCACGCCCGAGAGGGCCGTCATCGACTGCTGCCGCTCTTCGATCCACGCCGTGAAGTCGTCCACCGCGGCCTGGGCTCGCTCCGTGTCGGCCGAGAGCTCCGGGTAGTCTGCGGCCACCCGCTCCGCCAGGCCTCCCAGCGTCCGGCTCACCCCCTGCATCACGCGGATGCTGAGGAACCAGAGGTCGGCGGCGTCCACCACGAGGTTGCCCTTGGCCTGCTCGAGGATCGCCGGAATGGCACGGACACCGTCGCGAATCTCGGCCGCGCTGGGCTCGGAGAGGGGGAATTGGTAGGTCCAGAGTTCTATGACGCCATGCATGACCTCGCCCTCGCGGGCGGGCACATCAGTCTGCGATCCGTGGATGAGCATGTAGAAGGCGGGGTTCCGAGCCCACGGCCGGAGAACCCGATGGTCGAACTCGAGCCCGTTCATCTCGGCACGGACGATGTGGTAGTCCACCTGCTGGGAGATGGGCCACCCCTCCGGATCGATGGCCGCCAAGCGGGTCTGATGCCGGGCCAGCTCCTGCTCCTGGCGGGCCATGGCCGCCGCGGCGTAGTCGGGCACCCTGTCGGTAAGGGTGGGCTTCTGGACGTCGCGCCAGTCGTCGTGGAGCGTGAGAAGGTCCTCGTACCGGGTGCTCTCAGCCGCGTCTTCTCCTCCGGTGCCCGGCGCCCCCTGGCAGGATGAAAAGAGGAGCAGGGATGCGAGTACGACGGCGGGGCGGCCCCTCACAGTGCGCGGTCTCATGCCGAACCTCCTAACGGGCCAGCCGGCGGGAGGCCCTCCTGCGATGGGAAAAGCAGAGTGCGATTGTACTTCGGCCCTGCCCGCTCCACCAGCGCAGGGCTGCCAGCGCGAGGGCTGCGCCCCGGTTTGAGTCGCCGGGCCCCGCCAGGTAGATTCCCCGCCATGAGCCACTCCGACGATTCATCCCGCCGCTACGGCGACCGCGAGGTCGGCCTCATCCTCAAGCGCGCAACTGAGCTTCAGGACACTGCACCGGAACCCTCGGGAGCAGGCCTTTCCTTAGAGGAGCTGGAGGAGATCGCCCTCGAGGCGGGAATCGATCCGTCTCACCTTCGGCGGGCCGCGACGGAAGTGGAGAGCGGAGCGTCGTCCTCGAGCCTCGCCACCGCGTTTCTGGGCACTTCGCCTACCGTCTCCATGGAGCGGGTCATCCGCGGGGAGATCGCCGAGGACGTGTTCGAGATCCTACTCCCCGAGATCCAGCGCTTGGATACCGGGCAAGGAGTCCCGAGCCTGTTCGGCCGCACCCTCACGTGGCGGTCCAACACGCCCTCGAACACCCGGTCCCTCCAAGTCACCGTATCCTCCCGCGACGGGGAGACCCAGATCCGCATCGAGGAGCAACTCCACGGCTTGGCGGGCGGGCTCTTCGGGGGACTGCTCGGAGGTGGCGGGGGCGGGATCGGGATCGGGGTGGGCGTCGGGGTGGGCGTCGACGTGCTGGGCTCGGTCCTCGTTCAGCGTCGCCTTTCCCCTTGGCGTGATCGGGGGATGCTACCTGATCGCCCGCTCCATCTTCGGGGCCACGGTACGGCGCAGGCAGCGGACGCTCCACAACCTGATGGAGCGGCTCTCCGGGATCGTGGAGAGGGAGATCACCGAGGGGGCCGTTGAAGGCGTGAAGCCCCCCAGGCGCTAGCGCCCGGAGAGACTCAGACGCCCTAAGCTGCCTCCTCAGCCTCCACGGCGGGGCGCCGGCGGGAGCGCATCCACGAACTCTTCCATGCGGCGGCGCATCGTCGCATCGGGCAGTCTTCCGGTGGCTGCTCCGATGTTGTCCACGGCGTGGTGCGCCTTGGTGGTGCCCGGGATCGCCGCCGTCACCGAGGGGTGCGAGACGACGTACTTCAGGAAGAACTGGCCCCAGCTCTCGCAGTCGATCTCCGACGCCCAGTCGGGTAGCTCCCGATCGCCCACCCGTGAGAACAAGCGCCCCCGGCCGAAGGGAAGGTTGACGAGCACCCCCATGCCGCGGTCGGCGGCCAGAGGAAGAATGCGGTCCGCGGCGGCCCGTGCGTCGGCGGCATAGTTGATCTGGATGAAGTCGAGCTCCGCCCGGCGCATGATCTCCTCCATCTCCCCGTACTGCCGGGTGCTCGACGTGGTGACGCCCAAGTACTTGATGCGCCCCTCCTGCTTCCACTCCCGGAGCGTGGGCAGCTGTGCCTCCGAGCCCCGCAGGTTGTGGACCTGCATGAGCTCGAAGTGATCGGTGTGCATGCGCTCCATGGAGCCCTCCATCCGAGCGATGCCCGATTCACGATCTTCCCGGTCCACCTTGGTCGCCAACCACAGGTTCTCGCGGATGCCTAGATCGGCCAGCAGGTCGCCGATGATGGTCTCGGAGGCGCCGTAGTTGGGCGCCGTATCCAGAACTCGGCCGCCGAGCTCGTGAAACGTCTGAAGCGTCCTGCGGAACTCGGTGGTGTCCTGCGCCCAGCCTTCACCTAGCCGGTAGTTGCGCGCCCCGAGTCCGACGACAGGGACGCGTTCGCCCGAGGACGGTATCGGCTTCGTGATGAGCTCGGATGTCTGGGCCGGAAGAGGCCGCCAGCCGAGGAACAATGAAGCTCCTGCACCCACTCCGATCTTGATCGCTTTACGACGCGTGAACTTCATTCTGAGGCGGCCTCCCGGTTGCAGCCCGGATTCCGGGAGGGTATCGTCGGCGGTCCGTCCCCGCCACCGGCTCACTGATCCCTCGGAGCGCTCTTGGACCTCGTCCTCCTCGTCCTCGCACTTCTGGCCCTCTGGCAGGGGACCGATTTCGCTATCGAAGGCTCCCTCCGGCTCAGCGAGCGCTTCGGCGTCTCACAGGGATTCATCGGGCTGACCGTTTTGGCCATCGGGACCGGGCTGCCCGAGCTCGTCGTGGGTGTCGTGGGCGGCATGGAGCAGCTGGGCGGGATCGAGGCGTCCGGGGTCGTCGTCGGCAACGTCACCGGCAGTGTCGTTGCGCAGGGCGCCCTGGTCCTCGGGTTGTCGGGTCTCTTCACCTACCTGCGCCTCGCTCCCCGCATGGTCCGCCGGGACGGGATCATCCTGCTGCTTGCCATAGGCCTCTTTGCGCTGGTGAGTATCGACGGACGCATCGGTCGCGCTGAGGGGGCGGTCCTCATCCTCGGGTATGCCATCTATCTGGTCGCCCTCGTCCAGTCCGAGCGAAACGGGGAGTACACCCCCAAGCCATCGCAGCGGCGGGCCATCGTCGACTTCGCCACCGTGGCCCTCGGCATGGCGACCGTCGTCGTCGCGGCGCACGTGGTCGTCACCCGGGCAGTCTCCATCGCCGAGGCCTGGAACGTCAGCCAGACCGTGATCGGCATCTTCCTCGTGGGGGCCGGCACCAGCCTGCCCGAGATGGCCGTCTCCGTCCGCGCCGCTTTGAAGGGGCAGGCCAGCATCTCGGTAGGAAACGTGATCGGGAGCAACACCTTCGATCTGATGGTCCCGTTGGGCGCGAGCTCCGTGCTCTTTCCGCTTGCCGTCAACCGGGACTCGCTGGTAATCGACGTACCCGTCATGGCGCTGGTCACCGTGGCGATGCTGATCTTCTTCATCCGGAGGCGGGGTCTCCAGAGGGGCGAGGCGGCGTCACTCGTCCTCATGTACGTGAGCTACCTTGTCCTCCGGGTCTTCATCGTCTGACCTCGGGGGGGATCGAAGGTAGGGCGTTGACGTGCTCGCACGGCTGCGGCATGGCGGTCTTCCTTTCCTTGCGTGAGGCCGGTGGCGCGTGCTCCGCGGCCAGTCGAGGAATGGGCTTTCGAATTCGTCCTAGAACACCGGCTGATCCCGTTTCTTCAGGATGAATAGACCCTCCTGCACACTCGTGACGATGACCGTGCCGCTCTCGAAGAACGGGTAGTTGCTCCAAGCGCCGCTGAAGCCCGGGCCCGTCTGATACGGCGACGTGTCGAAGGAGCCGACCTCACGGGGGTTCTCGGGATCGGAGATGTCCAGAATGTGGAGCCCGTACCGGTAGTTCGCCTGATAGACGTGGCCGTCCTTCACGTACAGGTTGTGTGCGCTGGCGGTCATGGAGCCCATGAACTGCTTGGTCAGCACCGGGTCTTCCACGTCGCTCAGGTCCCAGATGAGGGTGCGGGTGGTCGACACATTGCCCCGGATCACGTCGCTCTCGTCGTCCACGAAGAAGTAGCGGTGGTCCTCCGTCAGCCACCCCTGATGGATGTAGGCCGCGTTGGGGGACGTGGAGCGCGCCACCGCCACCGGGTTGTCCTTGTCCGTGACGTCGGAGATGGCGAAGAAGCTCCCGTTCAGGTTCAGGCAGAGCTCCCGGCCCTGGTAGGCGGCGTCGGGCCCCCGGTAGATGACGCACTGGGAGTCGTGCGTGCCGCGCTCCTCCACGAAGCAGCCTGCGAACTCGGGATTACGGGGGTCCTGGATGTTGATCATGTGCAGCCCGCCACCGCACGTCTCGCCGCCGTCCCGGTTCCCCACGGTATAGGCGAAACCAGTCTCCTCGTTAATGATGATGTTGTGGGAGCTGTTGATGAGCGTGTAGTGCACGTCCGCCTCGAAGAGCTCCGGCGGGTCGGCCACGCTGCGCAGCCGGGTCAGGTCGAAGACCTGCATGCCGTGGGCGCCGGCGCCGTCGGCCACGATGAAGGCGTGGTCCTTGTAGGTCTTGATGTCGCGCCAAAGCTGTGAGGGCGGCGTGTCGTCGGGCTTCGGCAGGTCGCCGATGAGCACGGGGTTCACAGGGTCCGTGATGTCGATGAACGAGGTGCCGTCGTTCCGGCCCACCAGGGCATACTCGCGGCCGGTCTCGGGGTCCGTCCAGCCCCAGTTGTCGTTGGTTCGCACGCCGCGCGCGTTGGCCCCCGCCCGCAGGATCGAGTTGGGCACGAAGGCCAGGAGCTCCACACCGTTGCAGTCGAATGGACCGACGTTGCCGTCGGTGCACCTGCGCTCCTCGCCCACCAGCGCTCTCAGGGCGTCGGGCGCGCTCACCAGCATGTCGCCGCCCCGCCAGTCGCCGGCCGCGTCACGCTCGTAGACGTAGACGGAGCCGGACCGGTGGTGCATGCCCGTGGCCACGACGGCGGCCACGCCACCTCCTGCGAAGATCTTGTCGCCGAAGGCGTCCCTGGTAACCGTCTCCGTTAGGCGGATCCGGCGGGGGGCGTCGAGCCCGTACGTATCTTCTTGGCCGCGATATACGTACACGGTCCCCATGTCGTTCCCCCGGGGAGCCGGCGCGCCCACCCAGACGTCGTTACCGTCGAGGGCCACGGCATCGCCGAAGCGATCGCCAGCGACGCTGCTGAAAGCCGCGAGCCGCGACTGCTCGGACCATGCTCCCGTACCGGGGTCACGGCGGAAGAGGAAGGCGGCTCCGTGGCCCTCCCCACTGCCCGGAGAGCCGATCGCCGCAGCGTCGCCCTGCATTGCGATGGAAATCCCGAAGTTGGCGCCCTGCTCGATTCTGGAGTCGAGCACTCCGGTCTCTCGCCACTGGCCGTCCTCCAGGCGGAACTCGTAGACGCGGCCCACGCCCTCGATCTTGTCGTCACCGGTGACGCTCCAATTCGGTGCGCCGATGAGCGCTCGCCCGTCCGCGAGGACGATGGTGGCGCCAAAGCGGTCACTCTCCACGCCGTCGGCAGGCCGGAGGCTCCCCCGCTGGGTCCAGGTACCATCTGTGCCCTTTTGAAACGCATGGACGACGCCGGGCGGAATTTCGGGCAGGGGCTCCGCAGGGGTACCTGGGGGACGCCGTCGAGGTGTGGGAATCGTGCCCGGCTCGCCCACAAGCAGCCAGTCGCCATGCGTGGCAAGCTCGATTCCGAACTCGGTGCCGCAGTACCCGTACTCGCTGCACCCCGGATCCGTGCCGTTCACGCCGTCCCCGGAGACGGTGCCGGTGTGGCGCCAGCGCTGGCCGTCCCTCTCATAGGTGTGGAGCGGGCCACCCCGCTGACCCACGATGAGCGTGTTGCCGGTGGCGGCCAGGACGGTACCGAAGCCGTCGGCCCGCTCCGTGTCGGGCGCGTGGATCTGCGCCGCCTCCTGCCAGCCATCGCCAACCTTGCGGTACACGTAGACGGCGCCCGCCCGAAAGGTGGTGTTGGGCTCTGAGACAATCAGCTCGTCATCGCCGACTACGATGGCATGCCCAAACGAGCCCGACTGGGCGAGGGTGGGCACTCCCGCCACCGCGAGCAGAGCCAGGGACATCAGAAGTGGGCGCAGGGAACGCATGGTACCTCCAGGATGGCAAATGGGATGTCGACCGCTTACGGGTGGAGATCTACGTCCCCGCCGAGCATCGGTCGATTCGCAAGGTACGGTTGTGTCCCGAAGACGGCGAGAACGGCCACTCACGATTCGTTGGGCACGGGCGCTGGCGCAGGAAGTTCCCGACCCATAAGCTCCCCGGATGCGAGGCACCCGCGTCGAGGGATGCTGCCGGATCCGGGCACTCGGAAGAGGGCCGGAAGCGAGGCGGAGGCATCGGGCGCAGCATGTATAGAAGAGAGCACGCATGCCCCTCAAGGTGATTCCGGTTCGCGATCGCAAGCTCACCCGACTGATCGAGTCCGCCACGCCCGTCGAGTACCGGAAGGGAAAGACGATCCACAGACGTGGAGACGAGGCCGACGTTGTTCTTGTGGTCCAGGCAGGTCACGTTCGCCTCATGCTTCCGCGCACGGGCGGGGGCTCGGAGCGCACGGTTGCGATTGTCGGTCCGGGCGAGCTCTTCGGGGAAGAGGCCATCGCCAACTCAAAGTCCGGCGCCGCCATCGCATCGCCCGGTGGTCCCCCCTCCACCAGGTCGTTCGCTAGGCGCCACATGGTCCTTCCGGATAGCGCCCTGACGCCCACACCTCGACGTTACACCGCGGTCGCCGGGTCGGCCTGCGCGGTCCTTTCGCTGTGTGGAGCCGGGGTGGTCAAGGCCTTGCGGGGCTCGCCAGCCACGTTCACAACCCTACTGGCCAGTTATGATCGCGACCTGGCGATCGCCCGTCGCATCGCCGGCTCCTCCGGCTCTTCATCGAGAGCTCGCATTGCGGACGTTCTCCTCGACCTGGCGTATCGCCTCGGCGACGACGACGGCCGTCGGATCCGACTCGAGCACTGGTTCACTCACCAGGAGCTTGCCGAGCTTGCCGGAGTACACCGTTCGACGGTGACGACGGCCCTGAATAGCTGGATCTACGAGGGTGTTCTGGTGCAACGGCCCCGGGCGCTCATCGTTGCCAAGCGGGGAGCCCTACGCAAAGTGGGAACGGAGGCATCCAGAAAGCGCGGATCCAAGACCTGACTGGCACGAGCCGATCGAGTGGGACGTGTCCGAGCGCGCCGCTGTCAGCCCGCCTGGAATCCCGTGACCCGGCGTAGCGTGCCGTCTCGGGCGGCGCTCACGTGGTTGAACCCTCAAGCGCCGCGCCATCCGGCCCGACGCGGAGGCGGGCAGAGGCGCCCAGCATGGACCCACGAGTGGAGGGGGTGAAGGGGATCGCTCCGCGAAGCCAATCGGTGTCCTCAAGTCGTCTCACTTGACTCTTGAAAAAGCTGGACCAACCTTTGGTGTTTGTCCCCCCTGGCACCTCCACCCTCAGGAGGCACCATGAGAGGTGCTGTAGTCTTCGTACTCACAGTCGTGATGTTCGCGACACCTGCCACCCAGGTGCTCGCACAAGCTCCTCAGCAGCATGACGTTCCCGCCCCTGCACAGCCCGTCACACTGGATACGACACTAGAGCGTTCGCTGGCGCCCGGCTTCCTTGCTCTGCCCATGACGAACCCAGTGGACGCGCTCCTACCGACACCGAACTTGGGCCTCGCCGTGGCCCTCAATCCCCGAGGCGATGCACTCCAGGAAGAAACTGACAACTCCAAAAAGCTGGTGATCGGTCTCGCCGTCCTCCTCGTGGTCGCCCTAATCGTCGTCGTCGTGGTGTGCCAAAGGAGAAGCGAGGACAGAACGAAGATTGTCGGGTGCTTCGGAGGGAATTAAGTGAGATCGGGCTCGCCGGTCTCCTCCCACGACAACAGTGCGTCCATGAAGTCCGCCGACTCCTCACCGACGATTTCCCACGCATCGGGCCATCGACCGAGTCCCGGTGATGCGACCTTGGCGATATCCTCCACGAGTGTGGCACAGAGGGTCTTGCCTCGTCGTCCTCTCTCGTCCTTCGTCATTTGACTCCTCCGGTAAGGAGGTCAGCCGTTGGGTGTGGTTGCCCAGACTGCCCACCGGGGCCTGCGCCAGCGGACCGGGGATCGCGGTTTTTCGAACCCCATAGATAAGGACACCAGGTCCGGGAAAGCGCTGGAAGCCCTCACAGAAATGGGGAGGGAGGCGACACGCCTCCCGTCCTGGAAGAGGTCTCGTCAGGAAGCGGGCCGGAATTCGTGCCGCTCAGTCTGTCCAGAGCGCCACGAGCGGATCGATCCTACCCGCTCGCCGAGCCGGCAGGTAACCTGCCACGATCGCCACGATTGTAGTAACGACCCCGATCGCCAAGAACGTCACAGGGTCGGACGACTGGACCTGAAACAGGAGCCCGGTCAGAAGGCGCCCCAGCGCGACCGCGACCAGGGCGCCGAGGGCGAGGCCCGTCGCGGTGATCACGAGGACTCGTCTCAGGACGGCTCTCATCACGGCCAGGTTGGTTGCCCCCAGGGCCATGCGAACTCCGATGGCCCTCGTCTCCAGAGACACCGCGAAGGCGGTGACACCGTACATGCCGACCGTCGCCAACAGGAGCGCGATCAGGGCGAACGCCCCTACCAGTGTCGCGTTGAGGCGTTGGTTGTAGGTCGCCCTCGCGCGCAACGCCTCGACGGTCGAGGCCCCCACGAATTGCCCGCTCACGGGAATGGCCACATCGACGGCCTTCACCGCACCCTCAATGGCCCCCAAAAGGGGCGCAGGCGGCCCGGTGGTGCGGGCCAGAACGCTCACCTCTGACCAAGGGTTATGTGAGAAGGGCACGAACACCACCGCGGGTGGGTCCTCGTCCGACCCAGGCCGGTACATGTCTGCGGTCACTCCCACGACCCGACCGACCAGCGGCTCACCGAAGTCAGAGCGGGTTCTCGCGGCCTTGAGGACACCTAAAGTCTGACCGAGTGGCGACTCCTCGCCCCATTGTTGAGCGAGCGTCTCGTTGATGATGATGGGTCCCGGGCCAGAGGCCAGGTCGTTCTCGTCGAAGTCGCGGCCTTCGAGTAGCGGGATGCCGAGCAGCGAGAAGTAGCCGGCCGACACCGTGCGGTACATCACGGGGAAAGCACGAGCCGACTGGCCGGGGGGGCCGTCGACCGCAGCTGGGGTTGCGGCCCCGGCATTGCTCCCGGGACCGTGGTTGGTCAGGCCGACACCCTCGACACCCGTAACCGAGCCCACCGACTCCAGAAGGCGGGTGTATAGGTCGATGGCGGCTCCGGCTCCGTCGTAGGCCGGTGAGGGTGGGTTGATGCGAATAGTCACCAGGCGGACCGGGTCGAATCCGGGTTCGACCCGGGTCAGATGCCAGAGACTCTGAGTCAGCAGCGCGGCTCCCACGAGCAGGACGAACGTCAGCCCGACCTGCGCCGACTGAACCCAGGCGGGCAGCCATCTCCAACTGGCCACCGAGGCTCCACTACGTAACGCGCCCTTCTCCATGATTCGTGCGGAGCCAGCGTTGCGAGCTCCCGTCGCAGCGAAGAGCAGAGCCGTGCCTATCGTGAGCAAGGCGGCGAACGCGAGCACACGGAGGTCTAGTGCCACCTCGCCGGTACGTGACAGTGCGGGAAGACCCCCCTGGCGCACCCAATCGAGGACCCCAACGGCTGCCAGCACCCCGAGCACACCTCCTAAACCGGTGAGCACCAGGCTCTCGGTGACCAACTGCTGCCGGACCCTGAGATGGTCGGCGCCCAGTACCGCCCTGATCGCATACTCGCGACGGCGCGCCATGCCCTGGATCACGTAGAGGTTGCCGAGGTTCAGGCAGCCGATGAGCAGCACGGTGAGCACGACTCCGCCGAGCATGAAGAGCCGAGGGCGGAGGTTTCCGACCACGAACTCCTGTAGAGACACGATGGCCACTCGGTTCCATGGTCCATCCGAGTCGGGGTACGCTTCGGCGACCCGACTGGCCACGCCTTCCATCTCCAGTCGGGCCCGTTCCGGGGAGACGCCCTGGCGAACACGGGCGACGAGCCGGCTGTCGGCGTGGAAGTCACGCTGCTCGAGTGCTGCGCGTTCGGCCGGGGGCATGCTCGTCATGGGGAGCCAAACGTCGGTGGCGACGCCCCAGTCGGGAAAAACGAATCTGGGCGGCATGATGCCCACGATGGTGAAGACGCGCCCTGCCATGCGGATCGTGCGCCCCATCGCGTCCGCCTCGCCTCCGAACCACTGGCGCCAGGCGCGATCGGATAGGACTGCGGCGGCGGCTGAGGTGGGCCGGTAGTCGTCTCGGTTCAAGGCTCGCCCGAGTGCCGCCCGGGTGCCCATCACGGAGAAGAATTCTTCCGACACGAACGCGTTGACGAGCAGCCCGGCGCCCTCGTCGGTCTCGTAGTTGAGCGGGGCACCGCGCAAGAAGGCCATCCCCTCGAACGACTCGGCATCGGTGGCCCAGTCGACGAAGGTGGGGTACGAGGGAAGCCGTCGAGCTCCGAGGTCGTTCTCTTCGTACAGGACGTGAAGTCGGCCGGACTCCGGGTACGGTAGCGGGCGCAGCACCACCCCGTCGATCAGGCTGAAGGCCGCGCTGCTCCCCCCGATCCCGAGAGCGAGGGTGAGTACCACCGCTGCCGAGAAGCCCTTACGCTTCCAGGCGAGTCGCGCGCCGTGGACGAGGTCGGCCGCGAAGGATTCGACATGCACCGTTCGTAGTGCGGGCACGGATTCTCCGTCCATATAGGCAGGAAGCTCGTTCAACGGCCGGCCACCTAAATTGGCGCTTTTCCTGACGGAAGGCGACAGGGTGAAGTCGGAGAGGGATGTCGTCTTTGTGGGTGGAAGGCGACACGCCCTCGGGCCTGGCGCAAGTCCGACTGCCTTGGCCATCTACCATCTAGGCTCAGCAAGCCCGTTGACCCCGACGAGCTCCTGGAGGCCATCGCAAAGGCAGCCTCAGATAATTAGATCCCCCTAATTACTCAGGGGAGGTCGGTCGGAGGGAAGCCGGGTCACATGGATGGCTCGTCGAGTATGCCACCCATTGGCAAGGATTCTCGCGGTCAGCCTTCTCCGCCCGGAAGTAGGACTTACCCTTGGAACGGTTACCGGCTTCACTCATACGCTTTAGAGGCTCGGTTTCGGCGCGGGCGGCCTGGGGGGTGGCCTATTCGGCAAACTTCGCCTATCTAGGCCGTTTCTACTCTATCTTCGCCGCCTTCGGAGTGTGTCTCCGCCGCCTTCACGACCGTGGCCGTGGCCCTCATGACCGGCTTGTTGGTCCGCTGAGAGCCCGGTCGCTTACCGAGTCCATGAGGCGGACGGCTGTCTAAGCTGGCTCGGGGGATCAGTCCTATGACGTGGCTGCGGACGGTCGATTCCTTATGATCCAAGCGGGGCCTCAACGACCAGCAGCAGCTCGTCGTGGTCACCAACTTCTTCGAGGAGTTGAAAGAGCGGGGCGACGGCCAACAGTAAGGCTCTTGAGGTCCTATTCATCGAGAGCTGGTAAACTCGGGTGAGGTATCACTAATACCTGGTTCGCCCAAACGTCTTCCAGATCCGTCAGATTCCCGTCCGGCCATCTGACGGATATATCCACGGTTTGCTCCCCACCGAGTCCAAAGTGGGCTTCCGCCGGGCTCTGGGAAAGGAAGTTGTTACCCGCTCGGATTTCCCGAATCTGTTGTCCCCCTCCCCCCGTCATGACCGTTATCCGGGCACCTATTCCCTGCGTATTGGGGGAAGCACCCCGAAGCACGATCTCCAGATAGTTATTGAGGCCCGTCCCTTCGTTGACGTAAAAGCTCGGTGACGCCCGGTTGTTTGATATGAAAATGTCGATATCACCGTCCCGGTCGGCATCGAAACACGCGACCCCGCGACCCTGTTTGGTGTCGTCCAAGCCGAGATCGGATGATCGTTCTACGAACGTCCCATCCCCATTGGACATGAAAAGCCGGGATGGGTCCGCCCAGAACTCTGAAGCATCGGCCTCAACAGTGTTCCAGCCATTAACATGAAACAGGTCGAGGTGGCCATCGTTGTCGAAGTCGGCGAAACAACTTCCCCATCCCCAATATCCCACCCGAACACCTGCCCGAATGCTTACGTCCGTGTACTCTCCCTGGCCGTCATTTTCGTAGAGCCGGTTACCGCTGAGACCCCAGTTTGCTTCGGCAGTGCCATCGGGATCCGAGATGCTGGTCACGAACCAGTCAAGGTCCCCATCATTATCGTAATCTCCCACCGAGGCGCCCATCCCGTTCTCATCAGTCAGCACCGAGGCTGGTTGCTCCACCAGAATCCCGCCATCGTTGCGTAGTACCTTGCTGTTCCCGAAGTCACTCGCAAGTAGGATGTCGAGATCGCCATCTAGATCGATGTCGGAGAAGTTAGCTGTGAACGTGTGCCTGAGCCCTTCCAGACCGTATGGACTCGTCACGTCGACGAAGCTTCCACCACCGGTGTTTCTCCACAACAAGTGCTGCCCGATGGTGGGGGCAAGGGCCCAGTGGGTGAGAAACAGGTCGAGGAGATTATCCCCGTCAATATCACCGGCAGTAATCGAGTAGGTGTCCACCCACTGTGGAAGCACCAAGCCTGTTTCGGGTGTCACATCGACAAAGCTCCCGTTCCCCGTATTACGGAATACCATGACAGAATTGTGTTGCAAGCCAGACACCGGCCGGAGACCGCCAATCATCAAATCCAGGTGGCCGTCACCGTCATAATCGACGAAGAGGGGACCTGATTCATATAGCGGCGTATCGCTAACACCGTAGTCGGCAGCCACTTCCTGAAAGGTGCCGTCTCCGCGATTTAAGTACAGGAGATTGACTTCCGAGCCCTCTGATACGAGAAAGAGATCGATGTCGCCGTCAGCGTCGAGGTCACCGGACGCAACTCCACCGATCATGGCCATATTGTCCTGCGGAGGTGGAGCCGGGCCGATACCAGTTGCGACCGTCGGATTATGAGGAGGACGCGGCTCGTTCGCCAACGCTCGTAGTCGCTTTAATACTGGGTCTGACGCTCGTAGGCGAGGGCTAGGGCTTGTCGTAGGGAATCCTGCCTCACCGGTTCTCTCCACAAATGACATCGACGCCGGTGATTCCTCTTCTTCCATTGCTTGGCGGGGCGCTACCACATCTGGTGCACAGCCCACGACCAGGCCTAGAAGGAACACCGGAGTCGGGCATTTCATTTCTTGGTGCTTCCGGAAAATGTGTGGGTGTCGAAGCGACCGTAGGTTGGTTCCATCTCATCGACACTTGGGTTGGGTGTAAAGGTCCAGCCCACCGAAATGGAAGTAACTTGCGTTGGGGAAACGATCCCGGTTGCGATACCCGCACGCACGTCGTTTGAGCCCTCTGGATGGTGGCGTTGATGGCCTCGGTGATGGCGTTGGTGACGCTGTGCACGATCGTATTGAGGATAACCCCACGGACGCCTCTTCACCATGGGGTGACCTCCTTAACCGGCTCCAAGCGACTGCGCAGTGCCCATTCTTGATGGCTCACCGGTGACGGTACGTGGCTGGATTCGTGACGGACAGCTGCTTGCTTATCGATTTCGAGGCAGGGAATACCGGATTCCAGAATCGGCCGATGAGGAGTTTCGGGAACAGGACCGGGGCAACGCCAACATGTACGCCAACGGTGTGGGTGTGTCCTCAGATGATGTCCGTGCCTACATGTGGTACAACCTTGCTGTGGCCCAAGGGCGAGGGATTACAGGCCAAGAGATCGCAGGTAGCCCCACCACCTAACCCGCAAATATCAGGGATTTCCGCACTAGCGCGACTTGAGCGCAGAGGTGCATCTTGTGACCAATGCCAGTGTTTCTTGGCACGTAGTAGGAGGTCCGTCATGCGCCCTGCTCGATTCCGCTTTGTACTCGTTCTGCTCTGCTCTGGGTGCATCCAAGCAACAGTCGCGTCTCAGTTTAGCTCTCCTGAGCCGATTCCGATCTACTCCCGAGTGATGGTGTGGGCCTCCTTCGCCCATGATCTCGGATCACAGCAATGGATGGAGAGTCAGGTCGCCGCCAGTCTCGGGCAGAGACTCGAAGCGGATCGTGGCATGTTAGGGGAATGCGAAACCAGAGATCGGGGATCTCTCAACCCCTCAGTTCAAAGTCGGATTTGCCAGGAGGGAAATCCGGAGAACTATGACCTGCCCACGCTAGTTCAGGCCAACTCGATTCTCTTCCGTGGAAAGCAGTATGAGCCGAAGGAGCTTGCTGCTTTACTGCAGAGCCGCCACATCGAAGCCGTGCTCTACTTCTCGTTCTCGCTGGACGGTGAGTTCTTGCTGGACGGTCAGCAGCGCACAACTCGTCGCGCATACGTGGCACGATTGTTCGACGTGAGAACAGCAGAATTCAGATGGTATGCCGAGTTCGATCTTGAGGGGGGTTTTGGATCACCGACTACCCAGCAGAAGCAGTTTCTGAAGACGTTCACAGACGAGTTGAGCAAGCGCGCCGTGGAAGATGGCGTTGTTCAGCTTGTGCCGAAGGATTACTCACCGAGTTACACAGCAGAGGAAGATGTGCTCTTGCCGTCTGTCTCAGCAGCGACCTCCGCCTCTCTTGAGCCAATGCGCATCAACCGCACCGCACTCAACCCCAGTGCACACGAGAATCCAATCTCGAAGGCCGGAGCCGGAGTAATCGGTATACGTGGCAGATCGGGCTCAGGCTCGGGAATTGTAATCTCTTCGAGGGGATTGGCGCTCACCAACTTCCATGTCATCGAGGATGAGCTTGACGGCCAAATCGAGGCTGTCCTGGCTGACGGGAGGTCGTTTCCGGTGACCGTCGTGAGATATGATGCGGATGCAGACATTGCTCTTATGAGGGTGTCGTGTCCTTCAGATTGCACCACGGTTGATCTCAGCGCGGAGGATCCCGAGATCGGCTTGGAAGTCTATGTGATTGGCACTCCCGTTTCGGCTGCACTCAGTCAAAGTGTAACGCGAGGAATCGTGAGCGGTATAAGAGAGGCAGGAGAACTCACCTACCTCCAGACTGACGCCGCCGCAAACCCTGGGAACTCTGGTGGCCCCATCGTAGATGCTACAACAGGCATGGTCATAGGCGTCCTGACCCTCAAGCTCGTCGCCGAAAACATCGAGGGGATTTCCTTTGGGCTGTCGATTCATGACGCCCTGGAGCGACTCAAGATCGAATATCCGAGTCTAACCAGTGAGCCTCGATCAGCCACAAACGCACCAGTGGCCAACCTGGACGGCGCTTGGCAGTTCAGTGAGATCCTGAAGAGCGACACTCAGGAAATCGGATGCAATACCTCGGGGAGCGTGACACTCACTCAGGCGGGTGCATCGTTCAGTGGAACGGCGCAGGTCGAGAGTACATGCTTCGGTCAAGAAGCCTCCTTCGACTACTCAGGTGAGCGAGCTATCACCGGTGGTCAGATCACTGGCAACATGGTGACGTTCCAGATCCCGTTTTGCTCCTATCGGGGGAGAATCATCGGTTCACCTCCTGTGCGGATCACCGGAACTGGAACATGCGCTTTCCAGGTGCGCGGACAACGCGTGGAGTTCCAAGCTGAGTGGCAGGCGGGAAAGCAGATCGGCGCTTGAGTCTCATGCGTGGTTGTCGGCTCGTCTCGCACTAATCATCGGCAGCCCCCACCACCCCACCCATAACACGCCTCGGCTTCATCTCCTCATTGCCGAAATCTGCCTCAATACTTTACTTTGTAGTACAAAGTACTTGACGACCCCAACGCCGCGGACCATATTTGTCTTTATCATGCTGAACCTCTCTCAAGTCGATCAGAGTCCGGAGCCCATCGCCCTGGGCGACCGAGCCATGGAGGATTTGCGCTTCATCCGCCGGACGATGGAGCGGAGCGCCGCCTTCACGGCGGTTCCGGGATGGGGTGGCGTCGGAATGGGACTCACCGCACTGGCTGCTGCGGTGCTCGCTTCAGGCCAGCCGACTGCTGAGGGATGGCTTCTAGTCTGGACTCTCGAGGCGTTGCTCGCTGTGGCGATCGGGGCGGTTGCAATCCACCGGAAGGCGCGCCGGGCCGATCTTCCCGTCCTTTCCGGGGCAGGTCGCAAGTTCCTTCTGAGCTTCCTGCCTCCTGCTCTCGCTGGAGTGGTACTTACGGTAGCGCTTTGGCAGGCCGGAGCTGACTCACTTCTTCCGGGGGCATGGCTTCTCCTCTACGGCGCCGCCGTCGTCACGGCCGGCACCTTTTCGGTCAAGATCGTCCCCGTGATGGGGATCTGTTTCATGGTCCTGGGAGTGTTTGCGCTTCTCGCGATGCCTGCCGCCGGTGATCTCTCGATGGCCGTGGGATTCGGGGGGCTGCACGTTCTCTTCGGGGCGACTATTGCGAGGAGGCACGGTGGCTGAGGGAGCGCGGGCCCGCCGCAAGGCCCCGAACCTGGCGCCGGTCGAGGGATCGACCGGGAGCATCGATGTACAAGCCGGGAAGACCAATCCTGTCGCACTCGACCCGATCATCCATGTGCGTGTCCGCCTTGGAATCGTAAGTGCACTAGCGGTGGAGGAATCTCTCACGTTCAACGAGCTCAAGGAGCGTCTCGAAACCTCGGACGGGAATCTCAGCGTTCACGCTAGGCGGCTAGAGGAAGCTGGCTACGTCGAGATACGAAAGTCTTTCGAGGGTCGGATCCCGCGGACGGACTATCGCCTCACGGAGACCGGCCTACAGGCGCTTCAGCGATATCTGGACCACATGGAGGCGTTGATCGAGCGCGTACGAGAATAGGGTGTGTTTTTTTTCGGGAGATACTTTATGGTACGAAGTACTTTGGCCTCGCGATGGCGGGAGCCTGAACAACTGCTCATCCGCACGGGCGGAGAACGGCGATTGAGTGACTTCCTGCTTTGGGAGTCGGCCTACGCTGAGCTCTTCTTCACCGATGTCCTGTGGCCCGAATTCAGCGAGGCCGATCTCGCTTCCGCCGTTCAGGCCTTTGCCGCTCGGGATCGGCGATACGGAGGTCTCTCTCGAGGATCAGGCCGACCTACTGAATCGTCGCTCTGCGAACGGAGGGCCGCACCATGACCGACCGCGCCTTGCCTGTGACCGCTATCCTCGCGGCTGGCATCGGGATGGGGTTCGCCGGAGACGAGCTTCTTCGGGCGTCCGCGGGCCCCGGCCTCAACGTCTTCCTGTTGTTCGTGGGTCTCGCCGCCTCCGTCTTGATCGTCGCTCAGAGCGGTGAATCGCCCCTCAGTCGGGAGGCGTCGTCGTGGATTGGAGTGGGGCTCCTCTGTGGTGCCGCTCTGCTGTGGCGGGGCTCCGGCCTTCTTCGTTTCGGAACCTTCCTCGCGGCGTGCACAGCGTTTACGCTGCCGGCTCTCAACGCGGGGCGCGCCTGGATCAAGCGGTCCGGAATCTTGGACATCTTCGAGGCCGTGGCGGGAGCCGGGCTTCACTCGGCGTTCGGAAGCGCTCGACTGATCAACCGCGGGAACTGGGGTGAGGTCGGAACGGACACATCCCGAGTGGCCGCACGCACCGTGGTGCGAACTGCCTTCGGCGGGGCGCTCCTCGCGCTCGTCCCGCTTGTGGTTTTCGGAGCGCTCTTCATTTCGGCGGACGAGGTGTTTGCCACGATTATCGGAGACTTCGTAAGGATCGACTTGCAGGCGTTCGCGTCGCACTTGGTGGTCACCGCCGTCCTGTCCTGGCTTGCCTGCGGCTACCTCGTCGGCGTTTCGTCGGGCACGAGATTGGAGGGAATTCGACGCCTCCAGCCCGTCCGCCCGTCTCTTGGGATCGCCGAGGTGGCCACCGCCCTAGGCCTGGTGGATCTCCTGTTTCTAGGCTTCGTGATCGTCCAATTCCGCTACCTCTTCGGAGGGGGAGCCTGGGTCGAGGTTACCCCGGGTCTCACCTACGCAGCCTACGCCCGTGCCGGCTTCTTCCAACTCGTCGCCGCTTTGGCGCTGGCGATCCCCTGGCTTTTCGTCACCCACGCCCTGCTTGATGACCGCGGTCTTAAGGCACGTTCGGTGTTCGTCGGATTCGCGAGCGTCCATCTCCTTCTCCTCTTGGCCATCGTGGCCTCTGCGATCCAACGTATGCTGGCCTACCAAACCGCCTACGGCCTCACGGAGCTGCGTGTCGTGGTCACCACGGCTCTCGTGTGGTTGACGGTGGTCGTGGTCTGGTTCGGGGCGACTGTGTTCAGCAGCCGTCGCGACCGCTTCGCGTTTGGCGGCCTCGTCACGGCGTTCGTCCTGGTGGGTGCGCTGCAGCTCATCAATCCTGCCGGTTTGGTCGCCCGTCATAATCTCGACCGAATCGCGGAGTTGGGTGGGGTGGACGTGGACTACCTCGGCTCGCTCGGGAGCGACGCGGCACCGCTCTTGGTCGCCCGCCTCAGCGAGCTATCGGATGAGGCACAGTGCATGGTGGCGAGCCAGCTCCTGCTCCTGTGGGGCCCTGAACGACCCGCGGACTGGAGGAGCTTCAATTGGTCCGAGAGCCGAGCGCGGCACGCCGTGGATGATGACCTCGGGACCCTCCGAAGTTTGGCGGGTCGGGGAGAGTGCGGTTGAGCCGAGTTTCCTAGCTTCAGGAGGCGAGCTGGCGTGCCTCGAGTTTGTGCCGGTCCTGGCCCGCCGACCGCGCCGAACCCTCGAAACGGAGAGTCCGACCATGGATCAGCGAGGCGCGCCTCTTAGAAGATTGGTTGCAGAGTCGATCGAAGAGCCACAGCCGGCCAGGCCGGACTCGTCTCGACGACCACCTCCAGGGGCCGATAATCTCGGTGCCGCCCATGATCAGGATCTTCCTGTCGGACGAGCGAGGTCTTCTTCCACCGCATGTTCCCGTCGATGCGGACGGCCTTACCCCTCGGAGTGGATCGAGGTGCTGAAGAAGGGCGAAGCGATGGACGTGGACACGTACGTTCCGGGCCACGGCTTCGTGGATCCGCCCGAGATCCTCAGGGAGGAGCTGACCGAATACCGCAAGGCCATGGAGTTCGGGGTCGCCGAAGGCCGCCGCCTTCACGGAAGGGGCCTGTCAGTGGAGGAGGCGCTGGAGTGGGCCGACTGGGGCGAGTACGCGTCCTGGACGTTGAGCGAGCGCAACGCGCCGATCGTCCTGCGGCGCATCTACGACGAGCTCGAAGGGAAGTTGCCAGGTGGGCGGTAGAACGTTCAATTGGGAGCTCTGCCCCGGACCGCACTCGTCCCGGCGCCAACATCGACTTAGCACGCGACAGTAGGAGGCAGCCATGTCTCGAGCCCTACGAACCCTGTGGACCTCGGTCCCTGCCCTGGCTCTGGTCGCGGCTCTCGCCGCCCCGGCTCCCGCCACGGCCCAGGTCGGCGGCGGTGACGACGGTAGCCGGACGCTCTCCGTCGACATGTACTTGGACTGGGAGCGGGTGGCGGATCCCCAGATCTCCCCGGACGGGAGTCGGATCGTCTACACCCGGAGCTGGGTCGACAAGCTGAACGACAAGTGGGAGTCGTCCCTATGGATCATGAACCCGGACGGCTCGAGGAACCGCCACCTGGTGGAGGGCTCCGAGGGCCTCTGGTCTCCCGACGGTACCCGCATCGCCTACCTGGCGGACGGGGAGCCCGAGGGCACTCAGATCTTCGTCCGCTGGATGGACGCCGAGGGGGCCATGACCCAGATCACCCGGGTCGAGCGCTCGCCCGGGAACCCGCGCTGGTCGCCTGACGGCACCCAGATCGCCTTCACGATGGACGTCGACGACGCCGAGGAGTGGAAAATCGAGCTGCCGAAGAGGCCCGACGGCGCGAAGTGGACCGAGGCCCCGAAGATCGTCACCCGGGTCGACTACCGGCAGGACCGGCAGGGCTTCACCGACCTGAGCCACACACACGTCTTCGTGGTGCCGGCCGAAGGAGGGACGACGCGGCGGCTGACGGACGGGAAGTGGCACCACCGGGCCCCGGAGTGGACTCCCGACGGTCGGGAGATCCTGTTCACGGCCAACCGCCAGGAGGACGCCGAGTACGACATCTTCGAGTCCGAGGTGTACTCGGTGGAGGTCCGGAGCGGCCGGATTCGGCAGCTCACCACCCGCCGGGGCCCGGACGGTCTTGCCCACGCCTCTCCCGACGGCCGCCTGATCGCCTACACCGGCGAGGACTGGACGGACGACCCCTATTCGAACCACGAGATCTACGTGATGAACCGGGACGGCTCCGGCGTCCGGCAGATCTCCGGGGACTTCGACCGGGGCCTCCGGCGGGGCACCCGCCTCATGTGGGCCCCGGACGGGAGCGGCCTGTATTTCAACGTGAACCGCGAGGGGACGCGGAATCTCCACTTTGCCTCCGTCGCCGACGGCGTCCGCCAGGTGACCGACGGCGACCACATGCTCACGCTCAGCTCGTTCACGAAGGATGGGAAGGCGGTGGGCATCCGGGAGGACTCCCACCATCCGGAGGACGTCGTCGCCTTCGAGCTGCGGCGGCCTGACGAGCTGCACCAGCTCACACGGGTGAACGACGACGTGCTGGCCGGCGTGAGCCTGGGCGCGGTGGAGGAGATTTGGTACAAGTCGGTGGAGGACTTCGACATTCAGGGCTGGATCATCAAGCCGCCGGACTTCGATCCCTCGAGGAAGCACCCCTTGATCCTCATCATCCACGGCGGGCCGCACGGCATGTACGACCTGGGTTTCAACTTCTCCTGGCAGGAGCACGCGGCGAACGGCTACGTCGTCCTCTACACGAACCCGCGCGGGAGCTCCGGTTACGGGAGCGCCTTCGGTAACGCCATCAAGCGCGCCTATCCGGGGAAGGACTTCGACGACCTGATGAACGGCGTGGACGAGGTGATCGGGAAGGGCTACGTCGACGAGCGGAACATGTTCGTGTACGGCTGCTCCGGCGGCGGGGTCCTGACCTCGTGGGTCGTCGGGCATACGAACCGCTTCCGGGCCGCCTCGGCGAACTGCCCCGTCACGAACTGGCTCTCCTTCGTGGGGACGACGGACGGCCCGTCCTGGTACTACAACTTCGACAAATTCCCCTGGGAGGACCCCTCGGAGCACCTCAGGCGCTCCTCCCTGATGTATGTGGGGAACGTAACGACCCCGACCATGCTCATGACGGGCGAGATGGACCTGCGCACGCCGATGCCGCAGACGGAGGAGTACTACCAGGCCCTCAAGATGCGGAAGATCCCGACGGCGATGCTCCGCTTCAACAACGAAGCGCACGGGACAAGCCGCACGCCGTCCAACTTCCTACGGACCCAGCTCTACCTCAGGAGCTGGTTCGAGAGGTGGGGAGACCACGAGGCGCGGCCCGTGACGGACGGAGCGTCCGGCGGGTTTTAGCTTACTCCCCGCCCGCGGTCGCGGGCAGATGGGAGGGGGTCGGGCGAGGAGCGACGGGGTCCGGGGATGAAGCTCCTCCTCCGCCTCTTCGTCACGGCGGTCGCCCTCTGGGTCACGGTCCGGCTGGTCTCGGGCATCGAGTACGAGGGCCACCCGGCGGGGCTCCTCGCCGTAGCCCTCGTGTTCGGCGTGGTGAACGCCGTGCATGAAGTAGGTGGCGCGGCCGATGCGGGCGGCGAGGATGCTGAGTGCTTTGACCTTGCCGTGGCGGCGCGTGAACAGCGGCCTCTGACAAGCTATTCACGCGTGACGTCCTAGAAGAGATCCTCCAGGCGGCGAAGATATGGGTCTGTGGTGGCGATGACCTACGCGGGTTTGGCAGGAGGAGAGAGTGTCCACCACCACCCCGGCCGAGTTGGAGAAAGAGAACGTATCGGAGTATTGCCGATCTCATGGCCCTGATCCCCGAGGCGCATGAAGAGAACGCTCGCCGTGTCGTCATGGTCATCAACGGCATGCGTGGATTCGTCGTGATCCGGCGTGACAGCGAACTAACGGCAGAGCAGATCCAAGATCAGTTGGTAGCCCGAGAGGAAGAACAGGTTGGGCGGCACGCTTGAATCGGAGGGGTCTGTGAGGTTCAGGAGAGCCGTCAGGGAGGGATCAGAGAGGTACCGATGAACGAGCGCACCGACCCGCCGGTGAATCTGCTCCGTGCCCGTCCCACGTAGCTGCACGAAGGTGGCGTCTCCAACGGTTCGTCCTCTACCTTGGGGGCCATCGCCCTCCTGCCCCTCACTCCAGGGAGTGACGTGTGGCCAAGGTCAGCCCGTACTACAGCTCGAATAACCCCGGTGTGTACCACGTTTGCCAGCGCTGTCCGAGAGGCAACAAGATCGAGAGCAAGCATAGGAAGCAAGGTTCCGGGGGCGGCCGGCTGTGCCTGACCTGCAGACGGCTCCAGCCTGACCTGCAGACGGCTCCAGAAGGAGGTCGCCTGCTGAGCTGCCCTTCTCGCGGTTGCCGGCTTCAAGCATCGCCTTCCAGCCTCCTCTCCATCACCCGCCTCATCCAGCTCCCCCACCCCGCCGGCGGATCTGCTCCGTCCCCCTCCCGAGTAGCTGCACGGAGCTGATCATCGGTCTCTGGTAAAGCAATGGCGCGGAGCCGGTGCGAGCCATACGTGCCACTTCGTATCGTTCGGCCCGTCCCGGATGCGGCTGGCGAAGTAGCTCTTGCCCTTGAGGCGGTTACCGGCTTCACCCATTTGGAGGGCAGATTCCAGAACTAGCGATGCCGTTCAAGCCACTCGCGGGAGAGCTTCTGGGCCTCGGCAATTTGTTCGCGGGTCATCAACTTCGCGACAGTCTCTTTAAGCCTCTGACCCTCCGTATCCCCACCGACCGCCGCGAGATTAAACCACATATAGGCAATAACATCGTCCTCGGGCACGCCCTCGCCGTTGACGTACATGACCCCGAGATTGAATTGGGCGTTGCCTTTTCCTTGTTCAGCCGCCAGGCGAAACCAGCGGGCGGCCTCGACATCGTCCTCCGGCACGCCCTCGCCGTTGGCGTACTGGAGCCCGAGGTTGAATTGGGCGCTGCCTTCTCCTTGTTCAGCCGCCAGGCGAAACCAGCGGGCGGCCTCGACATCGTCCTCGGGCACACCCCCACCGCTGGCGTACTGGAGCCCAAGGTTGAATTGGGCACCGGCCCATCCCTGCTCAGCCGCTAGCCGAAACCAACGGACGGCCTCGACATCGTCCTCGGGCACACCGCGGCCCTCATCGTACATGACCCCGAGGTTCGACTGAGCGTCGGCAAGCCCCTGCTCAGCCGCCAATCGATACCAACGCACGGCCTCGACATCGTCCCCGGGCACACCCTCACCGTTGGCGTACATGACCCCGAGGTTGAATTGGGCACCGGCCCATTCCTGCTCAGCCGCTAGCCGAAACCAGCGGACGGCCTCGACATCGTCCTCGGGCACGCCGCCACCGCTGGACAACTTGACTGCGAGTTCGTACTGGGCCTCGGCAAGCCCTTGTTCAGCCGCGAGCCGATACCAGCGGACTGCCTCAGCATGGTCTTCGGGCACACCTTCACCGAGCGCGTACGAGAGACCTAACAAGAACTGAGCGTGGGGGTCCCCACCTTCGGCGCACGAGATTAGGATTTCATAAGAAAGACGGATATCCGAGCATGAAGCCGATTCCGTGACCTGGCTCGAACCGGGATGCACGAAGAGGATCGTCCCAACCATGCCGAGCGCCAACCTACCGGGTACACCCGTGTGACTTACCATGTCGGACCCCCTAGGCCGAATTGGTGGACACGCAAGTAGGTCGTCGGTCCTACTGCTCTTCACGTCACTATGCGCCCCAACCGTGATTCTACGCTAGTGGGGAAATCCCTGATATGTGCGGGTTAGCCGGTGCGGCTATTGGGGGCTCGAGTCGCCTTCCCTGTTGAACCGAAGCTGCCCCCCGCGCATATGCCCATGCGCTCAAGCTATGGGTGATGATGAGGTTGGGCGATGGCTGGATGCGACTCCGGCAGTAGTGTGTGTCCTGAGTCCAACATCAATGTCGGAGTATTACCTCACTCTTGGTCCCGAAAACCGGCCAAACTAGCCACATTTCTCCGAGTCCTCCCCGGACCAATTCTTGCCTGCCGGAAGCAATGTGAGAGGAACGGGGCCCGATCCCCCCGGGGAGTTGCGAGCAATCGACCGTCGAGCGCGACTTCGCCGTGAACTCCGGCCCGTTGTCCGAGCACAGATGCTCGGGCGGAGCCTGTCAACGCCAGTGAGACACTCTTGGGAATTAATTAGAGAGCAATCTCCTGTGTCGTGAGGGAGGGGGTTGGAGGATTGATCCAGACGGCCTCCGGGAGCGGTTTGGGCTTCGGCTCACCGGAGACGAAGCGGTCGGGATGAGCGGCCCAGGCCTCGCGTAGCACGGCCTCCCTGCCGGCGATGACCTGATCGGCGTGACCGAAGTGGACCTGTTCGGGGGTCAGCATCGAGATGCCGCCATGGCGGTGCTCGGCATTGTACCAGCGGAAGAACGAGCGACAGAACATTTTGGCCTGGCCCTGATCCTCGAACCGTCCAGGAAACGAGGGATGGTACTTCAAGGTCTTGAACTGGGCCTCGGAGAACGGATTGTCATCCGACACCTGAGGTCGGCTCAGCGAGCGGGTCACCCCGAGATCGGCGAGGAGCTGAGCCGTGCATTGGCTCGTCATCGGAGCTCCTCGATCCGAGTGCAAGGTCAGGACCTGGGGCTGGACGCCATGCTTCAGGCAACTCTGCTGGATCAGGCGCCCGGCCAAGGCCGAGCTCTCCCGATCCGCCACCATCCATCCCACGATGTAGCGGCTGAAGATGTCCATGATGACGTAGAGGTAGAAGTAGCTCCACTTCCTCGGCCCCAGCAGCCGTGTGATATCCCAGGACCAGACCTGGCCCGGGCCCGTCGCCATCAACTCGGGTTTCTGGTATTCGGGATGACTCCGCTGCGCTCGGCGCTCTCGAACTGGCACTTGGGAGGCCAGAACGCGATACATCGTACGTTCGCTGCACAGGTAGACGTCTTCGTCGAGCAGGGTCGCCACAACCTCGGCCGGGGACCGGTCCACGAATCGCTCCGAACACAGCGTGTCGAAGACCTTGTCTCGTTCCTTCTCGCTCAAGGCACGGGCTGGGGTCGGGCGGGGCTGCTGATGCCCGGTCGATGGCCTCCGACGACGATAGAACGTGGCTCGGGCGACCCTGAGCGCATCGCACGCGGGCTTTACCCCTACGTACGTGGCCAGCGCCTCGGCCGCCTTCACGAGTTCGTCCCGTCCTCGAGGCTCAATCCCAGCAGCCCTGCAACTTTTCCCTGGACGTCGATGATCAGGCGCGCCTTCTCGAGTTCCTTCTCTAGGCGAGTGTTCTCGCGCTCCAGCTTGCGCACTTTCCCCTCCAGCGGATTCCGTTCGCTCGGCTTTCGACCTCGTCTCTTCGACAGCACTCTCAGCGACCCACTCCGCACCGCCTTGCGCCATGTCGTCAGGTGCGACGAGTACAAGCCCTCCCGTCGCAGGAGTCGCCCTACCTCTCCCGGCTCCGTGCACCGGTCCGCTTCTTCGACGACCCGCAGCTTGTACGACGGACTAAACCGTCGGCGCGTCGGCTTATCTACCACCTCCGCGTCCGGAGCAGCTGCCGCGCTTCGCTTACCCTCCCAGGTTAGTGGGGCGATTCCATTCTCTTCCATTCTCTCTCGGTGTCCCAGCATCCTCGGTTTCTCTGCCTTCGCCCTACTCTAATTCTTTACTCGTTCCGTGTCTCACCTAAGTTGGCAGAGAGGGGTTCAGACATGATAAGCTCCGCTCCTATCCAAAATGATGAGGCATGCGTAGTGCCCTTCTAATGCGGCATTAAGGTGGGAGACGGGATCGGTCATGGGCGCACTCCGGGATCAGACCGAGGTCAATGTCCGAGAGTGGGCCGGTAGGCGCAAGCAGAACCCTGTCAGACGCCTGTAAGGGCGTTCTTAGCGTCTTCGGGGTTTATTCGGTATCCTGAAGGTAGGCTGGAGCGTCGTCGCGGCTTAGAGGGGCGTTAACGGCTTGCGGATCTGAAGGAGACTACAGCAACACCAACGGCAGCCCCAGCGCGAAGATCGTCGATGTGATGATCAACAGGCCCCCCTGGGGTCGAATCGCTGGAACCTCAAGACCGGGAGACAGACGGCCTCTTGAGTTAATGGCCTTCCAACAACTCCAGGCGCTTCTTTGCCTCCCGCTTTCCAATCCCTCTGAGGGACACCAATGTCGCCAAGTGCTTCCCGCTACTCGGCTTGGTACTTCCACTCTCCCAGTTGTAGATCGTCGACTTGCTAACACCGACGAGGCTCGCGTAGTCCTCCTGGGACAATCCCGACTTCGTCCGCTGAGCCTTCAGTGACCGAACCGAGAATCTCGTCCCCTGCGGAGGGTCTGCTTGCGAAGGCCCGGCCTTCAGTCGCTTCGTCTCGAGAGATTGCAGGTCACTCACCGTCCGTTCCAGAGCCGTGTTTCTTCGCTTCAACTCTGCGATCTCCCGACGGTGCTGGGCAACCGCTTTCCTTGTTGCCTCAAGCTCGGAACGGACCTCCCCGCGGGCGAGTCTCCGGATCTCCTGTCTGAGAACGGACTGTAGGTTCGGCATTCTGTCTCCTAGAAGTGACGATCACCACGACTGCCACGAAGACTCGCAGCCAGGGAATCTGACGGTTCAATTCCCCACCGGCTCCTCAACCCATGTGGGAACACTGTAGCCCATAGGGTCGGCCTGTGTGGCTTGGGCGAGAAACGTCTCGAGATGATGCTGGACCACCGGATAGAGGGGTGTGGAGGTCGGCCGACGCGGTCGGTACACGGCCGGGAAGTAGCCCAGTCGGGCACTCGCGCCGGGGGCTGCCGGTATCGGTGTCTGGAAGTGTGTTGTGCCGGGGTCGCCATGCCGGAGCGTGCCCTGGACCCCAGGGCGCCGCCATGGTCGAACGCGTATGGTCAATTCGAGCGAAATGTTAGGTGCACGTAGCGCGGCGGTTCTTTCTGCAACGTCACACTCCACTTCTTAGCGGATCGAACTCCAGCTCCGCGTGCAGCCGCCTTCGCCGACGGAGCGGTGTTGAACGGGCTGTCTCCGATCTCCAGCTCTACCACGTCCTTGCCATGAGGCCTGTAGTTGTTTGGCGATGGCCAGAACGGTGAAAGCGGTCTCGGCGGTCAGGGACTTGGCGAACGAGCTAGCTCAACGGTCACGGGTAGGAGCTCACCCGGCTGTGGTGAACATGAATGCGAGGCCATAGGTGCCGTCGGAGTGGGCCCAACCGGGGCCGGTGTGCGTGATCGGCTGGCCCATCATATCCATGCCCATGCCCATTCCGTCAGGGCCCCTGACCATGGACTCGGTGACTGTCTCCCCACCCAGGAGGATGCCGTGCCGGTGAAGGTCGAGGGGCATGCCGGCGGTGTCGGTCATGCCGCCACCGACGTGAACGGTGTATTCGGTCCCGGGCATCAGCGGCACCGTCGGCACGAACCCCAGCCCCATCTGATCCACCGCGAGCGACCACATCCCGGCAACGACGGGCCCCGGGCAGTCCCCTTCGTGAAGAGCGATGTAGTTCCGCATCGTCTGCGGAATGGGGTGGTCGAACCGGACCTGGATGTCGACGGTGACGCTGACGTCGAGTGATCCTGCGGCGGGCTCGACGGAGATCAGCGACGTCGGTCCGTTTGACTGGGTCGGGTCGTCGGCCGTGGGCGAGCCGGAGCACGCACCGACCGTGATGAAGACGCTCACGACGAGGAATCGGTGAGCGAGGGCTCTCGCGCCCATGATTTCTTCCTCCGGAATGCAGGACATCAGATAGGATGGGTGCTTTGTCGCACTAAACATGCGATGCGACCCGCGGCCTCGCCATCGGCGACTCGCCCAGCGGCGTGTGGGAGCTTTCTCGACCGCTGTCCGCTCCACACCGTGTGGCACTGGAGTGCGTCCGACATCGGGACCTCCGTTGGCAACCGTGAGATCAGACCCCCTCAACATCCAAGAGCGGTCCGGTAGGCGCAAGCAGAAGCCCGTTTTCACGCGTGCGAAGGCGTGTGGAGTGTCTTCGGGTTGTCTTCGGTATCCAAGGTAGGCTGGAGCGTTTTATGGCTGACTCACCGAGAGATGAAAAAGCGGCACAAGGCCGATAAGCCTTAGGCCGCCCAGTGCCCCGCCAGGGACTCGAACCCCGAACCTACTGATTAAGAGTCAGTTGCTCTACCAGTTGAGCTAGCGAGGCTAAGTTTATACACATACTTATAAACACAAGGTTTATAGAAGATCATGCTTAGTGGAATCACTCACCTAATACTTATTTGGGGTCCATATGGGGTCCAAGCTCCCATGTGTACTCTCTTACCCGGAGCCTCCACGCAAAGGTGGGGACCGCGCATTGTACGGACAACACCCTAGGGTAATGGGTCACTCTGAATGGTCAAGTAAGCTCCCTACGGCGCGAGTTCGCTGGCCGGAACGCGGCGCTGCCGGTCCACCCGTCGAAGACGATGCACCTACGCGTCCCGGACCTCTAGGGAACGCGATCCAATCCTCCGAACTGGTTCTCGGTGATCGTTCCTTCCACTGGGTCGATGATCTTCTCGATCTCGGCAACTCGACCCATGGTCCGGACGAGCGCGAAGCCACGTACGTCAACCTCTGGGTAGGCTTCCTCTACCATCGTCACGCAGGCAAAGAGCGTGTCACCTCGAGTCACGATGTCGTCGACAACCAGGATCCGCTCTCCGATGCCAAGGTCGCGATCAGTTCTGATCGAGTTCTGGTGGTCAGTGTATGACGGACGATTTCCCGGGATGGCATATGCGGCCTTCGTGACCGCCTCCGTCCGAGTGAGCAGATGGATCGAGCCACTCGCAAGGTTCTCCGAGACCAGTTGGGTGCAGATCCGATCCGATGGCCAGAGCGCCCCGGCGACTAGCGGTGAGCTCCGCGGCGCCGGAACGAGCGTGACTTGGGGCCCGAACCAGCCCCGGAGCTCGACCTGCGAGTACCCACGAATCAGGATAGCGGCCTTATGTAGGAAGTCGTCTAACACAACTTGAAAGCACGCCCCCTGTGGGTACCATGGAGTTGCGAAACAGCCATGGACCACAGCAGAGGGCGGCTCTCATGAAGCGGAACACCAAGTATGTGGGACTCGACGTGCACCAGGCAATGACGGTGGCGACGGTTCGGAGCGAAGGGGGGCGTGTGATCGCGCGCAGCGTGGTGGAGACGAGCAACGAATCGATAAGGGAGTTCTTCAGCGCGATGGCTGGGTCGGTGCACGTGGTGTTCGAGGAGGGAACCCAGGCGCAGTGGCTCTACGACCTACTGAGTCCTCGTGTGGACCGGGTGATCGTGTGCGACCGCAGAGGCGAGAAGCGATCGGGCAACAAGGGGGACCAGGTCGATGCCGACGAACTGTCGGAGCAGTTGCGGTGCGGCGGCCTGCGAGCGGTATACCACGGCGCACACGGCCGGGCCGACCTCAAGGAGCTGACTCGAGCCTATCGCAACCTCGTCGAGGACGGCACGCGCGTGATGCTGCGGCTCAAGGCACTCTTCCGTGCACGGGCCATCCGAACCAAGGGCGGCGGTGTCTACCAGCCGAAGGGGCGCGCCGGCCGAAGGGGCGCGCCGCCTGGGTCGCACAGCTACCCGAGCACGGTGCTCGGCTACGTGCCGAGACCCTGTACGCTCAGCTCGATGTGCTTCGGACTCAGCGAAAGAAGACCAAGGCGGCCATGGTCGCTGAAGCGAAGCGCGATCCGGCCTTTGGGGTGCTCGAGACGATCCCCTACTTCGGGCCCGTGCGTATCGCGCTATTTGTTGGCAACCATTGGTACGCCTTGGCGCTTCCGCACGAAGCGCAACCTGTGGGCCTATGCCGGACTCGCCGTGGTCACGCGCTCGAGCGCCGACTACGAGTTGTTTGATGGGCGCCCTTGACCGGCCCCCAATAGTGGTACCACCTACTGTGTTAGTCCAACGGCCTCCTGAAGCCTGGGGTGAGGGCCGTTAAGCTTGGGCAGATTCAAGAAGAAGGGATCGGGCCGTAGCGCTTCGGGGGCCGGTCATTGCAACTTTCAAAAATCAGCAAGAGAGCGACTGGTCGGGTCGACCAGGCTCCGCCTTCCGCAGCCGGTTGATGACCTGTGCGGGACTCAGCCTCTTTCGTGCGGCCATTGTGCCCTCCCTCTCCATGTCTCGACCCGTCCGGATCCTAAAACTGGACTCGGTCTCGTTTCTAGTGCTGTGTAGCCAAAGTCTCTTTCGCTTTGCTGACCTTGGCGATGATGGATTGTGCAGAGGCGGTCCAGACAAAGGGTGTGGGGTTATCGTTTCTGCGATCGATGTAGTGGTTGATCGCCTCGATTAGTTGGTCCACGCTGGTGACGGCGAGGCGCTTGAGCTGACGAGTCGTGAGTTCGCTGAAGAAGCGCTCGACGAGATTGAGCCAAGAGGATGAAGTGGGAATGAAGTGGAAGTGTACCCGAGGGTGTTTGTCGAGCCACGCCCTGACGGCCGGATGCTTGTGGGTGGCGTAGTTGTCGAGAATCACGTGGATGTCGAGTTCGGAAGCCACGCTGCGCTCGATCTTGCGGAGGAACCGCAGAAACTCCTGATGCCGGTGGCGCGGCAAGCACTCGTGGACGACCTCCCCGGTGGCTACGTCGAGGGCAGCAAAGAGTGTCGTCGTGCCGTGACGTTTGTAGTCATGGGTAATGGTTCCAGCGCGCCCCTTCTTGAGGGGAAGACCTGGCTGGGTGCGGTCGAGGGCTTGGATCTGGCTCTTCTCGTCGAAAGCGAAGACAACGGCCCGCTCCGGGGGATCGACGTAGAGACCCACCACGTCGCGCAACTTTTCAACGAAGTGAGGATCAGTGGACAGCTTGAAGTACTCGATGCGGTGGGGCTGTAGTCCATGAGCCCGCCAGATCCGCGAGATGGTGGTCGGATGGACGCCCACTTCCTTGGCCATGAGACGGCAACTCCAGTGCGTGGCGTCTGCGGGCTTCTCCTCGAGGGTCTTGCGGACGATCTCCGCTTCGTCGTCCGGAGTGATCTTGCGGGGTCGACCCGAGCGTGGTCGGTCCTCGAGCAGCTCTTCAACGCCACCTGCCTCGTACCGGTCGAGCCACTGCGTAACCGTGGGCCTGGACACACCCACCTCAGCACAGATCGCCGACCCCGAAAGCCCCTGTGCGGAGGAAAGGACGATCTTGGCCCGCTCAACCACGCGTTGCGGCGTGGTCCGTTTGTTCACCAATTGCTGTAAACGCCTGCACTCTCCGCGACGCAACCGAACCCGACGAATTGGCAGTCCCATGCAGATAATCTACCGCATGGAACCCAATATACAATAAACTTATGCTACACTACACTAGGGGGCAGTTCAGTCTTCGCTCGCGATCGGGCGAGACCGAGCCTATATGTACCAGTTCGTCCACCGTGGCACGCCTCGCGTCCTCGCCGAGCACGACCGCGAAGCCTTGGCGGAGCATCTGCGCTGCAGACCCGAAGAGCTGAAACACGACGTAATTCCGCCTCGAAGGGTGCCTTCACGGGGACGGAAGACCGGCCGATGGGCCGCGCCGAAGGGCTTCGTCGCAGTGGCCGAGATCGACGCCCGTACGGCGGCGGGTCCGGGGGGTTGGAAGAAAGAGCCAGAGGAAACCAAGGAGCCGTGGCTTCTCCCCAATCCCCTCATTCGGCATGAGCTTCGGGCGAAGCCTGAAGATCTGCGGATGATCACCGTAGACGGGGACGCGATGGAGCCGCTCCTTTCGAGCGGCGATCGCGTCCTGATCGACGCGACCCAGCAGGTCCCGATCCCGCCGGGCACCTTCGTGGTCTGGGACGTGATGGGGCTGGTCGCCAGACGGATCGAGCATGTGCGCCACTCCGAGCCGCCGAGGGTGATGATCATGTCGGTCAACCCGGAGTACGCCAGCCACGAGCGCCTCGCCGAGGAGATCCGCGTCGTCGGCCGAGCCGTCTGGGCCGGACGCCGGCTGTGAGACGCCTACGGTAGGCGGGAAACCAGTGCTTTCGCGGATAGTCGGGCACGTCATCGTCAGGATGCTGGCGGGCGCACCGGACCCTGAGCTCTGCCACGGCTTGCCTCGATCTCTTTCCGGATCCACGCATCCACGTCCTCCTCGATCCATACGACAGCACGCACCGGCTCGGGGAAGCTTCCCTCGGCCACCTGCAGGTAGATCTTGCTCTGCGACAGCCCCGTGCGGGCCTCGACGCCCGGTAGGCCCAGGATGCGGGCGGGTATGTCCATTTCGCGTGGGATTGCTTCCGTCGTCCGTTCTCTTCTTTCTCTAATGGAAGCATCGGGTAACGGATCGCTCCGGGATGGAACGCGATCCGCCTGGTTCCCGTCGTAGGTTTCGATGAACTCCAGGATCCGGTCAGCCGTCGCTAGCGTCGGTGAGCGGCCCAGGCGTAGCTGTCGGATCAGGTTCGGATCGCCCGTCGCCCGCAGACCGAACGTCGACGGCTTCAGGCGCGTGCGCTCGAGAAACCCGCCCACTCGCGATTCGAAGTGCTTCGTTAGCGTCTCCATGGCAGTTAGGGTCTAGACCCGGCATATGAGGACCCGCTTATGCACTGCGGCGCGCGGCCGAGCACGACCGGATGCCGCCTCGGAGGGTGCTTCTAAGTGAGGCGGAGGTCGGCCGACGGGTCGCGGCGACGGGCTATACCGCGGTGCATGACATCGATGTCGGCAGGGCGGCCAGTTCCGGGAGGACGGAACGAAAGACTGACGCCACAGAGGAACCAAGAGATGTTCGACCGCACGAGCGAATCAGACCCGCGTCCCACGCCAGCGGACCCGTGCTGCCGACGGCAATAGTTTACCGTTCATATGTCTTGATCACGTCGAGCATGGCCTGTTCCGCGTCGTCCCACGCGGTCTGAATCGTCCGCAGCGCCGCCGGGGCGTTCGGCACCTGGCTGGCGAGCGCGCGGTTCTGCGGCAGCAAGAGACCCTGTGCGGTCGCACGATCGAGGAAGGCGAACAGGTGGTCGTAGTAGCCGTCAATGTTGGCGAAGCAGCACGGCTTTTCGTGCAGCTCCAGCGGTCGTTGTGACCAGCACAGGACTTCGAAGATCTCCTCCAGCGTGCCGAACCCGCCGGGTAGAGCGATGCAGCCCTGCGCCAACCGCTGCATCAGGTGTTTGCGCTCGTGCATCGTGGCGACTTCGAGGAGACGGCTGAGTCCCTCGTGGGCGAGTTCCTGGTACGACAGCTGCCGGGGAACCACACCGGTCACGAAGCCGCCGCCCTCCAGCACAGCATTTGCCAGCACACCCATCAGTCCGACGCTACCGCCACCGTAAACCAGCCCGATGCCCTCGGCCGCCATCAGTCGCCCTAGGGCCTCGGCCTCGTCGATGTAGCGCTGCTCGCGTCCTAGGTTGCCGCCCAGGTAGACGCAGATGTTTTTTCCGCTGGGCGGCCCATCGGGTTCTGCGGGGTTCTCGCCCGCCGCCAATGCTCTCGCGTTCGGCATTCTGTAAGTTTTCCTAGTCGCGCTCCGGCATCAGTACGCTGCCAGACCATCCAGAAGGAACCACTAGTGCTACCACGGATCGTGTGCCCTAGTGGGCCCCTTCAGGTAAAGCGGTGGTTTCATTGTGCATTCTCTCGCGGACGGATAAAATCGGCACAGCCCCGGCCAAGCAAATTTCGAAATCCGGCGGTCGCGGGCGGCCATGTGGCGAGTTTAACCTACAAGGAAGGCATTGTCACCTTCAGCCCGTCAAGCACGACAACTCATCGCCGTGTAGGTAACATTTCGTCATGAAGAATCTTACCCAGACTGGTTCGCTCCGGGGCTGGCTTGTCGCTGTGGCGGTTCTTGCGGCTGCACCGGTCGGGACGGCCGCACAGACGGAGTTTCACTATCAGTACGGCAAGCTCACCAACCCCTTTGACGGAGCGCAGCACTACACGCACATCCTGACCTTCCAGCAGGCATCGAGCTGGTCGCTCGGCGACAGCTTCTTCTTCATCGACTTGCTCGACGACGGCGTCACGGACGGATTCAACGACATGGAGGTCTACGGCGAATGGTATCCCACCCTGAGCCTGGGTAGGCTCGCGGACCGGACGGTGGGCGCAGGACCGGTGAGGGATATCGCGCTGATCGGGGGCATTAACTTCGACAGCGACGCCGACGTCTTCAAGTGGTTGCCCGGTGCGCGACTCTCCTGGGACATCCCTGGCTTCATCTTCTTCAACACCGACGTAACTGCCTTCATCGATGCCAGCAGCGGTGTGGACCAGGGAAGTGCGCCGAGGACGAATGACAGCTTCATGTTCGATGTAAGCTGGGGCGCCGCCTTCGATCTCGGTAGCCAGTCGTTCTGGTTCACTGGCCACGCGGAGTACATTGGTGGGACGACCAACGAACTCGGTGATGCCGTAGAGGGGTGGATCCTCGCGCAGCCGCAGCTTGGTTGGGATATTGGAAAGGCACTGACGGACAGTGCCAATCAGCTCTTTGTCGGCGTCGAGTACCAGTACTGGTGGAACAAGCTGGGTGAGAACAACGACGACAACGTCCCACAGTTGTGGGTGATGTGGCGTCTGTGATGTCTGGGCGCTGCCGCACAGGAGAGTGAGGTGAACCAGAACGCGACGGACGCACAGGACGCGCCGACCACAGAGATCCGGTCGACAAAGAGGGGACTGCGTCTTGCGGCGCGAGGCTTCCTCGCGCTTGCCGCGCTGCTCACCGTCACGATCACCGCGACCTCTGCCACCATGCTCTACAACTCCGCCACCGCGCTTCGTGACGGGGCGGAGGGGGCCGCCACGCACCTAGCGGAACTTCTGGCGGCAAGCTTCGCCGACATGGGTGAGATCTCGCTGGCCAATGTTGCCCGTACGCTCGATGCAACGCTCGACGACCAGATGATCGCACAGGCCCGCATCGCGGCACACCTCGTGGCGGCGGCCGAGGAAGCAGGGCAAGATCCCGGGCGCATCATCGAGACCCTAGACGCGATCTTGGCGAGCACGGTGCTGGACGAGTTCTGGATCACGGACAATGTGGGCTTTTCCTATCTCACTAACGTCCGCGATGAGAACGGGGAGCTCGTGCCCTTCCGATTCGAGGCTGATCCGGCGGTGCAGCCACAGGCGTCGAAGTTCTACGTGCTCCTCGAATCGAATATCGACGACGACGATTTCATCACACAGCCAGCGCAAGTCCGGGAGATCGATCAAGAAGTCTACAAGTACGTCGGAGTCGGCGGCGTCGATCAGGAGCGGATCGTGCAGATCGGCAATGCACTCGACTTTGGTGAGCAGGAGATTTTGACGAACGTCTACGCCACGGAGCGGGCGGACGTTTCCGCCGTGGTCGAGGGGATCATCGGTCAGCACATGCTGGCGCAGGCGACCATAGCGGGCCACTTCATCGTTGCGGCTGAGGAGGCCGGCTGGACGGCGGAGGAGATCAACAGCCGACTGCGACGTATCGCCGGAGCGACGGTCATCGGTGAAATCCGGGTCCTCGACCTGGACGGCTCGGTTGCCTACTCCAGTCTGCTTCCGCCGCTAGAAGGCGGGGCAGACGTACCCGTACCTCGTGTGGAGGAGATCACGCCGCTCCTGGAGGGTTCCGAGGGCAGCGTGGAATTTGCGACGGCCCCGCGCGCCTCGGACGGCGAGGTCTACAAGTACGTGGCGGCTGCCGGCGCCGGCTCGCCGCGGGTCGTGCAAGTTGGCGTACCCATCGAGGGTAGCTCGGGCAACCTGCTCTATGCCGTGTACCAGCGGGAGGCGGACCTGCTCGTCCGATCGCGTAATTTGGAGGCGCTCTGGGTCGTCAATCTTGACCGCGACTTGGCTGCGTCCGCGCCGCGGGCCGGACAGTCGGGCACCCAGACGGTGGGCGCAGCCAGCGTCTTCTCGCGCCGGGCTGAATCGGTCGTGGAGCAGGCCATGGACCAGAGTCAGGTGGTGAGCGAGGCTAGCCTGAGCCTGCTGGCGCCCGCCGACCGCGGCATTTGGGTCGCCTCACCGATCATCAATACAGGAGGGATCCCGATCGGAGGGCTCGCGCTCGCGGTCAGCCTAGACGACATCGCCGGCACGGTTCGGGGCGAAGCACGGAACACGACCCTGATCGCTTTTGTCCTCTTCGCTCTTACCGGCGCCGCTGCGCTCTGGGGAACGCGGTGGCTGACGCAGCCCATCGAGGCCATCGCCACGGCAGCCCGCCAGGTGGAAGCGGGCAGGCAGCCGGACGATGGCTTGATTGAGCCAGTGATGGAACGGACCGACGAGCTGGGGAGCCTAGCACGGGTGTTTGACGCCATGACGATCCAAGTCTTCGACCGGGAGGAGCAGCTCGAGACGATGGTCTCGGCGCGGACCGAGGAGCTCCAGCAGAGCAACCGCAACCTGCGCCGTGCCCAGCGGGCACTGGAGCAGGACCTGGAGATGGCGAGGGTGGTGCAATCCGCACTAGTGCGTGAAGGCAACGTGGATTTGGCCGGCTTCGCGGCCTACGCGCGGATGACCCCGGCGCAGCAGGTGGGCGGCGACTTCGTCGACGTGTTCGAGTCGTCCGAGGGCCAGCTGTTCTTCAGCGTTTGCGACGTCTCTGGCAAGGGGGTGGCAGCGGCCCTGTTCATGGCAGTGTCGCAGGGCACGATCAACGCTGCGGCCACCAAGAGCCAGAACGGCGGCGTCGGCGCAATCGCCACCGAAGCCAACCGTCTGCTCTGCAGCGAGAACCCGATGGGGCTCTTTGTGACCGGCATGCTCGCCATCGTCGACCTCGAGCGGGCCGTCATGGAATACGTCTGCGCTGGGCATGAGCCTGCTTTCCTGGTGGGCCCCGACGACTCCCGGCGAGTTCTCCCGCTGACTCGCGGGGTGCCGATGGGCGTGTTAGACGACTTCGAGTACGAAAGCCGCCAGGAAGAGTTGCGCCCCGGTGACTCGCTCTTCCTCTACACGGACGGACTCACGGACGCGGTGAACATGAGCGGCGAGCTCTTCGGGAAGGAGCGGCTAGAGGAGACGCTCGACGGCGCATCCGCGCGCTCGCCCGAAGAGATCGTGGGCCACGTCTGGAGGGAGATCGAAGCCTATTCCGCGGGAGCTCCCGCCGCCGACGACATGACCTGTCTAGTTCTGCGCCGCCGGTAACGCCGCCCCGCCCGAGTCGCACTTGAGGCTCTGATCACCCATGGGGTGAGCCACGGCCCCTGAGGGTGAAGCCGAACCGAGATCCAGATCACGATGCGGAGCGACTGCGGCACGCCGACCCTGATGAAGGAGGACACCGGTCAGCCGTTGGATCCGCCGCAGAGACATGAATCCTGACGCCACGTCATCGCTGGAGGGACGGTCCCTCAGTGCTTCGGGGTTGCACGTAGTGGAGGGCCTCGCGAAGCGCATTTCCTACGAGTCCGCCGTTCAAGGGGCCGGGCCTTGTACCGCGACCAGGCAGTGACTAGAGTTGCGTGGTTACCTGCACGGGAAGGGATCGTTCGCAATGATGAATGAACTGCGCGTCTCGTTGGCACCCAGGCTGCCCGCGGTACGCGGCCTGGCGCAGATGGTAGAGGAATTCGGGGACGCCAACGATCTGCCGGATCAGAAGATCTACATGATCAACCTGGCCCTCGAGGAATTGATCACCAATATGGTGAGCTACGGCCTTCGAGGCGTGGCCCAACCAAAGATCGAGATCACCGTGCAGGTCAACGGTACCGTCCTGGTGCTGACCGTGGCGGACAACGGCCAACAGTTTGATCCGACGCAAGACACGAGTCCCGACCTGTCATCGGCGGTGGACGATCGGCCGATCGGCGGCTTAGGGCTGCATCTGATCAAGACGTTTGCCGACCGTATGAAATACGAGTACGTGGAGGGCAAGAACCGGCTGACGCTGGAACACGATCTCGCGCCATAGGCTGCGTGACGAGGCCAGCGTAGCAACGAGGGGTGCATCGAATGGATATCGAAGTCGGCGAGGAACGCAGTGGCGACGTGTTGGTGCTGGTGCCCATTGGACGACTGGACAGCGGAAACGCCAGCTCGTTCGAATGCATCGTCATGGATCACGTCAGCAGCGGAGAGCGGCGCCTGATCGTCGACTTCAGTGGCCTCGACTTCATCAGCAGCTCGGGCTTGCGGGTGCTCCTCATCGCCGCTAAGGCGCTGAGGGTGGCGGACGGAACGCTCGTTCTCTGCTCCATGAAGGACCACATCGAAGAAGTCTTCCAGGTCAGCGGCTTCGGCCAGATCATTCCCATCAAGGAGTCGCGCAAAGCGGCCCTCTCCGTCGCGTCCTAACGGGGATCACGTTGAGCATGCGCAGTAGTTGCCTTCGCTCGACGGAGATGCTAGGCGAGGAGAAGTCAGTGTGCATACGACTTCGGTCGATGTCATGTCTTCGCGTGCCCGGGTCAGATCGCGTAGCACCTCCTGTTCCGGTCCCGGCACCCACACCGCGCTCAACTCCCCGGCGCGGTGAAGACGCGCCAGACTCAGCGCGTCGCGCCGGTCCGTCTTCATCCTATCCCCCCGGCTTGCGCGGGATCAGGCTCGGCGCCACCATCGCGCAGTGGTGCCCGGTCGCGATGATCTCCCGATACACCCCGTAGCCGCACGTGCTGGCTTCGTGGCAGAAGCTCAACACCTCCCCGTGTGGGCTCAGCTTGCCGATCAGACGAGACCGCCCATAGCCAATCGCTTCAAAGGTGGCTCTGACCTCGAGCGTAACCCACGGTACTCGAGGCAGGGCAGGTCAATCCATGATGTGTAGCCCATGAGCTGCATATGACGCAGCAGACGTCCTTGTACATGCGGCAACGTATTCGGGCGGCCACGGCCAGCAACGACCTGCACTTGCTCCAAGGAATCGGCAAGACGGATGAAACCTGCATCGGCGGGAACCCCCGCAAAGGAACCCGCCGTGACGACGACAAGCCCAGCCCGAGAGAGCGTGCAACCCGGAAGATCCCGGCTATCGGTGCCGTAGAACGCGGAGGGGCGCCTCGGTATGGCAATAGTTGGTGAGGGAGTCAACCCGGGTGGAATAGAGTGCCACCCACACGGCGTCGGTCAACACCGATCCCTCTCTGAGGGTGCAACGGCAATCACCGCGCGGTCGCGGTGGCGGAGTAGGTATTCTCCAGGGCCTGGAACGCGAGGAGTTGCGGATTGTCGTGCCTGAAGAGGACGAGGCAATCGCTCGTAACGACGATGAAGAGGGCGCAGGTCGTCACGGGCCGTCATGAGCGAGGCAGTGAACGCAGCAACCATCCAGTAGTGGCGCACGGTGGCGACGACGTAGCGGTCCAGCAGGGAAAGAGTCGTCGCTTCGACTATCTCGGATCGGGAGCGAGGAGCTAGTCGATCGTCACCACGGGTTTGATTGCGACGTGTGGACGTGGTCGGGCATCTTGTAGCTCAGCCCCTCGCCGTCGAACACCGATATCTGGAGAAGCTGGGTGAAATTATCCGATCTGACCATCCTGTTGGTCCGCAACAATCGCAGAAAGCGCTGCTGCATCCGGTACTTGAACAGGGTCGCGAATTTGGGGTCCCGTGGAAAGTCGAAGCTGTCGGCGAGCTCGGTGCCGATGAGGCCCCGCGACAGACGGTAGGCCAAGCCCACCAATCTCTCCCGTTCAGCCGGGTCCTGTATGCCCGCAACCTTTGGAATGGACTGGATCAACAAGTTGGCGACGGCTACAGAATCGGCATCCGGGGGCGGCTCGCACAGGTAGCCGATCTTGTACATCTTTTCCGCTTCCTCGGCGTTCGTATAGAGGATGGTTTCTGGTATCCCCATGAGGTAGCCGGCGTAGCGCCAGACGGCGAGAACGCTCTTTCTTTCATCCTTGCTGAATTTGGCGCCCAGCAACATCGAGTACTCCAGCAGCCGCTTCGAAAAGACGGAGATTGCGAAACCCAGGTGCGCCGCGCTCAATGGCGTCCCCCAGGCTTCGTGATTCCATTCATCCGACTTCGCCAGCAGGCCCCGTATACGGGTATGAACGAACCGAATGCGCGTGGACAGCTTCCACCCCTCGCTGCTTCTCTGCAGGCCGGCAGGAAAGAAGATCTCCAGCATGTGGCGGTTGTTTTGCTGCAGACGCCTTCTGGTGCTCGCCACTCGCCCGGTAATGCTGAAGGACTTGGCGATGAGAGTCGAAAAGCCTTCCACCAGCACTCCCGTGACGAACGCGGCGAGCATCCGGTCCACGTTTTCGTGGAAGGCACGGACCCCGGGACGAAAACCTTCGTAGTAGAGCCACGGAGGCTCCCGGAAGTTCTTGAAGAAATCGCGCAAGGCACGCGGCGCGAGACGCAGAGCTTCCTCGTTCTGCTCTATGCCGGCCCCGATGAACCGGTGCAGGTCGCCTGGAGACAACTCCGCCGAGAGCTCCTCCATGAGCGGGTCGAGCTCGGGGTCACCGATGGTGACGTGCTTGAGGTAGTTATCGGCCAAGGCCTGATCGTAGAGACGGGCCTTTTCGTAGCCTTCGACGTACGCGGTGGGCATCTTTGGCGTGACGTCGCCGGTGACCGATGAGAAAACGACAGAATTCACGAGAAACCCTCCTGTGGCAACCTAATCGCGGTGATCGGACCCCACGGATGCTCAACGGGGGCACGGGCAACTGATGTCAAGGGGCTGCTCGCGGCAGGCCAAAGGTTATAGGCTAGGCCAGTATGGTCCCCACTGTCAAGCCCATAACCAGTCGTTGCGTAATCTCGTACAGCATATGAGCGGACACATCGCGGCTACCGACTCCGCGGCCAGACGCCAGCTGCGACGGCCAGCGGATCCAGAGGGTTCCGTAGCCCAGTATGGCACTAGCCCTCCTAATCTTGACACAGGTGAGCCATCCGGGCACCCTTTGCCGTGAGGCTGGGGGCTAACTGCCGCCTGGGCCGAGTTGCCTAGTACTGTCAAGGAGGCGAGCCATGGCGCCCACATACATCGACGCACGACCGATGCTCCTGCTCTGCGGAATGTCTCTTGTCCTCGCAGTAGGGGTCGGCACGCCGGCTCCGGTCCGTGCCCAGAATCAGACACCTGAGGAAATCGGGCTGCAGATCGCGCAGGGCGCGCGCGTGCGCGAGGAAGGATTCGGCAACTTTGCGGCGCAGCAGGTGATGGTGTTGCGGAACAGGCAGGGGCAGGAGAGCCGGCGTCGGCTCCAGGTGCAGGTTCTTGAAGTGCCGGACGGGGGCAATAGGAGCCTCTTCGTATTCGATGAACCGCGGGACGTACAGGGAACGGCGTTTCTGGTGCATGCCCAGCGTGAAGGCGCGGACGATCAGTGGCTCTACCTTCCCGCATTGAGGCGCGTCAAACGTATCAGCTCGGCGAACCAATCCGGCTCCTTCATGGGCAGCGAGTTTGCCTACGAAGACCTGACCCCGCAGGAAGTGGAGAGGTTCACGTACCGCCATCTGCGCGACGAGCCCTGCGGCGACCTGACCTGCACGGTCACGGAGCGCACACCTATGGACACCGGGTCAAGCTACCGACGCCAGGTGGTTTGGCGCGACACGGACGAGCTTCGCGTCTGGAAGATCGAATACTACGACCGCAAGGATGACCACCTGAAGACGCTCACCATGCGCGACTACACGCAGTACCTGGGTCGCTACTGGCGGGCCAGCGAAATGGAAATGGTGAATCACCTGACCGGCAAGAGCACACTATTGACCTGGACAGATTATGAGTTCCAGGCGGATCTCGACGACAGCGATTTCACACAGACGGGACTGAGACGAGCGAGGTGACGCACGTCCAAGAGGCTCTCTCCGGGAGTCTCCCGGCCAGCGCCGCCTGGGCTCTGGCTTCCTTGTTCGCCGTGTTTGTCGTCCACGCCCATGCCGCCGCCGGCCTGCAGGCCCAAGAAGCCGATGCGCCGCCGATCGAGTACGAGATCTCGGGGCGCGTGAGCGCTGAAGGCCGTTGGTTCCCCCAGGAGGGGGCCTTCGATGGCCAGAAGTCACTCGCCGCGGGCTTTGTCACGGCGCTGAGGCTCGATTTAGAGAACGTCGTTGGCCAGAGTATCGCGGTCGCCCCTTTCTTCCGCTACGACCACTCCGATCCACGCCGAACGCACTTCGATCTGCACGAAGCGTATCTGCTGATGTTCGGCGACGTCGGTGCAAGCGGCTGGGAGCTGCGCATCGGTGCCGACCAGGTGTTCTGGGGCGTCACCGAATCGCAGCGTCTGGTCGACATCGTCAACCAAATCGACTTCGTCGAGCATCCGACCGGAGAAGCCAAGCTGGGGCAACCGATGGTGCACGCCACGTGGTTCGGCGACTGGGGCGCGTTCGAAGTATTCGGGATGCCATATCACCGCGCGCGGACGTTTCAAGGGCGTGAGGGCCGGCTGCGACTGCAGGTTGTCGTGGATGAGGAACGTATCGAGTACGAGAGAGGGGCCGGGCCGTGGCACCTGGATCTGGCCGCTCGCTACAGCCATAGCCTTGGGTTGCTCGATCTGGGTCTGAGCGTATTTGACGGCCTGAGTCGGGAGCCCTTTCTGGTGCTGGTGGGCAATCCGGACGGAGTACTAGCCCTGCTCCAGCACTACGAGCAGATCCGCCAGTTCGGGCTCGACGCCCAGGTGACGTTTGGCTCCTGGCTGCTGAAGCTGGAGGCAATTCAGCGTGCCGGTGCTCGAAATCTCTCCGGTGTACAGGAAGACTATTTCGCTGCCGTCGTGGGTGGCGAGTACGCGTTCTATTCGGTCGCCGGCTCCGCAGCCGATCTGAGCCTGCTCGGCGAATGGAACTACGACGGGCGGGGCCGTAGCGCGACGCCGAGCCGTTCGCCCGACACGCTCGAAAACGATCTCTTCTTTGCCGCGCGCCTCGCACTCAACGATGTCCACAGTACAGCGATTACTGCCGGCTTTTTCACAGACGTGAGCCGGGCCACCCGTACGCTAGCGCTCGAATTTGATCGGCGTCTTCTCGGCGAGTGGTCCCTGCGTGCGGAGGTCGTCACACTCCTTAGCGTCGACCCGGCGGATCTCCACTACCTGATGCGAAACGACAGTTTCCTCGACCTTAGCCTTACCTACAACTTCTAGAGAAGCCGGGGTGAAGGTCAAACAGGACGCCCGGGACGCTGCAATCGCGGCTGAAGCCTCGTAGGTCCCCGACGCCGGCAGGGTTGCCTACATCACCTGGACGACGGGAGCCATGAAGTCCTTCATGGCTCCCGTCGATCGAAGGTGAGCAAGAGCGTAGGCAGCAGCAAGAAGTCGGTGGCTAGCGCCAGGATGATCGTCATTGCCACCAGAGTTCCGAGCGCCCAGCTCACCTCGAACCCAGACGAGGCGAACACCAAAAAACCGGCCGAAATGACGGCGGTCGTCGTAAACAATGCATGCCCCACAGTTCGGAAGGCGAAGCGCACGGCCTCCGGCGGGGGAAGCCCTTCGCGCCGCCCCTCGATGTACTTGCTCAAGAAATGGACGGTGTCGTCCACGACGATGCCGAAGACGACGGCGATGACCACCGAGGACGCAATACCCACATGGCCCACAAGATAACCCCATAGCCCGAAACTCATGATGGCCGGTATGAAATTCGGAAGGAGGCTGATCAGGCCAATCCAAACGCTTCTGAATATGAAGATCAGGATGAACGAAATGAGCGCCATCGCGGCAATCGTGCCGCTGAGCATGCTGTTGATATTGCGCTGTGACAAGTGAGCGAACATAACGCTGATGCCCGAGGCCTCATTCGCTAATTCCGGGGCGTTGGCTTGCAGCCAGTCCTGGGCGCGCGCGTCGAGCTCCCGTGCGTCCCGAGACCATGCGTTGCCCATGGCGACGACCATACGCGTGGCCGACTTGCCGACATCGATGCGATCATTGAGATCACTTCCGAATGGCAGTGACAGCTCATAGAGCAGCAGGTACTGCGCCGCCAGATCTCCGCTCTCGGGCAGGCGGTAGAATGCCGGATCGTCACCGTTCATGTTCCGGTTGAGGCGCTTCATGATGTCCGTGAACGACTGGACAAACGACACCTCAGGCTGTTCTCGGTACCATTCCGTGAATGCATCGACCTGCCGAAGATACTCGGGATCCGTAATACCGCCTTCCTCTCCCGCGTCCAGCGAATATTCCAGCCTGTCGAGTCCTGTCAGATTCGCGGCGATGAAATCCGAATCGCGCCGAAACTGATACCGGTCGTCGAAGTACTGCGTCATGTTGTCGTTAAGTTCGATGCGCGCGACGCCGGTCGCCAGAACGACCACTGCCAGTGTTGTGGACCCAAGCAGAAGCGTGCGCCGGGCCACGACGATATCGGCTAAACGATCGAAGAAGCGTTCGAAGAGCACCGGCTCGCCGGCCGGAACGTGCGCGGAGCGCAGCGGCAGGCAAGCGAGCAACGCGGGCAGAAACGTCATCGTGTATGCAAGGGCGCAGAGCACCCCAAACGCCACGTAATTTCCTAGGACATGGAATGGCGGTGAGTCGGAGGCATTGAGGCTGAGGAATCCAATCGCGGTCGTAACGGAGGTAATGAAGATCGGGTAGGTATTGATCTTGAACGACTCGATAATCGCAGTGAATTTGTCCAGTCCGCGCCGTATCCCCAGTAAGACAGTCGAGATGACGTGGATCGAATCCGCAACCGCTATAACCATGACGATGATTGGCACGCCGACGTTGGTAGGGCTGAACACCACGCCCCGCCATCCGGCAAACCCCATGGTCGTGCTGACAACGAATAGGAGCATGGCGACGACCGCCAACGTGGCGAACGCCGAGCGCAGCAGGAGAACCGTGGCGACGACGATGACGAGGAACACGATCGGCGTCAACGTCCGAATGTCGTCGCGCGTAGCGTCCGAAAACGTTCGGTTCATCACGACGTCGCCGGTCGTGAAGTAGTCGATTTCGGGGTGGCTTGCGCGGGCTTCGTCCACGACCGCATTCAGATAGTCGGTGATTTCGGTCACCGCCTGATCGGGATTCTCGGGGAGGACGAAGTTGATCGCGACGCCTGCCACGCGCCCGTCGTAGGAGATCAGACGGCCGGCAATATCTATGGCGTTCCGCGCAATCGTCTCAATCCGAGCGAGGTCGGCATCACTCAGGCCGTCGGGATCTTCGACGAGCGGGGCGACGATAAGGTCGTCCTCACCGAAAGCCTCGCTGTGGCTGTAGTTGGTGAGCGAGTTGACACGGCTGGAGTACGGCGCCTGCCAAGCTGCGTCGGTTAGCTCCACGATCGCGCCGAGCGCCTCGCGCGTGAACACGGTGCCCTCCCTTGGTGCCACGGCGATCAGGGCGCGGTTGGAGACGGCGTAGGTGTTCTCTAGGGCGTCGAAAGCGAGAAGTTGCGGATTGTCCTCACTAAACAGAATCCGATAGTCATTCGTGATGGTAATGAAGGCAACACCGGCAGTCGCCGCCAACATGAGAGCCGTAGTAAGCGCCACAACCGGCCAGCGGTAGCAGAGCACGGCGGCGACATAGCGGTCCAGCCGCGAAGAGTTCATCACCTCGGACATATTGGCATGGCCCAAGCATGAGTCGCGCGGAAGCCGATTGTCAAGGGCGACTCCTGACGATTCCACACATGGGTTGTTTCGCGCCTTTCTTTCGGATACTTCGCACAGCAGATTTGATCTCGGGCATGCACTTCTGCACGAGCTCTTTCGCCCCGCGGTATTTCGGGTCCTTATGTCGCATTCCTTCTGGGTGTCCGTTGATATGCCCCTGAACCAGGCTGCGGATGTTCTGGTAGTCGGGATGGAGCTGTGGACTATCCTGATACCATGTCGCTAGTCCCTCCTCAAGATATGTGGCGTACTTCTCCATGATAGGATCTAGCAGATGGACGCACTCATGCGCGAGGTCCCATCCTGCTCGGCTATGGTCAGACCACTTGCCAACCCACACATCTACCTTACAGCCGTCCCTATTAAAACCGTCAGGGAAATGGATGCGTGGATTATTGTCTTCTCTCATATCGGGAACCCTGCGTAGAACTGGGTGGCGGGCGAGGACTTCGCGCTCAGGGACCTGACCGTGTACGGGACCGTGATCTCCCGCTGAGCGCCGGGCGCGGCGCCGACCTTCGAGGTGTGGGGCCATCCTCCCGGCTCGAAGCTCGGGTTCAGCTGGATGAGCGGCTCCGGGCCAGAATCGGCGGGCGGCGTAGGCCGCGTCCACCTGCCGCGAGATGTCCTCTGCCCGGATGCGGGTGAAGCTTCGGGAGAACCTCTCGTACTCGGCGGCGAGCTCGTCACGAAAATGCGAAGACATCCATGGCCGGACTTATCGGTCCGTCATCCACGGAGCGTTGGCCCGCGCCTCGATCATGGCGCATCGCTCCATGAGCGTGCCGAACGGCTCATCTTCGTCCAGCAACATCCCCGATGCGACCATGCTGGCGTAATCATTGGCGAGCACCTCCTGTGCGGCGCCGGAGGGAACGAGCCTGAGCGAGCCCGAGACCGCGGCCTCGTAGTCGATCCGCTGGCCGCCGGAATCGTTCTCGCGGAAGAACATTGCCTTGTGGCGCGCAACCGAGAGCGCGAGTTCGCGGTCCGCCAGAGCCCGTGCCGCGATCCCGGCGTCGTCAAGGCGAGCGAGATCGTGCCAGTGCCTCGACCAGCGCTCGCCGCGGCGGCGCCCCTGAAGGCAGTGAACGTGCATCGAGGTGGCTTTCTCCCAGAATGTACGCTCCGCCAGCATGACGGCTGGACGTGCCTCCGGAAACGTCAGATCCGGAAGGTACGCCGCGGCATCGCACACAACCGCATGGGCAGCGTGGGGCTCGCCGGTGGAGCGTGCCCCGAAGTCGACCTTGACCTCCGGCCGTATGGTTCCGAAGGACTGGAACAGCGGTTCGTACGTCACGTGGAGTCGCTCGGCCTCCGCACGAACCCACGCCACGAACCCGGCGCGTGCAAGCCCTTCCTGGACGAACGGGCCGGCCCGCTCGCGGACCCATTCGGCAAGGCGGGGACGGATCGCCTTTGTCCAGCGCCTCTCCTGACTGCGCGTGGGCGGCAGTGCCTCGTGGCCGGCACCGGCAACCAGATCCGGTGCGAAGCCGCGGATGTCGTAGGTGATGTCGATGACGTCCGAGAACCGCCGGATCGCGCGCCACACCTTGGACAAGGAGGTGCCGCCTTTGAACACCAACTGATGGCCGAACGGGGCGTCGAACAGGACGCCGAGGGTTGCGACCACCCAGATGTCTTTCTCGAGCACGAACGCCGGGTGCGGGCATTCGGCTTGAGCGGCACGCAAGGCATGACGGCGCTCTTCGGCCGCCAGGCGCTGAAACAGTGCTTCAGCCATGCGCCAGACGCGTGGTCAGCGGCTCCGCCATCCACACCGGCATGACGCCCCGCGTGACCGCAAGCTCCTCGAGGTCTTCCTCCGAGAGCTTGGGCAGGATCGCGTCGAGGCTGTCTTCGACCTCTTCGGGGCCGAGCCATGCCAGGGCGCGGATCACCACTCCCGCCATCCTGTGCGGAGCCGCCAACTGCCACCGGGGAGCGTGGCGCAGCTCGACGGGATGCTTGCCGAAGCGCAATCGCCGACTGCGGCCGGAGGTGAGATAGACCGAGCGGACGGGATTCTGCGTCGTCAAACCAAGCCAGACAACGCCTCGATGCACTCGAGCTGGTAGTCGCGGTCGACGATCTTGCGGTCGATCGCGACGGTGGACAGGTCGCGGCGGACCTTGCGCGTAGCAATCCGTCGCTCCAGGTCGTCCTGCGAATAGAAGCCCGCGATCTTGCGGGCATGCGCGTCGGTCTCGCGGTCCAAGAACCACACTTCCTCGCCGTTCGACAGGAAAACGAAAGGGACCTCGAGCTGCTCGGCGTAGTGGCAACCCTTGGCTCGAGCCTCGACGGGGTTGGTGCTAGCGCGTTTCGCTTCGAGGGCTGCCATCGGCCTGCCTTGCCGGTCGCAGAGCACGTAATCCGAGCGCGTACCGTCGGGCAGCGTGTGTTCGAAGAGCACACTCGAGCCATCCGTCAGATTCCAGCCCGCATCCCTGAGCAGAGCGTCGATCTTGACGCGGGAGAAGGCTTCGGTCGTACCGCTCATGCCCCTGCCCAGGGATCGACGACCTCGATGTCCATATTCTCGAAATCCCGAACGTTGCGCGTCGCTACCGCCATGCTGCGAGACGCCGCGATCGCCGCGATCTGGCAATCCGCCGGTGCGACGGGGCGCCCGGCTGTGCTGAGACGGTATTCACCTGACAGTTGACCACGAGAGAGGACGGTGGCCAGCCGCCCTCGCCGGAGCTAATTGAGAGATGTCGAAGTCACTCACTTAGCACGGGAGAGAAGATGACCACCGTCCAGGGGGAGAAGATAGCGCGCCGCAAGCTGAGCCTGCTACAGTTGGCCCAGGAGCTCGGCAACGTGAGCAAGGCGTGCAAGATCGTGGGCTACAGCCGGCAGCAGTTCTACGAGATCAGGAGGAACTTCCAGCTTTACGGGGCCGAGGGGCTGATCGACCAGCTTCCGGGGCCGAAGGGACCGCACCCGAACCGGGTGAGTGAAGAGATTGAGCAGGCGGTCTTGGCCCACGCCTTGGAGGCTCCGACGCACGGAGCTCAGCGGGTCGCGGACGAGTTGCTGCTCGGAGGGATCCAGGTGAGCTCAGGAGGCGTACGGGGCGTGTGGAGCCGGCATGGCCTCACCACGAAGCACGAACGGCTGCTCAGGCTCGAAGAGACGGCCAGGGAACGGAAGCTGAAGCTGACCGACGAGCAGATCGAGCTGCTGGAGCGCTTCAGTCCCGAGTTCCGGGAGCGCCACATCGAAGTCCATTACCCGGGCGACCTCGTCGCCGTGGACACGTTCTTCGTCGGAACGCTGAAGGGGGTCGGCAAGGTGTACCTGCAGACCGTGCTCGATTGCTTCAGCCGCTACGCCTGGGGCCGGCTCTACACGAGCAAGCTCCCGCTCACGGCGGTGCAGGTGATGAATAACGACGTGTTGCCGTTCTTCGATGAGCACCGGGTCCGGGTGAAGACCGTGCTCAGCGACAACGGCCGCGAGTTCTGCGGCCGTCCGGACCGTCACCCATATGAGCTGTTCCTTCAGCTCGAGGACATCGAGCACCGCACGACGAAGGTGGGCAGGCCCCAGTCCAACGGCTTCATCGAGCGCTTCCACCGCACGCTCCTCGACGAGCACTTGAGGGTGAAGGGCCGCACGACCTGGTACGAGACCGTCGAGGAGATGCAGCAGGACCTCGAGGCGTATCTGGAGACCTACAACCGGAAGCGGCCGCACCGCGGTCGAGCCATGGAGGGCCGCACGCCCTATCAGGTCTTCAAGGCCGGTCTCACCGACGCCAGGAAGGCCGCAAAGGCCAGGAAGGAGGAGGCTAAGACGAAGGCAGCCTAGACACAGCTCCGGCGAGGGCCAACTGTCAGGTCATTACCATCTCTGTACAGCCCGGCTGAGCGGCGCACGGCCGCAATGTTGCCATACGCGCGGGCAGCACGATGTCCTCAATCCTCCGACCACGTGTGATGATGTTCCCATGAGCCAACGCATTCCTCAGGATCCTGAGTACAGTCCCTGCACACACTGTGGATCTGAGGGTCTCAGCGCTGGTGAGCTCTTTCCAGGAGTTCGGTGCTCCTAATCGGACGTTCGGGACCTTGCCCTTTCTCCACGAAGACGGCTCGTTGTCGCTCCAGAGCACAGAAGAAAGGAAAGACTCATCCAGAAGTTCTTTGTACTGCCGAGCCGCGTCTAGATAGCGATCACGATCTCCTTAAGGATGCGGAGTATCGCCCTTCGGTTTGAGTCGCTCGTGTGGGATGACCAGCCCGACCGAAGTGATCGAGAGAAGGAGCGTCACGTCTCTTCCCACACTACGCGCTGGGAACCGGAATTTCTCGAGTACGTCAGCACATCGAGCGGGGAAATCACTCACGTAACTGCTGTACTCTGACATAGAAACTGTATCCTCGTACGTCACCAATACTGAAGCGACTCAAACCCCGACTGCAGAACTCGACGCGATTGAGCAGGCGAGTTGGAGGTAAACCAAACCCTAAGTTTAGGACGCAGTGCGATTACACGGCCAGTCCCTGAGAGAGGCGGGTCGTGGTATCGTTTGGTTGTAACGATTGGGGGGGGGTGTGCGTTGACGCCCGATGGGGGTGCTTGGCCACCGTTTGTAGTGGTAGGTGGGGCTAGCACACACGATATGTTGCGCCCCCGGAACTTCGTAGACACCCGGCGTGTAGCACGGAAAGAAGCGGCGGCGGGGTAGCCGCCCCCACCCGGCCGAACCCCGCGCTCCCCAAGATCCCGACCAAAGAGATCAGATGACACCTGGCGCAATAGGGTCAGCCTACTCGTACCTGAAGACACGAACTGACCCCAGGCTGCATGAGTGCAGCTGGCGGTGCTGGTTTCGGGGCATGTTATCCCCGGGGATTCCCCGCCTGGTGTTTTTTCTTATATCGGTGTACGTGGGCGTCTTCGTGCTGCACCGACCGCTCGAAACCGCGCTTCTCCTTGCCCTGACGATGCGCTTGGGAAGGGTCATGGGCCGGGCGGAGCGCGACCTGGAAATCGTGGGGCTGCCGGTACTATGGGCGTGGATAGAGCGGCGCCACCCGCGCCTCTACAGGCGGCTGTCCAAAGAGCCCCCGCTGCGACCGCTAGATGTAGAGAAACTCGGGTGGCGGCGCTATCTGGGCATCAAGGTGATCCGCTGGGCCTCCGTGGGTATCGGTATATTCCTAGCGTACACATGGGCCACTTGAGTCTTTAGGCCACGATACTGTAGCTGCCGTCCATCCGCTCGGCCACCTCCAACATAGGCCACGCGCGCCTTCTCGACCTGCGGCTGACCTATATTCTGATAATCGCACTGAATTATCTATACTTAGGACACCATGACGACACGTGATCTCGTCGGAGAAATTGAAGAAATCCGCCAACGGCAGAGCACTCCGTACTATCCCGTCGTGTTTCCTATTCGCTTGATGGTTATCGTACGTGTGTTTCAGTCGTCTCCGGAGCTTCATCCCGAGTTCCTTCGTTACATACCGATAGGAATAGTCGCAGGCATTGAGGGGTTCTTCCGGTCAGCTGCGAAAGAATGTATCGACGCTGGTGGCCACTTCGCAGATAACGCACGTCATCTCCGTCAAGTCCGAGACTTCCGTGCCAACTTCGACATACTCGATGCCGTTCACGGTCAACGAATATCGATCGGCGATCTCTTCGCACATTTGGTGTCTATCAATGGTCTTGAGCAGATTGACGCGATCAGGTCGACTATAACTGGCACGAAATTCCTTGAGCAATTGACAAACGTTCACAGTCGCTGGGACGTCGAAATCAAAGGCGAGCCCCAGGATCCAATTATCACGGAGCCCGATGTCGTTCTAAGACACGTGAAGGAGATGTTTCGACTGCGTCACATTTACGCGCACGAGTTGACTGACTCCGATAAACCCGATCGCATGGTGCTCGGAGAGGCCCTCAAATCTTCGGTCTCATTCTTGAGCGCGGCGGAAGAGGTACTGGGAAACCTTCTCCACCCAAATGCTCCGTTGACGGCGGTCGAAATGAACCGAGAGTCGGCTGAATATCTTGCGGATCTTGACCGCAAGATTACAGCAGTGTTTGAGAAGCTATCGAGCCTGTTAGACGGTGATAGAAGGGTGCTATTGCGTTCCAGTCAGGATGCCTGGATGGAGTTTCGTCGTCAGCAGGCTGAGTATGAAGCAGCTAACTACCTCGGAGGTACAATCTATCCGGTTGTGTTGGGCGGAACCGCACAAGCGATTGCAAAAGAACGCCTGGAGAAACTCAAGCAGCTCTTGGAGGACGAGAAGGAAGGACTGTAGCGGAGGTGCTTCGCCTGGGCGAGCTTGACCGCCCTTTGCCCTCTCTGCGGATGTCAGTGAGACACCCGCTGCCCCTGAAATTACTGAAGCAGGCGGAGGTGGAGAACGACGATACCAGGGAGAGAGGCGCACCCGCACGCACACCGTCGTCTGATATGTGTTCAGCACTCCTCAATCGGCACAACAGATCCCGTATGGATGCTCAAAATCCGTCCAGTGTGAATCGCTGCCGGCGCAAACCTCGCTCGCGAATCGGGCGAGAGAGGCGGTCTATGCTGTACCAGTTCATACACGGTGGCACGCCCCGGACGCTAGCCGAGTACTGCCGTGAAGCTTCGGGGGAGCACCTGGGCTGTCCGCCCGAAGAGCTCAAACACGACCGGATTAACCGTGGAGATTTGGAAGAGGAAGTCTGATGGAATCCGGTAGCTCTGGAGCTGCCGTCTGCTATTGGGGGGGGGGGAGTTTCTTCCAATTCGGAGATGAGCCTGAAGAGGGGCGAGACTTCCAGGCGTGGGACAGGTTGTACAGAGATGGTAATGACCTGACAGTTGGCCCTCGCCGGAGCTGTGTCTAGGCTGCCTTCGTCTTAGCCTCCTCCTTCCTGGCCTTTGCGGCCTTCCTGGCGTCGGTGAGACCGGCCTTGAAGACCTGATAGGGCGTGCGGCCCTCCATGGCTCGACCGCGGTGCGGCCGCTTCCGGTTGTAGGTCTCCAGATACGCCTCGAGGTCCTGCTGCATCTCCTCGACGGTCTCGTACCAGGTGGTGCGGCCCTTCACCCTCAAGTGCTCGTCGAGGAGCGTGCGGTGGAAGCGCTCGATGAAGCCGTTGGATTGGGGCCTGCCCACCTTCGTCGTGCGGTGCTCGATGTCCTCGAGCTGAAGGAACAGCTCATATGGGTGACGGTCCGGACGGCCGCAGAACTCGCGGCCGTTGTCGCTGAGCACGGTCTTCACCCGGACCCGGTGCTCATCGAAGAACGGCAACACGTCGTTATTCATCACCTGCACCGCCGTGAGCGGGAGCTTGCTCGTGTAGAGCCGGCCCCAGGCGTAGCGGCTGAAGCAATCGAGCACGGTCTGCAGGTACACCTTGCCGACCCCCTTCAGCGTTCCGACGAAGAACGTGTCCACGGCGACGAGGTCGCCCGGGTAATGGACTTCGATGTGGCGCTCCCGGAACTCGGGACTGAAGCGCTCCAGCAGCTCGATCTGCTCGTCGGTCAGCTTCAGCTTCCGTTCCCTGGCCGTCTCTTCGAGCCTGAGCAGCCGTTCGTGCTTCGTGGTGAGGCCATGCCGGCTCCACACGCCCCGTACGCCTCCTGAGCTCACCTGGATCCCTCCGAGCAGCAACTCGTCCGCGACCCGCTGAGCTCCGTGCGTCGGAGCCTCCAAGGCGTGGGCCAAGACCGCCTGCTCAATCTCTTCACTCACCCGGTTCGGGTGCGGTCCCTTCGGCCCCGGAAGCTGGTCGATCAGCCCCTCGGCCCCGTAAAGCTGGAAGTTCCTCCTGATCTCGTAGAACTGCTGCCGGCTGTAGCCCACGATCTTGCACGCCTTGCTCACGTTGCCGAGCTCCTGGGCCAACTGTAGCAGGCTCAGCTTGCGGCGCGCTATCTTCTCCCCCTGGACGGTGGTCATCTTCTCTCCCGTGCTAAGTGAGTGACTTCGACATCTCTCAATTAGCTCCGGCGAGGGCGGCTGGCCACCGTCCTCTCTCGTGGTCAACTGTCAGGTGAATACCGTCTCAGCACAGACAGGTTCCCCTGGCTCTCCGGCAGCTCGGACGGTGTCGAGGCGGACGGGAGTGCCCCCCAGTAGCGTTCAGCAATCCGTTCCTATTCGTCTGGTGTCAGATTCTCCGAGGATGCCAGCTCCTCAGATGTCGTCTCGGAGGACCAGGTGCTCAACGGCTGGTCAATATCGAAGGGATCGCTCCTAGGAGCCCACGCGACAAACGGACTCGAGGTGGGTGACGCAGGTACCGGGTCCGGCAGTCGGATTCTCGCCCGTGTCGGGACGTTGAAGGCGCTTCCGACGACAACTGCTTCCCCAGGGGCTAGGATGGTAATCTGGTCCATCAGCCTCCTAGATTGGGAAGGGACGATCTTGCGGAAGTGATCGATATCTTCGGGATTTTGGAGGCGGTGAACAACGAAGTTCGCGCATTGCGAGAGAACGGTGGCGCTAACGTCGCTCGGGCGTTGGCTCGCGGCGATGAGGGAGAGGCCGAACTTGCGGCCCTCCTTTGCAATTCGCTCGAACGCCTCACGGGACACGGCAGAGCCCTTCGACTCGTCTTGCCGACGGGGGCGCACGTAGTTGTGTGCCTCTTCAAGGACGATAACCCACGGCTCCTTGAATCGCGCAGCGGCTACCGCGTGTTCGCGTACTTCGAGGAGCACCCGACCGATGATGCCACAAACGTAGGGCAGAACCTCATGGCTTAGCATCGAGCAGTCGATTACGACGGTCGGCGCTAACTCGGCTTTCCCAATTCCGAGCATTGAAAGCCAGTCGCTGATCGAGGCTATACCCAGTGCGTCGTAGTTGTAGAAAGCGTGCCAACGACGGTCGTTCCTCCGATTCTGAATTCGCAGCTGCAAACCCTGGAGAAATTGTCTGACGCCCCGATCGCCCGGCGCAAGCTCGGCGGCGGTTTCGAGGTTCTGAGCGTTATCTAGGGTGCTGACTAGAAAATGAACTGGCTTGTCTGCTGTTTGCTCAATCGTGGTTGGCGAGGCATCCAGCCGTTGTTCGGCAGCTTCGTTCACACGAAGCAGGGCATCTCGGAACGAAACTTCATCGCTCCCGAAGGATCGTGAGTGGGCCCACTCATTGGTATCGGCGGGCTTGAGGATGCGATCGATTTCTGCAACAACCTCCTGCAGGTCCACTTCGTCTGGTATCCACGGCAGGTAACCGAGTGTTGCATTCCAGGCCTGGAGACACGTATCACCTTTCCTCTGCATGTCAGGGTCGTTGATCCACATGAGCATTGCGCCGATTTGGTGGACCCCGTGCTGAAGGTCCCTGCGTTCCAGAGCAACACTCGCCCGGGCGCCCTTGGCAAGGGCCCACAGATTCACGAGGGCAGGCTGTTGCGTTTGCTCGGCGGCACTCAGCCACTGGCAAACCTCGTGAGCGTTCATGAGCCACATCGGCACGGTAGCCTCGCACCCGCTTACATAGATGCGGTTCGGCTGCTTTCCACCCGTGGGTTCCGGCACATCCATGGCCTGGGCATACTCGCCATTGAGGTCTAGTATGAAGAAACGGGGTCTCGGCCAAGACTCACCGTGGGCTGCCGCCGCCGATTGCAGGAGCGTTGCAATGGTACAGGACTTCCCGGAGCCGGTGTTGCCAACCACGGCGAGAGGCCGCGAGAAGAGATCATTGTATGAGGCGACAACCGTGTGATCGGTTGCGGCAGTGGCGTCTCCAACTTCGAGCGCTGTATCGAACGGGGCTTCCGACGACCAGCCGTCTGGCCTATTCCGAATTGGCGCTCGTTCAAGCACCGTGTGCAGGATGTTCTTAGCGGCTGGGTGTGCCGGCGTATCCAGGGTTGGGAGGATAGTTACGCCGGGATCGAAGGCCATCTCACCACCGTGGGTCGATCGGACGACCCCCAGAAGCTGAATCGTTGCTGTGCGTCTCGGACGGACCAGTTCAAGGGACAGCCGCTGATCTTCCGGCTCAAAAACCTCCCGCGCGTAGAGGTCTGTAATGATTCCCAAGACGTCCTCACCGGCACCGATCGAAAAGGTGACGAAGGCGTTGACCTTGACCTGAGCTGCCGCCCCGTCAAGCCCCGCTCGAATCGGGCTTCGATGGTCACGATCTAGCTCGATCTTGACGCTGGATCCGTGCACTTCTACAACGCGCCCGAGGGGCTCCGTCATGGACCGTCTCCTTCATCGGACTCTTCAGCCGACTCACAGCCCGGAAGCCCCTCGCGAACGAGCCGTTCGACTCGGCGGAGCCGTACGAAGTCATCCAGCCACCTGACGTGCGGCATGAGGTTTACCGCGAAGTCCTCGAAGGTGGCCTGTTGAGGCGGTCCCTCTTCGTCTGAACGGGTGCTGGTTAGGAGAAAAGCGCGCTCGCCAGCGGTTTGATAGCGCTCCAGACGTTGTCTTAGCTGTGGAGGTGGGGTGGGATCGACGATCAATACGACCAAGCCCGGGTTGGTTAGAGCCTCCTCGATGATTCGGTTGATGTGCTCATCTCCGAAGCCATAGCCAAGGATCAGAAAGAAGGTCTGAGGAGTCTTAAGGCGACCGTCGAGAGCTCGGAAGAGATGCGCGTACGGCATCCCGATCGACTGCAGGTACTTGCTCTCGGTCGGGAGAATGGCGACAGCGTCCCCTGCGTCGCTGCGGAGAAAGTCGAGCTTGTCGTTGCGAGCCCATCTCTGCCAGTCTGTCCAGTGAGGGAGCGACCGAGAATCTGCACGGATGAGCTCACTCTGGGATTTCCGCCGCCAATCAACCGAGCCGTGCAGCTTGTAGAGATGGAAGAATTTGTCGAACCGCTGAACTCGACCCTCGGCTACCTCGCCTGGGTAGTACAGGTCCAGCGCATAGGCAGAGGAGTCGAACTTCGGCTCAACCGTTCCGATGAATCCGGTTGAGTAGCGCACTCGCAAGTCGTCAGCTGCCGCCTCCACGAGGAGATCGTAGTTGACTGTGAAGAGGTGGGCTCTTCCAAGCGTAGGGTCGCGGGCGACGAGCTTCGCGACCAGAGCGTGATGACCGGACGGACCATCAGTTGCGAAAGGTGGGAGGGTCAGTGAGCAGCGGGAGACTACGATCCTTGAAATGGCTGCCATCAAGCTGGACAGCTCACTGGGCTTGAGTTGGGCTTCCTCCGACCCGAGGCGTGCGCCCACGGACTGAAACAGCGATCCCGAGGCATTAAGGGCATGTTCCGCGGTAGCGATGCTCGACAGCCAGGTCTCAAATCCCACGGTGTCGTTGCCCTGGTCCTTCCGAGCCCGCACTAGGTCAAGCGCCTTGCCCAGGTCTGGAAGGTCGGTGCCCAAATCGAGCACGGTGTCCAGTACATGATCCTGAAGTCGTGCAAGCGTGACATCGTTCCGTGAGATCGAACATCCAGATCCGACGAGAATCACCATGTTCTCGATGCGAAGCCAATCAGAGAGGAGAGCCCGGATTCGGTCGAGCGCAACGGATCCACTCAGTCCCTCAAGTAGGTCCCCGGATGCTGCGTGAAGCTGGTACTCGGTGCCGCTCTCCTCATTCATGGCTATTCCTCACGTGGCTCCAGCCGGCTAGTACCTCGCGGAAGCTATCGAGACCAGCTTCGAGATTCTCAATGATCGCCTCAGTGAGTTCGTCCGGTCCGGCGAGGTTTTCCAAGGCGGTCAAGCTCTTGTTCCTAAGCCACAAGAGGTCGAGGCTGGTTCTATCGCGGGTGATGAACTCGGCGTAGCTGTAGTTTCGCCACTGCCCGTCCGGGTTCTCCTCCTCGTCCTGGGTTCCTTCGCGCTTGTGCCCGTTAGACGGGTTATAGCATTCGATGAACTCGGCGAGATGTTCGAAGCGCATCGGCTTCTGCTTGAGGGTGCGGTGGACGTTGGTTCGGTAATCGTAGTACCAGGTCTCCCTCGTCCACCGGTCGGGACTGGCCTCACAGCTGTCGAAGAAAATGACGTTGGCTTTGACACCGGGCTTGCCTGGCCGTTCCCAATCACCGGCTTGGAAGGATAAGAGCATGCAGAGAGTCAAGGCCCTTGGCTGCAACACGTGCATAGTCCTGACACACATCGAGCTAGGATCAAAGGGTGTGGTGTGCCGTGGAAAGGCACGTATTCCTGGTGGGTGCGAATCTCACCCGGTAGCTGTTGCTCCGACTGGTAGTAGCCAGGGCGGTTTACGGAGGTAACGACGTGGACTGAAGCACTCTGGCAGAAGGGCCGCCTTGGGCGGCTCAGCGACCATGCGGGCCGAAACGTGAGTGAACGCTGAGCAGGCCTCGAAACATCCAATGCGGGAGCCGACCCTCCCACACCTAGGGGAAGGCCGCCGACCGGCGGGAAGAGAGCACCGAGAGCACCGCCGGTTTCCGCCGGGGCAATGGCGTCGGCACGTATGGAAGATGGAATGCGTAGCAACACGGGAAGCGCTGTCGGTGCCGTGCACGCGGCAACCGGAACCCCGTGAAGGGAAGGCCGGGCCGGTAGGGTGGCGGAGAGGCCCGTACGACTGAAGACGCGGGGCAATGCCCGCCGAGGAAAGGGGCCTCAGGTGCGGACCGATGACGGAAGGGCGAAGGCCTGCGGGAGTGGCTCTGCCTAGAATCCCCGCGTGAAGGGCAGGGAGTCCGGAAGCATCACATGCATAAGCGAAGGAGTCGGGCCAGCCGCGCATTTTGGGAAGGCCTGATGTCGTCAGGGCGTAAACAGGCCTGGCGACGCGCCGGACAGGGTTCAATGCGGGTAAAGCCGTGCAGCTTCTGAGAACTGGTGGCAGCAAACCACCGGTCCTGCGTAGGTTCCTGGTTCGGCGTTCCGTGTGCGAGGCGCATGGTCCCACTGGAGAGCCCGGTGCGGGAAATCCGCACGCCGGGTTCGGTGAGCAGGGGGTGGAAACGGACCTATGGGAGCCGGACTGAGCGCCGCCGCGAAAGCGTGCGGATATCGCACCGTACCCTACGGGCACCGCGCCACCTCCTGACTCTCCTAAAAAGAGAGGCGACGTACCTTTCCGCTGAGTAATAACCAGCGAACTCCGGGTGACAGCCCGGGGGAAAGGAACGACGCCTCGTGAGGAAGAATACGGTGGGACCCGAGGGTGAGTCCAGGACGCCCGTGTGGGAAGTTCTGGAAGAAGTGGTTCGGGAGAAGGAGCAGGAGTTCATTCAACAGATCTTGGAGGAGGAAGTCACGGAGTTGCTAGGGCGAGAGAAGTCAGAGCGTAGGAGGGTGGTGGACGCGACCGAGGGCTACCGCAACGGATACGGCAAGCCGAGGCGGCTGGCGATGAGCTCGGGCACGATCACACTCCGACGCCCTCGAGTTCGAGGCCTTGAGGAGCGGTTCGAGAGCCGCGTGCTGCCGTTGTTCGCGAGGCGGACGAAGGAGCTGGGCGCTCTGCTTCCGGAGCTGTATCTGCACGGACTGGCGGAGGGAGACTTCGAGTTGGCGATGCGGGGCCTGCTGGGCGAGGGGGCACCGCTGTCGAAGTCTTCGATTCGGCGGCTGCGGGCGGGATGGACGGCGGAGTTCGAGGAATGGAGCCAGCGTCGCCTGGAGGGTCGTGAGGTCGTCTACGTGTGGGCGGACGGGATCTATGTGAAGGCAGGGCTGGAGCGGGACAAAGCGGCGCTGCTGGTGGTGCTGGGTGCCATGCGAGACGGGACGAAAGAGGTGTTGGCCCTGAGAGCGGGCTACCGAGAGTCGGTCGAGTCCTGGTCCGAGGTGTTGCGGGATCTGAAGGCACGCGGCATCGAGGCGCCCCGGCTTCTGATGGCGGACGGTAACGCTGCGATCTGGGGCGCAGTACGGCAGGTATGGCCTGAGGCGGGCGAGCAACGGTGCTGGAACCACAAGATGAGGAACGTGCTGGACCGGCTGCCGCAGCGGGAGCAGAGCGAGGCGAAGGATCTTCTCAGGGCCGTGTGGTCTACGCACCGAGCCGGGCCGAGGCTGTGAAGGCCCGCGAAGTGTTCGCCAGGCGCTACAGGCCGTGGTATCCGAAGGCGGTGGACGTACTCGAGGACGACTGGGAGCGGATGGTGGCGTTCTACGACTTCCCCGAGGATCACCTCGAAGCATCTACGCACGACGAACGTGGTCGAGAGCCCGTTCGCTGTGGTACGGCTCAGGACGACGGTGGCGAAGCGATTCAAGCGGGTCGAGAGCGCTACGGCGCTGATCTGGAAGTTGCTCTTGGTGGCCGAGAAGCGGTTCCGAAAGCTCGACGCTCCTCACCTCCTCAAGGACGTGTTTGAAGGAAGGAAGTTCGAAGACGGAAAGCCCGTCTCAACCCAACAGCGGAAGAATGCCGCCTGATACGTTTACACACCTATTGACCCAACCTCGCCGTGCAGGAGCACACCCCATTCCCCGGCTTAGGAGACATCCAGCTTTTGCGCACCTGGTGAGTTGACTTGGGCGCCCGATGCCCCCCCCAGATCGGCTCGCGATCCCGAGGTCAGGTTAGGTGAAGCCGGGGCAAAGAGCAGCTGATGGCGGCGAAGTGGATACGAGGGCGTGGCCCGTCGGTTCGGCAACTGACCGGTCAGCAGCTTGGGGTGTGAGAAGGAGCGCTGTTGCTTGTCGCATGAAGAAAGCTTGACGAGGGGCCGCAGAGGGACGGTAGTGCGGATCAGCCCACGGCGCTGGATGACTACGCGGAGACGCATCGAGGCGATCCAGTGGGGGTTGGGGGACGGCGGGCCCACGGGCCAGGGTCGGCCAACCCAGAGTCGAGACCACCGGGTACGGGGCAGCTACTAGGCAGTGGTGCGGCGCCTGAGGCGAAAGCGCGGCAGGCCGTGGTTACGGGCGCTCAGGCGTGCGGAGGCCACCGTCGGGCCGGTTATTGCCGGAACTTCTGCCACGCGGTGCGCCGGATCCTCGAGGAGGCCGGGCGCGGGGACGACTATCTGGAAATCAGGCGCTCTAGAGTCGCCCCGAATCAGGAGCTGCGCTGGATCATCGAACTGGGTCGTCATCACCGGCAGCGATCTCATTGCGCACTAGGAAGTCTCTCGAGGACTGGGCACGAGAGCCGGTACCCGGGGAACAGAAGGCAACCTGCCGGGACGGCAGCTCGTCTATTGGCCACGTCCGACTTGGCTGGCCGTGCGCTGCACGTGGATACAAGCTCGAATCTAATCGATCGCTCCAGTGATGAGCGGCCGACGACCCGCCATCATGGCCAGGGCATAGTCACCACCGGTGTGCTCGTGGTTGAGGCCAGGAAAATCTTTCCGGAAAGACGTCTAACCGGAAGTCCATTACCGTTTCGCCGCCGATCATCGATGCGAGCTGCCTGGTTGCATCCCGCATCATGGTCTCGAGCCAGCCAAGATCGAATGTTGCCCTGGCTCCAGCGTGACTCTTGTACTCGTAGAATTGCGTCGGCGCGAGGACCCTGAGGCCGATTTCGTGCGCATCGATAATCTCACTGCATCCTGGGTTGTAGTTGACCTCGTGACTCGGCACTCGCGCCTGGGTCAAGCGCTCAAGCATCGGCCCGTTCACGTAGCAGTAATCGAGCTGTTGTTCAACAACCTTTCTTGTGTGCTGAAACGTAGGCACGGCGCCGTAATGCAAGTGACTTAGGCAATCGGTCAGCCCGAGCCGATTGAGCCGGTCGATGATCTCCTGGTTGCCTCTGTCCTTCGGCTTGTCGAACTTGACAGAACTGTTGAAGTCTCCGCTAACAATCCAGTTGGTGCCGTCGGCGATACTCGCAGTGCGGAGCAGGGCCCACAAGATTTCCGTGAACCAAAGCTCGGGATTGTTCGTCAGCTTGATGCTGGAGACATCTGCGTCGGCCCACTGATCCCGTGGAATGGCAAATGCTGGAGAGTGAACTGCAACGACCCGGAATCGCTCTCCAGAGTTAAGAGTGATTTCACATCCGACGATCCATCCGTAGCGTTCCGTGTGGATTCTGTTAACCCACTCCAATTCCGATTTCAGATACAGCGTTGCGTCGATCGACCCCTTGGAGAGGACTGCCGACGAAAACGGAGCATTGTGGCCTCCAAAGTACCATGGCGATATCGAATGGCACTGGTAGCGGTTCCGGATCCACTCGGGGATCCCGGTGACTTCCTGAAGAAGAACGATGTCCGCATCCTCGCGCTTCAGCATCTTCCACAGCTCGCGCCGCGATTCGCCTGCTTTGTTGACGTTCCATGTGAGGACCTTCATTGGCGTTCGGCATCTCCATCCGAGGCCAGGTAGGCGGCCCAGTCCGCTATGAAATAGATCATAACGCTATGTAACACAATGCTTTCTGATCCTGGATGCCCTCTCTCAGTCACCCCTGTGATCACCCTTTCCGCGCTGGGTAGCGGAATCCCATGTCCCAGCCCCGTCCGGTCGTTCGGGCGTCGGGCGTCCCCCGGAATCTAGTCTCATCCCCTATCGTCGCGTGACGACTCGCTCCTCGGCAATGGCTTGGAACGCTTCCAACCCCCGTGGAGGCCTTCCACGGTCCCGGCAACCAGGACCTCAGGCTCCGGCAGATTGTGCAGTCCTCGATTGTCGCCTGTCAATATGACACCTTGCGACCCCGAACCCGCTCGGCTCCCATTCACGACGACTCCGAGGGAGGAGGCGCTGTTCCTGAGATGACCGGCCCGCTGGACGCTCCCTAAGTGAATCGTGCCGGCACTCGAAGCCCCGCCACGAGGTGTACGGAGGGAGGTTTCCCGCATCGCCACGGCGCGCGACGCCTGTTTCTTGCGGAGCCGGGGATTGCCGACGGCGCGGACTTGACGCCCGGGCCGCGCGGTCCCTCAAGTTGTTGTGACGGAGCGACAGGAATTGGCCACACTTCGGGCGAGGAGAAGAGGGATGACCAAAGCCGACCTCGTTGAGCAGGTCGCCGATGCGATGGGACCGCGAGTCACCAAGAGGGAATGCGGTCTCGTGATCGACGCCTTTCTCGGTGCCGTGAAGGGCGCGCTCGCCCGAGGCGATGGCATCGAGATCCGGGGGTTCGGCACCTTCAAGGTGCGCCACCGCGCGGCCCGCAACCCCAGGACGGGAGAGGCGGTCGCAGTTCCGCCCCGCAGTATGCCGGTCTTCCAGCCCTCGAGACTCCTCCGTCGCCGCGTGGAGGGAGCACACGGCTATCCGGTGGCCGGTGGACCCGAGGAGGCGGTCGGCAAGCCGTAGCGCGTTGGCGCGGGCAACGAAGCGGCGATCTTTTCCACGCGCGCACGCTGAGAAAGATCGGGCCGCTGCTTCGAGGGCGTCCGCTGGGCTGGCTCGGAGCACCTTACGGTGCCTAAGCCAGCCCACGCCATGTTGAACATTGCGGTCTGGCCAATGGGACGCTCCGCCCCCCTTGAACCCCCAACTTCCCGCGCCGCTGCCGGGGCAGCGAGCGGGGACCGCACCATCAACCGCCGCAGGTCACGAGTTGAATGGGGATTGAGGCCTTCGGCGTCGCGACGGGGTGTCTATGGGCTCCGGGAGCGAGCGGTTGGCCGGGGAGTGGACTTGACGCAGGGATTTGGCATCGCCGCAAATTACCGCTCCAGAGTGACAGGCTCGGCCGCCAACAGGCATTCGGGCTAGGAGAAGAGGATAACTAAAGCGGACCTCGTCGAGCAGATCGCCGATGCGGTCGGACCACCAGAAAGGATACCGGCTGGCAATCAGCTTCGCGGGCGTACCGCATCACCCGCTTCGGCTTCTGGGGGGACCGGAACGTCCGGCCTAAGTGGAACCTATGAGCGGACCCCGGAACGGACGGTGGACAAGCTAAAGGCGCTGACCCTAACGGATATTGAGAGCACGCCCCTTGCGGATACCAAGAAGATGTCGACGAAGACGCTTGGAACCCAACAAGGAGCGGCCCTCATGAAGCGGACGACGAAGTATGTGGCACTGGATGTACATCAAGCAACGACACTGGCGTCGGTTCGGGCGGAGGGCGGGCGTGTGATCGCGCGTAGCATCATGGCCACCGAGGAGCCGGTGATCGTGGAATGGTTCTCCGGGATGCGCGGGGCGGTGCATGTGGCGTTCGAGGAGGGGACCCAAGCGCAGTGGCTGCACGATCTCCTCGAGCCAGTGGTGGATCGAGTCGTCGTGTGCGACCGGCGTGGGAAGTCGCGGCAAGGGAACAAGGGTGACCAGGTCGATGCCGACGAGCTGTCGGAGTTGCTGCGCCGCGGGGGGCTACGGGCGGTCTATCACGGGAGCGCGCATCGGGCCACGCTGAAGGAGCTCACTCGGACCTATCAGAGTGTGGTCGAGGACACGACCCGGGTGATGCTGCGGCTGAAGGCACTGTTCCGGGCCCGCGGGATCAAGACGCCGGGCAAGCGCGTCTACCACCCGAGGCACCAGGCCGAGTGGCTCGCCAAGCTGCCCGAGCGCGGGGTCCGGTTCCGGGCGCAGGCGCTGTACGCCCAACTCGACGTGCTCCGTGAACTGCGGCCCAAGGCGAAGGCCGCCATGGTGACGGAAGCACGGCGCGACCCGGCATGGCCCGTGCTGGGCACGATCCCCTTCCTGGGGCCAGTGCGGGTCGCCCTGCTGCTGGCGACCATGCGCACGCCCTGGCGGTTCCGCACCAAGCGGAACCTATGGGGCTACAGCGGCCTGGCCGTCGTGACCTCCTCAAGCGCGGACTACACTCTGGTCGAGGGGCGGCCGGTGCGGCGGCGCCGCGCATCCATGACGCGGGGGCTCAACCGCAATCACAACCGGGTGCTCAAGGATGTCTTCAAGGGCGCGGCCACGGCCGCCACGGCCTGGCCCGCTGCAGGACTTCTATCACGAGATGATCGCTCGCGGGATGCGACCGGAACTCGCACGGGTGACCCTGACCCGCAAGCTTGCGGCGATCACACTACGGCTTTGGAAGACAGGAGAGCTCTACGATCCAACGAAGCTGACGATGCAAGCGCGCTAGCGCCCGGACCCCACGAGGCGGTGGTGCGGGGCGTTCCCCTCGCCGTCGGCTCCAGGGTCCGGGACCAGGGTGCGGGGGGCAGTCTCGAGCGAGTCGTTCGCCCGGCCACCAGTCAAGCCGAGGCACTCACCTAACCGTAGGCCCCCCCCGCAGAACCCGAATAAGCGTCAGGCCGGCCTATCCGCCGAGTCTCAGATAGAACCATGGTTCGCCGCGCGCGACCCACCCAACGCTTGCATGTGTCCATCACTGGATCCGGTGACCGACCGAGGAGAACGATGCGAAAGAAGACTGCTCAGCCGACCCGGAAGCACCCAACGACCTCGTCATCCCAACCTTCGGGGCTGATCGTCAACGAGCTAAAGCCGGGGCGATCGGACGGGGAGAAGTCCGCCCTTGACGATCGCTCTCATAGAACGGCTCGCCAGGGACGGAGCGCACGGTCCTCTCGCAGCACCTCCAATCAGGGCCCGAATCGGGAAGCTCTTGTCGAGATAGATCGTTGGCCTCTGAACACCGGCCGACGTGTTGCGAAGGGCAAGGGGAGCCAGTACCGTTGGACCTCGCCCGAGGTGCTGATGCGCCGTCTGCTCTCGCTCGACTACGTGATCGAGCACGCGGAGCTGCCCTGGCTTGCCACCGAATCCGAGAAAGTCGCCGCGTTCGATTCTCTCGGCATCGAACGCGGGCTGCTCCCCGTCCGGGTGTATCGGGGCGCCGCCACCGCCGCCCGGCGCTACTTTCCCGTCAAGCTCCCTGTCGCGCTGGGTTCGGGCCGCGCCGTCTTCCTCTACGCCGATCCCGGCCACAGGACCGCGACCGCGCTGCGGTCCTGGGGCGCGTCGCACCGCGAACTCTGGTACGCGCTCCAGAAGCGGGGCCGGTCCGTCGAGGTCGTGGCAGTCGGTCGCACCACCAGGGAGCTTGAGCGGGCTCGGAGGGTCATGCGCCACTGGGCCGAGCCATCCGGCTCGGCCGAACCCGAGCCCGAGGTCCAGGAGGAACTCGCCCGGATCGAGCGGGCGATCCTTGAGGGCGCGGTCGAGATCCTCGACGAGTACGGCGGTCTCCAGGCCGCCATGAAGCAGAGCGTGGCGCTCGAGAAGCAGGCCCGGCGGCAGCCCGCCCGCGCGCTGATCCGGCGCGGCTGCACATGGCGGGCCGAGCGCCTGGCGGGAGCGCGCTACCGGTGAGCGGCGGGCGACTTACGGCCGTACTGCGGTGCGAAAACGACGCGGGGGTCCGATTCACACCTGGGCGCTCCGGCGATTCACACGTCGCTCGCCGTCCAACCGGCGGCGCGCCAGCGTCTTGGGCCTCCGGGTACATGCCGTCCGGCGCCGCGCGGGCGGCACCGTCCGTGGCGGTAGCGACCCCCCAGTCCGAGGGCCTGGTACGGGTTCGGACGCAGGTGTGTTTTCACACCCCTGCCCCCGTCCCTTGGGGTCGCTCCGGTCACGCCCACAAGCTCCGGCGCGGTATCGCCGCTCCGGCGACCGTGGTGCAACCGCAAAGCAGCCAGCGACATACGGAACCGCTGGCGCGCACATCGCAACGGTGGTTCCGTGCACATGCACCTCGATAGTCGCGCATGGTGAGCGTCTTCAGGTGGTCATCCTTGCGGTCGTAGTATTCGATCTTCCAGACGCGAAGCTCGTCCGTGTCGCGCCAAACCACCTGGCGTCGGTAGCTTGACCCGGTGTCCATAGGTGTGCGCTCCGTGACCGTGCAGGTCAGGTCGCCGCAGGGCTCGTCGCGCAGATGGCGGTACGTGAACCTCTCCACTTCCTGCGGGGTCAGGTCTTCGTAGGCAAACTCGCTGCCCATGAAGGAGCCGGATTGGTTCGCCGAGCTGATACGTTTGACGCGCCTCAATGCGGGAAGGTAGAGCCACTGATCGTCCGCGCCTTCACGCTGGGCATGCACCAGAAACGCCGTTCCCTGTACGTCCCGCGGTTCATCGAATACGAAGAGGCTCCTATTGCCCCCGTCCGGCACTTCAAGAACCTGCACCTGGAGCCGACGCCGGCTCTCCTGCCCCTGCCTGTTCCGCAACACCATCACCTGCTGCGCCGCAAAGTTGCCGAATCCTTCCTCGCGCACGCGCGCGCCCTGCGCGATCTGCAGCCCGATTTCCTCAGGTGTCTGATTCTGGGCACGGACCGGAGCCGGCGTGCCGACCCCTACTGCGAGGACAAGAGACATTCCGCAGAGCAGGAGCATCGGTCGTGCGTCGATGTATGTGGGCGCCATGGCTCGCCTCCTTGACAGTACTAGGCAACTCGGCCCAGGCGGCAGTTAGCCCCCAGCCTCACGGCAAAGGGTGCCCGGATGGCTCACCTGTGTCAAGATTAGGAGGGCTAGTGCCATACTGGGCTACGGAACCCTCTGGATCCGCTGGCCGTCGCAGCTGGCGTCTGGCCGCGGAGTCGGTAGCCGCGATGTGTCCGCTCATATGCTGTACGAGATTACGCAACGACTGGTTATGGGCTTGACAGTGGGGACCATACTGGCCTAGCCTATAACCTTTGGCCTGCCGCGAGCAGCCCCTTGACATCAGTTGCCCGTGCCCCCGTTGAGCATCCGTGGGGTCCGATCACCGCGATTAGGTTGCCACAGGAGGGTTTCTCGTGAATTCTGTCGTTTTCTCATCGGTCACCGGCGACGTCACGCCAAAGATGCCCACCGCGTACGTCGAAGGCTACGAAAAGGCCCGTCTCTACGATCAGGCCTTGGCCGATAACTACCTCAAGCACGTCACCATCGGTGACCCCGAGCTCGACCCGCTCATGGAGGAGCTCTCGGCGGAGTTGTCTCCAGGCGACCTGCACCGGTTCATCGGGGCCGGCATAGAGCAGAACGAGGAAGCTCTGCGTCTCGCGCCGCGTGCCTTGCGCGATTTCTTCAAGAACTTCCGGGAGCCTCCGTGGCTCTACTACGAAGGTTTTCGTCCCGGGGTCCGTGCCTTCCACGAAAACGTGGACCGGATGCTCGCCGCGTTCGTCACGGGAGTGCTGGTGGAAGGCTTTTCGACTCTCATCGCCAAGTCCTTCAGCATTACCGGGCGAGTGGCGAGCACCAGAAGGCGTCTGCAGCAAAACAACCGCCACATGCTGGAGATCTTCTTTCCTGCCGGCCTGCAGAGAAGCAGCGAGGGGTGGAAGCTGTCCACGCGCATTCGGTTCGTTCATACCCGTATACGGGGCCTGCTGGCGAAGTCGGATGAATGGAATCACGAAGCCTGGGGGACGCCATTGAGCGCGGCGCACCTGGGTTTCGCAATCTCCGTCTTTTCGAAGCGGCTGCTGGAGTACTCGATGTTGCTGGGCGCCAAATTCAGCAAGGATGAAAGAAAGAGCGTTCTCGCCGTCTGGCGCTACGCCGGCTACCTCATGGGGATACCAGAAACCATCCTCTATACGAACGCCGAGGAAGCGGAAAAGATGTACAAGATCGGCTACCTGTGCGAGCCGCCCCCGGATGCCGATTCTGTAGCCGTCGCCAACTTGTTGATCCAGTCCATTCCAAAGGTTGCGGGCATACAGGACCCGGCTGAACGGGAGAGATTGGTGGGCTTGGCCTACCGTCTGTCGCGGGGCCTCATCGGCACCGAGCTCGCCGACAGCTTCGACTTTCCACGGGACCCCAAATTCGCGACCCTGTTCAAGTACCGGATGCAGCAGCGCTTTCTGCGATTGTTGCGGACCAACAGGATGGTCAGATCGGATAATTTCACCCAGCTTCTCCAGATATCGGTGTTCGACGGCGAGGGGCTGAGCTACAAGATGCCCGACCACGTCCACACGTCGCAATCAAACCCGTGGTGACGATCGACTAGCTCCTCGCTCCCGATCCGAGATAGTCGAAGCGACGACTCTTTCCCTGCTGGACCGCTACGTCGTCGCCACCGTGCGCCACTACTGGATGGTTGCTGCGTTCACTGCCTCGCTCATGACGGCCCGTGACGACCTGCGCCCTCTTCATCGTCGTTACGAGCGATTGCCTCGTCCTCTTCAGGCACGACAATCCGCAACTCCTCGCGTTCCAGGCCCTGGAGAATACCTACTCCGCCACCGCGACCGCGCGGTGATTGCCGTTGCACCCTCAGAGAGGGATCGGTGTTGACCGACGCCGTGTGGGTGGCACTCTATTCCACCCGGGTTGACTCCCTCACCAACTATTGCCATACCGAGGCGCCCCTCCGCGTTCTACGGCACCGATAGCCGGGATCTTCCGGGTTGCACGCTCTCTCGGGCTGGGCTTGTCGTCGTCACGGCGGGTTCCTTTGCGGGGGTTCCCGCCGATGCAGGTTTCATCCGTCTTGCCGATTCCTTGGAGCAAGTGCAGGTCGTTGCTGGCCGTGGCCGCCCGAATACGTTGCCGCATGTACAAGGACGTCTGCTGCGTCATATGCAGCTCATGGGCTACACATCATGGATTGACCTGCCCTGCCTCGAGTACCGTGGGTTACGCTCGAGGTCAGAGCCACCTTTGAAGCGATTGGCTATGGGCGGTCTCGTCTGATCGGCAAGCTGAGCCCACACGGGGAGGTGTTGAGCTTCTGCCACGAAGCCAGCACGTGCGGCTACGGGGTGTATCGGGAGATCATCGCGACCGGGCACCACTGCGCGATGGTGGCGCCGAGCCTGATCCCGCGCAAGCCGGGGGGATAGGATGAAGACGGACCGGCGCGACGCGCTGAGTCTGGCGCGTCTTCACCGCGCCGGGGAGTTGAGCGCGGTGTGGGTGCCGGGACCGGAACAGGAGGTGCTACGCGATCTGACCCGGGCACGCGAAGACATGACATCGACCGAAGTCGTATGCACACTGACTTCTCCTCGCCTAGCATCTCCGTCGAGCGAAGGCAACTACTGCGCATGCTCAACGTGATCCCCGTTAGGACGCGACGGAGAGGGCCGCTTTGCGCGACTCCTTGATGGGAATGATCTGGCCGAAGCCGCTGACCTGGAAGACTTCTTCGATGTGGTCCTTCATGGAGCAGAGAACGAGCGTTCCGTCCGCCACCCTCAGCGCCTTAGCGGCGATGAGGAGCACCCGCAAGCCCGAGCTGCTGATGAAGTCGAGGCCACTGAAGTCGACGATCAGGCGCCGCTCTCCGCTGCTGACGTGATCCATGACGATGCATTCGAACGAGCTGGCGTTTCCGCTGTCCAGTCGTCCAATGGGCACCAGCACCAACACGTCGCCACTGCGTTCCTCGCCGACTTCGATATCCATTCGATGCACCCCTCGTTGCTACGCTGGCCTCGTCACGCAGCCTATGGCGCGAGATCGTGTTCCAGCGTCAGCCGGTTCTTGCCCTCCACGTACTCGTATTTCATACGGTCGGCAAACGTCTTGATCAGATGCAGCCCTAAGCCGCCGATCGGCCGATCGTCCACCGCCGATGACAGGTCGGGACTCGTGTCTTGCGTCGGATCAAACTGTTGGCCGTTGTCCGCCACGGTCAGCACCAGGACGGTACCGTTGACCTGCACGGTGATCTCGATCTTTGGTTGGGCCACGCCTCGAAGGCCGTAGCTCACCATATTGGTGATCAATTCCTCGAGGGCCAGGTTGATCATGTAGATCTTCTGATCCGGCAGATCGTTGGCGTCCCCGAATTCCTCTACCATCTGCGCCAGGCCGCGTACCGCGGGCAGCCTGGGTGCCAACGAGACGCGCAGTTCATTCATCATTGCGAACGATCCCTTCCCGTGCAGGTAACCACGCAACTCTAGTCACTGCCTGGTCGCGGTACAAGGCCCGGCCCCTTGAACGGCGGACTCGTAGGAAATGCGCTTCGCGAGGCCCTCCACTACGTGCAACCCCGAAGCACTGAGGGACCGTCCCTCCAGCGATGACGTGGCGTCAGGATTCATGTCTCTGCGGCGGATCCAACGGCTGACCGGTGTCCTCCTTCATCAGGGTCGGCGTGCCGCAGTCGCTCCGCATCGTGATCTGGATCTCGGTTCGGCTTCACCCTCAGGGGCCGTGGCTCACCCCATGGGTGATCAGAGCCTCAAGTGCGACTCGGGCGGGGCGGCGTTACCGGCGGCGCAGAACTAGACAGGTCATGTCGTCGGCGGCGGGAGCTCCCGCGGAATAGGCTTCGATCTCCCTCCAGACGTGGCCCACGATCTCTTCGGGCGAGCGCGCGGATGCGCCGTCGAGCGTCTCCTCTAGCCGCTCCTTCCCGAAGAGCTCGCCGCTCATGTTCACCGCGTCCGTGAGTCCGTCCGTGTAGAGGAAGAGCGAGTCACCGGGGCGCAACTCTTCCTGGCGGCTTTCGTACTCGAAGTCGTCTAACACGCCCATCGGCACCCCGCGAGTCAGCGGGAGAACTCGCCGGGAGTCGTCGGGGCCCACCAGGAAAGCAGGCTCATGCCCAGCGCAGACGTATTCCATGACGGCCCGCTCGAGGTCGACGATGGCGAGCATGCCGGTCACAAAGAGCCCCATCGGGTTCTCGCTGCAGAGCAGACGGTTGGCTTCGGTGGCGATTGCGCCGACGCCGCCGTTCTGGCTCTTGGTGGCCGCAGCGTTGATCGTGCCCTGCGACACTGCCATGAACAGGGCCGCTGCCACCCCCTTGCCAGAGACGTCGCAAACGCTGAAGAACAGCTGGCCCTCGGACGACTCGAACACGTCGACGAAGTCGCCGCCCACCTGCTGCGCCGGGGTCATCCGCGCGTAGGCCGCGAAGCCGGCCAAATCCACGTTGCCTTCACGCACTAGTGCGGATTGCACCACCCTCGCCATCTCCAGGTCCTGCTCCAGTGCCCGCTGGGCACGGCGCAGGTTGCGGTTGCTCTGCTGGAGCTCCTCGGTCCGCGCCGAGACCATCGTCTCGAGCTGCTCCTCCCGGTCGAAGACTTGGATCGTCATGGCGTCAAACACCCGTGCTAGGCTCCCCAGCTCGTCGGTCCGTTCCATCACTGGCTCAATCAAGCCATCGTCCGGCTGCCTGCCCGCTTCCACCTGGCGGGCTGCCGTGGCGATGGCCTCGATGGGCTGCGTCAGCCACCGCGTTCCCCAGAGCGCAGCGGCGCCGGTAAGAGCGAAGAGGACAAAAGCGATCAGGGTCGTGTTCCGTGCTTCGCCCCGAACCGTGCCGGCGATGTCGTCTAGGCTGACCGCGAGCGCGAGCCCTCCGATCGGGATCCCTCCTGTATTGATGATCGGTGAGGCGACCCAAATGCCGCGGTCGGCGGGCGCCAGCAGGCTCAGGCTAGCCTCGCTCACCACCTGACTCTGGTCCATGGCCTGCTCCACGACCGATTCAGCCCGGCGCGAGAAGACGCTGGCTGCGCCCACCGTCTGGGTGCCCGACTGTCCGGCCCGCGGCGCGGACGCAGCCAAGTCGCGGTCAAGATTGACGACCCAGAGCGCCTCCAAATTACGCGATCGGACGAGCAGGTCCGCCTCCCGCTGGTACACGGCATAGAGCAGGTTGCCCGAGCTACCCTCGATGGGTACGCCAACTTGCACGACCCGCGGCGAGCCGGCGCCGGCAGCCGCCACGTACTTGTAGACCTCGCCGTCCGAGGCGCGCGGGGCCGTCGCAAATTCCACGCTGCCCTCGGAACCCTCCAGGAGCGGCGTGATCTCCTCCACACGAGGTACGGGTACGTCTGCCCCGCCTTCTAGCGGCGGAAGCAGACTGGAGTAGGCAACCGAGCCGTCCAGGTCGAGGACCCGGATTTCACCGATGACCGTCGCTCCGGCGATACGTCGCAGTCGGCTGTTGATCTCCTCCGCCGTCCAGCCGGCCTCCTCAGCCGCAACGATGAAGTGGCCCGCTATGGTCGCCTGCGCCAGCATGTGCTGACCGATGATCCCCTCGACCACGGCGGAAACGTCCGCCCGCTCCGTGGCGTAGACGTTCGTCAAAATCTCCTGCTCACCAAAGTCGAGTGCATTGCCGATCTGCACGATCCGCTCCTGATCGACGCCGCCGACTCCGACGTACTTGTAGACTTCTTGATCGATCTCCCGGACTTGCGCTGGCTGTGTGATGAAATCGTCGTCGTCGATATTCGATTCGAGGAGCACGTAGAACTTCGACGCCTGTGGCTGCACCGCCGGATCAGCCTCGAATCGGAAGGGCACGAGCTCCCCGTTCTCATCGCGGACGTTAGTGAGATAGGAAAAGCCCACATTGTCCGTGATCCAGAACTCGTCCAGCACCGTGCTCGCCAAGATCGCGTCTAGGGTCTCGATGATGCGCCCGGGATCTTGCCCTGCTTCCTCGGCCGCCGCCACGAGGTGTGCCGCGATGCGGGCCTGTGCGATCATCTGGTCGTCGAGCGTTGCATCGAGCGTACGGGCAACATTGGCCAGCGAGATCTCACCCATGTCGGCGAAGCTTGCCGCCAGAAGTTCCGCTAGGTGCGTGGCGGCCCCCTCCGCCCCGTCACGAAGCGCGGTGGCGGAGTTGTAGAGCATGGTGGCAGAGGTCGCGGTGATCGTGACGGTGAGCAGCGCGGCAAGCGCGAGGAAGCCTCGCGCCGCAAGACGCAGTCCCCTCTTTGTCGACCGGATCTCTGTGGTCGGCGCGTCCTGTGCGTCCGTCGCGTTCTGGTTCACCTCACTCTCCTGTGCGGCAGCGCCCAGACATCACAGACGCCACATCACCCACAACTGTGGGACGTTGTCGTCGTTGTTCTCACCCAGCTTGTTCCACCAGTACTGGTACTCGACGCCGACAAAGAGCTGATTGGCACTGTCCGTCAGTGCCTTTCCAATATCCCAACCAAGCTGCGGCTGCGCGAGGATCCACCCCTCTACGGCATCACCGAGTTCGTTGGTCGTCCCACCAATGTACTCCGCGTGGCCAGTGAACCAGAACGACTGGCTACCGAGATCGAAGGCGGCGCCCCAGCTTACATCGAACATGAAGCTGTCATTCGTCCTCGGCGCACTTCCCTGGTCCACACCGCTGCTGGCATCGATGAAGGCAGTTACGTCGGTGTTGAAGAAGATGAAGCCAGGGATGTCCCAGGAGAGTCGCGCACCGGGCAACCACTTGAAGACGTCGGCGTCGCTGTCGAAGTTAATGCCCCCGATCAGCGCGATATCCCTCACCGGTCCTGCGCCCACCGTCCGGTCCGCGAGCCTACCCAGGCTCAGGGTGGGATACCATTCGCCGTAGACCTCCATGTCGTTGAATCCGTCCGTGACGCCGTCGTCGAGCAAGTCGATGAAGAAGAAGCTGTCGCCGAGCGACCAGCTCGATGCCTGCTGGAAGGTCAGGATGTGCGTGTAGTGCTGCGCTCCGTCAAAGGGGTTGGTGAGCTTGCCGTACTGATAGTGAAACTCCGTCTGTGCGGCCGTCCCGACCGGTGCAGCCGCAAGAACCGCCACAGCGACAAGCCAGCCCCGGAGCGAACCAGTCTGGGTAAGATTCTTCATGACGAAATGTTACCTACACGGCGATGAGTTGTCGTGCTTGACGGGCTGAAGGTGACTATGCCTTCCTTGTAGGTTAAACTCGCCACATGGCCGCCCGCGACCGCCGGATTTCGAAATTTGCTTGGCCGGGGCTGTGCCGATTTTATCCGTCCGCGAGAGAATGCACAATGAAACCACCGCTTTACCTGAAGGGGCCCACTAGGGCACACGATCCGTGGTAGCACTAGTGGTTCCTTCTGGATGGTCTGGCAGCGTACTGATGCCGGAGCGCGACTAGGAAAACTTACAGAATGCCGAACGCGAGAGCATTGGCGGCGGGCGAGAACCCCGCAGAACCCGATGGGCCGCCCAGCGGAAAAAACATCTGCGTCTACCTGGGCGGCAACCTAGGACGCGAGCAGCGCTACATCGACGAGGCCGAGGCCCTAGGGCGACTGATGGCGGCCGAGGGCATCGGGCTGGTTTACGGTGGCGGTAGCGTCGGACTGATGGGTGTGCTGGCAAATGCTGTGCTGGAGGGCGGCGGCTTCGTGACCGGTGTGGTTCCCCGGCAGCTGTCGTACCAGGAACTCGCCCACGAGGGACTCAGCCGTCTCCTCGAAGTCGCCACGATGCACGAGCGCAAACACCTGATGCAGCGGTTGGCGCAGGGCTGCATCGCTCTACCCGGCGGGTTCGGCACGCTGGAGGAGATCTTCGAAGTCCTGTGCTGGTCACAACGACCGCTGGAGCTGCACGAAAAGCCGTGCTGCTTCGCCAACATTGACGGCTACTACGACCACCTGTTCGCCTTCCTCGATCGTGCGACCGCACAGGGTCTCTTGCTGCCGCAGAACCGCGCGCTCGCCAGCCAGGTGCCGAACGCCCCGGCGGCGCTGCGGACGATTCAGACCGCGTGGGACGACGCGGAACAGGCCATGCTCGACGTGATCAAGACATATGAACGGTAAACTATTGCCGTCGGCAGCACGGGTCCGCTGGCGTGGGACGCGGGTCTGATTCGCTCGTGCGGTCGAACATCTCTTGGTTCCTCTGTGGCGTCAGTCTTTCGTTCCGTCCTCCCGGAACTGGCCGCCCTGCCGACATCGATGTCATGCACCGCGGTATAGCCCGTCGCCGCGACCCGTCGGCCGACCTCCGCCTCACTTAGAAGCACCCTCCGAGGCGGCATCCGGTCGTGCTCGGCCGCGCGCCGCAGTGCATAAGCGGGTCCTCATATGCCGGGTCTAGACCCTAACTGCCATGGAGACGCTAACGAAGCACTTCGAATCGCGAGTGGGCGGGTTTCTCGAGCGCACGCGCCTGAAGCCGTCGACGTTCGGTCTGCGGGCGACGGGCGATCCGAACCTGATCCGACAGCTACGCCTGGGCCGCTCACCGACGCTAGCGACGGCTGACCGGATCCTGGAGTTCATCGAAACCTACGACGGGAACCAGGCGGATCGCGTTCCATCCCGGAGCGATCCGTTACCCGATGCTTCCATTAGAGAAAGAAGAGAACGGACGACGGAAGCAATCCCATGAACGCCGAGCAGGCTCCGAAACGCGTGATGCGGAAGCCGACCCTCCTTTAACTAGGGGAAGGCCGCCGACTGGCCGGGAAGAGAGCGACGGGACAACCGGCTGGTTTCCGCCGGGGTAGTGGCGTCGGCATGCATGGAAGATGGAGAGCGTAGCAACACGGGAAGCCCTGTCGGTGTCGTGCACGCGCGTCCCATTGCCCGCCGCTGTAACGAGGCCCGACGCATCGACCGTCGCCACCGAGTTGGCGCTACTCGTCCAGGTCACAGTCGCTCCAGCCATGACCCGGGCGTTTTGGTCCCGCACCTCCGCGCTCAATTGAACCGTTGTGCCCAACGCGGTCAGCTCGTGCGTGGCCGGGCTCACCGTGACCGTCGTCGGGCGGGCGGGCTCTGGCGTTGGAGGCGCGGCAGGGCTGTCACCGTCCCCGCACCCCTTGGTCAAGGCCACAACCGCTAGCACGGCAGACAGCCGGATGATGGTGCGGCGACAGCTCATTCGGATTCCTGAATGTCCGAAAGATGGGAGTCCAGCAGCGATTTCAACGGAAACCTTGGGCTCGCTGAACGTCTCGTCAATAGCATAATTGCATTGTTTCCATGCCCTATTTGTATTGTTGTGGGCCCGGCATGGGCGATGACTTGGAGGTGAAAGTCCTCCCGGAACCTGGTCGCAGGGACCGAAGGGAAGCGCAAGGCGTTCGTCGTGAGGCGTACGCTGAACGAAGCGGGAAACGAACCCGTGAGTCGACGAACAGGAACCGGATACGAGGCGCTGCGGACCGGGGCGAGCGGACCACTGACCGCGAAGCTCCTGCGACCAAGGGGAAGCGGCGTAGATCCGGCGATTTTGCGGGGAAGGTCATCGTTCTTACCCGGGGAGGTCTCGCCTGACGCCTGAAAGGGCGACGCCGGCATTGCGCTGTTGGGCCTGCCGGCGGAGCGAGAAGTCAGCAGAGGCCATAGTAGGCCGACGAAGTGCATGATGCGCTTGGACCCAGCTTTGTCGGACGAAGGGCCGAACGGAGAGGAGAGTGTGACGACCGTGGATCTCGAGAAGGCCATGCGCCAGGAGTCCAGGCAACTGGAGCTCCCGCTGGAGGATAGGGGTGAAGCCCCGAAGGTAGAGGGGAGTGGCGAAGCCGGAACGGTGGCCCATGGAGACGAGCGCTCAGGAAGCGAGCATCTCCTGATGGAGGAGGTGGTCGGGCGTGCCAACCTCGTAGGAGCGTTGAAACGCGTGCGGCAGAATAAGGGCAGTCCGGGCATCGACGGGATGAGCGTGGAGGAGCTGCCAGAGTACTTGCGCAGGCACTGGGGGGAGATCCGACAGCGGTTGCTGGCGGGGACCTACCAACCGAAGCCGGTACGAAGGCAGGAGATACCGAAGAGTGGGGGAGGGGTCCGGGAGTTGGGGATTCCGACCGTGCTGGACCGGTTCATCCAACAAGCCATCCTGCAGGTGCTGCAACCGAGGTTCGACCCGACGTTCAGTCGGCACAGCCACGGCTTCCGGCCTGGGCGCCGAGCACATGATGCGGTGCGCGAAGCGCAGCAATACATCCAGGAAGGGAGACGATGGGTGGTGGATGTGGACTTGGAGAAGTTTTTCGACCGGGTGAACCACGACGTGCTGATGGGGCGGCTGGCAAAGCGGATCGAGGATAAGGCGATGCTGCGGATCCTCCGTCGCTACCTGGAAGCCGGAGTCATGGCGAACGGGGTGGTGATGGAGCGGCACATGGGGACGCCTCAGGGCGGACCGTTGTCGCCGTTGCTGGCGAACGTGCTCCTGGACGAAGTGGACAAGGAGTTGGAGCTACGCGGACACGCGTTTGTCCGGTACGCCGATGACTGCAATGTATACGTGCGGTCGAGGCGGGCAGGACAACGTGTGATGCAGGCGCTGAGGCACTTGTACGGGAAACTTCGGCTTCAGGTCAACGAGGAAAAGAGCGCGGTGGCGCGAGTGTGGGATCGACAGTTCCTGGGCTACAGCTTCTGGGTAGCGGCAGGGAAGGTCGTGAAGCGCCGGGTCAGCAAGAAGGCCCTGACGAAGTTCAAGGAGCGAGTCCGGCAGATTACAAGCCGGAGTGGCGGGCGGAGCCTGCAACAGGTGGCGGAAGAGCTACGGCGCTACGTGCTGGGGTGGAAGGCATACTTCGGCTTAGCGGATACACCGGGGGTTTGCCGAGACCTGGACCAATGGATCCACCGCCGGCTGCGTACGTTGCAATTACGCCAGTGGAAACGGGGAAGGACAGCGTACCGGGAGTTGAGGGCTCGCGGTGTGAGCGAGAACCTCGCCTGGCGAGCTGCTCGGTTCGCGCGAAGCTGGTGGCACGTGGCCGCGCACCACGCCCTGCACACGGCCTTGCCAGGGGCGTACTTCGACGAGCTGGGTGTGCCCCGGCTCACGCCGTACTGACCTCAACTCACCGAACCGCCAGGTGCGGACCCGCATGCCTGGTGGTGTGGGAGGGGAAGGACCGGGATCGCCGGTCCTCCCCTATCCCGATTCAAAAAGCTCGGACCCTGACGGCCATGAACTGCCCTGTTTGTGCGTGCGCACACAACAAAACCCCCTCCTGATCCGGGGCGGGCGCACCGGATGAACTGCCCCGGATAGCACGCACTTCGACCGACCGCGATTGAGGTTTTCCGCGGGCTCTCCGGGAGCAGATCGGGCGCCCGCTGCGGGCAAGGCGCGCGGCACACTCCGGCTTGGCTCCCCGGTCCGGTGCCCTTTGGACTCGCTACCCGATCGGAAGGGAGACTCCGGCCCGGAGCGTGATGGCGCGGTTCCTGCTGTCGTCAAGAACCGAGACCAAACCGAGTGTATAGAGCAGCTCCACCGAGACCCGGGTCGATGCGCCCACCGGGAACTCTGTGCCGATTCCTCCCGCGACGGCGAACTCGACCGCTTCGGTGTTAGCGGCTCCGATTCCGTGATCCCTCTCGGAACAAGGAACGTCCGAATAGTCGCGCCCCAACTGGGGCTCGACCGTGTCCCCGCCGAGGGAATACGTCAGATCGGTCGTACACCGCACTTCGAAGGAAACGGTTGGCCCCGCGAGCAGGTAGAGGAAGCCGCCGCTGCCCGGGGCCCTCGCTTTCGCCAGCGCCGACAATTCGATGTAGTCGAGCTTCAGATCAGCGTAGAACGCGTTGACGATATCGTCCGCGCGAACGCCGATGCTTCCGCCCTTTTGAACATAGGCGCCGCCAAGACGAATTCCGAGGTTGGGGACTACCGGAACGGTCACCGCAGCGCCCAGAGATACGCCCGTGCGTGACCCATCGGAATCGTCGTCCGCGTCTGCCGCCTTCAGTCCGGCCGACGTGACGCCCGCGAGCACCGAGACGGTGGTCTGTCCGGCGACCGGTGCTGCCGCATACACGGCGAGCAGGACCGGGATGAGAAGTACACGACACGGCTTCATGCGGATTGACCTGCCCCCAAGAGCGGTACCACATCCTATGTTAGTCCCAGCACCTGTGGAGGGCCGTGAAGGACGGGCATCCTCAGGAACCAGGGCGACGGCTTAATCGCCTCAGGGGCCGGGTGAGGTGGTCCTACTTCGTTGGACAGTCCGAGGGCGATCTTAAGGTGGATTCCGATGGTCTCCAAAGCCCTCGGGGTCCCGCTTGAGGCCGGGTGTTCTCCTTCGAGCCCGGTTTGAATATAACCTCCGTCTTCCCGTCGGGACTGGTTCCCGATGGGAAGACGGAGGGAAGGGCCGCGCGTAGATCCCGCGACGATCGCAGGCGTCGTTGCGCCGGTTGGGTGGCGTCGCGCCGGATCGTCCTCACCACACCTCCGCGCCTTCGCGATAGGCCTCGCCCGGCGTCCGTCCGCCCAGCGACGAGTGCGGGCGCGCTTCGTTGTAGAAGTCGATCCACGAGCCGATGATGCGTTGGGCGTCGGGCCCGTCCCGGAGCTCGTAGAGGTACACCGCCTCGTACTTCAGCGACCGCCACAGCCGCTCGATGAAGATGTTGTCGAGGAAGCGGCCCCGGCCGTCCATCGAGAAGCGCACGCCCGCACCCAGCACCCGGTCGGCGAACGTCTCGCTGGTGAACTGGGAGCCCTGATCCGTATTGAGGATCTCCGGAGCCCTCCAGCCCAGCGCGTCGTCCAGCGCCTGGACGCAGAACGACGCGTCCATCGTGTTCGACAGCCGCCAGGCGAGCACGTGCCGGGTCGCCCAGTCCATCACGGCCACCAGGTAGAAAAACCCTTGCGTCACCGGGACATAGGTGATGTCCGCGCACCACACGTGGTCCGCCCGCGAGATCGTGAGGCCCCGCAGCAGATAGGGGAAGACCCGGTGCTCCGGACTCGCCACGCTCGTGCGCGGCCGCCGGTAGGTCGCCTCCATCCCCATCAGGCGCATGAGCCGCCGGATCCGGTGCCGGCCCGCGGCAACGCCCTCGCGGCGCAGATGCCGCATCAGCTGCCGGCTCCCGTAGAACGGATACGCCATGTGTAGCCCGTCCATGCGCCGCATGAGCGCCAGGTCCTCGGCGCTCTCCCCCTTCGGCCGGTAGTACTGCGACGACCGGCTCACGCCCAGCAGCGCGCACTGCCTCGAAAGACTCAGCGGTCCGTCCCGCTCGATCATCCGCCCCCGCTCCGCCCGGCTCAGCGCTTGAGCCCGCGCCGAAAAAAATCCCGCTCGACCGTGAGCTCCCCGATCTTGGCGTGCAGGTCCCGGATCTTCGCCTCGTGCTCCAGGGCGGCCTTGCGGCCCGCGCCCCCGGCAAACACCTCCGGCAGCCCTTCGAGCAGCTGCCGCTTCCATGTGGTCACCTGGTTCGGATGAAGCTCGTGCCGCGCCGCGATCGCCTGCACGCTGTCCCGCTCGCGCAGCGCCTCGAGCGCTACCCGTGCCTTGAACTCCGCCGTGAACCGCCGTCTCTTCCTGGCCATCTCGGTGCCTCCTCTTCCGCTCTGGAATCCACCTTAACGACCTGTCCAAAAAACCGGGACCACCTCAGGGGGAAAGCCGCCGCAGGCGCTGTGGGGTCGGACGGTATTGTACTCGCGCCTCCATTGCTCGACCAGCACGGCCGCCTGCGCCAACGAGTAGAAGATCTCCCCGTTCAACAGCTCGTCCCTGAGCTTGCCGTTGAAGCTCTCGTTGTAGCCGTTCTCCCACGGGCTGCCCGGCTCGATAAAGAGCGTCTCGACGCCCACGCGCCCCAACCGCCGCCGCACGAGCTTCGCGGTGAACTCCGGTCCGTTGTCCGACCTCAGATACTCGGGAGGCCCGTGTCGGACGAACAGATCGGCCAGCACCTCGAGCACGTCGTGCGAGCGAATCTTGCGAGCCACCACGATCGCCAGGCACTCCCTCGTGTGCTCGTCCACGGATTTGCCGCGGGCCAGACCGACCTCTGCCTCCCGCAGTGCAGTGATGATCTGCTCCGGAGTGTGCTGAGACGGTATTCACCTGACAGTTGACCACGAGAGAGGACGGTGGCCAGCCGCCCTCGCCGGAGCTAATTGAGAGATGTCGAAGTCACTCACTTAGCACGGGAGAGAAGATGACCACCGTCCAGGGGGAGAAGATAGCGCGCCGCAAGCTGAGCCTGCTACAGTTGGCCCAGGAGCTCGGCAACGTGAGCAAGGCGTGCAAGATCGTGGGCTACAGCCGGCAGCAGTTCTACGAGATCAGGAGGAACTTCCAGCTTTACGGGGCCGAGGGGCTGATCGACCAGCTTCCGGGGCCGAAGGGACCGCACCCGAACCGGGTGAGTGAAGAGATTGAGCAGGCGGTCTTGGCCCACGCCTTGGAGGCTCCGACGCACGGAGCTCAGCGGGTCGCGGACGAGTTGCTGCTCGGAGGGATCCAGGTGAGCTCAGGAGGCGTACGGGGCGTGTGGAGCCGGCATGGCCTCACCACGAAGCACGAACGGCTGCTCAGGCTCGAAGAGACGGCCAGGGAACGGAAGCTGAAGCTGACCGACGAGCAGATCGAGCTGCTGGAGCGCTTCAGTCCCGAGTTCCGGGAGCGCCACATCGAAGTCCATTACCCGGGCGACCTCGTCGCCGTGGACACGTTCTTCGTCGGAACGCTGAAGGGGGTCGGCAAGGTGTACCTGCAGACCGTGCTCGATTGCTTCAGCCGCTACGCCTGGGGCCGGCTCTACACGAGCAAGCTCCCGCTCACGGCGGTGCAGGTGATGAACAACGACGTGTTGCCGTTCTTCGATGAGCACCGGGTCCGGGTGAAGACCGTGCTCAGCGACAACGGCCGCGAGTTCTGCGGCCGTCCGGACCGTCACCCATATGAGCTGTTCCTTCAGCTCGAGGACATCGAGCACCGCACGACGAAGGTGGGCAGGCCCCAGTCCAACGGCTTCATCGAGCGCTTCCACCGCACGCTCCTCGACGAGCACTTGAGGGTGAAGGGCCGCACGACCTGGTACGAGACCGTCGAGGAGATGCAGCAGGACCTCGAGGCGTATCTGGAGACCTACAACCGGAAGCGGCCGCACCGCGGTCGAGCCATGGAGGGCCGCACGCCCTATCAGGTCTTCAAGGCCGGTCTCACCGACGCCAGGAAGGCCGCAAAGGCCAGGAAGGAGGAGGCTAAGACGAAGGCAGCCTAGACACAGCTCCGGCGAGGGCCAACTGTCAGGTCATTACCATCTCTGTACACGTGGGACATGTACAGGTTTGGGTGCGCGTTCAGCAGCCGCACCAGCAAGCTGGTTCCCGATCGCTTGTTGCCCACGACGAAGAGGTATTTCACAGCGTCAACCTTACACCCAGGTTGTTAACAATCGTTTTTCCCAAAACTATGAACCCAGTCTTCACGAACGGTCTCTTCAAATACCGAACTAAATTGACCCTTAACAATTTCTCCCAGAATTGGTTTGAGTTTTTCGTATAGATATGAGCTATCCCTTGTAATCTTCGGATAATGCAACAAAGTCAATGGTATTGTTTGAGGTGGTCCTACTTCGTTGGACAGTCCGAGGGCGATCTTAAGGTGGATTCCGATGGTCTCCAAAGCCCTCGGGGTCCCGCTTGAGGCCGGGTGTTCTCCTTCGAGCCCGGTTTGAATATAACCTCCGTCTTCCCGTCGGGACTGGTTCCCGATGGGAAGACGGAGGGAAGGGCCGCGCGTAGATCCCGCGACGATCGCAGGCGTCGTTGCGCCGGTTGGGTGGCGTCGCGCCGGATCGTCCTCACCACACCTCCGCGCCTTCGCGATAGGCCTCGCCCGGCGTCCGTCCGCCCAGCGACGAGTGCGGGCGCGCTTCGTTGTAGAAGTCGATCCACGAGCCGATGATGCGTTGGGCGTCGGGCCCGTCCCGGAGCTCGTAGAGGTACACCGCCTCGTACTTCAGCGACCGCCACAGCCGCTCGATGAAGATGTTGTCGAGGAAGCGGCCCCGGCCGTCCATCGAGAAGCGCACGCCCGCACCCAGCACCCGGTCGGCGAACGTCTCGCTGGTGAACTGGGAGCCCTGATCCGTATTGAGGATCTCCGGAGCCCTCCAGCCCAGCGCGTCGTCCAGCGCCTGGACGCAGAACGACGCGTCCATCGTGTTCGACAGCCGCCAGGCGAGCACGTGCCGGGTCGCCCAGTCCATCACGGCCACCAGGTAGAAAAACCCTTGCGTCACCGGGACATAGGTGATGTCCGCGCACCACACGTGGTCCGCCCGCGAGATCGTGAGGCCCCGCAGCAGATAGGGGAAGACCCGGTGCTCCGGACTCGCCACGCTCGTGCGCGGCCGCCGGTAGGTCGCCTCCATCCCCATCAGGCGCATGAGCCGCCGGATCCGGTGCCGGCCCGCGGCAACGCCCTCGCGGCGCAGATGCCGCATCAGCTGCCGGCTCCCGTAGAACGGATACGCCATGTGTAGCCCGTCCATGCGCCGCATGAGCGCCAGGTCCTCGGCGCTCTCCCCCTTCGGCCGGTAGTACTGCGACGACCGGCTCACGCCCAGCAGCGCGCACTGCCTCGAAAGACTCAGCGGTCCGTCCCGCTCGATCATCCGCCCCCGCTCCGCCCGGCTCAGCGCTTGAGCCCGCGCCGAAAAAAATCCCGCTCGACCGTGAGCTCCCCGATCTTGGCGTGCAGGTCCCGGATCTTCGCCTCGTGCTCCAGGGCGGCCTTGCGGCCCGCGCCCCCGGCAAACACCTCCGGCAGCCCTTCGAGCAGCTGCCGCTTCCATGTGGTCACCTGGTTCGGATGAAGCTCGTGCCGCGCCGCGATCGCCTGCACGCTGTCCCGCTCGCGCAGCGCCTCGAGCGCTACCCGTGCCTTGAACTCCGCCGTGAACCGCCGTCTCTTCCTGGCCATCTCGGTGCCTCCTCTTCCGCTCTGGAATCCACCTTAACGACCTGTCCAAAAAACCGGGACCACCTCAGACGGGACGAACTCGTGAAGGCGGCCGAGGCGCTGGCCACGTACGTAGGGGTAAAGCCCGCGTGCGATGCGCTCAGGGTCGCCCGAGCCACGTTCTATCGTCGTCGGAGGCCATCGACCGGGCATCAACACCCAGTCATAGTCTGCCGATGTCCGTAGGGATCCAGTAAGTGCTATAAACAGTTATATCCTAACCGGTTATGACTGTTCTACAGCGCCCTGAGCCACCCGTAGCGTCCCTTGATATCCGCTTGCATCCCCTATATTATTGTGGGATGAATAGTGTGAAGCACTCGGCCAACCCGCCGCGAAAAACCAAGCCCAAGGGCCGCCATCCCGACAAGGCGTTGTCGGCCGCCTTCGTGCGCACGGCCCCGCCCGGCAGACATTGCGACGGCAATGGCTTGTACCTCTACGTGCAGCCTACGGGAACGCGGAGCTGGATTCAGCGGCTCGCGATCCGGGGCCGCAATCGCGAGCTCGGACTGGGCAGCGTGGCGCTGATTTCGCTGGCCGAGGCCCGCGAGCAGGCGCTGGCCAACCGCAAGCTCGCGCGCTCGGGCGGCGACCCGCTCGCCGAGAAACGCCGCACGCAGGGCGTGCCGAGCTTCGCGGAATCCGCCGTGAGGGTGATGGAACAGAAGCGGGCCGGTTGGCGCAGTCCGGGTCATAGCCGCGAGTGGATTTCGAGCCTGAGGCGCTACGCCTTCCCGCGCATCGGCGAGATGGCGGTCTCGGAGGTGACGAGCGCCGACGTGCTGGAGATCCTCACACCCATCTGGCACGTGAAGGCGCCCACGGCCCGGCACGTGCACCAGCGTATCCGCACGGTGCTGGAATGGGCCGTGGCGATGGAGTTCAGGACCGACAACCCATGCGACCGAATCGGGCCGATCCTCGGAGCGCAGAACGACGTGGTGACACACATGCGGGCCTTGCCGCATCGCGACGTGGCGTCGGCGATCGCGACGGTGCGGGGGTCGGGGGCGCAGCCGGTCGTCAAGCTCGCGTTTGAGTTCGTGGTGCTGACGGCGGCGAGGTGGGGCGAGGTCCGGGGGGCCGAGTGGGCGCAGATCGATCGAAGGGAGGGCGTGTGGACGATTCCCGCCACGCGGATGAAGGCGCAGCGCGAGCACCGGGTGCCGCTGTGCCGCCGCGCCACAGAGATTCTCAGCGCGGCGCGGAAGCTCGGGGACGGCAGTTCGCTGGTGTTCACCCGTGGGGGTGGCAAGCCGCTCTACGAAAAGCGGCTGCGCCGGCTTCTCCGGAACTGCAAGATCGCGGCCGTGCCGCACGGCTTCCGCTCGAGCTTTCGGGACTGGGCGGCAGAAGAGACGGATCATCCGCGCGAAGTCATCGAAGCGGCGCTGGCGCATGTGGTCCAGAACAAAGTCGAGGCGGCCTATCGGCGCACGGACCTGTTCGAGCGCCGACGTCGGCTCATGGACGACTGGGCGGCGTATCTGGCCGGCCAGAGCCAAGATCCGGAGGCTGGACCGATTCGTTGATCCTGCCATGCTCGTCGTTGGCCACTCTCCGGCGGATGGATGGGGTGGCGGGATCCCTCGGGCCAGGCGCCTGTCAGCCGAGGGGGCCGTGGGCCAGTGAGTTTGCGTGCCGACGATCTTGCTACGCCCTAGGCCTAGTACCCGCGGACAAGAACTTCCCCTACTCCGCCGCCAGTGTGAGCCTCTTCCAATCCGGGAACGACCCTCTGGCCAAGATCTTCAACGAGGCTGCTCGCCCTATTCGATAGGCATCCTTCACCGTCTCCTCAGTGTTCGTTTGCTGCCCGTCACGACGAGACCGACCACCATGGACGATCCGGGACCGCACCTGATACAGACGTTGGACCGACTTGTATACCGCGATCCGCTCCTCTCCCGAATCCCCAAGCAAATGCGCTGCGCGGACCGACAACTTGTGCGTTAGCTCACCACCCTGCAGACCGAACAACACCTCCAGCGCCACTGCGATGTCGAGCACACGATCCTCGTGCCGGAACCGCCCCACGTTCCTGCGTTCCGACGACACCAACCGCCCAAGCGACAACTCCAGATGGTCACGGTTGGTACCGCTGAAGGCACCCCATTCCTCGTAAAGTCGACGCACCTCCGCAGCCTCCGCCGGTTCGAATGCCTTCACCTTCCACCAGTCCCACGCCTGGAATCCGGTCTTCGAGCCTGGCCCGAAGTTCGGGTTCAACGCCGTGAAAGCCGGCGCGCAAGAGAGCATTTCCACGACATCAATCCGCTGCGAGGTAGCCAGTGACAGCAGGTCGAGAAGCACGCTGAGCGCGGGCCCGGAGCGCCACGCGAACCGCACTGCGGGAGGTGGGTCACCAAGGTTCTTCGAGGTCAGCGGTGCCACCAGGCATGGCGACCAGGTCATTTCCCGAAACATCACCAGTGCCTGCATCCCCCGGTAGTCCGGGTCGTCATTCGTTGGTCCGGGTGGCTCCGCTCTCAGCAGTCCGCGCGCCAGGGCCTCGTCGTACGACGCGAGCCAGGTTCCCGGACCAAGCTCCGTCGCGCCTTCCATCGACAAACCCCGGATCACCACTACCTCGTATCCCGGCAGCTGCCCCTCAGCGCCCAAGGTCAGCAGCTGGTCCACTTCGGCCGCTGCCGCCTGAACTCCTAGTCGCGCTCCCAGCGCCGCCGCTCGGCGCGCGAACTGCGTTAGCTCAACGCGAAACCCTCTGCCTGGCATGGTCACGTAGGTGGCGGCGTCCTTGCCTTGTCCTTCGAACACGCCGCCCGCTGCTGGGTGCTTCAACACGAGTCCGATTACCACCTCTGGATCCCCAGCGATTTTGGTCAGGTACTGCGACAGCAACTCCTGAAGTGCAGCGTCTCCTACCGCCCGTCTAGCCAGCGCCCGGTATTCCATGTTCCCGAGATCCGGCAGTCCTCGACGATGCGCCGTCACCGAATCCGATAAAGGGGCCAGCGCCTCAGCAAACGACTTCCGCCATTCGTTGCGGGCAATCTCACTCACGGCCATCACAACCCGGTCTCCCTCGGCTCGCTCCCACGTTCGCATTGACCTGCCCCCAAGAGCGGTACCACATCCTATGTTAGTCCCAGCACCTGTGGAGGGCCGTGAAGGACGGGCATCCTCAGGAACCAGGGCGACGGCTTAATCGCCTCAGGGGCCGGGGGAAAGCCGCCGCAGGCGCTGTGGGATCGGACGGTATTGTACTCGCGCCTCCATTGCTCGACCAGCACGGCCGCCTGCGCCAACGAGTAGAAGATCTCCCCGTTCAACAGTTCGTCCCTGAGCTTGCCGTTGAAGCTCTCGTTGTAGCCGTTCTCCCATGGGCTGCCCGGCTCGATAAAGAGCATCTCGACGCCCACGCTCCGCGAGGCATGGGCCGCTCATCCCGACCGCTCCGTCTCCGGTGAGCCGAAGCCTAAACCACTCCCGGAGGCCGTCTGGATCAATCCTCCAAGCCCCACCCTCATCACTACACAGGAGATTGCTCTCTAATTGATTCCCCCAAGTGTCTCATCCGGGTTGACAGGCTCCGAAACGCGGGAGGGATAGCCCAGGCTCGGGTTATCCAGGATTCTCACCGGCAGCGACGAGGACGGCCCTACTAGTCCATGTACGGCATGGGCGGCACGAGCCCGCTGACGCGCGCGTAGACGGTCAGCGCGCCGCGATGGTGCGCGGTGTGGTCGGTGATGGCGCTGATGATGGCCATGCGGGGTGCGCCGCCCATGATCGGCCCGTCGGCGATCGGCGCCGTCAACTCCGCGTTGCTCTTGGAGGACAGCGTGGCCTTGGCAACGGCCACCGCCTTGGCAAACCAAGCCCGCGCGTCGGTGAGCGACGTGCAGTTCTCGATGGCCTTGGCGTGAGCCTGGAAGTTCGTGTCGAAACCTTCACGCCGAAACGCGCCTTCGATGAACCAGTCGATCGTCTGGGCCGCGTGGGCCACCTGCTGCGCGGCGGTCATCACATCTGGCGTGGGCTTCACACCCGAGTGCTCTTCGGTGAGCGAGCGGGTCGAGCGGTTGAAGAATTGCTCAGTGCTCTCGAGTTCGGCGACCGCCTGGTCTGCGAGTGACATCGGATCCTCCTGACAGGGAGAAGAGGGCGCGGGCGGGCGGACAGCAGTCTCGGCGATTGATCAAACAGGTGAGTGATCCGGGACCAAGCGTTCCATCGTGGCGGATAGGCTAGATCGTCGCTTTCACTCGCACACGATCCCGTCCCCGTCAGCATCGCGCATGTACTGATAGGCGGGATGACCGGTCGGGAGCGTAACGGTGCGCCGACTCCGACTTGTCTGGCGGCCGTGCTGGTCGAGCAATGGAGGCGCGAGTACAATACCGTCCGACCCCACAGCGCGACCCCAATTCTACCAGTGGACACGGCATGACTGCGATAGACACTAAGTACTTGGCAAAAATTGCCGAAGTATCGTTCCCTTCTTCTCGACTCGCGTTTCGCGGCCTCGCCGACGATTCCTGGAAGGTACATTCTGGTGCCACTCGACGGCTACTTCGGGACCTCGGTGTCAATTCTGAAAAAAATGACAGACGTTCTACGGAATTTGGTGAGTGGTATCTCTCGTATCATAGAAGTGTATTGGTCGCGCCTGCACGGACGTCTGATTTTGATACGAGTGAAGGGCAGACCGATTCCGATTTGCAGATCCTGGCAAGATTACAACACCTGGGCGCTGCGACCGGGTTGTTGGACTTTACATGGGATTCCCTAGTTGCCTTGTGGTTTGCGACGGAAGTCCACGGAGACGAGCCGTTCGCTGGAAAGGTTATTGTAGTAAATCTTCATGAGACAACCCAATTCCAAAGATTCCCTTTTCCGAAGGAACAACAAACATTGGAGAACATGTTCCCGTTGGCACCACAACCAAATGCACGGCAATTTTATTGGGAACCGGCATTTCGAGATGATGCCCGCGAACGTGTACTTCGACAAAGAAGCGTGTTCGTCATCGGAAGTCCAATAGGGCTAGAGGTACCTGGATCCAGAATAGCAATGGAAATTGATATAGCGGCTGAGGACAAGCTTATCCTTCGAAAGGAACTTGAAACGTTATTTGGAATCGATGAGCCATCTCTATTTCCTGATCTTTATGGATTCGCGATGGCAAATTCTCACCGATCAGCAATCTCCCACTTGGACGATGCGCAATACTTCATCAATCAGGGCAGTGAACTATACCAGAGATCGGCTTATCCGAAGGCGATTATTGCCTATGATGAGGCCGTACGGCTCGATTCTACGCGATGGATCACCTACTTTCTTCGCGGCAACGTAAGAGCGGAGAATGAGGATTTTCAGGACGCGATAAGGGATTACGATTCTGTGTTAGACCCACTGAAGGCGGGTTCTGAGACTAATCCACTTTTCAAGTGGTACACCTTCATGGCCACGTTTAATCGAGGGAACATGAACTATGCACTGGCAAATTATGAAGAAGCGTGTAGCGACTATGATGCAGCGATTCATACAGCGACCGAACTGCATAAGGGGACGATCTACTACAATCGAGCCAACGCAAGAACCAAACTCGGGAAATTTGAGGCGGCTTGTGTTGATTATGAAAGAGCTATCGAGGCCAATATCCAGTTCGCCCGCTTTAACAAAGGAAACGCATTGATAGCTCTAGGGAGATTTGATCAGGCACGTCAATGCTTCTTCGAAGAGCGAAGGATCTTCAATTTTACGAAGGCGGACAACAATATTGCAACAATGAATGATGTTATTGCGCGCGTTGATGGTCGCCAGAACTTCATCACAGTTTACAAGAAAGAAGGGCTATTATCGGGCCTAAAACCAATAGTTGTCGTATTCGAGAATGCTGCGGAAAGAGAGAGATTAGAGAGTAATACAGGCGATGAATGGAAAAGTCACGGAGGTAAAACGTCTATCTGTACGGGAAGCGCCGGAAACATAGGTAACTTCGGTGGGGGAATTCGGGGTGGAAGTGGCCTTAAAGGAGATAGAGAGTTCTTCCTTACGGTGACGTGGTGAAGAAAGTGGTGATGTAAGACCTGGCGGCTGCGATCTTCTCAATGGCCAGTTAGGCCAGTCTGGAAAGTCTCCAGGTCCCCCTCATAGCGATGCCCAGGCGGGCGCTGGCGCATGTGGTTGGGAACTGTGTCGAGCCGGCCTATCAGCACACGGACCTGGTCGGGCGCCGGGGTGGGCTGATCGAGCAGGGTCTCGGCTAGTCACCGATGGTAAGCCAGCGAAAGGGCATCTCACCGATCACCTTGCTTACCACCCTCTAGAGGCCGTGCTCGCGTCAGCTCATAGAGCTTCAGCTTGCCCATTCCGAGGTACTCGGCGATTTCATCGGTTCCTATCGATGAATTGCTGTCCATACGTGACGATGACATTTGATAGTATCCGAGGTCAATTATTATTGATATGCCAGGCGGGCCGATCACGGCCTCAACCGGCTGTCATCCTTGTCAAAGCCGACGCACGTCTGCTGGCAAGGGATTCCTTCATTGGCCGAACGAGGTGTACTTTCCATAGGGTGCCCTATGGGTCGGACTTAACGTCCACGCCTATCCCGTTCCACCTGCGCAGCTCTGGGGGGAGGAGAACAATTTGAGTCCTGATCCTAATCGTCGACGACAACGGCGCGTATCTGCGGGCGTGGGGTTGGGTTTGATGCCGCGCCGGGTGAGTCGCGGCTGCGGTGATCTGACGTGCCTCGCACCCGCCGCCTGATGCGTAGCCAGCTTCGCGTCGATCCGAGCTGCTAGGAATGGCGACCGAGTACGGCGGAGGACAGGTGACGATCGGCCCGCACCTAGTAGGCCACGTAGCTGTAACCAACGTCACGGCCGTTCCTGGGCTGAGCCCCCGAATTCGTTTCGGTCTTTTCTGGACCCTGGGGCACCGCCACCGCTCGGGAGAGGCGAGTCCCCCGGGGGACGAGTATCGCCTCATCGATTTCGAGGGCGAGTTGCGGGTCGGAGCAGACGACCTGTTCGTTGGCACCCTCGTGCGGGACGGATCAAGGCACCCGCTCCGTTCGCTCGACCACGTGCAGACCCAAGAAGGCTTCGTTGCCCTGGATCTAGGCAGGTACCGGCTCGAACAGCTTGAGGGGCACCGGGCCGGGGACGTGCTCGCCATGAAGATTCAGCTGTGGCCCCGCATCGAGATGGAGGGAACGACAAAGGACGCCCGAGTCGACGAAATCCGCTTCCAGGTTCCGCGCGACGATTGGCTCGCGGTTGTAGCCACATTCACTGGGGAGCAGATCGATGTTCTAGAGGTCCGTTACCACCTCGCGTACGCGAATCGCTACGGGTCAAGCCTCGCAGAGCTCCGTCTCGCGCGAGACGCGGTGGACCGAGGCGAGTTCGACCGCGCTGTGATGCAGGCGCGAAAAGCCGTCAGCCTCATGGAGGAATCCGTCAGGGTAGCGACCGGAGACGACCTCACGGGTGCCCTGGCCGACAGGCTCGACGAGCGGCATGTGAAGCTGTACACGGGCGTCATCACCCGTGCAAAGGACATGGGTAACATCAGCGTGCACCGCGCCGAGGCTCGCGAATACACCCGAGTCGAAGCCCTTTTCTCCATCCGTCTGGCGACGATCTCGCTCGAGGTCGTAGCTGGGCTGTTGGCCGACTGACAGTGCGCCCGGTGCCCGTCGCAGTGGGTGAGCGGGTCCGGTTCGATGATCAGGGGCTAGAAGCGGGCCTATGGGAGGACGATCTGCGCACCGACGGCGACCTGCAGGCCTGCCTCAAGCGGATCGTCGAGCTGAACGACCTCCACCGATCCTCGAGTCCCGGAACGTTGATCCACGGCTTCGCGACATGGCGCTCGAGACGGCTCCCTGGAGGCGGATTTTGAACACGGATCGGCGAGGGTCGGTGCTGATCGGCGAGTGCACATCAGACAACGGGGTGCATGTGCACCGAAACGCCATTTTCATGTGCGCGCCAGCGCTCCCTTATGTGGCTGGCTGTCTTGCAGTTGCGGCACGGGCGCCGAAGCAGCGATGCCGCTCCGGAGCTTTCGGCCGTAGATGGGAGCGACCCCCCCTTTCGGGATGCCTCGATCGGCATCGGGGAGGGCTGGCATGTGCACGCCCATGCCACCCTCCCACGGGGGGTCGCTCCCATCCATGGATCCCTACGGGAAGGCAAACGCCACGGCAGTCCTCGCGGCCTTGGCAAACGAGGTCGCCCTTCGGGCGTCCATGGCGGTGCTCCGGGCCGGGCAGGAGTCCCGCCCGATGTGCAGGGGGTTCCTGGTTACCCCAGCTTGGTCGCTCGCGCTACATTCTAGTCCGTTCGCTGGCTGAAACACCGGCAGAGCAATCTTGCCTGCTTCCACGTTCGCCAGGATGATCTCGACCTTCATTTCGTTGGCTCTTCCCTCCGTACCCTCATCAGCAACGTTTACGTTGCTGGTCAGAAATACCATATTGGCACATTGCGATGCCGTTAGGAGGGGGGCGTCCATTCCATCGGAGTAGGCACCGGCGAGTAGGCGGAGATCATCTTGATCGCCAGTCCGGACGGCCTCCTCGTGGGGCACCCTCTGCTTACGGACGATCTCAAGGATCGCGGCCTGTCGTTTGACCCAAAAGAAGAACGACGCTTCCAAGAGTTCGCGCGCGGGAGGTAAGCGAGCGGATGGCCCGCCTAGGGATCACTCGGGTGGCGCTGTAACCACAGGAGTCGAGAAGATGTCTGAAGAGAAGATGCGTGCTGCGGCGGCAGCGTCCGTTGCCGCTGTGGCACAGGTCATGTCCCCAGCGCAATTGAGTCAGACAGCGGACAACCTGCACGGGCAAGCTGCCAGTGCTTCCGGGTTTCCCGGGTGCATAGAGATCTATGCGATGCTTCGGGTCCTCTCAGCGGAGTTCCGCCGAGCTGCGGATCGCGCGTTCGACGCGAGGAGTCCCGTGAGGTTCCGCGTCCTCTAGGCCGCCGTAAGACGTTCCGAATTGGATCCCCGATAGCCCAAGCTTCTGTTGCCTACGGAAGGCAAATCCGCATCGTTGCCAGGGTGCTCGGAGCCAAGGGGATCACATGACGAGAGCCACGAAGCTCCCAGTTCATACGCCGGCCAAGATGCGCCCCGCATTTCAAAGAAACATCACGCTCTACTTTGCGGTTCCCCTTCGCACGCGTGGAGCGACTCTGTAAGCGAGAACTCCCCCGTGGGTTGCTGGTCGGCTTCCGTGTGCGGGCCAGCTCTTGTCTTGCAGTCGCCGAACGGCCGGCGGGAACACGGCGGTGCCCCTCCGGTTTTCGCGGCAGCGGACGGAAGGCTTCAATTCGCCAGACTGTCCCTGGGGCTTGCGGGGTCACGACCTATTGCGATTGCAGGTCTGAGATTTCTTGGATCGCCGTTTCTCTTACTAACTCCGCAGGGACTACCTCTGCCAGACCGGCGTCCTCCTCGAAGACCACACGCGGAGCGCCTGTTCGTTGGCTGACCGCGATCTCTCGGCTGCGGAGTTGCTTGCTGATCACTCCCACGAGGAGGCAGTGCGTGATTGCTTTCGTGTCCTTGATGGCGGCCACTTCCGGTTTGAGGACAACTGGACCGCCGCTGTTGCCGGGGAAGGCGGGAGCATCGATGAGGAAAGTGTTCTGGTCTCTCCGTATCCAGTCTTGGATTCTCGCTATGACCCCGTATCTGACGACCGGGTGGTTCCTGGCGTCGCCGACCAAACCGAGAGGGAAGCCGATTACGAATACGTCGTCACCTTCCACTGGTTGCACGCCCTCCCCGAAGCTAGTGCCTACATCGCCGATGAACATTCCCACCTCCGCCAGCTGCCGTCCCTGCGACAAGGGACTGGACTGCAGGAGCGGGGTGACGGCTATGTCGGCGCCGTTCGGGTGAACCGTCCACGCACCCGACGCGACGGCGCCCACCGGCGCTTCCGTCAAGCCTGTTTCGAGGTGGTTGAAGCGGACATGCGTAATGCCATCGGCCACCACATGTCTATTGGTGACCAAGAAGCCTCGATACGGTGTCCGGCCCTGCCTGCTGGGAAGAGGGTGGGCGTACAGGAACCCCGTGCCTGCGTGGTGGAAGGACTCCGCCAGCGTACCCAAGGAAACGACGGCGTTCAGATACCCCGCTGGAATAAGCGCCATATGAAAGGTCCGTCGTCGCGAGAAGAGACAGAAGCTAACAGGCGCCGCGCGTGGTGACCAAACCGGTGTTCATTGATGACCTCAAGAGGGAGCGTTTACCCCCGGCGGGCTTACGGATTTGGTCTCCCGAGTGATCGATCTAGAGTCTTCGCGGCTCGGCGCTGCGGCGGCATCTCCTGGAGACATCACCGGTCCCGGCCTTGCGAAGCGGTAGCCGACGCCGTGCTCGTTGAAGACGTAGGTGGGATTGCCGGCGTCGTCGCCGAGCTTGTGGCGGAGCTTCTTGACGACGGTACGCACGCGATCGGTGTCGTCCGAGCCACGGCGTCCCCACACCTGTCGGAGGAGCGCCTCCGTGGTCACGACCCGTCCCCCGTGGAGCGAGAGGATGCGGAGCAAGTCGAACTCGGTGGCCGTGAGCGGGACCTCGCGGCCGGCGACGCTAACCCGGCGCCGGCCGTAATCGACGGCGAGCTCCCCGTGCACGAACGTCTCGGGCACGGCCCGGTTCCGTAGCGCCGCCTGGACGCGCGCGACGAGCTCGGTCGGCGAGAACGGCTTGACGATGTAGTCGGCGGCACCGCTCTCGAGCGCCTTGGCGATCGTCTCGTCGCGGCCGTAGCCGGAGATGAAGATGACCGGGAGATCGGCGAGCTCGGGGACCCGCTTCATCAGCTCGATCCCGTCCGTTCCGGGGAGCATGAGGTCGAGAAGGACGAGGCGGGGCTTCTCGGCGCGGATGACGCCGGAGAGCCCGTCCGGATCGCCCGTCACCAGCGCAGCGTAGCCCGCATCGGAGAGGACGTCGCGCACGTAGCGTAGCGTCTGCGGGTCGTCGTCCACGACCAGGACGGGAGTCTTCTCCCGCCCGTCCCCGGGCGGGCGTGGCTGGTCGCTGGGCGGAGCCTCCTCGGGCGTGGCTGCCTCGGGGGTGGCCGCCCCGGCCACCGGGATCGTGAAGGTGAAGCGCGCGCCCTGGTCCGTCCCCCCGCTCTCGGCGCGGATACGGCCGCCGTGCGCCTCGACGAGGCCCTTGCAGATGGCGAGGCCGAGCCCGGTGCCTCCGGCGAGGCCGGCGCGCTTGTGGAAGAGGTGCGGGAGCCGGTCGGGCGGGATCCCCCGGCCCTCGTCCGAGACCGAGAGCGCGATGTAGCCGCCCTCGCACGTCGCCTCGACCCGGATCGGGGAGGACGCGGGAGCGTGGCGGGCCGCGTTCGAGAAGAGGTTGTTCATCACCTGCACGATGCGCTCCGGGTCGGCCATCGCACGCGGCAGGTCCGGCGGCAGGTCGATGAGGACGGCGTGCCGGCCTCCGCCGCTCAGGAACGTGCTGCGGGCCCGGTCCACCAGCGCGGCTACGTTCGCGGGCTCGGGCGCGACGGTGAGCGTGCCCGCCTCGATGCTTCCCGCGTCCAGAAGGTTCGCGATGAGGCCCCTCATGTGGTCGGCCTGCCCGTCGATGATGCGGAAGAACTGGAGCAGCTCGGCCTGGGGCGGGACCGGCACGGCGCCGAGCACGGTCGCCGTCGAACCCTTGATCGAGGTCAGCGGGGCGCGGAGCTCGTGGCTCACCATCCCGAGGAACTCCGCCCGCTGCCGCTCAAGGTCGTCGAGCGGCGCCAGGTCCTGCATGGTGACGACGACCGACACGACCCCTCCCTCCTCGGAGCGGATCGGCGTGACGTTGATGAGCATCCGGACGCTCCGCCCGTCGGGCACCGACAGCTCGACCTCCTCGGCCCGCATCGTCGTGGCACCCTCGAGCTGCCGGGCCAGGGGCAGCTCCTCTAGGGAGACCTCCCGCCCGTCGGAGTGCCGGCACGTGATCACCTCGAGCAGCTGCTCCGGTGGACGGCCCGGCGTGCGGAGCCCCTCGACGATGCGCCGCGCCTCGCGGTTGAACGAGACCGGATGGCCGGTGCCGGCATCGAACACCGCCACGCCGACCGGCGAGGTCTCGATGAGCGCCTCGAGGTCGGCCCGCGCCCGCTCGAGATCGCGGTACGTGCGCGCGTTCGCGATCGCCGTCGCCGCCTGCGACGCGAAAAGCACCAGGATCTCCTCGTCCTCGCCCGTGAACGCCTCGCCGTCCTCCTTGTCGCTGAGAAAGAAGTTGCCGAGATGCTCGCCCCGGTGGTGCATCGGGGTCCCATGCAGCGACCTCGACGTCCAGGGCGTCGGCGAGAGGCCGAGCGAGTCGAGGTAGCTGGGCAGATCCGCCACCCGGAGCGGCTTCGCCTGGTCGCGAAGGTGTTCGAAGAGTCGCCGCCCGTCGGACCACTCCACCATCTTCCGGTACTCTTCGGGAGAAAGGCCGGATGTGACGAAGTCCTGGACCTCTCCCCGCTCGTCGATCGTCGTGATCACGCCCGAGCGGGCGCCGGTGAGCGCGCGGGCACTCTCGACGACCTCCTCCAGCACGGTGGCCACGTCCAGGCTCTGGCTGATGCGGAGAATCGCCGCGCTCAGCCGCGAGATGCGGTCGTCGGAGGGCCCGCTCCCGGGCCCCGTAGGGTCTCGATCGTTCAATGCTCCACTCCCGCCGAAGGGTATCGATCGGCCCGGCCGCCTTCCCGCCGGACCGCGGGGGGTGGAGAATAGCGCTCTTCGCGCGTGAAGTCACTAAAAGGCCACGACGTTCGCCCGATAAGTCACAACTCACTCACAAAATAGCGCGTATCTTTCCAGATAGCTCTCGATAATTGTAGTTATCGAGAGTAACCCGCGGCAACGTTTGTGACCAGAGAGCCCCAAGGCGTCTTCGGGGCTCATCTGCGTTTCTGAAGCCGTGCCAACTGTGCGGCGCCGTTGCGCTTGGCGAGGAGCCGCTCGCCGTAGCGCTGCACCATCTGGGCGCTCTTCCAGCGCCCGGCCTGCATGATCGCCGGGATCCCGATCCCCTTGGCGATCATGTCCTGAGCCGCGCCCACGCGGGGGCTGTGCCCGGAGAGCCGCTGCACGATCTGCGCCGGGAGCGCGGCCCGTTCGGCCATCGCCTTGTAGATGCGCGGCACCTGGCTCTCATGCAGCCGGCCGCCCAGCGTGCCGTCCTTGCGCATCGAACGGAAGAGCGGCCCGCCACCGATCCCGCTCGCGCTCAGCCACTCCGAGAGCAGCCTCACGCTGTCTCGGTGCAGGTAGAGCATCGCGCCGCCGCCCTCCGGATCGGTCTTCGCGCGGCGCACGAGGAGCGAGGCCGAACCGCCCCTTTCTATCGTCACGTCAACGACTTGCAGCGCGACCAGCTCGGAGCGCCGGAGCATGGCGTCGTAGGCCACGGCCAGGATCGCGCGGTTCCTGACGTCGATCACCCGGTCGCCCGTGGCCTCCATCAGGCGCCGGCGGAGCGCCCAGGTCAGGCCCCGCACCTGCCTCTGCCGGCACCCCCTCTGCCGGTGCATCCGCTTCAGCGCCCGCCTCACGGTCACGTGCTCGAGCGGGCTCCGCTCCCCGGCCGCCTTGTGCACGGTGGCGACGCTCGAGACGTAGCGCCGCACGGTGGCCGGCGCTCGCTCGCTCGCCATCGCCTCGACGTAGGCCACCACCGTGGCCGCGCGCGCGGGCAGCGGAGAACGCCCCCGCTCCGCGCACCACGCCGCGAACCGTTCCAGGTCCGCTCGCACCGCTCGCACGGTATGGCCGCTCAGGGCGCCGCGGGCATCCTCCAGGTAGGCGGTCAGCCGCTCGCCGGTTTGTGACTTTCGAGTGGCCGGATCGGGACGGTCGGACACGCCTCCCGGGGCCGAAATCCGCATAAGTGCCCCCTGCACAATGACATACAGCCAAACGGTTTACTCTCGATAACTACAATTATCGAGAGCTAAATCCGCGCGCGGAAACCGCAGGGGAACCAGCGAAGGGGACATCGCGATGACTAGGATACCGGACGGACGCGGCCGCGAGCGCCGCACGGGTACCATCTTGCCGAGCGTCTCAAGCGCGAGGGAACACGGCTGCCCGCCTCCACGGCCTGACACCCTGCCGCCACGGCTGGGCGGCCGTCCCTCTCCTTATACATACGCCGCACCCGCCACCGGCAGGCCGGCGGGGCTTGCGCGCCCGCGTGGCGCGCGGCGTTCGCTTATCGGCTCCGCCCGCGCGCTCGCCGCCGCGGCGTTGCTCGCGCTCTCCGGCGCCCTCGCCCTGCCGGCTACGGTACAGGCGGATACCACGGACAACGGGCCCCACGGCCCGGAGCACACCCACTTCTATGTCTGGCGCACCACCATAACGGTGGGAGTTAATGAGCTACCCGCAGTGTCCCTCCTTCAATATGGATACATTAGATCTACCTCGGTTGGATCGATCAGCACCAGCGCGGATTTCGGATTCCCGCCCTGGAACCCGCCCCACAAACATCACGTCGACCGCGACAGCTATAAGACCGTGTCAGGGCTCTGGGTTAATCAAACGACTGCAGGTGTTGTCAGCAAGGACCTATTGCTGAGGATGCCCGAACTGCCCGACGTCGGCAACGTCACGCTCTGGATCGGCCACAAGAGCTATCCGTTAAGCTCCGCAACATATAAAGACCTCAATTACGAATGGAAGAACATCGACAACAACGCTTCGACCGACCTGAACTGGAAAGCAGACGACCCGGACACGACGGATGAAAATGAAGCGGACCAGGTCAGGGTGGCGCTGGTTTACGAGCGCCAGCTTCCGTCGGCGCCGGAAAATGTGAGTGTGACGGCGCCGGACGGCGAGGTCGGGACGCTGAAGGTGAGCTGGGATGCGGCCGACGCGGGCACCTTTCCGATCGAGTGCTACCTCGTCGAATTCCGCCACCCGAGCGGTGAGGCCAAGAAAAGAAAGCAGTCATATCCCGGCTCTCGCGGCACCGGAAAGGGATGCGGCGGCACTCCGCCGACCAGCGTGAAGCGCACGGACCTCGAAGCGGGCACGGAATACAAGGTACTGGTGCAGGCGTTGAGCGGCGACGGCTTCAGCGAGTGGTCTGACATGAAGACGGCCCGCCCCACCAACCGGGGGAGGGCGCTGGGGGCGCGCTTCGTCTCGCCGCCGGAGCGCCACGACGGCACGAAGCGGATCAAGGTCCGGGTGGAGTTCAGCGAGGCGCCTGAGAACGTGGGCGCGGACGGCGTGGAGGTCGAGGGCGGCCGTGTGACGTCGGTGCGCCCGGTAGGCGGCAATGCGCCGGGCGGCGCGGGGACCGGCTCGAAAAGCCGCTCGGTCGGCAACCGCGATGCCGGACAGCAGGACCGGGAGGTCGTGTGGGAGTTCGAGATCGAGCCGGATTCGGACGGGGACGTGACGGTGAGCATCGAAGCGGGACGCCCATGCGACGAGGAAGGGGCGATCTGCACCGCGGACGGGCGGTCGCTGTCGGAGGGGATCTCGACGACGGTCGAGGGTCCGGACGAGGGTCCGCCGCCGCTCACGGCGTGGTTCGCGGACCTGCCGGAGGCGCATGACGGGGAGAGCGCGTTCCGCTTCCGGGTGGCGTTCAGCGAGCCGCTCAGCTGGATGAACGGCCGGCGGTTGCGGGAGGACGTGGTGGCGGTGGCCGGGGGCCGGGCGACGTCGGCCAGTCGGGTGAACCGACGCAGGGACCTGTGGGAGTTGACGGTCGAGCCGGATTCGCCGTCGGACGTGACGGTGACGGTCGCGGCGGGGGCGGCCTGCGGTACCCCGGCGGCGGTCTGCACGAAGGACGGCCGGGCGCTGTCGGAGACGATCTCGGCGACGGTGCGGGGTCCGGCGGGGAGTTCGGCGGCCAGTGCCCCCATGAAGGAAGACCTGGCCGCGCGCGCCTGCTTGGCGCTGGCCGGCGGAGACGGCCTGGCCCCGGGGGCGGCGGCCGCGGCGTTGTGGAGGGACGGAGATATGGACAATGACCAGCTCGCCGCCCTGGACAGTATGGGGAACGGGAACGGAAGGTATGACCTCGGTGATCTGCTTGCCTGGATCAACCGCTGCCGGCCGGGACCCGGATCAGCTGCGGGCGCCGGACCGCCGTCCTCCGCTCCCCCCGCGCTGCCTGCGTCGCAGCCGGCGGGAGGGGCCAGCCAGCGGCGAAAGGGCGCGCGCGGCCCCGCCCGCCGCCGCCGAACGGCTGCGGACCCGCCTGCCGCCGGTTCCCGGACCCGGCGGTCCGGGTGGTTGCGGACGGCGCTGCTGGCCGTCGTAGCCTTGGCCTGGGGCTGCGGGGACGGCATCGTCGCCCCGCACCATGACGCGGCTCGGGACGGCCGGGCCAACGCATCGGCCTTGGATCCCGGCCCTCTGCACGTCCGGTTGACGGCCCCGGCGCAGACTCGCGACATCGGAGCCATGCTGGTGATCGAGGGTCCGGCCATCGACTCGCTGCAGGCGCCGGGTCTGGAGATGTTCGAGACGGACGAATCGTCCTCGACACGACGTGAGGTCGTCATCGCCGGTGCGCTGCCGCCAGACGGGCCCGTGCTGCGGGTCTGGGTGCCCCACCGGGGCGACCACGCCCGGTACCGCGTGAGGCTGCTGCAGGTGGCGGCCGAGGACTTCACGCTTGGGGACCTGAGCGTGTACGGGAGCGTGATCTCCCGCTGAGCGCTGGGCGCGGCGCCCACCTTGACGTGTGGGGCCGCGCCCGCTCGATGCGGCAAGATCAAGATCCAGGGTGACCCTCACCGCGACCCGCCGGCCAACCTTCGACTCACTTGAAAGCTCCCTCCGAGGCGGCATCCGGTCGCGCTCGGCCACGCGCCGCAGTGCATGAGCGGGTCCTCGTGGGCCGGATCTCGACCCCAACTGCCATGAAGACGCTGACGAGGCACTTCGAATCGCGAGTGGATGCAACCCTCGAGCGCACGGGCGTGAAGCCGTCGACGTTCGGCCTGCAGGCGGTGGGAGATCCCAACCCGGTGCGTCAGCTCCGTCCTGGCCGCTCCCCGAGACTGGCGATGGCCTGTCAGGTCCCCGTGTTCATCGAAGCCTGCCGCCGGGCCCATGTGGCCCCTGTTCCCTCCCGGGGCAACGCGCCCCGGAATTCTTCACCGAACAGAACGGAGGCAGACCGATGACCAGAGCAATGGAACAGAGCATGGACGCGCCCGCCCGCGTCCTGAGGTTACCTCGAGTGCAGGCCTGCACCGGGCTGGCGCGGAGCACGATCTACGTGCGGGTGGCCGACGGGAGCTTTCCCCAACCGATCCGGCTAGGCGCGCGCGCCGTCGGCTGGATCGAGTCCGAAGTGGATGCGTGGATCCGAGAACAGATCGCCGCAAGCCGCGGCTGCGCAGAGTGATCTGAGACGGAAATCATCTGACAGTTCGCGATGAGAGAGGACAGGGGCCATCGACAAACTGCCCTCCCGCAAGGTTCGCTCCTTCGCCGCCTCCGGGAGTAACCGTTCGGCTAAGCCGTGGGCTGGGCCTCCAGCGGGCCTGCCCTCGATGGCGGCCCAGCAACCGACGAAGTGTCCCCCTTCCACCTCCATGGGGACGGTCCAGAGAACCGAGATGCGACCCATGATGTCGCAACGACACGCTCGCTTCGCCCGCCGCGTGACAGGACTTCGCGGCTGGCCATCACTCTCGGTTGTCCTGTCGTGGGGTGGGCCTGCCGCCGCGTTGGGTGGCTCAAAGCACGACCCCGACTCAACGGGTTTTGATCGCTGCGGTGAGGATGCCGACCGACCGCTTTTCCACGGCTTGGCCGAACAGTTACCTCCGGGAACCTCCGCTACGGTCCACTGGATTCCCGTTCAGAAAGAGGGGTGTAATGATGGGACAATAGATAGGTGTATAGTGATAAGTAGAATAATGGCAATGACTTACAACAATATCACTACAGCCCGGGCATCAGCAGCCCCGCCCGACCTCAGCCCGTGCCTTGAGCGAGAAGGAACGAGACAAGGTCTTCGACACGCTGTGTTCGGAGCGATTCGTGGACCGGTCCCCGGCCGAGGTTGTGGCGACCCTGCTCGACGAAGACGTCTACCTGTGCAGCGAACGTACGATGTATCGCGTTCTGGCCTCCCAAGTGCCAGTTCGAGAGCGCCGAGCGCAGCGGAGTCATCCCGAATACCAGAAACCCGAGTTGATGGCGACGGGCCCGGGCCAGGTCTGGTCCTGGGATATCACACGGCTGCTGGGGCCGAGGAAGTGGAGCTACTTCTACCTCTACGTCATCATGGACATCTTCAGCCGCTACATCGTGGGATGGATGGTGGCGGATCGGGAGAACTCGGCCTTGGCCGGGCGCCTGATCCAGCAGAGTTGCCTGAAGCATGGCGTCCAGCCCCAGGTCCTGACCTTGCACTCGGATCGAGGAGCTCCGATGACGAGCCAATGCACGGCTCAGCTCCTCGCCGATCTCGGGGTGACCCGCTCGCTGAGCCGACCTCAGGTGTCGGATGACAATCCGTTCTCCGAGGCCCAGTTCAAGACCTTGAAGTACCATCCCTCGTTTCCTGGACGGTTCGAGGATCAGGGCCAGGCCAAAATGTTCTGTCGCTCGTTCTTCCGCTGGTACAATGCCGAGCACCGCCATGGCGGCATCTCGATGCTGACCCCCGAACAGGTCCACTTCGGTCACGCCGATCAGGTCATCGCCGGCAGGGAGGCCGTGCTACGCGAGGCCTGGGCCGCTCATCCCGACCGCTTCGTCTCCGGTGAGCCGAAGCCCAAACCGCTCCCGGAGGCCGTCTGGATCAATCCTCCAACCCCCTCCCTCACGACACAGGAGATTGCTCTCTAATTAATTCCCAAGAGTGTCTCACTGGCGTTGACAGGCTCCGCCGGGCACACTCTGCTTGAATCCGTGAACCGGTGTTGAGCACGTCGCCGTTGAAGATCAGTCCCTTCTTCAGATCTCCGATCGCCGCGGTCATCACCTCTCCCACGTGTACGCCGGCCCTGTACTCCGGCACGACGCCGAATCGGTCGAGGTAGCGCTGCTTCCTCTTCTCGATCATCGCGTCGATGTCGAAGAACACACGGATGCAGTTCGCATCCTTGAGCCCTCGCTCCTCCTTCCAGGTGAGGACGACCTCGTCTCCGACGTACTGGTAAATCTCACCAGCGCTGTCGAGTACCGGCCCGGAGATGTCTCGGAAAAACTCGTTGACCAAGCCGAGGTAGGGCTCGTGCCCCAGCTCTTCCGCGAGCGACGTCGAAGACTTGAGGTCGAGGAACATGAAGATGCGGGCTTCTCGGTGGGGGCGGTGATATCGACCCAGCAAGTAGCTCAGTAACACCCCCGGACCGAGGATCCGATCGAGCTGTCGAAAGAAGATGATGATCAAGTAGAGAAGGAAACCGATGGCGACTTTGCGGGGGAGGGTGGGTTCTAAAAGAGACGCCCAAATTCATCGATCGTCAGGCCTTGAAGGAAACCGAAGACGAGGCCGACCGCCGAGAACACGGCAATCAGGGATCCGATGTACGTGATTGCCTTCGCCAGTAGTGCCACCGAGAACGGCAGACGCCGCATCCGCTCGTCGAAGGTGGACTCCTCGAGCAGGGCCAGCGGCATCGCGAGGGCGATCCCGACGACGAGACCGATGATCGAAATCCTCCCGTCGCTCATGAACTCATAGCCAAGGGCGACGGGAACGCAGACCATCATGATCATGATGGCGGTTCTGAACCGGCGTGCTGTTTTCGCAGTCATGATACCCCATGCGCGGTGGTTGAGGGTGGCGTCGAGGCGCTGATTGGGTGGCGGCTAGGTGGCTTGCGAATAAACAACGTTGAGTGGCCTCTGGTCTCAGTTCCTAACCCACCGAATAATTAGCTGGGCAAAGTAGATATCGCCAGCGCCGACGTCTCTCCATTGGTGCTTCAGTTCGCCAGGTCAGAGTAGCCCAAATCTCTCCCCTCGCGCCCTCCGTCATACTGTCCTAGTTTTAGGACATGCCTAAGCCTCAGACCCCTGCTCACAGAGCAGGAGACCATCGGCCTAGACACAGAGCTTACCCGCCCTGTGGGTAAGTACGCTTAATCTTGACCGTCTGATCCAAGATCAGGGGGTCGTTGGCTTAGGCATTGGACTTCCAGCCCAACCGTGTCATTGAATGTGTCGGCCTGACCCGATGTCGAGAGGCATCGAACGGAAGTCCGACGGCGGTCCCTTTTCCCCTAGCATGACGCACCCTTGCTCATCCAGCATGAGGCACCCAGTGTCGCTCAGGCGCGATCTGAGTGACGCTTGGGGATTCCCCTCTCCGGGGGATGAGCCTGGTGACAGGACTGTCGTCTTCCAACAGTCGAATGATCCTCCTTAGCCTACCTCTCGAAGTTGCGACCGAAGCTGCTTGATCCAACTCGGCGACTTTCCGGTTCTGCTCTGTTCCATGACGTCGAGGATTCGCTCCATAGCCCGGATCCTCTCAGCAGGAGGAAGGTCCTGCACCAGGACTTCCAAGGAGGCAAGTGCGGAGTGAACATCAGGTGCACGTCCACGTCGGACGTACCAAACGAGGGCCACGGCGGTCGCCTGTGGCGCGTCACTCCATCCGGTGACGCGACGGTCTTGTTCGACGCACTCGGTGGAATCATCGATCTTGCCATCGAAGCCACCGGAGATATCGTAGTTGCGCAAGAAGCTGGTAATGTTTTTCGGATTGCTCGGGACTGGAGCGGTTCGGTACCTCTCGGCGACGGGTTCGGTACGCTTGAGGGAATCGCCGTCACGCCCCTCGGTGACATCCTCGTGGCGGGCTTCTCTTCTGGCCAACTGTGGCGGCTGCCTGCGGATGGCGGCGCACCTACGTTACTGTTTAGTGGGCTAGCCAGCCCTGACCATTTGGTTGTCCGCATACTTAACTAGTGGTCTTGCATCAGACCGCCACCCAATGAGGAGGGCGGAGTAGACCGCCTGCGGTGACGTTCCCGGTGACAAACCCCACGGTTTCTGACGGTTGCTGGCATCAAGAAGGTCAAGGCGATGGCGGAAGGACTGGCTCACGGTGGGGCACAGAAGCTAATCAGGACCCATGACGATGAAGCCCCGCAAACCTGTAAAAGCTTGCGGGGCTTTCTCTTACCGCTAAGCTGGCGAACGGACTCGAACCGTTAACCTGCTGCTTACAAGGCAGCTGCTCTGCCAATTGAGCTACGCCAGCGGAATACCTCTAACTGATATGTCTACAACGCCTTACGTTGTCGGTCGTGCACGTGGCCCGCGACTTCTGTTCAGTTCTAGGGTTCATCTAGGGTCCAGTTCCAAGGGCTTCTCGCTGTCGTCTTGCCGGTCCCCGGCAGCGCGAGTCAGTGTAATCAAGATGACCTCTCCATCCATTTACTCAATCCGTATGGTTTGCGCCGATGGACCGCCCGTATCAGCAAAAGTAACCCCCCCGCTCGTGCCCCCACTAGGCCGGTTGGCGGTTCAGCAACCGGGTAACCCGCACATCTTCCGCGACACCCGGGGCCGGATCGTGGACACGGACGCGCTCACGTATGAAACACTCACGGCCTAGCAACCCATCAAGTTCCAAATGCGTCAGCAGCTCGTCGAGGACTCCGAGTCGGTAATCCAGGTGGTGAATGGCGCTGTTCTATTCGAGAGGTGGAGGCGGGGAGGAGGAGGAGGGCGTGTTGGTCCAGAACTTCTTCGAGGAGTTGAAGGAGCGGGTGGGAAACTAACGGCCCGCATCACTCCAATCCAGCCATCGCCCAACCTCAGCATCACCCATGGCTTGAGCGCATGGGGATGTAGTCTGGTGGGAACTTGGCCGTTCGCTCGATAGGCTCGATGCGGTCGTAATTGGACTGTCCCAGGGCATCGGCGCACTCGGGTGGAAGGCTAGACTGCGGAGGATCCGCATCTGATGGCTACGGTCTCCTTGGCGTCCAGTCCATCGCGCCGTCCCACATGTCCATCATTCCAACGTACGAATCCCACCGTGATGGAGGCCGCAAAGCAACTCAGCGGCCCGATCCAAGGCTCCGCGGCGGAAAGAGACTACACGGCGCACCGCCTCACGATGGTCGTCCTCTACACGAACATCATTGATGCGACGGTTCGAGATACGGCGTCCGTTGCCGATCCGTCTCTCTCCGCCGCTGCGCCGATCAGGTCCTCGGTGGCTCACCGACCAGCTCTTCTTGCTGACCTTCCATCCATCTCGTTCCTGTCTTTGTAGCTGGCCAGACGGCCCCTCCGCCGTCCACCCCGCGCGGATGCGAGGATCACGTTGCCGTTCCTATTCTGACAGCCGAACTGCACGGTCCACCCGAGCATCTGTGCTCGGACAACGGGCTGGAGTTCACGGCCAAGTCGCGCTCGACGGTCGATTGCTCCCAGCATCCCCGGGGGGGATCGGGCCCCCGTGCCTCTCACATTGCTTCCGGTAGGCAAGAACGGGTCCGGGGAGGACTCAGAGAAACGTGGCTAATTTGCTCGGTTTTCGAGGCCCAGAGTGAGGCAACACCTCAACACTGTGTGGTTCTCGGGACCAAAGTCGAGTGCCATCAGTCCCAGCCAGCCATCGCCCAACCTCAGCATCACCCATAGTTTGAGCGCACGGGTATATCACCACGAGTCGCACCAGCAAGATCGCGTGACGTTCAGTCAGCGAATCGGCCGTTGGGCTGTTCAGTGGAACACAAGTGCCACCACGGCCCGGCCCCTGGCTTCCGTAAGTGCAAGCTCGAGCAAGCGACCAGGTCGGGCCGAGAGGTCAGCCCTGGATTATGGACGCTGGATACCGGCTCCCGCCCTTGTACTTCTCAAACCGTTCCTCATCCCAGGTGCTGCCCGGCAGCGCCCAGAACGCGATCATGGTGCCGTCCACGGGCCGGCACGACCTTGACCCGCGTGCGGGCAGCGGACACCGTGGCCTCGCCCGGCCCCGAGATGGGGAACCCGGCCCTGCTCGCGGCGGCGAAAATGCGTTCTCGCGACACGGGCCCGTCGAGGAGCTGCTCCCGGAGCCAGTCGTCCACACGGTCGCGCTCGCCCTGGCGCCTACAGGCGTCGGCCGCGACTCGAGGACGGTCCACCTTACCCAGTATACCGAATACACCCCGAAGATACGCAGAACACAGTTCTGGCCGTCTGACGGGCTTCTGCTTGCGCCCCCCCGCCCACTCTCGGATGTTGACCTCGGTCTGATCCCGGAGTGCGCCCGTGTCCGATCCCATCACCCGCAAGTAAATGGATGAGAAGAAGCCGAAGGCTGCGCGGGAGTCCCTGACCAAGGGACAACTAGAGGGGCCCGAAGCGATCGAGTTTCTTGCGCTCCTTCAGACTGTCACGGAGGACGGCCGCATCTTGGACGAAGAGGTCGCGGCGCTGAACGAGTGGCTCAGCCACAACCGCGATTCGGCCATCACGGGGGTTGTGTACCTGCGGGAGTCAGTTGAAGCGGTCTTAGAAGACGGCCGCGTCAGTGAGGCGGAGCGGGCTTGGTTGCAGACGGCGATCGAAACCGTCATGCCCCAGGAGGAGCGCTCCGTCGCGACGATGCGTCGGCGGGAAGCGAAAGCCGACGATCGGGCGGCCCAGGCCGAAGCAACGGCTGACGCGAGGGAGCAAGCGAAGAAAGACCGGCCGATCAATCGCTTCGACTTCATGGTGGCTGGCGCGCAGCACGAAGGGAGGGCCGTCGTCATTCAGGCCCACTGCCAGGTCGTGGACGACGTCTTCCTGGTCCGAGAACCGAACAACAAATTCAGCCGCCATGCGATTCTGTGCGGCTCACGAATGGAATGGATATCGGCTACGTCCCCGAGACCGATGCTCTCCGCCTCGCTCCCCAGCTTGATGAAGGCGCCCGCCATTCTGCCAGCATCAAGAAGATTCTCTCGGGCAGAAAGGCACAGATCCCGGTGATTTGGGGCGAGTTATACTCATCCGACTCTCTAGTTCGGCACGCGAAAGCGATGTCGGACGCTCCCGCCTCGGTCAAATCGAAAGGGTCAGGGAAGGGATGCATGGCTGTCTTCGTGCTCGTGCTGCTCGTTGCAGCGATCGTCTTGCTTTAGTTGGACGGGAGGGGCTGAGTTCGGGCGCCGCAGGACGCGCATCCTCGTGTCCCGTAACACTGCCTTCTGTTTCCTCCTCTTCTCTGTGCTTCTGGCAGTGGCGTTTCCAGTTCGGCGGGGGCTCGAAACGTGGGGAGCCACCGCATTCTGCCTCATGATGGGAACCGTCAACGAATGCGGACGTCCACTTCGGTCACGCCGATCAGGTCATCGCCGGCAGGGAGGCCGTGCTACGCGAGGCCTGGGCCGCTCATCCCGACCGCTTCGTCTCCGGTGAGCCGAAGCCCAAACCGCTCCCGGAGGCCGTCTGGATCAATCCTCCAACCCCCTCCCTCACGACACAGGAGATTGCTCTCTAATTAATTCCCAAGAGTGTCTCACTGGCGTTGACAGGCTCCGCATTGGCTCTACACCACAGTCCTCGGTTAAGCGTAAAGTCACTGAAGCGCCGTCGGCGAGTGAAGCGAAGTATTCCCGCGTTCCGGCCATACGCTCCTTCGCGACTGACCCCCACCGCGGCATACTTGTTGCCCATGGTAGAGGCGGAGTTGTCCGGGCGGGAGAGGCATCCGGCGCAAGAATCCTTGCAGTGTGGGTGGCACGCACGACGGACCCCGCCCGGACCGGCTCCACTACTTGTTGTCGGGGTGCCACAGGAATTTGTCGGGGCAACGCCACAAAAGCCGGCCGCACGCCGCAACGCATCAGTCCCGCCCAACCTCAGCATCACCCATAGCTTGAGCGCATGGGCATACCCTCCTGGGGCAGCTTCGGGTTTGGCTCGGTTCAGCCGCAGCCATCGGCTCGCAATCCTCGCCTGATCAACCCCTCGCACGGCTAACCGCAGAGGGTAGGCGCTAGGGATCTGGCGGTGCTGATCACAAGTCTGCTGATGCCCCCCCAATGGGACCCCTATTCTATGGGTGTTAGAACTACCCTAGGCGTGGCTGGATGAGCGGCCGAAAAGAATGTTCAGTGGATAATGGTCCAGGGAATTGTGGAAGCTGGCACATCAGCCCCATCCGAGAGCCGAGGGGAGTTGGGCTCCAGCCACCTACGTAATCTTGACTCCCATCTACGTCATTTGACGTATCAAACCAGCGGCTACAGAAGCGCATCCTTCGAATGGTCATTCATTACGATGGAGGAACCATGGGACGGATGCTGGTTGTAGCGGTATTGCTGGGGAGCGCTGAGCTAAGGCCGAGGAAAGTCATGGCCGATCGCCCAGGGGGCGAGAGGAGACTGCGCACCATCCTGGTGACCTTATCGCTGGCCGGGGCACTGCTTTCGCTCCCTCTCGAGGCCCAAGTCGTGAACGTCCAGGTCCCTGCGGAAGGGCAGGTTCAGGAACTAGTGCTGAGGGATGGTAGCGTTTTCTTTGGGCGTGTCTTGGACGCCTCAGACCCGGCCACGTTCCGGTTCGTGGCGGGAATCGAGATCCAAGTTCCACACGCCGACATGCGAAGTTTGTCCATCGTCCGCGGACGGGTACGGCAGGGCGCATTCTGGCGCTCCGATCCGAACCGTACGCGTCTTTTCTTCGGCCCTACCGCTCGCACTCTGCCAGCTGGAGGAGGTTACTTCTCGGTCTTCGAGCTAGTCATGCCGTTTCTCAGCTTTGGTGTGACCGACCGGCTGATCCTGTCCGGTGGCACGCCTCTAGTTTTCGGAGGAGACGAAGGAGAGCGGATCTTCTGGTTCGCGCCGAAGCTACGCCTCGCGAGCAACGCTCGGACAGACTTGGCAGTCGGTGTGCTTGCATTCAGCACGATTGGGGGAGACGGTAGTGCGGGGATCTTGTACGGAGTCGCCACGAGTGGCGGCCCCGACAGCGCGATCAGTCTCGGGCTGGGCTATGGCTGGGTCGACGGCGATCTCGCCGACAAACCGGCCATCATGCTTGGGGGTGAGACCCGGGTGGGGCGGCGGACCAAGTTCATAACGGAGAACTACCTGCTTCCCAGTGGAGACGTGCTACTCTCGTTTGGTCCCCGGTTCTTTGGTGAGCGCCTCTCGGCAGACCTCGGCCTGCTCCTGCCGTTTGTGGATGGCTCCCTAGACGTGGCTCTCCCCTTGGTGAACTTCGTTTGGAACTGGTAGGCATGGGGCTGGCCCACGTTGGCGAATCGGAGACTCAGGGGGGGTGAGCCCGAACCCCAATGGGTAACAGTTTCTGAGCATTGATGGGTTACAGTTTTGGGTTACGCGAAGAGGAGCCATCGTGATCGAGAATGGTTCCTTTATCTATATGTGGCCAGCTGGTCTCTCGTTCTCCGTGGGCGGATAGATCAGATCGAGATCAACATCAATACGCGGCAGGAAGGCGCAAGCAGAAGCCCGTCAGACGCCTGTAGCCACGTTCTGAGCGATTGCGGGTCGTGTCGGCTCGCCTGAGTAGCCTGGAGTGTGCTCGTGGGTTAAAGGGCCGCCACCAGCGTTACCGTCGGAACCCAAGTTCCCGCCACCGCGCCTCAAACATTTCCTGAACCTCATCAGGGTCGGAAGGCTCAACCTCAACCTCCCCTAGCCGGTCACGTATCGCACTGACTCGTGCCAGAAACCGCTCCCGGACTGCCTCGTCGCTGCGACCATCTGGAGGGAAGCCGAAGCGCCCAGTGTCCACGGTCAACCAGCGTCGAAGGTTAGCGGCCATTGCTCATCGGTCCGCCGTCGAGGGCTTCTAGAAGCCGAACGCATTTGTCAGTCATGACCCCGTGCAGGACGGCGATGTCGGCGGCGTCCTGGTTCTTGCCTCAGCCTTCCACCGGCTCGTCGTCGAAGTCGGAAGATCATAGGCTTTGGCGACCGCCGTGACGCCCTGGCCCGACAACAGCGCGGCCATTACTTGGGCCCGTACATCAGGGTCGTGATGCTTCACGGGATCGCTCCCTTTTTTCGGGCCCGTTTCGCCCGGTCGACGCTGGCTACCACTATGTACGAAAGGGGAGAGGCCGAAGCCCCTCCCCCATCTGAGAAGTGTGCACGTTGGTGTGCACGTTGGCGTACTCTAACCCCGTGTATGGCCTGAAAATGGTACTCGCGACTAGTGGACGATTCCCTTGTTCTTCCTTGAAGATTGCGAAAAAGGGGGTCTGTCCATCTGGCTTACAAGGCAGCTGCTCTGCCAATTGAGCTACGCCAGCGGAAGCTGGATCTATTCTACTCCGTCCGTCGGGAACCACAAAGGTTCATCGCACGATCTTCCAGCGCGTCCCGGCTACCGAGTCCTCCAAGACGATTCTCTTCTCCGCCAGCTCGTTCCTGATGGCATCCGCGCGCTGGAAGTCCCGGCTCTCCCGGGCGGCGTTCCGCTCCTCGATGAGCGACTCGACCCAGGCCTCCACGTCCTCGTCCACCTGCCGCCCCTCCCGGGCCACGGCCAAGAGACCCAGGACCTGGTCCATGGACGCCAGCGCCTCACGGGCCGCCGTGAGGTCCCCCTCCGAGATCCCGTCGGCGGCGTCCAACTCGCTGTTGGTGCGGTTCACGAAGACGAATAAGGCCGCCAGAGCCTCGGCTGAGTTGAGGTCGTCGTCCATGGCTTCCCGGAAGGCGTCGACGGCCTCTTCCGCGATTCGGCGGGGAGCCCCGTCATCCGCCCCGCCGGACGCTTCCCTCTCGTTGAGGCGTGCCTCGAAGTCCAGGAGCCGCTGGATGGTGGCACCCGAGGCCTCCAGGCTGTCCCGTGTGAAGTTCAACTCGCGTCTGTACTGGGCGCTCATGAGCTGGTGACGGATGGCCGCCGGCTCGATCCCGTCCTCGAGGAGCTCGCGCATGGTGATGGTGTTGCCAAGGGACTTCGACATCTTCTCGCCCTCGACGATGAGGTGTTTGACGTGCACCCAGTGGCGCACGAAAGGCTTCCCTGTGACCCCTTCCGCTTGGGCGATCTCGTTCTCGTGATGGGGGAAGACCAAGTCCTCACCGCCCATGTGGATGTCCAGCGTTTCTCCCAGCTCGGTGATGCTCATGACGGAGCACTCCAGATGCCATCCCGGACGTCCCCTTCCCCAGGGCGAGTCCCACGCGGCGCCTACCTCCTCGTCTACGGGCTTGGCGGCCTTCCAGAGTGCGAAGTCCCGTACGTCCTCCTTCTCGTAGTCGTCCTCGGCTACGCGGGCGCCTGGCCGGGCGGCGTCCGGATCAAGACCCTTTAGGCGTCCGTAGGTGGGAAAGGAACCGATGGCGAAGTAGACCGACCCGTCTTCCGCGCCGTACGCCAGCCCCTTCTGCTCCAGCCGCTCGACCCAGGACACCATTTGCGGGACGTACTCGGTGGCCAGCGGGTAACTCCGGGCAGGCAGGATGCCGAGGGTGCGCGCGTCGGCGAGCATCTGCTCGCTGAAGGGCGCGGTGTGGTCGGTGATTTTCCTCCCCTTCTCAGCCGCCCGCTCGATGGTCCGATCGTCCACGTCGGTGAGGTTCATGACGAAGTCGACATCGTACCCGGACCACGTCAGGTAGCGATAGAGCAGGTCGTAGACCAGGAAGCTCCTGTAGTTGCCGATGTGGGCGTAGTCGTAGACCGTGGGCCCGCAGGCATAGAGCCGCACCTGTGGCGGATTCAAGGGCTCGAAGCTCGTCACCGAGCGGGTCAGCGTGTCGTAGAGTCTCAGGGCCATGGGCCACCGTTGGTCAGGGTTCGTGCCGGCTGCCGCGTCGGGTGAGCATAGGGTCTCACGACCGTGATTGGGGCAAGACGCGGAGCTCGGTCACGCGCCAGCCGCCGTCCTCCGAGACGAAGGCGACGAACACCGTCCTGGCGAGCACATCCGACGTCCCTTGAATGCGGGACTCCCACCGGATCTCCGCATATCCCTTGGGAGGGTCTCCCCCCACTTCTTCGACCTGGGTCACTCGGGCTGCGACGCCTTCCCTGCTCCCGAGGTATTCCCGGATCGAAGCTCCCGCATGGCGCGGATCGAGGGAGCCGACTTGCCGCGCCTCCCACTGAAGGCGCACGCCAGTCCGAGAGAGGCTCCCCTCGAGGCTCGAGACCTCGCCGGCCGCCCATAGTCTCGCGAATGTCGACGCGGCCTCTTCGAGGGATTGGCCGAGGCACGCGCTGGACGGGATCCCGAGAGCCACGAAGAACCCGACGAGCAGCAGCCGCGGGGCCCTCATGCGCTGGTCGAGTCCGTCGGAGTCTCCGCCTGCGCGCCGGGGTGCGCTCCGTCCTGCGACCCTGAGGGCGGCTCCGCCTGGTCGCGCACCAGGGCGAGAGCTTCCACCGGATCGGGGGCACGGGTGATTGACCGCCCGACCACCAGATAGTGGGCACCGGCGTCGGCAGCTTCGGTAGGCCTGGCGAACCGGGCCTGATCGTGGTGATCGTCATCCCCGAGGCGGATGCCCGGGGTCACGACCAACAGGTCGGATCCCAAAAGCCGCTTGAGCGGGCGAGCCTCCATGGGTGACGCCACCACCCCACCCAGACCCGCCTCCTTCGCCATCCCGGCGAGCCGTACGACCTCGTCCCGGAGGGAGCCCAGCTTCCGGCCCCACGCCGCCTCTACGTCAGGTACCGACATGGAGGTCAGGACCGTCACACCGAGCAGCGTGAGCGCTCCACCGGCAGCCTCGGCGGCGGCCGCCATCATGGGCACGCCACCCGTGGTGTGAACAGTGAGGAAGTCCACACCGAGCTCCCGTGCGGCGCTGACCGACCTCGCCACCGTGTTCGGAATGTCGTGCAACTTGAGATCGAGGAAGACTCTCTTGTCCCTCTGGGTCAGGGCCTCCACGACCTCCGGTCCCTCTCGGGAAAAAAGCTCGAGCCCCACCTTGTAGAAGTCACCGGCGCTGCCAAGGGCGTCCACCAGACCCAGCGCTTCCTTGCCGGTGGCGTAGTCGAGGGCCACAATGACTTCGGCCATGGTCAGTGCTCGCCTCCAGATGCTCCTACCGGGCTTTCCTTCCTCCCGAAGGCACCGACCAGGTCCCGAATGTTGTCGACGCCGGCGCCCTCACCGTAGTGGGCGAGACCCCTCACCACACGTTCGGCGGCCCGGGAGTCGGCAAAGGTGGCGGTTCCGATCTGCACCAGGGAAGCGCCGGCCAGGAGGTACTGGAGGGCGTCGTTCGCGTCTGTGATCCCGCCCACACCCACGAGGGGGACCGACGCACGTTGCCGGGCACGGTGCACCGCGTGGACCCCCACCGAGCGAAGAGCCGGGCCCGAGAGACCGCCCGAACCCGCCCCGAGGGCGGCCGCACCCGTATCGACATCGATGATCAGACCGGGCATCGTGTTCACCAGGGTGATCCCGTCGGCCCCGGCGGCCTCGGCCGCCTCCGCCACAGGACCTATGTCGGGGACGTTGGGTGCGAGCTTGACGAGCATCGGGCGCTCCGTGAGCTCCCGCACCCCCGTCACGACCTCGTGGAGCGCGTCGGGGTCCAGGGCGAACGGAAGTCCTCCCAGACGGGTGTCGTTTGGGCACGAGAGGTTGAGCTCGTAACCGAGAAAGCCTCCGACCGCGTCGAGCCCTTCCACGATGCGCCAATATTCGTCGGGAACATGCCCGGCCACACTCACGAAGACCTGGACACCGGCGAGATGCTCCTTTATCCAGGGCAGCTTCTCCGCGCACACCGTCTCCAGCCCCGGGTTGGCCAGGCCGATGGAGTTCAACATGGCGTTGCCGGCCTCGACCACCCTGGGCGGCGGGTTCCCCGACCGAGGCTCCAGGGTAACCGATTTGGTTACGATGCCCCCGAGTGCATTCAGATCGAGGACGTCCCGGAGCTCCCGGCCGAAGCCGCAGGTGCCCGCGGCCAGGAGAACCGGGTTCTGGAAGCTCTCTCCGAAGAGTGTCTGGCCTAGTCGCATGTGCCCATCGATGGAATCATCCGCCCGATCCACCCACCAGGAGTCGCCGCGCCTCCAGCTCCTCGTCGGCCCGTGCCAGGAGCTCGTCCAGGGAAGCCTGCAAACGGGCCTCCAAGTCGGCGAGGTCCGGCCCGTCATCGCCCTGACGAGCATAGCGCACGTAGACGTTCCCCGGGAGTGCGCCCAGGCGGTCGTCGAGCCACTCCCTGTCGGCGGGACGCGCCACCAGGGCCCTCGCCGCCAGGAGTGCCTTGCCGGACCACGGGGAGTCCGATTGGCCGTCGGCGTAGGCTTGGAAGAGGCCGGCGGCGATGCGAGGGGCGCCCAGGACGTCCCTGGAGATCTCCGCCGCAGCGAAGAACGCGATCCGGTCTCCCTCCAGTCCATAGTCCACGAGGAGCTCCACCCGGCGTATCCCGTTAAGCAAGCCCTGAGCCTCGACGGCGGCGACGGCGGGAAGGAGAACGGATCGGACGTCGGCGAACACCTCCATCTGACCTGCACCCGCGAGCCGCCATCTCGCCAGGGTGACACGGGCGTTGAAGGCCTGCTCACCCACGCCCCCTCCCACGCGCCGGACATCGGCCAGCGCGCGTAACGTGTCGCCGGCCTCGAACGCGAACCCGGCCCTGGTCATCAGCAGCCGATCCCGCTTCGTGCGGGACCATCGGGCGCGCTCGGCATTCACCAAGACGCCGGCGGCCACTGCCGGACTCCAAACGTCGGCCACCCGGTGAAGAAGCCGGCGGATGGAGTCGCCAAACGCCCGGGCACTGCTCGTGAAGAGTAGGGTCTGGACACCGCTAAGGGTTCTTGCGGAGTCGCCGAGCGCGATTGCCCAGATCAGGCGCTCCAAACCGGCGGGAGCCACGTGAGTGCCATGCGCCTCCGCCGCCTGGTCGAGGTCCCACCAGCCCTGATCCACGTACCCCTGCTGAAGCAAAGCCCGAGCTCGCCAGAGATGGCCCTCCGCCTTGATCAACGGGTCTCGCACGTCCAATAGGGCCTCGTCCAGGAGTGGCTCACCCAGAGCCGGCCGGCCGGCCGCCACATCCACGGCCCCCAGGTACAGAATTGCCTGCCCCCGCACCACCGGATCCTCGCTCACCGCCAACACACGTTCGAGGGCCTCTAGCGCGTCGCGGAGGTCTCCCCGTCGGAGGTGGGCCTGACCCATGAGGAGGAGTGCGTCGTCGGACCACCTGCCCCGCTCATCTGCGCGGTAGGCTCTCGTGGCCTTGTCGATGACCTCGCTGTAGCGCTCGCCCAGCGCCGAGTCCTGACCGGCCAGACGTGCCAGCTCGGTCTCACGATAGAGCTCCCTGGCGTTGTAGAGGGTGTTGAAGTACACGCACCCCGCCAGCAGTCCCGATCCGCACGAGGACAAAAGGAAGGCCCGAAAGGTAGGTGCCGGGCTCACGGTCGGGAGCCGGGAATGGTCTCGCCCTGCCCGGGTGGGTAACGCTCGAAGAAGTCGTGGATGGCGCGAGCCAGTGCCTCCGCGAGCTCCGCCTGAAACTGGCCCCGAGAGAGGGCTCGCTCTTCCTCGCGGTTCGTCACGAAGCCCACCTCGACCAGCACAGCCGGCATGAGGGCATTCGTGATGACGGCGAACGGTCCCTGCTTGACCCCACGGCTCGGGCCGGGATGCACCGTCTCCAATTCCCTCTGCACTCCCTCGGCCAGCCGGGATGACCAGTGTTGATGATCCAGATTGCGCAGCTCCCGCAGGATGAAGCCGAGGTCTTCATCCTCTCCCTCGACTTCCCCATCCTCACGATCCATCCGGAGCGGAGCGTTCTCGTTGGCCGCCACCCGGCGCTCGTGTTCGGTGCGAGCCTCCGACAGGAAGTAGGTCTCGAATCCGCGGACGGAGGGACGGCCCGGGAGGGCGTTGACGTGGATTGAGACGAAGATCCCGGGGCGCTCGCCCTTCCAGCTTGTCGCGAGCTCTCCGCGCTCCCAGAGTGGGACGAGAACGTCCCGGTCACGTGTGAGGTGGACCGCCAGGCTTTCGTCTCCCCGGAGCTCCCGGGCCAGCGCACGACCGACGGCCAGGGCGATATCCTTCTCGCGCCGGCCTCCAGGACCCACCGTGCCCGGATCCCTGCCGCCATGTCCCGGATCGATGATCACCACGCGCTTGTCGGGCGGTGCAGTCCGGACGTCGGACGCCAGGCCTGCCCACACGGCGGCATCCCGGATCTCGAGAACACCCTCCTCCGGCAGGAAGGCGTAGCTCTCGCCCAGTCGGACGGGAAGAAAATCCAGGACGAACTGGAGGGGCACGTGCCCCGCTCCACCCTTCGTGAAAGGCACGTCGACTAGTTGTAGCACCTCACCGTTCCATCGGAACAGCGGAGTGCCGAAGGCGAACTCGACTACCGATCCACCATCGGCCATCGTGGCCCGTAGGCCCGACGCGCTCGACTCCACCGCCCATCCCAGACCCTCCAGGGCCTTCCACCCCACGGCGGCATAGTCCCGGGATCGGTCTACGGGCAGCGATGCTGTCGCGCCCTCGGGCCCGCGCACCACCAACGGAGCCGATCCTTGCGCACATGCGTCACCGGCGGGCGCCACTGTCGCGACCGTGATGGCGGTCAGCCAGGAAACCGCGCGCCGCTCTAGCCAAAGTCGTCCGATTCGCTGCGTCACCGGTGTTTGTCCATGGCTCGACGGGCCTCTCGCTCCTGGGTCTCCCGCTTGAGTTTCTCGCGCTTATCGTAGAGGCGACGGCCCCGCGCAACGGCGAGGGTCACCTTGGCGTGCCCCCTTCGGAAGTAGATCTCCAGGGGGATGAGGGTGAGCCCCTTCTCCTCGACTTTGACCACCAGGCGCCGGATCTCGTCCCGGTTGAGGAGAAGCTTGCGCGTCCGCTCGGGATCGACGTTGGCTCGGTTGGCCTGCTCGTAGGGTGCGATATGGAGGCTGTGGAGCCAGACCTCACCGCCCTCCACGCGTGCGAAGGAGTCTCGGAAGGCGAGTTGGCCCGCCCGAAGCGACTTCACTTCGGGTCCCTTCAAGACGATTCCGGCCTCGTAGGTGTCCAGGATCTCGAACTCACGGCGGGCCTTCCGATTCCGGCCCACGACCTTTCGCCCGTTCGCTTCGCTCAAAACGACATCCGCCGCGAAGGGGCGTCTTGACCGGCATGCCTCACGCAGATCCTCCCAGGGCGGTCTGTATCTGCACCCTTCGTGCTTTGCGCATGGTGTACACCTGGGCGATTTCTCCGCTCAGAATAAACACTACGGAGGCGTAATAGATCCAGAAGAACAGCACGACCAAGGTGGTCAGGTTGCCATATGTGGAGCGGTAGTCCGCCACCGAGGTGGCGTACCAGCCGAAGCACCACTTCATCACTTCGTACGACACGGCCATGACGGTCGCGGCCAGCCACGCCGTCCGCCACTGAATTCTCCGAGCCGGCACGTACCAGTAGATCAGGGCGAAGAGTGCCCAGATGGAGGTGAAGGCCAGGAGGACCGCCAACCACCTCTGGGTGGTCCCCAGGAAGTCCTCCGCAACACCGATGAGCCCCGCTCCCCATCCCCCCAGCGATTGGAGAACCACGGTGATCACCACGTTCAGGAGGAGCAGAACGCCCCCCATCACCACGACCTGCACGTCGAAGAGCTTGCCCCTCAGGATGCCCCGATCCGCCGCAATGTCGAAGACCTCGCGGAGAGCGGATCGCAGGGTGCTGACGAGGCGGGTGGCGAGCCAGATGAAGAGCAGGGACCCTACGACGGAATAACCGGCACGGCCCGCGACGAGGCCGTTGATGGCCGACCCCATTTTGGCCATCAGGTCGATGTCCCCCCCGACCGCGGGAATGTAGTTCTCCATCAGGCGGACAATGACCTCGGACGGGTCACCGTAGCGTGCGCGGAGCACATAACCCCAAAGGCCCACGACCAGCAGGAAGAGTGGCACGACCGCGATCAGGAGGTTGTAGCTGATCGCGCCTGCCATGAAGAAGACGTTGTCCTCGGCGGACTTCTGGTACACGCGGAACCAGAATTCCCGAAAACGATTGCGGCGCGAGCCGAGTGGAGTCCCCGTCCCTCCTCCGGTCACCAGGGTCCCGAATCAGGCACTAATTGCCGGCGGCCTCCTCGGAGGAGCCGTCCCCGTCCACGCCGGAGGCCTCCCTTGCAGCTGCGACGCCGGCACGGGCCGCGGCCTTGGACCGTGCGAGCCGTGTCTCGAGGTCGCTGCGCGCCTCCTGGGCGGCCAGTCGCCCCGACTCGACCGCATCCTTGACGATGCCGACCCGGGCCTGCACGCCGTCCCTTACCGTGTCCAACCGCTCCTCGAGAGTATTCTGCGCCTCACGTATCCTCTCCTCGGCGGCGATACGGAGCTTCTGGGCTCTCTCTCTGATCTCTTCCTGCGTTTCCTCGCCGGACTGCGGAGCGAGGAGAAGAGCCAGCCCCGCGCCGACGAGCGCACCCAGGAAGAAAGAGCCGAAGCTCCCGCCGGCATCCCGCTCGACGATGATGTAAGGCAAGTCGTCTTGATTACGCATCGGATCCACTCCTGTGTGCTTCGCCCGGTGGCAAGCGAAGAGCTCCCCACCATCTCAAAGATACCGCGCCACGCCGGTGGATCACAGCCTTCTAAACCCTCCATCGTGGGTCGGGGGCGGGGAGATCGGGCACGTCGTGATCGGGTCGTCCCATGAGCCCGTAAGTGAGCTCCTTCCCGAGCTCGACCCCTGGCTGATCCATGGGATTCACTCCATACATGGCTCCTGCATACACGGTGGCAATGGACATGAGCATGAAGAGCTCGCCCAGTGACTCCGCGTCGAGCGCCTCCATCTCGAACGTCATGCTGGGCCGTCCGCGAAGTCGCAGAGCTTCAGCCGTGGCACGACGCTCGGCGTCCAGAAGCTCGCCCAGACCGTGCCCCCCAAGATAGCCGACCGACGCAATGCCGGACCTATGCCCGGCGATCTCCAGGTCCTCCACTCCACCCGCACCGGCTGCACCGGTGATGGTCAGGAACACCACGACCTTGTCCCGGGGGCCCTCCATGAAGAGCTGTACCTGCGAGTGTTGGTCCGTGACGCCCACGGCGGGGAGCGGGGTCGGCCCCGTGTGGACGGTATTGCCCGCAAGGTCGTTGGCCTTTCCCAGCGACTCCGCCCACAGCTGTTGGAACCAGGAGGTGAATGAACGGAGGCGGTTCGAGTAGGGCATCAGCACGTGGATCGAGGCACCGGACTCGCCATGGGCCGCGTGCAGAAGCGTGGCCATGAGCCCTGCCGGGTTTTCCCTGAGGACCAGCGTTCGACAGCGGTCGTCGGCCCGAGCGGCCCCGGCCAGGAGTGCCGCCGCATCGATCCCTACCACCGCGGCGGGAAGGAGGCCCACGGGCGACAGTACCGAGAAGCGCCCCCCCACGTTCGGCGGGATCGGAAGGCTGGGGATGCCCTCTCCCTCGGCGATGGCACGAAGGGGGCCGTCGGTCGGATCCGTCGTGAACAGGAAGTGGCCCCGCGCCTTGTCCGGTCCCACCTCGTCGATCAGCAGACCCTCCAACACGAGATAGAGGGCGATGGTCTCGGCCGTGGTCCCCGACTTGCTGACCACGTTGAAGAGCGTACGGCGGATGTCGAGGTGGCCCAGTAGATCGCGGACCGTGTCGGGATCGACGTTGTCCAGCACATAGATGCGCGGGAAGTGCTCCCGGGCCTCGTCGTCCTTCTCGTTCCAGAGGGGTCCCAGCAGGGCGTCCCGGAGCGTCCGAGCCCCCAACGCCGACCCGCCGATCCCCAGGATCACCACATTCTCGAACCACTGCCCGTAGCCGTCAGCCAGCTCCTGAGTACGGGCTAGCGTCTCCGAGGCATAGGGCAGGTTGAAGAAGCCCATTTCGCCCGAGGCCCGGCTGGCCTCCACGGCCTCGTAGGCCTGACGGAAACGTTCGGCCAGATCGGTCTCTAGTCGCTCGGGCTCGATCCCCTCGCCGCCGAGGTTCGGGGCGACCATGTTGGCGTAGTCCAGGGTGATGGGCGTCATGGAATTTCGATGCTCAGTCCGTCGTACGCCGGAAGGATACCGTCCGGCAGCCGGTCCACCAGCTCCTGGTGCCGCACGCGATGGGTCAGATGGATCAGGTACGTACGCCCCGCCCCCACGGTCTGTGCAGCCTCTACGGCCTCCTCGACGTTGAAGTGCGTCGGATGGGGACGGCCGAACCAAAGCGCGTTGAGGACAAGCACCCGGACACCGCTCAAGGTCTCTATGGTTTCGTCGGGCAGGCACTTCCCGTCAGTCACATACCCCAGATTTCCCACCCGGAATCCGTAGACCGTGACCGGCCCGTGCGGGACGGCCAGGGGCTCGAAGCGATGGCCCACGACGGTGACCGGCTCCGACGGCTCGAAGGGGAGGAGGCGGATTTCGGGCTTGGTCGTTCCGGCTGGCGGCCGGTAGCCGTCGTCGAAAATGTACCGGAAACGGGTCCTGAGGAGCTCCTCGTACTCACGCGGCACGAAGGCTGCGAGATCGCGTCGGCTATGGGCCGTGAAGACGCGCAGGTCGTCGATCCCGTGGATGTGGTCGGCATGCGCATGCGTGAACCACACCGCATCCACTACCTCGACTCCGGCGCTCAGAAGCTGCAAACGAAGCTCCGGTGGCGTGTCCACGAGGACCGTGCCCCCGTCCAGCTCCAGGAGGGCTCCGTGCCGGGTCCGCCGGTCTCGTGGATCGTCGGACGTGCATGCGTCGCAGTCGCATCCCACAACAGGCACGCCGAACGAGGTTCCGGTCCCCAAGAAGGTGAGCTTCATCCCCTAGTGTTCCGTTGCCGAAGTTCGCGAGCCACTGAGAGGGTCGGGGACACTAGAGCATCTCCACTCGCATGGTGTTCGTGCTACCCGAGGTATGGAACGGGTACCCGGACGTCACGACGATGGACTGGCCGGCCTTGCCGACGCCGGACTCGAGCACGGCCTGCTTACCGAAGTCCGTCAGGGAGTCGTACGAGACTTGCTCGTCCACGGCCAACACGGGGCATACGCCCCACACCGCGGACATCTGTCGATAGGTATGCTCATCGGTGCAAACACAGAAGAGGGGCGCCAAAGGCCGATAGCTCGACACGAGCCTCGCCGAGCGCCCGCTCCGGGTGATCACGATCACGGCCGGTGCGTCCACACGGCGTGCCGACTCGACCGTGGCCGAAGCCACGGCGTGCTCCCGATCGGTGGCGCCTCCCCTCGGGTGGGCGTCGACGACCGTGTCGTAGACCGGTCCGCGGTCCAAGACCCCACTGGATTCGATCTCCCGAGTGATGCGCACCATCGCCTCCAAGGAGGCCAGGGGATGCCTCCCCACCGCCGTCTCGCCGGACAGCATGATCGCGTCTGTTCCGTCGAGGATGGCGTTGGCCACGTCCGACACCTCGGCCCGGGTAGGACGGGGATTCTCGATCATGGACTCGAGCATCTGGGTCGCCGTGATCACCGGACGGCCGTACGTGTTGGCGATCCGGACGATGCGCTTCTGGACCAGGGGCACCTGCTCGAACGGGAGCTCGACGCCGAGGTCGCCCCGGGCGACCATGACCGCATCGGCCACCACCATGATGGCGTCAAGGGCATCCAGCGCTCGGGCCATCTCGATCTTCGCGACGACGAGGGCCTGGAGGCCCACCCTGTCCTTGAGATCCCTGACGTCAGCACCCCTCCGGACGAAGGAGAGGCCCACGTACTCGACCCCCTGGCGCAACGCGAAGTCGAGATCGGCGAGGTCCTTGTCGGTGAGAGACGGGGCCTGCACGTCGATGCCCGGCATGTTGAGCCCCTTGTTGCTCTTGAGCACCCCCCCCCGCGCCACATCGAACGAGACCCTCTGCCCCAGGATCTCGACGCACTCCAGCTCGAGGAGGCCGTCGTCCAGGAGAATGTGATCGCCCGGTTTCAAGTCTTCTGCTAGGTGGGCATACGTCGTGGAGATGTCCCCGTCCCGGACCGCGCCCTCGGGGGCCAGGGTGACGCGCTCGCCGGGGGTGAGCACCACCGGCTTCGGGAGGTTGCCCACCCGGATCTTCGGGCCCGCCAGATCGGCCAGGATCGCCAAAGGACGCCTGGACTCCTCGGCCGCCGCGCGCAGGTGCTCGATGACCGCGGCGTGACCCTCGTGGTCGCCGTGCGACATGTTGATGCGGGCCACGTTCATGCCGCCCTCTACCAGCGCGCGGACGCGCTCCGGGGAAGAGGTGGCGGGACCCAGTGTACAGACGATCTTGGTACGAAGCATTCGTTCGTTCAGGACAGTGCGGGGGATATGGCGAGTCAGCCGTTCGAGCGCTCCGTTGAACCTCACTCTGGCCGAACGGTCCGGCAAGGCTCCGCCGACGCCCCGACTCGGGCGTTTGCTTGCGCTCTGGCCTCCCCGAGCCGAAGCTGCTTACTCAATGACATTCCAACTCATCACGGACCCCCGCGGCGTGCAGGAGCTGGCCGATGCCCTGGCCGGCGAAACGCGCCTCGCCGTCGACCTGGAGGCCGCCGGCTTCCACCGCTACTCGGATCGGGTCTGTCTCGTCCAGGTGAGCAGCCCCGACGCGACGTACCTCGTGGATCCCCTGGCGGTGGATCCCGCGCCCGCGCTCCGAGGACCTCTCGAGGCGCCCGACGTCCGCATCATCTTTCATGGGGGCGACTACGATCTCCGACTTCTGGACCGCGATCTCGACCTCCACCCGGTGAACCTGTTCGACACCCAGACCGCGGCCGCGCTTCTGGGAGAGCCTTCTCTGGGGCTCGCATCCCTCCTCGAGACCTACTTCAGTGTGAACCTCTCCAAGAAGCATCAACGGGCTGATTGGGCGAAGCGGCCCCTCTCCGAAGAGATGCTGGCGTACGCCGCCACGGACACGCAGCATCTTCACGCCCTGGCCGATCTGCTTAGTGAGCGCCTGGACGCCATGGGACGGCTGGCGTGGGCACAGGAGGAGTCGTCCCTCATGGAATCGCTCCGTTGGAGCGAGGAGGGGAAGGCCGACCCGGTGACCAGGGTGAAACGAGCTCGCTATCTGGAGCTTCGCGAGGTTGCACTGCTCCGGGAGGCGTGGCTGTGGAGGGACGAGATCGCTCGAAGGAGGGATCGGGCACCCTTCCGGGTCGTGTCGGACAATGTGCTTGTCGAAGTGGTGCAGGTGCGCCCACGGAGCGTCGCGGGGCTTGCCGAGATGAGTGGGTTCTCGCCTCAGCTCGCCGACCGGTCGGGCCGCTCCCTCCTCGTGCGTCTGGAGCGAATCGACCGTGTGGATACGGAGGAGTTGGTAGGATACCCGCCGAATAATCGCACCGGGGCCGGCCGTCCTCCGCCGGAGATCGTAGAGGTGGCCGATCGCCTGAAGGCGGCCCGCAACCGTCGATCGGAAGAGCTCGGCATCGCCCGGGGCACGCTGGTCTCCAACACGCTGCTGCTGGAGATCGCTCGGGCCGGTCCCGAGAACAGCGAGGCGCTCCTGGCCGTGCAGGGCGTGAGGCGGTGGCAGGTCGAAGCCGTGGGTGATGCCCTAATGGAGGCCCTCAACGGAGGAGGCCCCGCCCTCCAGTCCCCCGGGCCCCCCTAAGTGCCCTAACGAGAAGACCCGCCAGAGTCGCTTCGGGCGGATCTCCACTCTCGGAAGCCGGCTCGAGGTCAGGCCGCCTCTTCCTCCTTGAGCTTACACTCGATACAGTAGCGAGCATGGGGCAGCGCGTCCAGGCGCTCGAATCCCACCTCGGCCCCACACGTGTGACACAGTCCGAAGTTCTTGGGATCGTTGTAGAGCCGGCGGAGGGCCTCCTCCAGCCTGTAGATGTAGCGGCCCTCTTTGGTCGCGAAGAGGGCTGCCTTCTCTCGCTCCATGGCCTCAGTGCCCTGGTCTGCCATGTGATCCGTGTACACCGAGAGATCCGAGTCCATGGACTCCCGGTCGAGCTTCGCCATTCTGTCGAAAAGCCCCAGGGCCTTGTGCGCCTTCGCGCGCTCATCCATGAGCCGCTTCTCGATATGCTTGAGCTGTGTCTTGGTAAGCATCTTGGTTGTGCCTCGTTCAGGGACGGCGAGTCGCCCGACCGGCTGTAAGGAAGAAAAATTAACCGAATCGGAAATGGCCGTCTACTCTGACGGAATCTGGAGGGCGCCCCCCGCAGGAAGCCCCTTTGACGTGCCACGCGGATCGCATCCGCAGCGCCGAAGAGGTGGTTCCTACCAGCGAATCAGGGCGCTCCCCCAGGTCAATCCGGATCCGAAAGCGGTCAGCGCGAGCAGGTCGCCACGCCCGAGCAAACCCTGGTCTACCACCTCACTCAGAGCGATGGGAATCGTCGCGGCCGTCGTGTTTCCGTAGCGCTCGATGTTGTTGTAGACTCGGTCTTCCGGGAGCCCGAGCCGGCGTCTCACCATCTCGGAGATGCGGAGGTTCGCTTGATGGGGGATGAGGAGGTCGATGTCCTCCGTGGTGAGCCCGTTGGCCGAGAGCGCCTCTTCGACCACCTCGGGCATCCTCCTGACGGCATGCTTGAAGACCTCTCTCCCCACCATGGTGGGGTGGTGCCGACCCGCCTCCAGGTCCTCCGCCGTGATCCGGGGATGGCGTGCGCTGGACGCGGCGTCGCACCAGAGGATCTCCGCGTGACGGCCGTCGGCGTGGAGATGCGTGGAGAGCACGCCTCGGTCCTCATTCTCCGTGGCGCCGAGAACAACGGCTCCAGCGCCGTCACCGAAGAGAACGGCCATGTCCCGTCCACGAGTCGTGACGTCGATCCCCGTGGATTGGATCTCCACGCCGACCAGGAGGATCGTACTGTATTGCCCGCTCTTGATCCAAGCGTCCGCCACGGACAAGCCGTACAGGAATCCGGTGCACTGGTCCCGAACGTCCAGAGCGGGAACACCGGCAAGGCCCAGCTCCCTCTGGAGGAAGACGCCCGTGCCGGGGAAGAAATGATCGGGACTGATGGTGGCCAGGATGATGGCGTCTACATCGGCGGGCTCCATGCCCGCCTCCTCGAGGGCATCGGTGCTAGCGCTCAGGGCCATCCCGGCCCCGGTCTCACCCTCCGAGACCCAGCGCCGCTCCCTGATCCCCGTCCGCTCTGCGATCCACTCGTCGGAGGTGTCCATGCGCTCCGACAGGTCTTGATTGGAGACCACCCGTTCCGGCACGTAGTAGCCGGTTCCCAGGAACGCTGTCGTGGGCAAAACGCCCTCCTTGTTGAGGTCGGGCTCTCCCCCGGCCGGACCCCACCAGGCCGGATCCCTCTCCGCCTCCGTGGGTAGTCGAGGTCTCGTCACGATCAGGGGCGCCGAATCCTGTGTCAATCGGAGGGGCCGAAGCCACCGTGGAAACCATCGACTGCCGACGTTGTGGGCCGGACAAGCCCAAGCTGGCGAGAGCGCCGTTTCGCACCGACCTGGGAGAGCGCATCCAGGAGCAGATCTGTTCCAATTGCTGGGCCGACTGGCTGCAGCATCAGACTCTTCTGATCAACCATTACGGTCTGGATCCGCGGGAGACCAAAGCCAAGGACTTCCTTTACGCCCAGATCGAGAACGTGCTCCTGGGCGACGGCGACCCGGAACAGGTCGACACGAGCAAGGAGGGCTCGATCCAATGGTGAGACGGTGGAATCCCGACATAGTCGGGGCGTTGGTGCAACACGAACGAGGGTCTCGGGCGGTTGACTCCGACGCCTGAGGGACCTAGGCCGCACCCCGTTACTCGGACAGGCTCCTAGGAGCTGGCGAGCACTTGCGACCGGCAGGCCTCATCCCAGTCGAGCCGGACCAGCATCCCCCCTCCCCATGACGCCAGAAGCTCCACCGAACCCGGGCAGCGCGCGTCCAGCTCGTCCAGTGCCTCCTTGTGAATCCGGCCGGCATTCTCCAGCAGCACGTACTCGATCCCGGCCGCGTTCCAGACCTCGAACTGCTCCCGGTTGGTCCCCCAGGTAGGCCCTTCTCCCACGGGATGAAACCGGGCGCTGGGCGCGACGGTGCGCCCGGTGTGCAAGGCCAGTCCGGCCCAGAGCTCCGGAGCACCCACCACGCCATCCTGCGGGACGCGCTCCTCCACGGCGAAGACTGCTCGGGCGAGCATGCGGGAGCGCACGTCGAACGCCTCGAGGTGACGGTCCGCCCTCAGATGAAGAAGGCTCACCCCTCCCAGCCAAACGATCCAGCAGAGGCCGAGGATACCCACGGCGGCGGTACGGACCGGGAAGCCTCCAACGTCCGCCACGGCCCGTTCGACACCCTCGACACCGTCACCCGAGACGGGTGACGCACCCCGCCTCACGAGGGCCCTGATCGCCGCTCCGAGCTCCCTCTGGAATCCACAGATCAGCATCAGGCCCAGAAGTGGTGCCACCGGCATGATCAGTCGGCGCTCCTGGTAGGGCCAAATCCAGAGTAGGCCCACCATCAGGCCGGCCGTCAGGACCGGCGTCCAGGACTCTCTGGACAGTCGGTAGAGACCAATTCCTCCGACACCGGCGACTCCGAGCGTCAACATCACGCCCCAGAGGCCGCCGACACCGGGGCCGGCACCGGGAAAGAGGACACCCGCAATTCGCGACGCCAGGGCCACGGCGCTGGACGCCATCCCTGCCAGGAACCCCCCACCTTCGGCACTCGCCTGTCTGGTCAGCCACCCCCCGTATGGGCCCAGCGTATCCCTGAGAGGGGCGGGAATCGCCGTCGCCGCGCGACTCGACCAGACGAGCCAGGGAGCTACGACGAGGAAGACGCCAATAGCGGTCCAAACGGCCCAGCGTATCTGCCGCCGAAGAAGGAGCGCCACGGGCACGGCCGCTCCCAACACGACTCCCATGGTTCGCACGTGATAGGCGACGGCCAAGGCCAGGATGAAGGTCGCGAGAGCTCGTCCCGTGGGCTTCCGCTCCAGGCGCGATCCCGCCCACAGAGCCAGAACGAGCACGAGTAGGAAGAGCGGCTCCGAGAGAGGCACCAGAGAGAGACGCCATACGTCGGGCATGAGCCACAGGAATGCGGTGGTGGCTACGGAGCTCCTCCACGAGAAGTCCAGGTAGCGTAGGTAGGACACGAACAACCCACCACCCACGACGACGAAGAGGAGATTCACGAACGCTGCAAGGGACCCCTGCCCTACAGCCGTGGGCGCCAGCCTCCAGAGCACCGCGAGGACCAGAGGATAGGCCGGAGGAAACTTGGCGCCCGGGGGCGAGCCAGCGACGTGGGAGTAGCGAAGCCCCTCACCCTCGGCCAGAGACTGGCCCAGGAGCAGATACGCACCGTCGTCGTGCCAGACTCCCGGCGGGACCGCCTCCCAGGCCACGACCCCCACCACGCCAAGCGCAACGGCGGTGAGAGTGGCGACGGAAAAGCCCGGTGCCCCCCCTGTCGGGGCGGCACCGGGCTCCTCGCTTGCCCTCGAGGCGGGCATGTTCGTCGCGCGACTCAGCCCGTGAGGACGGCGTCGATATCCACCAGGGCCTCTTCCAGCGTGGACTGCTCGATGGTCAGCGGAGGCGCGAAGCGGATGACCTGGTGGTGGGTCTCCTTGGCCAGGATTCCCTTCTCCTGCAAAGCCTCGCAGTACGGCCGCGCCGTCCCGGACGACTCTTTGATGACAACACCGACCATGAGCCCGCGGCCGCGCACTTCCTCGACGTGCGGTGAGTCGATGGCGCGGAGCTCATCCATGAACCAGCTGCCCAGCGCATCGGAGCGCTGCGACAGATTCTCCTCGAGAATCACGCGGAGCGAAGCCCGCCCCACCGCCGCACCCAGAGGATTGCCGCCGAAGGTCGAGCCGTGATCACCCGGCCGGTAGAGATCCATGAACTCCGAGTCGGCGATGGCTGCAGACACTGGGTAAACGCCACCGCCCAGAGCCTTGCCGACGATGAGCACGTCGGGCCGGACGTCCTCCCAGTCGCAGCAGAAGAGACGACCGGTGCGACCGAGGCCGGTCTGGATCTCGTCGGCCACGAAGGCGATTCCGCGCTCGCGGCAGATCTCGGCCGTCCGGCTCAGGTAACCTTCCGGAGGTACGACGACTCCGCCCTCGCCCTGCAGAGGCTCCATGAGGAAGCCCACCGTATTCTCGGTGATGGCGGCCTCGAAGGCTTCCACCTCGCCGTACGGCACCATCACGAACCCCGGCGTGAAGGGCCCGAAGCCCTCCTTGTATTGATCCTCGGAGGAGAACCCGACGATGGTCGTCGTCCGCCCGTGGAAGTTGTTCTCGCAGACGATGATCTCCGCCTCCCCTTCGGGCACGCCCTTCACCTGGTAGCCCCACTTCCGCACGGTCTTGATGGCCGTCTCCACGGCCTCGGCCCCCGTGTTCATGGGAAGTGCCTTTTCGAATCCGGTGGCCTCGCAGAGCTCCCGGAGGAAGGGACCCATCTGGTCGTTGTGGAACGCCCGCGACGTCAAGGTCAGCTTGGCCATCTGCTCTTCGGCGGCTCGCATGATCTCTGGATGGCGGTGTCCCTGATTCAGCGCCGAATAGGCGGCGAGCATGTCGAGATATCGGTTGCCGTCCACGTCCCAAACCCAGACGCCCTCCCCTCGGTCCAGAACCACCGGGAGCGGCTTGTAGTTGTGGGCGCTGAACTGGTCAGCCTCACTCAGATACTGGTCGGTTTTCGATGCACTCGCTTGAATCATGGGACACTCACATGACGTCGTTCGGCGACGCCGTTCGGGGATGAGACACTAGCAGATACGAACACACTGGAATTATAATAATAACATTAATACTAATAATAATACTACACCTGAGAGTGCATGATGTGCCCTCCCCAAGAAAAATTCAAGAGCCGCGCAATGGGTACGCAACTGGAGCCAGCTCTCCTTCGTTCACCTCGAGTCGGAAGACGTCGGGCCGGGCGTAGTGCCCCACGACATCGAAGTCGAACTTCCCGCGGGCCACGGCCCCCATATCGAGCTCGGCCGTGAGCATCCCCTCGGCATCGAAGAGGGGACCGGCCAGGCAGTCTCCGGCTGGGTCGTAGATGGCACTACCACCGGGGCACAGTGTCTCGGGCCAGGACTCGAGCTCCCCCGCGATCTCAAGGTCGTCGGGGTACATGTCGCGGGTCACGTACTGGTTACACCCCAACACGAAGCAGCGCCCCTCCAGGGCGATGTGCTGCAGTGTTCCCTGCCAGCGGCTCCGGTAGTCGGCGGTGGGTGCGAGGTAGATCTCCACCCCCTTCCCGTACATGGCCATGCGGGCGAGGGGCATGTAGTTCTCCCAGCAGATGAGGCCACCCACACGGCCGAATGGGGCCTGGACCGTCGTGAGCGTGCTCCCGTCTCCCTCGCCCCAGATCAGTCGCTCCGCCCCCGTGGGCTTGAGCTTTCGGTGCTTGCCCAGAAGCGAGCCGTCGGCGCCGAAGTACAGGAGTGTGCAGAATAAGGGTGCCTCCGCTGTAGGTGGAGTCGCGCTCCACGACGCCCACGGCCAGGTATACGCCCGCCTCACGGGCCGCCTCACCCATGCGCTCGGTGGCCGGACCCGGCACCTCGACCGCCGTGTCCCAGTAGCGCTGCCAGACGCGCCGGCCGGCGTCGCTCCGGTCCCCCACGGTGGTGCCGAAGGCCAGGCCCCAGGGATAGCCGCCGACGTACGCCTCGGGAAAGACGACCAGTCCGGCGCCGTCAGCCGCGGCCTGAGCCGTCAGGTCGGCGACCTTCTCGGTGGCCCCCTCCCGGTCGAAGAGGGTGGGGGATGCCTGCACGACGGCGGCCGTCACGGTGCGATCGTCGCTCACGGTTCTCTCCCGTGTTCCGTTGCCAAAGTTCGCGAACCACAAAGAGGGTCGGGGCGCCGTGAGATCAAGGCGGGACGATGCGGCGTAGCCCTAGCGGGCACCGCGCGAAGCGTGGTCGCAAGGAGTTCCAACGCCGAGCCCACGGATGCGCCAGGCCCTCGACTGGCCGAGACACTTCGGCAACGGGACACAAATTCAGCGGCTACGGTAGACGAACTCTGCCATCACGTCCCCCACTATGAGCAACGTCTGCGCGCTCGTGTTTTCCGGGGTGTCGTCGGGCGTGTGCCAAAGGCCGTTCCTCGACCCGTAGTCGAAGTCGATGACGTTGATGGTGGGGATTCCGGCGTCGTTGAGCTTCAGATGGTCGTCGACGACCCGGGCCGTCTCGTCCAACGGGAAGTAGCGCCGATAGCCCAGGTCCGCAGCGATTCCCCAGACCCGCTGAACGAGCTGCGGCGCAGCCTCGAGGGAGTAGGCCTCCACGGGAAATCGGGGGTCGGCGTCGCCCACCATGTCCAGAAGCACGGCGAAGTCCGGGGGGGCTTCTGAGCCCCTTCCCGTAGCGTAGTGGGCGGCCCCGAGGAACATGTCGGCCGTGGTGGGCCCGTAGTCCTCGCCGTCGCCGAAGAGAAGATCCACGCCCCCGGGCGGAGCCTGCTCTGCGAACATCCGCGCCAGCTCGAGGAGCACGGCCGTGCCTGACGCCCCGTCGTTGGCACCGGGCACCGGCTTCTCCCGATCGTCGTCGTCTCTGCTCTGGTCCGCCGTCGGCCGCGTGTCCCAGTGCGTGAGGAGGAGGAGGCGTCGATCGCTCTCGAGGCCGAAACGCGCGATGACGTTCGTGAGGCTCAGGGAGTCTCCGTCGCTGGTGACGTGCTCGAACTCGTCGAGGAACACCGTGTCGGCGAGCTCGCGGAGCTGCTCCACCATCCATGCGAGTTGGCGGGCGTGGCCCTCCATCCCCGGCACGCGCGGGCCGAAGGCCACCTGCGCCTGGAGGTCCTGAAAGGCCCGGGTGGCGTCGAAGGCCGGGCGGCCCACCCTGACCGAGATGGTCATCTCCTCGGAATCCCCACCTCCGCACCCTACCACCAGAAGCTGTAGAGCCATCATCAACGGCCATCGCTTCGTCACTTCGTCCTCGCGGTAGAATGTCTCGGCGGGCATGGGGCGCTGGTGTCGCCGGGCGTCTGAGCCGGTGGGCGCGTAGCAGGACACTGGTGTTCCGTTGCCAAAGTTCTCGAGCCACCAAGAAGGTCGGATGCACCAGGCCCTCGACCGGCCGAGGCACTTGGTAACGGAACACTTGAACCCCGTGGCGGTCCCGGGGTTTCTTCCGGGTCGGGGCCCGCGTATCCTCCCAATCATCCCTGGAACGCTGTTGAAGAAGTACAGTGGGTCTTCTTCAACGGCCTTCTAGACTCCTTCCTGGAGCCGTTCATGGATAGACCCCCGCCCCTTGATGTGCTCGAGCAGGCCGGTGAGTGGAAAGCTCAGGGCTTAGGCGTGGCCCTGGCGACGGTGGTTCGAACGTGGGGCTCGGCTCCGCGACAGCCGGGCAGTCAGATGTGCATTGACGAGCACGGGCACTTCGTGGGCTCAGTGTCGGGCGGATGCGTCGAGGGCACCGTAATCCAGGAGGCCCAGGAGCTCATGGTCCACGGGGGCACCAAGCTCCTGCAGTTCGGCGTGACCGACGAGCAAGCGTGGGAAGTGGGACTGGCCTGCGGTGGCGAAGTGGAGATCTACGTCGAGAGAGTGGAGTGAAGGCCGAGGTCCTGAGCCGACTGGTCGAGGACCGGCGCAATGAGCGAGCCGTGGTCCTCGCCACGAACCTGGACACCGGGGAGCAGCTCCTCCTCTACCCGCTGGAGGCCGACTCGGAGGTCGGCGATCCCGAAGCCTCGGAGGAGGCCGAGCACGCCGAAGCAGGCCCCGCGGAAGACGGCACCGAAGGCTTCGGCCCCGCCCTACACCGGGCGGCCCGCAGTGCACTCCTGAACGACCGTTCCCAGCCGGTGGACGGGCCCGGCGGCTCCTTCTTCCTGCAGGTGCACAATCCACCTCACCGGATGGTGGTGGTGGGCGCGGTACACATCGCTCAGCCGTTGGCCCAGATGGCGAGCCACGCCGGCTTCTCCGTCTCGCTCGTGGATCCCCGCGAGGCCTTCAACACGGAAGCTCGCTTCCCGGGCGTCGACCGTCTCCTCTCGTGGCCGGATACTGCCCTGGCGGACCTGGAGCTGGACCATCGAACCGCCGTGGTGACCCTCACCCACGACCCCAAGCTCGATGACCCCGCGCTGGCGACGGCCCTGGCCGGTCCCGCCTTCTACATCGGAGCCCTCGGCAGCCGCAAGACCCACAGCCGGCGCCTTGAGCGTATGAGGGAGGCCGGGTTCGACGAGGAGACTCTGTCCAGGATTCGCGGCCCCGTGGGTCTCGACATCGGAGCGCGGACGCCGGGGGAGATCGCCGCGGCCATTCTGGCCGAGGTCATCGGAGAGCTGCGGCGGGACGTTACATGACCGACGATGCGTTGGAGGCGGCGGATCCGACCCCGCCCGCCCCCTCCGGCGTGATCTGCGTGGTGCTGGCCGCTGGATCCTCCACCCGCATGGGGGGGCGCAACAAGCTGTTGGAGCCCGTCGACGGTGCTCACATGGTGGCGACAGTGGTACGAGCTGCTCTCGCGTCCCGCGTCGATGAGGTCGTAGTGGTCACGGGTGAGGACCGTGAGCGGGTGGAGGCGTGCCTCGCCGGGCTCCCGGTGCGACTGCTCTGGAACCCAGACCACGCCCAGGGCCTCAGCACGTCCCTCAGGGCCGGTATCTCGACCCTGCCGGGCAGCGCTCGGGCCGTCGTGGTCTGTCTGGCAGACATGCCGCGGGTGGTAGCGGGTCACATCGACACCCTGATCCTGGCCTTCCTCACGGATCCCGATGCCTCCATCTTCGTGCCCACATGGCGAGGACAGAGAGGCAATCCCGTTCTATGGACCGTGGACCTGCTCCCGGAGGTCGGCGCTATCACGGGGGACGCAGGTGCCAAGGTGCTCATGTCTCGCCATCCGACCAGGGTGCGTGAGGTCCCGGTGGATGCGCCCGGCATCCTCACCGACGTGGACACACCCGAGGCGCTTCGGGAGCTGACCGCGCCCAGTGGCGAACGATCCTCACAACCATCGAATCCGACGACGACACCCGGCCACGAGTAAGCCCAACAAAGACCGCATGTCCTCCCTCACGATCAACGAACGCTTCGAGCTCGACGCACACCCGGATGAGGCTTGGGCGTACCTCACCCAACCGGAGCGCCTCGTCCTGTGCCTGCCGGGAGCCGAGCTCACCGAGGTCATCGACGAGCGGCACTATGCGGGAGGGGTCAAGGTGAAGCTCGGTGCGGTGGCCATGGACTACCAGGGGACGGTGGAGTTCACGGAGGTAGATCCCGAGCAGCGGGTCATCCGGATGAAGGGCAAGGGCAGCGAGAGGCGGGGCGGTGGCACGGCCACCCTGACCATGGAGGGAAGGGTCCACGAGCTGGAAGGGGGCCGCTCCGAGGTCACGGTCGCGGCAGACATCCAGCTGGCCGGAAAGATCGTGCGCTTCGGAAGAGGCATGATCCAGGCAGTCACGGGGGAGGTCTTCAAGGAGTTCACGGCCCGCCTGGCCGACGAGCTTGCCGCGAGTGAAGCGGCTGGCGCACGGCGGGTGCGGGACGGCTCGGGCGACGACGCCAGGGGAGTGGGCCCGTCAGGCGATGCCGTCGAACAGCCCGGCAGTTCCGCCGAGGCGGTTGTCGAACGTGTCGGGCAGTTCATCGATCCTGCTGGGAGACCCAGCGGCTCTAGCCCGGAAGCGCTGCGCCTGCTTCCGCTTCTCGTCCGGTCCCTGCAATCATGGCTCCGGCGCCTCTTGGGGAGGGAGTAGGCGGCAGCGTCAGAGCCTGTGCCAGCTCCCTCAGGCTGTTGAGGCTGTGCACCGGCCGGAAGTCGTCCACGTGGGGAAGGATGGCCCGGATGCCCTGAGCCTCCGGCTGGAACTCCTCGTAACGAAGGAGCGGATTCAGCCAGATCAGCCGGCGGCACGAGCGGCGGAGCCTATCCATGGCCGCCCCCAAGCCCTCCACCCCTTCCCTGTCCAACCCGTCGGTGATCAGCAACACCACGGCTCCCTGCCCCAGCACTCGTCTGGCCCAGGACCGGTTGAACTCCTCGAGGCAGGCCCCGATGCGTGTGCCGCCGTCCCAGTCCTGCACCACATGGCTCAGGCGCTCCAGCGCCACGTCCACGTCGCGATGCCGTAGGTGACGGGTTGCGTTGGTGAGGCGGGTCCCGAACAGGAAGGTGTGCACCCGATCCCTGTCGTTGGTCAGCGCGTGCAGGAAGTGGAGGAGCATCCGGGTGTATCCGCTCATGGACCCCGAGATGTCGCACAGGGCAACGAGGGTGGGGGGCCTCCGGCGCCGGGCGCGCCACTCCAGCCGTATGGTGGCCCCTCCGGCTCTGACCGTCGCGCGGTGCGTGCGTCGCAGGTCCACTTCGGATCCTGCCGGGTGGGGCCGGCGTCGCCGGGTCGGCAGGTCCCGGACCGGGAGCCGCATCCGGGCGATGGCGTCTCGGGCGGCCTCGATCTCCGCGATGGACATCTGCTCGAAGTCCTTCTCCGACAGAACCTCCCGTTCGGAGTAGGTCATGCGGAGGTCCACCTCGACCCTCTCGCGTTCCGGGCCGGCCCCCGGCCCACCCTCGGCCCAGGCTTCGGCGAGACGCCGCGGCAAGGGTGGACGCTCGGGCACGGGAACCGTGGACATGGACAGGAGCTTCTCCAGAACCGAGTCGGAGGGAGGGCGATCCGACCAGAAGAGCTTGAAGGCCTCGTAGAAGGTCGGCCGGTGCTCGCCCCGTCTCACTAAGACGGCGTGGAGGGCCCAGAAGAACTCGTCGGGGTGTGTGACGTCCACAGCGGCCAGAGCCCCTACGGCGTTGAGCACGTCGCCCGGCCCCGTGGGGAGCCCCGCCCGCCGGAGCAGCCGGGCGAAGTCGGTGACCCTTTCGGTAAGCCGTTCGCCCCATGGGGAGTCTCCGCTACCTGACTCGCCGTGACCGGACGATCCCCCTTTAGACAACTTCCTGCACGATGGCCAAGGCCGGCTCGCCGCGCACCCGGGCCAGGTCGTCCTCGTACTTGAGAAGCACACCCAGCGTATCGTTCACCACGTCGCCGTCCAGGCTCGACCGTCCCAGGGTCAACAGCGCCCGGGTCCAGTCGATGGACTCGGCGAGACCGGGCACCTTGAAGAGATCCTCCTGCCGCAGCCGCTGGACGAAGCCTACCACCTGGCGGGTGAACTCCTCCCCCGCCTCGGGCACCCGAACCGCAACGATCTCCGTCTCGCGATCCCTGGTCGGGAAGTCGATCCAGTGGTAGAAGCACCGGCGCTTGAGGGCGTCGTGGATCTCCCGCGTCCGGTTGGAGGTGATGATCACCACCGGCGGCTCCCCGGCCTTGATCGTTCCCACCTCCGGCACCGTGATCTGGAAGTCGGAGAGGAGCTCCAGGAGAAAGGCCTCGAAGGGTTCGTCGGTGCGGTCCAGCTCGTCGATGAGGAGGACGGGTGGCCCCTCTGGACGTGGCGCCAGGGCTTCCAGGAGGGGCCTGTGGATCAGGAACTCGTCCGAGAAGACGTCGGATTCGAGGCGGGTCCGATCCGTGACGCCCGCCGCCTCGGCGATCCGGATCTCGATCATCTGGCGAGCGTAGTTCCACTCGTAGACCGCGGACGAGACGTCCAGACCCTCATAGCACTGGAGGCGGATCAGGCGCCGCCTTAGTCCCGAGGCCAGAACCTTCCCCACCTCGGTCTTGCCTACCCCAGCCTCTCCCTCCAGGAAGAGCGGCCTCCCCAGACGCAGAGACAAGTAGACGGCCGTCGCGAGAGACCGGTCCGCTACATAGCGCTCCTCCTGGAGGAGCTCGAGAGTCTCATCGACCGAATCCGGGATCGATACGCGCTCTTCTATGCGCACGCCTCCACAGCACGGCGGGCCATGACGGACACCAGATGCGCCCGGTACTCCGCACTGGCGTCCGTGTCCGAGACCAGACCGTCCTGCTCCACGCCGATGCCGTCGAGGGCTCCCGGCGCGAAGTCGGACGCCAGAGCGTCCTCCATGGCCTCCACGCGGAAGACCTTATACCCGGCGCCGGACACCGCCACCTGGACGCCGTCGCCACCCTGGGCCACCATGACGCCGGTGATGGCGTACTTGGAGGCCGGGTTCGGGAACTTGGCGTAGGCGGCCCTCTCAGGAATGGGGAAGCGGACCGACATGATGATCTCGTCGTCCTCGAGCGGAGTCTCGAACATGCCCACGAAGAAGTCGCCGGCGGCGATCTCACGCCGATCGGTCACGACCGTGGCCCCGAGCGCGACCAGGGCGGCCGGATAGTCGGCCCCCGGATCACTGTGTGCTACCGAGCCACCCAGCGTGCCTCGGTTCCGCACCTGCGGGTCTCCGATCCCTCCCGCCAGGTCGGCGAGAGCCGGGATGGCGTCCCGCACTTCGGCGGAGCCGTTCACCTCGGCGTGGGTCATGGCGGCCCCGATCACCAGCGTATCGCCGTCCCGCTGGATTCCCCGGAGCTCGTCGAGCCCGGCCAGCGACACCACGTCGCTGGGCGCCGCCAAGTCCAGCTTCATGATGGGGAGCAGGCTCTGGCCCCCGGCCATGAACTTGCCGTCGTCAGTCCCGCGCATGGCGCTCTGTGCCTCGGCCAACGTGCTCGGGCGATGGAACGTGAAGTCATCCATGCTCTCCTCCTCAGCTCGTGGCCTGCGCGTCCCGGATGGCGCGCCACACGCGCTCCGGAGTCGCCGGCATGTCCATGTGCTCGACGCCCAGATGGGCCAGGGCGTCTACCACGGCGTTGATGACGGCGGGCGGGATCCCGATCGAGCCCACCTCACCGACACCCTTCACACCAATCGGGTTGTGGGTGCAGTTCGTGATGTGGTGCCCAGTCTTGAAGAACGGCAGATCGGCCGCCCGGGGCATGCAGTAGTTCATGTACGAGCCAGTGAGGAGCTGCCCACTGTCGTCGTACTTGCAGTGCTCCAGGAGCGCCTGCCCGATCCCGTGCGCCAGGCCGCCGTGCATCTGGCCGTCGACGATCATGGGGTTGATGATGCGTCCCACGTCGTCGGCGCAGGACACCGCCACCAGCTCCACGACCCCGGTCTCAGGGTCGATCTCCACCTCGGCCACGTGAGCCCCGGCCGGGAAAGCGAAGTTCTTGGGATCGTAGAAGGCCGTCTCATCGAGGCCCGGCTCGAGCCCCTCAGGATAGTTGTGCGGCACATAGGCCGCCAGCGACACGTCGCTGAGTCCCAGCGACTTGTCCGTACCGGCAACGGTGAAGCGGCCGTCCTCGAAGACGACGTCGGCCTCGGAGGCCTCCATGAGATGGGCTGCGATCTTGGTGGCCTTGGCGATGATCTTCTGCATGGCCTCGTAGATCGCCGAGCCCCCAACCGCCCCCGAGCGTGAGCCGTACGTGCCCATGCCGAAGGGAACCTGAGCGGTGTCGCCGTGAACGACCTCCACCTGGTCGATCCCAATGCCCAGGCCCTCGGCCACGATCTGCGCGAACGTGGTCTCGTGTCCCTGACCGTGGCTCTGGCTCCCGGTGAATACGGTCACGCTCCCGGTGGGATGCACGCGCACCTGCCCTGACTCGAAGAGTCCCGCTCGGGCTCCGAGAGCTCCCGCCACCGCCGACGGTGCGGCGCCGCACGCCTCCAGGAACGTCGACAGACCGATCCCCCGGAGCTTGCCCCTGGACTCGGACTCCTCCCGGCGGGCTCGGAAGCCCTCCCAGTCGGCAAGCTCCAGCACCAGGTCGAGGGTGCCGTCGTAGTCCCCCGTGTCGTACTGAAACGCGACCGGCGTCTGATAGGGGAACTGATCGGGCTGGATGAAGTTCTTCCGGCGGATCTCCACGGGGTCCATGCCGAGCCGGCGGGCGGCAACGTCCACCAGGCGCTCCAGCATGAAGGAAGCCTCGGGCCGTCCCGCACCCCGGACCGCATCGACGGGCACGGTGTTCGTGAAGATTGCCTTCACCTCACCGTAGATGGCCGGCGTCGTGTAGCACCCTGAGAAGACCGTCCCATGGAGGTAGGTAGGTATCAGGGGTGCGAAGGTCGAGAGGTATGCGCCCATGTTCGCCAGGGTGCTCACCCGGAGGCCCAGAAAGCGCCCTTCCCCGTCCAGGGCGAGCTCAGCGTGCGTTATGTGGTCGCGCCCGTGGGCGTCGGATATGAACGACTCGGAGCGCTCGGCGGTCCACTTGACGGGCCGTCCGATCTTGGACGACGCCCAGGTTACGATGACCTCTTCGGCGTAATGGAACAGCTTCGAGCCGAACGCGCCCCCCACGTCCGGTGACACCACACGCAGCTTGTGCTCCGGGATCCCCATGACGAACGCGCCCATGAGGAGTCGGATGACGTGTGGAAGCTGGCTCGATGTGTAAAGCGTGTAGTGGTCGCTGACCGGGTCGTAGTCGCCGATGGCCACCCGAGGCTCGATGGCGTTCGGGATGAGACGGTTGTTCACTATGTCGAGGGCCACCATCTGGTCGGCTCCTTCGAACGCCGCTTCGGTGGCGGCCTTGTCGCCGATCTCCCAGTCAAAGCAGAGGTTCGCAGGAGCGTCCTGCCAGACCTGCGGCGCTCCGTCGGCCACGGCTCGTTCGAGAGACGCCGCCGATGGGAGGCTCTCGTAGTCGACGTCCACGAGGGCCGCCGCCGCCTTGGCCGCGGCCTTCGTCTCGGCGATGACGACGGCGACGACATCCCCTACGTGCCGTACTCGCTCGACGGCGAGCGGCGGGTGGGGTGGCTCGACCATGGGCGAGCCATCCTTGCTGTGGATCTGCCATCCGCAAGGCAACCCGCCTATTTCATCGGCTGCCATGTCGGTCCCGGTGAAGACAGCCACGACGCCCGGGGCAGACGCGGCGCCAGCGGTGTCGATGCCGGAGATGCTGGCATGGGCCTCCGGAGAACGCACGAGGGAAGCGTACGTCTGTCCCGGCAGGTTGATGTCGTCCGTGTAGTTGCCCCTTCCGGTGAGAAAGCGCCCGTCTTCCTTCCGCCGTACGGCGGCCCCGATTCCGTTCTCCGCCATGTCAGCCTCCCATCTCAGAGGCCGCCGCCTGCACGGCCTTCACGATGTTGTGGTATCCGGTGCAGCGGCAGAGGTTGCCCTCGAGCCACTCCCGCACCTCGTGTTCGGACGGGTCGGGATTTCTGCTCACCAGGTCGAGGCTGCTCATCACCATGCCCGGGGTGCAGAATCCGCACTGGAGGCCGTGATGCTCCTTGAAGGCCTCCTGCATGGGGTGAAACGCTCCGTTCGTCGCGAGCCCTTCGATGGTCGCGACCTCGGCGCCTTCGGCCTCGACGGCCAACATGGTGCAGCTCTTCACCGACTTGGCCCCGACATGGACGACGCAGGCCCCGCACTGGCTCGTGTCGCACCCCACGTGGGTGCCGGTCAGGGTCAGGGTCTCACGGAGAAAGTCCACGAGAAGGGTGCGCGCTTCGACTTCATGCGAGACCGCTTGGCCGTTTACCTGCATCGACACGACTGGCATGAAAGACTCCCTTGCAGGGGAGAAGGGTCACGGCCGGTCCCGAGGGATCCGGACGCGAAGGGAATGCGGTCAGGATGGGGCGCAGAAAACCCCCGGTCAAGCGACGCTGAGGCTACTCATGCGAGGTCGCGTAGAAGCTGGGTACCTCATCCCCCAGGCGTCGCACACGAGGGCCAGCATCCCGGCACCGCCAGGCGCCTCGGGCCGCCGCCCGGTCAGGCCGTGGCGGAGCGGCTGGTCCCGCCGCTGAGGACGATGGCGTGGAGCGCGCTCAGGAGCTCTTCGGCGACGAACGGCTTCTGAAGGAACGGAATCTCGTAGCGCTGACAGAGGAGCATCTCCTCCTCGTCCAGCGTGGCTCCGCTCATGACCACCGGCCGGAGGTTCTCGAATTCCTTGATGAGCTCCACCGCCAGACCCACGCCCTCTCCGTCCGGAAGGATGTGATCGAAAAGCAGAATGTCGGGCACCGCCTCCATGACCCTCCGGCGGGCGCCTTCCGACGACGACGCGATCATGACCTTGTGCCCCTCGTTGGTCAGGACCCGCTCGATCCAGCCGAGGAGGGCCTCGTTGTCGTCCACGGCGAGGATGGTCACCGCCGCCATCTCCGGGCGGGGCGTCCCGCCCGTGGCCACCAGGGTGAGCTGGTCGCCCTCTTCCTGGAGGTCCACCGTGACAACGGCGCCCGATGCCACGTCGCCGTTGGCCGCCATGGCGGCCAGTGGTTGCGTGAGGTGCCGATGGATGGTGCGGCGGAGCTCGCGGGCACCGTATTCCATGCTCGTCCCCTTGTCGAGCATGAAGAACCGGGCCGCGGGTGCCACCTCAATCTCGAAGGAGCGGCTTCCCAGACGACTCTGGACGTGACGCTGCAAGTCCATCACGTGCTGGTCCAGGATCGCCACCAGCGAATCGTTCCCCAGAGGACGGTACGTGATGACCGCGTCGATCCGGTTGACGAACTCCGGCGAGAAGTGACGCTGAACGGCCCGCAGGCCCACCCGCTCCAGGTGTGCCGAGAGCTCGGAGCCGGGCCGCCGCGGCCTGGTGTCGAAGCCCAGTCCCGGCTGGATCTCCGACATCATGTCCCGTGCACCCAGGTTGCTCGTCAGGAAGATGAGCGCCTTCTCGAAGTCCACCTCCGAGCCGTCGCCCAGCCTCAGGGTGGCCCTGTCGAGCACACCGAGAAGCAGCTGGGCAAGCGAGGGAGCGGCCTTCTCGATCTCGTCGAAGAGGACCAGTGAAAGATCGGACTGCTCGCTGGCCGCCGAGTCCAGGATGTGCTGGGTGAGCCGGGGCTCCGTTTGGGCGTGCCCCACATACCCAGGAGGTGCGCCGATGAGCTTGGCCACCTCGTGCTCGTTCTGAAATTCGCCACAGTCGATCTTGACGACGCTCCGAATATCCCCGTGGAGCACCTCGGCGAGGGCCTCAACCGTCCGGGTCTTGCCGGTCCCCGTAGGTCCGAGCAGGAGAAACACTCCCACGGGCCGACCTTCGGGGGCGAGTCCGGACTGATGAAGCTGGATGCTCGGAACGATGTGCTCCAGGGCGTGGGCCTGGCCGACGACTTTGCTCGACAACAGCCCGATCAGCTCGTCGGTCCGGCTTGGGGGGTGCCATCTCGTCGCCTGGCATCACATCGACCGGCTCGGTCACGTCATCACTGGTCCCACTCAACTCAGGCCCCCTTCAACGGATCGGCATCGCGCGACGGACCGGCCTCACGCGCCCGCGCTCGAGGCTTCCGCCGCGGCACCCGTCTCCACAGCGGCGCCGACGAGGTTGCCCCACTCGGTCCACGAGCCGTCGTAGTTCTTGATGCTGTCGTACCCCAACAGGTACTTCAGCGCGAACCACGAGTGGCTGCTGCGCTCACCGATCCGGCAGTAAGTGATAATGGGCCGCTTTCCTGTGATGCCACGGTCGCCGTACACCGCGGCCAGCTCATCCCGTGACTTGAACGTACCGTCCTCGTCGTTGACCGCCATGCCCCACGGGATGTTCGACGCACCGGGGATGTGTCCCCCGCGCTGGCAGGTCTCGGGGAGTCCGGGAGGGGCCAGAATCTCTCCGCTGAACTCGGCGGGGCTGCGGACGTCCACGAGCTCGACCGCGCTGTCGCTGACCTGCGCCTCCACCTCCGGCAGGAACGCCCGGAGGGTGAGGTCGGCATCGGCGGCCTGGTAGCTCGTGGGCGACACGGAGGGCACCTCTGTCGTCATGTCTCGACCCTCCGCCTCCCACTTCTTGCGACCGCCGTCCATGAGGCGCACGTCCTCATGGCCGTAGACCTTGAGCTGCCAGAAGGCCCAGGCCGCGAACCAGTTGTTGCTGTCGCCATACAGCACGACCGTGGATTCGGGGTCGATGCCGGACTCGGACAGCAGCGCTTCCATGTCCCCCTTGGACAGGATGTCCCGCCGGACCTGATCGGCGAGCTGCGTCTTCCAGCTCCAGCCGATGGCGCCGGGAAGATGCCCTTGGTCGTAGAGCTCCGTATCGACGTTCACCTCAACGGCGCTTACTCCCGGGTCGCTGGAGTGCTCACTCACCCAGTCGGTGGTGACGAGAACCTCGGGATGGGCGTGATCGGACATGATTGGCCTCCTTTGGAAAGAGCCGGCGGGTAAAGAGCCCAGAGGCACTCCGGGCCACCTCCACAGCGACAACCTGTGCACGATCGGATTCGTTCCGATCATACGCCCAGCTTTGTGAAAAGGAAACCGGAATAGCGGGGGGGGGGCTCAAGCCGTCGCCCCCCCTTGGGGGGCGACGGGTCAAGGGAAGATCAGATCAGGAGGTCAGTGAATGAAGATGGCTTCTATCATCCACACTCGCTGTATCCGCAGACGTGGCACTTGACGCAGCCCTCCTCGTAGGAGAGCTGGCCGGCCCCGCACTCGGGACAGCTTCCCAGGAAGCTGTTGGGAGGGTCTGCGTCCGGGGCCACCTGGGGTTGCGTGCCCCCGGCTGCTACGCCCACGCCGAGGGGAAGCGTCTCCTGCACCCCGTCCTTCTCCGCCGTGTACTTCTCGAGGGCCTGTCCGATGGCGTCGGGCAGCGAGAGCACCTTGGTCGGACCCACGCCCACCGCGCGATCCGACGAAATGCCCCGAAGCTGATCCCTCACAGCCGGAAGGGGGATACCAGAGCGGAGGGCCAGTGAAATCAAGCGGCCGATCGCCTCGGCGTCGGCCGTGGCGGCGCCTCCGGCCTTTCCGAGCGTGCAGAACACCTCGAAGGCTCTCCCGTCTTGGTCTTCGTTGATGGTCACGTAGCAGTCGCCGAGAGGTGACCTCATCTTGAAGGTGCGGCCACGGAGCATGGGCGGACGTTGCCGCTTGTGGCGCGCCGCCGCCGCCGTCAGGTCCTGCTCCTGCTGCTCCCGATAGACTTGCTCCAGCTCCACGCCGAGTCCGTGGAGCGACTCGCGCGCGTCTGCCAGCAGGTGCTCGAGCTCGACGACCTCGGCGCTGCTTCCGCTCTCCCCGCTCTCCGACTTCTCCGTCCTTCCGGTGGAGAGCACCTGGTCGGCCCTCGATCCGTCCCGGTAGACGGTGACGCCCTTGCAGTGGAGCTCGTACGCCAGCTCGTAGATCTGCCGGACGTCTTCCTCCCGAGCCTCCTTCGGGAAGTTGGTAGTCTTGGAGATGGCCGAGTCGGTGTGCTCCTGGAACGCCGCCTGCATCCGTACATGCCACTCGGGCGTGATGCCGTGGGCCGTCTTGAACACTGCCTGGACTCCCTCCGGTACCTCATCGAAATGGATGTGGCCCTCCTCCGCGATCCGGGTCATGAGATTCTCGGAGTACCAGCCCTCCTCCTTGGCCCGAGCGACGAAGTCCGGGTTCACGTCCGGCATCCTCACACCCGCCTGATTGCGCATGAACGCCACCGCGAAGATTGGCTCGATGCCGCCGGAGCATCCCGCGAAGATGGAGATGGTGCCGGTGGGCGCCACCGTGGTGAGGTTGCAGTTCCGAAGGTGACGCTCGGGCCGAATGCGCCGCCCCTCCGACTCACGGGCGCATGTGTCGTCGGGACCCCAGATGGACTCTTCCCACGCCGGGAACGCGCCTCGGCTCTCAGCCAGTCTCTCCGACGCGTTGCGAGCCTCCTCGTTCACGAAGCCCATGACCTTCCGCCCCATCTCCACGCCTTCGGAGGTGTCGTATGCGATTCCGAGCTTGATGAGCATGTCAGCCCACCCCATGACGCCCAGACCGATCCGGCGGATCGCCTGAGCCAGCTCGGTGATGGCCGAGAGGGGATACCGGTTCGCGTCGACGACGTTGTCCAAGAAGTGGGTGGACAGGGCGACAGTCTGGCCCAGGCCGTCCCAGTCGATTCGGTCGGCAGGCTCGTCTCCCCCGCCCGCGTCCTCCTTCACGAACTTCGCCAGGTTGATGCTGCCCAGGTTGCAGACGTCGTACGGCAGGAGCGGCTGCTCCCCACACGGGTTCGTGGCTTCATAGGACCCGAGTTCGGGAACCGGATTGAAGGTGTTGGCACGGTCGATGAAGAAAGTGCCCGGCTCGCCGGTCTTCCAGGCGCCGTGCACGATCATGTCGAAGATCTCGCCAGCGTCTTCCTGCTCTACCACCTCTCCGCTCTTGGGGCTCACGAGGTCATAGCTGGCCTCGTTGTGCACGGCCTCCATGAAGGCGTCGGTGAGGGCGACCGAGATGTTGAAGTTCGTGATCTGGGACGTGTCGTCCTTGCACGTGATGAACGACCGGATGTTCGGGTGATCCACGCGTAGAATCCCCATGTTCGCACCGCGCCTGGTTCCACCCTGCTTGACGACCTCCGTGCTGGCGTCGTAGAGCCTCATGAAGGAGATGGGCCCGGAGGCCACGCCCATGGTGGAACGAACCTGGGACCCGGTGGCGCGCAGCCTTGAGAAGGAGAATCCCGTCCCCCCGCCCGACTGGTGCACAAGCGCCATGGACTTGAGCGTGTCGTAGATACCGCTCTTTCCGTTCGAAAGGGCGTCGTCGATGGGAAGAACGAAGCACGCCGATAGCTGCCCCAGCGGCCGCCCGGCGTTCATCAAAGTCGGAGAGTTCGGCTCGAACCTCCCGTTGGTCATGAGGTCGTAGAACTGACGGGCCAGCTCCTCGACAGCCGCGTCCGAAGCCCCATACTCCTTGTCCGCCTCCGCGATCACCCTGGCCACCCGCCAGAACATGGTCTCCGGCTCTTCGAGCGGGTTGCCGTGCTCGTCCTTCTTCAGGTAGCGCTTTCCCAGAACGATGCGTGCGTTCTCGGAAAGAGTGGCCGGGGCAACGTCGTCCGGCACTACGTCATCGAAGATGCTCGGATCGTCTGAACGGGACTCCTGCTTCATACTGCTCCTGCTCCATCGCTCAATGTGGGAAGTCGGTGGAAATACATACCCCTCATATGTGAAAAAACGGCGACAGACGACTCCGCCAGGGCATTGCTAGTGTGGAAATTGTCTGGGCGCCACAAAATATTGGGGTATCATTATAATACACCCCCTATATCTTGTGGTCAAGAGTCTTCCTTGGGGAGCGCGCAAGGCCGCCTGATTTCGCCGAACCACCTCCCCGGGCAAAGCGGCAAGCGGCCGAGATCCGCTCCCGCGGACTTTGATAACGCCCCCACAAGGTCCTATGTTGCGTGATAGCGGGTTTGGCCAGTCCTCAGCATATCTCGCCCCCCGCGGAGCGCCCCGCAGGCGTCCCCCCTTGCGTGTGTGGGCGGAGAATCTTGACATCGGAGCCAACGGTTTGATCCGGGGTGGGGCCGCAAGCTCGTCCTCGGAGAGGGAGATCCACGAGTGAGAACGTTTCGCAGAGCCATCGAGCTGGGCCTCCCCATCCTGGGGATGGCCGTGGTTTTCGGCGGCGTGCTCTTCGTCCCCTCGAGCAACCTCCAGATCCAGGTCATCGTCGTCCTGGTGGGGGTGTTGATCCTCGAAGCGGGTGTCTGGGGCCTGACCAGTCAGCTTCTCCCCAACGAACGTCACTATGACGCCCTTCGTGAAGAAGGTGACCACTTCATCAACCTCATCCGCAACCTCAACGCGGCGGCGCTGGCGCGGAAGGCTGGCCTCGAAGGAAGCGACGAGCGCTTCGCGGAGGCTCTGGCCGCCATGCACGCGTCCGTGGAGCGCATGGCGGGGTTGGCTGGGGAGGAGCGCTGATCTAGTGTGGTGTCCCGGAAGTGTCTCGGCCATTGATCTCGCTGCGCTCGATCGTCTCGCGGTCAACTCGGCGCTCACGACGAGCATGAAAGTCGCTCGGCACGCGAACTTCTGGGACACCACACTAGAAGGCCGTCCCCAGTCGAAGGTACAGAGGATCATCGGCCTCGTCGTTCAGGGTTAGAGCGGCTCCAAACCTGAAGAACAGGCGCGTGTTGAAGAGGGCCAGCACCGAGATCTGCAGCTCGGCCCCCACGGCCCCGAGCGTCGGCTCCCGTGGGTTCAGGACGTCGATGGCTGGATTCGAGTCTCCCCAGGCGTTCCCGCCGTCCAGGAACAAGGAGCCGCTCACACGGTCGATATGCAGGGGGAAGAGGCCCAAGCCTCGGTGGGCGTTCAGGATCGGAAAGCGGTATTCGGCGGACGCCGTCCAGGCGTAGCGACCTGCCCGCTGGCCCCTGAAGTACCCCCTCACGGGGAAGAGCAGCGGCGAGCCGCCGAACAGCTCCAAGCCCGTGAGGTCCTCCAGCCGCCCCTGTGCACCACCCAGGTCGAAGTGGAACCGGTTCGCTCCGGGACCGAAGGCCGCTCCCAACGAGGCTCGCCATGCGAAGACGTGGCGCGAGAAGCCCGGCCCCGCAAAGGCATGGTAACCCCGGATCCGGGCGGTGGCCTCCCGGAAGCCGCGATCACTGCCGTGGACCCGGCGCAGCGAGCTCGGAAGCGAGAGCTCATGGCGCGCCCGAAGCCGGAGGAATCCCCCGAACCCGGCCTCCGCGGTGGTGGAGAAGGCGTAGGAGCGTGCGCTGGTGAAGGAGACCGTCGCCGAGGCCTCCGCCAGTCGGCGATGCGGCCGGGAGATGGTGAAGGGGATCTCATCCAGGTTCTCATCCAGAAGCTCTAGCTGCTCCCAGATGTGCGAGGCCGAGAATGACACGAACGTACGGGTCCGCATCCGCCGACGGACCAGCGTCACCGAGCCTCGGAGCCTGCGCTCCCGTTCCTCGAGGTACGCCGGGATCGTGTCGCCGGGCTCGTGCTCGAAGTCGAAGGGGCCAAAGATATCGTGATCCTGACGGAAGGAGAGACCCAGGAACGGATTGCCTCTCCCGGAATAGGCGTACGACAGATCGAGATCCGTCCGGCCGCTCTTCCGGAACACGCCTTCGACGGCGTAGGAGTGCCGGCCCACCAGGTCCTGTCCCTCGACGCGCGCACCGAATCCGGGCTTGAGCACTTGCTTGTCCTGCCGTGTCACGCCCGATCGGATGATCGGCTCCCAGGAGCGCGGCCCGATGGTCTGGAGCGCCCGGTACGGGTGCGAATCGCCCGACACGTGACGGGTGAAGAGCTCCGCGGCCGCCTCCCCCCCGAGGGTGAAGCCCTCCTTCAGCGGGAGCGGATCGAACCATGAGTCCGGATCGAAGCGGATGCGCTCCACGTCCCAGCCATGGACGTGATAGCTGGAGAAGTAGATCCATTCGCCCATGGGATCTACGGAGGGATACGCGCTCCCCCCCAGCATGTTCGTGACTTGGCGGAGGGATCCCGGCGCTCCGGACGCAGGATCGACGTCCACGGCATACAAGTTGGGGATTCCGCTCCGGTCCGACGACCATAAGAGCCTGCGACCGTCCGGTGTCCAGGCGGCCGCCTGGTCGATGGCCCGGTCGTCCGTGACCTGATGGACGATCCGGCCCGTCGGGTCCAAAACGAACAGATCGTAGAAGGCGCCCGGCCTCCACCGCGAGGCGGCGATCCAGCGACCATCCGGTGACCAGGCCGGATACGCCCAGTGCTCGTCCGCCACGGATTCCGTGAGAGGCTCGATCGCTCCCGTAGAGAGATCCACCCTGACGAGGCGGTTCGTCCCGTCGCCATCCTGCACGGCCACGGCGTATCGACCGTCCGGCGAAACCGTGGGCTGATCCAGGCGAGCGCCCCGGGTTACCCGGTGCTCGACACCGTCGCTGTCGACGCGCACCAGATCGGACCGTAGCCGATACAGGTCGGTGAACTCCAGTTGGGCCACCAGAAGGGCGCCGTCGGGAAGCCAGGTCAGGTTCGCGACGTTGTTCACCCGTGTGAGCTTACGGCTGTCGGATCCGTCCGGATTCGCCACCCGTAGCTGGATGTCGCTACGACCGTCGGAGTGTAGGTAGGCGAGCCGGCTGCCGTCGGGAGAGATCTCCGGGAAGAGCGCCCGGCGCCCTTCCCGTGCGAGCGGCTCCCCCTTCGTAAGGGGGGCGGCGGCAGCCAGCGAATCGGCCAGGGCACGATAGCCGGCGTCGAGCTCTCGCTCCCACGAGGACCACGCCTCGCCGAAGCCGGTCCCGAAAGCGTCCTCCGCCCCGGAGCTCACGCGCCACGGGATGATCTGCCGTGCGATGGCGTCCACGAACTCGGCCATGCGCTCCTCCCCGTACGTGTCCAGCATGTGGTCGAGGAACGACGCACCGTAGACGTACACCCTGCTTCCGGCGGGCCAGTTGGGCGAGAAGCCGGAGACCTGATCCAGGCCCTCGAACCCGCCCTCGAGGATGGCCGTCCGGAGCACCATGTCGTGGAAGCTCCCCTTCACCCTCCCGGACTCGGTGAGGGCCGACTCGTAGTAGGTGGCCATCCCCTCGCCGATCCACGTCGGTACGTCGAAGCCCGGAAAAGCCGGCCAGTCCGCCGAGGAGCGTCCCAGCACCGTCCTCACCAGCGACCCGATGGGTCCCGTGTGGTCGAGATGGAAGACATGTACCAGCTCATGGGTGACCACCGTCTCCAACCAGTCGTCGAAGTGGGTGACGTTGAACCCCTCCATGGGGGGCCGGACGAAGACCGTGATCCGATTGTAGGGGAGCGCGTTGGCGAAGCCGTTGGTCTGGTCGACGTGATCGGTCAACAGCAGCTCGATGCGGCCGCCGGCGGGGCGGATGAACCTCTCGCTCAGGGAGTCGTAGGCGCGCTCCGCACGCTCCCCCGCCCTCCTGGCCATCGCCTCCAGATCGGCGGGGAAAGTGACACGAAAGTGGGACGTCTCCAGGCTTCGCCAGCGCTCGTCCGGCGGTACTTGCGCCGCCCCCGCGGTCGCCCACAGCACGCAGAGGACGACCGACCAGAGCGTGGTCGTGACGAGCGACCGGATCATTCCGGCCCTCCGACCTTGTCAAACCGCAGCGTCGTCATCACCCTTTGCCTAAGGCCTCCACTCTTCGATCACACCGAGCCCCCCGGCGGGCATGAGCGAATCGTCCAAAAACATGTGGTACCAGCTGGGCTACGCGCTGGAAACTGCCCGCCAGCGTGCTCCCGCCCCGAAGAAGGTACATAAGAAGCCGGGCAAGGCTGACGATGCGCCTGCGCCTTCCGCCGTAGACCAACTTCTGGCCGCGGGCGGCGTGGCCGTTGCACACAGGCTGATCTCCGCTCTCTGGGGACGCCGACCCGGGAACCTCCGCATCGCCCGCGCCGCACTCGCCGGAGCCGGTGCCGCCTTCGCCTTGAGCCTGCTGCGAATGAGCGCGAACGGCTCGTCCGCTGAGAACGGCGCCGCACCGGATCCCGCTCTGGAGCTCCTCATCGGCGCGGGGCGTGGGATCCTGTACGGCTCCGTGCTCGAGCCTCGCCTGCCGGGCTCCCCAATCTTCCGCGGTGCTACCTTCGGGGTCATGGAGTACGTAGCCTCTCCCCTGGGCGGCCTCGACGGCATCCTGGGGGCCGCGAGCCCTCACCGAACGATGCCGCTCCTCGCTGTGCTCTTCGCCGCCGACGAGGCTTGGGCCGGGTCCCTGACCCATCACGTGGCATTCGGCGCAGCCCTGGGTCTCCTCTATGGGGAAGGAAGAGCGAGAAGGGGCAGGCGCGAGGTCGTGTAGGGAGGCAGGCTCCTCGGCTCGCTTCGGAGCAGTCCCTCGGGACATGGCACGATCCCTACGCCCCCCGTCGTGTCGTCCGCCGCATCGGCTTCGGCCCTGGTCGCTGCTTCGTCGACGATCCCAAGAATCTGCGTGGGCACCTCTCCCCTGCCCACCCCTACCAGGCCGCAGAACGCCTCGGGCCGGGCCATCAGCACCGGACCGACGTACGCGGTCGCCAAGCGATCCACCCGGTCGAGCACCACGTAGGTGACACCCGCCGCCCTGACCTCCTCGAAGAACCGGTCCGGATCCGGGCTCAGGGGATAGGTTCGACTCCTGACGCCCGAGAGAGTGTAGAAGATCCGTGGTTTACGGCTGAACACGCCCGCTCCGTCGGGAGCGTTCTCGCCCAGCCATCGGGCAGCGGCGACGAACTGCTGGAAGCCCTCGCTGTAGCACGCGAAGGGGCCGGCGGCCCGCACCGCATCCCGGCAAGCCGCCGCCTGGCGCGTCGCGTCGCTCCACCCCCGGGCCGAGGGGACGACCAGGAGAGAGACCGCGATCATTCCGCCGATGAGTGGCAGCCCGGCGTGCACACGGGCCGCCCCTGCGAGGAGAGCTTCACCCGCGTAGAAGAGCAAGACCGGATAGAGCGGCAGAGCGAAGCGATCCCCGGACCAAACGGCCGGCCAAAACAGGATCAGGCCGAAGTACATGGGGACGAACAGCTCGGCCACGGTGATCTGCTCCCGTAGGCGCCTCGTCCACCCCACCACCGCCATGCCCACCAGCAGGAGGCCGAGCACCATCAAGGGCGCACCAGACAAGGCCGTCAGACCGCCCGGAATGTGGGAGAAGACGTAGCCCTGGAGGTTGACCAGAACGCGGCGGACGAGGTCCGAGACGCCGGCGGTACCAAGGTCCGGCTGGTATGGATCGATGAGCCAGAACTCGGAGATGTACTGGGCCTGCCCCGCGCTCCGGGAGCGTAGCCACCACGCCAGGCTGGGAATCGCGAACGCTGCGGCGAATCCCCCGAGAGCCTTCCATCGCCGGCCCAGCGCCAGGGCCCCGCCCACCGCGAGAACGAGCGGCAGGCCGGCCGTGCGCGTAAAGGTGGCCAGGATGGCCATAAGGCAGCCCGCTGCGATCCAGATCCCGGGGCGCTCTCCATCGTCCGAACGGTGGAAAGCCCACAGACACCCTAGTGTCAGAGCCAGAAAAAGGGGGTCGGAAAGGATCCAATTGCTGGACCACAGAAACGCCGGGGAGAGGGCCAGGACGGCGGCCACTCCCGTGGCCAACCCGGCCCCGTGCCGGTCCTTTACCCACCCGAACGACAGCACCACTGCCGTGGTCACGAAGAGGACGGAGAGCAGTTTGAAGGTGAGCCATGCCTCGGCGCCCAGAAGCATGGCACCGGCTAAAATAGCGGGATAGAACGGGGGATACTTGGTGTGGGGGGGCCCGGCGGGGTCCCACGCCTCCACATAACCAGCCCCCTCGGCCAGCGAGTGCGCCAGCGAGATGTATCCGGCGTTGTCGCCCCCGTTGTGTGGGGCGGGGCTCAGGGCCGGAAGCACGATGGCGAGGTGGGCCAGAGCCACCACTAGGAGGATCACCCACGTGGGGATCCGGCGGCTGGGCGCCTCGGCGGCTCCGGCGGTCCGAGCCGATCTACCTTCACCGGACCGGCCGCTCACCGACTCGCCCCCGGTGTGAACGAGCCCAGGACCCTAGGGCCGCGTGCCCCCGTGGCGTCGGGTGCGTTGGATGCCACCCCGTGCAGGTGTGCCCACGTGAGCACTGCAAAGGCGAGGGCTTCCCGGGCGTCCGGATCGACGCCCAGCTCCTGCCCACCCTTCACCGGGAGAGGGGCCAGCTCCTCCCGGATCGCCTCCGCCAGCACCGGGTTCCTGGATCCGCCTCCCATGAGGAACACCTCGTCGATCCCTCGTGGGAGGACCCACGTGCGGTATGCGGCTCCGATGGTTCGGGCGGTCAGGGCCGTGAGCGTGGCGATGAGGTCGCGCCAGCCCGCTTCGTCGGAGGCGAGGGTCAGGCGCTCCGCTAGCCGATCCACGTAGGCGCGACCGTACCGCTCCCGGCCGGTGGTCTTGGGAGGCTCCGCCCGGAAGTAGTCGTCGTCGAGGAGGCGAGCCAGGAGGTCCTCGTCGACCCGCCCACGCCGGGCCAGCCCGCCGTCCACGTCGAAGGGGAGCTCACCGTTGGTGGCACATCTGGCGGCCTCGTCCACCAGGGCCATTCCCGGGCCCGTGTCGAAAGCCAGAAGCGGCTCGGCCGACCCCGACGGGGGAAGCCACGTCACGTTGGACATGCCACCGATGTTGTGCAGGGCCCGCCGGTGCTGCGGTGTGGAATAGAGCAGCCAGTCCGGCCAGGTGACCATTGGGGCTCCATGGCCCCCGGCGGCCACGTCCCGGCTCCGGAAGTCGCTGACGACCGCCACCCCCGTGACCTCGGCTACGGTGGCCGGGTCGCCGAGTTGGAGGGTCGATCCCCGCGCCCCGTCATCCGGTGGAACGTGCCAGATCGTGTGGCCGTGGCATCCCACGGCGGCCAGGTCCGCCGGGCTCAGCCCGGCCCCCTCGCACACCCTCAGCACCGCCGCGGCCATCCACTCTCCCAGGGAGGCGTTCAGCCGGCACAGCCCCTCCGGCGTGCCCTCCTCCATACCCTTCAGAAGCAGCGCCTGGCGATCCGGCTCATAGGGCGTGCTCTCGAAGGCGAGGAGCGTCCACGCGAAGTCCTCGGGAGAGCTCCCCTCGAAGCGCACCAGAGCGGCGTCGATTCCATCCAGGGAAGTCCCTGACATGAGGCCCACCACAAGCTCTCCCGAGCTCACCCGGTGGGATCCTCGGTGAGGTCTCCGAGTACGCGCGCTAAGACGCCGTCCGCCGCTTGGAGCATCCGAGTCGCCTCGTCCAGCTCTACCCCCCGACGTCCCATGACCAGGGCCGCCTTCACGTGCCCGTCTGCCGCCTCCAGGTGTGCCGAGGCCTGGGTCCGGTCCACTCCCAGAGTCTTCATGAGGATCCTCTCCCCGCGGTCCTGGAGCTTCTCGCATGTGGCTTGGAGGTCCACCATGAGGTTTCCGAACACCTTCCCGATCCCGATCATGGCCCCCGTGGTGATGATGTTCAGGACCATCTTGGTGGCGGTCCCCGCCTTCATGCGCGTGGACCCGGTGACCACCTCGGGCCCTACTAGGGGCGCGATGACGACGTCGTGAGTGTCCACCAGCTCAGGCGTCGGATGGGTGCAGAGAAGGAAGCCGGTGCGGGCGCCCCGCTCCCGGGCCCGGGCGAGGGCACCGTGCACATAGGGCGTCGTCCCCGAGGTGGCAATCCCCAGGACGAAGTCGCTCGGCCCCACGTCCCTTTCGTCGATCGCGCGGGCACCGTCGTCGGGGTTGTCCTCGGCCCCCTCCTGTGAGCGCACCAGGGCCTCGAAGCCGCCGGCGATGATGCCCTGGACCAGGACGGGGTCGGTGCCGTAGGTCGGCGGCATTTCAGCCGCGTCCAGCACCCCCAGCCGCCCCGACGTGCCGGCGCCCACATAGATCAGGTGTCCGGCCCCCTTGAATGCTTCCACCACAATGTCGATGGTCCTGGCGATGGCCACCCGCTCCTCGGCCACGGCGTCTGCCACCATCCGGTCTTCGGCGTTGATGAGATCCACGATCTCGACGGACGAGAGGGCGTCGATGCGCGCGGAACGCGGGTTCCTCTGCTCTGTAAGGCGGTCATCGAGCATGAATGGTCCTGACCGCTCCTCAGTGGATGTGGGCCGAGGTGTCTACACCCCTCGCTTGCGGTATCTCCTACCGGCGAACAAGCTAACCTTCGTATTTTTCCGACAGCAACCGAAGATCGCATACACTGAGGGCATGCTCTTTGAACCTTCTCGAGCAGGCCAGATTGATGGCCCCCGGTCTGGTGGAGATACGCCGCGACCTGCACCGGCATCCGGAGCTCTCCTTTCAGGAGGTGCGCACCGCCGGCATCGCGGCGAGCGCCATGGAGGCACTGGGGTGCCGGGTCCGGACCGAGGTAGGCATCACGGGAGTGGTGGCCGACCTCGACAACGGCGCGGGTCCCACGGTCGCCCTCCGGGCCGACATGGACGCCCTCCCCATTGAGGAGACGAACACCCACGACTTCGTCTCGGAGAATCCCGGAGTCATGCACGCTTGTGGCCACGACGCCCACGTGGCCGGACTGATCGGGGCGGCAAGGCTGCTGGCTCGGGAGCGTGACGAGGGCCGGCTCCCGCCGGGCTCCGTCCGGTTCCTCTTCCAGCCCTCCGAGGAGCGGACGGACGAGGAGGGCAAGAGCGGCGCGATGCGTATGGTGGACGAGGGAGTCATGGACGGGGTCGCCGCCGTCACCGGGCTCCATATCGCGTCGGTGCTCCCCTCGGGGAAGCTCTTCTTCCGGGCGGGCCCCCTGATGGCGGGCACCGAGGAGATCCAGGTGGAGGTCCGGGGCGAGAGCGGCCACGCCGCTCGGCCCGACCTCGGCGTGGACGCGCTCGTGCTGGCGGCCCAGGGGATCGTCGCCGCACAGCAGGCCGTCTCCCGCGGCCTCTCGCCCACGGAAGCAGGCGTGCTCACCTTCGGCCGCATCGAGGGGGGCACTGCGAACAACGTGTTGGCCGACCGGGTCACGATCGAGGGGACCATGCGGTTCTTCTCCGAGGACGTGCGGGATCGGCTTTGCCGCCACCTGAAGGCATCCTTCGGCATGCTCGAGGCCCTCGGGGCCAAGGTGACGGTCCGCATCGGCCCCGGTTATCCGCCTGTGGTCAACGATGCCCGAATCACGGAGTGGGTGCAGGCAGCCGCCGTCGACCTCGTGGGCGACGACGCCACGCTACCCATCGAGCTGACGACCTTTGCAGAGGACTTCTCCTTCCTGGCGCGCGAAGCACCGGGCACCTTCTTCTTGCTAGGAGCCGCACCTCCCGAGCCGCGGATGCACCACCGGCCCGACTTCGATATTGACGAATCCGCCATCCCCGTGGGCGCCGCGACGCTGGCCGCCGGCGCCGTCCGACTCCTTCGCGAGATGGCCGGAGGTACTGACACCGAGGAGGATGACTCAAGATGAAGGAGCTCCGCACCCTCCTGCCGTACTTCCGGCCGTACCGGAAGGGTGTCGTTGCGGGGCTCGCTCTGGTGGTGATCAGCAACCTCTTCACCGTGGCCACCCCCTACCTCGTGAAGCTGGCCATCGACGGTTTGGGTGATCCCGAGGTGACGGCCGCTCGGATCACCGCCTACGCCCTGCTGATCGTCGGGGTGGCAATCCTCGGAGGGGCCGAGCACCTCCTACGGCTGGACGCCGCATTCTACGGGTCGGTCCCACCGGCGACCTCATGGCGCGGGCGACCAACGACACCCTGGCGGTTCGCATGGCCGCAGGCCCGGCCATCATGTACTCGGTGAACACGGCCGTGAGCTTTCTCCTCGCCCTGGGCTTCATGCTCTGGATCAGCCCGCGCCTCACGGTCTTCGCGTTGATCCCGATGGTCGTCCTCCCTCCTGTGGTTTTCACCTTCGCTCGGGTCATCCACGCCCGGTTCGAGGAGATCCAGGAGCAATTCTCTACCCTTTCGACGATGGTGCAGGAGAACCTGACCGGCGTGCGAATCGTCCGGGCTTACGTGCAGGAAGAGTCGCAGGCGCAGCACTTCGACGAGCTCAACAGCGAGTACATGGGACGGAACATGGGCCTGGTGAAGGTGGCGGGTCTCTTCCACCCGATCCTCGCCCTCTTCTCGGGCGCGGGCATGGTGATCGTGCTCTGGCTCGGCGGACTGGAGGTTATCGCCGGCCGCCTCACCATCGGCGCCTTCGTGGCCTTCGAGATCTATCTGGCGCTGCTCATCTGGCCACTCATCGCCCTGGGGTGGGTGGTGAACCTCTACCAGAGGGGCGCCGCAAGCATGGGCCGCATCAACAAGATCCTGTCCACCGAGCCCGATATCCGGGCTCCGGAGCATCCCACTCGCCTCGAGAAGCCTCGGGGGGAAATCGAGTTTCGGAACGTGTCCTTCCGATATCCGGGCACCGAGCGTTTGGTCTTGGAGGACGTCTCCTTCGTGGCGAAGCTCGGTGAGACCGTGGCCGTGGTAGGCCCGACCGGCGCGGGAAAGACGACCCTCGTCTCGCTGATCCCGCGGATCTATGACGCCACCGAAGGCGAGGTGCTGGTGGACGGGATCGGGGTCGCGGAGCTGGACCCGGACGAGCTGCTCACTTTCATCGGCATGGTGCCTCAGGACCCGTTCCTGTTCTCCACGACGATCGAGGAGAACATCGGACTGGGACTTCCGGGAGACCAGTGGGCGCTGGAGGAGCCCCAGGTCCACGATGCCCCGGAGGGGCCGCTGGAAGATCCGGACGAGGCCGTTGCGGAAGCGGCTCGCATCGCCCAGCTCGACGAGTCGATCCGGGGCTTCCCGAAGGGCTACGGGACGTATCTCGGTGAGCGGGGCATCAATCTCTCAGGAGGACAGAAACAGCGCGCGACCCTGGCCCGTGCCGTGGCTCGCGACCCTACGATCCTGATTCTCGACGATGCGCTGAGCGCGGTCGACACCCACACGGAAGCCCTTATCCTGGACGATCTGGCTCGGGTGATGGCCGGACGGACGTCATTCATCATCAGCCACCGGGTCTCGGCGGTCATGAACGCCGACCTCATCCTGGTCCTCGACGACAGCCGGATCGTCGAGCGGGGCCGGCATGCGGAGTTGATGGCCCTGGGCGGCACCTACGCGACACTCCTCCGCCGGCAGATGCTGGAGCAGGACATCGAGTCCACCGTGGTGGGGACCGCCGGGGATTGAGGAGCGCTAGATCCTCTCCAGCACCCACTCCGGTGTGAAGCGCACCAAGTACGAGCTCAGGATCGTGAACGAGCCCGTCGCCAGCAGCAGCCCCAGGATGACGAGCATCGCACCCGAGGCCTTCTCCACGACCGGAAGGAAACGCCGGAACCTGGAGAACGCCCCCAGAAAGAGGTCCAAAGCCAGGGCAGAGATCAGGAAGGGGATGGCCAGTCCCAGGGAGTACACGCTCAGGAGAATCACCCCCGACCAAACCGTGTCCTGCGTGCCCGCCAGAGTGAGGATAGCGCCGAGGACCGGACCGATGCAGGGCGTCCACCCTGCTCCGAAGGCGGCGCCGACACCCAGCGAGCCCACGTATCCAGCCGGCCTGTCGTTCACGTGAACCCGCCGCTCGCGCATGAGCGGAGCGATGCGGAAGACGCCTATGAGGTGGAGTCCCAGAATGATGATTAGGACGCCGCCGATTCGGGCGATCCACACCTCATAGTAGCGGAGGAACACCCCCAGGAACGAGGCCGAGGCCCCCAGAGTGATGAAGATGATGCTGAAGCCCGCCACGAACAGAAGGGAGTGGATGAGGGTCGCCTTGCGATCCACCCCCTCCTGAAGGTCCTCCAACGACATCCCCGTCACGAACGACAGGTAGCTCGGCACCAGCGGCAGGACACACGGTGACAGGAACGACAAGACTCCCGCCATCAACGCAACGACAACACTAACCGATCCGGTCATCTGTCTTCCTGGTGATTCCACTCTCGATGGGCTCGGAAGCCATGTCGTCCGCACCCTCGGCAGCCACGTATCGGGCACGCATCCGGTGCCAGATGGCCCGAACACCCGTGACCACCCCCAGCCACAACAGTACGAACGCCCCGGCCCACCCGAACGCTCTCGGGAAGAAGCCGACGATGGCGGCCGCCGAGATCGCCATGACCGAGACGGTCCCGAGGATCGTCCGATCTTCCGGCCCCAAGGTGCGGTGTCCGGCCAGGGCTCCTCCGAAGGAAGCGCCGGCGCGCATGAAGTGGGCGAGCCGCCACGGTCTGGTGGTGCCTCCCGTGTCCATCAGGGCTTCGAGCCGCTGAGTCAGTCCCCCCTCAGGCTCGAGCGAGGTCCGGGGAATCTCGCTGAGTGTGGGTAGGGGCTCGGCCTGCGCAACGGTGTGTATGCTTCGACTCCCGGGGAGTACGATCTCGGACGAAGACGCCAGATCCGCGAGGAACAGGCCCTCGAGCTGCCCGGCAAGTGACGCATCCATAACGCCGACGTCTATCTCCCAGTTCCCCAGGAGACTCCAGGCGTTCAGGTTGCTGGAGCCCACCCGACACCAGAGCCCGTCGGCCACCGCGGTCTTCGCGTGGATCATGGGACCCTGCCACTCGAAGAGGCGAACTCCGTGATCCAGCAAGTGGCGGTATCCGGCCCTCGACAGGCTTCCGACCAGAGGCCAGTTGTTGTTCGCAGGCACCAGTAGCCGGACGTCGACTCCCGCGTGGGCCGCCTCGGTCATGGCCTCGGCGACGATGCCCGGGGCCACGAAGTAGGGATCCGTTATCCACAGGCGCTCCCGGGCCATGGCGGCCACGAGGGTGAGGGTCCGCATCACCCGGCTCCGCCGGGGCTCGCCCTCGATGAGCCAGACGGACGTATCCCCTGCCGGGTCCGTCCGCCCTTCCAGGGCATGGGTCGGGAGGGGCTCCCCCATGACGTCCCATATGCGCCCGAACGCCCGGGCAGCCACCCCCGCCGCCGGTCCCTGGATCTCCACCCCGGTGTCACGCCAGGGAGGCTCGTCACGACTGCCCGCCCACTCCTGGCCGACACACAAGCCCCCGGCGAAGGCCACCTCGCCATCCACGACCACTAACTTCCGGTGATCCCGCTGGAAGATGCCGTAGGGGTCACGAACGGACGGGCGGTTGAAGGCCCGAACCTCGATGCCCGCCTGCCGGAACGGCTTCCAATAGCGGCGGGGCGTCGCCCAGCAGCCCAACCAGTCGTAGAGCAACCGGACTTCGACGCCGTGCCGTGCCTTCTCGATCAGGACGTCACGGAAGACCCGTCCGACGTTGTCGTTCCTGAGGATGTAGTTCTCGAAGTGGACGTACCGCTTGGCGCCCTCGATGGCTTCGATCCAGGCATCGAACGTGACGGGGCCGTCGAACTGGAGCCCTACCGCGTTTCCCACGATCTCCGGCGATCCTGTGGCACGGGCGAGCATGTCCGCACTCATCCCCGGCAAGCCACCCCTTGCCGAGGCCGAGGATTCGGCCACGGGCTGGCGTGACCCTCCACCAGCGGTCGGGGCAGGCCCTTCCGGCATTGACGGGATCGTGGTGTCCTCAGGTGGATTCATTGAGACTGTTGGTCGGACGGACTGTCACTCGCCTTCGAAGCGGTACCCAATGAGCTTATACACCAGCTTGGCCACCAGGAGGTCCGGGGCGTGCACGCCGGGAGTGGGGGCGAGCTCGACCACGTCGCAGGCGACGACGCTTCTCTCCCGAAACACGCGTCTCAGGAAGCGTAGGGTCCGATACCAGTCCCCTCCCCCCGGCTCCGGCGTTCCCGTGGAAGGCACCAGGGAGGGGTCGAAGTAGTCCACGTCGAACGTCAGGTAGACCGGGTCGCCCAGAGCTGCCAGAGCGCGATCGATCCAGGTGTCATCCTCCCACATCTCGTCGGCCCAGATCAGGGTGATCCCCTCGTGTGCGTCGGCCACCCCCACCTCTTCCTCGCTCACCCCACGGACTCCCACCGACACCACGTCCGCCACGTCCAGGACGCGGGCCATGGCGCAAGCATGCGAGTGGGCCGAGCCCTCGAACTCGGCTCTGAGGTCCGCGTGTGCGTCGAGCTGAAGCACGTTGAGGCGCTCGACCCGAGCGGCCTGGGCTCGGATGGCCGGAGCCGGAAGTGTATGGATCCCCACCGTCGAAGGGTCGGTCCCGAGCTCCTGGTCGTAGAGCTCTATGTACCGTGACGCCTCGATGATGGCGCCGGGCCCGCTTCGTGCTCCGCCCCCGTAGCTGGTCGTGGTCTCGTAGGGGACGGGTAGGATCACGGCCCTGCACTTCCCGAAGTCGGTGGCCTCCTCGTCCAGCCCCAGGAAGGTGTGCGGCAGCTCCCACGGTAGATCCGAGAGCCCCGGAGGCAGCCGTCCTGGCTGCTCTGGATCGCCCTCGGGCTCGAAGCCTCGACCGGGAGTTCGGGAAGATCGGCGATTGGGCACGGAAGGGATGTGGTGGGTGCGGCTAGAGGCCTGTTGAAGAAGTGGGGCGAGCCGCGTCAGGAGCGCCACGGGGCCAGATCCTAGGCGGAGCTCCGCAGTCATAGCCATAGCTACGGCAAGGAGTTCCAACAACGGAGATGGCCCCGTGCCGCCCTAACCCGTTGGGCGAAGGGGGGTTGCGGGCCCATAGTGCGTCTCTCTTCCTCGCCGTAGCCCTGCTCCGCCTCGTCATCGTTCCTTCTCTGATCTCCGCAAGACCCCTTCGCGCGGCCGCACCCCACTTCTTCAACAGGCCTCTACAGGGTCTCGATGGGGCAGGACAGCCCCTCGGGCGTGAGTTCGATCCCGGCCTCCGAGCACTCTCTGCAGAGGCCGTAGATCTCCAGCTTGTGGTGGGCGGGCCGAAAGCCATGTCGTGCGGTGACGAGGGCCTCGATCCGGGGAAGATCCGGGCTCTGGAACTCGAGGACCTTGCCACAGTTGAGGCAGATCAGATGCTCGTGAATCGGCTGCGGCGAAAGGCGGTGCTCGTACCGCTTGAAGCCCTCTCCGAAATCATGCTCGGCCACCAGCTTGCTCTTCACGAGCAGGTCCAGCGTCCGGTAGATGGTTGCCTTTCCGATGCGCTGCCCGCTCGAGCGAAGGACTCGCTCGATCTCGTCCACCGAGAGGTGCTCGTGCGAGCCGAAGACGACCTTCGCCACAGCCTCCCGTTGATGTGTGACGGGCAGGCCCTGCTCCCTCAGGTAGCGTCCGAAGAGTCGGACGAAGGGTGACGGATCGTGGAGCGTCTTCACGTCTCACTGTTCTCCAGAAGCGACGGGTCGAACTCGTTCATCAACTTCTGAAACTTGTCGGGGTCGCCGGCGATCTCCACCGTCCGGGGCTCACCGAGGTCGACTTGGCTTCTCCGTACTACCCCGATCATGACCCGGGGGAGCCGATCGGGCGGTGCCTGGCCTTCCTCAGCCATCCCCGCGTCCACGGTAAGGCTCGTTCCCGATCTCTCCGCCGAGTACTGGGCCGTGTAGAGGCGCCTCGCGCCGCCGTCGGCGAAGCAACTGGCGGCAACGAGGCCCCACTCCCTCCTTCCGCGAATCAGCGGAGGGAATACCCAGAGGCGGTCGATCTCTCCGGCGCCCAGGCTGCGAGCCACCAGCTGTAGCGTCCTCGGGATGGCCTCTGGCACTCCCGGACCACGATCATCCTTCACGAAGTCTCTCCACGCTGCATGCCCGGGGAGACGCAGCTTCCACCGGGGAGGCGGCATTCCGACCGGCTAACGCTTGTATCTTACCCCTCGGCGCCCAATAGCTCCACGGCCGCGAGGGTCGCGGCTACGACCTCACTGCGGACCTGCTCCAGCTTCCCCTCCACCAGTGCCCCGGAAGCGCGGACGTGACCGCCACCAGCGAAGCGGCGGGCCAGCTCGTTCACGTCCACTGCGCCATTGGAGCGGAACGAGACCTTGATACCACCTTTGGTTGTTCTCCGGAAGAGGAGACCGACCTCCACCCCCTCCACGGAGCGTGGGTAGTCCACCAGTCCCTCGATGTCGTCGGAGGTGGCGCCCAGCTCCTCGTAATCCTTGGACGGCACGGTCATCCATGCGACTCGGGAGCCGGGGTCGACTTCGAGCTCTCCGAGGGCACTCTGCAGCAGCAGCAGCCGTCGATGCGAAGACGTACCGTAGACACGGCGGTACGTGTCCCCGGGGCTCACGCCCCGCTGGAGAAGCTCGGCCACGATGTTGTGGCTCGACGGAGTGGAGTTGCTGAAGCGAAACGATCCGGTGTCGGTGAGGATGGCCACGTACATGGCCAGATCGGCCGCAGCGGGCCACGGTCCCCCGGCCCTCAGGATGATATCGAACACGAGCTCGCCCGTGGCGCACGCAGTGGGATCGCGGAACGAGACACCCGCGATGGGTCGATCTCCGGGAGGGTGGTGGTCGACGACGATCGTAGTGAGCCCGTCGATGAGCGGCTTTACTCGCCCGATGCGCGGCGCCTCACCCGTGTCCAGCACGAGGGCTACGTCGGCGCCGTCACAGAGCTCCCGAGTCTCCGGTGTCGACGGATTCACCACCCACGACTCGTCCGGGACGACGAAGCGGAGCGACTGCGGCACCAGGGTCGGATTCACGATATGCGCTTCGGTCCCCCGGGCGCGCAGCCAAGCAGCCAGCGCAACCTCGGATCCGATACCATCCCCGTCAGCGTTGATATGCGTGGTGAGGATGGCCGTCTCTATTCCGTCCAAGGCGTCCAGGACCGCCTCGACGGCCGTAGACCTGGATTCTGGAGTGTGGTAGGTCATGGACCGATCGCTATTCCGAGAAGGGCAGTCGCTTCCTCACCTTGGCCCACGTGGAGGCCAGGTGCACGGACCAGGGCGTCGCGACACCGCTGATTCGGGCCCCCGCCAGGGCTTCCAGGAAGGCTGCCGGCTCGTTCGGGTGATCCGCCACCTCCACGAACGCCCCCGCAACCTCGCCCACGGTGTGAGCATCGGAGCCGGCCCCCCTCATCTTGGCCCAACGGGCCGCCAACTCCTCTCCGGGCTCGTTCAGCCTGCCGGGGTGAAGCCGCGCGTTGAAAACCTCGACCACATCGACCAATGGAGCAAGCTCTTCGGCGTAGCGGCCCGACGCGCCCTTGCCGCGGGCGTAGGGGTGCGGGAGGTACACGATGCCCCCCTGCTCACGGACCAGACGGCAGACCTCCCTGGCGGACATCCCTTTGGGGATCTCCTCCCGGAGGTAGAGACCGATCACGTCGATCCCCTCGGCTGTCTTCACCTCCTCGCCGGGGATCACGGCATCCGGAAACGCCTTCGCCATCTCCAGCGCCAGGGCCAGGCGGTTGTGATCGGTGATGGCGATGCGCTGGACCCCCTTCGCTCTGGCCGCCTCGATGACAAGGCGCGGATCGGAGAGGCAATCGAAGGAGGCCCGCGTGTGGAGGTGCATGTCGATCCTGATGCGTCCCGAGGGCGGGCCCTGCCCCACTCGGGCCTCCTTCCGTATCTGGGCCAGGAGCTGGGAAGCCGAGTCCTCCAGCTCCTCGAGCGTGCCCTCGTTGACCAGCACGTGATCGGCCCTGTCTCTCTTGAGGCCGGGCTCCATCTGGCTGGCCATGATGTTGCGTGCTTCCTTGGCGTCGAGGCCTCGCTCGCCGGTGAGCCGAGCGAGCCGCACGTCTTCTCGAGCGTCCACCAGGACGGTCACGTCGAAGTCACCTTCGAGGCCCGCCTCGAACAGGAGGGGTACCTCCGATACAGTGAGCGAGGCGCCCTCCGCGAGCCGTTCCCTCATCCACCGGTCCCGCAGCACCCAGATACGTGGATGGAGGATCGCTTCGAGGGTGGCTCGGGCCTCCTCGTCCTGGAACACCCTGGCCCCGAGGGCAGCCCTGTCCAGGGAGCCGTCTTCATTCAGTACTCCTTCGCCGAAGACCTCCACGACGGCCGCCAGGCCCGGGCTCCCCGGCTTCACCGCCTCGCGAGACAGCTCGTCGGCGCTGACCACGGGCACTCCAGCCTCCGCCCAACACCCGCCAACCGCCGACTTGCCGGCCGCAAGGTTGCCGGTGAGTCCGATGGAGACCGGGCCCAGTGCGCTCGACGACCCGAGGATGCGACCCTTGACCGCCAGAAACAGCACCACCGCGATGACGGCCACGATGGCAGCCCATCCCGTGCCCAGGGATTCTACGCTCACCTGCCAACCCCGCGCCGCGCCAAAGGCGAAACCCAAGCCCAAGACCCCCCAGGCGGCGACGCCCAGGAAGTCGAACACGAGAAAACGCCGATAGGAGACTCGTGTCGAGCCGGCCGCCAGGGGCATGAGGGTGCGTGCGAACGGGATAATGCGGGCGAGGCTGATGGACAGCACGCCGTGCCTCTCGAAAAGTGCCGAACTCCGATCCTGGTGGCGCCGGGCGCTCCTGGCCAGACGGCCCTTGCTCCGCAAGAAGCGACGACCTCCGAAGCGTCCCAGCATGAAGCCGCATGAGTCACCGAGTGCGGCGCCCACCAGGGCGGCAACCACCACCGCCCGGAAGCTGAAGTGACCCTCGAGGGCGAAAGCCGTGGCGACGATGATGGTCGGCTCCGCCGGCAGAACGAGACCGATGATGAGAGCGGTCTCGAACATGGCCATGGCTCCCACGAACAGAGGACCGTAGACCGCCATATTAGCGCCGATCCACTCGATCATGGCGCGGGAATCACCGGGTCCGGGTCCGGGCTAGTCGGGTGAATAGAGCGGCCGGAGAAGCCGCTAGAACGGGCGACGCTTGGAGACGCGAAGGTCGTCTTCGTTCCCTTGCTGGCCGTCCGGCCCGAAGGATCGGATCGCGAAAGAGTCGGCCCACGACTGGTAGTTGTAGGCCCGTCCCCAGGGATCGATGCCAGCGTCTCCGGAGAAGTTGGTTTCCAGCCACGTACTCCACTCGCGGCGATTCGGAAGTCGATAGGTCTCGCGCTGCTGCCTCCGCACGGCTCTCGACAGATCCTCCATCTCCCGCTCCGCATTCCAGACGAGAACGGGTTGGAGAACCGGCATGGCCTCGTCAATGATCATCTGGCGACTGTCGGGAAAATACAACGCCGCGACGAAGCCGAAGATGATCATGAGAACGAGTTTGGTCACGGTGCTGTCTTCACTTTCATGCGCTTCCGCTTCATGCGCTTCCGCATCTCAGACCCCCAGCAGATATACCGCTCCATCTCTGCCAGGGGAGGCACCGCCTCCGCATCCCCGTATGCGGTCTCCATCCTCCATTTCATGTAGCCTCTCGGCGGAATGGGGAGGAAGGGGGGCCGCAAGTACCATCCATTCGACCTGAACGCCCAGGCTGTGCCCAGAAGTCCCTGGATGAGCGAAGGCTTTCGAATCGCTGCCTTCGCCAGCCGTAAATGTATCGATTCCAAGCGGATTCTAACGGTTGTGGAGCCGTCGAAAATGCGTCTGGAAACATTTGATACCAGAATCTACCTACGCCCCCGAACGAATTCAACGATCATCGCTCCCGAGAAGCTCCCCCGCTTGCCGGGAAAGCCGTGAGCTTTCTGGGGTAAGTGGTCGGATCAAGCGGCCTCGACTAAGGTGTCTTCTCGTCAAAGCCCGGGAGTCCCAATGGCCAATCGCCTGTCTCAAGAGAGCAGTCCCTACCTCCTCCAACACGCCGAGAACCCCGTGGACTGGTACCCTTGGGGGGATGAGGCCTTCGCCCGAGCCAGGGAGCGGGACGTTCCCATCCTCCTTTCCATCGGTTACTCGGCGTGCCATTGGTGTCACGTCATGGAGAGGGAGTCGTTCGAGGATCCGGCCACCGCAGAGGTCATGAACCAGAGCTTCGTGAACATCAAGGTGGACCGGGAAGAGAGGCCCGACATCGACTCCGTATACATGCGGGCCGTTCAAGCCATGTCGGGACAAGGGGGGTGGCCGCTCACGGCGTTCCTCACACCAGAAGGCGAGCCCTTCTACGGAGGCACGTACTTCCCGCCGGAGCCCCGCCACGGATCACCGTCTTTCCGTCAGATCCTCGGCGCCATCCAGAACGCTTACGGGGAGAGACGAAACGAGGTGTTGAAGAACGCCAGCGAGCTCCGAGGGATCCTGGAGCGCAGCACGGCCGAGGCCGGTGAAGGGCCGCTGACCAGCGACGGCGAGACGCTCGCCGATGCGGGCCTCCTCGACCACGCGTACCGTTTTCTCTCCTCCCGCTTCGATCCTACCCACGGTGGATTCGGAGGTGCGCCGAAGTTTCCCCAGCCCGTGACCCTCGAGTTCGCCCTGAGAGTCCATGCCCGGACTGGCGACGACCAGGCCCTGGGCATCGTCACGCATACGCTGCGCAAGATGGCCGGTGGGGGCATGCACGACCACCTGGCGGGCGGGTTCCACCGATACTCGGTGGATGCACGCTGGCTGGTGCCCCACTTCGAGAAGATGCTCTACGACAACGCCCTCCTCGCGCGGGTCTATTTGAACGCCTTCCAGGCCACCGGCGACACCGACTTGAGGGACGCGGCCGAGCGGACCCTGGATCACATGCTGAGGGACATGCGCGACCCCGAAGGGGGCTTCTACTCCGCCCTTGACGCCGATTCCGAGGGTGAGGAGGGCATCTTCTACGTGTGGACCCCGGCTCAGGTCCGGGAGGTGCTGGACAGCGACCTGGCCACCCTCTTCGAGCGCTGCTATGACGTGAGCGACGCCGGGAACTTCGAGGGAAAGAGCATCCTGCACCTTCCTCACGACCTGGAGGCCGTCGCTCGAAGCGAGGGTATGGAGTCGGAGCAGCTCCGGGAGCGGCTTCATGAGGCGAGAGACCTGTTGCTGGAGGCTCGGAATCTCAGGGAGCCCCCCTTCCGTGACGAGAAGATCCTGGCGAGCTGGAACGGCATGGCGTTCAGGGCGCTGGCGGAGGCCGGGGGAGCCCTGGGACGCGAGAGCTACCTGCAGGCCGGCGTCTCCGGACTCGACTTCGTGCTTTCGAAGATGCGCCGGGACAACCGGCTTCTCCGGTCATACAAGGACGGCGTGTCGCGCATCGACGCCTTCCTGGAGGACTATGCAGCGGTCGGGAACGCTCTCGTCACAGTGTACGAGGTTACCCTCGAGCCGCACTGGCTGAACGAGATCCGTTGGATCACCGACCGGATGATCGAGCTCTTCTGGCATGCAGAGGTGGGCGTCTTCTACGACGCTCCGTCGGATGGAGAGGACCTGATCGTCCGGCCCCGCGACATCATGGACAACGCTACGCCGTCCGGGAATTCCCTGGCCGTGGAGCTCCTCCTCAGGACGGCCCACCTCTTCGGCGATGACAGACATCAGGAGATCGCCGAGCGGGCTCTCGGCCGCGAGGCCGGGTCCATGGCACGGTTCCCCTCGGCATTCGGCCGACTCCTCTCGGCTCTGGACCGAACGGTGGCAGCGTCCGTCGAGATCGCCATCGTCGGAGAGCGGGACGATCCCGCGACGGGCGATCTGCACCGGGCGGCGCTGACGCCGTACCTTCCGAACCGGACCATGGCAGGGGTGGCCCCAGGGGAGGTCCTCGACCACGCCATCCCGCTTCTGGAGGATCGAGAGGGACAAGACGGCAGGCCCACGGCCTACGTCTGCGAGGGCTACGCCTGTCGCGCACCGGTCAACGATCCCGACGCCCTGACGGAGCAGCTGCGTACGCGAACCGGATACCGGTCGTAGGGCGTTTGGCTATCTTATCGGCTGTCCGACCGAACCCTGATGCCCCGGAATAGATGGCAACGAAAGAGAAGGAGATCATCACGACACCGGACGAGCCGGGCCTCAACCCCGACTGGTTACTAGACGCATACCGAACCATGGTTACCGCCCGGCGGGTGGATGATCGTGAGATGGCCCTCAAGCGCCAGAACAAAATCTTCTTCCAGATCTCGGGTGCCGGACACGAGGCCGTTCAGGTGGCGATGGCCGCCCACCTGAACGGCGGTCACGACTGGTTCTACCTCTACTACCGCGACCGTGCGCTAGCCCTCGCCATCGGGCAGACGCCCCTCGACCATCTTCTCGGGGCCGTGGGGGCACACGACGATCCGAACAGCGCAGGCCGGCAGATGCCGTCGCACTTCGGAGACGTACGGTTCAACATCGCCAGCGCATCGTCGCCCACTGGTACCCAATTCCTCCAGGCCGTGGGAGCCGCCGAGGCCGGGCAGCGCGTCGGGCGAGTTGCGGAGCTCGAGGACAAGGTCACCGGATTCCGAGAGGACGAAGTCGTTTTGGTCTGTGCGGGAGATGGAGCCACCTCGGGGGGTGAGTTCTGGGAGGCCCTGAACGTCTCCTGCAATCTCAAGCTCCCGATCGTGTTCCTGATCGAGGACAACGGGTATGCCATCTCGGTTCCCGTGGAGGTCAACACGGCGGGCGGGAGTATTTCCAAGCTCGTGGAGGGCTTTCCGGATCTTCTCATTCGAGAGTGCGACGGCACCGACGTGGTGGACAGCTATATGGCTTCCGGGGAGGCCGTGGCGCACTGTCGCTCGCGGAAGGGGCCCGCGCTCGTCCACGCGCATACGACCAGACCATATTCCCACTCGATGTCGGACGACGAGCGGATGTACCGGCCCGAGGCCGAGCGGGCGGAGGAGGCCAAGCGAGATCCACTCCTGAGGACACGGGCGCTCCTCATCGACCAGGGGATCTCGACGCCCGAGACCCTCGACGCTCTCGAGGAGGAGATCCAGGCGTCGGTCGCGGCCGACGCCGACGAGGCCGCAAGTCACCCGCAGCCGGCCCCCGAGACGGTGTTGCAGCACCTCTACTCAGAGGACGTCGACCCCGCGGGACCCCACTTCGACAGCGAGGATTCGCCCGACTTCACGGACGATCGAGATCTGACCGTCGTCGATCTCCTGAACGCCTGCATGCGCGACGAGCTGGAACGGGATCCCCGCATCCTCGTCTTCGGGGAGGACGTGGCGGACGCTTCCCGCGAAGAGATCCTGCCCGAGGTGAAGGGCAAAGGGGGTGTCTTCAAGGTGACCCACGGCCTCCAGAGCCGCTTCGGAGGCCTGCGGGTCTTCAACACTCCCCTTGCCGAGGCCAGCATCGTGGGTCGGGCGATCGGGATGGCCCAGCGCGGCCTCAAGCCCGTGGTCGAGATCCAGTTCTTCGACTACATCTGGCCGGCGTTCATGCAGATCCGGAACGAGCTGGCCATCATGCGATACCGGACGGCTGGGGCCTTTTCAGCTCCGGTCGTGATACGCGTTCCGTACGGGGGATACCTGAAGGGTGGCGGTCCCTACCACTCACAGACGGGGGACACGCTCTTCACGCACACACCCGGCCTCAGGGTGGTATTGCCGTCCAACGCCGTGGATGCCAACGGGCTCCTGAGAACGGCCATCCGCTGTGACGACCCCGTCATCTTCCTGGAGCACAAGCACCTCTACCGGCAGGTCCACAACAAGGGCCGGTATCCGGGCAAAGACTTCATGATCCCCTTCGGCAAGGCGAAGGTGGTCCGCCCGGGCTCGGATCTGACCATCGTGACGTGCGGCGCCCTGGTGAAGCGCTCCCTGGACGCCGCGAAGACAGCGGCGGACCAGCACGGCATCGACTGCGAGGTCATCGATCTGCGAACGCTTTCGCCCTTGGACATGGAGTCTGTGGCCACGTCGGTGAAGAAGACCAACAAGGTCCTCGTCACCCACGAGGACTCCCTCTCCTGGGGCATCGGCTCGGAGATCGTGGCCCGCATCGCGGACGAGCTCTTCCCCTGGCTGGACGGGCCGGTGCGGCGAGTGGCGTCGATGGACACCTGGGTCGCCTATGCGCCGCAGCTGGAAGAAGTCATCCTCCCCCATCCCAAAGACGTCCTCGAAGGAATCCTGGACCTGGCGAAGTACTAGCTACTCTGTGGCGGTCCCCTGGCGGCTTCGGGCAGGATCAGACGGACGGCCCGCCGATAGAAAACGTAGTTCCAGGCCCAGTTCACCAGGACCAGCGCGCGGTTGCGGAATCCGATGAGCCAGGCCAGGTGGATCGTCAGCCACAACACCCATGCAGAAAAGCCAGTGAAGGATCTTCCCCGGACGCTGGCGACCGCGGCGTTGCGCCCGATCACTGCCAGCATCCCAAGGTCTTTGTAGGCGAACGTGCCGGGCGCCTTGCCGGCGATGAGCCTTGCGATGCTGTCCGCCGCCGTGCTCCCCTGCTGAAGGGCGACCTGAGCCACCTGTGGTAACGGTTCCCCTTCCACCTCGAGAAAGGCCAGGTCCCCTACCACGAACACCTCCGGGTGACCCGGTACCTGTAGTGTCGGCTCCACCGGCACGCGTCCGGACGGCCCCACCGGAAGCCCCCACCGGCCCATCGCCGGGTCGCCCTGAACTCCCGCCGCCCACACAACCGTGTGGGTTGGGAGCTCTCCCTGGGCGCTCGTCACGGCTGCGTCCGGTCGGACTGCCAGGACCCGCGAGCCGAGCCGGACCGTCACGCCACGTTTCACCAGGCGGGCGCGCGCATACTCCTGCAGGCGTCCCGGCATGCCCGGAAGAAGGCGCTCTTCTCCCTCCACGAGAATCACGTCCACTTCATCCGGAGAGATGTCCCGGTAGTCCTTCAGCAGGGGACCGTAGATCAGCTCTGCCAGCGCCCCGGCATACTCCACTCCGGTGGGGCCCCCACCGACGATGGCGAACCGAAGCAGGGCGCGACGCTCCTCCGGGTCCGATGCCTGGGCCGCCCGCTCGAAGCAGGCCAGCACGTGGTAGCGGAGGGGGATGGCGTCGTCCATCGTCCGCAGCGGGAAGGAATGGCGGGCAGCACCCTCGACATCGAAGAAGTTCGGGACGCTGCCCGGAGCGAGAACCACATAGTCGTAGTCCAGCGAGCCGCCGTCCGTGACGATGGTCCTAGCCTCGAGGTCGAGCTCGCGCAGCTCCGCCTTCCGGAAGTCGACCAGCGGCTCTCTTCGGAAGAGACTCCTTATGGGGTAGGCGATCTCTCCCGGACCGAGCTCGGCGGCGGCCACTTGGTAGAGGAGCGGGAAGAAGGTGTGATAGTTGTTGCGGTCGAGCACGATCACCCGCAGCCCGTGCCGGACGAAGCGCCTCGCCGCCCACAGGCCCCCGAAGCCCGCACCCACGACCACGATCCGAGGATGCGATGGAGGGTCCACGGACTAGAGGCCTGTTGAGGAAGTGGGGCGAGCCGCGTTAGGAGCGCCGACAAGCGCTAGCGCGCTTGTTACCGGCCAGACCCTAGGCGGCGCCCCGAAGGCATAGCAATAGCTACGTCGAGGGGCGCCAACAACGGGGGCACCGCGCGAAAAGTGGTCGGCCCCGTGCCGCCCTAACCGGGCACCGACAGGGCGCCAGACCTGTTGGTCGGGCGAAGGGGGGTTGCGGGCCCATAGCGCGTCTCTCTTCCTCGCCGTAGCCCCGCTACGCCTCGTCATCGTTCGTTCTTCGCCCTCGGCTCAGGTGTCGCTGAACACCACTGCACGACGCCGAACACCAGGGCCGCGACGTTCTCTGGTCACCGCAAGACCCCTTCGCGCGGCCGCACCCCACTTCCTTCATCAGGCCTCTAGTACTTCGGGAGGCTCGGGTCGATCTCGTCCACCCAGGCGAGGATACCTCCTTTGAGGTTGTCCACACGCCTGAACCCCGCGTCCACCAGTGCGCCGGCGGCCATGAGGCTACGCGCCCCGGACCGGCAATACACCACGATCTCTCGATCCGGGGGCAGCTCGTTCATCCGATCGGGTAGCTCGCCAAGGGGGACCCGCACCTCCCCATCGGCATGAACGCTCACGATATCCCACTCGAAAGGCTCCCTGACATCGAGAAGCAGCGGTGGCTCGGCTTCGGCGAGACGCTCCTTCAGCTCCCTGGGGCCAACCTCGCCAATGCCATTCGGGTGCTCCTGTTCCGTCTCTCCAGCCCCCACCGCGCCTTGATCCTGAGAGCGGAGTCCGCAGAAGTCCTCGTAGTCGATGAGACTCGTCTGGGTCGGCACGTCTCCACATACCGGACAGTCCGGGTTCCGGCTCAGCGCGACCTCTCTCCAGGTCAGGTCCATGGCGTCGAAGATGAGGAGCCGCCCGCTGAGGGTGTTGCCCTTGTCGAGGACGAGCTTGATGACCTCCAGGGCCTGGAGCGAACCGATGACCCCCGGGAGAACTCCCAACACGCCGGCTTCTGCGCAGTTGGGCACGAGGCCCGGAGGGGGCGGCTCACGGAAGAGGCAGCGGTAGCAAGGCCCGTCATCGAGTCCGAAGACCGAAACCTGCCCTTCCCAGCGGAAGATCGAGCCATAGACGTTGGGCTTGCCCAGGAGCACGCATGCGTCGTTGACCAGATAGCGCGTCGGGAAGTTGTCGGTACCGTCCACCAGCACGTCGTACGGCTCGAGAATCTCCAGGGCGTTGTCGGAGCTGAGTCGTACGGCGTGTGCGACCACGTCCACGTGCGGATTGATGTCTGCCAGTCGGTCCTTCGCCGATTCGAGCTTGTGCCGCCCAATGTCCTTGGTGCCGTGCAGGATCTGCCGCTGGAGGTTGCTCGCGTCCACCTCATCGCAGTCCACCAGACCGAGTGAGCCGATTCCGGCGGCGGCCAGGTAGAGGGCCAAGGGTGAGCCGAGGCCCCCCGCACCCACCACCAGCACCCGAGCCTCCTTGAGACGTTGCTGGCCCTCTAGTCCCACCTCGGGAAGCGACAGATGTCGGGCGTACCGGGTCAGCTCTGCCGGCTCCAGCTCAGGATTGCGACGCTCTGCCAAGGTCGAGTCTCTGTCGTCAAAGGGGGCGCGATCTAATGTGCACTTGCACCCGCTCGTGGGATTCGGGTTCCCCAGCCGGGAAGGCGATGAAGTCTCTAATGCTCCGAGGCCAGGTAGCGTAGGCCTCCCAGGGCCGTCGTGCGGAAAGCCGCGGCCTCTTCGGCCAGGTCGTTCACCTCCTCAGTGGCCACTCCGGCGATGGCCGCGGCGTCGGCAAGCTGAACGAACAGGAACTGATAGTGGAGCGGGATGTTCAGCGTGCTGCGATCCTGCCAGATGTCCCGGTCCCGGATCCCTCGGTACTGATAGACGTCGCGCACCAGGGCGAGATTCCGGTCGAGGTCGAACCACTCGCCGCCCATTCGATCGCTTCCCTGCACCAACCCCTCCGGGCGCTCCCCATTCAAGGTCCGCATCACCAGCTTCGTGGTGAGGCCGTGGCGGATCCCCCAGTCCTGCAGACCGAGGTCTCCCAGCAGGCCGGCGGAGCTCGCGAAGTAGACGGGACGCTGTCCGATGGAGTCGTGGATGAAGCTCAGAGCCAGGCGGTGCCCACGGTCCAGGTACGTCCCCGCCGGATAGGTTACCACCACAGCGCCGAGCGGTAGGCTCAGGTCGTCGGGGATCCTACCCGACCCCACGGCATCGAGGATCTCGTCGCTGGCTCCCGTGATGGCCGAGTCCGGGATCGGGGTGGCAGGATAAAGGCCCACGGCGAACTCCTCGCTGAACGGCCTCTGCCGCTCCAGCTCCGTCATGTCCCGGAGCTGCTTGGGATACCAGTCCGTGTAGAGGTATTGGAGGACGATGACGCTCACGTCCTTACGAATCCCCTCGATCTCCTGCAGGTACCAGAGCGGGAAGGTATCGTTATCCCCATTGGTGAAGAGTATCCCGTACGGCTCGACGCTCATCAGAAGATCGTAGGCCCAATCGCGCGGGGCGTAGTCCCCCGCCCGGCTGGCCCAGGCCCAATTGTAGGCCAACGGGATCAGGGCGACGATGAAGATCGGAGCTGCTTTCCGATATGCCGCTCCGCCACCCCAGTGGTCCGAGAGTGCCGACCAGAACCCCGCGAGACCGAGCCCGGCCAGGTTGCCCCACAGAATGAAGCTGGCCACGAAGAAGTAGTCCCTCTCGCGCACCTCGTGGGCCAGCCGATCCGTTACGTGGGGGGCGAGTGAGAACCCGTATTTGAAGTTGAGATAGACGACCAGGCCAAGTGTGACTGTGGCCGTCAGAGCCACCATGTACGCGAAGATGTACCGATCCGCTCGCCACACGACGAGAAAGCCCATGAACCCCATGGCCATGACCAGCACGGTCGCCGGCAGACGGGCGCCCATGGGCAACGACCCGAGATCGGCTCCTCTCGCCCACTGCCAATCGAAGTACTGGAAGTAGTTGAGCAGCTGATCCCGGAGCGGTGCCTGCCGCTCGCCGAGGGGAGCCTTGGCGTACTGCTCCCGACTCAGGGACGAGGCCAGAGCCGGGCAACCGGCCTTACCGTTGGTGTAGATGGCCACTGCCACCCCACCGGCAGACGCACAGGTGGGATCGCCCTCGTTTATGATCGGATCCTGGGCCGCGCGAATGGGCAGGAAAACGTTGAACGACAACCCCAGGACCACCAGGGGCACGGCACGGATCCAGAATCCCTTGCGCAACAGGACCGCTGGGCCCGCCAGAAGCACGAAGAGACCGAAAGCAGGCAGCGGAATCACCGACATGAGATGGTTGGCGGCCCCGAGAACCATCGCATAGAGGGCTCCAAGTAACGCCCTCAGGCCCGCCGGCTCGTCCTGCTGGTCATACCAACGGAGGAGCAGCCACGACGCGGCGGCCACGATGGCCACACTCACCGTATAGACCTTCTCGTTCGCGTTCGACTGATTCCACACGGTGTAGGCCGTAGCCCCCATGAGGGCTCCGGATGCGGCACCCACGATGGCCATCCAACGCTCTTCGAGCACCGCCGAGAGGATCCGATGGCCGATCAAGAAGAAGAAGAACGTGGCCGTTGCACTGGTGAAGGCGGCCAAGAGGTTGATGCGGACGGCCACGGGCAACCCAAGCGGTGCCAGCAGCAGGCTCCACGTGCGGGCCACCGACACGAACAGCGGATTCCCGGGCGGGTGAGGGATGCCCAGGAGGTGCCCCGTAGTGATGTACTCGCTGGCGTCCCACCACGCCGTGGTGGGTGCCAGGGTCAACACGTAGAGCGCGAAGATCCCCGCTCCCACGAAAGCGCCGGCTCGGTACGGCGGTCGATATCCCGTCATCCCCTACCCTGGTGTGAGAAGTGATGCGCGTGACCGGACTCGCACGAGCTTGTAGCCCATCCGCCCCCCACGGTTCCGCCTACCGCCTGTGAGGTCAACCGTCGGACGGCAGTCCCTCCCGGCCCGCGCTGTCCAGGAGCTCCAGGACCCGGTCCAGGTCTGAAGGGCGATTATAGATGTGGGTGGACAGGCGCATCCAACCGTAGTCGTACTCTCCGATGACCCGCGTGCGGATCTTGGCGGTGCGGCTCAAGTGGGCCTGGAGCGCCAAGGAGTCGATACCCTCCATCCGGAACGATACCATTCCGGAAGACAGCTCGTCGCCCTCCGGAGACACGATCTCAACGCTCGGTAGGCTCTCCAACTCGGCCCGCAGCAGCGCACGAAGATGGCGCACCCTGGCCTCGATCCGGTCGACCCCCAGCACGCCATGGAACTCCACGGCAGCCAGGAGGCCGGCGAGGCGGGACTCGTCGAAGGTACCGAGGTGGTTGAACCGCTGGGCGCCCAGATCGAGATCATCCCAGCCACCCGAGGCGAGGGTCGGCCAGAGCCGGGTCCGCCATTCGCTCGTCATGTAGAGCAGCCCCGTCCCCTGTGGCGCGAGCAGCCACTTGTGGGGTGAGGATGCGTAGAAGTCGCCGCCCAGATCCCGGAGGCTGACCCGAAGCATCCCAGGGGGGTGCGCGCCGTCCACCGCGAAAACGATGGACCGGTCACGGCAGACCCGGGCCAGCTCGGCGATGGGCAGTACGGTGCCCGTCGTGAACGTGACGTGGGAGAGGGCCAGCACACGGGTACGGGGCGTGAGGGCTCCCACCACGGCGTCCAAGAGCTCACCGGACGAGCGGGCAGGCGTCGGAAGGCGAGCGCTCTCCAGCGAGGCTCCGCGACGCGCGCACACCAGCTCCCAGGGCTTGTACCCACCGATGTGCTCATGGTCGGTGACGACCACCTCGTCGCCCACCTCCAGCTCGAGGCCGTTGGCCACGAAGTTCATGGCTTCCGTCGTGTTCCTCGGGAACACGAAGCCCTCCGGGTCGGCATCCAAGAGCGCTCCCATGGCCCCCTTGAGATCATCCCAGCGGACTCCGGGTGGGTAGGTGGCCGCCACCCGTCGCGCGTGCTCGGCAACCGCCTCCACTACCACCCTGGGGGACGGCCCCAGAGTCCCGTTGTTCAGGTAGATACGATCGCTGGAGATGAGGAACTGACTTCGGACGAAACCCCAGAACTCCTCGTCATCGGGAGCCCCACCCACCTGGAGGTCGCGACCGAGGGCGGCAACAGCGCGAGGCCAAGCCAGCGCCGCCCCCCCGGCGGCGTGGAGAAAGCTGCGTCGTCCTATGGTCATCGGTCGGATCATGGTCGCCCCCTCAGACGAGCGCAAGCGCGTGGGAGGCGGCTGGCGGCCCCCTCCGCCCCACTCGTAGCTTGATCGATCCATGCGCACAGTCAGAACGTTCCGCTCCGTGAGGAGCTGGCTTACCGGCAAGGCCGCCACGAGTGAGTACGAGACGCTCTTGAACCGAGGCGACAGAGAGGTCCCCGCCTCGGTGATCGTTCCGCGCGCTGCGGGCCGCAAGCTGCCGGGGTGGATCGTCCTCCACGGCCTCACCCGACCGGGCCGATTCCACCCCACTCTACTTCGCTTCGTGCGGGCTCTCGCGTCATCCCAGGCTGCCGTCCTCGTCCCCCAGGTGCCCGAGTGGAAGAACCTCCGTCTTGCCCCCGAGTACACACTTCCCACTGTACGGGCCGCCCTCAAGGCGCTCCGCCGCCTCGACGCCACCGACGATGGTCCCTACGGGATCATCGGCTTCTCGTTCGGAGCCCCCCAAGTCATGATCGCGGCTTCCCACGAGGACATCGCCGAGCAGCTAGGAGGTGCCGTGGGCTTCGGGGGCTACTGCGACATGGAACGCATGGTGCGATTCCAGATGACGGGCGAGCATGAATGGGGGGGAGTCACGCACCGCGTCCGGCCGGATCCCTACGGGCGATGGATCATCGGCGGAAATCACCTGGTCTCCATTCCCGAGTATCGTGACTCACAGGATGTCGCCGACGCGCTGTGGCGCCTTGCCGTGGAGGCCGGTGAGCGGCGCATCCTGGCGTGGGATCCCTCGTACGATGCCCTGAAGAACGAGCTCAGGAAGCATGTTGCGCCGGAGCACACGTGGTTGTTCGACCTGTTCGCCCCTCCCTCAGACCGTGAGCCGGACATGAGCGGATCCGAGGACATCGCCAAACGGCTGGCTGAAGCCGTCGTGGAGTCGGTACCCCTCATGGACCCAAAGCCCTACCTCGCCCGAATCCGCACGAAAGTCCTGCTCATACATGGAAAGGACGACCGGCTCATCCCCTACACCGAGACCTTGAGGATGCAGGCGTCGTTCCCGGCGGAACGGCGCGTCGACACCACTATCACGGCCTTCTTCGCCCACTCCGATCAAGGAGGGCGTCTCTCGTCACTCCGGCACGAGTTTCGTGAGGGTCTGAAGCTGGCGCGGACACTCGGTCGCGTGCTGAGGATCGCCTAGTGTCCCGCTGCCAAAGTGTCTCGGAAGTACAGCGAGCCGTGTACGGTCGGATCCTAACTGGCGGCGAGAATCTGTTGGACCACCACCCGAACGTCGGGGTCCTTGTCGTCCTTGGCGGCCTCGACGACACTCATGGCGTGGGGAGTACCGATGGAGCCGAGGGCCGAGAGGGCGGCCACACGGATCTCGGGAGAGGGCTTGTAGAAGAAGGATCCGACGGCTCGCTTCTCGATAAGGGTGACGGCCGCGGGATCTCCGAGCTGTCCCAGAGCCCGAAGCACCTGCTCGATTACGGGATCGTCGCCGCCGATTTCGAGGATGCTCAGGAGGAGCTTGAAGGCGCGCTCGACCTTGAGAACCGAGACGGCTCGGGCGGCGGCGGTTCGAACCTTGGCCTCCGAGTCGTTCAGCATTCCCACCACCAACTGAGCCGCATCCTCTCCCCCGATCTTCGCCAGGGAGAGCACGGTCTCGCGACGTACTCGCATGTCCTCGTGGGCCAGCGTGCCCGTGAGGTGGGCGATGGCCGTCTCTCCGCCACTCTCGCCGAGGACCGCTACCCCGTTCCTGACCACGAACCACCGCGAGTCCTCAAGCATCTCCTCGACGACCCTCATACCCGACTGCCCAAGGGCCACCAGGGCACCCACGTAGATCTTCCGGGCCAGCCGATCGTCGGTCTTGGTAAGCGCATCGGCGATGGCGGTGGCCATGGGGTCACCCAGCTTGGCGTAGGCATCCACGAGGGCCAATCGCTCGCGCTCGTCCCGGATACTCCCGAGGCGGATGGCCATTCGCATCTGTAGGACCGCGTTCATGAGCTCGCCGGCCAACGCCTCGGCGTCGGGATCCGGCACCGGCTGGACCAGGAGCGCATTCATGGCCCTGGCCAGGCCGTCCAGAGCGTTTGCGGAGCGGGCCTCTTCCACTGCCGCCCGCAGCGCCTCCGCTAGCGACTGGCGCTGGTCAGAGGTCGCCATCAAGTAGCGGGAGGTGGCCTCCTCGAGCTGCAGCTCCACGGGTGAGCGGGGCTCCTCCTCGTGTTCCTCAGGAGCGGAGTCGGCGGCCTCCGCGACTGCCTCCGGCTCCGCTGAGAGTTGGTCGACCTCGTCCGCCTCGGAGACGGCCTCAGGCTCGATCTCGGGAGCCGTCGCCAACTCCTCCGTCTCGACCTCCGACTGGGGGAGCCCGACCTCCGGTTCGGGGGCAGGTGCCTCTGCCTCGGGCTCGGCGGATTCGAGGGCCGGCTCGGGGGCAGGTGCCTCCGCCTCGGGCTCGGCGGATTCGAGGGCCGGCTCGGGGGCAGGTGCCTCTGCCTCGGGCTCGGCGGATTCGAGGGCCGGCTCGGCGGCAGGTGCCTCCGCCTCGGGCTCGGCGGATTCGAGGGCCGGTTCGGGGGCAGGTGCCTCTGCCTCCGACTGGGGGAGCCCGACCTCCAGTTCGGGGGCAGGTGCCTCTGCCTCGGGCTCGGCGGATTCGAGGGCCGGCTCGGGGGCAGGTGCCTCTGCCGCCAGCTCGGGTTCCCCCGCGCTGGCGGATTGGTCCTCCACCAGCTCTTCCGCCCCCACCTCGGCGAAGAGGGAGTCGATGGAGCGTGCCCAGCCCTTGAGCTCGCGGTCGTCGTCTTGGGTCACTTGGGGGTCGGGGGAAAAAGGGATCGATTGGCCGGTTTCGCCCAATTTAGGTCGTGCCCCGGCGAGGCGCGAGAATAATTCCGTGGGGCGGGACGCCGACGACCCCGCTCATCGTCAGATTTCCACTGTGGCCCCCAGACCCATCCGCTCGGCGGCATCCAGGATACGACCGGCCGCGGCCACGTCCTGAGCGGCACTCCCGACGGACTTGAAGAGGCCCTCCGGCAGATACCCGGGCATGAACAGGCTCACAGCCTTCTCGGTAGATACCGTCACCCGGTCGGGCACCACGGCACGCGCGTACGTCGGCCGCCGTCAGGATCCGTAGTTGCATGACATCTGTCCCGGAGAAAGGTTGGGAAAGGTCGTCCGTCCGCGGCCATTCAGCCAGGACATCCACGACCGGGTAGTGGGTCAGTTTGAATTCGGGGTTGAAGGAAGCGGGGTTCCTGGTCTATCTTAATGCATGCCAAAGCGCTCAAGCAATAAAAGACCCGACGAAGACGACCCCAACGTCATCGCATTCGATGTAGTCCAGCAAGCTACCGCCGAAGATGAACCCGAGACAACACCCGCGAAGAATCCCGCTGCGGTCGCGCTGGGAAGGCTCGGGGGCAAGAAGGGCGGACCGGCGCGAGCGGCCAAGTTGTCCGCGGAGCGCCGCTCCGAAATAGCACAGACGGCTGCCCGGGCCAGGTGGGACAAGGAGATTGAGGGCGAATCATGAGTGCTGGAGATGCTTCAGCAAGCGATTCCGAAAAAGCCATTCAGGAGGCTGCCGACGCGGTTGCGGACGCCTTAGACGCCGATGTGATCGTGTACAACGGTGCGCTGGATCCACCGGCAGACCGAACCGTCAGAGGGCTTTGCAGGTCGCGACGCCGTCGGCCCAATGTGTTCTTGGTGTTGGTGACGTGGGGTGGTGATCCTGATGTGGCATACCGGATCGCCAGGGCACTCCAGCTTAGATACAAGCGTTTCTTTATCTATGTAGCTAGTTACTGCAAGAGCGCCGGCACGTTGGTGGCGTTGGGGGCTCATGAGATTGTATTTGGGGAGGATGGCGAGCTGGGTCCACTCGATATTCAGATGAGCAAGGAGGACTCTCTTTGGGAGACGCAGTCAGGTCTCACCGTGAATACGGCGATGATCTCGCTTCGAGACAGGGCGTTCCTAGCGTGGGAGAACCTCTTCCTGCGGATCGAAGCTCGCAGTGGCGGAGGCATAACCGTTCGAACCGCCGCTGAGATCGCAGCCGACCTTACTACGGGCCTCTTTGCGCCGCTCTATTCTCAAATTGATCCACTTCACGTCGGTGAGGCTGCACGGGCTATGCAGGTGGCCGATAACTACGGAATTCGGCTAATCGCAGGTAGCCGAAACTGCACATACGACGGATTGCACCATTTGGCAACCCAGTATCCATCACATAGCTTTGTGATAGATAGTGAGGAAGCCAAGACGATATTTCAGAATGTTCGGTCTCCGACCGATGCTGAGATTATCTTGGCTCAAACGCTGCAAACGTTGGCCGTTTTGCCCATGGCGCCTGAAGGGTCACCGTACATATCGTTCGCGTCGTCAGAGGTGGCGGAAATAGCCGTGAGTGGCGAAGATGTTCTCCCGCAAGAAACCGGAAATGGCGAAGACACTTCCGTGTCGGAAGAAAAATCGGGCGCTTTAGAGGCGCAGGAGCTAGGGGGGTCAGATGTCGGAGCAGATGTCGGAACAGGATAGGGTACATGGACGGCCACTGATCGACCTTCTTCGGAGCCAGGAAGACAGTCTGGGAAGGAGCAGCGGGAAGAAGTTTGCGAGCATTGTAAGACGAGATCAGGCCCCATCCCGATCGGATGTGGCTGCCCAAGACCAGGTTGAATCATCTGAGAAGAAGGAGAAACGGGTAGTATCCGACTGACACAATAACGTAGGACTGTAAGGCGGGGCCGAGCACACTCGGGGCCCGTTTTCTTTGTCTTGTATTCTTGAGCGCTCAAGCATATATTTAAGGTAGCAAAAGGAGCTGCCGATGAACAAGCTGAGCGACGAGAAGCGTACCATGATCCTCAAGGCGCTGGTCGAGGGAAACTCGATGAGGGCGACGGCTCGCCTGACTGGCACATCCAAGAACACCGTTTCTCGGTTGCTCAAAAACGTCGGCACGTATTGCATGGAGCAACACGACGCTCTCGTACAGGACGTAGAATCCGGGCGCGTACAGTGCGACGAAATTTGGTCGTTCTGTGGCGCGAAAGAACGCAACGTGCCGAAGGACGAGAAGCACCAGGGCCGGGGCGACGTGTGGACATGGACCGCGCTTTGCCAGGACAGCAAGCTCATGATCGCCTACCGCGTCGGATGCAGGGGAGCCGCGACCGGCGTGCCGTTCATGCAGGATCTCGCTGACCGGCTAGTGAACCGGGTCCACCTCTCTACTGATGGCCACGGCGTCTATCCGAGGGCCGTAGAGCGGGCGTTCGGATGGGGTGGGGCGGACTATGGCAGGATGGTGAAAATATACGGCCAGACTTCAGAGGGGCGGCGCCGGTACAGCCCGCCCGTGTGCCTCGGGGCCGAGAAGTCGAGGGTGATGGGCAACCCCGTCATGGAGGATACTTGCACGTCCCACGTCGAGCGCTCGAACCTCACGCTACGGATGCACTCCCGCCGGTTCACGCGGCTGACGAACGCTTTCTCAAAGAAGATCGCATTCCACGAGTACGCCGTGGCGCTTCACTTTATGTACTATAATTTCTGCAAAGCGCACACGACGTTAACCAGGGAGAGGAGGGGAATTAAAACTACTCCGGCCAAGGCAGCCGGTCTGACGGATCGCGTCTGGAAGATCGAGGAATTACTGCCGCCGGATTTTGTTTGATTCAAACTGACCCACTACCCACGACCGAGCCGGAAGCGTTGGCCCAGGTCACGGGTTCGTAGAGAGCGATGATCATGAGGTCCACGGCCTCCTTGCTCAGGATCAGGATCCCCAGGATGACCCCCGCGGCCTTGGGGCGCCAAAGCCAGGCGAGTGCGCCGGCGAGCGAAGCCGAGACGATAAGGTGGGCCAGCACCGCCACAGGGATGCCCAGCCAGGTCCGGTCCTGCAGGTCGAAGGGCCTCTGGACGGCCTCGAGGAACGAAAGGACCTTGGACCGTGAGACCACTGCCTCGCACGAAGCCAGAGTGGGAAGGCTGGCCAAGGCAACGGCTCTCGCCGTCCGGCGGGCAAGCCTGATAAGCGACATGGGGCTCACCGTGGCGATTCCCGCTGCTCATCGCAATGAGTGATCAGCGCTCGCGATGATGCAGGAGCATGAGGAGTTCGAGGCGGGGAACGGATCAGGCAGGAGAGTTGCCGATGCCGTTCTGGAATGTGACGGTGCGGCAGGTGGTGGTGGCATACAGGGGCCGGCGGCGCTGGCAATTAGCCAAATTCCGGCCGCCGTCATGATCCTGTCGGTCTACGTGGTCCTACGGGGAGGGAACTCCGGCCGAATCCCAGCTTCTTCATCCGCGACGCCAATGTGGTGGCCTTGACCCCGAGCAACGCCGCGGCACCCCCGGGTCCGTAGACCTGCCAGTTCGTGCGCTCCAGCGCGCGCAGCACGTTGTCGCGCTCCCGTCGTCGCATGTCTGCGTCGGACACCACGTCGACCTCGGCATCCACTGCGCTCCCGAGCGCCGAGGGCCCAGGACCATCCGACGAAGGCAGATCGAAGCTCAGCGGTCCGCCACGATTCGTGATCACGGCCCGCTCGATCACGTTCTGTAACTCCCGCACGTTTCCGGGCCAATCGTATGACAAAAGCCTCGACGCTTCCGCGGACGTGAGCGACCTCGGTCCCCGACTGAGCTTCCGCACGGCTCGTTCGAGGTAGTGAGTCGCGAGGAGCCTCGTGTCCTCGCCGCGATGACGGAGAGGCGGCACGTCGATGGGAAAGACATTGAGCCGATAGTAGAGGTCCTGGCGGAAACGGCCACCCTCGACCTCCCCTTTGAGATTTCGATTGGTGGCCGCGATGATCCGGACATCGGCCCTGCGTGTCTTTGCCTCGCCGACCCGCTCGAACTCACCTTCCTGTAGAACGCGGAGTAGCTTGCCCTGTACCTCGAGCGGGATCTCGCCGATCTCGTCGAGGAACAAAGTGCCCTGATCCGCAAGCTGGAACCGGCCGACGCGATCCTTGATCGCTCCGGTGAACGCACCCTTCACATGACCGAAGAACTCACTCTCGAACAATTCGCGCGGGATAGACGCGCAGTTCACCTTGATGAGCGGCTTGTCACGCCGGCCGCTGAGTGCGTGGATCGCCCGCGTAACGACTTCTTTACCGGTTCCCGTTTCCCCGCTGATCACGACATTGGCGTCTGTCGGCGCCACGGTCTCGATCGCGGCACGCACGTTCGCCATCGCAGGGGACTCGCCCACCATCTCCTCGAAGTTGTACTCGGCCTGGAGCTCCTCGCGGAGATACTGATTCTCATGGTGGAGTCGGTCTCTGAGTGCCTCGACCTCGGCCAGTGCGGTCCTTAGCTCCTCCTCTGCTTTCTTGAGCTGGGTAATCTCCTGACCGTATCCGAGCACGTGCGTGACCGTCCCAGCTTCGTCTTCGACGGGACTGAACGTCCGGACGTAGTGGAGCCGGTGACCGTGTCTATCGGTCCAGATTTCCTCGAACGTCACCGACTCCTTCTCCGTGATGCAGTGATCGACGGCCCACTGTCGCTTATCCGCAATCTCGATCGGATGACCCCGCTTCTGCACCCACTCGTGGTTCGTCTTGCCGAGCATCCACTCTCGAACCCCGGGGTCGCGAATTCCGGACGGCGTGTTGAAGAGGTACCGCCCTTCAGTGTCTAAAACGCCTATCTCCGCCGGGATGTTGTTGAGTATCCGCCGGTACTGCTCGAGCTCGTTGATCAGATCCGGGGTCAGACCTTCACCGGGCATTCAGCCTCCTCCGAGACCGCGTGAACATCGCCTCTGAAGCATCCCATCACCATTCTCCACAAGAATCACGATAACTCGTGGTACCACGAACTATCGTGATCAGCCTGAAAGCCGCAACGTGTTTTCTGACAACGATTTACGGCGCTGCCGCGCTTGGCACGACCCGTGCCTTCCCTTGCGATTGAGCGACGGAGAGGCACAAGGACCTCTCGCCACACGAAAAGGAGAGAGAACGATGGCAACGATAACGAAGAGCGACACGGTGTGTGGAACGGAGCAGTCGACGGCCGCTGTGATGACGGCAGCCGTCATCCGGGGGTTCGGTGGGCCCGACGTGCTCGAGCTCGCGGAAGTGCCACTCACGGAGCCTCAGCCTGGGCACCTGCTCATCAAGGTGAACGCTGCTGGTCTGAATCGGTTCGATCACTCTATCCGACAGGGCGAGATCGCCCCGGAGCTTCCGTGGCCACACATCCTGGGCGCCGACGCCTCGGGTGAAGTGGCAGCCATCGGAGCCGGTGTCACCGGTTTCGAGATCGGCGATGCGGTCATTCCGGTACCTGGCTACCCACTCGACGAGGCCGAGTGGAGCATCCGGCCGGCTGGCACGGCCGCCAGCTTCACGGTCCCCGGGCTTGGACGGCCGGGCACGTACGCCCAGTACGTCGAGTTTCCGGCCGAGTTCACGGTAAAGGACGAGACTGGACTGGCGCCGGAGCTCGTGGCCGCCTTGCCCATGGTCTTGGCGACCGGAGTGCGGTCGGTAAAGACCGTAGGCGGTGTCAAGTCGGGCGACACGGTGCTGGTCCATGCCGGCGCGGGTGGCGCCGGAAGCATGCAGGTGCAGGTCGCCAAGGCGCTCGGCGCAAAGGTCGCGACCACGGTGCGGAGTCAGGAAGACGCGGACTTCGCGAGGTCAATCGGTGCCGATTTCGTGATCGACACGAGCACGGATGACTTCGTGGCACGCGTCAAGGAATGGACCGATGGCTACGGGGTCGACGTCGTGATCGACAGCCTGGGTGGCGACGTGCTGCCGAAGAGCATCGAAGCGGCGCGTCCCCTCGGCACCATCGTCATCTACGGGTTCGCGGCTGGTACGGAGACGACCTTCGATGTGAGGAATGTCTTCTTCACGCAGAAGCGGCTTGTCGGCTCGATGGCGAGCGACAAGGAAGACCTGGAGTACGGTCTCGAGTTGGTCGCCGCCGGCCACATCAGGCCGATCCTCGACCGTGCGCTTCCGCTGAGCGAGGCCGCAGAGGCACATCGGCCGGGTGCTCGGTCGGAAGGTACGATATCAGGCTGCGTCCCTGAGCATGTTCACGAAGGCTGCGCTGGCCCAGGGCTTCCCTAAGTTCGAGATCGCCCAGATTCGGCGCTATGCGGAAGAGATCCGCGCCGGCGCGTTCGGCCAGGCACCGAACGATCACGTCCGCGAGGTCGCCGGAAGAGCTCCCGAGGGCTTCGAGAGCATCGCCGCCCGCTACATCGCCAATCCCAATCTCATCTATCCCGGTCTCCGGGCGGGCAGCCTGCCACGGACGCTCGGGTTGGCGCTCCGGATGATGGCCACACGGCCTCCAGATCTCGACCGGTGGGAGTCGACGCGCGACTACCCGACAATCGAGCACGGAGAGCTCGCGCACGAGAGCCCGGTTTGGGCCCAAGCCGCGGCCGCCGGTCGCCTCACGATTCAGGATTCCCCGGCCGTGGCTCCCTCACCCAGCTCGTGACCGCCTAACCCCATTTCAAATCCACGAGGAGACGATCATGCCCAGCCGCAAAGACCTGCTCGAGAGAAACGGGGCGTTCGCCGCGGACTTCACAGGTGGAGAGCTACCCATTCAACCCCGTTACAGACAGCTCGTTCTTTCCTGCGTCGATGCACGTACGGACCCCGCCCACTATCTCGGGCTCGAGCCTGGAGACGCCCTGGTGATGCGTACGCTGGGGGGAAGAGTCACCGACGGTGCCGAAGAGGACATCGCCGTGCTGGCGAACCTGATGACCGTCATCGGAGGACCCGACGGGCCCCGCCTCGACGTGCTCATCGTTCATCACACGGACTGCGGACTCGAACGTCTGGCTGACGAGGGCCGGCGCACGAAGCTCAGCCAGATGCCGGGATCGATGAGGGCGTGTTCGACGCACTCGCAATCCACGACCATGATACGGCGCTGGAGGCTGACGTGCTCCGCCTCCGCAACTCGAAGATCCTGCCCGAGAGTGTGACCGTGTCAGGCTATCTCTACCACCATGCGAACGGCACGCTCACCGAAGTCCACCCCGTCGACTGAGCTGCCGACCTCCCGCACACGCGCTGATCCCCAGAGGGTCAGCGCGTGTGCCGCCCCCCCTTGGCCGCCGTCTGCTGAAGAGCCACTCCCTCCAATACCTTTTCCAATACCTAACCCTCCCTCGATCCCCGGAAGCGCGGATCCGGATACCGGGCCATCCTCCCCGAAGCCCGCACGAAACCAGGTATCTCCCGTGATATGGCGTATAAGCTGTTGGTGATGGGGTTCAGGGGGTCGCCGGTTCGAGCCGAGACTGTGGCTCATGTGGGCCTCGTGGGTTGGAGCTGCATTCGCCATTGTAGCGGATAGATGGCCTAAAGCGCTGTCGATGCCAGCGCTTTGAGACGCCGCTCCGCATCCTCGGCTAGTTGCCGGGTCAGATCGCCGGAGCCGATCTCGCGGCCGAGACTTGCCGCCTGTCCCGCCCACAGCAAAGAGAAATCGCTGGACCCAGCCGCCTCCGCTTTTGCTTTCAGCGGCGCCAGGGCGCTGCCAGCTGTCGGGTACGCTGGCGCCCGGTCCGACATCGGCCCGACCTCCCGCATGACTCGATTCATCAGCCCCCGCGCCGGTCCGCCGGAAAACACGTTGGTCAATGCCGTTTGATCGTCACGCGCGGCGCGTAGTGCAGCGCGGTGTAGATCCGTGATCAACGACTCCGGCGTGAAAAGATAAGCGGTGCCGATTAGAGCGCCTGCCGCACCTAGAGCGAAAGCCGCCGCAATACCCCGCCCATCGGCAATTCCGCCGCCGGCAATCACCGGCACCTGTACTGAATCGACGACCTGCGGTACCAGGGCAAAAGTTCCCGGCTGCGTCGCGATATCGTCCGTCAGAAACATCCCGCGATGAGCGCCCGCCTCGTACCCTTGGGCAATAATCGCATCGCAACCATGGTCTTCGAGCCACCGCGCTTCTTCCACCGTGGTCGCAGAGCTGAGCACCAGACAGCCCGACGCCTTCACACGGCTAAGGAGCACCTGTTCGGGAAGCCCGAAATGAAAGCTCACAACCTCCGGTTTGTGCTCTTCGACGACTTCGCACATCGCCTCATCAAGGGGCGCGAGTGACGGCAGGGGCGGAGGCAGAGGCGTCCAGACCAAGCTCGGTCCAGACCAAGCTCGGTATAGTACGCTGCCAGCCGCTCCTTCCATGCTGCATCGCGATCGGGGTTCGGCTTGGGCGGTGTTAGGGGGATGGGCGCCGTAGGGGTGATGCACCCAGTTGGCGTCCGGGTCCTACGATATCTCGTGAGTGCGCGAAATGTCGCGTCGCAGCGCGTCCGCTCTCAAGCTCCAGCAGCGCTGGCCCGCTTGATCCCGAGCTTCGCCATGCGGGACCGAAGCGTACTCGGGTTCATCTTGAGCCTACCGGCGCCGCCGTCCTCTCCCGCCACCCGCCACCCGACGTTATCGAGAACATTCCGGATGTGTTCTCGCTCGACGTCCTCGAGCGCCTCACTGGCCGGGAAGCCGTCGTCGACGGGTCGGGGCACGGCCCCTTTCAACGTACCGTCCAAGTGGAGTGTGGCGTCCGGGGTCAGGATGACCAGTCGCTCTAGCACGTTCTGCAGCTCTCGTATGTTCCCAGGCCAAGGGTGGTCCTGGAGCGCGACCATGACATCGTGGGGTATGGTGTTCACGTCCTTTCCGATGGACTCGGCGAAGTGGCGGACGAAGAGCTTGACCAGCTCGGGAATATCCTCCTTCCGCTCCCTCAGCGGAGGCGCCGAAACGGGAAACACCGCGAGGCGGTAGTACAGGTCGGTGCGGAAGTCGCCCACCCGGGTGGCCTCGGCGAGATCACGGTTCGTGGCTGCGATGACCCGGACGTCCACCTTCATCGTCTTTTCGCTCCCCACGGGCTCGAACTCTCCCTCCTGGAGCACCCGAAGCAGCTTCGCCTGGACCTCCATCGACAAGTCGCCGATCTCGTCCAGGAAGATGGTCCCCCCGTCGGCCAGGGCGAACCGCCCCGCCCGTTTGCTCGAGGCACCCGTGAAGGCCCCCTTCTCATGCCCGAACAGCTCGCTCTCCACGATGCCGGCGGGAAGCGCCGCGCAGTTCACCTTTACCAGGGGCCGATGGTCCCGATCGCTCAGGTGGTGAATAGCCCGGGCGAAAAGCTCCTTCCCCGTTCCCGTTTCGCCCAGAATCAAAACCGTGGTGGGAGTGGGGGCCACCTGCTCGATCTTGTGCAGCACCTGCCGAAGCCGGGGGCTGGCCCCGACGATCTCTTCGAAGCGGTGATTGAGCTTGATCTCCTCCTGCAGGTAGGCGTTCTCCTCGGCCAAACGGTCCTTCAGCGCCTCGAGCTCCGTCATCGCGTTCTGTAGCGCGGCCTCGGCAGCCTTTCTGTCTGTAATGTCGCTGAAGGTCACTACGGCTCCCATGAGGCCGTCCTCCGGGTGGCAGATCGGGGTACTCACGTACTCGACCGGAAAGCTCGTGCCGTCCTTCCGCCAAAAGATCTCGTCGTTCATCCGATGGACCGCCCCATCGCTGAAAGCTGCATAAATGGGGCAGTTCTCGGCGGCGTAGGCGCTGCCGTCGGCGTGGGTGTGATGGATCACGGCGTGCGGGGATTTCCCGAGGAGCTGGTCCGACTCCCATCCCAACATCTCGGCAGCCGCCGGGTTGACGAACGTGGTGAGTCCCTGCCGGTCCAGGCCGTAGATACCCTCACCCGCCGAGCTCAGGATCAGCTCCCGGTCCCGCCTCAGCTGTTCGAGGGACTCCTCCGCCTGCTTCCTCTCCGTGATGTCTCGGAAAGTCACGACGGCCCCAACCAGGCCGTCCTCCGAATGGCATATCGGGGTGCTCACGTACTCGACCGGGAAGCTCGTACCGTCCTTCCGCCAGAAGACCTCGTCGTCCACCCGGTGGACCGCCCCATCGCTGAAAGCTGCATAGATGGGGCAGCTCTCGGCCGCATAAGGGCTACCGTCGGAGTGGGTGTGATGGATCACCGCGTGCTGGGACTTTCCGAGGAGCTCGTCCGGCTCCCATCCCAGCATCTCTGCGGCCGCCGGGTTGACGAACGTCGTGAGCCCCTGCCGATCCAGGCCGTAGATACCCTCTCCCGCGGACGTGAGGATCAGCTCCAGGTCCCGCTGAACTCGCTGGAGGGCCTCCTCCGCTCGACGCAGCTCGGTCAGGTCGCTCAACGCTCCGCGCCACCGCCAAACGCCACGATCTTCTGGCTTTCGTCGACGACCACAACCGCCCCGCTGGCGAACTCCAGGAAGGTTGAGGTCAGAGCCGAGCCGCTGGGGGCGTGCGGGCCTACGGAGTCGCTCTTCGTGACCATTGTCCTCTCCCTCGCGGAGCCCCTGAGCGAGACAGGCCTTCCTGGTACCGGGTGCGTGCCAGCGCAAGCGGGTTGGGGCGAGAGGCGACCGCGAGTGATCAGCTTGTACGATTTCGCCGCGATATGTCAAGCCCCCCGCGATATTTCACGTCGTCCGGCCTCGTACCACCCTTGCCGACCGACCCGTGCGGCCCCATTGCGTTGTCCCGCAACGAGATACGGACCCGAGTGGACAGTCTGCGCGCCGTTGGCACAGCCCTTGTCTATCCCTACCTCAACAATCACCCACACGGGAGGAGACCCATGAAGACCGAGCTCACGTATCTGGGGGGCGCAACCTTCATCATCGAGGTGGGCCCGTTTCGGTTCCTCACCGACCCCGGCTTCGACCCGGAGGGGACCGAGAAGAGTTCTTCGGTCGTCGCTTTCTGGAGATCACGTCCATGTCCGCCCATCCATTGGTCGGACCGTCGGTGGAGGGCGCCGGAGCGGCTTTTCTCATTGAGCTCGACGGAACCGCCGCCGAAGGAACCGGAGACCCGGGGATCTCGGATCGGTTCTTCCTTACACGCACTCGTGTGTTCGAGAACCTGGCGGAGCAGCTGGCCGCCGAGGGCATCACCCACATCGACGGAGCCATCGTGGGTGACGCAACATATTTTTCGGGGCCAGACCTTGGGCCCGAGTGGGATCCGAGGGATCTCAACGAGAGGTTCGCGGCGCCAGCTTCCGCTCTCTCGTTCAACGAGAATATCGTCACGCTGCGGATCACTCCCGCAGCGCGCCTGGGGGGCGTGCCCACCATCGAGACCATCCCGCCCGGATTCCCCCTGGAAATGAACAACACCGCCGAGACGGTCGCGGGGCGACCGCGGCCGAGACTGTGGCTCGATCGGCCGACGCCCACCTCCCTTATTCGGGTCGACGGCGAGATCACCCAGGGCGGCCCGGCCATCTGGCGGCGTCTCACCGTTCCGGATCCCGCCCTGTTCGCTGCCCGAGCCCTGCGCGAGGTGTTGGAGTCCCGGGGCTTCACCGTGGGCGACGGTTCCAGAGCCGTTCACCGAGCCGACCGATCCCGGATCACCGGCCGGGAGGCTTGGGCCCCGAGGCTCATAGGAGACGCAGAGCCGCGCATTCTGGCCCGCCATTCCTCACCGGAGATGATCGAGTATCTGAACGTGGTCAACCACGACAGCCACAACCTCTTCGCCGAGACCATCTTCAAGACCATGGGCAAGGTCGTGATGGGTCAGGGATCCTTCGAGGGAGGCGCACGAGCGGTCCGGGCCTTCACGGCTGGTGAAGTTGGGCTGGACGATCGCGACATCGTCGCGGTGGACGGTTCGGGGCTCTCGGACAGCAACCGGGCGACGGCAGGCGGATTGGTAGGGGTCCTGCGGTACGTAGCCGCGACGCCTCACTGGGATGCGTTCGTTTCCACGCTTCCCGAAGCGGGCCGTTCGCTGCGCCGGATGTACCGGACCCGGGCGGCCCGAAATCTCCGGGCCAAGACGGGGACGATTGACGGAGTCTCTGCCCTTACGGGAGTAGTCTCGGCACGGAACGGTGAAAGGCTGCTCTTCAGCATCCTCTCCAACGACATCCCAGCGACGAGCGCCGCCAAACGGGTGGAGGATCGGATCGGGGTCAGGCTCGCCGACTTTCGGAGAACCCCACCCAACCTACCAGGCTCCTAGAAGCCTAGCCTAAGAGCCTGCCCGAGTAATGGGGCGAGCAGCGAGAGGGGGACTGGAGGCGCGTCCCACCGCCGAGCGCAGTCGCCTGCGCAGCTCGACCTCCGATATGGTGGCCAGCGCTCGTTCAGCCGTGCCGAGGCTGTTCCAGCGCACGTCCAGGAGGTTCACGCCTTCATCGTCAGTCCCACCCCTGGGGTGGAGGTGGAGGTAGTAGCAACCCTTGTAGTCCGTATCCGACTCCGATCGTACGGTGGCCACCCAGGTGCGTCGGTCTTCGTCCAGGAAATCCGTCATGAGATTCGCTTGGCGTTGATCGTTTGGGCACCCACTAGCGCCGGCCGGAATCAGGCCACTGATGCTCGCGACGCAGCCGAGGTCTCAAACCCGCAATCGCGGAGAAAATGCCTGAGCACGAATGACAGACCCCCCCTCGAGGCCACCATCGTGGGCGTGGCGCCCGTATAGCTCTTCAGGGCCCTGCGGAACGCCGCCCCGGACGAATACTCCAACTGCCGGCTGACGCTCTGTCCCGTTCGCCCGGGATCCCCCAGCCAGTGACCCGCATGGAGGAGCCGCGACCACACCAAGAGGCGTCCGATGGCCGGCAGACCGGCCCTCTTCAGGCCTACGCTCAAGAAGGGTCGAGACAGACCCATGAGGTCGGAGAACTCCTCGGCCGACCAGCACTTGTGGACCTGGTCCAATGCGAGCCTCAGGGCCTTCGTTTCACGCGGTGGAAGCTCGGGGCTCACCTCACGAAGCACCCGAGACGTCACGCCTCTCTCTCGCGCCTTGTCGACGCTTCGCAGCAGTCGCCAGGCCTGATCTTCACTGCCCAGCAGAACCAGGCTCCGGAAACCGAGGCGTCCGACCTCGAAGAGAGTCCGCGGATCCTCCTTGGCACTGGCCAGAAGAACGAATCCCACGCTCGGAAAGTCCCGCCGAAGCCTCAGAAGCCGCTCCAGCCCGCCCGGACCCCATCCCATGGACGTCAGATCGACCAGGCACACGCTCACCGGCCGCTCCCGAAGCGACAGTGCAAGCCAGCCGAGCGTTCTGGACTCGGCGACGTCGTGTACTGCCGAGAGAGCATCTCGGAGGCTGGACTGAACCCGTGGATCCCTAGTGAATGTGCTTGCGAGCGCCATGACCTTCGGAAAAGATATACGCGTGGTCGGAAATGATTGCGGCATCTAGGGATGCCGCATCCACCTTTGTCAAGTTAGGTGGTGTAGTCGAGCCTCACCAGCCCCACTTTCGGAGGACATCGGTCTCATGAGGAAGCTTCGCCTGTTATTCGCCCTCGCCGCCCTTTCCTTCGCATTGGGTGCCTGCTCGTCGCCCGCCGGCCTAGACTGCGCCCCCGGAGATAGCTTGTGCCAGACGCATAATCCTGGAAGCATTGGGCATAACCCCGGGAGCATCGGGTAGCAATCGACACAACCCGGGCAGTAACGGCTAGGGCTAGGTAACCAGCGCCCCCGCCGTCGAGACTAGCTGGCCTCGCATAGAGCTCAGCTCGTTACGGACTCCGTCGATGCCTTCGAGCGTCGCGGGTTCGGTGGGTCCATCCTCTGCTGCGAATTCTCCGGCTCTTAGGGCTTGGAGCGCAGCCTCCGCCTGGAAGCTTATCTGGTTGTTGCCGTGCTCTTCGGAGTACGCCTTCGCTTCCGTGAGCCAGCGTTCAGCCAACTCCATGTCCCCCAGCAGGCCATAGGCCTTACCACGATAGAAGAGTAGCTCGGAAACCATGAAGGGCGGCCCGCTTCGCCACGCCGTCCTGTCGACTGCCTCGAGTCGATCCTCGAACTGCTCACGACGGCCAAGACGAGCCTCGATGTAGGCCAGGGCGTCCAGCGCGTAGACCCGATAGCGGAGGTCCTGCGTCCGGTGCGCCACCACCGTTGTACGCGTCCTCCGCGGCAGCGAGCTCTCCCACCTCGACGAAGGCCCAGGCCAGGTCGGTGAGGGCCTGCAGCTGGTTCCGCTCCGAAGGATAGAGGCGAACCGCCTCCCAACCGTGCCGGATCGCCTTCCCGAAGCGACCGGACAGCTTCTCGTCGGTCATGAGGTCGTGGTGACTCAGCCCCTGCACGTAGAGGTCGCCATCCGCCTCTCCCCACTCCAGGGTCTGTCGATGCAGCTCGAGCGCTCGCGGCAGGTTTCCCTTCTCCCGGAGGGTGTTCCCCAGCCCCAGAGTCGCCAATGCCGACAGCTGGCCGTCGCCCAGCGCCCCACCCAGATCATGGGCCACCCCAAACCAGTGCTCGCTCTCCTCCCATGCGCCGAGCCGGCGATGGGCTCTGCCGAGGAAGCGGGCGGCAGACCCGGCGATGGCTCCCGATCCACAGGTCACCGCTACCAGGTAGGCCAGGTTAAAGACCTCCCGAGCCCCGTGCAGATGCCCGAGCATCTCCACACGGTCCGCCAGCTCCAGGAGAGAGCGTCCTAGCTCTACCCCATCGCCGGAGCCGAGGGCTTCCAGGACCGCGCTCCAGCTCGCTCGCTCGGGATCGCCCCGGTCCACCGCGTCGAGCTCGCGCCCAACTCCCTCGACCTGCTGCCGCAGGGCCTCGGGATCCAAGGTGAGCTCCTCGTCCAGTGCGGACCGTACCGCACGGGCAACGAGGAAGCGCGCGGCGATCCGGCGATCCGGAGAAGGTCTCCCCCGCCTCGGGACCGGCGCCCTTCCACAGGCGCCTCGGACCGGCCGCTTTGCGATCCAGATCCTGATGGAGAACCACGGCCGCCGCCTCACCAGCGAGGAACATGAGCTCGTCCGTGACCTCCACCGCAAGCCGCGGTCGGGGCGTCAGAGAGTCGACTATGAGGAACCAAGCCCTGGTTCCGTCGCTGCCCATGGCGACGCAGCAGGAACTGCGGACGCCCGAGATCGGGATCTCACCGGCGTGCTCGGTGTCCGGCAGGTCGAGGAGGCCTGGCACACCCTTGCCCCACGCGACGCGACACGCCTGCATCGCGAAGTCTCGCCGGGGGGGATCCCCCACGAGGTCCAGCAGGCAGTGAACGTGAACCAAGCCGCGCCCGTATTCATCGACCCAAACGACGGCGGCCCGATCGGCCCCGACCAGCTCCTGCGCCGAGGTGAGATACCCCAGGAGGCATGAGCGCGCCGGGTCCCCCCGGTAGAGCGCGGCGGTCTGCTCGGACCGCTTTGCCCGCCCGCTCCGGTAATCTGCGAGGCGTGGAACGTTCGAAGTAGACATCTATGCCGGACCAAATAGCTTGTTGGGGGGAACACTTAAAGCTAGGTGTCCGGAGTGGGAAAAACAACGATAGGTTCTATCCCCAATGACACCTCGTCTACGGCTCCAACCGCCGTAAACGGAGGGTCAGGCGCCCCGCCAGCCCCGGGTTCTCAGGCCGAAAGGCCCGTACTGCGGATCGACATCGCCCTTGTTGTCTTATGTGTCATCTGGGGAGTGAACTTCTCCGTCATTAAGGTGGCGCTGGTCGAGATCGAGCCCCTCGCGTTCAATGCCCTCAGGTTCCCCCTCGCCGCCTTAACGCTCTTCGTGCTGTTGAGATGGAGGGGTCCTATCCCCCTTCCCCAACGGGACCACCGGGCTCGCGTTGTCCTTCTAGGCCTTCTGGGCAACCTCGTGTATCAGTTTCTGTTCATCTTCGGGATCGACGGGACTCTGGCCGGAAACGCGAGCCTCGTCCTCGCAACGACGCCGATCTGGACCCTGGTCCTCTCCACCGCGCTCGGCCAGGAGCAGCATGCGGTGGCCGTCTGGGTGGGCGTGCTGGCGACCCTGGGAGGCATGGTGCTCGTCGTCGCCGGAGGCAGCAACGCCGTAAGCTTCGCAGACGGTCTCCCCAGGGGCGATCTGCTCCTGGTTGCCGCTGCCGTCACATGGTCCGTTTACACCGTTGGAGCTCAGGATCTGACCCGCCGGTACGGAGCGCTCGCCGTTACATCCTGGACCCTCTGGATCGGCACCGTGGGCCTTGTAGCGGCCGGCGCCACCTCCGTCGCCGAAATGGACCTTCGCGCGGTCTCGCCCATGGCATGGGTCGGGGTCGCCTACGCCGGTATCCTCGCCATCGCCATCGCGTATCTGCTGTGGAACCACGGGTTGGAGCACATCGGCAGTGCGCGGACGGCGGCGTTCTCGAATCTCGTTCCGGTCGTCGCGCTCATCACCGCGGCCCTGTGGCTCGGCGAAGAGCCCTCCGCTCTTCAGATGGCAGGCGCAATAACCATCATCGGAGGGGTGTGGCTGGCCCGTGTGGCCAGGGCCAGAGAGGGATCGTCCGTCTAGCCCTTCGAGCCCGTCTCCAGCCTCGGGTGATGCCGGACCTCGGGGAACTCGTACACGATGATCCCCTGATTGGTCACATCCGATCGGACCCTGAGCCCGTCGTCCATGGACTCTAGCACGCTCTCGGCCGCGGCCAAGGAGAGGTTGAGCGAGGCGGCCACTTCGGTCACAGTGAGGGTCCCGCCGTTTTCCGTGGCCAGGAGCAGCACGCGGCGCTGCAGCCGCGTCATGAGGGCCCTTCGACGATCCTGGCGGGCCTTGAGCCCCCACCAGATGGTAGCGGTGCCCCCGGCGCCCATGACGCTGCCTACAGCCACGGTGGCGAGATCGAAGTAGACGAAGCCCACGAAGATCGTGAGTGCAGCCGCGAGGACGAGAGCCACACCGAAGACCCTCCGACCAATCCCAAGTCTGGGAAGCGGCTCGTCGGCCCGGAACTGCGGACCAGCTCCGACCGAGCCCGCCAACGTCGGCGCACGGGCCGCTCCGGGACCCAGCACTGCCGCGTTCTCCCAGCCCAGGCCGCACTGGGGACAGATCCTGTGTTTACGGCGGGCCAGCCAGTATGCCAGTCCCCCCAGGCCGTACGTGAACAGCGAAACACCGACGAGAAGACCCATGTGTCCGGGCCGCTTGAAATACTCGATTCCGTTCCCTACGTATGCGCACCGCGGGCAGTTCCGCACTCCCAACCCCACCGGACGCACGACGGAGCGAAATGAAACCGCCACCCCACAAGTGGGACAAGCGGTTTCGTGCTCTCTCAGATGCTCACCACAGGTAGAACAGCGCATTTATCCTCGACGAAGGAGTCTCCTCAAGGTAGACACTCGACACTACGTGTTCGTTCCGGAGAAGATTCAGCCTTTCCGCGGGCCAACGATGAGCTAGAACAGCCTCACGAGCTTGAGTCGCAGACCGGCCTGCAGGGGAGAAGGCCCCCCCTCCGGGCCCGCCAGGTTCAAGGCCAATCCTCCTTCCCCACTCTCCAGCAAGAAGTATGCACCCGAGGACGACCAGAGCCGTCCCTCGGCAAAGAAATCCCCGACCGTGATGACCGTGGGCCTCAACGAGAAGGACCCGACGCCTTCCGAGAGGGTCTCCACCAGATCGATACCCGGGAACTGCAGGGCCGCCCTCACCGGGAGCTGGCTGTTCCCCGAGAGCTGTCCCTCCACCGCGATCGCCGCACTCCAGTCCGAGAATAGATCCTCCCAGTCCCGGCCCGTCACCGACTCCACGTTGTCGATTCCGGTTCGCGTGGTCTGGGTCAGGGACGCCAGGACGGCATCGCTGCCCGCCTGATCCCTCAGGTAGCGAACGAACAGCCAGCCCGCGCCACGCTCTTCGAGCGTCCCCTGGCCGATGACGACGATCAGGCTCACGTCGGCCGGATCCGAAAGGAATCGATTCGCTCGTCGCCAATTGCCCTTCTGAAAGTCTTCGGCATCGAGGCTCCCTCGCCTACGCAACTCCTCTCCGACGAGGTCCTCGCTCATCTGGGCAAGCCCCTCGGAGAGCCAGAGCGCGTCGGCACGCTGCCCGCCTCGCTGAATGATCCGCTCGTTGTGGTGGATCATGTGCTGGAGTTCGTGGGCGAGAATGGCCGGCACGGTGGCTCGGATGAGGTTCAGGCTTTGGACGTTGCCGTACCGCCCCGTGGGGTCGGGAACCATCACGTAGAAGATCTCGGCCGCATTGCTGTTTTCGGCCTCGGTGAAGAGATCCAGGCCGAAGAAGAATCCGCCCACAAAGTCGCTGGAGCCCGGTGGGGTCAGTCGATTGACGCTGGGGGTGAAGAGGATGATGACCTTCTCGTTTCCGTCCACGTCGGAGAGTTGTCCGAAGGCGCTCACGTCCACCATGTAGATCGGATCGTCGAAGACGCTGCCGAAGCCCTCCAAGTCGGCCGGTGCCAGGCTGCCGAGGGCTTCGACGTCCACATACAGGAGGGCTCGCTCCGACACCTTGCGAACCTCCGCCGTGACCTGATCGAACTCGCCGTCAGCCCCCACCACCTTGAAGTCCCTACGGTCTCCCACCTCGGGCGCTCGCGCTGCCGGTGAGAGAGCGGGCCGCCCCAAGGATACTCGCTGCTTGCCGAGGAGCTCCTCCTCCAGGGCCCCTAGGAACACCTTCCACTCCTCCCGAATCGCCCGGTCATGAGGCTCGGAAGCTGTCGGCCCTCCACTCGAAGGAAACACCAGGCGGGCTGCCGGTGTTTGCGACGACCGCCGCAGGCCTGTGAGCGCGTAGTCGAATCGCGCCGCACCGATGGAGCTCGCAGACTGGGCAACGGCCAGCCAGTTCCCCGCCGCCAGGCGGAGGCACGAAGGGCCGTCTCCGATGACGACGGTCGTATCGGCCCCGAAATCCGGATCGAGCGCCTCACCGGAAGCCTGAATGCCCAGGGAAAGCGCTCCGCTCGCTTCGCCTCCCAAACGCACCGACACGTCCACCGTCGTGCTGGGCAGACATGGCGGCACCTCTACGGAGAGCCGGGTCGCCCTGCGGCCACGACGGATCCGCGAATCCCCGAGAAGAGCACAACGTTATGAGATACGATCGCGCTGAAGTTGTCTCCGTCCAGCGTGATGAGGTCTCCGGCATCCGCGGTGACTGTAGACAGCCCCGTGAGCTGTGGGGGAAGCACGGCCCATGCCTCGAACTCCACGGACCGCTCGGGTTGGTCTCGAAGCCGAGCCTGTATCAGATAGCGGCCCAGGCCGTTGCCCAAGCGGAGGCGTGCCGTCGCCAGCCCGGTGGAGTCACTCTGGCTGGTCCCGGGGTCCAACTGCGCGCCGGAGCCTTCTACGACCGTCCACTCCACCACGACACCCTCCACGGGCCGTCCATCGCCGATCCGCAGAGCCGACACGGTCAGGGGATCGATGAGGAACTGACCGGAGGGTCCGAATTGGCCGCTCCCCGACACGGCCACCAGGTCGACTTCCGGTGTGGGCGGCTCAGTAGGACCGTCCTTGGAGCAGGTCGTGATGCTCAGTGAAGCGAGGAGGGTGACTCCGACGAGGAGCCTGCGCGAAAACGGGTCCATCACCGCGGGATGGTCGAGAAAGCCAGCAACTCGAGGATCGGGCTCCCGGTGAGGGTCGCGGATCCGGTTCTGACTCGTCCGATGACGCGAATACGCTCCAGAGGGCTCAGGCCCTCGGCCTCCTGGAGCCGCTCCGGCGGAATGGCCACATAAACGAATACGCCTTCTCCACGCCCAATCCTGGTGAGGAGGAACGGCTCTCCCTCGTAGAAGTCCGTTCGGATTCTGTCAGCCCGTTCTAGAGAGATGAACTGGAGATCCCACTGGAGCACCCGGCCCCGGTACTCGAGGGGTGAGGCAGCGAGGTCTTCGGTGCTCACGTCCGTGAGGACAGCGGTCTCGCTCTCCACGGCCGCGCCCTCCGGAAGCCACATCCACCCGTGTAACCTGACCCTCACCCAGTTTCCCTCTCTCGCGAGGATCCTCAAGTTCGCCCCGGGCACGGCCGTGGCCAACGTGTCTCCGTCGGGAGTGCTGAGGATGGTCGCCTCGGTCTCCCCACTGCTGGTCCACTGCTCGGTGAGAAGGACCTCCGCCCCCCGAGGGGCATCGCCCGGCGCCGGGCCTTCGAGCTCCACGGACTGGCTCCAGATCCACGCACTTCGGCGCACCCTGACCCAGCCCGGCACCCTCTCCACCTCTTGCAGGAGGGTCCCTTCCTCCAATCGACCGACGACATCGCCCGACGGCGTAACCCTGATGTTCTCACCGCCCGAGGCCGACACCACAAGATCGGAGTCGACGCGGCTGACCACCTGAAGCGATTGGGTCCAGACCCACCCCATCAGCTCGAACTGGAGCCAATCGTCGGCGAGGTCCAGAACCGCAAGGGCCGTACCGGGGCGGAGTTGGCCCAACAGTGTCCCGTTCGGCTGGGCGCGAAAATTCTCGTCTGCCGTCACGGTTCCGCTCTGTCCGACGAGACCCTGCTTGAAAACCACCGCAAGACAGACGCCGAGGAAGACCGTAGTGGCCCGCGATCGCTGAAAACCCTCGCTCATCTTCCTGAAACGATCCTCGACAGACGGTGTTGAAAGGGTGATCTTCCGGCCCTCTGGACGACGGCAGACGTCACCTGGACGAATGGTGTTCCAACCAGTGACGGTCGTCAAATACCCCTAAACCAAACGTCGAACCAGCTTTTATGCCACACCCGAGAACAATCTACTTCCTACTCCTAGGAGCGTTTCTGCTCGATTCCGGCCCGGCCACCGCCCAGGACATTCCGTCGTCCTACCGCTTCGTCGATAACTCCCAGGAGGGAGGCCTCTTCATCGGAACTGCGAGCCTCAATGCAGGTCAGCTCGGTCTGGGGCCGAAGTCGGCGAACGTCTTCGGAGGTCGCTACTCCGTCATGTTCGGCAGTGCTGTCGCCTTAGAGGGCGACGCTACCGTCTTCAAGGGCGAGCGTGACGTGATCGACATCCGCCGGAGCGAGGATGATCGGGTTCTCGGGCAATCCACCATCGACCTCGTCGCCATCGACGCCCGCCTCAGGCTCAACCTGACGGGCCACCGAACCTGGCGGGGCTTGCAGCCCTTCATCTCCTTCGGGGGTGGGATGGTCTTGGGTAGCAATCTGGAGCGCACCCTGGAGGATGAAGCCGACATGCCGCTCCTGGACCAGTACGATTTCGGGAGCAAGTTCTTTGCGACTCTTTCGGGAGGCACGAACCTCCACCTCTCATCTCGCTTCATGCTGCGGCTGGATGGCGTAATGAATCTCTGGAAGATCAGCACGCCGTCGGGATGGCTCACCACCGATGCCGATCTGGGAGCGATTCCAGAGGACGAATGGGTATCGGCGCGAAACCTCTCTATCGGAGCCAGTTGGCGCTTCTGAGGTGACAGACTTCGAGTTCAGGGCCGCCGATTGGCTCTCAGTCGGGGAGGCTTTGCAGCGAATCCTGGCTGCGGTCTCACCCCTCGACGTGGAAAGGGTGCCACTGCGAGACGCTCTTGGGCGCGCTCTAGCGTCGGACATCACCGCCCCTACCCAGCAACCGCCGTGGGAGAGCAGCGCCATGGATGGCTACGCCGTCCGCGGTGAGGACGTGGCCGGTGCCAACCCAGACGGGCCCGTCGAGCTCACCGTAGTAGGTGCGGTGCTTCCGGCCACGCGCTTCGACGGGAAGGTGGCTCCGGGCCAGGCCGTGCGGATCATGACAGGCGGATCCGTGCCCACCGGAGCGGATACCATCATTCGCGTGGAGGACACCGATCGCGAGCAAGGAGAGCCGGGTCGGATCGTCATCCACTCGGACCGTGATCGGGGACGACATGTGCGGCCAGCCGCGGAGGATTGGGGTCGGGGTGACGTTGCACTGAGGGCGGGCACGGGCATTGGTCCGGGTCAGATCGGCGTTCTCGCCAGTGCCCACGTCGCAAACGTGCCCGTGCACCGAAAGCCGGTCGTGGCCATCCTCGCCAGCGGCGACGAGCTCCAGGACGTTGAGATCGCGCCTCCCGGCCCCGACCGAATCCCTGAGAGCAACAGTCATGTCGTCGCCTCGGCCGTCCACCTGGCCGGCGGTACACCATTGCGACTGGGGATCGCCAAGGACGACCCTGACGACATTCGCGCGCATCTCGAAAAGGCCGGAGAGGCTGATGTTCTGGTGACGCTCGGCGGAGCGTCTATGGGAGAGGGGGACCTCTTCAAGAGGGTTCTCGACGACGCAGGCTTTCGGTTGGACTTCTGGCGGGTGAAGATCCGGCCGGGGACCCCGACGAGCTTCGGCCACCTGCCCCGGGAGAGCGGTCCAGACCAGGCCATCTTCGGCCTACCGGGGAACCCGGCTTCGACCTTCGTGACCTTCGAGATCCTGGTGCGTCCGTTCCTTCTGGCGCTGGCCGGATACACACGCGTTCATAGGACCGTGATAACGGCTCGCGCCGGTGATGACCTTCGCGCTCCCGAAGCACTCACCGCCTTCCTGCGAGTGACACTGAGTCACACGGCGAACGTCACGGAAGCGTCCCTCACGGGCCCTCAGGGCTCAGGCCTGGTCAGTAGTCTGGCGACTGCGGACGGGCTGGCGGTGGTCCCGGAAGGGGTCCAAACCGTCGCCGAGGGCTCGCCCGTCGACGTCATCCTCCTCGATGACACACCCGGGCTCTCCACCGGAACCCCCTGGCTCGGGCCGGCCCGGTCGTGAGATCGCGGGTCGCCGCCCGAGCGTCCGCACTCCTCTGCCTGGTCGGTGCGGCCGCCTGCAGCGTCTCGCGTTGGCCGGTTGAGGGACCCCTCGGGGCACCCTTCGGCGTACGCTGGGACGGCGCTCTCCCCGATCTCCATCGAGGCGTAGACATCCTGGTGCCGACCGGGACGCCGGTGGCTGCGATGTCCGACGGAAGGGTCCGCTTCGCCGGAACCATGGAGGCCTTCGGTGTCGTGGTCTGGCTCGACCACGGCGACGACGTCCTGACCGTCTACGCCCACCTCTCCGAGCTTCGGGTCGAGACCGGGGGGCAGTTGGCCAAAGGCGAGATCATGGGATTGAGCGGAAGCTCGGGAAACGCCACCGGACCACATCTCCACTTCGAGATTTGGCGACGCGGGCTGCAGATCGACCCCGTGAGCATGCTGGGCGGCCCTCCAGGGCCGTGACACGACGCCTCTCGGTGACCTAGTGTCCCGTTACCAAAGTGTCTCGGCCAGTCGAGGGCACGGTGCATCCGTGAAACGGAACACTATCCTTCTGCCAGCAGGGCCTCGATCTCCTGAGTAAGTCGCGGCAGCACCTCAAAGGCGTCGCCCACGATGCCGTAATCGGCAACCCCGAAGATCGGGGCATCGGCGTCCTTGTTCACCGCCACGATGGTCTGAGACGTCCTCATTCCGGCGAGGTGCTGAATGGCCCCCGATATGCCGACGGCGAAGTAGAGCATGGGAGCCACGGTCTTTCCTGTCTGGCCCACCTGCTCCGAGTGGGGCCTCCAACCCGCATCTACGACCGCTCGGGACGCACCTAAGGCGGTCCCGGGACCGAGAGCGTCGCGAAGGTCCTCCAAGAGCGACCAATGCTCCGGATCCTTCATGCCGCGACCCCCGGAGACGATGACGCTCGCCTCGGACACGTCCACCGATCCAGCCTCGGCGGTCTCGAACCCCACCCTGCGCATGCCAACATCCGCCGGGATGGTCGGGCTCAAGGCTTCTACCCCGCCGGCCGCCTTGATCTCCTCGGCACCGAACGAGTTGGGTCGAAGCGACATGACGGCCGGAGAGGCCTGGAATCTGACCCGGGCCAGGGCCTTTCCTGCGTAAATGGGCCGAGCTGCAACGAGCTCCCCCCCGTCCACTTCCAGGCGTGTGATGTCGGACGCCAGGGGAGTGTCTAGCAATACCGCCACGCGGGGCGCCAGATCCTTGCCCTGAACCGTGGCTGGAAAGAGGATCGCGTCGTAGTCGCCAGATCGGGCGACCTCGGCCACGACCGGCGCATAGGTCTCAGGGGAGTACTCGGCCAACGCATCGTCTTCGGCTACTCGAATGCTCGCGGCACCGTAGGCTCCAAGTCCATCCGCCGCATCTCCCACACCCAGGCCCCCGAGGACCAGGGCATGTGCCGAGCCACCCAGCTCGGCCGCCGTGCCCGCGGCCGCGGACAGCACTTCATGGGCCGCCGCCCTCACCTGGCCGGCCCTCTGTTCTGCAAAGGCGAGAATGTCGCCCATTCTAATCTCCGATGTTTGTCAGTCTGAGAGTCCGGTGGGTCTCGCCTAGAAGCTGTTGAAGTACAGCGCGGCCTGTTAGTGTGGTGTCCCAGAAGTGTCTCGGCCATTGATCTCGCTGCGCTCGATCGTCTCGCGGTCAACTCCGCGCTCACGACGAGCATGAAGGTCGCTCGGCTCGAGCACCGATGCATCCGGCCCTGCGACGTTCCTCCTCCTCGGACCACGGCCTTCGGCCGCGGTGCCCGCGTTGCTATTCCTCGTCGTCGCTCCTGACCCACGCCTCCGGCGCGGGTACCCCGGATCCGGCGCCTCGGAACTCTCGGTGGCTCGCGAACTTCTGGGACACCACACTAGAGCACGTTGGCCTCTTCCCGAAGGAGCCGAACCAGTTCGGGCACAGCGTCGGCGCCTTCACCCACGATGCGACCCTCGGCCCGGGCCGGGGGATACTCCAAGCGCTCCACGGTGAGGCGGCTTTCCGCCACCAGGACCTCTTTCTGCTCCAGAGGCTTCTTCTTCGCCGCCATGATCCCCTTCAGAGAGGCATAGCGCAGCTCGAACCCACTCTTCGTGATGGATATCACCGCCGGAAGCTCTAGCTCGACCACCTCGATTCCGCCCTCCACCTCCCGGTGACACCGCACCGCCCCGTCGGCCAGCGCGAAGCTCGTCACGTTGGAGGCACAGGGACGGCCGAGGAGAGTCGCGACCATGGGACCCACCTGCTGCTGGTCGTCGTCGACCGCCTTCACCCCGAAGAGAATGAGCGGGGCATCCCGCCCCTCGAGCTCGGCAGTCAGGGCCTTCGCCGTGGCCAGCCCGTCCATAGTGATGGTCCCCTTGAGGAGGACCGCGGCATCGGCGCCCACGGCCAGACCGGCCCGCAGCGTCTCCTGAGCACCGTCGTCGCCGAGGGTCAGCAGGGTGACTTCGCCTTCATCCCGCTCCTCCCTCATGCGAAGAGCCGCCTCGAGAGCGAACTCGTCGTACGGGCTCATGACGTACTTCACGCCGCCGGGATCGATGTCCTTCTCGCCATCGGCGAGGCGGACTCGTGTCTCGGTGTCCGGGACGCGCTTTATGCACACGATGATATTCAAGCTAGTCTATTCCAATTCATTGCCGTTCAACGATTTGGCTCGCTAAACTTACTTTCCCGAAATAGGCCGTTCAAGCGATCCTCCGCGCCGGCTTCGAGACACCGACGCATTGCCCAGGACGTAGAAGCGGAGCGGCCATTCCTTTGCTCGGCCGATCCCGATTCGTGGCGACACGCCAATGGAGGATGGCGCCACCGGCCATCCCGCCAGGAGCCTCAGAGGCGGAGCGGAGAGGTCGTGTCCGTCTAGTGCTCCTGTCACGCCGAGCGCCTGACCGACCCGCCCCGGACCGGACCCCAGATCCCGCGATCGGCCTCGCCGGTCGGACATGACATCCAACCCATCCACTGGGTCCACGGCCCGGATGAGGACTGCGCACGGGTCGTCCTCACCTCCGGCGACCACGTTCAGACACCAGTGGATCCCGTAGCTGAGATACACGTAGGCAAAGCCGGGCGGGCCGAACATGGTGGCGTTGCGGCGGGTCCGGCCGATTCTGGCTGCCGCGTGAGAGGCCGGATCGGATCGGCCGAGGTACGCCTCGACCTCGACGATGACTCCCTCCGCCTTCCGCCCATCCACGGCAGAGACCAACCGGGTACCGAGGAGATCGGGGGCCACCTCTTGGGCGGGGCGGGCGAAAAAGCCCTCGTCCAGGGCCTCCGGAGACGGTGGGCCCGCCCACCACCCCGGGGGCTTCAGGCTCACCGACCCACTCTTCATCGAATCTTTCCGTCAGCTCTTCTCGTGGTCGGACCCAGGAGACTGTCGCCTGGAGCCTCGGCGAGTCCTCCTCGCCCCCCCGCGACCGCGCGGCACGGCCCTGGAGGAGGACGGCCCTTCGCTCAGCCGGCCTCTTTCGCTCCTGGGGTCGCTCTGCCTCTCTGCGGGGCGGTGCTCTCCCGAGGGCTGACGCCCCTCCTTGGGCTCGCGTTCCTCCCGCCGCTGGCGCTCCGACCTGGGCTGGTGCCCTGCCTTGGGCCGGCGCCCCCCTTTCGGACCACGCTCGTCAGGCTGGTCGGCCTCGGGACTGGGCGTCGAGGCGGATGCCTCCTCTCGCCGCCGAGTCCCCTCGGTCCGGCGCGAGTAGTCCGTCCGCCACTCCGCCAAGACCTGCTCGGCGCGCCGTGGTACGACCTCGCTTACACGATGCGGCGCATTCTGGAAGACCTCGAAGAGAGCGTTACCGAACGCCTCCACGAGAGCCTCCGCCGTCTTCTTGCCCACGCCCTTGTAGGAGTTCGTGACGTAGCTGATCATGGCCTCGCTTCCGGCGGGCAGACCCAAGCCGCCCACCTGGACCGCATCCTCCTCAGAGGCTCTTGAACGTCCCTTCGTGCCCTGGCCGACCACCTGCCCCTCGAAGAGGACAGGATCGCCCGAATCGCGCCGCCGCCCCGACCCCCCTCTGGGCCCCAGGCGACCCAAAGATCTCTGGTCCGTTGTGCCGTGAGGTTCAGCCGAACTCCGAGCCTCCGCGGTGCCCGGAGAGTCGATAGCCTCCTCGGACCCCTCCCCTTGCCCCGGATCGGAGCCGGCGTCGTCCTCCCTGAGGGAGACCTGGTAGTTGCCGGTGTGGGTCCTCTCGAGGTGGACCACCCCATGCTCCTCGGCCTGCTGGAGAAACCGGCTGAACTTCCCGAAGCCGAGCTCGGCCTCGTCGAAGCTCGAGTCACGCTCGAGCATCTTTCGCTTGACGTCGGAATCCCGGACCGATTCCCTGCCCCTTTCCTTGAGGGCGCGGAGGCACACCAGCATCAGCTCGTAGGCGCTACGGAGCGGATCGGCGCCGTCCTCGTCCAAGGACCCCGACCGCTCTTCGATCTCCTCCGACCGCTCGGGTCTCCCCGAGCGTGGCTTCTCGGATCTCGCCCTCCGGGAAGAGGTGGAACCCCGGCCCTTGCGGTCGCCATCGCCGTTATCCGACGCCGCGCTCCCCCCCTTTCGGGCGACCTTCACCTCGTATTGACCGTTCTCCAGCTTGTGGAGCTTGACGATGCCGCGGGATGACGCCTCGGCCAAGAACTTGGAGAACTTACTGAACCCGTAGCTCCCCTCGTCAAAGTTGCCGTCGATCTCGATCATCACCTGCTTGAGGCGATCCGACCGCATGATGTCGCTTCGCTTGGTCATGCGGGTCAGGGCATCTGCCATCAGCTCCCACGGATCCGTGGGCTTGCCGACGCTGTCCGTGGTCTTCCGCAGGCCGGTGAGGCTCGTGTACGAGTAGTACTCGTCACAGTTCTGCACGAGGATGTCGGAGCTGGACTCCTGGATCCCTACGCCGATGACGTACTTCCCGTACTCCTTGAGCTTGAGAACCAGGCTCGAGAAGTCGGAGTCACCGGTCAGGAGGATGAAGGTCCCGATTTCGGGGCGAATGAAAACCAGCTCCACTCCGTCGATAGCCATCCGGATGTCGGTGGCGTTCTTCTTCGAGCTCCCGTAGGCGGGGGCGAAGATGAGGTCGACGGAAGCTTCGGAGAGTGGGACGATGTACTGTGGGTAGCGACGCCAGTCGGCATAGGCCCGCTGAACGGTGACCTTCCCCCGTATGATGTCCGACTGGAGGAGGCTCTTCAGCTCCTTGGAAAGGTCGCTTCGCATCCCCATCGTGACGTTGTCGAAGTCGATGAGGAGGGCCGCGTTGGGGGCATCGGCCAATGCCTTGCTGGGCCCCTCCACAAGAGGGGTCTGGGAATACGGTTTCATTGATTCCTTCTCGCGATTTGAGTATGCCGGCTGCACTCGCGAGACCTCCCCACCCGTGCCAGGTCATCGTGCCTCGATGGGCAGTCGAATCTGGTAGGGGTAAGGGGGGCCAGGTATCAGAATGCCCGGCAGTCCTTCATGTCCTGTAGCGCTCGTGCGTCGCCCGAACCCTGCGTGAGAGCTCCACTCGTCGGATCTGTCCGGTGCCCGTCAACGGAAACTCGTCCACAAAGTGGACGAGGTCGGGAACCTTGTAGTCCGCGAGCGTGACCGCACACCAGTCGATGATCTCCTGACCGGTGACGATGGCACCCTCGTCGGGAACGACGCACGCGCAGATGGCCTCTCCCAGAACATCATCTGAGACCCCGGCCACCACGGCCTCACGTACCGCCGGGTGTGAGTGAAGTCGATCCTCAACTTCCCGGGGGTAAACGTTGTAACCACCGCAGATTATAACCTCTTTCTGCCGCCCGACCAAGTGGACGAACCCGTCCTCGTCGATGATACCGAGGTCGCCGGTCAGGAAGAACCCGTCGGGGTCGAGAGAGTTGGATGTCTCCCTGGGCTGCCTGTAGTAGCCGTGCATGACGCCGGGTCCGCGCACTCCGATCTCGCCGACGCTCTCCACGGGAAGCTCTCCACCGTCCGGATCGAGGATCTTCACTTCGGTGCCCTCGATGGGACGTCCGACCGTGAAGAGACGCTTCGACGGCGGGTCCTCCTGCCGGGTGATGCAAACCGTCGAGGAGGCCTCGGTGAGGGAGTAGGCGATGAGCAGATCCGGACAGAGATGCTCCGTCACAGCCCGAACGAAGTCGTCCGAGACGGGCGCTCCCGCCACCAGACCCACCCTGAGCGAGGAGAGGTCGCGGGCTTGCGACTTCTGCTTGTGAAGCTCGGTCACGAAGAGTGTGGGCACACCATGATGGACGGTGGCCCTGTGACGCTCGATGTGGTCCAGGGTGCCCGCGCCCTCGAAGTCATCCTGGAGGACCAGCGCCGACCCGGAGACGAGGGACCCCAAGATCCCCGGGCCAAGGCCGAATACGTGGAAGAGGGCCGTGACCCCTACCACTCGGTCGCTCGAGCTCAAGCCCAGCACCTTGGCCGTGCTTTCAGCCACGCCCAGTACGTTGGCGTGCGTCAGCCCGACGCCCTTGGGCTTGCCGGTGGTCCCCGACGTATAGACGATGGCGAACAGGTCCTCGCTCGGGTCCACGGACTGGGCTGAGTAGTCCCGACCGCGCCCCGCCGACAGCAGATCCTCGAACTGGAAGATCCGATCGTCGTACCAGAGATCCTCCTCGCCCACCGTGATCAGGTACTGAAGATCCGGGAGCTGTATCAGGAGGTCTTCGAAGAGCTCCAGGAAGTCGACATCCTCCAGCGTCTCGGCCGTGATGGCCGCCACGGTCTCGGAGTGTCGCAGGGTGTACTGGAGGTCTGGGCCGGTGAGCCGTGGATTCAGCGGCACCAGAACGGCTCCGAGCTTGGCCACGGCGAACATGGAGATGACGAACTCCGGCCAGGGGGGCATGACGACGGCGACGCGGTCCCCGGCCTCGATTCCGAGTCCGGCGAGAGAAGCGGCCAGGGCCTCAGCCCTGCTCTCCATCTGGCCGAACGTGACCTCGTCGTCCTCCAGGACCAAGAACACCTCCTCGTGATCCGACGTCGCTCTTGCCGAAAGGACGGCAGCCACGCCCTGGCCCGTGACGCGCCCCAGCTCTATTTCAGCTCCCTCTGAGAGTTCCACGACTAGAGGCCTGTGGAAGGAGTACAGCGGGTCGCGTTAGGAGCGCCAACACCGGCGATGGGCCCTCGCCGCCCTAACCCGAAGGGCACAGGGGGGTTGCGGTCTCATAGGTCGTCTCTCCTCCTCACCGTAGCCCTGCTACGACTCGTCGTCGTTCCTACTCTGAGCGTCGCAAGACCCCTGTGCGCGACCCACTGTATTCCTTCCACAGGCCTCTCATCCTTCGCATCACCCTTTCGTAGCCATCGAGTTTAACAGATCCAGCACCAGGTTCTCGTCTACCGGCTGACTCCAGGAGTCGTCGCTGCGGTGTACCATACCGATTCGAGAGAGGAGCACAAACCTCGGTCGGCCGAGCCGAGCCTTCTTGTCGAGCCCAAGATATGTCATGATCTCCCTCGGCGCGGCCCGGCCCGGCAATACGAGACCTATCTCGAGGATCCCCGCGATCCGGCCGAGACGCTCCGCGACGCCGCGCTCGGTCAATCCCAGCCGCTCCCCCAGGCGGGCCTCCAGAGACATACCCACGGCCACTGCCGTCCCGTGAGGGACGCCGTATGCAGAGGCGCCTTCGATGGCGTGACCCAGGGTGTGGCCGAAGTTGAGGACCTCGCGCCGGCCTGACTCCCGCTCGTCCGCCGAGACCACCTCGGCCTTGAGCTCCACCGAGCGGGCGACGGCCCGCTCCACAGGCCCGACCTCGCCGTCCAGCAGCGCAGGCATGTCCCGCTCCAGTTTGTCCAGATAAAGGCCGTCCATGATGGCGCCGTGCTTCACGGCCTCGACCAGTCCCTGAGCACGCTCCTCGCGCGGCAGCGTCTGGATCACCTCCGGATCCGCCACCACGAGGTTCGGCGCGTGGAAAGCCCCTACCAGATTCTTGCCTTCCTCGACGTCCACCCCCGTCTTGCCGCCGACGGAGGCGTCGATCATGGCTACCAGGCTGGTTGGCACCTGCACCACAGGAACTCCGCGCATATAGGTTGCAGCCACGAAACCGGCCAGGTCCCCCACCACACCTCCACCGAGCGCGACCACGCACGAATCCCGGGCGAAGCCTCCTTTGAGCAGGCCGTCGGTGAGGTCCGCCCAACGTGTTCTGGTCTTGTGCCGCTCTCCGGCCGGGAACGAGAACAGCTCGACCCCGAGGCCCGCTCCCCGCATGGTTTCGAGCACCGCGTGCCCGTAGAGCTCAGCAACCGTCGAGTCGGAGATCACGGCGTAGCGATGTGCCGGCGCGTGCTCGCGGAGCAGATCCGGCAGCGAGGCGAGTAGGCCACTCCCCACCAGCACCCGGTATTCGGACGTGTGCCCTCCACGGCGTACCGAGGTCGAGACCACGTTGGAACGGGTCACGGAGATCAGGACCCCGCCGGGCTCCCCAGAGACGCCTCCACTCCCGGGTCATCCCCGATCACAAGACGGGCTCCCGGCCGGCCGGCCACATCCATGGCACCCAAGGAGGCCTCCACGGGGAACCCGCTCAGGTGCGGCCACAGGGCATCGATGAACCCGTCGCGCTGGCTCTCGCTGTCCCAGACGCTGACCCACACCAGCGCTCGGGCCCCATCCCCATTCTCCAGTAGGAGATAACGATCCCCGTCCCAGCCTTCCGCCTGGGCCCGAGAGCCCGTGTGCATCTCCAGCAGGATTCCGGTCTCGAGCTCACCCAAGCTGTCGTCGTAAAGCCGGCTCCAACCGGCCGGCGTCGTCACGTTCACGGTCACGGGCGAGTCCCGCCCGTCACCGAGGAACCTCTCGGGATGGAGGATCTGCTCCGTGGATATGGGAAGTTGTGGGCCGAAGGGTGGGGGGCGTCCCGGCCCGTGCTTCCACAGAGCTTCCACGAAGGCGGCTCCGCCGAGATACGGGAAGAGCAGGGACTCCTGGAGCACCAGAGGTGCCTCGGCCAAGGCCGGTGACTGAGTCCGCGCCGCCTCGAGAGCGGGACGCACCAGCTCGGTGAAGTTCGTGATCTCCGTCAGGTCCAACGAGCCTCCCTGCAGCGCCATGAGGAACTCGAACATGACCAGGGTGGCGTGCCCTTCGATGGCCGCCTGTGCCGCCACCTGGCGGTCGTTGCCCAGATCCGGATCGGTGATGGCATCCAAATCGATGCTCTGATCCTGGATCGCATGGACGAGCTCGTGGACGAGAAGCGACTCCAGAGCCTCCTCGGGCTGATCGTCGAGGACGAAGAGCGTGGTGGAGTCCGGATCGTAGAAGCCGGCGACTTGTTCCAGATAGAGCCCCTTCAAGACCGCCCGTAGGTTCATGTCCCGGGGCACCAGACCGAAGAGTCCGTAGGACTCGGTGAGAAGCTCGGCCTCGGAGTCCGGGAGCTCCTCGTCGAGCTTGAACTCCAGGTAACGCTCCAGCTCGCCACGCGTGCGGCGTTCCAGCCGCACGGGCCCCTGGAGCTCCAGGCCGGAGCGGTTCGCCAGATCGGGTAGGAGCGTGGCGGCAGCCCGGGCCAACAACGGGTCTGACGACGTCACGAGGGCGGCCGCCTGGTCCGTCTGGGCCGGGGAGCACGCCACGCACGCGGCGAGTGGGATCGCCAGGAAAGAGATCACCCTTGCCCCTATCTGCACCTGTCGCGAACGGAGGTCACCCCCCCGCGGGAGCCCGGCCATACCGGTCCTCCAGGCGGACGACGTCGCTGAGATGGGGGGTGGAGGCCTCGAGCACATCGCAGTTCGTGACGGCGATCATGCGATGGATGATGCCTGCCCGTACGTGATAGCTCTCGCCGGCCTTCAGATCTATGTCCTCGAGCTCATCGGGTGACGCACCCGCTTCGAATCTCATCTCGCCAGAGAGCAGATGTATGGTCTCGTCCTTTTGCTCATGGTACTGCAGAGAAAGAGCCTCACCAGCCCGGATATGGAGGATCTTGCCCAGGTACTCTTCTGTCTCGGCCCAGATGAGCTCATGGCCCCAGGGCTTTTCCACGCGTGTTGGGGTTCGTTTCAAGGTCGGGATCAGTCGGCTTCGGCTTGAAGAAGATGCAGCGTTTGGAGCTCGGCTTCCAGGTCGGCGAGCATGCGCTCCACCGCCACCGCCAGATCGGCGTCCAGCGGCTCCGTCGGTTGCCACGCCCCATCTGTGGTGGTGCGCGCCTGATACTCCGACCGGAGGCTGAAGCGGAAGGGGGTGGACGTCCCTCCTCTACCGGCCGCCCCCCTGCGACCCTGGATGGTGATCCGGTAGCGGGTGTCAGTGTACCCGGCCGAGCGCCCTTCCGGCGTGGGATCCCGTGACTTCCACTCGAACTCGTAGGTCACCGTCCGAAGCTGCTCCTCCTGGCGACTCAGCGTATGGCCGAAGCGGCCGACGACCACGGCATCCATGGCTGCCCTGAAGCGGTCTGCGTCAACACGCCCCAGATCTCGCGGACCAAGCACGCCCTCCGGCTGTTGCGCGGCGCTCTCCCTGGGCCCGCCCGCTCCACCACCTCCACCACACGCCAGAGCAGGGCTGGAGATCAGGATAGCGAATGCGAGAGTGGTCCGCTTCATGTGCGTCTCTGGTGTGAAGGACGAGCCGTCGGTGTCTACACCGGCCGGTGACGAATGTCACGACACCCGGTTCATGGCATGAAAGCTGCAAACACGTGGGAGCTCCCGCGATGGTAGGGACCCTGGTGGTCCCTGACCGGTACTTCGAGATTGTCCGAGAGCGTCCCCGTGTCGGCGCTCCGGCAGGGGGCCGAGCCACCGCACGAGGCCCGAACCGCAGCGCGGGGTCCGAGCCGCACATGAACCGACGGAGAACGAATCCGTGATCAAGAAGCCATGGCGTCCCCGGCTGTTGCTTCTCACCGTCTTCCTCCTGGTCGGGGTGGGGTCCGGGTTGGCGTGGGGATCTTGGCAGAACCTCTGCTCTGACTGTCCTTCCGTCGCCCAGATCCGCACCTTCGAGCCCGAGCAGACCAGCAAGCTTTACAGCCACGACGGCAGGCTCCTCGCGGAGATCGGCATCGAGCGTCGCACTCCCGTGTCCATCAACGCACTCCCGGACTACGTGCGGCACGCTTTCGTTGCGGTGGAGGACAAGCGCTTCTACGACCACCACGGCGTGGACATCCGCGGAGTTGTCAGGGCGGTGGTCGGTCTGCTGACGGGGCGTAATCTGGGAGGGGGGAGCACCATCACCCAGCAGCTCGCCCGAAACATGTTCGAGAGCCAGATCGGGTTCGAGCGACGCTTCGTACGGAAGCTGAAGGAGCTCCAGGTGGCGTTCGCCCTCGAGCGATCGTACACGAAAGACCAGATCCTCGAAGCCTACGTCAACGAGATCAACTACGGTCACGGCCGGTGGGGCATCCAGACCGCTGCCCGGAACTACTTCGCCAAGAACGCGTCGGAGCTGAATCCTGCGGAGACGGCACTCCTGGCGGCCATCCCCAACCTGCCCGCCTACTACAGCCCCCTTCTCCGCCCCGAGAACGCGCGGCGGCGCCGTGACCTGGTGCTACGGCGCATGGTGGAGCAGAGCTTCCTCCCTCCGGAGGATCTGGAGCGGTACACGGCCGCCGCCATCCCGACCAAACGGGCCGTGGCGGGTGGAAGCATCGCCCCGTACTTCGAGGAGTGGGTCCGCCAGATTCTGGACGACCGCTTCGGGAGCAAGCTCTACACGGCGGGCTTGAGGATCTACACCACCCTGGACGTCCGCATGCAGCGGGCCGCCGAGGTCTCCATGAGAGATGGGTGGGCGCGCATCGAGGCCCGCCCCGGCTTCGAGCACTTGACCTACGAGGCCTACCAGGACTCCGTCGCCGCAGGAGTCGACGTCTCAGAGCTTCTCTACGTGCAGGGGCTCTTCGTGGCGCTCGATCCGTGGACTGGCTCCGTCCGGGCCATGATCGGTGGACGGGACTTCCAGGTGTCGAAGTTCAACCGGGCGACTCAGGCGCTCCGGCAGGCCGGCTCCGGGTTCAAGCCGTTCGTCTACACCGCCGCCGTGGCCGCCCGCATTCCCCCGACGTTCGTGGTGCTGGACGCGCCGGTGGTGACCATGCAGGTCGACGGCACCGAGTGGAGGCCAGCCAACTTCTCCAACCGGTTCGAAGGGCCCATGACCCTCCGCACGGGCCTCATGAAGTCGCAGAACATCATTGCCATCAAGCTGGCCCAGGAGGTGGGGCTCGAGAGCGTGGCGCAGACGGCCCGGCGGATGGGGATCAGGAGTGAGATCGAGCGCTTCCCGTCCACCGCCATCGGGGCGGCCGAGGTGATCCCCCTCGAGATGGCGGAGGCCTACTCCACCTTCGCGAACCAGGGCACCAAGGTGCGTCCCTTCCCCATCCTGAGGGTAGAGGACGCCCAGGGCCGCATCATCTGGGATCCAGAGCCAGAGCGGACACAGGTCCTGGATCCTCTGGTGGCCCGGATCATGATCTCCATGCTGCAAGGCGTGGTGGACGGGGGTACCGGGAACATCGCCATTCGCATCGTGGCTGGGCTCGATCGGGAAGTGGTGGCCGCGGGAAAGACCGGCACGACCAACGACGGCACCGACGTCTGGTTTAACGGGGTCACGCCGAACCTCCTGGCCACCGTGTGGTTCGGGTTGGACCTGCCCCGGGAGATCCGACCTTCCGCCACCGGTGGAGGGGACGCCGCCCCCGTGTGGGGGAGCTTCATGCGTCGCGTCTACTACGGGGATCCGGAGGCCCTCGACGAGGAAATGCGCGAGCCGGTCCTGCCCATCCCCGAGCCGTGGCCGATCCCGGAGGGCCTCGTCACCCGGCTGATCGACAAGACCACCGGGAAGCTGGCGTCTCAGTGGTGCCCCCAGGAGGACCAGATCCTGGAGCTCTTCCTGCCTGGAACGGAGCCTACCGAGTACTGCGATCGTGACGACTCCCGCCTCTTCCGGATCCCCGCCGACATCGGCGAGAGGGGGAACTGAGCTCCGGTTCTGGCGCCGTGGGGGACAGCCGCTTCTGACCCCCGACGTCGAGCGGCTCCCTAGGAGTCGAGCACCTCTACGCCGTCCTGGGTGACGCGGTGCGAGATCAGGGGTAAAGCCGGCAGATCTGCCTCCAAGCCGATCCGAACCGCCTCCCTCAAGGCACGGACCGCCATCTCCGCCGAAGCCTCGTCCGTGGCGTGCACCTCGCCCAACAATTCACCGGAAGCCAGGTGATCGCCCGGGTGAGCCGACACCACGAACCCGACCCCGGGATCGATGGTGTCTCCTATTTCCCGGCGACCCCCACCCATCTCCACCACCGCATGGCCGAGGGGCCGGGGAGACACTTCCTGGACGACCCCATCCGCCTCAGCGCGGACCTCCACATGCACCGGTGCACGCGGCAGGCGGTCGGGGGCCCCGATGATCGACGCGTCTCCCCCCTGGGCATCGACGAGTCGACCGAACCGCTCCAAGGCCGCTCCCGATGCCAGGGTCTCGCGGCAGCGGTCCTCGGCTTCTGCCGCGTCGGACGCCGCCCCGCCCAGCACGAGCATCTCACCGGTCAATGCCACCACGACGTCCCTGAGATCGGAAGGCCCTTCGCCCCCGAGGCACTCGACCGCCTCGCCCACCTCCAAGGCGTTTCCGATGGCCCGTCCCAGGGGACGGTCCATGGCCGTGACGAGGGCCACGGTGGGGGTGCCCCGCCTACTCCCGATGTCCACCATGGTCCGCGCCAGTGCCAGTGTGTCCTCCGGATCCGGGAGAAAGGCCCCGGAGCCCGCCTTAACGTCGAGAACGAGCCCGTCCAGCCCCTCCGCGAGCTTCTTGCTCATGATGCTGGCGGAGATCAAGGGGATGGCCGGCACGGCCCCGGTGACGCTGCGCAGCTCGTAGAGGCGCTTGTCCAGAGGCGCGATCTCGGCGGTCTGGCCGATCATGGCGCACCCCACGCTTTCGAGGATATCCCCGAACTCGGAGAGGCTCACATCGGTGCGAAAGCCGGGGATGGCCTCGAGCTTGTCGAGGGTGCCGCCGGAATGCCCCAGGCCGCGGCCCGACATCATTGGGACGAAAAGGCCGAGCTCCGCGGCCAGAGGGGCGAGGACCAGAGAGACGTTGTCACCCACGCCACCCGTGGAGTGTTTGTCCATCTTCGAACCGGGGAGGTGGTCCAGCTCCAGCACGTCACCGGAATGGAGCATGACCTCTACGAGGCACTCGAGCTCCCCGGAGGAGAGCCCCTGGAAGAGAACCGCCATGAGGAAGGCGGACATCTGATAGTGGGGTAGCTCGTCCTCGAGGTATGCCCTCAGAAAGGCCTCAAGATCCTCAGGATCGAGCTCGTGGCCGTCCCGTTTCTCCTCGATGATGCGGGAGGGAATCAACGAGGCTCCGCCCTCGTCACTTCGCTATCAAGCGCTTGCGGGCCCCACGGACCGCATCGTCTACCCTCGCCTTCACATCCTCCGCGAAATCGTCCAGCTGATCCGTAGCGGAGTCCTTCAGCCCTCCTGCCACCCGACGGATCTTTCGACGGGTCCGGTTTCCGGCATCCGGGGCCGCGAGCAGGGCGATGCCCGCTCCGACGATAGCCCCTAGAAGGAAGCCGGATACGAAGTTCATGGCATTCGCATCCTGGTCGTATTCCATCGTCGACTCCTAAAAGCCTGTTGAAGAAGTGGGGCGAGCCGCGCCACGTGCCCAGCCGTCGTCTCCGACGCCGGCGCACCCCGCTTCGAGTTGTCGTCTTCGTCACCCGGACCGGCCGGAAAGGGCCACTCCGGGTGTATATTGAGCACCGGTCGTATGTACTAATGTATCCGAACCCTTCGTAACGGGGATATGCGCGCCCTGGGAATCGATTTCGGCGAGCGGCGGGTCGGTGTCGCAGTTAGCGACCCGACCGGCGTAATCGCCCAACCACTCCCCACCCTCCGGCGGAGAGCGGGCAAGCGCATGCCCCTTCGAGCCCTCGAAGAGTTCGCCGAGGAGTATGGGGTCCAGGTCATCGTGGTGGGACTTCCTTTGGCCCTTTCGGGAGACGACACGGACTGGACGCGCACGGTGCGGGACGTCGCCGGCAAGCTGGGAGAGCGGTCGGGGCTGCCAGTCCAGCTCGTGGATGAGCGCTTCACCTCCGTCCGGGCCGAGCGGGCGGTCCGGAGCCTCGGTCTCCCCAAGAGCAAGAGAGAGGAGAAAGGCCGAATGGATGCGGCTGCCGCCGTGCTGATCCTTCAGAGCTGGCTGGACACACAGAGAGGCTCATGAGACCCGCCCGGCTCCGAAGGCCCACACTGCTCCTCGCTCAAGCCCTCGTGGCGTGCCTCGCCTACGTCGCCTGCAGTTCGGGTGAGCCGGGCGAACCGGTGAGGGTCACCGTTCCGCCGGGCGTGACCTTCGAGACCGTCCTGGACACGCTGGTGGAGCGTGGAATCGTGATCGGGCCCCGTCGATTCCGACTCTACGCTCGACTGAAAGGCGCCGATCGCCAGATCCGAGCAGGGGACTACGACCTGGTTCCGGGCGGGGCTTGGAGCGAGATCCTCGAGTTCCTCACGACGGGTCGGGTCAGCACTGAGGAAATCACGATCCCCGAAGGCTTTACGCTTGCCTCCATGGTCGATCGGATAGCCGAAGTCACGGAAAAGCATCCGGACAGTGTCCGGGCGGGCCTGTCGGATCCCTTGGCCCACGAGCGCTGGAACGTCCCGGGTCCCGGCCTCGAAGGGTACCTCTTCCCCGATACGTACCGCTTCGCCAGGGGCGTCGGCCTCGACGTGGTCGTGGAGGCCATGATCGACCAATACCGCTCGATGTGGACACCCCAGCGGGTGGCGCGACTCGACGAGCTCGAGATGAGCGAAGTGGAGGTCGTTACCCTGGCCTCCATCATCCAGGCCGAAGTGCGGCAGGTTTGGGAGATGCCCACCATCTCGGCCGTGTACCACAATCGGCTCCGCCTGGGGTACCTCCTCCAGGCGGATCCGACCGTCCTGTATGCTCTGGGTGGCCGTCGCGAACGACTGTTGTTCGCGGCCATCGACTCCGTAGCCGACAGTCCCTACAACACCTACACCCGGAGGGGTCTTCCCCCGGGACCCATCGGGGCGCCGGGCGACGCCGCGCTGCAAGCCGCTCTCTATCCCTCGGACGAGCCCTACCTCTACTTCGTAGCGCTCCCGGATGGTAGCCACTTCTTCACCAACAGCCTCGAGGAGCACAATCGGGCACGTGGGGTCGCCCGCAGGGAGTGGGACGAGTCGAATCGTCCCTAGAGGCCTGTTGAAGGAGCACAGTCACCGGTGAATCGCTCTCAGCTCGGCAGACGGCTTCGCCTTGTGGTGATCACGGATGAGCGCCTGGCCGAGCCCCTCGGACTCGAGCACGTGCTCAGCCAGGCCCTGGAGGCGGGGGCGCCGGCTATCCAGCTGAGGGCCAAGGACGCCACCGCCCGAGAGGTCACGGCCATGGCTCGGAGACTCCTTCCCATGGTGCGCTCCGCAGGCGCCCTCTTCTTCGTGAACGACCGGCTGGACGTCGCCCTCGCTACCGGCGCCGACGGAGTCCATCTCGGGCCCAACGACCCGCCGGTCAAGGCAGTCCGGTCCGCCGTCCCCAGGGACTTCATCGTGGGATACTCCACCGACGATCCCCAAGAAGCCGCAAGAGCCGAGGCGGACGGCGCCGACTACCTCGGCTCCGGCACGGTCTATGCGACGACCAACAAGTCCGACCCCGGAGAGGTGATCGGCCTGTCGGGGCTCGAGCGTGTCGTGGAGGCCGTGTCGATCCCGGTGGTGGGAATCGGAGGCATCACCCCGGAGCGAGCGGCCGATGTGGCCGGAGTCGGGGCCCGAGGGATCGCGGTCATCGGGGCGGTCATGAGCGCCCCGGATCCGGAGGAGGCCGTGCGGGGGCTCCTGAGGCCCTTCGGGTCCGACGCGTAGCCTCCCGTCTAAATCCCTCCAGCTTCCAGAAGGCCCGCCACCTCCTCTTCGGTCACGAAGAAGTCCCCTAGCGCGGCTCCAGCGTCGGGAGTGTGCCAGTCGGAGCCACCCGTCATCAGCAGGTCCGAAGCCTTGGCGGCTCGCTCGAGCTCGAGGATCTGATTGGGTCGCGATCGGGGCCGGTAGACCTCCAGGCCGCGGAGCCCCTCCTGGACAAACTCGGGAAGGCGTCGGGGCAGGAGATCGGCGTGGGGATGGGCCCAGACGGGGATGCCCCCAGCGTCCAGGATGATCTGGATGGCTTCGCCCGGAGTCGACAGCCGGGTCGGGACGTGAGCCGGATGGCCATCACCGATCAGGCGGGCGAACGCATCCGGCGTCGACGACGCGTACCCCCCAGCCACCAGTGCCCGGGCCAGGTGAGGCCGACCGATGGCCGAGCGCTCGGGACCCGCCTCCTCCAGGACGTCGTCGTACTCGATCAGGAGCCCCTGGCGCCGGAGCCGATCCACCATCTGGAGCATCCTGCGCTCGCGCCCCTCCACCGCCCTACGCTGGTGGGCCTTGAGAGACGGCGCATCCGGATCCACGAAGTAGCCCAGGATGTGGTATTCCTCGTCCTCGAAGGTGCTGCTGACCTCCACCCCCGGGACGACATGCACGCCCTGTCCGGCAGCCGCCTCCATGGCCTGCGGAAGCCCTGCCACGGTGTCGTGATCCGTGATGGATATGACATCGAGACCGGCTTCGCCGGCGAGGGTCACCACCTCACCGGGATCACACGCCCCGTCGGACGCCGACGTGTGTACGTGGAGGTCCAGCCTCATCCGTCCGTGCCTCTCATCGGCACCGTCGTCAGACCCCGCCCCCCATCACCTCGTAAGTGGCACCCACATCGACCCTGGCACCGGAGGGCAGCTCTTCCGGGGCCTCCGACCCCGCGTACTCCGTCAGTATCGTGAGTTCCGAGCCCTCCACCTTCAGAACGCCCCCAGCCACGAAGAAGCTCTCGCTCCCGCCCTCGGGCAGATTGATGGACAGCTCCCCCGACCCGAGAAGAGCGATCATCGGAGCATGCCTGGGGAGTATCCCCACCTTGCCGTCCCAGGCTGGTGCGACCACCGAGGCAGCCGCGCCCTCGAACAGGAGCTCCTCCGGGGAGACGACGCGAACGTTCAGGCCGGCCATCAGCTCGCCAATTCCTCACCGGCGGCGATCACCTCGTCAATTCCGCCCTTCATGTAGAACGCCTGCTCCGGTAGGTGGTCCAGCCCTCCCTCAGCCACCCGCTCGAACGACTCGATGGTATCGTCCAGGCGCGTGTAGTTGCCGGGGATGCCCGTGAACGTCTCTGCCACGTGGAACGGCTGCGACAGGAAGCGCTCGATCCTCCGGGCCCGGCTCACCAGGACCTTGTCCTCTTCGGTGAGCTCGTCCATGCCGAGAATCGCGATGATGTCCTGGAGGTCCTTGTAGCGCTGCAGGATCCGCTGCATCTCACCAGCGACTGCGTAGTGGCGCTCGCCGAGGAACTGCGGATCGAGGATCCTCGAGGTCGAGTCCAGGGGATCCACGGCCGGATAGATCCCCTTCTCCGAGATGGCTCGCGACAGCACGGTAGTGGCATCCAGGTGGGCGAACGCCGTGGCCGGAGCCGGGTCCGTCAGGTCGTCGGCAGGGACGTAGATGGCCTGCACCGACGTGATGGATCCGTCTCGCGTCGAGGTGATGCGCTCCTGTAGCTCACCCATCTCCGTACCCAGCGTGGGCTGGTATCCCACTGCGGAGGGCATACGCCCGAGCAGCGCCGACACCTCGGAGCCCGCCTGGGTGAACCGGAAGATGTTGTCGATGAAGAGCAGAACGTCCTGCTTCTCCACGTCGCGGAAGTACTCGGCGATGGTCAGCCCGCTGAGGCCCACCCTGAGGCGCGCGCCCGGAGGCTCGTTCATCTGGCCGTAACAGAGGGCAGTGGACTCGATGACGCCCGACTCCTTCATCTCGAGCCAGAGGTCGTTCCCCTCACGCGTCCGCTCACCCACACCGCAGAATACGGAGCGTCCACCGTGCTCCATGGCGATGTTGTTGATGAGCTCCATGATGATGACGGTCTTGCCGACCCCGGCCCCGCCGAATAGGCCGGTCTTGCCACCCTTCACGTAGGGGGCGAGGAGGTCGATGACCTTGATGCCGGTCTCGAAGATCTCCGTCTTGGGCTCCAACCGGTCGAAGGGCGGTGGCTCCCGGTGGATGGGCCAGCGCTCTAATTCGCTGCCGTCGCTGCGGACGACGGGGCCCTGCTCGTCTACCGGCTCTCCGAGGACATTGAGGATGCGACCGAGAGCGGCTTCTCCGACGGGCACCGAGATGGCTTGCCCGGTGTCCACCACGTTCATCCCACGGGTCACGCCGTCGGTCGACGTCATGGAGACCGCCCGGACCATGCCTCGGCCGATATGCTGCTGGACTTCGGCGATGAGGTCGATATCCTGCCCGTCCTGCAGCGACTTCACGGACAGGGCGTTGTAGATATCGGGCAGCTTTTCGGGTTCGAACTCCACGTCCAGCACCGGTCCGATGACCTGGATGACCGTCCCGATATTCGTTTCTGACATAGCTGCTAATCCCCTGTCGGCGTGGCACAAGCGCCCCTATTCGAGAGCGGCCGCACCACCTACGATCTCGGCGATCTCCTGAGTGATTTGGCCCTGACGGGCCCGGTTGTATGTGCGTGTCAGGTACTCGAGCACATCCCCCGCATTGTCCGTCGCGCTCTTCATGGCGGTTCGCCGGGCACCCTGCTCGGCGGCGGCGTTCTCCACCAACGCCTGGTAGGTGGCATTGCGGAGGTAGGCTGGGAGCAATCGCTCGAGGAGTATCTCCGCCTTGGGACTGAGGATGTAATTGTCCAGCGAAGCCGATCCGCCGCCGGCAGGTCGAATCGGCAGCAGCTCCACCACCCGGGGCGGCGTCGACAGTGCCGACCTGAACTCGGAGCTCACCACGTGGACCGCATCGACGCGACCCGCCGCAAAGTCCTCCCTCAGTCCAGCGATGACCGATTCGGCATCGTCCATGGACGGGCTGTCGCCGATGTCGATGTTGCTCGACGCGATCTCACGTCCACGGAAGCGGAAGTAGGCGATCCCCTTCTTGCCCACGATGTGGACGTCGGTCTCGATGCCTTCGTTCTCGAGCCGCTCCAGGAGGAGTCGTGCCTCTTTGATCAGGTTGGCGTTGAAGCCACCCGCCAGCCCACGGTTCGCGGTCAGCAGAAGCACCGCTGCCCGTCGGACGCGCTCGGGGCTCCGGAGGAGCGGGAACCGCTCGGAGAGCTCCGGTGCGTACAGGCTGCTGACGATCTGGGCCAACGAGTCCGCGTACGGCCGCGCCGCCCGGACCCGGTCCGTGGCTTTCTTCAGCTTGGACGTGGCCACCAGCTCCATCGTTCGGGTGATCTGCCGGGTGTTCTCCACCGACTTGATCCGTCGCTTGACGTCTCGCGCACCCGCCATCGGCTAGTGTCCGGCCCCAGAAGTTCGCGACACTATCTCTCTCTCGCCTCCGCTGTGCCGACTCAGGCCGACGCCCCTGCGGTGGCCGGGTCGTCGGCCGGCTCCTCCGCCTCGATCTCGGCCGCAAACACCTCGTTGTACTCCGCGATGGCGGCCACCAGCTTCTCGGTGATCTCGTCCGCGAGCTGGCCCCCCTGTCTGATTTCGGTCAGAATGTCGCCGTCGTGCGTGCTGAGGAACTCGTGGAAGCCCCGCTCCCACCGCTTGAGGTGGCGTACCTGGATGTCGTCTACGTGCCCCTGGGTGACGGCGAAGATGACGCACACCTGGTTCTCCACCGGCATGGGCTGGTACTGCCCCTGCTTCAGGATCTCCACGGTGCGCTCACCGCGGGCCAGCTGGCGCTGCGTGGCGGCGTCGAGGTCGGAGCCGAACTGGGCGAAGGCCTCGAGCTCCTTGTACTGGGCCAGGTCGAGACGGAGACGTCCGGCCACCTTCTTCATCGCCTTGATCTGGGCGGCCCCCCCGACCCGTGATACGGAGATCCCCACGTTCACCGCGGGCCGTACGCCCGAGTAGAACAGATCCGGCTCGAGATAGATCTGGCCGTCGGTGATGGAGATCACATTCGTCGGGATGTAGGCCGACACGTCGCCGGACTGCGTCTCGATGATGGGGAGAGCCGTGAGCGACCCGCCACCCTGCTCGTCGGAGAGCTTGGCTGCCCTCTCCAAGAGCCGGGAGTGCAGGTAGAAGACATCTCCAGGAAACGCCTCGCGCCCCGGAGGCCGGCGGAGGACCAGCGACAGTTGCCGGTAGGCCGTGGCCTGCTTGGAGAGGTCGTCGAAGACGACCAGGGTGTGCTTTCCCTGCCACATGAAGTGCTCGGCAATGGCGCAAGCCGAGTAGGGGGCGATGTACTGTAAGGGAGCCGGATCGGACGCGTTGGCCAACACGACCACCGTGTAGTCCATGGCCCCGTGCTCCCGGAGCGTCTCCACGACACCGGCCACCTTACCGGCCCGCAGCCCGATGGCGCAGTACACGCAGATGACGTCGGTGTCCTTCTGGTTGATGATCGTGTCGACGGCGATGGCCGTTTTTCCCGTACCTCGGTCGCCGATGATGAGCTCGCGCTGGCCCCGCCCGATCGGAATCATGGAATCGATGGCCTTGAGACCCGTCTGAAGGGGCTCGTTCACCGGCCGGCGCATGACGATGCCCGGAGCCACGACGTCGATATGGCGGCGGTCCTCGATGGGATCGACGGGTCCCTTGCCATCCATGGGGCTACCGAGGGGGTCCACGACCCGCCCGACGTATCCTTCACCGACGGGGATGTCCAACACCCGGCCGGTCCGGCGGACCTGATCGCCCTCGTGCAGCCGCGTCCAGTCTCCCATGATGACGGCGCCGATGTTGTCCTCTTCGAGGTTGAGCGCCAAGGCCGTCACGGCCTCGTCGGTGTCGGCGGCGGTGATCTCCAGCATCTCGCTGGCCATCGCCTTGGTGAGGCCGTAAATGCGCGCGATGCCGTCCTTCACCTCGAGGACTTCGCCCACCTCTTCGGCCCGGAGCCGCTCCCCGTAGTTCTCGATCTCGGAAAGGAGGACGCCCTTGATCTCGCTGGCGCGGAGTCCCGCATCGTTAGCCATTTCCTAGTCCTGTGATTCCATCACGAAAGCCGGCTCGGGCCGGCCCGATTCCCCGTCATGCCTTCCCCGCTGTAGGGAGGTCGGTCGTCAACAACCTCCGACGCATTCCATCCAGCCTGTTTCGCAGGGATCCGTCGTAAATCGTGTCGCCCGCCCGGACGACGATGCCGCCCAAAATGCCGGGCTTCACCCTTACCTGGGGGATGGCCTGACGGCCGATGAGGGCCGTCAGCCGCTCCTGAAGCTCGGCCATGGATGCTTCGTCCATGCTGCGAGCCAGCGTGACCTCTACCCGCACGCGGTCCAGACGCTGGTCCACAAGGGTGTCGTACTCCTTCACGATCTCCCCCAGAAGACGCTGTCTCCTCTTGTCGATGGTGACGAGCAGGAAGTTGATCAGAGTGGCCGGAAGAGCGTCGGCGAAGACGCTCCGGATGACTTCTTTCTTCTGACTCGCCGCGATCCGCGGGGTCTCCAGGAAGATCCGGAAGCTGGGGTTCTCGTCGACGAGGCGCGCGACGACTTCGATGCCGTCCCCGAATGCCTCCAGCCCTTCGTGCCGCTCCGCTACCTCGAGAAGGGTCTCGGCGTAGTTTCGCGCGACCGTTTCGTCTCTCACGCTTGGGCCCCCTCACCCTGCTCGCTGAGATCATCGATGTAGCCCATGACCAGCTCCCGGTTCTTGGCTTCATCGAGGCTCTCGTGCATGAGCTTGGCCGCGGCGGCCAGAGCCAGGTCTACGGACTCTCTCCGTAGCGCATCGAGGGCCGCATCCTTCTCACGCTCGATGGACTCGCGGGCGCGCTCGATCAAGGCCTGGCCCTCCACCCTGGCCTTCTCTTCGATATCCTGACGGACCTTTTCACCCGCCTCCTTGGCTTCGGCAATCAGCTGCTGGGCCTGGCGACGTGCGTCGGCCATCTGCTGCTTGTGCTCCGCCAGGAGCTTGCCAGCCTCCTCCCTCTCGCTGGCGGCCTGGTCCAACGTGTCCTGAATGCCGCTCTCCCGCGCCTCGACGGCGGCGAGGAGCGGCCTCCAGGCGTAACTCCACAGGATGCCGAGCAGCGCGAGGAACACGAAGCTCGTCCAAACGGTGAGTCCGAGGTTTAGGTCGAACATGCCGCCCCACCCTCTTGCGCCATCGCGGGCACGGGAAGAATCAGCGCGTACGACCCGAGGACCGCGAGCATGCGTCTAACTGTCATCGAGTTATCATCAGAAACGCGAGGCCGATACCGAAGAGCGCCACACCCTCGATGAGCGCCGCGAAGATGATCGCCGCCGCCTGAATATCACCCTTGGCTTCCGGTTGGCGTGCGATCCCTTGGGCCGCAGCTGATCCGATGGGACCGATTCCGAGTCCCGCACCGAGCACGGCGCCCCCGATCGCGAGACCCGCGCCAATGAGACCAATGGAGCTTCCGGCTGCTTCTCCATTCGCGGCAGCCTCCTGAACGACGGTAACGAGTGCGTGCAGCATCGTGTGTCCTTTGTTGTGTGACGGTGACTAATGAGCGTGACGTATGAGCCCGATGAAGACGGAGGTAAGCATCACGAAGATGTAGGCCTGCAAGAAGGCGATGAACAACTCGAGAATCATGAGAATGCTGGCCATGGTGACCGAAGCGACGCCCACGAGGTAGCTCTGGGACACGAAGATCATGCCCATGATGGCAAGGATCAGCGTGTGACCCGCCGTCATGTTGGCGAGGAGACGCACCGCCAGCGCGAACGGCTTGGCCAGCTTACCCAGGAACTCAACCACCGTCAGGATGACCAGCATCGCCGGCTTCATGAGTGTTGGAACGCCCGCGGGCAGAAAGAAGATCGTCTTGGCGTACCCGACGGGCCCGAGGACCCTGAATCCCGAAACCTCGATTACGATGAAGCTGATGACGGCCAGCGCGGCCGTCACGGACAGGTTCGCCGTGGGGGTGATCCCCAGGGGCGTGAGCCCGATCAGGTTCATGCCCAGAATGAAGAAGAACAGCGTGAGGATGTACGAGGTATAGGCATCGGCACCATGCCCGATGTTCGCCCGCACCACGTCGTCCCGGAAGTAGATGATCATGGCCTCCATGGCGTTGGCGAATCCGCTGGGCGCCTTTTCCACGCCCTTCGACCGGATGGCCCTGGCCACGGGGATGAAGATCAGGGTAAGCAGAACCGCAACGAGCAGCATCACCACGAGTTGACGGGTCGGCGACAGATCGATAGCGACGGATCCCAGCTGGATGGGATCCATGCTCAGTGACTCCAGACTCCAGTGCCCACCGGCGAACTCGATGTCCTTGGCGTCGCCGATGTGGTGCGAGATGAAGTCGGGCAGCCCCTCCATGGAAAGACCGGCCTCGGCACCATGGCCTGCCTCTTCAGCCGCTTCCCCGGCCTGCAGAGCTCCGAATAGACTCATGTCGTCGTCCGTGCGTCCTCACTGTCGACCTTGAGAAAGGCCGGTTCCATCAACAACAAGACGAAGAAGAACCCCACCAGCGACAGCAGAAGCGCTGCCGGCTCCACCGACTCGAGCCTCGAGGACGCCAACCCCACCGCCACGACCACCGCCACCCGGAGCGCAATCCCGGCCCCCCACCACGCCATGAAGTGTGTCGGCTCCCCTCGGGCGCGTAGGAGTAACCCGAACGCGATGACTTGGACAGGGTAAGCAATCAGCGTCGCCAGGAGAATCCCTCTTCTTCCCGCATCATCCAGAAACACCCAGAGTGCCACGGCTCCCAAGCCCACTATCAGAAGCGCGGTCAAGGCGTAACGGCTAAGGGCACTCAATCCTTCTCGCTCTCCTCGCGGTCGTGCTCCTGTCGTGGACGTACCACCGATTGCACGTAGAGACTGTAGAAAGCGGTCGCGCCCCCCAAGAACATGCCGAGGAGCGTGAACAACGCCTCGGACCCGACTCTTTGTCCGATCTCGGATCCGACCCATCCGAAGAGCGCTACCGACGCGGCCAAGGCCATCCCGAGCCCCAGGAACTGGGAGGATGCGCGGACCACCTCCCTCCCTCGATCTGCGCTCGGATCTCCTGACCCTGGCATCGGCTGGAACTCCCGTCGGTAGCCCAAAACCAGCCAAATTTAGAAGCTTGTGAAAAATTTCGCAAGCGCCATTTTCTCCCTGTTCAAAGGGGATTCCGGGGGATCCACGACGCTTGACGGGGGACCGCACCGAAGTCAACTTCGCGATGTGATTAGGCAGGCTCGAATCGGCCCGACGTCGTCGTCGAACGCTCCTCGCAAGAGATACGAACACGGGACCTCTGGCGGCAGGTGGCGGGTACGCTGCGTAGCCGTCACACCATGCCACGCCCGCCGCGCGGCCAAACCTTTCAGAAGGGCGCGGAAGCGATCTGATGACGCCAACGACGAAAACGGTTGTCCGAGATCGGGACCTGGAGCTCCTTGAGCGCGTCGCTCGGGTCGCCGAAGAGATCAGACGCGAGATCGAAAAGCAGATCGTCGGCCAACATGAGGTGGTGGAGGGCTTGCTCACCGCCCTTCTGGCCAACGGGCACGTACTCCTGGTGGGTGTTCCGGGCCTGGCGAAGACCCTGCTGATCTCGACTCTGGCCGAGGCTCTGGACCTGGACTTCAGCCGCATTCAGTTCACCCCGGACCTGATGCCCACCGACATCACCGGAACCGAGGTCATCGAGGAAGATCGCTCTACGGGACGCAGGGTGTTTCGCTTCGTCCGAGGGCCCATCTTCGCCAACGTGGTTCTAGCAGACGAGATCAACAGGACCCCGCCGAAGACCCAGGCCGCTTTGCTCCAGGCTATGCAGGAGCGGGAGGTGACCGCCGCGGGGCAGACGTATGATCTGGAGGCACCGTTCTTCGTGCTGGCTACCCAGAACCCCATCGAGCAGGAGGGCACCTACCCCCTGCCCGAGGCGCAGCTCGACCGCTTCATGCTCGAGCTTCCCATCGGGTATCCGTCCAGGGACGAAGAGGAGGAGATCGCCATGCGGACGACAGGTGAGGAGGATCCTCAGATCCGACCCGTAGTGTCCTCGAAGGAGCTCATCAAGCTCCAACAGCTGGTGCGCAGGGTCCCGGCGTCTCCCTCACTCGTCTCGTTTGCGGTGCACCTCGCACGTTCTACGCGACCCGGCCTGAAAGAAACGGCGGCGGTATCGGAGCGATATGTGAGCTGGGGCGCCGGCCCTCGGGCTTCCCAGTACCTTGTCCTCGGCGCGAAGGCCCGCGCGGCCTGCCGGGGCGATCCCATTCCGTCGTACGAGGATGTTATCGCAGTCGCGCCCGCCGTCCTGGCACACCGCATCGTGCTCAACTTCGAAGCCGAAGCCGATGGACGGGTGACCCGTGACGTGATTGCAGAGCTTCTGCAGGAAACGGTTGCATGGACGTAGGTCCAAGTAGCGAGGCGGGCGATCGCCCGCCGACTACCCGGGGTATCACATGATGTGGCTGCTGTTGGCCGCAGCGGTCGTCTCGATCCTGCTCTCTGCGGCCCTTGTCGCAGCGGAGACAGCCGCTTTCGCCGTCGGCTCCTCGCGGCTACGGACGCTGGAGGAAGAAGGATTCCAGGGGGCAGAAGCCCTGGCCGATCTGAGAGCCCGGCCCGAAGCGGTGCGGGCCTCCCTGCTCATCCCGACCACCATGCTCAACGCCGCCGCCGTGGGCGTCTCCGTCATTCTGGGCACGCTGCTCGGGGGGATCACCGGTGGTGTGCTGGGACTTGTCATCGGAGGCGGAGCCGTCTTGGTCGTGGGGCAGAGCATCCCTCGGCTCCTGGTTACCATCCGGCCCCTCCGCATGGCCCTCGGCGCCGCTCCCCTCCTCATGTTCGTCGAGAGGACCGTGGGAGCGGCCACGGCCCCCTTCGGGCGCCTCACCGGCTTCCTGGTGCGACGGAACGGAGACGAGGGGTCGACCCAGGAGGAGCGGGCCGTCCGTGAGATCACGGAGCTGGGACAGGAGGAAGGGCTGGTGGGGGTGGAAGAGCACCTTCTCGTGGAGAGAGCCTTCCGCTTGGACGAGTTGACGGCGTGGGACGTCATGACTCCCAGGGTCGACATCTTCGCCTGGAGGGACTCCCTTACCCTTGAGGAGATCATGAGCGAGCTCGAGACGGTCCCATATTCCCGGGTGCCGGTCTACCGGGAGACGACCGATGACATCTCGGGCATCCTGTACGTTCGTGAGGCCTACGAGAACTACGTGGCCGGCCGCACCTCCATAATCCTTGCCCAGCTGTCCCGGGAGCCGCTCTTCGTGCCGGGCTCCCTGCCGCTGACGCAGCTGCTCCGGCAGTTCCAGGCGCGTCGGATCCACATGGGGATCGTCGCCGACGAGTTCGGTGGAACCGATGGGCTGGTGACCCTGGAAGACATCATTGAGGAGCTGGTGGGCGAGATCGTCGACGAGACCGACGCGGACGAGGTGGCGCTGATCCGCCTGTCCCGCACCGAGGTGGAAGCGCCGGGCGGCATGGACGTCCGGGAGATCAACCACGCGTTCACCGTGGCCATCCCCCAGCTCGAGCATCGCTCCCTCAACGGATTCATCCTCGAAGAGCTGGGCTACGTACCTGAGGCCGAAGAGACGCTCGACTGTGCCGGGGTCCGGATCGAGATCCTGGAAGCCTCGGACACGCACGTGATCCGTGCCCGCCTGACCAAGCTCTCGACGACGGGCAGAGACGAGAGCGCGTAGTGTCCCGTTACCAAAGTGTCTCGGCCAGTCGAGGGCACGGTGCATCCGAAACGGAACACTAGCCGTCTCGATGGCCATCATCCTGCCCTTCAACGGGAAGCGGCCTCGAATCGCCGATACCGCTTTCATCGCCCCCAACGCCGTCCTCGTGGGAGACGTGACCGTCGGCGAAGAGGCCAGCATCTGGTTCGGCGCGGTACTTCGTGGAGACGACCCCGAGAACGGGATCATCGTCGGGGCGGGCACCAGCGTGCAGGACAACTGCGTGGTCCACGTCGGCGGCTGGGCGCCCACCCGCATCGGCGAACAGGTGACCGTGGGGCACGGAGCCAAGTTCGAGAGTTGCGAGATCGGCGATCGGACCGTGGTGGGCATGAATGCCGTCATTCTCCAGAAGGCCCGCATCGGCATCGAGTGCGTGATCGGCGCCAACGCTGTCGTCCTGGAGGGAACCGAGATCCCCGACCGCAGCCTGGTGGCGGGAATCCCGGGAGTCGTCAAACGGACTCTCGACGACTCCGCCACCTGGATCGCACGAGGGGGGCGCCACTACATCGAGCTGTCCAGAGCCTACCTGGACCAGGGGATGGGAGAGGCCGACGCCCCCTGTTGCGAGCTGTGCGGAGGCCCCGTGCTCGAGCGTCACTGCAAGATCGTCTGCCTGGCTTGCGGCCATCAGCGGGACTGCTCGGACCCTTAGCCCGCGCGAGCCCTTACGGCGCAGGCATATGGAGGATGGATGTGACGTACCACCCGATGATGGCCTCTCCCCATCCGTAGGTCACCGCGGCACCTGCCGCCAGGAAGATCCCGAACGGCACGAGCTTGCCGGTCTTGAATGAGATGGGTCCGAAGATCACGGAGCCCAGGAGAGCACCCAGAAAGATGGTCAGGAGCACCCCGGGCATCCCCAGAAAAGCCCCGACCATCGACATCATCTTTACGTCCCCACCCCCCATGGCGTCCTTCTTGAACATCCACTTCCCGGCCACCGCGACGCCCCTCAGCAGGGCGAAGCCCAGCACGGCTCCGAGCAGAGCCTGAAGCGGGGTCAGCCCGCTCGGGAGGAACGAGAGAATACCCCCCAGAACCAGGCCGCCCAGTGAGAACTGATCCGGGATGATGTAGAAGCGGGCGTCACTCAGGGAGATCCCGAAGAGAATGGTCAGGAAGACCGCCCCCCGGAACGCTTCCCCCGAGAGTCCTCCATATGTGAAAACACCGGCCCACACGAGGCCAGTCGCGAGCTCCACAAACGGATACTGGAGGGAGATCCGCTCCTTACAGGCCCGACAGCGTCCCCTGAGGAAGAAGTAACTCAGGACCGGCACGTTGTCGTACCAGCGGATGTCGGCGCCGCACGAGGGGCAGTGCGAGCCGGGGAACACCACCGACTCGTCCTGCGGCCAGCGCAGGGTGCACACGTTCAAGAACGATCCGATCGTGAGCCCGAAGGCCCCGGCTGCCACAGAAACCATCCAGGCGTCGATCAAGGAATGTCACTCCCGTGCGTTGTGAGGACGTAGAGAAGGATCGAGCCCGCCGCTCCAGCGTTCAAGGAGTCCACGTCCGCCGCCATGGGGATCGCGACTTTGTGAGCAGCGGAGGCCACGATCTCGGGTCGGAGCCCAGCCCCCTCGTTTCCCACCGCCAGCGCCCAGGGCAGCCTCGGCTCTACCTCGCTAACATCGCGTCCGCTGGGATCTGCGGCCAGAACCTCCACGCCCTGACTCACGAGCCAGGGACCGACCTCGACCCATGCGGCCCGCTCGACGTCCACGTGAAAGCTGGTCCCGGCGGAAGCTCTTACGGCCTTGGCGTTCCAGGGATCCACCGATCCGTCCAGGGCCACAACCGACGAAACTCCGAATGCCCTGGCGGCTCGGATGAGCGTTCCGAGGTTCCCGGGATCCTGAATTCCGTCGAGGAGCAGAATTGGTCCACCGGCCAGGGCAGGAAGGTGAAAGAGTCGCCGCTTCGGCTCCTCACAGACGAGAAGGACTCCTTGCGGATGCTCGGTGTCCGCCATGCGATCCAAGTCACCATCGTCCATCTCGTCCACGGGCACTCCCCGATTCGAGAGGTCGGCCGCGAGGGCCCTACCGGCCTCGGTGCCGAGGAGCCGCGGAGACCGCACCGCGAAGCGGGCCTGCACGTCCGCGGCGAGCGCCTCCCGCACGCAGCGCACCCCCTCCACCAGCACGAGCCCCTCCCGGGGCCGGCCCTTGCGGGTCTTCAGGCGCTCGATGAGCAATACCTTGTGCTTGCTCGGCATGGGCTCCCTCTTGGTCACTCGCGCACTTCGGAAACGAAACATTAGTGTGGTGTCCCAGAACTGTCTCGGCCATTGATCTCGCGAACTTCTGGGACATCACACTAGATTGGCCTCGGACCGGTATCAGACACCGAAGGCCGACCCTCGCATCCTTCGACTCAATGGATAACCCACCTCCAGTGGCCCTCACAATCGCCGGAAGCGACAGCGGAGGCGGTGCGGGAATACAGGCGGATCTCAAGACCTTTCATGCATTCGGAGTTTTCGGGTGCAGCGCCGTCACCGCGGTGACGGCTCAGAACACCCTCGGCGTGGACGCCGTGCACGCCATCCCCGAGGGGGTGGTTCGGGCCCAGATCGACGCCGTGGTCAGCGACCTCGCACCGGTAGCCGTGAAGACTGGCATGCTCGCCACGGCCGGGCTGGTCCACGCGGTGGCCGAGGGCATCCGCGACCATCGCCTCGACAACTACATCCTCGATCCGGTGATGGTCTCTAGCACCGGCCATCGGCTCCTCGACGAGGACGCGGTTGACGCCATCCGAGGGGAGTTGATCCCGCTGGCCGCCGTGGTCACACCCAACGTCCACGAGGCCCGGATCCTGACCGAGCGACCCCTGGAGGGGCCTGATGACCTGGAGGCAGCAGGTCGGGAGCTGCTCTGGATGGGTGCTCGGGCGGCCCTCATAAAGGGCGGGCACCTGCGGGGGGATAACGCCGTGGACCTGCTGCTGACGAGCGAAGGTCACCGCGTTTGGTCTCGCCCCCGTCTCGACGTGGGAGCCGGTCACGGCACCGGTTGCACACTGTCGGCGGCCCTCGCCGCGGGCCTGGCACTGGGGCGATCATTGGTCGACTCCACCGACGCTGCGGTGGACTTCGTAGCCCGTGCCCTCGCGTCGGCACCGGGCCTAGGAGCCGGGCAGGGTCCCATCAACCACTTCGTACCAGCGTTCCCGAAAGACTGAGTCGGATCAGTTCAGAAGGCTGATGAAGAAGTACAGTGGGCCGCGCACCCTGTGCCCAACAGCATAGTTGATATGAACGTACGTGTTCGTGGGTTGCGGTGGCACGGCCCCATCTCCGTCGTTGGAGCTCCTAACCGTAGCGACGGCTATGGCGTCGTCGCTCCGCCTAGGATCTGGGGCCGTGGCATCCGCAACGCGACCCGCTGTACTTCTTCATCAGCCTTCAAGCGCGCGCAAGACGCCCCTCAGGATGGCAGCGAGACGATCGGTCGCCCTCCCGCCCATCTCCAACACCTCGGCGTGGGTGAGGGCTTCGTCCCCGCCGGACACTCCGGCTGCGGGATTCGTGACGACCGAGAAGCCCAGGACCCGTAGACCCAGCGCCCGTGCGGTGATCACCTCGGGGACGGTGGACATCCCGACAATGTCAGCGCCCAGAGAGGCAAGCATGCGTACTTCAGCCGGCGTCTCGTAGCTGGGTCCCAGCATCCCGGCATACGTCCCGCGAGGAAGAGGGATGCCGAGCTCGAGTGCTGCCTCGAGGGCCAGCTCCTGCAGTGTGGCGTCGTAGGGCCGGCTCATGTCCGGAAAGCGTCCTTCGCCATCACGGACCGGACCCACCAAGGGACTCCTGTACATGAAGTTGATGTGGTCATCCAGGAGAACCAGGCTTCCCGACGTCAGGTTGGGGTCGACTCCTCCGGCGGCGTTGGTGACGACCATTGTGCCGATGCCCAGTGAGGCGGCGATACGCATGGGAGCCACCACTACGTCCATCGCGTGACCATCGTAGGCGTGGAAGCGCCCGACCTGCACCAGTATACGCTTCCCCTCGAGGCGGCCGCAGACGTACCGGCCCGCGTGCCCGGCTACCCCGATGGCGGGATAACCCGGTACCTCGCTGAAATCCATGGTCACCGGGTCCTCGATGACATCCCCGAGGCCGGCGAGCCCGGAGCCAAGTACCGCGAGGACCTCTGGCTCCCCGTCGATGCGTGCCCGGAGCGCCTCAGCCGCCTGGGGGACGCTCAAGGGTCTGGGTTCAGTGGCCATGCTCAAATCAGCATCCCCGCCACCGTAGCCGTCATGAACGCGGCTATGGTGCCGCCGATCATGGCGCGGAGCCCGATTCGGGCGAGATCGTCCTTGCGGGACGGGGCGATCCCTCCGATCCCCCCGATCTGGATGGCGATGGACGAGAAGTTGGCGAACCCGGACAGCGCGTACGCGGCGATGACGATCGATCTCGGCTGGAGGTTGGATCCCTGTCCTAGCGTGGACGCTAGCTGAAGGTAGGCAAAGAACTCGTTCAGAGCGGTCTTCATGCCGAGGAGAGCCCCCACCTCGGCGGCGTCCACCCAGGCGACGCCCATGAGCCAAGCGATGGGTGAAAGCAACCACCCGAGGATGGCCTGGAGGGACAGACTCTCCACCCCCACCAGGCCACCGAGCAGCCCGAGAATGCCGTCGATCATGAACACGAGGGCGACGAAGGCCAGCAGCATGGCCCCTACGTTGAGGGCCAGGTGGAGCCCTTCGGATGCACCGCGTGCGGCGGCGCCGATGACGTTCGGGTCCGGACGTTTCACCTTCAGCTCGAGTGTCCCCGATGTCTCGGGCTCTTCCGTCTCCGGATACATGAGCTTCGCCACCACTAGGGCCGCCGGCGCAGACATGACGGATGCCGCTATGAGATGCCCCGCGATGTCGGGGAAGAAAGCGACCAGCATCCCCACATAGGCGGCCAGAACTCCCCCCGCCACCGTCGCGAACCCACCGGTCATCACCGCCATGATCTCTGAGCGGGTCATCCGGTCGAGGAAGGGCTTGATGAGAAGGGGCGCCTCGGTCTGGCCCACGAAGATGTTCCCCGCCGCGGACAGAGTCTCGGCTCCCGACGTGCGCATGGTCCGCTGCATGACCCACGCGAAGCACTTCACCACCACCTGCATGATCCCGAGGTGGTAGAGCACGGTCATGAGGGATGAAAAGAAAATGATGGTGGGAAGCACGTTGAAGGCGAAGAGCGCCCCGGTGTTGGCCACCTGTCCCTGGGCCGGCTGGAACACCCCCTGCCCCGCCGGACCAGCCGGACCCTGACCGACGGGCACGTTGTCCCAGACCAGATTCCCGAAGATGAAGCTGGCGCCATCCACAGTGAAGCCGAGGAGGGCCATCACCATCCGATTGAGGACGTCGAAGGCGAGCCCCCCCACTGGAGTCTTGAGGATGAAGACCGCGAAGAGAAGCTGGAGCGCCATGCCCCAGATCACCACCCTCCAGTGAACGGTCTTACGGTCGACGCTGAGCAGCCAGGCGATGAGCCCGAGAACGAGCAATCCCACCAGAGACCTGGCCCGGTCCACCAGCGGAGTGTCCAGGTCACGGCCGATGGGCGAGATCTGCAGCGGGGCGGGGACCGCGCTTCCAGGGGCGGAGACAGGTACGACGGCGGCACGTGCGGCACCCGCCGCCTCATTGGCATCGATGTCCGAATGGCCGGCCATCGTAGCCCCGGTCAAGAGGAGCATGGCCGCAGCAGTCCACAAGAAGAGGATGCCCCCGGAGGGCCGCTTCATCGCCTCGGCTCCTGTTCGTCTTGCAAGTTGCGCCACCACATGGCCGTCGAGCGGCCCCAACGGTAACGATCTAGTATGGTGTCCCAGAAGTGTCTCGGCCATTCGGGGCGCCGTGGGATCGAGGCGGGACGACGCGGCGTAGCCAGCCGGGTGGGTCAGAACCAACCTCGGTAAGGGATCCCGTGGATGTCCAGGTTGACGCGCTTCCGCTTCGCCTCCACGAGCCGCCGGCTGCGGAACAGCGGGATGAGGACGACCCCCGCTACGAACCCGGCGATATGGGCCCAGAAGGCGACGCCCCCACTCGCCCCGGGCGGCTGCAGCTGGGTGGAGAGGACCTGAAACCCGAACCACAGGCCCAGCATGATGAACGCCGGCAGCTCGATCACTCGCACGAAGATTATGAACCAGAACGCCGTGGCGACCCGGGCTGTGGGATAGAGGACCATGTAGGCCCCCATGATGCCGCTCACGGCCCCCGAGGCGCCCACCGTTGGAATGGGTGAGCTCGGGTCGGAAGCGATATGACCCAGGCCGGCCACGGCTCCGATGAGGAGGTAGAAGATCAGGAACCGGAGGTGGCCCATGGAGTCCTCCACGTTGTTCCCGAAGATCCACAGGAACCACATGTTGCCGAGGATGTGCATCCAACCGCCGTGCAGGAACACAGACGTCAGCAGCGCGTGCCAGGTGAGACCGCCCAGGCGGCAGACCACGTCGGGGCCCAGACGCACCCCGGCGCCCGGTGCAGCCTGTCCGGTGATCTCCGCCGGGACCATCCCCAACACGCAGATCGAGGCGTCGAGGGATCCCGGGGACAACCCTGCTCCCTGCACGTAGACCCAGACGAAGACCGTGGCAGCGATGAGACCCAAGGTGAAGATCGGGAAGATCTCCGTGGGGTTGTCGTCGTAGATGGGAAACACGGGCTCCTCCGCAATATGCCATTTGGGCAGGATACTGCCGGAAAGGCGCCAGTTTGGCGGCTTTTTGAGCCTCGTACTGGGCATGATCATTGCACATGCCGTGCCAGGAGCATACCCGGGGGACCCTAATTGGGGCCCATCACATACTCGTCAGGCGCGTAAAGGAGCAGACATGGGAAAGGTAATCGGCATCGACCTGGGGACCACCAACTCGGTAGTCGCCGTCATGGAGGGGGGCGAGCCCGTCGTCATCCCCAACTCGGAGGGTGGACGCACCACGCCGTCCGTGGTGGCCTTCACGAGAGATGGTGAGCGTCTCGTAGGTCAGGTGGCGCGCCGACAGGCCATCACCAATCCGGAGAACACCATCTTCTCCATCAAGCGGTTCATGGGCCGCAAGGGCTCCGAGGTGACCGAAGAGCAGAAGCTGGTCCCCTATGCCGTCGAGACCGACTCCAAGGGCCGCGTTCAGGTGAAGGTCCCGAACGCAGACAAGACGTTCACACCCCCCGAGATCTCGGCTATGATCCTGCAGAAGATGAGGCAGACCGCCGAGGATTACCTGGGGACGAAGGTCGAGCAGGCCGTGATCACGGTGCCGGCCTACTTCAATGACGCCCAGCGGCAGGCCACGAAGGACGCCGGGAAGATCGCCGGCCTAGATGTACTTCGCATCATCAACGAGCCCACCGCCGCCGCTCTGGCGTACGGGCTGGACAAGAAGGCCGACGAGAAGATCGCCGTGTTCGATCTCGGAGGTGGAACGTACGACATCTCCGTCCTCGAGTTGGGGGACGGCGTCTTCGAGGTGAAGTCCACTAACGGTGACACCCACCTGGGTGGTGACGACTTCGACCAGAAGATCATCAACTGGCTCGTTGCCGAGTTCAAAAAGGACCAGGGGATCGACCTCTCCGAGGACGCCATGGCTCTCCAGCGCCTCAAGGAGGCGTCCGAGAAGGCCAAGATGGAGCTGTCCTCGACGCAACAGACCGACATCAACCTCCCGTTCATCACAGCCACACAGGAGGGCCCCAAGCATCTGAACTACGCGCTGACCCGGGCCAAGCTCGAGCAGCTCGTGGACGATCTCGTCGAGCGCACCATCCCGCCCATGAAGACGGCTCTCGAGGATGCAGGGCTCGACCCGTCGGAGATCGACGAGGTCATCCTGGTAGGTGGCTCCACCCGGATCCCGAAGATCCAGGAAATCGTCACCGAGTTCTTCGGTAAGGACCCCCACAAGGGCGTAAACCCCGACGAGGTCGTGGGCGTGGGAGCCTCCATCCAGGGAGGCGTTCTGGCCGGCGACGTGACGGACGTGCTGCTGCTGGACGTGACGCCGCTGTCACTAGGGATCGAGACGCTCGGCGGCGTCATGACCGCGCTGATCAGCCGGAACACGACCATCCCTACCGAGAAGGCCGAGGTCTTCTCCACGGCGGAGGACAATCAGACCACCGTGGAGATCCACGTGCTCCAGGGCGAGCGCAAGATGGCTGTCGACAACAAGACCATCGGCAAGTTCCAGCTCACCGGCATTCCGCCGGCTCCTCGGGGCATGCCCCAGGTAGAGGTCACCTTCGACATCGACGCGAACGGAATCCTCCACGTCTCGGCCAAGGACAACGCCACGGGCAAGGAGCAGAAGATCCGCATCGAAGCGTCCAGCGGACTCAGCGACACTGAAATCGACAAGATGGTGAAGGACGCCGAGACGCACGCGGACGAAGACGAGGAGCGGCGAGAGAAGGTCGAGGCCCGCAACCAGCTCGACTCCCTGGTCTACCAGGTGGAGAAGGACTCCGAGGAGTGGGGTGATCAGGTCTCCGAGGGCACGAAGGAGCGCCTCGATCAGGCCGTGGAGGCCGGCAAGGAAGCCCTCAAGGGCGACGACGCAGCGACGTTCAACTCGGCCCGGGACGAGCTGATGCAGGCCTTCAGCGCCGCTGGGCAGGAGATGTACCAGTCCCAGGCCGCCGAAGCCGAGCCTGCCGATGAAGGCGAGGGCGACGCGACCGAGGCCGATGCCGCCGAGAGCGCCGAGGAGGAGGAAGAGGTCGTCGAGGCCGACTACGAGATCGTTGACGAAGGATAGCGGTCGCGCGGGGGTACTAAACGAGCGAATGGCACGACGGTCAGCTTGAAACCGTCGTGACCGCCGACGGCTTACATCTCAGATAGGCGTGGTGAGACCGACCTGCGTTCCTCCGCCTCGAAAGAGCCTCGGGGGAGTAGGCCGGGGAGGCCGTGCAACCGTGGCCGACCGGCTTCGCGTCCGAGAAAGTGTAGGAGGGCGCCGGGTGCACTAGGCGGACCGTCGTGTCCGTCTCCAGGGTAGTACGAGCCGGCGCGTCGGTAGGCGTCACGCAATCGATATCGGAAATGAGGAAATACCTGACATGTATGATCCTCTTCGTGCAAAGATGAAGATCGTATTCTATGCGGCGGTGGCCTCCCTGTTCGGGCTGGGCATCGCCTCTGCACTCGGGTGGACGGGCGTGACGTACTCGATGCCGGTCATCGATACCCAGTCACAGATCCCGGTGGAAGCCGTCCAGCCCGCCATGGATCTCAGCGACGCATTCGTCAGCGTCGCCGAGATGGTGACTCCTGCGGTGGTGCGAATCGAGGCGCGGAGACAGGTCCAGCTCTCCCAACAGCCGCCCAGCCGACTGTTCCGGAACTTCCCTGAGCAGGATCAGCGGGATCGGCCCGACCAAGTGTCGGGTGGAAGCGGGTTCATCGTCTCGAACGACGGATACATCCTCACCGCCAACCACGTCGTTGCCGACGCGAGCACACTGACCGTGTTCCTCCAGGACAGACGGTCCTTCCCGGCCACGCTGGTGGGGCGGGATCCGTTCACGGACGTGGCGGTCATCAAAATCGACGCGGACGGCCTCACCAAGTTGAGCCTCGGAAGCTCCGACGAGCTCCGTGTGGGCGAGTGGATCGTGGCCATCGGCAATCCGGGGTTCGGCGGCACGAGCCGTCCCCTGGACTACACGGTGACGGTAGGCATCGTCAGCGCTCTCGGCCGGCCTCTGCAGCTGCTTCAGCGCGAGCTTGCACAGGATCAGGAGACGGCCGGCAATCAGGGATTCGCCATCGAGGACTTCATCCAGACGGACGCCGTGATCAACCCGGGTAATTCGGGCGGCCCGATGGTAAACCTCCGGGGTCAGGTGGTAGGCATCAACTCGGCCATCGCTAGCAGGACGGGGTATTATCAGGGTTACGGCTTCGCCATCCCCATCGACCTGGCCTATCGGGTCATGGAGGATCTGGTCGAGTACGGGCAGGTGCGCAGGGCCTTGCTGGGTATAGGCATGACGGGCGTCGACGCCATCTCGGCCGAGAGCTACGGCCTGCGCACCGTCTCCGGGGTGGAGGTGACCACGATCACCGGAGGTGGTCCGGCTGAGGAGTACGGGCTCAAGCTCTACGACGTCATCGTGGCCATCGACGATCAACCTATCGGCCGGGTCGGTCAGCTGCAGCAGAGCATCGCACGCAAGCATCCGGGCGATCGGATCGCCGTGACGGTCTATCGCGACCGTCGTCGCTTGACGATCAACGTGCGCCTCGGTGAGGCTCCCTTGAGCAGCAAGCCTGCCACCATGGCCGCCGTTCCGGTGCGTGACGAAGGGCGGATGGACGACAAGCTCGGCCTGCTCATCGAGAATATGACGCGCGAGCACGCTTCGGACTATGGCTTCCGCGAGGTCGACGGTGCGGTCATCACCGACGCGCAGGTGAACGGCCCCGCCTTTCGGAGGGGGTTGAGGGAAGGCTACAAAGTGCTGGAGATCAACCGGCGGCCTGTCGGCAGTGCTGCAGACGTAAGGCGTATCATGGACGACGTGGACCGCGGGGACATCGCCACTGTCCGTGTGGTGACGGCCAACGGTCAGCAGTGGGTGATCCACGTGCGCATTCCCGGCTAGCGCCGACTGTAACGGACTCGGATGAGAGAGGCGCGTCGCCCCCGGGTGGCGCGCCCTTCCTTTGCCCAAGAGGCTTATCTGTTGATGGCGTTTTCGGGCTCGGTTATCTTCTTTTAATCCAGCATAATGCCCGATTTTCGGCGAGATTACTGGCGAAAGTGGCGGAACTGGTAGACGCGCAGGATTTAGGATCCTGTGGCTTTAATGCCGTGGGGGTTCGAGTCCCCCCTTTCGCATTCAGCTTTTCGGAATCGATGCCGATTCCTTTCGTGAGGGGTTGAGCGTAGATGGCTATTGACGGAACACAGCTTCGGATCTCCGTGGAGGAGGGCGAGCGCTGGCGCCGTACGATGAGCGTTACCGTGCCGGCGGGCGTGGTTCAGTCCGAACGGCGCCGTATCACGGGAGAGCTCGCGTCACGTCTCAAGCTTCCGGGCTTCCGCAAGGGACGGGTCCCGGCTGACGTGGTGGAAAAGCGTTACGGAGCCGCCCTGAATCGGGAGGCGCTCGACAAGCTCATCGGGGCAGCATACCGGGAGGCGCTCAGCCACAACGAGCTGAGCCCCATCTCGGAAGGGGAGGTCGGCAACGTCCAGTACGAACCGGAGCAGGACCTGACCTTCTCCATCTCGTTCGACGTCAGACCCGAGATCGAGATTCCCCGGCCGGGTGGCTTCAAGATCGAGCGCCCCGGCGTCGACGGTCTGCACGAGAAGCTGCAGCAGGTCCTGGAGCAACTCCGGGAACAGAACGGGAAGTGGAGGGCCTTGGACAGCGGCAGGTCTGAGGACGGCAACCTGGTCAGCGTGGAGATCGAACGACTCGAGGACGGAGCCGAGGGAGCGACGCAACCCTACGAATTCGTGCTCGGCCGAGGGGACGCCATCCCCGACATCGAGGAAGCCATCAAATCGCTGGAGATCGGAACCGGCGGGGAGTTCGTGGTCCGTTTTCCCGACGATTTCCCGAACGAAGAGCGGCGAGGCGGGGAAGAGCATCTCCGCATCCACTTGAGCTCGATTCAGACTCTGGAGCTTCCGGAGCTTAATGAGGAGTTCGCTCGCAGCCTGGGTGACTTCGAGGGGCTGGAGGATCTCTCGGGGAAGGTCCGATCGGATCTGCAGAGGGAAGCGGAGGATCAGGCGGAAGGCGTCGTCCGGAGCAAGCTTCTAGACTCCATCCTCGAGGCGAATCCCTTCACCGTGCCGGTGTCCATGGTGGACCGTTATGTGGAGTCGCTTCTGGGGAGCCCGGAGGGAGTGCCTCCGGAGAAGTGGCAGGAGGCGAAAGAGGAGATCACGCCCCAAGCCGAGCGGGCGGTCAAGCGGATCCTGGTGATCGACAAGGTGTCGGAGAGCCAGGGACTCCAGGCGACCGAGGAGGAGATCGACTCCCGCGTCGAGGAGATCGCCGACAAGAGTGGCGAGAGCCCGGCCAAGGTCTACGCCAATCTGCAGAAAAGCGAGAGATTAGAGGCACTGGAGAGAGAGATCACCGAACGTAAGGTCTTCGAATTTCTCAAAGAGCAGTCGGAGATCGCAGAGAACTGACCCGACGAGAACGGAGCAACTTGAGCCAATGCCGATCTATCCACCGTACGTCATCGAGCGCACGAGTCGCGGCGAGCGGAGCTATGACATCTTCAGCCGCCTCCTCATGGACCGCATCATCTTTCTGGGCACGCCCATCGACGACAACGTGGCCAACATCATCGTCGCCCAGCTCTTGTTCCTCGACGCCGAGGATCCGGAGCGCGACGTCTATCTCTACGTGAACTCACCCGGGGGCGGGGTCTACGCAGGGTTGGCCATCTACGACACGATCCAGCACATGCGCGCGCCGGTTTCCACGTTCGCCGTGGGCATCGCCGCCTCGATGGGCGCAGTGCTCGTGGCCGCCGGTGAAAAGGGCAAGCGGGGCGCTCTGCCCAATGCCCGGATCATGATCCACCAGCCTTCCGGCGGATCCCAAGGTACGGCGGCCGACATCGAGATTGCTGCCAAGGAGATCGTCTACACGAGACAGCGGCTCAACGAGATCCTGTCCAAACACACTGGGCAGCCTCTCGAGCGCATCCAGGACGATGTCGATCGAGATCGCTTCATGAGCCCGGAAGAGGCAGTGGAGTACGGCCTGATCGACCGGATTCTCGAGGGCCCCTTGTCGAACGGCTCGAAGCCGAAAGACTCGCACGAAAAGGTTGACGGGTCCGACAAGGACGACGAAGAGTAGAACAGCGGAAGACTATCGAGGACGCACGAAATGTCCAGTGACAAACACCTGCGCTGCAGCTTCTGCGGAAAGTCCAAGGAGAGCGTCAAGAAGTTCATCTCTGGACCGTCCGTCTACATCTGCAACGAGTGCATCTCGCTCTGCAACGAGATCCTCGCGGAGGAAGATGAGCGAGAAGCTGCAGAATCCGTAGTATCCAGTCCGACGCCGCAGGAGATCAAGGAAGTCCTTGACCAGTACGTGATCGGCCAGGAGCTCGCCAAGCGTACCCTTGCCGTCGCCGTCTACAACCACTACAAGCGGGTCAACAACCAGGGTGTCCTCGACGAAGTCGAGATCGACAAAGCGAACATCCTCCTCCTCGGGCCGACGGGAGTCGGAAAGACCCTCCTCGCACAGACCCTCGCCCGGATCCTCCACGTCCCCTTCACCATCGCCGATGCCACGACCCTCACCGAAGCCGGATACGTGGGCGAGGACGTGGAGAACATCCTCGTGCGGCTGCTGCAGGCCGCCGATTTCAATGTGGCCGAGTGCGAGCGGGGGATCGTCTACATCGACGAGATGGACAAGATCGCACGCAAGTCGGAAAATCCGTCCATTACCCGAGACGTCTCGGGTGAGGGTGTGCAGCAGGCGCTCCTCAAGATCCTGGAGGGCACGATCGCCTCCGTGCCGCCTCAGGGGGGTCGGAAGCATCCGCAGCAGGAGTACATCCAGCTCGACACGCGGAATATCCTCTTCATCTGCGGGGGTGCCTTCGACGGCCTGGAGCAGATCGTGGAGGGCCGGCTCGGGAAGAGACGCATCGGGTTCGGAGAGAAGACCTCCGAGGAGCAGCGGGACGAGCTTCTCCGCTTTGTAGAGCCCGAGGACCTCCAGCGGTTCGGGCTCATCCCCGAGCTCGTGGGACGTCTTCCGGTGACGGTGCACCTCAACGACCTGGACCTGGACGCCCTCGTGAGAATCCTCTCGGAGCCCAAGAACGCCCTGGTCAAGCAGTACAGCAAGATGTTCGAGCTGGAGGGCATCGGGCTGACGTTCGACAAGGACGCGCTGCGCAGGATCGCCGAGAAGACCCTGGATCGGGGAACCGGTGCGCGCGGCCTGCGCTCGGTCATCGAGGACTTCATGCGCGACCTCATGTTCGAGGTCCCGTCCCGCACGGACGTCCGCGAGGTAGTGGTCACCTCGGACTGCGTCGATCAGGAGGTCCCACCCCTTCTCGTGCTCCACCCCGAGGAGCGGAAGAAGGAAGCCTGACCGGTACGACGCGCCTTCCGGGCAGCCCTTCCCCACATCTGTTTCCCGGAGTAGGATAGCGCGCGTCCGCGGCGACGCCGAAAACGGCGGTCTGTCCGACCGAACTGACGCAGCTCCCAGGAGCCGAATGGCTACGCTGATCCGCGTCGATCAGACATACGAGATCCCAGACCAACTTCCCGTGGTGGCCCTCCGGGATCTGGTCTTCTTCCCGTACATGGTCCTGCCTATCCTCATCGGCCGTCCGCCTTCGCTGGCCGCCCTCAAGGCTGCCGAAGAGGGCGACGGATACATTTTGCTATTGGCCCAGAAGGATGTTCAGGTGGAGGACCCGAGGCGGAACGACATCCGTCGCGTCGGCACCGTCGCCCGGATCCTCCAGGTGTCGAGGATTCCCGACGGGAATGCGCGCGTGGTCCTCGAGGGCCTCGGTCGGGGTCGGATTCGCCGCTTTCTGCCGTCCGACTCGGGCTTCAGGGCGTCCGTCGAGCCCTTCGTCCCCGAGGAGGCGGCCACCTCTCCGGAGTCCAACGAGGATGAAGCCCTTGCCCGGGGCGTAGTACGGCTCTTCAACGAGTACGTGCGGCTCAGTGACCGGATGCCGGACGAGCTCTTGGCGTCGATTTCGCTGGACGGGGACCGGCTGCGCCTGGCGCATCTGATCTCAGGACACCTCCTCGTCCTCCCCAACGAGAAGCAGGAGCTCCTGGAGGCGCCCGCCGTCCCGGCCTACTTCGGGCTCCTCAGGGAGATCCTGGTCCGCGAGCTGGAGATCCTCCGCATCGAGGAGAAGCTGGATGCCCAGATCCATATGCAGATGGATTCGGATCGCCGGCAGCTGTACCTGCAGGAGCAGCTGAAGGCCATCCACCAGGAGCTGGGCTCTGATCCCAGCGAGGAGTGGTCCGACCTCGCCGCCAAGTTTGTGTCGATGACGCTACCCCAGCACGCGCGCGAGCGCGCCGAGCGAGAGCTTGGCCGACTGGAGAAGCTGAACCCGGTGGCTCCCGAAGCGGCCGTGATCCGGACGTATCTCGACTGGATCTTAGGGCTTCCGTGGACGGAGCGACGGGAAGACAATCTCGACGTCGAGCACGCGGGAGAGGTCCTGGATGAGGCCCACTACGGCCTCGATGAGGTCAAGGAGCGCATCCTCGATCACATCGCCGTGCTCTCCTTGGTCGGTGAGCTGAAGGGGCCCATCCTGTGCCTGGTGGGCCCCCCCGGCGTCGGCAAGACCTCGCTGGGGCTCAGCGTCGCCGATGCCTTGGGGCGGGAGTTCGTGAGGGTGAGCCTGGGTGGTGTCCGCGACGAGGCCGAGATTCGGGGCCACCGGCGTACCTACGTGGGGGCCCTGCCCGGAAGGGTGCTCCAGGGGATGCGACGCAGTGGAACGGTCAATCCGGTCTTTCTCCTGGACGAGGTGGACAAGCTCGCCCGCGACTTCCACGGCGATCCCGGAGCCGCCCTTCTGGAGGTCCTGGACCCGGAGCAGAACAAGTCGTTCACGGATCACTACCTCGAGTTGGAATACGACCTCTCCGACGTGTTCTTCGTGACGACGGCCAACACCCTGGCCGGAATCCCGGACCCGCTCCGCGACCGCATGGAGATCATCCGACTGCCAGGCTATCTGGACACGGAGAAGCTGGCCATCAGTCTCCGCTTCCTCTGGCCCCAGCAGGCCCGACGTCACGGCCTGGACCCCGGAGAAGTGGCCCTCACCGAGGCGGCCGCCAAAGGGATCATTCGCCAGTACACTCGCGAGGCGGGCGTGCGGGAGCTGGATCGTCGCATCTCTCGTATCGCCCGGAAGGTCGCCCGCAAGCGGGCGGGGCGGGACAAGGCTGCACAGGGGCCCCTGGCGGGCCCCCTGGCCGTGGGCACCGATGATCTGAAGGGGCTCCTGGGACCGCCCCGGTATCTGGGTCGCAGCAAGGAGGAGGAGGAGGGCCAGCGCTGCGGCATGGCCAACGGCCTGGCCTGGACCGAAGCCGGGGGTGAGGTGCTGGACGTGGAGGTGGCCGTCATCCCCGGGACCGGCCAGGTCCAGCTCACCGGAACCCTGGGCGACGTCATGAAGGAGTCCGCCTTCGCTGCCGTCACCTACGCCCGCTCGAGGGCGAGCCGGCTCGGGCTCGACCCCCAGTTCCACAAGGACGTGGACATCCACATCCACATTCCCGAAGGGGCGACGCCGAAGGACGGGCCGTCGGCAGGCATCACTATCGCTACCGCGCTGATCTCCGCCCTCACGGGCACTCCCTCTCGTGGCGACATCGCCATGACCGGAGAGATCACGCTGCGGGGACGGATCCTCGCCGTGGGAGGCATCAAGGAGAAGGTCGTGGCTGCCCTGCGTGAGGGCCTGCACAAAGTCATCCTGCCGACCGCCAACGTCGCCGAGCTCGAGCTCCTCGCGGAGGAGATCGTGCAAGGCCTCGAGTTAGTCCCCGTGAGCACGATGGACGAGGTCCTCACCGAGGCCCTGTCCGCGCTACCCCAGCCGCGCAGGAGCGTTCTGGAGGGCGGGGCGAACCTGGGCACTCAGCTTTCCCAGTAGCATGAAGGTCAGGACGGTGGAGTTCGCCGGGAGCGTGTACGTGCCCGGTGAGCCCGCCCACGGGGATCTCCCACAGGTCGCCTTCTCGGGGCGGTCGAACGTCGGGAAGTCGTCGCTGATCAACGTTCTCCTGCGGCGAACGCGAAAGAAGCTGGCCCGGGTCTCGGCCGCACCGGGGAAGACCCAATCCCTGAACTTCTACCGGGTCAACGATCACTTCTTCCTCGTCGATCTCCCGGGATTCGGATACGCGAAGGTCTCGGCGAAAGTCCGAGATTCGTGGAAGGCCCTGATCGAGCAATACCTCGAAGGGGAACGGATGCTCCGAGGCATCGTACATCTAGTAGACGCGCGTCACGACCCCACAGTCACGGATCGGCAGATGGTCGCTTTTCTAGCCGCACGGCAGCTGCCGACGTTGGTGGTTCTGACCAAGATGGACAAGCTGAAGAAGACACAGCGCGAGCGTGCCGTCGCGACGGCCAGAGATCATCTGGGCCTGGATGAAGAGCAGCTGCTCGCGTTCTCCTCCAAGACGGGTGAGGGACGCGAGGAGCTCCTGGCGGCCCTGGCGAGCCTGGTGGGCCCGGAGGAGTTGGACGTATGAGGACCCGACTCCCCACTTACGCCCTGATGCTGACCCTTGCTGCTATCACAGCCTGCGGTGGAGTGGGCACTGCGGCGAGCCCTGGGCAGCCTCCCGGCCCCGCGAGCGAGCGGGTCCTGGTGCCCGCGGGCTACGGGACGATGATCCAGGACGACTTCACCCTCACGCTCGAGAGCGGAGCGTTGCGCGTGAAGGTGACTCCCCTGGCGGAGTCCGTGATCCGTCTTGCCGCTCCCGACACCTACGAGAGACTGGCGGGGCTAGCCCGGTCGAGCCGCCCGGCCCTCCGGTCCCAGGCCGGCGCCGACCCCTCCCTCTTCCTCGTCTCGTTCTTCACCCGCGACCCGACGGTGCGCTACGAGCCGGAGAGCCTGCACATTGTGAACGGCGGGCTCCGCTACCGGCCCGAGGCCATCCGCGCCATCACTCCCGGATGGGGCGAGCAGCGCCTCCGGCAAGAAGAAATCCAGATGGCGGTCTATGCCTTCGACCCGGCCATCGATCTGGAGATCACGTTGACGGTGGAGTACGAGGGCGCCAGGGACACGTCCTGGGAGGGCATCGTGACGCGGCTCGAGCTGGAGCGGGCACGCGTTCGCGGCCGCACCGGAGGTCCGCTCTTCTAGGAAACCCGCACTAGTCCTCGTCGAGCCCGAATTTCTTGATCTTGCGGTATAGCGTGCGTTCGCCGATGGCGAGTAGCTGCGCCGCCTTGCGACGGTTTCCTCGCACGTCGGCCAGCGCGGCGGCGATGGCCTCGCGCTCCAGGTCCTCCATGGTCATCCCCGAGCGGTAGACGACCGTACACGGCTGCTCCACCTCCACGGGCTCGGCCCCGTAGGACACCTCGACGGGCCGGGCCGGATCTACCTCTTCCTCCACCGCCCACGTGTCCCCTACCGTCGTTTCCCGGCGTCGCACCCCGATCTCCACCCTCTCGGTGCCCACCGGGTAAGCCTGAACGGCTGCACTCCCGTCCCGATAGGCGTCGAACTCCTGCCTCAGGTCGTCCACGTCCATACGAAGGTCCACGAGGGTCCGGAAAATGAACTCCAGCTCGGGTCGGAGCCCCGGACCGGTGACGGCCTCGCCGGGCTGGCCGCTTCCCGACCTGACCGGGACCAGCGCGCCCACGCCCTTCTCCAGGCCCTGAAGTTCCTTCGGAATGTCTTGGGGCAGCACCTCACGACCCGGAGCCAGAACCACCATGCTCTCGACGAGGTTGTGTAGCTCCCGAATGTTACCGGGCCAATGGTGCTCCTGGAGGATCTTCATGGCCTCCGGCGAGATCCCCTCGAACGTCCGGTCATGGCGGGCGCTCGCATCTTCGATGAAAGCCTCCACCAGGAGGGGGATATCCTCCCGGCGGTGGCGGAGCGGCGGGAGCTCGATGTGGAGCACGTTCAACCGGTAGAAAAGGTCCTTCCTGAACTGGCCCATGGCCACCAACTGCTTCAGATCCTGGTTCGTGGCAGCGACGATGCGGACGTCGACGTGGATCACGGCTTCCCCACCGACCCGATGGAACTCTCTCTGCTCGAGCACGCGAAGGAGCTTGGTCTGGGTGGCCCGGGGCATCTCGCCGATCTCGTCCAGGAAGATGGTGCCCCTGTCTGCGAGCTCGAAGAGACCCCGCCTGGAGTCGATAGCGCCGGTGAAGGCGCCCTTCTCGTGCCCGAAGAGCTCACTTTCCAGCAGCGTCTCGGCCAGGGCGGCTACGTTGACGGCGATGAAGGGCCGGTGCCTTCTGGGTGAGAGGTGATGAATGCCTCGGGCGATGAGCTCCTTCCCCGTGCCTGACTCTCCCGTGACGAGGACGGTGGAGTTCACGGGAGCGAACTGGACCACTCGCTCCAGCGCCTCCTTGATGGCGTCCGTCTCGCCCACGATGCCCGCCATGGCCTGCAGACGCCGGCGCTCGATCAGCGAGCGGGCAACGAACACCACGTCGTTGGGACGGGTGCCCGGGGTGAAGACCTCGGAGTACTCGACCGAAAGGCGGGGCACCGCCTCTGAATCGTCTGCGATGGCGAAGGCGGGTGCTTGGGAGGCGACACGGGCCTGGTTACGCAGGTCATGGGCCGACGGCGAGTCCGCCTGGGCCGTGATCACCAAGAGCTGGATGGGCATGTCGCCGCTCACGTCTTCACCGGCGGTGACGAGCTCCACCGTATATCCGCCGCCCCGGAGGGCCGTCCGAAGTGCCCCGGCCCGTTCCAGGTCGTGCGTGGAGACGAGCACCCTGCCTTCGACCTCGACGCTCATGCTTGGCTCGCCGATCGAGGATGTTGCGCTGTCTCGCCCCGGAGGAGGTCCAACACGTGCGGCAGGAGCCCCTCCAGGACTTCGAGCCCGTCCCGGACACCCCCCGGACTCCCAGGGAGGTTCGCTACGAAGGTCGTGCCCCGCGAGCCCGCGAGCCCCCGGGAAAGCACCGCGCTAGGAGTCTCGAGGAGACCCTTACGCCGCATGGCCTCCGCCAGGCCCGGCGCCTCTTTGTCGAGCACGCTCCGAGTCGCCTCCGGGGTCACGTCCCGGGGCGAGAACCCGGTGCCGCCGGTTGTCAGCACCACATCCACCTCTCCGGAGTCTGCCCATCCCACGAGCCGGGGGACGATCTCCTGGCTCTCGTCGGGGACGACGACCCGGTCTGCCAGCTCGTAGCCGAGGCGGGCGCACCACTCGGCGATGACGTCGCCGCTCCGGTCCTCCCGCTCGCCCCGGAAGCAGCCGTCGCTCACCGTCAGGATCGCCACCCGCATGCCGATTCTCCCGCTCAGCTCAGCTACGGACCGAGCCCTCCGTATAGAAAGGGGGACGCTGCACGACACCGGGGATCACTTTGTCTCTCACCCGGACTCCGAGAGGCGTGTCCGGCGCGGACAGCTCACCGGGGACGTAGCCCATGGCGATGCCGTAGCCCAATGTGGGGCCCACGGTGCCACTGGTCACCGTTCCCACGTCGTTCTCCTCGTGCACGATGGGATATCCCGGGCGCGGATAGCCCCGTTCCGTGAGCCGGATCCCCACTAGATGGCGAGGCACGCCGTCCTTCTTCTGCCGAACCAGCACGTCGCGGCCCACGAAATCTTCTTTGTCGAGCTTCACGAGCCAGCCCAGGCAAGCCTCCAGCGGCGTGTGCTCCGTATCGAGGTCGTTACCGTACAGGGCGAATCCCACCTCGAGGCGGAGGGAGTCGCGAGCGCCGAGTCCGGCCGGTCGCAGCCCCGCACCTTGCCCGTCTTCCAGGAGCCTTCGCCACAGTGCAGCGGCATCGTCGGATGCGACGTAGAGCTCGAAGCCGTCTTCACCCGTGTAGCCGGTGCGGCTGATGATGACCGGGAAGCCCGCCACCGAGCCCTCGGTGAACCGGTAGTACCCGACTTCATCCAGGTTCGCGTCCGTCAGGGGGGCGAGGACCTTCTGGGCCCGGGGGCCCTGGAGCGCTAGAAGGGCGGTTTCCTCGGATCGGTCCTCGAGCTCCACCTCCAGGTCGGCCGCGTGGCGGGTGAGCCAATCCCAGTCCTCGTCTCGGCGCGACGCGTTCACCACCAGCATGTACCGATCTGCCATGCGGTAGACGAGGAAGTCGTCCAGGATGCCGCCACTGTCGAGACACAGGGCCGTGTACTGGCACTGGCCCACCGCGAGGCGTGACGCGTCGTTGACGCTGACTTTTTGGATCAGATCCAGGGCCTGGGGACCCCACACCACGAACTCCCCCATATGCGAGGCGTCGAAGAGCCCTGCCGTCGTGCGCACGGCCTCGTGCTCGGCCGTAATGCCGGCCGGATACTGGACGGGCATCTCGTACCCGGCGAAGGAGACCATCTTGCCGCCCAGCGCGACGTGCTCGGCGTGGAGGGGAGTCCGCCTCAGGGTGTCGTCCATGTTCTCTCGGTATCGAAGTTCGAGGATCGATCGCGGGAGGGCCCGGAGGGCCTCCCGGAGTACCTCATGAGTCGGAAAACCAAGGTATCACAGGGGATGTCCCCGGGGTAGGGCGTTCGGCCATTCTGGCAGGGTGAGCGCAAAAAAGCCGTGAAAAACGTGTGCAATCCTGTGGTGGCGGAACCGAAGTCGAGGGGTGCCACGCCCCATTACTCGGACCGGCCCTGGTGTGGTGTCCCAGAAGTGTCTCGGCCATTCGAGCGAACTCTGGGACACCACCTAGAGGATGTACCGCCTCAGGTCCGCGTCGTCGACGATGGCACTCAGGTTCTCCGTCACGAATTGGCGGTCCACCACCAGCTCCCGGTCGCCTCCCTCTTCCGGAAGGTCGTATAGGACCGTCTCCAGAAGCGTCGTAAGAACGGTCTGCAGCCGCCGGGCCCCGATGTTCTCCATCTGATCGTTCAGCACGGCGGCGATCCTGGCTATCTCCTCCACACCGTCCGTCGTGAACTCCAACTTAGCGCCTTCGGTCTCGACCAGCGCCCGGTACTGGTGAACGAGGGCGTTCTTTGGCTCTTGGAGGATGCGGACGAAATCGGCCTCGCCGAGGCTCTTGAGCTCGACACGGATGGGAAAGCGGCCCTGGAGCTCAGGAATGAGATCGCTGGGCTTCGCGACGTGAAAGGCGCCGGCCGCGATGAAGAGGACATGATCGGTGCGCACCAGCCCGTACTTCGTATGGACGGTGGAGCCCTCGACGATGGGGAGGATGTCCCGCTGCACGCCTTCCCTGCTCACGTCGGGCCCGGCACCGCCGCGCTCTCCCGCGATCTTGTCGATCTCGTCGAGGAAGACGATCCCCATGTCCTCGGCCCGGATCAGCGCTTCGTTGATGACCTCGTCCATGTCGATCAGGCGATCGAGCTCGTCCTGGACGAGAATCCTACGTGCCTCGGCGACGGAGACCGTCCGATTCTTCTTCCGCTTGGGCAGCATGTCCTGGAGCATCTCGGTGAAGCCGTGGTCCATCCCCTCCATGCCACCGCCCATGGGGACGACCATCCCTTCCAGCGAGGGCGTCTGCGACACCTCGATCTCCACCTCACGCTCCTCGAGCTTTCCGTCCTGGAGCAGCCCGCGGAGCTTGTCCCTGGTGCGCTCACGCCGCGACTCCCCAGAAACCTGCTCGTCGGCGCCGTCCCGGGCCTCGACACCCTCGGGGCCCACGACGAAGACGTGAGCCCGTTCTTCCTCTCCGTCGCCCGTTGGCGTGCTCTCCACCCGAGGCTTCGCAACCGGCGGAGGCGGGAGGAGGAGATCCAGGAGCTTCTCCTCGGCACGAGCATCCGCCATCTCCTGCACCTCGTCCTCACGCTCCGCCCGGACCATGTTCACCGCCACGTCCACAAGGTCCCGGATCATGGACTCCACGTCCCTTCCCACGTAGCCGACTTCGGTGTACTTCGATGCCTCGACCTTCACGAAGGGTGCTCCGGCCAGACGGGCCAGGCGCCGGGCGATCTCGGTCTTCCCGACGCCCGTCGGGCCGATGAGGATCAGGTTGTTGGGAACGATCTCCTCTCTGAGCTCGTCCTCCACGCGCTGGCGACGCCACCGATTCCGTAGCGCGATGGCCACTGCCTTCTTGGCGTCGTCCTGCCCTATGATGTACTTGTCGAGCTCACCCGCGATCTGACGTGGCGTCAGCTCGTCCAGCCAGGCGTCTTCCGGCACCTCGGGCGCGACATCGCGAGTCTCGTCCACAGCCACCGGGAGGTTCGCTTCGGTCGTGTTTTCCACTTTGGAGGCCTCTAGTCCAGCTCCAGAACCGTGACTTCCAGGTTCGTGTAGATGCAGATCTCCCCAGCGATCTCCAGGGCCCTGCGAACCGTTTCAGCCGCCGATAGCTCGGAGTGAGCTATCAGCGCCCGCGCCGCGGCCAGGGCGTACGAGCCTCCCGACCCGATGGCCAAAAGTCCGTCGTCGGGCTCGATGACCTCGCCCTGCCCACTCACCAGGAAGAGGTGGCTCGAGTCTGCCACGAGGAGAAGCGCGTCTAGTCTCCGAAGGTAGCGATCCATCCGCCAGTCCTTGGCGAGCTCCACTACCGCCCTCGTCAGGTTGGCCGGAAAGCGCTCCAGCTTCTCCTCGAGCTTCTCAAAGAGTGTGAAAGCATCGGCAACGGCGCCGGCGAACCCCACCAGGACCTGGCCTTCTCGGAGGGCTCTCACCTTTTCGGCCGTGTTCTTCACGACCGAATCGCCCATCGTGACCTGGCCGTCACCACCGAGGGCGACCTTGCCGTCCCGGCGCACGGCCAGGATGGTCGTTGCGTGAATCGCGGGCCGGTCCAAGCGACTCTTCATCTATCTCCTTCGGTTCGTCCTTCCCACCTAGAGCGCGAGCGAGCCCCCCTCCGGCGAGCGCCCGCGGGGGCCCCGAGGCGGCTCGTCACCCCTTCCGGGCGGGCCCCTACGATACACCAACCGGGGGGGAGGACCAAGGCGCCAACGGAGCGACCGAGGCGCTACGAAGGGTTCCCGGTGAGCTCAGGATCGCGGGTGAGCGTCGCGATACACCTGACGGAGCCGCTCCTTGGAGGTGTGGGTGTAGATCTGGGTCGTGGACAGAGACACGTGCCCAAGGAGCTCCTTGACGGCCATGAGATCCGCTCCGGCATCCAGGAGGTGGGTGGCGAAGCTGTGACGGAGCGAGTGCACGCTCAAGCCCTCTCCAGCCGCGGCATCCTGCAGGAACTCTCTTACCACCTTCTGGACGGACCGCTGAGAGAGCCTCTGGCCCCGCGGGTTGAGGAGGAGAGCCCCCTCATCGGACGACCCGGATCGCCGGAGGACCTCCTTGCGTCGAGGCAAATACCAGCTCAGAGCCTTACCCGCTGCACCCGTGAGGAGGACGATGCGCTCCTTTCGTCCTTTGCCCAAGACCTTCAGCTGGCTCCGTGCAAAGTCGAGATCCGAGACGTCCAGGCCATGGATCTCGGCCAACCTGAGGCCGCTGCCGTAGAGGAGCTCGAGGATGACCAGATTCCTCGTGCCACGGGGCGTGTTCTCTGCGGCCCGGTTCTCCGCCACCGCGAAGACGGCCCTCAGATCGGCTTCGCTCGCGTGTCCAGGAAGTCGCTTCTCGAGCTTCGGCGAGCGAAAGGCCCGGGTGGGATCCGCCGGAAGCCGCTCTCCGACATTGAGGAAGCGATAAAACGTCCGGATGGCCGAGAGCTTTCTGGCCACCGTGCGCCGTCCCAGCCCCCTCCGCCCACACCATCCCATGAATCCCCGCAGATCGAGGCGTTCGATCCCCGACCAGTGCCAGCCCGTGCCACCCAGATGCTCGTCCAGAAACGTGGTGAGGTCTTTGAGGTCCTTCTGGTAGGACACCACTGTGCGGGACGACAGCCGGCGCTCGTGCTCGAGGTGGCGGAGGAAGCAAGCGACGTCGGCGTCCATCGTGGGTGCCGCCTCTAGCGGGTCACCCGATGGAGACCCCGGCCACCCCAGCCGATCGGCCAACGATGCCGTTGGCCCCCATCCATTCCGCAAAGACAGAGGCGGCACGCTCGGCGAGCAACTCCCGCTTCTGTTTCTTGTCCTTCACCCGCCTGTCCAGCGGATCCACCAGACCCCAGTTGGAGTTCATGGGCTGGAAGCGGGAGGGCAGGCTCTCCCTCAGATATCGGTACAGGCCCCCCAGCATGGTCGTGGGCGGGGGAACGACCGGCTCCTCACCCGAGAGCAGCCTGCCTAGGTTGATGCCCGCCAGGATCCCGCTGGCCGCCGATTCCGTGTACCCCTCGACTCCCGTGAGCTGCCCGGCGAAGATCAGATCCGGCCGGTCCTTCAGCGAGCCGTACGACGTTAGACAGCCGGGGAAGTTGAGGTAGGAGTTGCGGTGGATGGATCCCCAGCGCAGGAACTCGCACTCGGCGAGCCCGGGTATGAGCCGGAAGACCCTGCGCTGCTCTCCGATCCGTAGCCGGGTCTGGAAGCCCACCAGGTTCCACATCTGTCCCGCCCGGTCCTCGCGTCGCAACTGGACCACGGCGTAGGGGCGCTGCCCGGTAAGGGGATCGGTGAGCCCGATGGACTTCATGGGTCCGAAGCGAGGGGTGTCCTCGCCCCGGGACGCCATCACCTCGATGGGCAGGCAGCTCTCGAAGTAGGGGACCGCATCCCAGTCGTGGCCTTCGTGCACATCCCCTTCGATGACAGCCTGCAGGAACTCCAGATACTCCTCTTTCGACATGGGACAGTTGAGGTAGTCGCTGTCCTCCTCGAAGCGGCCCCCCTCGAAGACCACACTCTCGTCCAGGGAGTCACGATGGACGATGGGTGCGATGGCGTCATAGAAGGCGAGCCCTTCGTCCCCGAGGGCCTCCTGGATGGAGTTGCCCAGGGCGTCGGAGGTCAGGGGGCCGGTAGCGACCACGGCGGGCCCCTCGGGCAGCGTGGTGCACTCCCCCCGTACGACCTCGATGTCGGGGTGTGAGGTGACGGCCCGGGTCATGGCCTGAGCAAAGAGAACCCGATCCACGGCCAGAGCCGAGCCGGCCGGGACGCTGGTCGTGTCCGCCGATTCGAGAAGCACGGAACCCAAGGCGCGCATCTCCATCTTGAGCTGTCCGTGGGCGTTCGCCGGGCTCTCGCTCTTGAACGAGTTCGTGCAGACCAGCTCACCGAGGTGATCGCTCTGGTGCGCCTCGGTCTTCCGGACCGGCCTCATCTCGCGCAGGGTTATGGCATGCCCCCGGCACGCGAGCTGTAGGGCGGCCTCACAGCCCGCAAGGCCACCTCCCACGACGACGACTGGTTCTCTCACAGCTCCGATCCGCTCAAACGGCTTTAGGCGAGCTATTTCTTGTGACGGCCGCGTCCGCGGCCGCCGGTCTTCTTCCTGGTGGCCGGCCGAGCGAGAAGCTCGACGGCCTCATCCATGGTCAGATCCTCTGGCTCCGTGCCCTTCCCGAGACTCGCATTGACCTTTCCGTCGGTCACGTACGGGCCATAACGACCCGAAAGGACCTGCAGGTCGGCGGCTGACTCGGGATGTGCGCCGAGCTCCCTGAGCACGGACCGGCCGGCCTTCTTCTGGTCGAGGAGCCGGACGGCCTCCTCGATTCCTACGGTAAACAGCTGGTCCTCGCTGGTCAGGCTCGCGAAGGTCTTTCCTCGGCGCACGAAGGGTCCGTATCGGCCGAGGCCGGCCACCACCTCCTCACCCGTGTCGGGGTCGACGCCCACGGGCCGTGGCAGTGACAGCAGGCGGAGGGCTTCACCGAGGTCCACGTCCTCGATCTTCTTGTCCTTGGGAAGGCTCGCACGCTTCGGTTTCTGGCCGTTCTCGCCCTCGCCCAGCTGAACGTACGGCCCGTAGGGCCCTATCTTCGCGTATACGGCCAGACCGGTCGCCTCGTCGTCGCCCAGCACGAGCTCCTCAGCGGACCCGTCCAGTGGACGGGTGCCCTTGCAGTCCGGATATCCCGAGCATCCGAGGAAGCGGCCGAAGCGGTTCCAGCGAACCTGCATGGTGCGCCCGCACACTTCGCACGTCTCTCCCTCCGCTGCGAGGATCTCCTTGATGATCTCCTCGGAGCGAGCCTCACCGTGCTCGAGCTGGTCCTGGAAGGGCGGGTAGAACTCCCCGAGCAGGGTCTGCCAATGGAGCTCCCCTTCCTCGACACGGTCCAGTTCGTTCTCCATCCGGCTCGTGAAGTCCACGTCGAAGATGTTGGGAAACACCCGGACGAGGAGCTTCGACACGGTATCGCCGAGCGGTGTTGGGTAGAAGCGCCGGTCCTCCAGATCCACGTATCCGCGATCCTGGATGGTGGAGATGATCTGCACGTACGTGGAGGGGCGCCCGATTCCCAGCTTCTCCAGTTCGCGTACGAGGGAGGCCTCGCTGAACCGCGGCGCAGGCTGGGTGAAGTGCTGCCTGGGATCGATGCCGTCGAGGGAAGCCCGATCACCTACGTTCAGGTCCGGCAGCGGCTCCAGGTCGTCCAGCCGGCGATGCTCCCCGGCCTCGGTGGCCTCGAGGTAGAGGCGGGTGAAGCCCTGGAACTTCACGATGGATCCTGTAGCCCGGAAGAGATACCCGCGCCCACTGGCTCCAGTCAGGGGGAAATCCACCGTCGTCGTGTCGTGGACGGCGGGCGACATCTGGCTTGCGACGAAGCGAAGCCAGATGAGCTCGTATAGGCGAGCCGCATCGCCCTCCAGAAAGGGGCGTATCTCGTCGGGATGCAGCTCCACGTCGGTGGGCCGGATGGCCTCGTGGGCCTCCTGCGCCCCTTTCTGCTGCTTGCGTGCCCATAGCCTGGGCGTTGCGGGCACGTACTCATCACCGAACTCGCCGGTGACCCACCTGCGGGCCTGATTCACCGCCTCTCCCGACACCCTGGTGGAGTCCGTCCTCATGTACGTGATGAGCCCCATGGCGCCCCGGCCACCCAGCTCTATGCCCTCGTACAGCCGCTGGGCCTTGGTCATCGTGCGTCGCGCGGAGAAGCCGAGCCTCTTGGCCGCCTCCTGCTGAAGTGTCGACGTGATGAACGGCGGGGCCGGGTTCTTCCGCCGCTCTCTTCGCTTGACGTCGCCCACGCGGAAGTCAAGACTCCGAACCTCTTCGGCGACCGCCGTGGCCGACTCCTCGTCGCCCAGCGTGAAGGCTTTTCCGTCGATCTTATTGAGCTTTGCCTCGAAGGTCTTGTCGTCCTTCTGGAGCCGAGCCGTAATCGACCAGTACTCGACGGACTCGAAGGCCTGGATCTCGTCCTCGCGCTCGCAGATCAGCCTCAGCGCAACGGTCTGGACCCGCCCCGCCGAGAGCCCTGGGCGGATCGGCTTCCACAGGAAGGGGCTCACCTGATAGCCCACCAGGCGATCCAGAATCCGGCGAGCCTGCTGGGCCGCCACCTTCTGCATGTCCAGGTGCTCCGGACTCTCCAGAGCCCGCTGGACGGCTCCTTTGGTGATCTCCCGGAAGGTGACGCGTTGGAATCGGTCCTCGTGGCCCTCGAACCCGAGCTGCTGGGCCACGTGGTAGGCGATGGCCTCGCCCTCCCGATCAGGGTCGGTGGCGAGTATGATGCTCTCCGCGTTTTTGGCCTTGCCCTTGAGCTCCTGGAGGACCTTGCCCTTACCCCGGATCGTGACGTATTTCGGCTCGAAGCCGCCCTCCACGTCTACGCCCAGCTCTTTCTTGGGCAAGTCACGCACATGACCCACCGAGGCGGCCACGTCGTAGTCGCTGCCAAGGTAACGGCCGATCGTCCTCGCCTTTGCAGGCGACTCGACGATGACCAGGTACTTCCCTATGCTTCGTTTCGTCATCTATCTTTGGTCGGTTTCATCGCGAACCATCTTCATGATTTTCATGGCCAACATAGCCGGGTCATCCTTATCCGAGTCGAGGGCGATCCGTGCTCGCCCGTAGGAGCCCTCACGCTGCTCCAGGAGCTCGACAGCGCGGCCCAGCGTGTCCTCAACCGCAAGGAGCGGCCGGACCGCACCCTCGCTGGATGCGCGTCGAACCGCAACCCCCGGCGACACTCGCAACCAGACGCTGAGCGTGCCCGGCGGTACCGCTTCCCAGCTTCCCTGCTGGGCGGGCCAGCCTCCTCCAGTGGCCAAAACCGCGCGTTCCAGAGCGAGCAGCTCTCCTGCCACGTCCGACTCGAGCCGGCGGAAGTGCTCCTCGCCCTCTCGGTCGAAGATCTCGGAGACGGCGACTCCGGCCCGGTCCTCTATGACGGAGTCGAAGTCGTGGAATTCCCACTCCAGTAGCGCCGCCAATTCCCGTCCTACGCTGGTCTTCCCGCTGGCCATGAACCCGACCAGGAGAACGCGGCTGGGAGCCTCACCGGCCACCGTACCCGCGCTCGCTCAGGTACGCGATATACGAATCGAGGTTCCGGCGGATCTCGCTCATGGCGTCTCCACCGAACTTCTCCAGGAACGCGTCGGCAAGGACGAGCGCCACCATGGCCTCGCCCACCACCGCCGCGGCCGGGACCGCGCACACGTCACTTCTCTCCACGGCCGCATCCGCGGCGGACCCGTCACGCATATCCACGCTCGGCAAGCGCTTCCTCAGCGTCGAGATAGGCTTCATCGCCGCCCGGACGACCAGCGGCTCCCCTGTCGTGATGCCCCCCTCCAGACCCCCGGCCCGGTTCGATGCGCGACCGATGCCGCCGGCCCGGTGGGCGTCGTCGTCCGTCACGATGGGGTCGTGCACCTGTGAACCCGGGCGCCGAGCTCCCTCGAAGCCCGCCCCGATCTCCACACCCTTGATGGCCTGGATGGATATGACTGCGCCCGCCAAGCGTCCGTCGAGCTTGGCGTCGTAGGAGACGTAGCTCCCGAGGCCGGCCGGAAGACCCTGAGCGACGATCTCGAAGATGCCTCCCAGCGTGTCGCCATCCTCTTTCGCCTGGTCGATGGCTCCCATCATCGTCTCCGCAGCCTCGTCATCCAGCGTGCGGAGTGGCGAAGAGTCCACGGCTGCGTTCAGATCTTCCGGTAGCTCGGGCGGAGTCTCGGCCTCCACGGAGCCGATGGAGGTGACGTGACTCCCGATCCTCACGCCGAACTGCGCCAACAGCGTCTTGCACACCGCACCACACGCCACCCGGGCCGCCGTCTCGCGAGCGCTGGCTCGCTCGAGGATGTCCCGCGTGTCACGACGGTCGTACTTGAGAAGGCCCACCAGATCGGCGTGTCCGGGTCTCGGAAGATACAGGGACCGCAGGGCCTTGGGATTTCCCTCCGGGTCGGGCGGTAGGGGAGACATGGCCTCCTGCCAGTTCTCCCAGTCCCGGTTCCAGATGACCATGGAAATGGGGGATCCGAGCGTCTCCCCCAGACGCACCCCGGAAAGGAGCTCGGCTCGATCCGACTCGATCTGCATGCGACGTCCGCGGCCGTACCCGCCCTGGCGTCGCTTGAGCTCGGGGTCCACATCCCGCTCCATCTCCAGGGAGAGTCCCGCGGGAATCCCCTCCAGGATTGTGGTGAGCCCACGGCCGTGGGACTCTCCTGCCGTGCGGAATGACACACGTCTCATCTTAACCCCACTTCTCCATCAAGCTTCTATCGGCTCCCAACTGGTCCCAGAATCCGGGACACGGCCCGGAGTGGAGTGCAACGATAAAGGGAAACCCCGGTGGGCGTCTACCCACCGGGGCTCCTACTCCAGGGAAAGGATCCGCCTAGTTCCTGGACGGATGGGTGACCTGACCCCCTGAAACGAGACCAGGTGCAATGTTAGGATCGACCTGGTCTGAAGCTTTTCAGCGAGGAGGTCAGGATAGGAAGGAAGCGACACACTCCGGAGCAGATCATCACTGCACTGCGGGAGGCAGAGGTGGGTCTGGCCCGCGGCAAATCCGTGAAGCTGATCAGCCGGGAGCTGGGCATCACCGAGCAGACGTACTACCGGTGGAGGCGGGAGTACGGCGGGATGAAGGTGAGCCAGGCACGGCGCCTGAAGGAGCTCGAGCGCGAGAACGGGCGCCTGAAGCGAGCAGTGGCGGACTTGACACTGGACAAGCTGATCCTGGAGGAAGCGGCCGAGGGAAACTTCTGAGCCCCGAGCGCCGACGACGTTGTGTGGTGCGTGTACGTCAGCAGCTCGGGGCGTCGGAGAGGAGAGCGTGCCGGGTGCTCGGGCAGCCACGCACGACCCAGCGCCGGGCGAGGAAAGTGGCGAGTGACGAGGGGGCGCTCCGAGGTGATATCGTGCGACTTGCGAGTCGATTCGGCCGCTACGGCTACCGACGCGTCACGGACATGCTCCGCATCGAGGGCTGGGGGGTGAAGCACAAGCGGGTGGAGCGGATCTGGAGGCAGGAGGGGCTGAAGGTCCCGCAGCGGCAGCCGAAGCGAGGTCGGCTGTGGCTCAACGACGGATCGTGCATCCGGCTGAGGCCGCTGTATCGGGGCCACGTCTGGTCGTACGACTTCGTGGCCTCGAGGACGCACGACGGGCGTGCGCTGAAGCTGCTGACAGTGCTGGACGAGCACACGAGGGAGTGCCTGGCGATCGTGGTGGCTCGCAAGATCCGCTCGCACGACGTGCTCGAGGTGCTGGCCGATCTGTTCGTCCGACACGGGCCTCCCGAGTATCTGAGGTCGGACAACGGACCGGAGTTCACCGCGAAGCTCGTGCGGCGGTGGTTGGGGCGCGTGGGCGTCGAGATGCTCTTTATCGAGCCGGGCAGCCCGTGGGAGAACGGCTACAACGAGAGCTTCAACGGCAAGCTCAGGGACGAGCTGTTGAACGGGGAGATCTTCTACTCGTTGGCGGAGGCGGCCGTGCTGGTCGAGCAATGGAGGCGCGAGTACAATACCGTCCGACTGACCTGCCCCCAAGAGTGGTACCACATCCTATGTTAGTCCCAGCACCTGTGGAGGGCCGTGAAGGACGGGCATCCTCAGGAACCAGGGCGCTACTCCATACATTGCAGTCTTAAAGTGTGGCTACTCCATACATTGCTCGTCTGAGGTCTCTTCCCATCACCGTCGCCGCCACGCGCCGCGCCGACAGCACATCCATTTGGTGCATGAGTCGGACGGCCACGATCCTCTGGCGGGAGAGGATGCGCCAGCCCAGCCCGACCAGGGCCAACCCCAGGAGGAGAGACACCAGGGCCTCGGCCACCACGATCCCCCGGCGGTCAGGGAGCAGAGGCACCCCCAACCGGGAAGCCCAGCGTCAGGCTCAGATCCCGGGGGCCTTCGAAGGTGATCGTGACCATTCCCGACCCTCCGCGCGACCAGCGTAGCTCCCCCTCGTCCATGACATGGCTCCCAGCTCCGCTCCACCCGACCCGCGCCAGAGAGTCCGCCAGCCCTTCCACAGCCTGGGAAACCGACTCGAGCGTGAGGGCGACCCGAAGCGTTCGCTGGGCCTGCAGAGTCATCCCAACCGCACCCAGCAAGCCCACCTCTAGGACGACGAGGGCGATCAGCACCTCGACCAGGCTGAAGCCAGGGCCACGGACCTCACGCATGGATCTCGCGGGCTCGACCTCGGCACTCGGTCCTGGACCTCTGAGCCATCCCCGGGATCGATGTGTCATTCCCGTCGGATTCGTCCGTAGGCCGAGACGACGAGACGGGCTACGGCCGCGCCTCGGCGAAACGTTATCGAGCGAGCCGCCATCTGCCCAAGCGCCACCCCGTCGAAGCGGAGCTCCGCACTGGGACGCCCACCCGAGATCACCAGCTCCACCCCGTGGCGCCCCCACAGGTCGACGTGCTCCCGGATCACCCGGCCCGCTGTGATCCAGGCCGTGGGCGGCTGGTGTTCAACGACCACCATCGCTCCTCCGTGGACGAGTGCCTGACCCCAGGCCCGGACGATGAGACCCACGAGCTCCTCACGAGCCGCCACAACGGAGAGGCGGTCATCCACGCTCCGAGCGGCCGGCAGCAGAAGGCTCACTCCGACGGCGACGAGACCGAGGGCACAGACGAGCTCGAGGATCGAGAAGCCGCGGCACATGGTATACCATGGCACCATGGCTCGGGCGTTGGGATGCTCCGGCGGGCCTGGCGGCCTACGGGTCCCTAGGGGCCTGTCCGAGCAATGGGGCGAGCCGCGTCCCTTAGTGTGGTGTCCCAGAAGTGTCTCGGCCATTCGAGCACCGATGCATCCGGCCCTGCGGCGTTCCTCCTCCTCGGACCACGGCCTTCGGCCGCGGTGCCCGCGTTGCTATTCCTCGTCGTCGCGCCTGACCCACGCCTAACGGCGCGGGTACCCCGGATCCGGCGCCTCGGCACTCTCGGTGACTCGCGAACTTCTGGGACACCACACTACGCGAGGCCGTAGTCCTGGATCTTGTAGCGCAGAGCCCGGGGCGAGAGCTCGAGGAGCGCCGCCGCCTTCGAGCGATTGCCGCCTGTTCGTTCGAGGGCACGCTTGATGAGCTGCCGCTCGAGCTCGGCGCATCGGCGCTTCACCGAGAGATCATCTGAGGCGTAGCCGGGCTCGATGACGACGTCCGCAGCACGGAGACGACCAGAAAGGCTGTCCTCGTCGAGCGTTGTCGCCTTCGGCGAGCACGACTGCGTGCTCCAGCACGTTCTCCAACTCGCGGATATTCCCGGGCCAAGGATATGCCAGAAGCGCCTTCATCGCCCCGGGCGTTACGGACTCCACCTTCAGGTTCAAGCGCTCCCGGAGGCGTCCGAGGAGGTGATGGGTGAGGTCGGGGATCGCCTCCGTTCGCTCCCGCAGGGGGGGCAAGTGGATCGGGATCACGGCGAGCCGATAATACAGGTCCTGGCGGAAGTCACCGGCGTGGACCGCGGACTCCAGGTCCCGGTTGGTCGCGGCCAAGATCCGCACGCTCACGGTCGTGGTCTCCGTGCCTCCCAACCGCCTGACCTCTCCGTCCTGAAGGACACGCAGGAGCTTCACCTGCAGCGACGCGGGGAGCTCCCCCACTTCGTCCAGGAACAGGGTGCCGGCCTCCGCGGCCTCGAAGAGGCCGGCCTTGTCACGGTCGGCTCCGGTGAAGGCGCCACGCACGTAACCGAAGAACTCGGACTCGAGGAGCGTCTCGGGGATCGCGCCACAATTCACGGGGACGAAGGGCCGGTCGGCCCGATCGCTCTCACGGTGGATGTACCGCGCCATGAGCTCCTTCCCGGTCCCCGACTCACCAGTCAACAGCACCGAAGACTGATGCTGTGCCACCTTTCCGGCCACCTCGAGCGCCCGAATCATGCCGGGGGATCGAGCGATGATGTCGCCGATGCGGCGCTCCGCCCGGACCTCGGCCCTGAGTCGTCCCACCTCAGCCCGAAGACGCTCTCGCTCCTCGGCCTTTCGGATCGTGAGAAGGACCTCGTCAGCGCCGAACGGCTTGGGGATGTAGTCGTAGGCTCCCGCGACCATGGCCTTCACGGCCAGATCGACGCTGCCGTACGCGGTCATCATGATGACGAGTGCACCGCCTTCCTCCTGCCGATACCGCTCGAGGAACTCGAGCCCGTCCATCTGAGGCATGCGGACGTCGCAAAGGATCAGATCGGGGTTTTCGTTCTTGGCGACGGCTAGCCCGTCGGCACCGTTCGCGGCCACCACTACGCCGTGTCCGCCCTCATCCAATATCAGCGAGAGTGAACGCCGGAGTCCCTGGTCGTCATCGATGACGAGGATCTTCACTCAACCTCCTGAATGTCTGCTGAATCGGAGTATTCGCTGCTCCCCAAAGTTACGCCAGCCGCAGGGGCCTCCGGAAGCCGAACCACGAAGCGGGCTCCCTCACCGGAGCGGTTCTCTACCTCGATCCTGCCACCCATCCCCGCCACCAGGCGCGCCGAGATGAAAAGACCGAGGCCGGTGCCCTTGCCCGGCTCCTTAGTGGTGTAGAACGGGTCGAAGACGTTGCTCATGTCCGACTCGGGGAGTCCTGGTCCATTGTCCGACACGGCGATCACCACCACCCGCCGGGCAGTCTCCAGTGTCCCCAGCGCCTCCCCCTCCGAGTCCAGAGCCACCCTCCGCCGGTGCATGTAGTTGATGCCAGGGGGATCACCCTCACGGCGGCGAGGAAAGTGGGCTGCGGGGCCGTCTTCCGTCCACACCGCCACCTCGATGGCCGGATCGTCGTGCCCTTCCAGCACATCCAGTGCGTTTAAGAGAAGATTCACAAGCACCTGTTCCAGATCCTGATGTGCGATGAGCACCGGCGGGCACTTCTTATCGAGGCTCCAGCGGTCTTCGACCTTGGCGAGGTGGCCCTGATTCGTCAGGAGCTCCCTCACCCTGCCGACGATCTCGATCACCTGGATCGCGGCTACCTCGTCCGGCTTGGGTCGAGCGAAGTCCAGAAGCCCTCTCACGATTCCGTCGATGCGCTGGGCCTCCGACCGGATGGACAGGACAAGCTCCGGATCCTCGCCCGCGGCCTCGAGCCGTCGCACGGCCACATCCACGTACACGAAGATCACCGCCAGCGGGTTTCCCTTCCCACCTCATGGGCGATTCCGGCCGCGAGCGTTCCCACGGACGCGAGCCGCGCGGCCTGGATCACCTCGTTCCTCGCATCCACGAGTTGGCGGTTGGTGTCGTCGAGAGACTCTACGTTGTCGGCCAGGGCCTGCTGGTCGGCGATGAGCCGGTCGGCCATGACGTTCACACCTTCTGCGATGCTCCTGAGCTCGAGCCCGCTGGGAAGCTCGAGTCGATGCCGGTAGTCTCCGTCCGTTATCTGCTTGACCCCCAGAACCAACGCCTGGACGGGCTCTAGGAGCCCCTTCTTGAGCATCCACCCGCCGAACGTGAGAAGGATCAAGAGGTCGACAGCCACGATGACGAAGATGAAGACGGTGGCTTCGCCGGGGGACCGCATGAGAGGCAGCACCACACTGAGGGAGACACCCAACAGCAGGGTAACGCCCCCGAAAAGAATCCCCAGGGAGGCGAGCAGCTCGCGGCGGAGGGGTGTCGGGGAACCCATGGGCGTCAGGCCGAGGCAGAACGTGCGAGACGCCGAAGACGGATGCTCCGGCGCTTTCAATGGACGCGGCTAAAGTGTGGAACAGCTTGATTCGCTGCAACCGCAAGAATCGCGCTATGGCGTACAACCCACGACGCTGAGCACGGTGGCAGGAGTTCCGTTCGCCGGCGTTGCGTTCCCGTGGTAGAAACCGCACTGGATGGCAACGAGGCCATTATGGGTCGCGGTGGCGGCCCACCCGCTTCCTGTAGCCTCATTGATGGTGAGGGTCACGCCATCGCTGGTCAGGAACCCGAGAGCGGTGAAGGAGGTGCTGAAGGTGAAGTTGGTGTTGTGGTAGATCTCTTGCTGGGTCGCCAGGTTCTTGAGGTCCGCCTTCATGCTGGCCACGAAGGCCTTGTCGCGCACCGACGTGAACTTGGGAATGGCGACGGTGGCCAGGATCCCGATGATCACGACGACGATAAGGAGCTCGATCAGCGTGAAGCCTCTCGTCCGCATTCTCCGTCTCCTTTCGTCTGTGTGATCAGGGCTTGACCGACAGAGAGCGTGGCCCGGGATGCACCCGAACCACGCTCTCTCTGGGCGCAAAGCTGCGTCCTAATGTTGGCGGCCGGCGTTACTGCGTGCAGGCCATCTCACCTTGGCTAGTCGGTGTTGCGGTACCCACGGTGGGTGCCGAACCGCCGTCGCCGTAGTAGATCGCGCAGCCCTCGGTCCCGGCGAGAGCAGCGTGCACTGCGGAGGCCGACCAGCCATTGGTCGTAGCAGCGATCACGACCGAGACACCGTCGGATGTGACGAAGCCGAGAGACAACACAGTGGTCGTGTACTCGTACGTGTCGGAGTAGTAGATCTCCTGTTGACTGGCCAGGTTCTTCAGGTCGGACTTCATGGCCGCGAAGTAAGCCTTCTCACGCGTCGCCGAGAACTTCGGAATGGCGATGGCCGCCAGGATTCCGATGATCACGACCACGATGAGGAGCTCAATGAGGGTGAAACCCTTGTTGTCCCGCATCTCAGACTCTCCTGCTGATGGGTGGCACTAGCTATGGACGTTCAGAGGATGCTCTCCAAGTGCAAACCCGGGTCCAAAACGGGGGCACGACACATATTTACATGTCGGACAACGTTTTACAAGCCTTTCCTTTCCCCCGCTTGGCCGGCCTGATCGGCCTCCGATTCAGGGATTCTGCAAACCAGTTGCATTTTCAGTGTCCGTTAGAGTCGCCCGAATACTGTCAATTTGGCCGATACTGACGGGGTTCACGGTCTTGGCGCGGGCGGTGTCCAGGGCCGTGAGGGCCCGGGCCGTATCGCCCGAGTACGCGTACGCCTGGCCCAGCCAGAGCCACTGCTGCCATTGATGGCCCTCGCCGGCTTCGATGGTCATGAGGCGGGCCGCCACCGACTCGTCCCATCGGCCCTCGGCGGCCAGGGACTGGGCGAGAAGGTGGTTGGACACGGCGTCACTGCCACCGTAGGCGGTCGATGCGGCTCCAGCCGCCTCGATGGCGGCCTCGAAGTCCCCCTCGCGATGATAGATGACAGCCAAAGCCTGGGGGGCAGGACCCATCTCGGGGAAGTCTGACCAGGCCCGCTCGAACAGGGCCTTCGCCGCCTCGGTCTTTCCGCTGATCTGGAGTTTCCGCCCCACTTCCACCAGAAGGGGGTAGCTCCCGTCCAGCAGGCTTATGGCGATACGGTACGCCTTGAACGAAGCGCTACGGTCGATGGGGTACTGGACGTCCCCCAAGAGCCACTGGGCCCGCCCGGCCTCCGGGTGCTCCCTGAGCAGAGTGTCGAACACGCTGACGTTGTTCCTCCAGGTGGCGTTCCGGACGAAGGTCCGCACCGACATGAGGGACAGTATTACTACCAAGGCACCCACCGCGAAGCGTCGACGCCCGTCGTAGAGCTCGAGCCCCATCCATGCCAACGCCGCTACGAACCCCACCGACGGCAGATAGAACGTCCGCTCCGCCAGCAGCACCCCGGACAGGAACAGGACGTTGGAGATGGGGGACAGGGTGATGACCACCCACATGACCCCGAACGATAAGACACGACTGACACGTACGTCCGGACCCATCTCGCCGCGCCCCCAAAGCCGGAGCGCCAAGCCCAGCGTCGTCAGCACCAGAACGACCCCCAGAAGGCCGCTGGCACTCCACCCCAGGGCGATGGGGATCACGGCCGGGGAATAGTCGACGCTCAGGTCCAAGGGGAAGAACATGAGGCGGAAGTAGTGGGGCCAGGTCGAAGCCACGGTCCAGATCCGGGGAACCGACTCGGCCAGCAGATCTGCGCCGACAGGGGCCAGGGGATCGGCAATGCTGCCCAAAACGGCCTGACGGCCGGCCAGGACGGCCACGGCCACGACCACCAGGCCTCCGTAAATCGCCCACCGGCGACGCAGATAGGCGAGGACCCTCCCAACGCTCGAGTTCTCGCGCGCGCCGTCCAGCAGGAACAGCACCCCGGGCAACGTGACCGCACTCTCCTTGGTCAGAAATGCCAATGCGAAGAGCACCACGATGGCTGCGCCCGGCAGGAAGCCGAGGTCGTCCCTCCGGCGCGTGAAGATGAGGCACGCGCCCAGATAGAGCACCGAAGAGAGCACCTCGGCCAACCCCACCACATTGGCCACAGCCTCGACGTGTACCGGATGGACGGCAAACAAGAGCCCCGCCACGAACGCGAGAGCCAGCGGAGCGAGCTCGGCGAGTAGGAGCACTACCAGAGCCGTGACGGCTCCGTGGAGCAGCACGTTCAACAAATGGAACGCCGCAGGGTTTTCACCCCAAAGTGCCCACTGGAGACCGAAGAGCCCGGTGGTGGCAGGTCGCCACAGCCCCAGATCCCGTCCGAACTCGCCCGGCCAGTAGGGCGAGACCATGGCCTCTGGGAGCGTGCTCAGATCCTGGACCAGCTCGCTGTCGATGATGATGAGCCGATCGTCGTAGGCGAAGTCGTTCAGCACGCTGTTCGCCGAGAGGAGTACGGCGGCGGCCGCCGAGAGGAACGCGGCCGATCGAACGGAGCGGAAGGGGGAGCGCCACACCTGCATCAGCGGGGGTCCCCTACGGGCGACGCCGGCTCCCGAGGCGGATCGGCCGCACCGGCCTCCAGGCCGTGAGCCCGCTCCGCCGCCGCCGCGGCCTCCTCCGTGCGGCCCGCCAGCTCCATGAGCTGCGCCATGCGCCTCCACGCCTCCGCAGTGGGCGGAGCCGCCCCGAACGCTGCCCACCGCGCTCGGACGGCCGCCTCGAAATCACCCTTGGCCACGTAGCTCTCGGAGACGAGGGTCCACAGATCCCGATTCGATCCGACCACGGCCAGGCCCTGGAGGGCGATCCCGTGGCCCTCCCGGCCCAGACCCTGGAGGAGCTTGTGCTCCGAGAGGACCTGCCAGGCCACCGGCTGCGTGGGAAGCAGATCGATGGCGCGGGTGAGCAGCTGCTCGGCGTTCCCCCATCGGTCGTGGCGCCCATGGAAGCGCGCCGCCTCGATGAGGAGGTTGTACTCACCGGGGACGAGCTCCACGGCCACCTCGTAGTGGCGCGACGCCTCCTCGACTTCTCCGACCTGGTCCAGACCACGGGCTCTCGTTCGTATGGCCAGGAAGGACTCGGGGTGCTCTTCGGTGAGCGTGCTCAACATGGCGTAGGTGCTCATCCACGAAGGGTTCCTCAGGACCGTGCGTCCCATGAAGGCGGTGCCGACCACGCTCACGGCGATCAGCAACATGCGAAGCGACTGTGGCCTCTCCCGGGCCGTCCACCTCACCACGCCAGCCACCATGAAGGCGAATCCCACCGATGGGAGGTACAAGGTCCGCTCCGCCAGGAGGATCCCGGTAGGGACGAGGAGGTTGGTGACGGGAAGGATGGTCACCGCGAACCAGCACAGTCCCAACGTGACGAGCGGCTCCTTCGACCACGACCACACGGCCGTGGCCATCCCACCCGCGATCATGACGATCCCCAGCACGACGTCCGGCCCCCAGCTCCTTGCCGGGAAGAGGACAGCCGGCCCGTAGTCGGCAGCGAGATCGAGGGGGAAGAAGAGGAGCCTGAAGTAGTGTGGCCAGACCGACAGGGACGTGAGGATTCTTTCCCCGGTCGAGAGGCCCGCCAGGTACGCCGCAGGATACTCTCCGGCGATGGATCCGAGCACCAGCGGCCTGGAGCCCAGGAACGCCGCGAGCAGTGCTCCGGTCAGCAGGAAGATGGGGACGTCCGACAGCACGCGCGTAAGGGGGGTGTCCTCGTCATCCTCCCGCAGCACGGCGAGGAGTACGAGAACGGCAGGAAGGGTGGCTGCCATCTCCTTCGAGCCGAGGCCCAACACGAAGAAGACCCCCACGGCAAGGAGCCGGCCGATCCGGGCGAGAGGCGACGCGTTTTCGTTGTGTGTGAACACCAGGCACGCCCCGATCACGAAGAGGGCGGCGTAGAGCTCGGCCCGGCCCACCACGTTGGCCACGGCCTCCGTGTGGACGGGGTGGAGCGCGAACAGCATTCCACCCACGAGGGCGGGAAGAGGCGCCGATAGCACCAGGAGGAGAAGAAAGACCAGGACCGAGACCGCGGCGTGGGCCGCCACGTTGACCGCGTGGAAGCCTGCCGGGTGACCATTCCAGAGCATCCACTCGGTCGCGTAGCTGGCCGAGGTGACCGGCCGGTAGAGCCCGATTCCGTCCACTATGTCGGGCCAATAGGGGGAGGTCAGGGCGTCTCTGACCCGCCCCTCCGTGATAACCGTATTGCCGCGGATGACCGTGTTGTCGTCGTATGCGAAGCCGTTGGACAGCGAGTTTCCGTAGGCGGCCACAGCCGCGATGAGAACCAGGATCGCCGCCCTCTTCGGCGGGATGCTTCCGGCCCGGTTCACGGAGATGCGGAACCCCTCTCAGCCCTGATCGGGGGCCCCGGATTCATGCCCAGCGGGTGTATCCTTTCGGCCGGTGAGGGCATCGGCCTCGGCGGCCGAGGAGGTGTCTTGACGGGCTCCCGGTACCAGCGCCGGGCGCCTCGCTTCCGTCAGGGCCCTGCCCTCCCAGGGTTGGACCTTGGGCGGCTGCCAGGACTCGACTCCGGGTCTCAGGAGATTGGAGCGCAGGATGTAGTAGAGGGCGGCCACGCCGTCCTTCCAGTTGATCTTCTTCCCCTCGGCGTACGACCTGCCGTCATAGCTGATGGGCATCTCGTAGATCCTCGCCTGGGCCTGGGCGAGACGGGCCGTCACCTCGGGCTCGAATCCGAAGCGGTTGGCACTCAGGGGCAGGCGCTTCAGCAGATCCGCGTGCACGACCTTGTAGCACGTCTCCATGTCCGTGAGGTTAAGGTCGGTGAACATGTTGCTGAGCAGGGTCAGGAAGCGATTCCCCATCATGTGCCAGAAGAAGAGCACCCTATGGGGTCCGCCCAAGAAGCGTGAGCCGTACACGGCATCGGCCTTCCCTGCTAGGATCGGCTCCATGAGCAAGGGGAGCTCGTGAGGGTCGTACTCCAGGTCCGCGTCCTGGATTGCGATGATGTCGCCGGTGGCCCGCTCGAATCCAGCCCTCAACGCCGCGCCCTTCCCCTGGTTCACCTCCTGGAATACCAGGATGTCGATGAGACCCGCTGCCTTCAGCTCTTGGAGTAGATCGCGGGTACCGTCGGTGGATCCGTCGTCGACCACGATGACTTCGACCTCCAGGCGCACCTCGCGAACACGTCGAAGTAGCTTCTCCACCGTGTTGATCTCGTTGTACGCGGGAATGACGACCGAAAGCTTCACCCTTTCCCAGGCGAGGTCGTCGTGCCTCTTCTGGTCGATCTCGCGGAATCGGAGCATGCTCATGCCGTTCGAGTCCTTGGTCGTTGCGTGCCCCTGCGAGGCACCAGGGTGCGTGTGCGACGAGCCGCCTTCAGGTGGCGGCCCTCCGATATCAGACCTCGATCCCGTATCGGTTCAGCTTGCGATACAGGGTCGAGGGGTCGATGCCCAGGACTTCCGCCGCTCTCGTCTTGTTGCCGCCCTCGGCCACCAGCACCCAGTGGATGTAGGCCCGCTCGATGACCTCCATGGACGGATTGGGGGGCAGTTGATCACTCACCAGGGGTGGAGCGTGCTCCATCCGAACCCGCTCCGGCAGGTGAGAGGGCCCAATGGGTGCGCCCACTGCCACCACGGCCGCCCGCTCCAGCGCGTTCTCCAGCTCCCGGACGTTTCCCGGCCAGTCGTAGGTGCACAAAACCTCCAAGGCATCCTCCCCCAAGCTCTTGTCCCCGTCTTCGCCTACCAACCTCCCCAGGAAGTGGTGGGCGAGCAGAGGAATGTCGTCTCGGCGCTCACGCAGCGGAGGGAGGTGAAGGGCGATGACGTTCAACCGGTAGTAGAGGTCACTCCGGAACGTCCCTCTACGGATCTCCTCGTTCAGATCCCGGTTCGTTGCTGCCATGATCCTGACGTCGATGGGGACCGCCTCCGTGGATCCCACCGGGATGACCTCGCGCTCCTGGAGGGCGCGTAGCAGCCTCACCTGGGTCGCCGGGGACATCTCGCCGATCTCGTCGAGGAAGAGGGTGCCGCCGGCGGCGGCCTCCAAGAGCCCCATCTTGTCCTTCACGGCCCCTGTGAACGAGCCTTTGGTGTGTCCGAAGAGCTCGCTCTCCAGGAGACCCTCTGGAAGGGCTCCACAGTTCAGCGAGAAAAAGGACCCCTCCGCCCTCTCGCTCAGACTGTGCATGTAGCGGGCGATCACCTCCTTGCCCGAGCCGCTCTCACCGCTGATGAGGACGGTGGACTGGGTTGGCGCCACGGTCTCTCCGAGCTTCAGCACCTCCACGAACGAACGGCTCTTCCCGATAGGCCTGCTGCTGGGCGCCGTCGACTGCCTTCGGATCTCCTTCTTGAGGGCCTTGTTCTCGACGCGCAGCTGTCTGGCCTCTGCGGCACGCCGACAGATGGCAAGCAGCTCGTCGTTGGCGAACGGCTTCTGCAGGTAGTAGTAGGCCCCCTCGTTTACGGCTCGGACGGCTGATTGGAGGGACGCCTGAGCCGTCATCAGGATCACCGCCATTTCCGGATCGACCTCGTGGGCCTTCGCCATGACCTCGAGGCCCGAGGTCCCGGGCATACGAATGTCGGTGAGCACGATATCGGGCGTCTGCTCGGGCAGAGCCTCCAGAGCCTCACGTCCGCTCAGGGACGACACCACGTCGTAGCCCTCGCCGCTGAAGAGAATGCGCAGCGTATCGAGGATACCGGTCTCGTCGTCGACCAGCAGAATCTTGGTGGCCCTGCTCATGATACTGCACCCTCCATGGGCACGGCCGCGGCAAGCGCGCCCGGCAGGTAGACGGAAAAGTGGGCTCCGCCATCCGGCGCATCCTCTACGAAGAGCGCGCCATCGTGTGCCTTCACCGCCCGATGGACCACCGCCAACCCCAACCCGCTCCCCCCGTCCCGGGTGGTGAAGAACGGATCGAAGATCCGTCCCAGATCCTCGGCTCGAATCCCCGGCCCCGAATCCTGGACACTCAGGCGCACAGGGCTCACAACGCTGGTGCCGTGGGGCCCGCCCGGACCCGAGTAATCCTGCAGTGAGACCCGAACGCGGCCGTCCAGGCCGCTGAACTGGACCGCATTCAGGATGAGATTGAAGACCAACCGGTGGAGAAGATCCGAGTCACCCGGGAGAATCAGGGGCCCGTCGACCCCCTCGCTCTCGATGACTCCCCCGGCCTCGGCGTCCGGATGCTGCTTCACCAGCACGATGGCATCTCGAACCACACCTGCGAAGTCCACGCCCGCCTCGGCGTTGATCTGCATTCCCGAGAACTCGAGGAACTCGCTGAGCAACCGGCTCAGCCGATCCGACTCGGAGAGCACCAACCGTTGGAGCAGCGACCGGTCATCACCGGCGAGAGAGGCGTTGTCCAGCTGCTCCACGGCGCTGCGGATCGACGCCAGCGGGTTCTTGATCTCGTGCGCCAGAGAAGCGCTGAGCTCCGCCACGGCTTCCAGGCGCTCGTTTTGGCGGTTCAGGAGCTCGACCCGCTCGAGGTCGGTGATGTCCTGAAAGATGGCCGTCACCGACGGCTCCTCCCCTTCCCCACCTTCGAGGACGGTGGTGCTGATCCCCAGAGTGATCTGCCCGCCTGCCCTTTGCTTCGCCAGAGTCTTGACCCGGAACACCGGTCTGCGCCGCTCCACCGTGCTTCGCAGGGCCAGAGCGAGTCCCGGCGCCACTTCGTCGACGGCGTCCAGGACGGAAGATCCCTCCCACTGTACCAGCCGCAAACCCAGAAGCTTCTCGGCGGCAGGGTTCAGGTAGGCCAGGCGCCCTCCCCCGACGATGGTGAGAACACCCGTGGAGATGTTGGCGAGGATATCTCCCTTGTCGAGACGAAGGCGGGCGAGCTCCGTCTGCACCGCACCCAGAGCAAGGCCGGTCCGACGGACCCGGTCACCCAGCCAGCCCGTGATGAGCGCCACACCGGCGAAGAGGCCGATCTGAAGGCTGACGGCTCCCGAGAGCGGGACGCCCGGATGACCCCAGACCAGATCGGCGAAGTAGACGATGGCCGCCAGCGCTCCTATGAGCACACCTCCCGGAAGGGGGAGGAGGAGGGCGCCCTCGGTGATCACGAGAATATAGAGGGGCGCGAACACGACTTCGTCGCCCAACGTGGTGATGTGGACGATCGTGGTCACGAGAGCCACGTCGAGGACGACGTGCGCGTAGAGGAAGTTGTGGCCGACCTGGCGTCCGCGGAAATGCGTGTGCCACGCGGAGCCGAGCGTCACGGCCAAGGCGGCGAGGAACATCAGAGTCGCGATACGGCTCGCCTCGGGGGGCGCGGACTCCCACGCCACGAGGATCCCCACCAAGATACCAGCAGCGAGGGTCATGCGACCCACGTACAGCCACCGGAGAAGCTCGCTTCTTCCGAACTCCGCTCGGGGCGATGCTTCCTGTGTCAGGCCGGCCTCCAGTCCGAGGAATCGCCCCACTGAGGAGTCGCGGAGGCGCTACTCTACGGTACCACCGGCTATCGCAGAGTGCAACGCTCCGGACTTGGCATTTTGCGAGAAGGGCGCATAGTTGAGTCCAGGCCGTATATTGCCCGCTATGAACGATCTCGCGACGCTGCTGGCCGTGGCACGAGGCGATCGACCCGCAGACATTCGGCTCACGAATGCGCGCGTCGTGAACGTGCTGACGGAAGAGGTGGAGGAGACGGATGTAGCACTCTCGGGCCCCTGGATCGCGGGGGTCGGCCCCGGATACGAAGCCGAAGAAACTCTGGACCTGGCCGGGCAGTTCGTGCTCCCCGGCTTCATCGATGCGCACGTCCATATCGAGTCGAGCCTCGTGACACCCCCGGAGTTCGCCCGGGCCGTGGTCCCCCGGGGCACGACCACCGTGGTCTCCGATCCCCACGAGATCGCCAACGTGCACGGGCTGGAGGGCATCCGGTACATGCTCGCAGCCAGCGAAGGGCTGCCCCTCACCACCTTCGTGATGGCCAGCTCGTGCGTGCCGGCGACCCATATGGGCACGGCGGGAGCGGTTCTGGACGCGGATGACCTCGCCTCTCTGGATCACCCTCGGGTGCTGGGCCTGGCCGAGCTAATGAACTTCCCCGGCGCCATTCACGGAGCCCCAGACGTGCTGGCGAAGTTGGCGGCCTTCAGCGGGCGCGTGGTGGATGGACACGCCCCCGGAGTCAGCGGCAAGGCACTGAACGCCTACGTGGCCTCGGGCCCCCGGTCCGACCACGAGTGCACGACCGCCGAAGAGGCGCTCGAGAAGCTGCGTCGCGGTTTATGGGTGTTCTTTCGCGAGGCGACCAATGCCAGGAACCTGTTGGCGCTCCTCCCCACCCTGTCACCGCGTTCGCGCCGACGGATCGCGCTGTGTACCGATGATCGCCAGCCTGCCGACCTCCTGGACGAGGGAGGCATCGACGGAATGCTCAGGACCCTCATCGCCGAGGGGGTCGATCCCATCGAAGCCATCGGCCTGGCCACTCTGAACCCCGCCGAGTACTTCGGACTCCACGATCGGGGCGCCATCGCTCCGGGACGCCGGGCGGACCTGGTCATCGTCTCGTCCCTTTTCGACCTGCAGGCGCACTCCGTGTTCTCTGGCGGGAAGCTGGTAGCGGAGGACGGGAGGGCCCTGTGGCCGCCACCGGCCTCCCCTTCCCCACCGACGCCCGCCATGGCCGTGAGGGACGACACCATCGACTTCTCCATCCCACGACGAGCCGGACGAGCGAGGGTCATCAGGGCCATCCCAGATCAGATCGTGACCGGCATGGAGGTCGTGGCACCCTCCACCGAGGGGGGCGAGGTGGTCACGGACACCGACCGGGATCTACTCAAGATCGCAGTGGTGGAACGTCACAGCGGAAGCGGTCGTGTGGGCCTGGGCCTCGTCACAGGAATCGGCCTTCACAAAGGCGCGATCGCCGGAACAGTGGCCCACGACCATCACAACATCATCGTGATCGGCGTGGATGACGGATCCATGCGAAGCGCGGTCCGGGCGGTAGCGGACCTCGAGGGCGGTCTGGCCGTCACGGAGGGTGATGAGGTCCTGGCGGTGCTGCCCCTGCCGGTGGGCGGACTCATGTCCGAGGCGCCCATCGAAGAGATCAGGGCTTCCCTGGACAAGGTCGTGGAGTCGGCCCAGGCCCTCGGATCGCCCCTGCACGACCCGTTCATGGCCATGTCCTTCCTGGGCCTCGAAGTGATCCCGACTTTGAAGATCACCGATCTGGGGCTGGTGGACGTCGAAGCCTTCGAGCCGGTGGATCTCTGGGTCGACTAGAACGCCGCCTACGGGGGCTCGAGGATCTTCACCTCTCCCAGTAGCGTGTAGGCCGAGCCCCACAGTCTCCCCACCGGCCTCAACGCCTCGGTGTCCACGAAGGCCGAGCCCTCGATGGTCGGAAGTGTCGGGTCCAGCCGAACGGCCGTGACCTCGCCGATGACCAGGCTTCCCGCGCCGTCGAGGTCCACCTCCTTGAAGAGCCGGCACTCGAGAACGGCCGGGCAGTTCGCCACGTACGGCGCCTCCACCGACTCCGCCTCCGCCACCGCCAAACCGGCGAAGGCGAACTCGTCCTGATCGGAAGGCAGGCTCGCCGCTGTCTGGTTCATGTCCGCCAGCTGCCCCTCGGTGACGACGTTCACGCAGAATGCACCCCGGTGGCGGATGTTCCGGAGCGAGTCCTTCGCGACACCGCGACGCGCGCCGATGGACAGGCTGACCAGCATGGGCGACGCGGAGATGGCAGCGAAGAAGCTGAAGGGAGCCACGTTGAGTGTCCCGTCTTCTCCGCGAGTGGAAACCCATCCGATGGGTCGGGGGACCACGAGGGAGGTGAGGAGTTGGTAGCGCTCGACACCATCTATGGCGGCGGTTGAGATGACCCTATGCCGGATCTCCTCCGACGGGTCGTGGGTCAACCCATCACCTCGACGGGACCGTCAGCACCTGGCCGGCGAAGATTCGGCTTCCCTGGATCCCGTTTGCGGACCGCAATCGGGAGACCGTGGTGTCGTGTCGCCGGGCGATAGTCCACAGCGAGTCCCCGTTCCGGACCGTATACCGTATCTGGCTGGCTATCTGATCCCCCGAGCGCCCACGAGAGACGAGGTTCGCCACGTATTCGCCGTACTGGCGTGGAAAGACCGCCACATGATAGTGGGACGGAGCGCGCTCCTGGGTAGCCTCCAACACACCGGCCTTCTCCAGGTACCGGAGGGTGCTCTCGAGCCACCGGCGACACGTCGAGCTTCGACTCCTCCTCAAGTCGACGGCCATCCCGGTGGGGTGGACGGAGAGAGTGGAGGCGTTCCTCGGCTGGCGAGTCACGGGCCTGGTCAGACTCGTAACGATGAGCTGCTCCCTGCAGGCGCGGCGGTACTGACTGCCCAGCCGCTGGATGAAGGTGGCCACTTCTGGCCGAGCATATGGGAAGGAGACTTCATGAAGGGCGTAATCCCGGTTCGGCCGAACCCGGACCAGATATCCGGCGTCGGCGAACCGTCGCACCTGTGCGGACGTGGTGAGGAAGGTGAAATCGTGGTCCTGAGCCCTCCGGTGGCTGCGATTCACCGAGGCCTCGGAGCCACGAAGGCTCTGGCCTTGAGCCTGACCCACGCCGAGTGAGAAAAGCGCAGCGAGCGCGATCAATGGGCTCAGTCGTCCCAACGTCGTTGCCTTTTCGACTCTCGAGAACCGTTCAAGCCACCTCCCCATCATGCCTCCCTCATGTGTAAACATATGTAGTCGTCCACACAAGTCTCTCGTGCTTCGGTTGACCGATAGACGCCTGAGAGGGTCCGTTAGTTGCAGTGGTTGATCATGTGGATCGAATGACGCCGTCACCCCCCATTGGCTTCATCGAAGTTCGAGGCGACCACGTCCCAATTGACGACGCTCCACCAGGCGGTCAGATAGTCCGGCCTCCGGTTCTGGTAGTTCAGGTAGTAAGCGTGCTCCCAGACGTCTACGCCCAGGATGGGAGTGGAGCCCAGAGAGAGCGGGTTGTCCTGGTTGGCCGTGGCCATCACCTGGAGCCCTTCCGTGGGCCCGACAACCAGCCAGCCCCAGCCCGACCCGAACTGTCCTCCCGCCGTCTTCTGGAAGGTCGCCTTGAAGTCGTCGAAGGATCCGAACGCCATGTCGATGGCTTCGGCAAGGGCTCCCGAAGGGGCGCCGGCCCCGCCCGGGGTCATGACCTTCCAAAAGAGGGTGTGGTTCACGAACCCGCCACCGTTGTTGCGGACCGCAGTACGGATAGCCTCAGGGACGGCGGAGAGATCGCTCACCAGCTCCTCACCGGAGAGATGGTGCAAGTCCGGATAGTTCTCCAGCGCGGCGTTCACATTGTTGGTGTAGCCCTGGTGGTGCTTCCCATGGTGGATCTCCATGGTCCGGGCGTCGATGTGGGGCTCCAGCGCAGCATGATCGTACCCCAGGTCCGGGAGCTGAAACGGGTATGCCATCGGTTCCTCCTGTGCTCAGAGTGTTGCTCGAGGCCGCGATTCCCTGTGCTACAGAGTGGGTGGCGAGCCAACTCGAAGGCCGGATTGTACCCCCCTTGGATCACTCTTCGCAAATGTGGCTGTGGCGCCTAACTTCCATCGGACCACTGCACTCGGCCCCACCGCAAGCGACCCCATGGACCCAGACGGAGCCGGAACCCCCAGGCGGATTCTCCTCGTCGACTGTGACGCCTTCTATGTCCAGGTCGCCCGCCTCGAGGACCCGGAGGGGGCCGGCAAGGCGGAGCTCCTCCTCGTGGGTGGATCCGCCACCGGACGGGGGGTCGTCACCTCCGCCTCGTATGCGGCTCGGCAGTTCGGAGTGCGGTCGGCCATGCCAACCGCCCAGGCCCTGCGTCTCTGTCCGGACGCCACGGTCGTGGGCGTGCCGAGGGGCGCATGCAGCCGGAAGAGCCGCGAGATCAGAAGGCTCCTGGAGGACCTCGCGCCGGTGGTGCAAGCGGCCTCCATCGACGAATTCTATCTCGACCTCACGGGCACCGACCGCCTCTTCGGAGAGACGCTGGAGGCCACAGCCAGCCGAATCCGCTCGAGTGTTCTCGAAAACACGAGCGTCTCCGTCTCCATCGGAGGGAGCACCCGCAAGATGGTGGCGAAGCTCGCATCCGGAATAGCCAAGCCCGGCGGGGTGCACCTCGTCCCTCCCGGAGAAGAAGCCGCCTTCATGCGCCGGTTGGACTTGGCGGACATCCCCGGCGTCGGCCCTGCCCTGGTGGAGTCCCTGAAGCAGCGTGGGCTGGTTCGGATCGAAGACGGGCTGGGAATCGAGCTCGAGTGGCTCCAGAAATGGTTCGGCGAGCACCGTGGCCGATGGCTGTACCGTCGCATGCGGGGGTTGGATTCGGCCCGCGTGGACCCTCGCGAGCCACGAAGGTCCATCAGCTCGGAGCGCACCTTCTTCAGTGACCTGGAGTCGGACGAGGAGCTCGAGGGCGCCCTCATGAGACTCTCGGTATCCGTGGGCAGGACCCTGCGCAGGTCCGGACTGCGCGCCCGAACCATCACGGTGAAGCTTCGGGACAGTGACTTCACCACGCGGTCGCGGGGCCGCACGGTGCCGGAAGCGGTGGAGACGGACGCGGCCGTATTCTTCGTGGCTTGCGAGCTTCTGAAGGAGCTCCGTCATCGCCGCCGAACAAGAGCGCGCCTGCTGGGGGTGGGGCTGACGAACTTCGTGCCGGGTACCGATTCCGCGCAGCTGGGACTGTTCGAAGTTGAGCGAGGCCTCGAGGGAGAGCGTGAACGCGCCCTCGGAAAAGCCGTGGACGGACTGAGGGATCGCTTCGGAGAGGGCGCGGTCGTGCCGGGCAGGATAATCCGCAAGTGATGGGCGACGTCCCGCCCCCACATCGTTCGGCCCTTGGAACCGAGGTGCCTTAGACCGTACCGTGCGTCTTCCAGGGCTTTCTCTCGAAGTAGTCGTCGGTCAACTCCTTGATCTTACCCGAAAGCAGAACCAACGCGATCAGGTTGGGGAGAATCACGATCCCGAGCGCGATATCTCCCAATTGCCATACGAGATTGAGAGCGACCAACGCCCCCATGAAGTGCATGATCAGGTAGGCGACTTTGTAGGGGAAGACGGCTCCCTCACCAAAGAGGTAGATCGCGCAGCGGTCCCCGTAGTAGCTCCACGCTATGGCAGTAGAGATGCCGAAGAGGAAAACCGAAAGGATCACGATGTAATGACCCCAGCCGCCGAGAGGCGAGAGTCCCTGTCTGAAGGCATTCGACGTGAGCGGTGCTCCACTCTCGACCGCCATTCCCCAGAGCGACGTATAGGCCGTACCGCCTTCCCCTACGGCCTCGCCTCGGGCGGGAAACACCGAACCCGTGAACGCCTGCGTCCTGTCCTCGTCCGTGAAGAGCGCTTCCACTGCCACTTCGTGCCACGCCACGAGAGCGGCACCCCCTGCAATGTGCGCTCCGTCTTGGATTCGGATCTCGGCGGGCGGATCGACATCTTCATATCCCGCCCCTGCGTCTCCGGACACCCAACTGAGATCGCCGCCGTCGAGAGTGATTTCGGTGGGAAAACGCTCATCGTATACACCCGTCATAACGATCACGAGCGCCGTCATTGTGACGATCACGAGGGTGTCTATAAAGGGCCCAAGAAGTGCAACCACGGCCTCGGAGACGGGCTCTTCCGTCTTCGCGGCTGCATGGGCGATGGGTGCGGAGCCCTGACCCGCCTCATTGGAAAAGAGGCCTCGATTGACGCCCCAGATCATGGTGACAAGGATGGCGCCCACCCCAGTACCGGCCACTCCAGCCGTGGGATTGAATGCCTCGCGGAAGATGGTGGCGAACGCAGGGACCACCTCTCCCAGGTTCATGAAAACGATGAGCAGGGCGGACAGCACATAAACCGCAGCCATGAACGGGGCCAGAATGCTCGTGATGCGACCGATGCGGGTTATGCCCCCCAAAATCACCGAGGCCACGATCGTGACCGTGATGGCACCCGTGATCCACACGGGAATACCGAACGCGGTACCCGCGGTATCGGCCACCGTGTTGGCCTGAATGGCATTCCCCGTGAAGAAGGCCGTGAACCCCAGCATCCCGGCGAAGAAAACAGCCATCCACTTCCACTTCGGCCCGAGCCCCTGCTCAATGTAATACATGGGCCCGCCAGAGACGGTGCCCACCACCTTGTCCGCGTCTTGGTGCACCGAGCGGTAATGCATGGACAGGGTGACCTCGGCATACTTGGTGGCCATTCCGAGGATCGCGGTCAGCCACATCCAGACCAAAGCACCGGGGCCTCCCCAATGAACAGCCAACGCGACGCCGGCAATGTTGCCGATGCCGACCGTGGCCGAAAGCGCGGTCGAAAGCGCTTGAAAGTGCGAGACGTCGCCGGTGCTCTCGGGATCATCGTAGCGGCCGGTGGCAACCGCGACGCCATGGCCGAAATGCCGCAGCTGAACAAACCCGAGGCGCAGCGTAAGGAACGCGCCCGCCCCGATGAGGGCGATAACCACGAGGGGAATGGTCGAGTTCCCCACAGGAATCCCCCACTCCCATACCAAAACCCGGACAGCCGTGACGACGTTCTCGAGAGTTTCCACTACGCCTCCCTGGAAAACGAAAGCGAGGAAGATCGTGTGGGCGAGTCGCCCGGGCAAGGCGATCCGAAGGACCTCGGGTCACTCGGGATCCGACAGCATCTTTCCGAGGGGACGTCCACCCAGAAGGTGGAGGTGCAGGTGGTACACCTCCTGACCGCCATGGGCCCTGCAGTTCATGATGAGCCGGTACCCCTCCTCGTCGATGCCGTCCTCCTCCGCCAGCCGGGAGGCCACCCGGATCATGCGCCCCAGAACCGGCTCGTCCGCCTTGGTCACGTCGGCGAGTGTCGGCACCGGCTTGTTCGGTACGACCAGTACGTGGGTGGGCGCTTGCGGCTCGATGTCGCGGAATGCCGTGACGAGCTCGTCTCGGTAGACCACGTCGGCCGAAATCTCTCCGCGAACGATCTGCCCGAAGATCGTGTCTGTCATCCATGCTCCTTCCGGTCAGCAACTCATACCGATGGGGAAAGGAAAAATCGCCAGCCCCAACTCAGGGGCCGGCGATTTCAATGCTACGTCCTAAAGTACGGCCGCGTGGTCGCCGCGCTAACCGACCGCGTTGATCATGTCGAAGATGGGCAGGTACATGGCGACGATCATGCCACCGACGACCACGCCCAGAACGACGATCATGATGGGCTCCATGGCGGCGAGCAGCGCCTCGACCGCGGCGTCGACCTCGTCGTCGTAGAAGTCGGCGATCTTCGTGAGCATGGTGTCCAGGCCTCCGGTCTGCTCACCCACGTTGATCATCTGAACCACCATGGGCGGGAACACGCCGGACTCCTTGAGCGGCCCGGCGATGGTCTCACCTCCTGCGATGGACGCCCGTGAGCTCATCACGGCGTCGTGGATGACCCGGTTGCCCGCGGTCTTGGCCGTGATCTCGAGCCCCTCGAGGATCGAGACACCGGAGGACACCAGCGTGCCCAGAGTCCGCGTGAAGCGGGCCACGGCGGCTTTCCGCTGTAGATCCCCCAAGATGGGCAGCGCCAACATCAGCTTGTCGATGAAGAGCCTGCCACCGTCGGTGGAGTAGGCCTGCCTGATCGCGAAGACCGACGCGACGATCCCTATGAGCAGGGCCCACCAGAACGCCTGGAGGAACTGGGACATGCCGATGACGATCCGGGTGGGGAGCGGCAGCGGGATCCCGGCGGACTCGAACATCGTCTGGAACGTCGGGATCACGAAGATGAGGAGGATGACGATGGCCATACCCGCCACCGAGAAGATGACGGCCGGGTAGATCATGGCTCCCTTGATCTTCCGGACCAGCGCGTCGTTCTTCTCGAGGAAGGTGGCCAGCCTGAGCAGAATCGTGTCCAGGATACCACCGGCCTCACCGGCAGCCACCATGTTCACGAAGAGTTCGCTGAACACCTTCGGGAGCAGCGTCTGTGTGATCACGCCCTCCAGGACGAACGCGAGCTGCGCCCTGACCTGGGCCTGCTGATGGGCCGGGAACGCGTCGATGATCCGGTTGATGGACTCGGCCGCCGAATTGGTGTGGAGCGTGGCGAGCACGAGGTGACCGGTCTCCGCGATCGTCAGCGCCGCGCCGATGGTCTCCAGATCACGCATCTCGCCGATGAGGATGGTGTCGGGGTCCTGCCGCAGGGCGTACTTGAGGGCCGCGCTGAAGCTCTTGGTATCCGCGCCCACCTCCCGCTGGTTCACCATGCACTTCTGGTGGCGGTGGATGAACTCGATGGGGTCCTCGATGGTGATGATGTGGCCCCGGCGCTCCTTGTTGATCTTATCGACAAGGGCGGCCAATGTCGTCGACTTCCCCGATCCCGTGGGTCCGGTGACCAGCACCAAGCCCCTGGGGCGATCGGCGAATTCCGCCACCACCGCCGGGAGCCCCAACTCCGCGATGGTGACGATCTTATAGGGAATCTGCCGGATCGCCATGGCGACGCAGCCACGCTGCTTGAAGCAGTTGCCCCGGAAGCGCGACAGGTTCTGGACACCGAACGAGAAGTCCAGCTCGTCCTCGGTCTCGAAGCGCTTCTTCTGGTTCTCCGTCAGGATGGAGTAGGCGATCGAGAGCGTGTCCTTAGGCGTCAGAACGACGTCGACCTGAGTATCGTGGAGATCACCGTCGATGTGTATCTTTGGCCTCGTCCCCGCGGTGATGTGGAGGTCGGAGGCGCCCTTCTGGATCATCTCCTGGAGGAGAAGGCGAAGGTTGATCTCCTGTTGCTGGTCTTGCTCCGTCGTCGCCGTCGGATTCATTCAGAGTCTCGTTATAGGGTTCACGGCTGGCTCAGTCCCCTGTCGAGGTCTCCTTGATGACCTCATCCAAGGTCGTGACGCCTCGCCCCGCCTTCAAGAGGCCGTCCATCCGGAGCGTGAGCATCCCCTCCTCCAGGGCCACGTCACGCAGCTCATCGGTGCTGGCCCCGGCCATGATGGCTTTTCTGATCGGGGCATTCACGTCCAACACCTCGTACAGGCCCTGACGGCCCTTGTACCCTGTGTTACCGCACTTGTCACAGCCCTCGCCACGGTAGAGGGTCACACTGTTCAACCAGTCGTCCGGCAGCTTGGCCGCCTCGAGGTACTCGTCCTCGTAGGTCGCCTCGACCTTGCAGTTCTCGCATATACGCCGGAGAAGCCGCTGGGCAGTCAAAAGGTTGAGCGCAGCCGCCAGGTTGAACGGCTCCAGGCCCATGTCGATCAGACGGGTGATCGTGGACGGAGTATCGTTGGTATGGAGGGTCGAAAGCACCAGGTGGCCGGTGAGGGCCGCCTTGATGGCGATCCCGCCCGTCTCGAGGTCACGAATCTCACCGACCATGATGATGTTCGGGTCCTGCCGCAGAAACGCCCTGAGGGCCGCAGCAAAGGTCATCCCGATCTCGTTTCGCACGAGGACCTGATTGATCCTGTGGAGGTTGTACTCCACGGGATCCTCGGCCGTCATGATGTTGACGCCCTCGTCGTTGATCTGGGACAGGGCGGAGTAAAGCGTCGTCGTCTTTCCGGAACCGGTTGGCCCCGTCACCAGGACCATGCCGTAGGGGTTGGCGATGGCCCCCATGAAGTCCTTCTCGGCCTTGGGCTCGAATCCGAACAGACCGAGGTCGAAAGTGAGGTTCCCGGCGTCCAGGATACGCATCACGATCTTCTCGCCGAAGATCACGGGCAGCGTAGAGACGCGGAAATCCACCACCTTGCGCTTCATGCGGAGCTTGATGCGCCCGTCCTGCGGCACCCTTCGCTCGGCGATGTTCAGGTCCGAGAGGATCTTGATACGAGAGGTGAGCGCCGCCTTCATCTTCATCGGCGGCTTCATGACCTCGTAGAGGGTCCCGTCGAGCCGGTACCGGACGCGGACCTCCTTCTCGTAGGGCTCGATGTGGATGTCGGAGACGCCTTTCCGTACTGCGTCCGTGAGTAGCCCGTTGATGAACTTCACCACCGGAGCCTCGTCGACCTCGGCCGCGAGGGCGGCGCTGTCCTCGTCCTCCTCTTCGACGAACTCGAGGTCCTCCTCCATGAAGTCGCCGAGGAGGTCGTCCATGGCATCCTCGGACGCACCGTAGTAGCGCTCCAGATGGTTGCGGAGCGTGTACTCTCCGACGATCACAGGCTCGATGTCGAAGCGGGTCTTGAAGCGGAGGACGTCGACGGCTTCCAGATCGGACGGGTTCGCCATGGCGACGGTGAGCGTCCGGCCCACTTTTCGGAGGGGCAGCACCAGGTGCTTGTAGGCCATCTCACCGTTGATGAGCTTATGGATCTTCTCTTCGACGGTGACTTTCTCGAGGTCGACAGCCGGCAGGCGGTACTGCTTGGAGAGCATCCGCGTGAGCTCGTTCTCCGCCACGAAGCCGAGCTTCACGAGTGAGAAGCCGACACGGGTGCCGTGTTCCTGGGCGTCCTTCAACGCCTCTTGCAACTGGTCGGCGTCGATGAGGCCTTCTCGCACGAAAAGGTCACCAAGGCGAACTTCTGCGACGTTGATTGGCATCGCCGGAGCCCTCCCCCCGGAGCATAGTCAGTCGGAAACGTTTGCGTGCCTACAGCCAAAGGTAGGATCGGGCGGCCCTTGAGGTTGGGTCAATAGGTGTGTAAACGTATCAGGCGGCATTCTTCCGCTGTTGGGTTGAGACGGGCTTTCCGTCTTCGAACTTTCTTCCTTCAAATACGTCCTTGAGGAGGTGAGGAGCGTCGAGCCTTCGGAACCGCTTCTCGGCCACCAAGAGTAACTTCCAGATCAGCGCCGTAGCGCTCTCCACTCGCTTGAACCGCTTCGCCGCCGTCGTCCTGAGCCGTACCGCAGCGAACGGGCTCTCGACCACGTTCGTCGTGCGTAGATGCTTCCAGTGATCCTCGGGGAAGTCGTAGAAGGCCACCATCCGCTCCCAGTCGTCCTCGAGTACGTCCACCGCTTTCGGATACCACGGCCTATAGCGTCGGGCGAACACCTCGCGGGCCTTCAGGGCCTCGGCCCGGCTCGGTGCGTAGACCACGGCCCGGAGAAGATCCTTCGCCTCGCCCTGCTCCCGCTGAGGTAGTCGGTCCAGCACGTTCCTCATCTTGTGGTTCCAGCACCGTTGCTCGCCCGCCTCAGGCCATACCTGCCGTACTGCGCCCCAGATCGCCGCGTTGCCGTCCGCCATCAAAAGCCGGGGCGCCTCGATGCCGCGTGCCTTCAGATCCCGCAACACCTCCGACCAGGACTCGACCGACTCTCGGTAGCCCGATCTCAGGGCCAACACCTCCTTCGTCCCGTCTCGCATCGCGCCCAGCACCACCAGTAGCGCCGCCTTGTCCCGCTCGAGCCCTGCCTTTACGTAGATCCCGTCCGCCCATACGTAGACGACCTCACGGCCCTCCAGGCGACGCTGGCTCCATTCCTCGAACTCCGCCGTCCATCCCGCCCGCAGTCTCCGAATCGAAGACTTCGACAGCGGTGCCCCCTCGCCTAGCAGTCCCCGCATCGCCAGCTCGAAGTCTCCCTCTGCCAGTCCGTGCAGATACAGCTCCGGAAGCAGAGCGCCCAGCTCCTTCGTCCGCCTCGCGAACAACGGCAGCACCCGACTCTCGAACCGCTCCTCGACGCCCCGAACCCGAGGGCGTCGGAGTGTGATCGTGCCCGAGCTCATCGCCAACCGCCTCAGCTTGCCATATCCGTTGCGGTAGCCCTCGGCCGAGTCCACCGTACTCCTGCGCTCTGACTTCTCCCGGCCTAACAACTCCGTGACTTCCTCCTCCATGATCTGTTGGATGAACTCCTGCGCCTTCTCCCTAACCATCCCCTCGAGCGTCTCCCACATCGGCCTGCTGGACGCACCCTGGGGTCCCGCGATATCCTCTCTCATGAGGCGACGTTCCTTTCCCCGGGCTGTCACCCGGGCTCGCTGGTTTAAATCTCAGCGCAAAGGTACGTCGCCTCTCTTTTTACACACCCTTTGATCCTAGCTCGCGGCCCTTACGGGCAAGCACGAATCGCTCAGCCGCCAGCGGAAACGAGAGGCTTCAGGCGGGCTACGGTGGCGGGACCGATCCCCCTGACCCTCTCGAGGTCGTCCGGAGTGCGGAATCCGCCCAAGCTGTCGCGAAGAGCCAGGATCCGCTGGGCGATGGTCGGTCCCACCCCGGGCAGCCTTTCCAGCTCCTGGCGGCTCGCCCGGTTCAGATCCACGACCGAATCCGTGAGCGACGGCCCACCACGGCCCCGATGCCGAGGACCCGCCAGAGGCCGGGCGCGGCCGCGTGACGCGCCCCGCCACTTCAGATGCGGCGCTATCCGTGCCAGCGTCGCCGGCCCGATTCCCGGAACGGCCAGGAGATCGTCGACCCCTGAAAACGCGCCCCTCTCCTCCCGCAGACGGACGATCCTTTTCGCGGTGGCAGGCCCCACTCCGGGCAGGCGGTCCAGCTCCTCCTCGGGAGCCGTGTTGGGATCGAGTCTCTCATCGGGTGACAAGGGGCGCTCGCGGCGCGCTTCTTCGCTCCTCCGCTCACTGCTCTCCGCCAGGAGCCTTCCCGTTTCGGAGGTGGCGGCCTCATATGGGGTCGGCCCCCTAGGTCCCCAGTGGCTCGCTACAGAGCGCACTACGCATAGAGAGAGCACGAGAAGGGCCGCCCGTTCGAGGGCCCGGGCTTCCGCAGACGTCATGCGCCAACCTGTGCCCCACGCCCGGGCGAAGACTATGGTCACAAGGGTAACCCGGGGTGGGCACGATCAGCGAAGCAGAGCGTCGTCGGCGATGACGAAGCGACCGAACAATCCGAACTGGAACTGCGTCGACCCCGATCGTAGGCCGACGAAAGATCTCCGGTCGGTGTACGAGAGCTGTAGCCGTAGATCGGTTCCCGACACCGTCGTCTCCAGACGCACCATCAGGCTTCGAATGAGCTCATCGAGAAAGGGCACGCAGTCCGTTCCACCCGCGGTGGTGCGGCAGTGTCTGTCAGAGGTGAACTGGTAGAGCGCCGACGTCGTCAGGGGCCGCTCGAGACGGTCGGCCCATCCCATCGGGGGGCGGAACGCCCCCGATATCGAAAAGGTGTGGTTCTGCCTCGTCCGCTCGGTGTCCCCAGTGGGATCCCCTCCCTCTCCCCTGACGAACGATCCCCTATAGCTGGTGGACAAGCTGCCCCCCCACACTACGGCCAAGTCCACGGGAATCCGCTCATCCTGCTGGAAGCGCCGCTGTTGGCCGAGTCCACCGAACGCGGTCTCCTGCCTGATCCGCTGAAATCCCGTGGACAGGCTTACCCGCCGAAGAAGCGATTGGTTTTCGGGCAACGGGAGGCTGGCCACTGCGGCTGACACGTCGGGCCATGTCTCACGCCTGAGGGTTCGGTCGCTCCTGGTGTCGAGTGTGTTGGCCTTGCTGAGCCGATAGTTCACGCCCACCTGGAGCGCTACCGGTAGGCGGACGCCGGAGCGAGCGGTCCATCCGCTCCTGTCGGTGAGCGTCGTGGCCGTGTCTGCATCCAGGAACCGGTAACCATCCATGTCCGAGAACCCGAACCGATATCCGACCCCGGGGCTGACGGGCTCACGGTTGAACCGTGAGGTGATGCCTTCCTGATAGGTGATGGAGACCGGATCCACGGCTCCGAGCAGCCGGCGCAAGAAACGGCCGAGGCCCGACTCCTCCGAGTCCTCCGGGGGCGGACCCAACAGGGCAGCCGGGAGGATGGTGAACTGGCCCGTGAAGTCACGCTGTCCGTTGACGTTGCGCTCGAGGGCCAGAACCGTATCTCCGCCCTCCAAGCTACGATCCACGAACGTGGCGTTCCAGTCGCTGGAGTAGTACGTCTGCCACCCCAGGTTGGCGCGAAGCCAATCTCCCAGCCGGGGCTCATAGTTCATCCTGGTCCGAAGCAGCTGATCCGTCTCCCAGCCGAAGTCCAGGCCGAATAGCTCGGAGCGCTCCTCGTCTAGGAGCTCCTGGATTTCGGTGTCCGTCACGGCCTCCTCGGGAGCCAACAGATCTCGAATCGACACCAGATCGGCCTGCGCGGTGAGCGCCCGGAAGGGTCGGAAGACGATCTCCATGGCGCCCTCCAATGACTCCCTCGGCGACAGGGTCGCCTGCACGAGAGTGTCCCCCGGAGCCTCCACGATCTGGTCGAAGCGAAGGGCCCGCTGGTCTGCCCTTGCGTACGATGCGCCGAAGGAGAGGCGCTCCGGTGTCCAGCGAAGGCGGCTGTCCACGATGGCGTCCTCCCACTCCTTCGGGAGGAGCCAGCGGATCACCGGGCGGAGGAAGCCGGGGATCACCGCGAATTCGCGCCTTCCTACCGCACGGCCGTATCCCACCCGTGCATCCACGCCCTCCGACGAGCCCTTTGCCGTGATCGAGCTCGAGCTCACGGTATAGTAACCGGCCCGGGCCTCCAGCCCGTCGAGGAGCAGGCCGACAACCGGGTTCGCCGATGGAGTCCGTTTCCGGAAGGAGATGTCAACGCGGGTTCGGCGAGAGCCCGTGTCTCGAAGATTCTCCACGCTCCCCGCGCTCACGTCGCTTCGGGCGAGGAACTGCGGATCCTGATCGACCTGGACGTGGGATATCGTCAGCGGAATCTCGACCCCCCAGGTAGCAGGCGTCATGCGCTCGAGGTTGAGGGTCGAATTCAGATTGAATACCCGATCCGCCTGAAAGGTCGGGTTCTCCTTGAGCTGCCTGAACAAGGCCCCCCGGTTGGTGAAGGTCATGTGGGTCGTCCATACGTCGGAAGCCTCCACGTCCACGCCGAAGTGCGACGCCACGCCCACGTCCCGAAGGGTGTCGGACAGGCGCATGTCGTTGACCCATACCTCACCGGTGGTCGGCCCCGCGAGCCGGTTCCAGACTCCCAGTGACAGCTCGCGGACCGCCGCCAGGTTCGGAGCACGAGCCCGGTCCTTCAACACGACGGCATAGGTCGAGTCCCGGGCCCACAGCTCCAACGGTGGATCTCCGGGCCCCCTAGGGTTGACGATGAGCTCCTCCTCGGCCTCTCGCCGGAGGTTGAGCCACTCGGTGAAGTCCACCACGATCTCCGGCAGCCAGTCCCCCGGAGTCACGCGATCGGGACTGACCACCCGCGTGAGCGATGTCCGGTAGAGATAGAAGTTCTCGGCGTCTTCGCCCACCTTCACGAAAAAGGAGACGGGCTGGGTCGGTCCCCAGTCACCGGCACGGGCGAGGGCCCACAACCGGAGCTCCCCGTAGCCGAGGAAATCCCTGGGACGCTGGGGAAACCGGTTGAAGACCTCGGCGCGGTCGCCGGCCTGGAGGTCCTCGTACTCGAGCTTCAAGCCCTTCTCGTTGAACTCGAGGCCACGGCCTCCGAACGCGGCAGTCGGGTCGTCGAGCTCCTCGACGACCCCCGGGGGCGCTTGATACCCATCCCCTTCCGTGACTCGGCTGACCGGACCCACCTCTGCGCGTCCCACGAAGCTCGCCGTATCACCCACGATCCCCCTCAGGACGCCCGACTCGGTGCGCCTGACCCAGCGGGTTCCCACGATACGCATTCGGGCGAGCACAAACTGCTGCTCCCTGGCCCCGGCAACGGTGATCCGCATGTGCTTCACGGCGCGGAAATCCGCCTCGGAGAAGGAACCCGGCACCTCCGTAGCCCCCGGTCCCCTGAGGGGTACGCGGTAGAGCTGGAAGCTGGTGCCGGTCTCGGCCCGGGTGCGGACCAAGAAGGGAGAGGAGCCATCCAGACGGACGACGAAGCGCAGGTAGCGCTCGAGCGTGTCGAGGTTCCCGTCCCCGTCCAGGTCCTCCGTGTCCTGCCTCCCGTTTCCCCGCGTGCAGTTGGCGCGCGGGTCTCCGGTGAAGTAGACCGCCGCCGGCTCGGCCTGGCACGCCTCGAGCCAAACGCCCCGTCGATCGGCTTCTTCGCTCCAGATCTCGCCGAGTCGCGGATCGGCCTCGTGGTCCAGGATCCCCCTGCCCCACCGTGTGCCGTTGCTCTTCACACCGTTGAGGCGCCCCCGGGCGTCCACGAACAGGGCGTCCTCCGCTACGATGCCCAGATCGATGACCAGGCTCAGTGAGTCTCCTTCGGCCACGTAGAACTCCAGGGACTCGCTCTTGCTGAGGTCGAGGCCGGTGGCGCTGAGGCTGGTGGACATGGACCGCCACGAGGTTCGGTCGGGGACATCCGGATTGGGCGTGAAAGAAAAGAGCAGGCCGATCTCCCGAGCCTGGCTGCCCTGGACGTTGATCTGCCGGTCGATGTCGTCCTGGGGGAGGAACCCGGCGAAGACGCCCACACTGTCTTGCCGGACACCCCGAAGCGTCCAGTTGTGCTGCCATACCAGATCCCCCGCGTCCGTCTCGTTCAGCGCCACCGGGAGCACACCCTCGGCGCCATCCCGGAAGCCCGGCGCGCTGCCGTGGAGCCAGTCGTACGAGAAGAGGGAGAGAGAGAGCTCGTTGGACGCGTCGAAGTCGTCGAGGAACACGTCGGATCGGATGTTCGGATTCGGAAAGGAAAGGGCCACCTCTCCCTCTACCGCGATGCGCGACGGCCCCCCGACGCGCAAGAACGGGATGCTCTCAACCAGGCGGTCGAGCCCCCTGGCCGGAAAGTCGAAGTCCATGCTGAGACCGCTCAGGGTAATGGCCGCCGGCTCCACTCCGAGCTGCGGTCGGTTCACCAGCGTCCTCTCACGCTGATGGAGGGCGAGGAAGTTGAAGCCGCCCACCTCCCCTGCCGACAGGCGCCCGCTGAGCCCGAAGACCGTGGTGGGCTTCACCTGGAAGATGGACTTCTGTTCCCAGGAAGCCCGGACGACCGGCTCCGACGCCGTCGCGAAGAGAATCTCCGGCTGGATGAGCGTGACCTGGCCGATGGAGTAGTCGATCTCGTAGTCGACACCGCGAGCCAAAAGGCGGTCCCCCAGGAAGATCCTCTCCGAGTCGTCACGGATGCCAATGGCTCCCAGGGAGAAGGAAGAAATGACCCCCCTGCTCCGCAGCTCGAAGGGGATGGTCAGGCGGTAGAGTCCTCCGCTTTCCCTCCGAAAAGGGTCCTCCTCTTCGTAGATGGTGGGGTTCCCGTCGGCCCCGAGAATCTGCGCCGCCTGGACGTCACTGAGCCGGAGGGACTCGATGGGGGGTGGGGTCTGGAAGGGGCGGAGGGTCGGAAAGACGATGAACACACCAGGAATCACCGGTTGCTCTTGGAAGACATCCAGGGCCGGCTTGTACACTCCCGCCGCGTCGAGGACGTCCACCGGCGATTCCTCGTCCAGGCCGAACAGGCGCAGGAAGGTGATATCCCTGCCGCCGAGATCGCGCTTGAACGTTCGCCCCGCACTGAGCTCGCCCAACGAGATGGTCAGCTGCACCGAGCTCGGATCCACGTCGGGCGAGGAGGAGATCCGGTATACCTGGTGCATCTCCAGGTCCCACGTAGGCCGGCCGGGACGGTGATTGGCTCTCGACGCCTTGAGCAGTTTGAGGCGGGGGCGTCCCCCTTCGTTGTAGACCCGTTCGGGGTTGTACGTACCGATGGTGTCGCCGGTGGCCGTGACGTAGGTCACGGCCAGCATCTCGTCCCGCCGGAGAGGCTGGCGGAGGGCCAGCCAGAGCCCGCTCGAGTGAACGGAGTAGTCGACACCAGGTTGCAGGAAGCGGAACCACCCCGACTCCTCGACGGTGTCGCCATCCTTGGTGGCGAAGCCGTCCGCCTGTATGAGGCCTTCGACCTGCTGGCGGGTCACCGGGTCCGTCTCGAAGCGGTAGACCTGGATCGGCGCCACCCCTGGTGACAGGGCCGCAGGCCCGGACGAAGGGTCGAGCGAAAGCACGTCGATGTGCGGACTGCGATCGATGAACTCGGGATCCACCAAAAAGAAGAACTGCCCGCGGACGTAGTCGGCGTCGTCGAGGACCAGAGTATCAACCTGCACGAAGCCCTCCTGCCCGGGGCCTCCGCTGAGGCGGAACTCTCGCCTGGACAGATCACCCTGCTGCTGGGCCCATACGCCGTCGAACTCGAGTGGCCCCAACTGGCCCGACGCCAGGAATCCGAAGTTCCCGGCAGGAATGCCCTCGGTGAGGAAGTGGGAAGCCGGAAGATCGAACGTGATGTCGCCCAATTCGATGTACTTCAGTACCTCGTCCTCTTCACCCTCGTAGAAGATGTTGATGTTGTTCGCGGCGGAGAACTCGCGGGCCTGGTCGAAGTCCACGTCCACCCTGATGCGCTCCGCTATGGTGCCCTGGGCCCGCACGGCGAATTGGATGTCCGGGTCGAGCTGCGGCAGTAGGCCGGGGTCGCAAGAGAACTCGACGCGCGTGTCACAGGGTCGAAAGCGCGTCCAGTCGCCCCCCAACTCGGCCTGCCCCACGATCTCGACGTCCAGGCCCGCCAATCCACCGACCGGGAGTGACGCCTCGCTTTCGCCAGACACCGGTCTCCGAGCCCTCTCGAGGGTGGACGGCTCGAACAATGCCATCCGCTGCAGCGTGAGGCGCCGCCGCATGAGCGTGGGCCCCGGAGCGACCAGCCAGCGCGACGCGATGGGTATGGGACCTTCCCGGACGACGGCCGGTACCTCGAGCTCGAACGGGACCAGCGGTAGGACCGGCTTTAGGCCGAGTCGTGCCACCGGGGCCGGAGCCGCTCCGGAACGGCCTGGGAAGGCCGCGAGAAAGACCGGCAGCTCCAGCCGAGGCGGGCGCCACAGCACCGTGTCCTGGACCGACTCGACCACGAGACCACGACCGGGCAAAGGCACGGAAAGCGTAAGGGCCAGAAGGGCAGTAGTCGATAGCATCACAAGGTGGCCATGCCGGGATCGGACGGCGGAGTACGGTGTAGGTGTGTTCGAATGAGAATTATCACCAGGTATCTAATCCGTGCTCACGCGGGGCCGTTTCTCTTCGCGTTCGCGGCCTTGACCGGGCTCCTCTTCCTGAACGCTGTCGCTCAGCGGATGGACAGCCTCGTCGGTAAGGGTCTGCCGTGGAGTGTCATCGGAGAGTTCCTACTGCTCTCCCTGCCCCACACGATCGCTCTGACTCTCCCCATGGCCATTCTCGTCTCGGTGCTTTACACCTTCAGTGAGCTTACTGCCGCCAACGAGATTACCGCCATATCCGCCGGCGGAATCAAGCCCATCCGTATGCTGAGCCCCCTCCTGGGAGTCGGCATCATCCTGGCAGGCGTGATGTTTTTTTTCAACGATCAGGTGCTCCCCGCGGCCAATCACCAGCTCAAGGACCTCATCATCGACATCGGGAAGAAGAGCCCGACCCTGGAGCTTCGGGAGCGGGTCATCAACCGTATCCAGACGGAATCCCGGTCTGGCATAGTCTACCTACAGGCGGCCACCATCGATCCCGTCACCAACGAGATGACCGACGTGGTCATCTACGACTTGAGCGACCCCTACGCCCACCGAACCACGTACGCCCTCAGCGGAAAGATGGAGTTCAACGAGGAGCGCACCGACCTCTACTTGACGCTGTACGACGGTGAGGTCCGGGAGGTGGGAACGGACCGATCCGGCGAGTTCAACCGATCGGAGTTCAAGATACAGATCGTTCCCTTGAGGGGGGTGGGCGACGAGTTGGAGCGCCAGCAGGGCGGGACCATTCGGAGTGATCGGGAAATGTCCATCGCCATGCTCCGGGATGAGGTCGCGGACCGAGTCGCAGAGATCAAACGGGTGCAGGAGAGCGGCTATGAGCGAGCCCGAATGGCTCTCGATCAGGCCCTCGGCCTCCCCCCGGAAGGCTCACCTAACCCGTATCACGTGGCCTTCGACCCGGAGGCCGAGGAGGACGACGACGACGTGGCCGGCGAGGAGTTTCTCGCCTCCGACGACGACATGACCCGGCGGCTCGCCCTGACCGGTCGTCAGAATCACGGCCAGATCTTCGCGCTCCAGTCCAGCATCGACCGGTTTCGGGTCGAGATCCACAAGAAGCACGCCATCGCCTTCGCGTGCATCGTGTTCGTCCTGATCGGTGCTCCCCTGGCGATCCGCTTCCCGCGAGGGGGAGTCGGGATGGTGATCGCCGTCTCGGTTGGGATCTTCGCCGTGTATTGGGCCGGCCTGATCGGTGGCGAGAACCTGGCGGATGAAGGGGTGGTTTCGCCCTTCTGGGCCATGTGGGCCCCCGACCTGGTCTTCCTGGTCTTGGGGATACTCCTCGTAGCGCGCATGGGTCGAGCGGGTGGTGCGAACCGGGGTGGGGGCTTGGACGAGGCCCTCTTCGCCGTGGGAGACTTCATCCGCCGCAGGGTGAGACCGGGGGGCGCCTCAGCATGATCCGCATCCTCGACCTGCTCATCGCCCGGACCTTTCTGCGCATCTTTGCCCTGTTTATCGTCGGGGCCCCCCTGCTCTTCGTCGTGGGCAACATCGTCGAGAACGTGGACCGCTACTTCGACCGGGGCCTCACCGCCAAGGAGGTTGCCTGGGCGTACGTGTACCAGTTTCCCGAGTACATCGCCTGGTCCTTCCCCATCGCCGCCCTCATCGCGGCGGTCTTCACGATTCACTCCATGACGCAGCACCGGGAGGTCATGGCCGCCAAGGCCGGGGGGATCTCGTTCCACAGGCTCATGGTCCCCCTCCTCGTGATGGGTCTGGCGCTGACCGGCGCCGGTCTCCTGCTCAACGAGGTGGTGCCCGTGGCGAAGCGCCGCGCCGGGCAGATCCTCCGCAGTGAGGACCCCAGGCGACGATGGCAAGCCGACTTCGTCTTCAAGGCCGATGACGAACGGACCCTTACGGTGCAGCGGCTGAACGTGGAGCCGGCGAGCCTGCGTGAGGTGGTCATGGAGGTCCCGAAGGGGCCATCGGGACAGCCGGCCGAGCACGTTTCGGCCAGGGAGGTCCCTTTCGACACCATCCACGGCTGGACCTTCAAGGACGGTTACCTCCGGATCCTCCCCGACGACCGGCCGGCCCTGACCTTCTCCTTCGACTCTCTTCGAACGCGGGGCTTCGGCGAGCACCCGGCCAACCTTCTCGAACAGCCTCACGATGAAGACGAGATGACCGTGGCGGAGATCGATCGCATGGCGGCCAACATCAGCCGTTCGGGCGGCGACCCCAGCAAGCTCCTCGTGAAGCGGGAGCAGCGCAGAGCCATCGCGGTGGCGACGCTGGTGATCATCCTCTTCGGCGGGCCGCTGGCGACGAGCTCAGGACGGGGCGGGGCGGCCTACGGCATCGGCGTGGCGCTGGGATCGACGATCCTCTACCTGCTCTTGTTCAGGCTCGCGGGGGCAGCCGGACAGACGGGAGCCATGTCGCCGCTTCTCTCGGCGTGGCTGCCCAACTTCATGTTCCTGGCGTGTGGCCTGGTTCTGCTCAAGCGCGTGAGGACCTAGGCAACCTCGAGCTCCTCCAGAAATCCAGGGGTGAGTCGACCCCGGTATATCTCTTGGACCGGTCCGCTCAGCGTGACGTCCGATTCACCACTTACCGTCACCTCCAGGCTCCCGCCCTCCATGCGGACCGAGTAGGCACCCGGCTCTCCCCTGCCCGACTTCACCGTCGCCGCCGCCACCGCGCAAGCGGACGTGCCCGACGCAGAGGTGGGCCCCACGCCCCTCTCCCAGACGCGAGCCTCGACCAAACCGTGACCGAGAACGCGGGCCATCTGCACGTTGGTCCCGGCGGCGAACGCCCTGTGGGTCGAGATCAGTGGCCCGATCACGTCCAGGCTTTCGGGAGCCCACACTTCGGGAAACACCACAGCGTGTGGATTGCCCACCGAAACCAGCTCGAGAACATGAGCACCCGCCGAGCCGAGATCGATCCGTCCCTCGGCGTCGAGGGCGGCCGGATCGAGGCCTACCGCTTCGGGGCCGTATCCTATACGGCCCATATCGACGGACACGTCGTACACGCCCCTCCCCATATGACCAAGGACATGTAGCTGGACGGTGTCGCCACCCACGTCGACGTCGAAGGGCTCCCCAGCTACGAGACCCTCCGCCGCCAGATACGATGCGAGGATGCGGAGCCCGTTGCCGCTACGCTCGAACTCGGAGCCGTCGGGATTGAACATGCGGAGCCGGAACGGCGGCCCCTCGCGGTCCAGGAGGACCACGATGCCGTCGCTCCCTGGACCTCTCCAGCGGTCACAGACGACTGCGATGCTCTCCGGCCGGATGGCCCAGTCGCCCCCAGCATCGAACACGATGTAGTCGTTGCCGAGGCCATGGCCCTTGAAGAATCCGGACCCTGCGTGGAGGGCCCCACGCGCAGTGAGCGTCACAGCCGATTCCCACCGTTCAGTTTTTTCATCAAACCGCCGATCCCCGTGGAGCGTAGTCGGGACGACGTCGCGATGACCGGGACAGGGATGATCGAATCGTGGCCGACAACACCTACAACAACAAGTGGGATTCAATATACATGAGGACCGCCCTACTCCGGGGTCTGGGGGGCAGGCCTAGGAATTCGGGAGGTACGGCACTAGCTTTTTCGAACACAATTCGGACGGGGTCATTTGTGGCGTATTGCGGCCCGACACAAAACCGCTAAAAAGCCAGACCTCGGCGCTGTCGGTTCGCGACGAGGTTTTGAATTTTCGGATGCCCTTCCGAGCCTCTACATGGGAGGTGCGAGACGATTCCGATGAGTGGCTCCCCCCGAGACTCCCACCGTACCCATGCCCTCCAGGGGGCGATGGCCAGCCGTCTCCTCGTTCTGGACGGGGCCATGGGCACCATGATCCAGGGCTACGGGCTGTCGGAAGAGGATTTCCGCGGCGACGCCTATCGGGATCACGGCGTCCCACTCATGGGTGCCAACGATCTTCTCTCGGTGACCCAGCCCGAGACCATCTACGAGATCCACAAGGCCTACCTGGACGCGGGCTCGGATATCGTCGAGACGAACACGTTCAACGCCCAGGCTATCTCCCTGGCCGACTACGACCTCGAAGCTGAGGCCTACCGTCTGAACGTCGCTGGAGCCGCGGTGGCCCGGCGGGCCGCCGACGAGGCCACCGCCCGGACTCCCGACAGGCCGCGGTTCGTCTGCGGAAGCATGGGGCCCACGAATCGGACGGCCTCCATCTCTCCCGACGTGGAGAACCCGTCCTTCCGGGCGGTCACCTTCGACCAGCTCGCCGCGGCCTACCGCGAGCAGGCCCGGGGTCTGCTGGACGGAGGGGCAGACCTGCTCATGGTCGAAACCATCTTCGACACCCTGAACGCGAAGGCGGCCCTCTTTGCCATCCTCGACCTCTTCGACGAGCGGGGCGAGCGGGTGCCGGTGATGGTCTCGGGCACGATCACCGATGCCAGTGGGCGCACCCTGACCGGCCAGACACCCGAGGCCTTCTACCACTCGGTCCGCCACGCCGATCTCTTCTCTATCGGACTGAACTGTGCATTGGGCGCCGAGCAGCTGCGGCCGCATGTAGAGGCCCTCGCGCAGGTGGCCGAGCTGCCCGTGAGCTGCCACCCCAACGCGGGACTGCCCAACGCCTTCGGGGAGTACGACGAGACGCCGGACGTCACCTCCACCATCATCCGTGAGTTCGCCGAGGCGGGCTTCGTGAACATCGTAGGGGGTTGTTGTGGGACCGTGCCGGAGCACATCGAGGCGATCTCGGAGGCGGTCGCAGACCTGCCTCCCCGAAAGATCCCGTGCTTCCCGCCGCGCTGTCGACTGAGCGGACTGGAGGCGCTGACCCTGGGCCCTGACTCCCTGTTCGCGAACATCGGTGAGCGGACCAACGTCACGGGCTCCCCGCGCTTCCAGAAGCTCATCGCCGACGATGATTACGAGGGGGCGGTGGGGGTGGCGCGCCAGCAGGAGCAGAACGGCGCCCAGATGCTGGACGTGAACATGGACGAGGGCCTCCTGGACTCGGTGGCAGCCATGACCCGCTTCCTGAACCTCCTGGGCTCCGAGCCGGCGGTGAGCCGCATTCCGTTCGTCCTGGACTCGTCGCGCTGGGACGTGCTGGAAGCGGGTCTCAAGTGCGTTCAGGGGAAGGGCGTGGTGAACTCCATCAGCCTGAAGGACGGCGAGGAGCCCTTCGTCGAGAAGGCCCGTCTTGCACGCCGCTACGGCGCCGCCGTCATCGTCATGGCCTTCGACGAGGAGGGCCAGGCCGACACGGTGGAGCGGAAGGTGGCCATCTGCGAGCAGGCCTACCAGATCCTGACGGAGAAGGTGGGCTTCCCACCGGAAGACATCATCTTCGATCCCAACATCTTCGCGGTGGGCACCGGGATCGAAGAGCACAACGAGTACGCCATTGCCTTCATCGACGCGACGCGCCAGATCAAGGAGCGCCTGGCCCATACGTACGTGAGCGGAGGTTTGAGCAACGTCTCCTTCGCCTTCCGGGGCAGCCCGCGGGTGCGCGAGGCCATGCACTCGGCGTTCCTCTTTCACGCTATCAAGGCCGGGCTCGACATGGCCATCGTGAACGCAGGCGCCCTGGCCGTCTACGACGAGATCCCGGCCGACCTCCTGGAGACCGTGGAAGACGTGCTCTTCAACCGGCGGCCCGACGCTACCGAGCGCCTGACGGCCCTGGCGGTACAGTACGCCGGCGACCGGGAGGTGGAGAAGAAGAGCGAGGCGTGGCGATCGGCGGCGGTGGAGGATCGCCTTCGACATGCGCTGATCCACGGGGTGACCGAGCACATCGAGGCCGACACGGAGGAGGCCCGCCACCAGTTCGATCGGGCGCTGGAGGTGATCGAGGGACCGCTCATGGACGGGATGAACGTTGTCGGCGATCTCTTCGGATCGGGCAAGATGTTCCTCCCCCAGGTCGTGAAGAGTGCTCGGGTCATGAAGAAGGCGGTGGCGCATCTGTTCCCCTTCCTCGAGGCGGAAAAGGCGAGAGGCGCGGGCACGCGATCGTCCGCGGGGAAGATCGTCATGGCCACCGTGAAGGGAGACGTCCACGACATCGGCAAGAACATCGTCTCGGTGGTCCTGCAGTGTAACGGCTACGAGGTGGTCGATCTGGGTGTCATGGTCCCGGCCGAGACCATTCTCGAGGAGGCTCGGCGGCAAGGGGCGGACGCCATCGGCCTGAGTGGCCTCATCACGCCGTCGCTGGACCAGATGGTCCACGTGGCCGCCGAAATGGAGCGCCTGGACTTCGACCTGCCGCTCCTCGTCGGGGGAGCCACCACGTCCCGCAGGCACACCGCGGTCCGTATCGAGGACAAATACCACGGTCCTACGGTCCACGTGAAGGATGCGACGCGATGCGTGCCCGTGCTTCGCGCGCTCCTGGACCAGAAGGGTCGTGAGGCCTTCCTGGAGGAGTTGCGGGAAACGCACAGGCAGGAGCGGGAAGCCCACCAGGCGAGGAGCGATCGGTCGAACCTGGTCCCGCTGGAAGAGGCACGGGACAACAAGGTCGAGGTCGATTGGGCCGTCCATGGCCCCGTGGCTCCCCGCGAGACGGGAATCCGGGTCTTCGAGGAGTACCCCATCGGCGAGCTCGTCGACTTCATTGACTGGACGCCGTTCTTCCAAGCGTGGGAGATCAAGGGGCGCTTCCCCGAAGTCCTGCAGCAAGGCGACACAGGGGAGCAGGCGCAGATCCTGTACGACGACGCCCGGCACCTCCTGGACCGGATGTTGGACGAGGAGCTTCTGCGGGCGGCCGCCGTATCGGGCCTGTTCCCCGCCCACAGCGTGGGCGACGATATCGAGGTCCTGGGCACCGACGAGCGGTGGACGACTGTCCACGGACTCCGGCAACAGTTTGCCAAGAAAAATGGCCGGCCCAACGTGTGCCTGTCGGACTTCGTCGCACCCAAGGGCTCGGGACTCCAGGACCACATGGGAGCCTTCGTGGTCACGGCCGGACTGGGGCTGGACGAGCTGTGCCGGTCCCTGGAGGCCGACTCCGATGACTACGGGAGCATCATGGCCAAGGCCCTGGCCGATCGGCTCGCCGAGGCGTTGGCCGAGCGCCTCCACGAGCGGGTCCGGACGGAGCTCTGGGGATACGCCCAGACCGAGGGCCTCTCCAAGGAGGACCTGATCGCCGAGCGCTACGCGGGCATCCGGCCCGCTCCCGGCTATCCGGCCTGCCCCGACCATACGCAGAAGAGAGCGCTCTTCGACCTGCTGGATGCGGAGCGCCGGATCGCGGTGCAACTCACCGAGAGCTACGCCATGCTCCCCGGCGCCTCCGTGGCGGGTTGGTACTTTGCCCATCCGGAGGCCCACTACTTCGGGCTGGGACGCATCGGCCGGGATCAGGTGGCCGACTACGCCCGACGCAGATCCATATCGCTGGAGGAAGCGGAGCGCTGGCTGTCCCCCAACCTGGGCTACGACCCTGAAAGCGAGGGGTCGTGAGCGTATCGGAAAACGGGAACGGCCCCCTCCGGTCCCTCATCGACGACGGGCGCGTCCACGTCCTGGACGGCGCCATGGGGACGGAGCTCTACGCCCGGGGGGTCTTCGTGAACGTCTCCTACGACGGGCTCAACCTGGAGACGCCGGACATCGTGGAGGCCATCCACCGTGACTACGTGAGTGCCGGGGCCGAGATCCTGGAGACGAACACCTTCGGTGCCAACCCGGTGAAGCTCTCGAGCCACGGTCTGGCCGATCGGACCGAGGAGATCAACCGGGTGGCGGTGGAGCTGGCCCGCCGCGCGGCCAACGGCAGGGCCGCCGTGGCCGGGGCGGTGGGCCCCCTCGGCATCCGCATCGAGCCTTTCGGTCCCACCTCCCGGGAAGAGGCACAAGAGCTCTACGAGCGGCAAGTGACCGGCCTCCTGGAAGGCGGGGTAGACGGCTTCATCCTGGAGACCTTCAGCGACCTGAACGAGCTTGAGCAGGCCTTCCTTGCCGTTCGGAAGAGCTCCGAGCTGCCCGTCTTCTGCCAGATCACCGTGGGCGAGGACGCGCGCACCTCCTACGGAACCTCGCCCGAGGCCGTGGCGTCGGAAGTCACTCACTGGGGGGCCGACGTCATCGGCCTGAACTGCTCGGTGGGGCCCGCCGTCATGCTCGACGCCGTGGAGCGCATGGCCCGGGTAACAGATCGAGCGCTATCCGCTCAGCCCAACGCCGGCCTCCCCCGGGCGGTAGGCGACCGTAAGATCTACCTGGCGAGCCCGGAGTACATGGCACAGTACGCCCGACGGATGATCGAGGCGGGAGCCCGCTTCGTGGGCGGCTGCTGCGGAACCAGCCCGGAGCACATCCGGAAGATCCGGACGGTGGTGGCCGGTGCGCAGGCGTCCGTCCTCCCCAGGGTGACAGTGGGCGGCGGCGCGGCGGAGGCCCTCGACGTCCAGCCGGAGATTCCCCTGGAGGAGCGCTCCCAATGGGGACGCAAGCTCGCGGACGGCATCTTCGTCACCTGCATGGAAATCACCCCTCCCAAGGGCTGGGATCCCGAGGCCATGCTCGAGCAGTGCCGAAGGATTCAGGATGCCGGTGCCGACTCAGTGAACGTCCTGGACAGCCCGCACGCCCGTAGCCGCATGAGCGCCCTTCCCGCTGCGCTGCTGATCCAACAGGAAGTCGAGATCGAGACCATCGTCCACTATCCGTGCAGGGATCGGAACATGCCCCGCATGATCAGCGACCTGCTCGGTGCCGCGGCCGGCGGCATACGCAACCTGCTCGTCGTGACCGGACGCCCACCCACCACCGGCCCCTACCCCGACTCCACGGCCGTCCTCGACATCGATTCCATCGGGCTCACGAACGTGGTCCACGGCCTGAACCGGGGCGTAGACCCGGGCGGCAACAGTATCGGTAGCCCCACGCGCTTTGTCATCGGCGTCAGGGTGAATCCGGTGGCTGTGGATCAGGAGCAGGAAATCGGACGCTTCCGGTGGAAGGCAGATGCCGGAGCCCACTTCGTTGTGACGCCTCCCATGTTTGCTGCCGGGCGGCTGAAGGACTTCCTCTCCCGAGCACCGGATCTAGATGTGCCGATCGTGGTCGGCCTGAAGGCGCTCACATCCCTGGGAGAGGCGGAGTTCCTCCACAACGAAGTGCCCGGGGTCGAGGTACCAACGGAGATCTTCCAGCGGATGGGTGACGCTGAAGCCGGCGGAACGGGGGCCGCCGCGGCCGAAGGAGTCCGCATCGCCGTGGAGGTGCTCGAGGAGATCCGGGAGGTGGTGGCCGGAGCTCACGTCAGCGTTGCGGCGGACCATCTCGACGGAGCGCTCCAGGTACTGGCCGGCGTCCGAGCTACCGGTTAGGGCAGGTTACGGGTTAGGGCAGGTCTTCGCGGGTCGATTCCGTGGGATGGCCCGGGGCCGATCCACGTCAGACTCCGCTTCGCTCCAGCACCCTCGCCAGACGATCCTGCACCCGTCGATGACCCAGGTTGCTCACGTAGACCTTGTCCGCCCCGGCGGCCCGGAGCGCCTTGAGGGTCCGGGCCATGACCTCCTCGGGTGTGGCCCCGGCGTCGAACTCGCGGGTGAGCTCCTCGACGGGAACCGGGAAGAAGTCCTTCAACATCCCCAAAGTCCCAGGCTTCGCGCTCCAATAGTAGAAGACGCCGAACAGCCCTGGGGTCGTGACGTTCCGCTTGTCGCACTCCTCGAGGAACGCTTCCACCCTCCCCACGGAGTGATGCGATATCACCTGCGTGAGGTAGAAGTCCGCCGAGAAGTCCTTTGAGCTCAGGTAATCCACCTGTTCGACGATATCGCGGTATGGATTCGCCCAACCGCCGAGGGAGAGTGTGGGTTGCCGCTTTCGGATCTGTTCCCGGAGGACGTAGGCGTGAGGCACGCATCGGGACGGACCCACCGAGGCGTCGCCACCCACCACGGTCATGGCCTCGAATCCCAGGGAATGAGCCCGATCGGCGTAGGTGAGGCAGTACTCCAGGGGGTGCTTGCACGTCAGGAAGGGGACGAGTCGGGAGAGGGGCACGTCGGAGCCCACGTTGGCTGCCAAGTGGGCCAGATTCTCCTCTTCCCTCGACCCTACGGCGTCGTCCGTCAGGAACACGAAGACGTCGTTGAGGGCCAGGTTGCGGATGGAGTGGTTGAGGTCGATCCAGGTGTTCATCCCCTTGGCTGCGGTAAGGCCGCTCCGGGGCGGGCGAAGCTCCACCGTGACCAAGGGACCCGGTCTTCGGAGCCGCTCGGCAAAGCTCAGTCGTGAGGGATCGGCCAACGGGTCCCATCCTGCCGGTGGGCTCGTCACCCCTGACCTCCCAGGAGCGCCTCGATCTCTTCGGCCCTCACGGGCAGCGACGCCGTCAGCACTTCGTGGCCGTCGGCCGTGACCAGGACATCGTCTTCGATTCGGACGCCCATCCCCAGGTAGTCGGCCAGGACCCCGTCCCCCCCTTCACCCTCGCGCCGGCTGACACCCGCGGCGCCCGGGGGGAAATAGAGGCCCGGCTCCACGGTGAGGACCATCCCCGGTTCCAGCACCCGCGACTCACTTCCGCACGAGTAGTCGCCGACGTCGTGGACGTCGAGGCCGAGCCAGTGCGAGGTCTGGTGGGGGAAGAACGGCTTATAGGTCTCACCCTCCAGAACGTCTTCCTCGGCACCCTCCAGGATGCCCAGGTCCAGCAGGCCTTCGATCAACTCGTCCCGAGCCTCCCGGTGGACCTGCGCCACGGTGGTCCCGGGTCGGACGGCCTCAAGGGCCCGACGGTTCGCACGGAGCACGACGTCGTAGATGGAGCGCTGCCTGTCGGAGAACCGGCCGGAGGCCGGGAAGGTCCGCGTGATGTCTGCCGAGTAGAGGTCCAGCTCGGCCCCTGCGTCCACCAGGACGAGGCCCCCCCCCTCGAGGGTACGGTCGTTGGACACGTAGTGGAGGACACAGGCGTTGGGGCCCGACGCGATGATCGTCGGATAGGCCGGGCCCCAGGCACCTCTTTTCCGGAACCCCGCGTCAAGCACGGCTTCGAGCTCCCACTCTCCCACCCCGGGCCGAATGGCTGCCTCCAGATCCCCGAACGCGTCGACGGTGACGGAAGCCGCCCGGCGCATCCTGTCCACCTCCTCCGGATCCTTCACAAGGCGCATGGGATCGAGCATCTCGCCGGGATCCACCACGGATCGTGGGCCCAGGCCCTTGCGGGCGCCCCGGAGCCTGGCGGTTCCGAGAGCCTCTACCACAAGCTGCTCGACGCGTGAGCCGGATCCGAGCCGGAAATACACCCTCTCGGCCCCGGCCAACAGGTGGGGCAGGCGCTTCTCCATCTCCCCGACGCCGTAGACCTGGTCGGCGCCAAACACCTCTCGGGCTCCGTCGAGCCCCAAGCGCTGGCCACTCCAACGCTCCGCCTCCTCGTCACGGGGCCTGATGAAGAGCACGAAATCGCCATTATCCCCTCCCGGCCGCAGGACGGCCAAGACCCCGGGCTCCACGACGCCGGTCAGGTAGAACAGCTCGCTGTCCGCCCTGTAGCGGCGCTCCGTGTCCCGAGACTTGTGGGCCGCGGGCGCGGCGGGAAGCACGAGCGCCGAGCCCTCCAGGGCCGCCAAAGCCCGCTCGCGCCGGGCACGGAACGCCTCCGGCGAGAATCCCAGCAGCGGTTCTGAGCGATGGCTCACGTGTCTTCTCCAGGGTGTTGGCTCGACGCGCGAAAATAGGTGGCTCCGAAGCCGCCCCACAACCGGAGCCGTGACCCGATGTGACCCTTCCGGCGCATCCCTCGTCTAGTACCCAGCCTCGAAACGGAAACACACTGCGTTTACAAGGAGAGAACCATGTATAAAGCGCCGCTTGTACATTTCGGGATCTATTCGGGTGATAACGGGTAGACCGGCACATGAAGTTTAGCGGGCTCATGCGCAGATACGCGACCGAAGCCGACGCACGGCGTTGGTTTGAGGAGGCACGCTGGCCGAACGGGCCGGTGTGCCCACGTTGTGGTGTCGAATGCCGGTCCTCGCGGATATCGACGCGGGCCAGGCAGCTTGCCTGCCTCGGCTGCCAACACCGCTATTCGGTCACGTCCGGAACCGCACTGCACAACACGAAACTCCCGTTGCGCACCTGGCTGATCGCCATGTATCTGATCACGGCGAGTTCAAAGGGGATCAGCGCCCTGAAGCTCTCGGAGTGGCTCGGTGTCAGCTATAAGACTGCCTGGTATCTCGGCCACCGGATCCGGACCATGATGGTCAGGGAGCCCATACTGCTTCGCGTCGTCGTCGAACTGGACGAGACGTATGTGGGTGGGAAGCCGCGCACCGGGAGCGGCGCCTACCGAAGGACGAGCGCCCAAGGCGGAAGAGAGGTCGAGCCACGGACAAGGCCTGCGTCCTCGTGACGGTGGAACGCGGCGGCCGGGTCATTGCGCGATTGGTGCCAGGTCACACGAAGGGCGCGCTGGGCAGGGCGGTCCGGGGGACTGTGCACCGGCACTCCGTTCTCGTGACGGACGAACTTCCCGCATACGTGTCCGTCGGCCGCGAGTACGCCAACCACCTTCGGGTTCGCCACTCCGACGACGAATTTGCCCGCACCTGCGACGACACGGGCCTCCGGGTCCACGTCAACACAGCCGAAAGCTTCAACGCCATGCTCAAGCGCGGGATCGTCGGTGTATTTCACTATGTGAGCCGAAAGCATCTACACCGTACACTGACGGCATGAGCGAAGTCCTGCGCACCGACCTCCTGGCGCACGCCATGAACCCGGGCAAGGAGCGACAGCTCATGGACCTGCTGCGAGCATGGCGGTCGTGTGCGGTCCTGGTCGGACGCGAGCAGTGGCGGCTGTTCTTTGAGTCGGGCGCGTTCAACAAGATGCACAGGAGCGAGCGCGAAGATGCGCTCGCTGAAGTCGTCGGCGCAGCGAACCGTGTCCAGATGGTGCGCTACCAGGTCGTGGGCATCCTGGCCTCGTACATGACCAACCGCCAGAACGAGTTCAGCCGGATCGTGGAGTGCTCATCGCTCCCGAAGGAGACCAGGCACCAGCTTCACTTCGTGAACCGCTGGAAGGCCTGGTTCCGCCGCGAACCCATGACGATGAAGGACGGGGCCGAGATCCCCGGAGCCGTCGGAACGCTGGGTCGTCAGATCATGCGGCATGTGCTCTCGAAGCATCGCAAGCCGAGCTTCTCGCGGATCAATATGGTCGTCGACCAGCGGGCGGCCACGGTGCGGGCGGCTGACGAGGCGAGTTCGTTCCCGCTCTGGCTTCGGCTCTCGACCATGGAACGCGGTCGCCGGATCGAGATCCCGCTCAAGGCCCACGACTACTTCAACGCCCGGCCGGGCACGCGGAAGAAGACCGTCCAGGTCAACGAACGCGACGCCCGAATCTTCGTCGGCATCGTGACCGACATGGCGGTGGCCTCGGACGCCCAGAAGAAAGCGTACCAACCCCGGTGCGAAGAGATCGGGCTGGACTACGGGCTACGGACGCTGTTCGGCACGGATCAAGGCGACCTGCTCGGCCAGGGCTTTTTGCGCCAGCTGCGCGTCTACGACGCTCGAATCAGCCGCTTGGCCGCCTACCGGCAGAAGCACGGACTCCGAACGCGTAGCCCTCGCTACGACCGGGCAGTCCGGCGCATGCGTGGCTTCCTGCAGACCGAGATCGGGCGAGTGCTCAATCGGCTCGTGGACGTCCAGCGCCCGGCCCGAATCGTGGTCGAGAAGCTCAACTTCCGAAATCCGAACCTTTCGCGGCGAATGAACCGGCTGGTCACCAACACCGGCCGACGCATCATCGAGCAGAAGCTCACCGATCTCCATGAGCGGTACGGGATCGAGATCGAGTACGTGAACCCGGCGTACAGCTCGCAGGAGTGTTCGGCCTGCCTCTATGTGGATGCGAAGAACCGCGCCGGCGAACGATTCTCTTGCCGCTGGTGCGGCCGAACCTTGCACGCCGACGTCAATGCGTCGCGGAATCTGCGGACGAGACGTTCTCGGCCGGCAGTCGGCTCCGTGCAGCAGGCGAAGGCGGCTGTCCTTCGTGCCCTGGTCCTGGAGTTCCAGCGCCAGAACATGAAGCGGTGGGGCAACCCGAAGGGGCGTCGGGGAACGTCCCGTGATCCGAGGGGAGAGAATCGCTATTTCCAGCGTTACGCCCCCTCGGCCACCGGATTCCTGATGCTGATCTTCCTCCTGTGGGGAGCACTCTACATAGGCGGATGCACCGATACACCCAGCGATCCAGGCTTCGACGAAATGCCGCCGATGGAGGACGTGGAGATCGAGATGGCTACTGCGGGCGTCCCAACACGCGGCCCCACACACGGCCCGTTCCCCAGGGATCCGACCCGACGCGGGTCAGGACGTCGGGTTAGGCATCCAGTGGCGGAACCAGCTTCGGATCCTCTCCAGCCGGTCGACCAACAGCCACGGCTCGCCCGTTCTCGATAGCCCGTGAGAGGACCGCGGGTAGCGGACCATCTCCACTGGCACCCCCAGCTTCTTCAGAGCCATGAACCACTGCTCCCCGTCCCCGATCGGCGTCCGGAAGTCGTTCTCGCTGTGGATGATGAGCGTGGGAGCCGTGACGTTCTCGACGTAGGAGATGGGCGACAGGCGTCGATAGAGGTCCCGCCGCTCCCAGGGCTCCCCATAGAACTCGTACCGGGTCAGGCCCTGGGCGTCGGAGGAGCCCCACCAGCTCTCCCAGTTGGCGATTGAGCGTGAGGTCACGGCGGCGTGGAAGCGATCCGAGGTCGCCGTGAGCCAGTTGGTCATGTATCCCCCGTAGCCCCCGCCGGAAACGCCAAGGCGGGTGGCGTCCGCATCGGGATACTTGGCCAGCGCCGCGTCCACGCCCGACAGGAAGTCCTCGCTGTCCATGAGGCCCCACTGCCCTCGCGTGGCGTACTTGAAGTCGTGCCCGTACGCTCTCGATCCTCGAGGGTTGGAGTAGAGGACGAAGAAGCCGGCCGCCGACAGCATGTGGAACGTCGGAAAGAAGGTGTTGCCGTACGCGCTGTGAGGTCCTCCGTGGATCTTCAGGATCAGCGGATACCTCCGTCCCGGTTGGTAGTTCACCGGCTTGATGACCCATCCCTCGATCTGCACGCTGTCACCCACGGTCCAGGTGAGACGCTTGGGCGCCACCAGAGTGACGTCCGAGATCCACTCCTGGTTCAGCGTCGTCGCCTGGCGCTCGCCGGTCCCGTCGCCCCGCGCAACGAAGAGCTCGGTTGGGGTCACGGCGTCGGTGCCCGCGTAGGCCATGATGTGACCGCGCCCCGACAGGGAGATGCTGCTGAGCCGCCGCTCGCCGCGCGTCACCTGCGTGACGGGGCCCCCGGATGCCGGAACCCGGAAGAGGTGGCGATCGCCACCGATGGACGCCTCGAACAGGATCCCGGTTCCGTCAGCGGTCCACTCCGGAGGGCCCGGGTCCAGATCCCAATCGACAGTCAGGTTGACGGGCAATCCCTGGAAGCGGCCGTCGGCTCCGATGTCCACGACCATGAGGTCCTGATGCCCTCCCCGCTCGGCCGTGTACTGGAAGGCCAGGCGTCCCCCGTCAGGGGACGGGGCCGGTGACGATTCGGAGCCGGGGTTGGTCGTGATCCTGGTGACGGAGCCATCGGTCACACGCGCAAGCCAGATGTCCTGAGTCAGCTCTTCGTTTGTCTCGTCGTACTGGAGCTCGTCTCCGGTGAAGAACAGGACGCGACCGTCGGCCGACCAGCGGGCGTCGGACTTGTCGAAGGGAAGCTCGGTCAGGCGACGCGGCGCTCCGCCCTCGGCCGAGACCAGATACAGCTCCGTGGCGTCATTCACGGACGGGTGCGGCTGAAGCGTCAGCGTCCCGTCGCGCTTGTAGCGGGTCGAGGTGATGACCCGGCCGTCGAAGCGCTCGGGGTCCGAGGTATTGGAGAGAGCGTCGGGGGCGACCCAACCCTCCTGCTCGTCCGTGGCCGAGTCCCGGGGCTGAGCCAGGTAGGCGATCCACCGGCCGTCCTGCGACCACACGGGATCGCCACGAACACCGTCGATGTGGAAGGCCTCTCCGCCTCGAGCCGTGACCCGGACGAACCATGTCGAGTTGTCGTCTTCGCCACGCTCCGACGTGAAGGACAGGAGAGACCCGTCGGAAGACCAGATGGGGGAGTAGGAGTCTTCCGTCGGGTCGGTGAACCGATACGCCTCACCGTCCGGGCGCCCGTTCTCGAGCGGCTGCATCCAGAGCTCGCGCTGCCGGCGGTTCTCCTCCTCCAGAACGTGCGTCACGGTGAACGCCACGAGATCCCCGGCGGGCGAAACGGCCACGGCACCCACCGTCACGATGTCATAGTAGTCCTCGGGCTGGAAGCCACGCTGCTGGCCGACGATGGGAGTCAGTGCCCCCAGGACCAGCAACCACGCCGCGGCCATCGGGCTCAGAGCACTTCTCGGGATCGCCCTCACCCTAGTCTCCGTCTCCCTCCCGTCGCGGGCCGCAGGTCTCATCACCCCTCGAGGTAGTCCGCCGGTGCCGGCGCGCGAAGGGGATCGAGACCGAATGCCAGAAACCACCAGCGATTCGCTCGCCCGCGGAAGTAGAAGAGCTCGAGGATGACGTCCATGGTATCCTTAATTGCAAGGCTAATGCCAACGGGCGCAAGGGAACCCCGAATGTGGGTCACACGGTAGGAGACCCATGCGTTCCGATCCCGTGAGGACCGAGGTTCTATTGTCCCGTCACCAAAGTGTCTCGGGGTCGAGGGCACGGCGCATCCGACCCTCTTGGTGGCTCGCGTTGGTGGCTCGCGAACTTCGGAAACGGAACACTAGGATGGTGACACGACCGACCGTCGACGCACCTCGGGTCCTGAGGGCGCTTTGCCGAGGGTTCTTCATGGTCGCCCTGATGCATCCGACGCCCTCCCTTCGGGCCCAGGCCATCCGTGGAACGCTGGTCGAGGCGGGCACCGGTACGCCGGTCGACGGTGCAGCCATCGTCCTGCTCGACGAGGCCGACGCGCAGATCTCCTGGTGGCTCACCGACCCGTCCGGTCGCTTCAGCTTCATCCTCCAGCACGGCGGCACCTTCCGGCTCCGGGCCGACCGCATCGGCCATAGCAGCGTCCGATCGGACCTCATCGTGGTGGAGGGCGAGGAGACGGTCGTCTACCGGCTCGAGACACCCGTGGAAGCCATAGTCCTGGCCGGCCTGACCGTCGAGAGCGGTCGTCGCTGCAAGGTGCGCCCCGGAGCGGGCGAGGCCACCGCCCGGGTCTGGGAAGAAGCCCGGAAGGCGCTGGAAGCCACCGCTCAGACGACTCGGCGAGGATTCTACCGATACGTCATACGGCGATTCGAACGGGAGCTCGACGCCCGGGGACGCCGGGTGCTGAAGGAGGAGAGCCGGATCGACCGGCGGCTCACCCCCATTCCCTGGAAGAGCGTGCCGGTGGACGATCTCTTGAGCGGCGGATTCGTGCGGCCCGAAGGCGACGGGAGCGTCTACTACGCGCCCGATGCAGAGGTCCTGCTGTCCGACCCGTTCCTCGACACCCACTGCATGCGGCTCACCAAGGGTCGGGACGAGTCGGAAGGCTTGATCGGGCTCGCCTTCGAGCCTCTCGAGGACCGAGGCGTCACCGAGATCAGCGGTACTCTCTGGGTCGATCCTGCCACCGGCGAGCTCCAGTGGCTGGACTACCGTTACGAGGAGCTGGACGTGCCCAACCGGGAGCGGCTGGGCGGTCGGGTAAGCTTCGACGGCCTGCCCAACGGCACATGGATCGTGCGGGACTGGTCTATTCGCATGCCCAGGCTTACTGCTACGCGAACTCAGCGAGGCGGCGTGAGGACGGAGCTCACAGGCATCAAGGAGGAAGGCGGACTCATCGTGCGCGTCAGCAACGTCCGGGGTGAGGTCGTTCTCGACTCCAGAGCGGGGATCGTGGAGGGTGTCGTCATGGACTCGGCTGGGGTAGCGCCCGTGGCCGGTGCGGTCGTCCTACTCGATGAATCCGACCAGGCCACCACCGATGAAGAAGGGCACTTTCGGTTCCCCTCCCTGCCCGAGGGCCACTACGGACTGCAGGTGTCCAACCCCGCCCTGGACGTCCTGGGACTGCGACCGGAGCCAACGTACGTGGAGTCGATTCCGGGTGAGGTGTCTTCCGTTCGACTTCGATTCCCGGGGGTCGTCCCGGCCCTCACAGAGGTCTGCGGACCGCACGAGCCTCTAGAGGGCGGGGGCATCATCATCGGTCACGTCCGCCACGCCTCGGGCGATCCGGCTCCCGGTGCCGGGATCTTGATCCGCTGGCAGGAGGTGCGGGCCCTGGCCCGTGGCTTCCGATGGCACGACATGGAAGCCCAGGTGGCGGTCGAACGGGAGGACGGACTTTATGCTGCGTGCGGACTTCCCAGGGACCGCTGGCTCCTGATCTCGGTCGAGTGGGACGGCCAGGAGTCCCGCTCCGAACGGTGGCGCTTCCCCGGCTTGACGGTGGTCGCGGAGAAGGATATGACGGCGCCGCCGGGCGGATAGGCCCACTCCCGCTGGCGCACCGGCCGCTCCCCAGCTAAAGTGCGAGCGCGAGTTCTCCTTCGGTCGATGAGCGCCGACAAAGCGGACCGTGGGAGCGAGAACCCCTTGCCGAGTAGTCTATGTCACCTGCGCTGCGAGCCTTCTATCTAGCCGTTCTGATCTCGGCCATCCTACTCGACGCGGCGGTACTCTACTTGCCGAGCGACCCGACTCTGCGACTCCTCTTCGGCCTGCTTCTCCTCCCCGTGATTCTCCGGGCAGGCTCACGTCTGGAGGTTATGGAGCAGACCGCGAGCTGCGATCCCAGGTCGTGGTGCTCCTGGAGCACGTCCGACGGCTCAACTGGATCGCGGTGGATGCGGAGCATGGGTTCCGGGACCGAGACGAAGCCCTGCGCGAAATGGACGCCATCGAGGAGCAACTGAGGGCACTCGTTACCGAGGTCCGCCGGGCGGCTGGCAAGCCCGCCGACGAGCCCGACATGAGCCCAGCCGAAGAACCGGAGACGGTCGGGTAGCTCGAGCCGCCGTCGAGTCGGCCGTATCCCGCTCCTCGCTCAGAGCAGGGTGTCCTCCTTCAGGATCCCCCCACGTGTCGTCCCTCTCTACGGGGCCTCGATTCGAGCTCCGCACACTCCTCTGGTCCGCCGACTTCCAGTTCATCCGCTACAAGGTGGCGCAGCTGGAACAGGGCGGCGACGAACCCATGAGCGAACCCATGGGAGACGTCGAGGCCGTTGACCTGGGCCCCAGACCGACAGCCGCGGAAGTTTTGGGATCGGTCGAGGAGGAGGTTGCCGAAGAGGGTGGGGGGAGTCCGGTCGACCAGGACGGAGACGGCCAAAGCGGTGCGCCGGGTCCCAAGGCCCCCGTCAACATGGCGGAGTTCGAGTCGACGCTCTACTTCCTGGACGGGGAGGAGATTGACTACCTGAAGGAGGAGGTCCGGCGAGAATACGAGCAGAACCTCAATGAAAACGTGCTCTCGATGCTCTTCGATGTCTTCGAGGCACAGCACGACGCCGGAGCCCGCGCGGAGATCATCACGGTTCTGGGGGACCTCCTCCCCAGTCTGCTCAACTCCGGCGACTTCCACTCAGTGGCATATCTCATCTCCGAAGCAGGCGTCGTTCTCGGGCGCGCGGAGGAGATCCTCCCGGCTCACAAGCAGCTCCTGGACGGGCTCACGAGAACGCTCTCGAAGCCGGAGGCCGTGGGTCAGCTCCTCCAGGCCCTAGAGGTGGCCCAGGTGGAGCCGTCACCCGAAGAGCTCGAGGAGCTGTTCGGGCAGCTGAGGCCGGGAGCCTTGGGCACGATCCTCAAGTGGCTCAGGCGCCTCTCGAACGAGGATGCCCGGAGGACTCTGACGAGAGCGGTAGCCCGCATGGCGGAGGCCAGACCGGCGGCCGTGGGCGCGGCCCTGCAGTCGTCGGAGCGAGTCGTCGTCACCGAGGCCCTCCGACTGGTCGCGGAGCGAGGCCTTCGAGGCGTCGGAGATCAGTTGGTCGACCTACTGGAGCACGACGACGTCGGCATGCGCACCGATCTGGTTCCCGCTCTGGCCGCGGCACCGACCACTCAGACCATGGGCGCACTGGTCAGGCTCATCGAGGACCCCGATCCCGATGTTCGGATCGCCGCCGTCGAGGCCTTGGCCATGAGACGCTTCCAGGGCGCCGTTCTCGCACTCGAGGAAGTGGTGCTCGGAAAGGAGATACGGTCCCGCGACCTGACGGAGAGGAGGGCGTTCTTCGAGTCATACGGGACCATCGCCGGCGAGGCGGGCGTGTCCAAGCTCCGAGATATTCTCCTCAGCAAGGGCTTCGGGCGCAGAATTGATTCGGATACCCGCGCGTGCGCCGCCGTGGGCCTCGGACATGTGCCTATCCAATCGGCGCGGGGCGCACTCCAACAAGCGACGAAGGATCGGGATCCCGTGGTGCGGAGCGCCGCGATGAGGGCCCTTCAACAAGAACACAAGTGAGCGAGACGACGAACGGGTCGGGTGACGAGGCCACTCCGGCTGCACCGGTCGCACCGGACGCCCCGACTGCACCGGTCGTCCCAGCCCCCACCGAGGGCCCGGACGTGCCCGACGCCGCGCTGCGCCTCCGAGGCCGCAGCTTCCTCCTGGCCCTATACAAGAGCCTGAGGAGCATCAAGCTCTACCCCATCGAGAATGCCCAGGTGAGGGGAAGCCTCGATGAGCTGGCCTCGACGACCTCCGAGGTTCTCACGGTCGACGGAGGGCTGGAAGTGAAGATCAGCAGCCAGCTCCTCTACGTGAACGACGCACGGCTGCGGTTGGAGGTAGACAACTTCGCCTCGTTCGGTCATGTCATCAGCACCCTTTCTCGAGCCGGGATCGGCATGATCCGTATCGACACCGCCCCTGGCCAACAGGAGTGGAAGACCTTCGTCACACAGCTGCTCCAATTCGAACCCGAAGAGGAGAGCGAAGAGCGTGTCTACGCGTTCCAGAAGCTGATTCTGGACCGCGGCGTCACGAACGTCATAGTGGGGCAGCCGGTGGAAGGAGAGGCCGAGTTCGCGGACGAGCTAGCGCGGAGGCAGGCCGCCAAGAGGACCTACCAGCAGTCGGTCACCGTGACGAAGGACTTGTTCGACAGTGCTCGCATGGGCCGGACGCCCCGACTCAAGCAGGTCAGGCACGCCGTCCAGGGTATCGTCGATCAGGTGCTGACCAACGAGGTGTCGCTGGTGGGACTCAGTACGCTCAGGGACTATGACGACTAGACCTTCACGCACACCGTCAACGTGTGCATCTTCAGCGTTGCCATCGGCCGAAGACTCGGCTTGAGCAAGTCTCGACTCTACGACCTGGGGATTGTTGCCCTTCTCCACGACGTGGGCAAGAGCCGCATCGACGTTGATATCATCATGAAGGAGGGGAAGCTCACCGACGAGGAATGGAGCAGAATGCAGGCCCACACGTGGCTCGGCGCTCTGAGGATATTCACCCTCCGGGAGTTTGGTGAGGTCCCTCTACGGGGCATGCTCACCGCATACGAGCACCACATGAACGTGGACTTCTCAGGCTACCCCACGGGCCGGCGACCCCGGGAGCTCTCGGTATTCTCGAAGATCGTCGCGGTGGCCGCCTCCTATGACAGCGCCACCACCACCCGCCGTTACGCGGACGCCAAGTCACGGGATGTCGTTCTCCGAGAGCTTTGGGAGGATCCGAGTTACGATCCTGTGAAGGCCCTCATCAACCTGCTGGGGGTCTACCCGGTTGGGACCTGTGTCATACTCGACACCTTCGAGGTGGGCCTCGTCCACGCTGCCAACTCCGACGCCACGCATGTCCATCGGCCCATCGTCCGCGTGATCTCTAATGCAGACGGAGCATGGCTCGATGATCCGCCGCTCGTGGACCTGGCCGAGACCGCGTCCGACGGCTCCTTCCGCCGTTCCATCATCAAGGTCACGGACCCGGTCAAGTACCTGATCAACGTAGCCGATTACTTCGTGTAGCGAGGGCGAGCTTGCCTCCTCCCGTGTCATAGTGTATCGATGAACCAATGCCCATTTGACCTTTCCCCACTATCCCTTACGCCATGGCCAACGTACTGATCGTCGATGACGAGGAGATGGACCGGCTCCTGGAGAGAAGGATCGTCGAGGACGCCGGGCACACGCCCTTTTTCGCCAACGACGGTGAGGCCGCGCTGAAGGTCTACGAAGAGAACAAGATCGACGTCGTGATCACCGATCTTCGGATGCCCAAGGTGGACGGGCTACGCCTCATCCAAGACCTCCTCGAGAAGCATCCGAACGCCGCCATCATCGCGGTCTCCGGCGCTGCCTCCGATCAGCTCGACATGGCCGAGGAGTTCGGAGCGCTAGCGGGGATCATCAAGCCCATCCAGCCCGAAGCGCTCATGGACACCCTCGAGGAGGTCTTGTCGAAGCTGGCGAAGAGGCGGGACCAGGGGGTGGGGGACCTCTTCGGGGGGCGGGACGCGTTCTAGCGTGACAGCCCGGCACCTGCTCATCTCCGATCCGCCGCACGGCGACGTAGCGGCGGACGCAGCGGCATCCCTCTTCGGCCTCACGGCGGCCGAGGTGCGGATGAAGGCCAACTACGGGCTACCCGAGATCTGGTTTGCCCAAGAGGACGAGGACGAGCTCCGGGACACCGCCGCTGCTCTCGACGCGGCCGGGCTCGACACCGTTCTGGTAGCCGGAAGTGACCTCGTCGAGATCCCTCCGCTGAGCCCGGTTGAGTCGTTCGCCTTCACGGATACCGGACTGTGGTTTCGTCGAGACGACTCGGGACAGACGATGCCCTACGACGCTCCGGCCATCGCCGTGTTCAACCAGCCGCAAGCCGATGCCCAGGATGCGAGGTCGACCACGGGCTCGTTTACGTCACAGCTTTCGAGCGCAGGACGCATGAAGGTTCGTCGGTGGAGCTCGGGCGGGGGGAGCCAGGTCGGGAGTGGAGCCGCGCCGTTTCTCGACGTCTATGCGCACTCGGACACGGGGCTACTTCGAATCTCCATCGTCCGGGACGTCACCGACTTCTCACTGTTACCGGCAGATCTGTCGCAAGGGCTGGCCACCATGCAGAATCTGGTGGCGGAGTGCGAGCGTCAATTCGAAGACACCCACTTCGACCGCCGTCTGGTGGGCATGAGGCTTCGCGGATTGGCGACGGTGGCAACACGACCTGCCAAATCTCGTCGGAGCGGCTTCTCATATGCCACGCAAGCCCTGAGCGAGCTGCTCGGCTCCGTGTCGCCTGAACTGAGGGACGTCTCCCAGGCCGACCTCTCGTCGCGACTTGCCTATCTCACCAATCGAGCCCGGATCTCCTGACGCACGTCCCCTTCGGAGGTCTCTTCTAGCAACTGCTCCGCAGCGGGCGGCTAGGTGGCCTGCTCTTCCGGCGGCTCGGTGGCCTGTTCTTCCGGCGGCTAAGGTTGCCAGCTCTTCTGGGCGGCTAGGTGGCCAGCTCCTCCGGCCCCCCCGCCGCCGTCTCGGCAGCCGTGGCGGGGATACCCGCCCCCTCCCGCGTGCCGTTGGTCACCTCGTCGAGCAGTCGGTTCAACTCCGTCTCGAGGTGGCCGGTCTGCCGCATAGCTTCATCGGACGCGATCTCGCCCTTGCCCAGACGATGGCATGTGGCGTAGAACTCGCGGAAGTGGGCGAGCAGCCTCTTTATGTGATCGCGGACGTCGTCATCCTCGCGCCGCTCACTCCATGGCGTCCCAACGGGAACTCCACCCGAGGCCGCGTTCACGGCTCGCTGGGCCAGCAGTAGCGCCGGTACGAAGGCCAGGGCCGCCCGGATCGGCGGCTCCTCCACGATGAGCACGACGACCGTGAGGAGAGCGACCTCGAAGAGGATCGTTCCGATCTGTCGGTTTTCGTTCATAACGCCCTCGGAGCGGAGGTGGATCGAGGAAGGCTGAGGCGTCAGGTACCTCCCAGCGCCTGATACCAGGAGAGGATCCTGCGCAGCCCCCCGGCGGACAGGCCCCCGCAGTTGTACCGGATGGTCGGGTTCCCGTTGAGGAGGTTCTCAGTCACCAGTTCATTGCTGCCGGGCGGGTTAGGGTCGTCTTTACAGAGGATATACCCCTCGATAATCATATCCCCGTTCAACATGCACTGGCTTTGGGCGTAGATGAACCCGCTGTTGTCCTCTTCAAACCACGTGGAACGGCCGTTCATTTGCACGTCTCCGTTCGCGACGATGAACGCGCCACTGGGATGCTTCGCCTTGATATTAGCTACCCCCGAAACCTGCACCGACCCGTCCGCGAAGAATGACATGGCAAGCGGGACCGCTTCGGTACCAGGGTTACCTGAGATCAACACGCCTCCCTCGACGCAGTAGCTTCCTTCCGCCGTCGCGTCGCCGCTGAGACTCCACTCCACGGGGTTGCTGGTCCCGCCCGACGTCCATCCGTTGACCGGAGTGCTGTTCGCGTCGACGCCCTCCGCGCCCTCCGGCGGCGGCGATCCCACGGTGACGAAGTAGCCGTTGGCCCGCAGAATGAAGTCGGAGGTATCGCAGTAGTCCATGGGATCGAGGTCGGGGATCTCTATCGGAGGCTGATTGCTGAGCGGGGTGGAGGTCCCCCCTCCTTCTTGGTAGATCGTCCCAGTCACGTCCACCGTTTCCGAGGCAGATATGAATTCTGACACCGTGGGGCTGCCGTTGACGACCACGATCTCGTTGGCGTGGACGCTGCCGCAGTCGCCCAGGATGCTCGGGGTCCCGCTGATCGTGAGGCTGCCGTCCGTAGCCATGGCAGGAAAGCTTGCGGCGCCGATGACCACGTTGATCGAGGCCGACGCCTCGGTATCGGTCACGCCCGTGCAGCGCGCGATGATCCGGCCGTTCGAGTCGGAGAGGGGGTCCCCGTCGAACTCCCTCGGGTGGGCGGGGTCGTCCATCAGAGTCACGAAGTAGGTCCCTCCCTCCATCTAGACCCCCTCGGGCGGAATCATGTCCGCGACGGGGAGCCCGTGCCCGATGAGAAGGAAGTCATCCCCGCCGCCCGGAGCGAAGTCGGAGCCCTGCAAGAGGTTCGTCAGGGTCGTGAGCTGTAGGGGACCACGGAGAAGACTCAGGGCGTGGGCCACGCCGGCCTCCGCCAGGTTCAGAGCCCGTGCGGCGTCCTCTCGGTTGACGGCCGAGAAGTTGTTCACTCGAGCGATCGTCCACATGCCCATGGCCAGAACCGTCACGACCACCACTCCGAAGAGCGCCGTCGCCAGGGCGATAGCCAATTGCACGGTGTACATGCGCTGCGTCGTGAGGATCGCACCGAAGAATCCGGCCAACACCACCGACAGGAGCGACATCGAGACGATCAGCTCGATGATGGTGAAGCCACGCTTCGGCGCCCGCCGCTCCATGGTCGCGCTCATCTGCGGAGAACAAGGGTGCGAAAGTCGATACTGCTCACGTCATCCGGTGCGGCGTTCAGCGGCACCACGCGAATCGTGACCTGTCGGGTGTTCGAGGGGCCCTCTACTACCTCCCAGCGCAGAATGAACTGTCGATTGCCCCCGCTGGCCACCGTCTCGGTGTGATAGTCCTCCGAGGTGGTGAGAGAGCCACCCACGACCAATTCCATGGTATCGATGGTGCTCATGGTGGCGTAGGCCCTGAGCTGCTCGAGCTTGCTCTGCCCGACCTCCGTCATCTGACTCCTGGCCGCCGCCCGTCGTTGGGTCCTCGCGACACCGGCCACCAGGCCGGCGGCAGCCACGATGCCGATGGTCATCATCACGAGAGCGATGATGAGCTCGACCAGCGAGAATCCCGCCCTTCCCGAGCGCTCCCGGCTCGGCTTGCCAGAGCTCCGATCACCCATGGTCACTCAAAAGACCGGAAGCCCCGCGGCAGTGAGCGATACCGTCCTCGTTTCACCACCGAGCTCGAGGACGAACTGTGCAGGACCCGTCAGTGTGGAGCCGAAGGGCGCGAACTGGACGAGGGCCGGTCCGGCTTGGAAGGCGACCCCGTTCTCGAGTCTCCGCACGCCGACGAACTCGATGTCGTACTGGGTCCGGCTGATCATCGTCACGTCGACCACCCGGTTGCGCTTCATCGCCTCGATCCGGGCCCTTCCGAGGTCTGCCGCCAGGCCCGACGTGGTGGACTCCAGGCGCACCGATCGGATGGTCCGTGCTATAGGCGGCATGGCGATGCTCACTATCACCATGATGATGCCCATACCCACCATCAGCTCCATCAGCGTGAACCCTCGATCATTCGGGGGTCTCCGGAGGAGGGAGCTAGCGATTTGACCCATGTAGCGAATCCTGAGATTGACAGCGCGGATTTCCGCTCCCACGAGGCGACGCGGGGGGAGCACCACGTTCCGTCGGGTGAGTCCCGGAAGAAAAGTCATCTGTTTCAGGTTGGGACCTCAGTCCGTCCCCCGTCAAGCCTCGATCACGAGGGCCGGTCGGGAGCGGGCTCCCACCTGTGCGTCGCCCGTAACACATCGGGGCATCACAGTCGGTCGGGCCGGGACCGGAATCGGTACCACGTGGCAGGCTGAGAGCCCTTCCTCCGCCTCCTTCGACGGCTGCTTCAGCTCATCGAAGAAGTTCGTCACCAACACAAGGGGCCTGTCCCGGCCAACGAGGACGGCATCCTCGATCTCTATAGCCGCGGATGCGCTCCCGCACGGACGGCATCTGGAAGGTTCGGGTCAACCACCGGATTCGGGGTGTGGTGGTGGGTCGGCGATGCCCTTTGGGCTGGGAGGTGTAAAGGTGGCTATCTTATAGGGGTACGAATCGACCGGTGCCCTTCAACGGGAAGCGTCCTTGATCCGATCCTCACCCGAGCTGGAGTACTTCGAGCGGCAGTACGCCCGCGCACGGGGCGAGACGGCCACGTACGCTCAGGCCCTGGAGATCTTCGAAGCGCTCTGGGCCCAGGCGGAGGCCTTGAACCCCGACTTTCCCGGCGATTGGAAGGCCGATCTCGTTCCGGACGTCGCTGTCGCAAGAGCCATCAATGGGCTCCCCCCGGATGCCTGACTTCAAGGCCCTGCTCGCACGTCTCTCGCGAGTCTTGGAGGAGCGCGAGGTGCCGTTCATGATCATCGGGGGGCAGGCCGTCCTCCTGCACGGCGAACCGCGGCTGACGCAAGACGTGGACGTCACGCTCGGGGTTGGTCCCGCCCGCCTTCCGGAGATCCTCAGCGTCTGTCAGGAGTTGGACTTCGAGCCACTGCCCGAGAACGTCGAGGACTTCGTGCGAAGTACCTTCGTCCTGCCCGCCGCAGATCGAGTGACCGGCATCCGTGTAGACCTCATTTTTTCCACGACGACGTACGAAGCGGAGGCCATCTCCCGCGCCCAAAGCGTGGAAGTCGGGGAGGCCTTCGTGCCGTTCGCGACTGCGGAAGACCTCATCATCCACAAGCTCTTCGCAGGGCGTCCCCGCGACATCGAGGACGCCGTCGGGGTGGTCAGGCGCAAGGGACTCGACCTGGAGTGGGACTATCTCCGTCGCTGGGCTGCGGAGTTCGCGCTCGTTCAGGGTCGTGAGAATCTTCCCGACGCTCTCGAAGAGCTTCGGAGCGAGCTCGGCGGGGAGTAGGAGTCACGCGTCGCAGAAACGGGCAAGGGCGTCGTCGAACCGATCGGTCAAGCTGGCCGACGCCGGCGGGTTGTCGGCATTGAGCCTGACCGCCGAATCCACCCGGACAATGAGTTCGCGCTCGTGTCGAAGGACGCGGACAGCCGAGCTGCTGGGCGTCGGTTGTCCGGAGTTCCGGCCGGTGTACGTATCTCTCGAGTGAGATCATACGTATTGGGGCAAGGCCTACGCCCCAGTCACTTCCCCTGAGAGTGGGTGATGGACCGACAGCCTCTGAAGGGCTGAGGCTCACCCGAGGGGAGGTGCGATCTATTGCTAGTACACCGTTTCGGAAGTTCGTTGACGTATTCTCAGGCAGCAGCCCGGAGCGAGGGAGTTGTGGAGTCGGCCCAGTGAGCCATGAGACGGTCGAGGTCGGAGCGCGTGATTCGCCTTTGCCCCTCAGCACCCGCCAGCAGGCGCTGCTATGGGCGCCATGCCGGCGTTACCCAACGCCGTCAAGCCGCTTCCCGCGATCGTGACACTCCCGCAAAAGGAGTTATTGAGCAGCGTGCCATCGCTTCCGTCAATCTGCACGTCACCCACGACGCGGCTAAATGAAATCCCAACATCGCTTCCCGGAACTGAAAGGTTGCCGGTGATCCGCGCACCACGGATGCGATTGCCGCTGCCGTCCACTGTGACGTCGCCATTGAGGGTGACCGTTCCGCCCGTGGGGCCCTCGCCGAACAGGGTCACGTTGCTACCCGAGAACTGGAGATCGCCGCTATAGGTGCCCGCGCCGAAGAAAACGATTGTGTTGCTTTGGGACAGTGCACTATTGACCTCGGCGAGCGACATCGAAGGCGTAATCTCCACCACCTGGCCGCCGAACGCATATCGGACGTTGGCCATCACGCTCGCGGAACCGCCGTCGAACGCAATTGCCACCTCACGGAGATCTTTGTCCGCGATGCTGACGGTAACGTCGTTCCCGCCTACCGAGAGCGTCCTTGTCCCTGGCTCGACCGGGCTCAGCACGACGACGCCACTGGCATTCGTAGTCCCCGAAGGACCTCCCGCCACCGACACGTTCACGCCGGACCGTGCGCTCCCAGGTGTGGGCACCTGCGCTTCGTTGTCGTCATTCACGATGGGATTGACCAGCACGACAAAGGTGCTCTCGCCCAAGGTGACTTCAGTGGGCTCCTCGGGCCCCGTGCCGTCGCCGCCGCAACCGGTCAAGCCGCTGGCGATTATCACGATGGCGGAGAACATCGCCCTCTTGCACATCATCGTTCCTCGTTTGACAGGGAAGGAGAACCTCAGGTTTGGCCTTTCGGACGCAACTCGCGTGCCGCTCCGACGCTCGCACTCAGCGACCGTCGTGTCCCGGGCGAACAGCTCCGGGCCTCGCTCCAGCACGCGCTTCCGCCACAGCCCACCGAGTTCGTATGCACCTGTGGTGTCCATCTGTTCTAGAGAGACCTCACGCGTCTTCGGTCATCGCTCCAAGCCGAACGGACCGACACCATCCTCACCACACGTGGCTCCACATTCGCTCGGCAAGGGGAGTCGACTCCTTGTTCGCCAAGAGTCCGCCGCACATATAAGTCAGCTGCATGTTCCCCTGGATGACGTTCACGTCGCTGACGGCAGTGGCCCCGGGGGGGGTTGGGGTTGTCCGCGCATATCAACTGGGCGTGAAGGATCGGGTCACCGTCGACCACGCACTGGGCGCCCGCGTAGATCAGCCCTTCAAAGCTGTCATTGCCGCCTATCGGGTTCCCGTTCAGCTTCACGTCCCCCTCGGCGATGATCAGGATGTCGTCGGGGTGGGCCGCCGTCATATAGGGATCCCCGTTCATCTGGAAGCTCCCGGTCGCTAGGAAGCTGATGTCAATGGGATTGCCGGGCGAACCGATATTGTGCCCGACGATGAGGTTTCCGTCGACGCAGTAGGTCCCCTCCGGAATGCTCGCATGGTCCGTGTACCAGGTGTTGTCGTTGGACCACCCCCAATTCCAGTGCTTGTCGCCGTTGCTGAAGTCGAAGAACTCCGAGGTCGAGACCTTGATCCCCTGGCCGGTGTTGTTGAAGATGAACTCGGCGTCACCGCAGTAGTCGGTGGGGTCGAGCTCGGGGAGCGTGACCTCCGGCTGGTCTCCCAGGGGCGTGACGGGGACCCCGAGGGTGTCCAACGGACCCGGGGTACCGCCCACCATAATGGTGCCGGACGAGGTCAACGTTCCTGCGATGATCGGATTCGACTGGATGTTCATGTCACCATTCGTGTGGATGTCACCGCACAGGCCGGTGATCTGGGGATCACCGGCCACGGTAAGGAACCCACCTATCGCGATCGCCGAGCTCAAGCCCCGCCGGTTCTTCAGGATGATGCCCATGCGTCGCCTGCCCCCGTTGAGCCCCGGGCTCTGGCCCGTGGATTCGACGGAGTAGAGCTGGGTGCCCGCGTCACCGCCGTCGATGCGGCGGTATACGAGCCGGTAACTGCAGCGGTTCTCGATCGTCGTCCACGACCCTACGAGGCTGTCTCCGGGATTGGCGACCAACGTGTCCATGGCATCCTGGTCCCAGTTCGAGACCGCGCTGTGGATGCCCGCTTCGGCGGCGTAGAAGGCCTGGTTGGAGCCGCTCACGGCCGTGGCCGAGAGGAGCTCGTCCCTGGAGGCCTGGAGCGCCGCGACGCCGATCACGCCCAGCAGGACCAGCGCGAAGATCACGATAGGCAGGGCGAACCCCCCGTCGCGGTTCGTCCGACTCGCTACGGTGTCTGTGAGGCCGGCGGCTGGCTCGCCGCCGCGGTGGCATGCGCCCCGTCGTGTGTCCACGTGGTACCGGTCGCTGGCATCCATTCTATATCTCCTTGAGGAACTCTCTTAGTTGTTGCGCAGGCTCACCCTGAGGCGGAGCGTGTCCGCGAGGTTACCCGAGCTCACGTAGGCGGACAGGTCCTCACGGCTCTCGGCCTTGAGGAGGATCTCGACGGTGGCGACGTTCGCCGGCGTGGCGGTCACGGTACCATTCACGTCGTAGTAGTGGAAGACCAACCCGCTGTCGGCGGGACTCATGAGTGGGCCGGCCAGTACCTCACTGGCCCCTCCCGAGACGCTCTGTGTAAGCCAGTATCTCCCGCTCACCTGCTCGAGACCGAACTGGACCGGGTGGAAGGCGCGGATGGCTGAGCCCACCAAGAGGCTGTCGATGATGGTCGCCGAGCCCGCCAGGTCGATGGCGACCTCGGGGTCGGGTGCGCTGGTCGTGTCGCCCCAGAAGCAGTCGGGAGTATTTGTGGCCAGCCCCGACGCAGTGGTATCCGCAGTTGTCACCGTCACGATGTTCCAGTCGTCGTCCTGCATCGAGTAGGTAAACACGCTGTCGCTGGCGGCAAACTGTCCCGAGACGTCATAAATGCCGAACCACTGGGTGCTCGTCGAGCAGATGATCCCGGCGGCGTGAACCGCCCTCATGCTTACGCTGTTGGTTCCGATCGTGGTCAGGTCGCCGCCCGTGGCGGACACCTCCTGGAGGGCCCACGACAGCATGCCGGCCCCCGTACGCAGGCTCACCTGAGTCCCCAGCTTGGCGCCCTGCACGGAATAGAGCGCCACCTGAGAGGCGAGGATCGTGAAGGCCGCTACGGTGAGCACGGTGGCCACCAGCAGGGCGATCAACATCTCGATGAGTGAGAATCCTCCACGGCCCGCGGAGATCACGTGACGTCGTCGTCGGGCGCTCATTGGCTCCCCATGGTCGAGTCGGCGTAGGTTACGAAGGTGTCCACCGCCACCCCGCCGAGAACGGAAGGACGCTCCACGGCGAGGACGATGACCTTGGGGCTCGTGCCCGAGACCGTCCAGGTGAGCGGAAATCCCCACACCGTGTCCGAATCCGAAGCGACGCTGTCGTACGGAAGCGAGCGCAGCGTTTCCATCTGGTACTGCGCCGCCGCCGCCGCCTCGGTGATGATCTCTCCTGCCTTGGCCAGTTGCCGAGCCGTGAGCATGTGCTGGACGGCGGCAAGGGCCCCGATCGTGAAGACGACAAGGGCAATCAGCACCTCCAAGACGGAGACGCCCGCTCGGGGTCCCGACGTAGGGGTGCGGGTGCTTATCCTCATGGGCTTGCTCATCGCTTGAACAGCATCCCCGACGCAGTGACCCGCACCGTGTCAGAAGCGCTTCCGCGAAAGAACCCGACACCGGCAGCTCCCGTGGACGGACATCCGGCGACGGTGGCCACGAGACCCCGGGGGTCGAAGCAAAGCAAAGACCTGTTGGTTCTCAAGTCGGTACAGCCTACCCTGATGGTTTACACAATGGCCTACACTGATGGTTGACAGGTTCCTATCAACCAGGGTTCTGCAACAAGGAGAGCCCGATGGACTGGAACCAGTCGACCATGTACGAGCAAAGAGTACGTTTCATCCTCGAAGTTCAGCAACGCACCTTCAGTTTCGCCGAGTCCTGTAGGCGCTACAGCATCAGCAGGGCCGCCGGATACAAGTGGTGGACACGGTTCCTCGCGGAGGGATTCGAGGGACTCCACGACCGCTCTCACCGGCCCCACCACTGCCCGCATGCCGTAGCGGAAGGTGTCGTGGAACACGTCGTGGATCTGCGTCAGCGCTACGGGTGGGGATCACGCAAGATCCGTAAACTCACAGCTGAGAAGTTCGGCGAGGCACCAGCTCGCAGGACGATCGACCGTATCTTCGAGCGTCACGACCTGATCACGAAGAAGCGCCGACGCTCCGGTAAGCCGGGCCATCCCGGTAAGCCACTCACCCCCATGGACGAGCCCAATGCGGTCTGGACGGTCGACTTCAAAGGCCAGTTCAAGATGCTCAACGGCCGCTACTGCTATCCCCTTACCATCCAGGACGGTTTCAGCGAAGCTGTCCCAACCGTAGTTGAAGGTTCCTGATAGGGGAGAAAGAAAAGTGGTGGCTCCGGGGGTCCCGGGCCGATAGGCTCGGGTAGGCAAAAACCCCAACACGGAGCCACCACGATGAAGAGAACGTACGAGGTAAGGGATCGGGCGGACAAGCGCGCGATCAGGGAGTTCCTGAAGCGGGAGGGGCAGTTTCTGCTTCCGATGCTTGAGCTCGTGGAGCAGACGGAGGTCGCGATCGACGAAGTCATCCAGGTGATGGGACGAGCGACGATCGAAGCGGTGCTGGAGATGAGCGCCGAGGGTGTGGCAGGCGTGAAGCAGGCAGGTCGGTCACGAGCGGAAGACGACACGGTGTGGTATGGCCGGCAGGGTGGTGTGGTTTACCTGTCGGACCGGAAGGTGCGTGTGGAGCGGCCACGGCTCAGGCGCCGGGGCGCCGGGGAGGGTGGCGAGGTCGAGGTGCCGGCGTACGCAGCGATGCGGAGACCGGGCGCCGTGGCGGATCGGATGCTCGAGGTCCTGATGGCGGGGGTGAGCACGCGGAAGTACGGCCGTGTGATCGGTGAGATGGCCGACACGGTCGGGGTGAGCAAGTCGGCGGTGAGCCGTGAGACGGTCGAGGCCTCGGAGCGCGTGCTGAAGGAGCTGATGGAGCGCCGGCTGGATGCGTGGGACCTCCTGGTGATCTACCTGGACGGGATCCAGATGGGCTCGCACCACGTGCTTGCTGCGGTAGGCGTGGACTCAGACGGAAAGAAGCACGTGCTGGGCGTGAGGGAAGGAGCGAGTGAGAACGCCGAGGTGACCGGGGCGCTCCTAGAGGATCTGGTCGAGCGCGGCCTGGACCCGGGCAGGCGGCGGCTGTTCGTGATCGATGGCTCGAAAGCGCTCAGGAAGGCGATCGAGAAGGTGTTCGGCCAACGTCACCCCATCCAGCGCTGCCGCAACCACAAGCTCCGCAACGTGCTGGGTCATCTGCCGAAGGATCAGCATCCTCAGGTGAAGGCGGCGTTCCGGGCGGCGATGAAGCTGGACGCGAAGCAGGGCGAGCAGAAGCTCGAGCAGCTCGCCCGATGGCTCGAGCGCGACCACCCCTCGGCCTCGGCCAGCCTACGCGAAGGCCTCAGCGAGATGTTCACGATCAACCGGCTCGGCCTCCCGCCGCGGCTGAGGAAGTGCCTGGGCTCGACCAACCTGATCGACAGCACCCACTCGGGCGTAAGACAGAAGACCCGCAGGGTGACCAACTGGAAGAACGGAGCGATGGCCTTGCGCTGGGCTGCGGCCTCGTTCGTGGAGACCGAGAAGAGCTACCGGAGGATCATCGGCTACGACCAGCTCTGGATGCTCAGGGCCCACCTCGACGACCATGAACCGGTTGCCGAAATGAGAAAGGCAGGCTAACAAGGAGACTCTCCGGAGCCACCACCTTCAACTGTCAGCGGGACACCATCGTTTCAGCCGATTCCTGCTCGAGTGCAGAGGGCTGTACTCCACGTCGATCGAGCTCGCCAAGCCCGTATTCATCAAGGTCTTCCGTGAGTTCGGCGTTCCCGCCGTCATCCGCTCCGACAACGGCACGCCCTTCGCTTCCATCGGCCTCGCTCGGCTCACACGCCTCAGCGCTTGGTGGATCCGGCTCGGCATCCGTCCTGAGACCATCGAGCCTGGTAAGCCGCAGCAGAATGGCCGTCACGAACGCATGCACCGAACCCTCAAGCGCGAAGCCACTCGGCCGCCGAAGGCCAACCTCCGTGCCCAGCAGCGTCACTTCAACCACTTCCGCCGCACCTTCAATTCCATCCGGCCGCATGAGGCGCTCGACGATGCGACGCCCGATTCAGTCTACCGATCGGCTCTTAGAGCCTACCCCGATGTCCTTCCGCCTATCGAATACCCCGAGCACTTCGAGGTCCGTAAGGTCTCTACGAACGGAGGCATCCGCTGGCACTCGCGTTAGATCAACATCAGCTCGGCGCTCGGCAACGAGTTCATCGGGCTCGAACCCATCGGTCCCGCTCTGTGGCAAATCTACTTCGGACCCATTACCCTCGGGTGGTTTGACGAAGAACTCTTCGTCATTTTCGACACCCACGGCAACACAGGACGTAACCCAATCTGTTAACCATCAGCTGGCACCATTGTGTCAACCATCAGGTGCGCTGTTCAGTCCACCTGGTCTTCGCTCAGATCGACGACGGCGCCTATGGTATCCATGACCCCGGATCCGGTAAGGGTCGTATCGATCTGGACCCAGAACCGCTCCGTGGAAGCGTCGATATGCAGCTCGGCAATTGCTCCGAATCGCACCGCCGCCGTGCGCGCCTTCTGATGCGCCGATATGAACTGATCGGCAGCTCCCCTTACCGCGAGCTGCTCCCAGGCGTCACCGATCCTCGGGAACACGGTTCCCGTCATTACTCCGACGATGAGGAGCACGGTGATGAGCTCCATCATCGAGACGCCGGCCCGTCCGAGGCCCGGGCGGGCCTGGACCACGTCGGGCTGGGCCCGGCCGATGGCAAGTTGTTCTATCTCCATCTCGTGACTCGATGTCGGGTGATCCATGTGATCTATCATAGCGGTTCGTCCGTGCCGGTTCGTGTTGATTCGGTCCGGCGTCCGGGTCCGAAGGCAACGTAGACGATCATGCTCGTCCACGGGACCGCTGTCGCAAGGGGTGTACCTCAGGAGGAGGGGATTGTGGAAAACCGCGGAGAAGCCGCTTTTCTCCAACGTCTCCGGCCCGCACACACCTGGGGTAGTGCCCACACCGATAGGAAAAACTTTCCCTTTTACGGCAAATTTTTCGTGCCTGCCCAGCGTTTTTCGCCGAGGGCCCGATGGAGCCCATCGCTTTTCGAGCGACCCGCAACCGGACCCCCACGGTGCTGGTTCGTCTCAAGTATGTGCGGTGCCCCCCATAGGGTGCAACGATTTTTCGCTGATTCCTCAACAATTCCTCAACCATTTCTCGAACAACGGCTCTCCTGCGGTCCCCCTGCTCGAGACGGCTCCTGACTTCCCTGCAACACTGAAGTACCTTGGGTTTTCCTGGATTCGGGTCGGGAACGCCAAACGCCGGATACCGGATATAGGAGACTGAATGACTGAGATGTCTGGTCGCATACCGAGGAGTTACGTAGCGAGCCCGGCCCCACGGCTGAGCGCGCTGCTGACCGTGGCCCTCATGGCCCTGGACGCACCAGGGGCGGGGCTCTCCGCTCAAGAGCCTCCCGACAGCGTCGTGCCGCTCGACTCCGTGGTGGTCACGGTGACCCGCGGATCGGACGGGCTGGGGCGGACCCCCTTCGCCGTCTCGGTCCAGGGCCAGCGGAACCTCCAGCTCGGCAACACGGGCTTCTCTCTCGAGGAGGCTCTCCAGGGCCTTCCCGGGGTGCAGGTCCAGAACCGCTACAACTACACGGTCGGTGAGCGGATATCGATTCGCGGCCTCGGCGCCCGGGCCCAGTTCGGGGTGCGCGGCCTCAAGGTTCTGGTCGACGGGATTCCCGCCACCCTGGCGGACGGGCAGTCCACCCTGGACCACCTGGACATAGGATCCTTGGGCCGGGCGGAGATCATGCGTGGCCCCGCCTCCGCCATGTACGGAAACGGGGGCGGGGGCGTGCTGAGCTTCGAGACCGCTCGGCCGGCTAACGTCCCGGTCCGCCAGGAGGCGAAAGGCGTATTCGGCGAGAACGGCCTCGTGCGACTACAGAGCACGACCTCCGGGACGGCTGAAGGGACGGGATACCTCCTCAACATCGCCCATCTGTCGTATGACGGATTTCGGACGCACCCGGATGACCCCTCGGATTTGTACGGCGGAGCCGACCGCCTCAACGTGAATGCCCAGGTCTCTGCGGAAGTCGCCGGGGGATCGCTCCGGGTCACGGGCAACTTCTTCGACCTGGACGGAGAGAATGCCGGTCAGCTGAATCAGGCCGATCTGGAGGCGGGATCGCTGACGGCCCGGGGGTTCAACGTGCGTCAGGACACCCGCAAAGACGTGCACCAAGGACAACTTGGCGTCGCGTGGTCTGGGCCCCTCGGCGGCATAAACGCTCAGTTCTCGGGGTGGGGCCTCTTCCGCAATATGGACAATCCCATTCCACCGAGGATCATCGACCTGGAGCGCACCGCCTTCGGAGGACGTGCAACCCTCACCACGCAGACTCCCGGCGAGTCTGGCGAGCTGACCTGGACCGCCGGGATCGATGTGGACTTCCAGCGCGACGATCGCCTGAACTTCGACAATGACGGGGGCACGCGGGGAACGCTGACGCTGGATCAGTTCGAGACCGTTTCCGCCACCGGCCTCTTCGTCCAGGTTCGGGCTCCGCTCGGCGAGCGGGTCTCGGCGACGGGTGGACTACGGTACGATCGGTTCCGCTTCGAGGCGGATGATCACTTGATCACGGCTGAGAGCCCCGACGAATCGGGAGTCCGAACCATGGACGCCCTGAGCCCCACCTTGGGCGTATACGTGGAGGTCAGCCCGGACCTGATCCTCTACGGGAACGTGGCCACGTCGCTTGATACGCCATCCACGACCGAGCTCGTCAACCGCCCCGGCGGTGGGGGCGGCTTCAACCCAGACCTGGACCCGCAGCGGGGTGTGAGCGGAGAGTTCGGGCTCCGGGGACAGGTTCGTGGCCGTCTGGGTTACGAGGCCAGCGTCTTCCTCACCGACAGCAACGATGAGCTGGTGCCGTTTGAAGACGAAGCCCAGGAGGGCCGGACGTTCTTCCGGAACAGCGGCTCCTCCAAGTATCAGGGCTTCGAGGGATCCATCCGGGCGGTCCTCCCCGAAGGAGTCTACGCGCAATTCACCTACACGTTCGTGGACGCCACCTTCACGGACTACGAGGTGGACGGAGATGTGTACGACGGCAACGACATCCCCGGGCTGACACGGCACCGCCTCGATGGATCTCTGCGGGTGACGAGCGGGCCCTGGTTCGGGGAGATCCGGGGCGATTACGTAGCGCGGATGGCTGTGAATGACTCGAACAGTGAGTACGCACGCCCCTATGCGCTCTGGGAGGCACGCACCGGTCTGTCCGAGGCCCGGCTCGGTCGGATGGAGATCTCGCCGTTCGTCGGGGTCGCCAACCTCTTCGACAAGTTGTACGCAGCGGCCGTGGCCGTGAACGCGTTCGGCAGTCGCTACTACGAGCCCGGACCGGGCAGAGCGTTCTTCGCGGGGATCAGCGCGGCTTTCTAGGCGGGGGCCGCCAGGGCAAGCGGCGTTGCAGGTGGGCGACGGCTCTCAGCGCGATCTCGCGGAGGTGCAGTGATCAGCGCTGGAGACCACGGCGAGGGCGTTCCGCACGGCCCGCTCGCCATCCTCGTCCGAGGGATGGCTGAGTGCCCTGCCCCCGACGACCATGACCGACGATCCCCCCCCGTCCAGATTCAGGGCCTCGGTAGCGCCCACGGCCGCCAGGGCGTCCGTGAGCTCCACGAGCGTCATACCCGACGAATACGCGCCCTGCCGGCCGTCGATCACCATCAACCACAGCCTGTCTGTTCCTGGATCGTACCCGACGGCCGTGCGCGGATGACGGAACGATGCGAAGCTCTGCGTGGGGTCGAGCGCGAGCTCCATCATCGCGCGGCCGCTATCCAGCAGCTCGGGAAAGCCACCCACCACCTGGGCCGACAAGTCCTCGTCACCGGAGATCCAGAAGCCGGCGCCCAGAGACCCCCCCTCCCCCACCTGGCTCGTTCCGATCCAGGGATCCTCGCCCGGCCGCCAGGAGAAGGCGGGCCGCGTACGGGACCGGAGGAGCCGGCCACCCGCCACCTCCGGGCCCACGGGCCGTCCCTCCGGTGTAAAGAAGTCGCCATTGACCGCCGCCAAAACCCCGTCCCCCACGGCTTCCACCAGGTGGGTGACGGTGGCGAGGCCGGCGTCCACCCCCTCGTCCTCACCGGCCGGGAGCACGGTCATGCCCAGCTCGCAGCGCTCCAGCTCGAGCCGCAGGATGTGGACGGCCCAAGGGCCCTTGGGCGACCAGGCGTAGTGGTAGGAAATCCCGTTCTGCAGAAAGCGAGTCCGCACGGTGTCCGGTGTCAGGTAGGCCAGCAGGGCTTGCGGGAGCGGCTCCACCAACCGGACCGGTCGGTCGGGAGGGCCGCACGACAGCGCGCTGGTGACGAAAGCGAGGACCGCAGCGACCAACCTGGCATCCGGCTTCACGATGGGAATACGCACGTGTGCAACCGCCGGCTCCTCGCGTCTGACCCGCGCCTCCGGCGCGGGTACCCCGGATCGGGCGCTTCGGCCCTCTCGGTGCGCAACCGTAATTATGTCCGGGCGCACTAATTGGGGAAAGCAGTGGGATACTCGCTGGGAAGATACATTCTTCCGTCCGGGGAAAAAATGTTCGGCGAGAGCGAGCATCCACGGTCGCCTGCGGCGGTGATGATGCCACCAGCCCCGACCCTCCGGGACGTACGCAGGCCATCGTCCGGGACATGCCCGCCCCGTCAATCACTGTCGACGGGTTCGTGAGTGCCGACATCAACGTCCTCATATCGACCGACGGGCAGAGCTGGACCGCCCTCGGCTCGCCGAACGGGATTAGCGTCGAGCTTCAGAGCGAAGCCGACAGTACGAACGTGCATGGGGAAGTCACTGCCCCCGCGGGAAGCTTCCGCTTCGTCCGTCTCGTGATGGCAAATGCTCAGGTCGTGGCCGGCACCCTGGCCAGCATCTCGTTCGAGCTGAACGCCGAGCAGTGGCTCACGGAGCTGAACCTGCAGGACGGGGTAGTGGACGATTCCGAGATCCAGGTGGCCGCGACGGTTCGGTCCCGGGCGGAGCCCAACCCTTAAGGACCAGATACCCGGGGAGATCGGTTGTCGAGGCGGCGCCGATTCCTCTATACTCCGGCGCCATGAGCTTGCGCGTCACTCCCGACCTAGTCGATCACCTCCCCCGCCCCGGCCTTCCCCTCTGGAGGATCGGCCGGCTCCGTCTGTTCGCCGCTCTCGGCCTCTTGGCGTTCGGCGTCATTGCGTTCGCCCCTTCGCATGCCGACGCCCAGACCTCGTCCGGGAACGACGACATGGAGTTCCGCGTCGGCGTCACGGCTGGAGGCATCGGGCTCGTCGGTCTCACCTTCGAGTTCCGCTGGGGTGATCGAAGTATAGACGCGAACCTGGCCACGTTCGGCTTCACGGACGTGAGCCTGGCCGTCACCGGCAAGCAGTACTTCGGCGGCGGGGACTTGCAGCCCTTTCTGGGGGTCGGACTATGGAGCGTCACGGCTTTTCCCGAGGATCCCACGCAGAGAACGGGTAAGACTCTGCTCCTGAGGATCCCGGTGGGGGCCGACTGGAACCTGTTCGAAGACCACTCTTTGGGCGCAAGCCTGGCTCTCAACGAGGGCCTCTGGATCCAGCGCGCCGACCCACTGGACGACACGCCCATCGGCCACCGGCCGATCCCTCTGCCTGGGTTCTACTACCGGGCGAAGCCCTAGGGCCTGGGGGGCGGTCCAAGCTCCCGGCGCAGACTCGCGGCCCGCCGACACCCTTCGTCGACGTCGAGTGACGGGGGGCTAGAGGTCTTCCGCCTCGTCCCAGGGCTGCTCCCAGAATTCGTCTTCTTTCTTGCGGATCTGATCCAGATCGAGGGGCGGTGGGTCGTCTGTGACCAGGGTTCCGACGTCCTCGATCCGCCGAATGTCATCGTCGTCGATGTGCGGGGGTGGGATCTCGAAGGCTTTCCTGATTCGAAGCCGCATGGAGATCCACGCATAGACGACGATGCCGCCGAGGAGAAACCAGAGTGCAGGCCAGACGAAGCGCATGATGATCACTCGATGGGGGACATACCAACATACTTGAGTCCGCTGCCGGTGTTGAAGAGGACGACCTCGGCGTCGGGGTCCAGGGCCCCCATCCCCAGGAGCGCCGGGACCGCGGCGGCCACCGCCCCGCCTTCGGGACAGGCGAACACACCCGTGTCCTGCCCGAGAAAACTCACCCAATCCGACATGTCCTGGTCCGGAATCGCCACAGCGGCTCCTCCGGACTCACGCACGGCACGGAGAATCAGGAAGTCGCCGACCACGCCAGGTACCCTCAGGCCAGCAGCGTAGGTCGCGGCGTCTTGCCATGGCTCCGCCTCCAGGGCCCCGCTCTCCCAGGCGTGCACCATGGGGGCACATCCGGCGGCCTGCACCGAGAACATCTTCGGACGCTCCGAGCCGATCCAGCCGAGACGCTCCATCTCGTCGAAGGCCTTCCACACGCCGATGAGCCCCGTTCCCCCGCCCGTGGGGTAGACGATGCCGTCCGGCAGGCGCCCCCCGAGCTGCTCGAAGATCTCGTAGCCCATGGTCTTCTTGCCTTCCACCCGGTACGGCTCCTTGAGGGTGGAGAGGTCGAACCAGCCGTGCTCCTCCACACCCCTCCGCACGACCTGGCCACAGTCCGTGATGAGCCCGTCCAGGAGCTGGAGATCCGCGCCGAGCGCCCTCATCTCGGCAAGGATGGGCGCAGGAGTATCCGTTGGCACGACCACGTGGACCGGGAGGCCCGCCGCGGCCCCGTACGCCGACGCTGCCCCACCGGCGTTGCCGGCGGACGGAAGGGCCAGCTCGGTGGCTCCCAGCTCCTTGGCCCGGGATACGGCCAGGCAGAGCCCGCGATCCTTGAAGCTGCCCGTGGGGTTCTGCCCCTCATCCTTCACCCAGACGCGGCCGACGCCCATGCGGGCGGCGAGGCGAGGAGCGTCGAGGAGGGGGGTCCACCCTTCCCCCAGGGAGATCTGGAACGCCCGGTCCCGGACCGGGAGAACCTCCTCGTAGCGCCAGAGATCCGCCCGGCGTCCTACCAGGTCCGACGGCTGGAAAGAGGAGCGCTGAGCATCCAGGTCGTAGCGGGCGAAGTAGGGTTTTCCAGCCGCGGAAAGGCCGTGGAGCGCCTCGCTATCGACCGTCTCTCCGGTGGACGTGCATTCCAGGTGCGTGGCTCCGGCGAGGAGCCGCGATTCGTCGCTCATGGCGTCTCGGTGTACGGATTGGCTCAAGCTCGGTGTACGGATTGGCTCAAGCTCGGTGTACGGATTGGCTCAAGCGAGGAAGATAGGAAGCCGGAGGCGCCCGCCAACCCCTACCCCGTGCTGGATTTCACGTGTCGCGCCGGATCCGAGCCCGTGTGCCCGCCGGTGAGGAGCCGCACACCCTTCTACTTCCATCATGATGCGAACCCCAACGCCGGAATTGCTGGGCCTCGGCCCGCTCACGAGCTCCATGACCACCTCCTGTAGGGGCCGGTCTCCGTGCCCGGTCGGGGTGCTCCCGATGGCCCGGACCGTCGGTCGAGATCGTGAATCCGGCCCAGCCCTCGGAGTGACAAGCATTATTACGTTTTGCTACAAAGCGTAAAATATTGTTGCATTTCTCGACAAAGCGATAAATATATTAACAACCGAGCCTACTCGCCTCTTCGAGGGTCGGTAGGCTTAACTTGGTGGGAGACAACAAATTACGACGATTAGCCGCTGTGGCACCAAGATTGCGTATACGACGCTCCCCTTGCCTCGAGTGGGTTGGACTGATGGAGAGGTTGGGTCAATAGGTGTGTAAACGTATTAGGCGGCGTTCTTCCGCTGTTGGTGTGAGACGGGCTTTCCGTCTTCGAACTTTCTTCCTTCAAATACGTCCTTGAGGAGGTGAGGAGCGTCGAGCCTTCGGAACCGCTTCTCAGCCACCAAGAGCAACTTCCAGATTAGCGCCGTAGCGCTCTCGACCCGCTTGAACCGCTTCGCTGCTGTCGTCCTGAGCCGTACCGCGGCGAACGGGCTCTCGACCACGTTCGTCGTGCGTAGATGCTTCCAGTGGTCCTCGGGGAAGTCGTAGAACGCTACCATCCGCTCCCAGTCGTCCTCGAGTACGTCCACTGCTTTCGGATACCACGGCCTATAGCGTCGGGCGACACCTCGCGGGCCTTCAGGGCCTCGGCCCGGCTCGGTGCGTAGACCACGGCCCGGAGAAGATCCTTCGCCTCGCCCTGCTCCCGCTGAGGTAGTCGGTCCAGCACGTTCCTCATCTTGTGGTTCCAGCACCGTTGCTCACCCGCCTCAGGCCATACCTGCCGTACTGCGCCCCAGATCGCAGCGTTACCGTCCGCCATCAGAAGCCGGGGCGCCTCGATGCCGCGTGCCTTCAGGTCCCGCAACACCTCGGACCAGGACTCGACCGACTCTCGGTAGCCCGCTCTCAGGGCCAACACCTCTTTCGTCCCGTCTCGCATGGCACCCAGCACCACCAGCAGCGCCGCTTTGTCCCGCTCCAGCCCTGCCTTCACATAGATCCCGTCCGCCCACACGTAGACGACCTCACGACCCTCCAGGCGACGCTGGCTCCATTCCTCGAACTCCGCCGTCCATCCCGCCCGCAGCCGCCGAATCGAAGACTTCGACAGCGGTGCCCCCTCGCCCAGCAGGCCCCGCATCGCCAACTCGAAGTCTCCCTCCGCCAGTCCGTGCAGATACAGCTCCGGAAGCAGAGCGCCCAGCTCCTTCGTCCGCCTCGCGAACAACGGCAGCACGCGGCTCTCGAACCGCTCCTCAAGGCCTCGAACTCGAGGGCGTCGGAGTGTGACCGTGCCCGAGCTCATCGCCAGCCGCCTCGGCTTGCCGTATCCGTTGCGGTAGCCCTCGGTCGCGTCCACCACCCTCCTGCGCTCTGACTTCTCTCGCCCTAGCAACTCCGTGACTTCCTCCTCCAAGATCTGTTGAATGAACTCCTGCGCCTTCTCCCGAACCACTTCTTCCAGAACTTCCCACACGGGCGTCCTGGACTCACCCTCGGGTCCCACCGTATTCTTCCTCACGAGGCGTCGTTCCTTTCCCCCGGGCTGTCACCCGGAGTTCGCTGGTTATTACTCAGCGGAAAGGTACGTCGCCTCTCTTTTTACACACCCTTTGATCCTAGCTCCTGATGGAGGAGAAAGATGTCTAGGAAGAGAGATGTTTGGCGCCTACTTCCCTTCGCTGTCCTCCTCGGCGTCTTTGCCTGTGCTGACCTCCCGACCGCCCCAGAGCCGGTCATCGAGACGGGAGAGCCCCCGGGGTTCTTCAGGACGGCGCCCGGCCCCGGCATGGTGGCGCTTCGCTGGCCCGACCCGCTCGAGGAGGCTATCACGGTCAGCGAGAGGATCGGGCCCCGAGGCGGCGTCATCGAAATCGACGACCTTGACGTGCGCATCTACTTCCCGAAGGGTGCGCTGTCCGAGAAGACCCGGATCACCGTCAGTGCCCTCGCGGGCTCCGTCGTCGGGTTCGAATTCGAGCCGCACGGATTGATCTTCGACGTTCCGGTGGAGATCCGCATCGACGAAGACAGTCCGCTCCTCGCGGACTTCGACGACTTCGACGACTTCGATGACTTCGACGACGATGACGACGGGGTTGGATCCGCCTACACGCTCCCCGGCCTGGTGGGCGTCTACTTCGTGGGCGACCCGGACACGGGCGTGATCCCCCTGGAGATCCTTCCCATACATGTGGATGACGACGAACTCGTTCTCGAAATCACACACTTCTCGGGGTATGCCGTGGCCTCAGGGTAAGGCTGGGAGAGCGTGATCCATGTCTTACTTACGCGCACCCATGAGGGATCAGGTCCATGAAGGGAACGATTGATATCAAGAGCGAATCCCCCGAAGGGAGACAGGCTCAAGCCAGGGAGTTGGCCCGTGCGGGACGCAAAGCGGAAACCCAGGGGGCCCTCGGTGATTCTCTAGACAAGCTCGAGGCAGCCATCTCGCTACTGCCCGACTCCGAGCCGTCTCCCCTCCGAGCGGACGTCCTCCGCTGGCTCGGAACGACGCTCAGAGAACTTGGGCAAACCGCAGCAGCCGAGTCACGTTACGAAGAAAGCAATGCCTCGGCTCGCGAGATCGGTTACGAGGCCGGTGAAGCCCACGCCCTCAACTGTCTCGCCATCATCGCTCAGCGACGCGGCGACATGAAGGGCGCCCAGTCCAGGTATCGCCAGGCCGCCCGTCAGGCGAACGGCGCCGGAGACCACCGACTGGCGGGGATGGTCGAGCAGAACCTCGGGGTCCTGGCAAACATCCAAGGAGACCTCGACGGCGCGCTCGTCCGTTACCGGGCCAGCCTGCGAGCGTTCGAGGAGGGCGGTTTCGAGGAAGGCATGTCGTGGGTGCTCAACAACCTGGGCATGCTGCACACGGACCTCGGGAAGTACGACGACGCGGAGCAGCACTTCCTTCGCGGCCTCGAGATCGCACGTCGCCGCAAGGACCTCCATACGCAAGCACTCCTCGAGTCGAACCTCGCCGAGGTCTACATCCGGCTCGAGCAGTGGAGCGCGGCCGAATCCTACGTGGAGCGGGCTTTGGGAATTGCCGAAGAACGGGGCGATCCGCTCCGGCGCGCCGACGCCCTCAAGTTCCTCGGTATGATCCAGCGAGCCCAGGGCCAGCTCTCCCTCGCCGACGAGTCTCTTACGAGCGCCAATCGTCTCGCCGAGGAGAGTGAGGATGCACTGCTGGCCGCCGAGGTGGCCCGGGAGCTCGGCGAGACCCAAGCCCAGATGGGGGAATTTGCGGCCGCCCGGGAGTTCTTCGAGAGGGCCATCAGCCTGTTCAGGGAGATGAACGCCACGCTCGACGCCACCAAGGCCCAAGAGCGACTGGATCGCATCCAAGCGGATTCCGAATAACAACCCGAGACCTCGAGCCGAACCGTGAGCTACCAACTCGCCAGCAGAGAAATCGAAGAGGTCGTCCCGACCGTCGTCGACCCCGCCACCGACATCGGCTTCCAGGCTATCGTGGGGGAGAGCGCCTCCCTTCGGAAGGCGATCGAGTTCGCCAAGCGCGTGGCGAGCCGGCGCCTGACGACCGTGCTCATCGTAGGTGACACCGGCACCGGGAAAGGTCTGTTCGCCCGGGGCATCCACTACGCCAGCCCCGAAGCCCAGGAGCCCTTCGTCACCGTGAACTGCGCTGCCATCCCGGCCAACCTCCTGGAGTCGGAGCTCTTCGGCCACGAGCGGGGAGCGTTCACCGACGCCCGTGCGCGCAAGCGTGGGCTTGTGGAGGTGGCCGGTGCCGGCACGCTCTTCCTCGACGAGGTGAGCGAGCTTCCGCTGAACCTCCAACCCAAGCTGCTCAGGGCCCTGGAGGAGAGGCGCTTCCGGCGAATAGGAGGAACCGAAGAGATCGTCGGGAACTGCCGCCTCCTCGCTGCCGCGAACAGCTCCTTCGAGGACGCTCTCAGCGAGGGGCGTTTTCGGGAGGATCTCTTCTACCGCCTCAACGTTCTTCGGATCAACGTGCCTCCCCTCCGGGAGCGCGACAAGGATGTCGAGATCCTGGCCCGGAAATCGCCCGTGAGATGGGCATCGCGCCGAAGGCCCTTCACCGGGACGCCATCGAAGTTCTCAAACGACATGACTGGCCCGGAAACGTCCGAGAGCTGAAGAACGTCATGCAACGGGCCATCGTGCTGAGCGATGGACCGGACATCCGCGCTGAGCATCTCAGCATCTTTGGTCGGGGGACGGGGTCCGCCGACACTCTGGAAAACCCCGACCGGGTGATCCGCATTCCGGATACCGGCCTACGGCTGTCCGACATCGAGGCGGAGGCCCTTCGGATCACGCTGGAGATGACCGGTGGTAACCGCAGCGCCGCCGCCCGGATGCTCGGTCTTTCCCGACCCACGGTCCATCGCAAGATCCGGGAGTACGGTCTCGACGATCGCGACAGTCTCGAACCCGGCGCGTGAGCCCATGGAGTCGACCACCGATCTGGGAATCCCGGAGGGTGCCCGAACCCTGATCGCCGAGGCCCGCGCCGCCGAGAGACAGGCTCACCGGAGCCGGGCACGGGCGTGTTATGAAGCGGCCCTGCGAGCCCTCCAGGGACCGGAGCACGGCGCCCTCGCCAGCGCCATCCTGCGATGGATCGCCCGCACCCACTACGAGAGCGGGCACCTTGCCGCCGCCATGGATTGCTTCGAGGCCGCCCTCGCCGTGGCGGACCTCCACGGCGACATCCTGGGCAAAGCCCACGCCCTCAATGGCAAGGGAATCGTCGAGCAGCTGCGCGGCAACCTCGAGACCGCCGCCGCCCACTACGCGTGGAGCCTTGACCGGGCGCGGCAGGCCGGAGACGCGACACTACCGGCCATGATCCATCAGAATCTCGGCGTCATCGCGAACATCCAGGGCGACTTCTCGGAGGCGCTACGCCAGTACCGGTCCAGTAAGGAGGCCTACGACGAGCTGGGTGAGGACGATCGCGTCGGACCGCTCCTGAACAACATCGGCCGCCTCCATACCGACTGTGCAGAGTGGGACGAGGCCGAGTCGGCCCTCGAGGAGTCGAGCCGCCGCTGCGCCGAGTCCGGCGACGTCAATCACCACGTCTACGCGCAGGTGAACCTGGCCCGCCTCTGGATCGCCCGGGGCGACTTCGAGCGGGCCCGCGAATGCTGCGACACCGCGTGTAACGTCTCTCGTGACGTGTCCGAGGGACGGTGGTCGGGAGAGATCCTCAAGCACTACGGCACCATCTACCGAGCCACCGGCCGCCCCGAGCTCGCCCTCGACTCGTTGCGGGAGGCACGCCGCCTGGCGGACGAACAGAAGGACACTCTCCTGGCGGCCGAGGTCGCTAGAGAGTTCGCGGAGGTCTACGCCGACCAGGGACGGAACCAGGACACCCTCAAGGCCCTCAACGAGTGCTTGCGACTCTTTCTCGGAGTTCCAAGCCAAGCACGATCTGGCCGAGGTCCGCGACCGGATCGCTCGCCTCGAGCATCGCTTCCTGGACGTGGTCCGCTCCTGGGGGGAGTCCATCGAGTCGAAGGATCGCTACACCCAGGGCCATTGCTAGCGGGTGGCGCGCCTGGCCTCCTCGCTGGCCACGGCCGCCGGGGTGGACCCGGGGATCCTGACCTGGTTCCGTATGGGCGCGCTTCTCCACGACCTCGGCAAGATCACTGTTCCATCGTCCATCCTGAACAAGCCGGGCCGCCTTACCGCAGAGGAGTGGAGGATCATGCAGCGGCACCCGGAGGCCGGAGTGGAGCTTCTGAGGGGTATCGAGTTCCCGTGGGACATCAGACCCATGGTACGGCACCACCACGAGCGCTGGGACGGCGGGGGGTATCCGGACGGCCTTGTAGGTGAGGACATTCCGCTCTCGGCGCGGATCCTGCGCTTGGCGGACGTCTTCGACGCACTCACCACCGACCGGAGCTACCGGCGAGGGCTGACCTCCGAGCAGGCCCTCGCGATCATGAAGGACGATGCCGGGTCCGTCTTCGACCCGCTCCTCTTCCCGGTGTTCGCGGGCCTGTCGCCGAGAGTGCAACGCCGGTTAGTAGCTCGCTCACCCGTCGATCGCCAACGGAATCCGGTGAGCCCCCCACACCTGATCCCCGTTGCAGGGGCCCTCAGCTTTCCCATCCCGCGCCGGCACCTGCCGCCCCAGGAAATCTGGGTGTAGCGGGCCGCCTACTGCGGCTCACATAGCCCGTAAGGCCGCGCAGGAACGGGCGTTCCCCGCCACCGTGTCCGCCCGCGACCGAGTTGCTGGCTTCACCCATTGGGCCTGGTGCTCCACCCCTGGCAGCGTCCTTTGACATCGGGTGTCTCGCGTACGAAATTTTTCGTTTCTTCGTCCCCGAATGCTCTCCGGAGCCGTCGATGAAATCCCGTTTCCTACTGCTGGCGGTGCTGGTGTCGCTGTTTACAGTCGAGAGTGCTTTCGCTCAGCCGGCGGGAGTCCCGACCTATGCCGAGCTGGATCCCGCCAATCCCGTCCGCGAGCTGCCCGAGCGGATGGTGGGCCACGCGATGGCGTTGGCCGAGCTCGAGGAGCCGCCCGACATGGTCAGGGCCCGTCTGGGACGCTGGCTCTTCTTCGACACCCGGCTCTCTGTGGACGGTACCGTCTCTTGCGCCACGTGCCACCTGCCGTTCGCCGGCTTCAGCCAGCCCACGCCGGTGTCCACGGGCATCCGGGGACAGAAGGGCGGCCGCAAGGCGCCCTCGTTCCTGAACGTCGCTTTCGCCAACTATCCGGAGACGTTTTGGGACGGCCGGGCCGCGAACCTGGAGGAGCAGGCCAAGGGGCCCATCGAGAACCCCATCGAGATGGGTGAGACCCATGAGGCCGTGGTGGCGAAGATCGCGGCGGCGGGCGGGTACCGGCCCTTCTTCGAGGAGGCCTTCGGAGACTCGGAAGTCACCATCGATCGCATCGCCAAGGCCATCGCCGACTACGAGCGCACCCGCCTCTCGGGGAACTCACGGGTCGACAAGTGGAACGAATGGGACCCGGACACGGTGGGCTACGACGACCTTCTCACCGAAGAGGAGATCCTGGGGAACGACCTGTTCTTCGGGGAGGCGAACTGCTCGAACTGTCACTCGGGTCCGCACTTCACCGACAGCCAGTACCACAACATCGGCGTGGGCTGGGATCGGGATACCCAGACGTTCGCCGACGAGGGACGCTACGCGGTTACGGGCGAGGACGCGGACCGTGGCGCCTTCAAGACGCCGGGCCTCCGTGAGGTGCATCTGCGGGCGCCGTACATGCACGACGGTTCCCTGGCCACCCTCCGGGACGTGGTCGTGCACTACAGCGAGGGCGAATTCCAGAACCCCCGGCTCAGCGACAAGATGGAAGTGCTGAACCTGACCGACGAGGAGATCGACGCGCTGGTGGCCTACATGGAGGCGCTGGCGGGGGAGGGCTACCGGGACGAGGCGCCGGCTATCTTCCCGCGCTAGGGGCTCCCCCTCCCGTTACCTTCAACTCCTCGAAGAAGTTGTTGACGAGGATGAGCGGGGAGACGGCCTCACTAACTCGGCGTACACCTAGGTTCGACAGCAATCCAGCCATCTCGCTCGATGACCGGAAAGATGGGCAGTCTCAGGTCACCGGCCTGAGCACGCTTCCAGCCCGGGTAGATAGGTAGCGGAAAGGTGTTCTCCCCGGTGCGCACATCGAACATGTAATGATGCCGAGCACAGTCGATGGAACCGCCACGGATAGTGCCCTGGACCAGTGGAGCCGCCTCGTGCGGACAGCGAGACGCGAAGCCAACGACCTTACCGTCGTAGAGGCGTCCAACGACAACGTATCACTCCTCTGGAGAGCCGGGAACCGCGGGATATCATGTCATGGCTTCGACCGAACAAGCAAGGGCGTGAAGCGGACTCGGAGGGTCGACCGGCCTAATTTGACCCTCGAACGCTGGCGTGAGCCCTCATGTTGACCGGTTGGGTCTTGCCCCTCACGTTATCCCGAACCGTGAAAGGGCTTCTTGTCTTGGCTATCCCTGACGTGGTTCGACAACTGGGCGTCGTTCTGAACGGGCAACCCTGAAGCGCCGCCTCGGCGTCAAAGGAACGGACAACCGAACCCTCGAGGCATGAACGAAGCTCAGCTGATACGAAAAGCCGTCCAGGGGGATGGTGCGGCCGTCCGCTCACTGTATGAGCGGTACTCCCCCCGGGTGTACGCAGTCGTCCGCCGGATCGCGGCGGATGACGATTTGGCACATGACTACGCCCAGGAGGCGTGGATCAGGGCGATCCGTGCTCTTCCCACGTTCCGCGGGGAATCACGCTTTTCCACATGGCTCCACCGGATCGCTGTGAACTCGGCGCTTCAGGCCGTGAGGCTGGCCGAGACTCGCCAGAAGCGCGAGGCTCCCATGCCGGAGACGATTGCGGTGCCCCCGCCCCGAGGCGACGCGCTTCTGGGGCAGAAGCTGGAATGGGCCTTGGAACACCTGCCGGAGCGCATGCGCAAGGTCCTGATCCTCCACGACGTGGAGGGCTATACGCACGATGAGATCGGTGAGCTGTTGGGGACGGCAGCCGGGACATCCAAGTCCCAGCTGTTCAAGGCGCGGGGGAAGATGAGAGAGTTGTTGAAGGCGCTGAATACGCCGGATGATCGAGAGGAATTGGAAGCAGAGGAATTGGAAGCATGGAGCATCTGACCAACGAAACCCTGGCCCGTCTCGTCGACGAGCGTCCCAACCCGAGCGAGCGAGAGCACCTGCATTCATGCACGCGGTGCGCAGAGGAGCTCCGGGCGTTCAGGCTCCAATCGGAGAGCCTGGGAGAGCTGACCGCCCTCAGGCCGCCCTCGGGGGATTGGGAGTCCCTGGAGGCACGTCTGGTGAGCGAAGGGCTGATCCGGACGCAAGAGAGCTTCCGCCGCTTCGGCTTCGCCGCGGCGCCGGCCTGGATGCAGGCTGCCGCCGCCATGGTTCTTTTCCTGGGCGGAACCGGCTTCGGCCTCGCACTCACGACGGGCGGAGCCTCCGATCCGCTCTCTCTCGAGAACATGATGGTCCCCGTGTCGCGGATCTCCACCGCCGACGAGGCGGCCCGGGCCGTCGAGTTCGCCGAGCAAACCTATATGCAGGCCCTGGTGCGCTTCCGTCAGCTGGCGGGCGGGGAAGACGAGCCGCGGTTCGAGGATCCGTTGAGCCGCGTGGCGGCGCTGGAGGGGCTCCTGGCCGCGAGCCAGGAGGCACTGCGCCTCGCTCCCGCCGATCCGGTATTCAACGGGTTCCTCGTCAACGTCCTCGCTGAGCGTCAGGAGACGCTCCGGCTGATCTCCGCCAGCGGGGAAGACAACTGGTTCTGATGAAGCACCTCCGATCCCTCGTGACGCTACCACGCCACCCGCCGTGGCTCCACCCGCGGTGGCTCCGGGCCCAGAGTCCGGTGGTGGGGCTCGTCGTGTCCGCGGGGCTCGTCTTGCTCACTTCGCCTGCGGCTCGTGCCCAGATCACCACGCCACGGGTCGTCCGCACCCAGGCCCAATCGACCTTCGTGGTGGAGCGCACGGATCGGGGCTGGATGGGAATCAGCATCAACATCCGTGTGACAAGTGACGGCACCCGCCCCGGCGAGACCGTGATCCAGGTCGTGCGCATCGTGGACGGAAGTGCCGCCTCAAGGGCCGGTATCGTTCCGGGTGACGTCATCCAGCGCATCAACCGGGAACCCCTCACCCTTCCGGGATGGGAGAGGCTCGTCGGGAACCTGGCGGTCGGCGACGAAGTTCACCTCGGCGTTCGGGGAGACGACGACCACGTCCGCGACGTGATGCTCACCGCCGGAGGGAGGCCTGACTTCACACCGGTGCCGTACGATCTCTCGGAACGTCTGGAGGCCGTGCGAGAGTCCTTCGAGGCGCGACTCCGATCGGCACGGGGAGTGTGGGCGAGCCGCGATCATGTCCGGCTCCTCATCTCCGGGGACTCCATCGAGGCAACGTCGAACAGGATTCTCGACCAGGCGCGGAGGAACGCGGTCGCGTTCGGCTTCAGTTCGAGATCGGGAGAGACGCCCTCCGATGTGATCTTTCGCAGGCCGCCCGAGCCACCCGTTCAGGGCGGGATCTCGTTCTCCCAGGGACCGGGCGGGTTCGTGTGGAGCTTCGGTGGTGACTCGGTACGGGGCTGGTCTAGCTCCGGGCCGGTGCTGGTGGCTCCCAACGTAGAGGCGCACGGTCACTACTCGGTGGTCTTGAGCGCGGAGTCGGCGCTGCCGTTCGAATACCTGCTGCTCACGTCTCCCGAAGCCGATTCATTGAAGACGGCCGTCATCCGACTTCGTACGGAGCTGCACTCGCTGAACGAAGCGACTCGCACGCGTGAGCTGGAGATCGTCGAGATCGTACGGCGGCAGGCCCGTGAGCTCGGTGAGACCGATTTTCGGCTCAACCGGCTGAGGTCCGACAACGACCGGGTTTCCGAGGAGCTCTCGCAGGTCGCGGCGCGGCTCGCCGAAGTGGGCTCTTTGGAAAGACGGGAACGGGCGGCCGGTATCACCGCGTCAGCTCCGGTCGCTCGGAGCCGCCACGTAACGGCGCGTCTGGTGGGCCGGAACTTCGTGGGCGGCGCCCAGTTGAGCGATCTGAATCCACGTCTGTCCGCATACTTCGGCGCCGAGCGCGGCGTGCTCGTCATCGACGTGTTGAGAGGCACCCCCGCATTCAACGCGGGCCTGGTCCCCGGCGACGTCATCGTCCGAGTCGGCAGCACCGAGGTCGATGGCCTGAAGGCCTTCCGAAGGGTGCTGAACGCGGTCTACGGCCGGGAGCGGAACGCCGTCCTCTCGTTGATCCGCAAGGGCGAGCCTCTCCTGGTGACGCTATCGCGGTAAGCGCGCTGGGGGGTGTGGTGCCCCCTGGAGCCGACGCTACGCTCCACGGCTTCGCCGCGGATCGTCTCCCGCGGGCACCACACCCCCCAAAGCCTTGTTGCCTGACTCTCTGGCTTTACGCGTCTTTTGAGGGCTATTTGTTTTCTTGGGACTTGGGCTTTTTTGGAGGAGGTTGGGTCAATAGGTGTGTAAACGTATTAGGCGGCGTTCTTCCGCTGTTGGTGTGAGACGGGCTTTCCGTCTTCGAACTTTCTTCCTTCAAATACGTCCTTGAGGAGGTGAGGAGCGTCGAGCCTTCGGAACCGCTTCTCAGCCACCAAGAGCAACTTCCAGATTAGCGCCGTAGCGCTCTCGACCCGCTTGAACCGCTTCGCTGCTGTCGTCCTGAGCCGTACCGCGGCGAACGGGCTCTCGACCACGTTCGTCGTGCGTAGATGCTTCCAGTGGTCCTCGGGGAAGTCGTAGAACGCTACCATCCGCTCCCAGTCGTCCTCGAGTACGTCCACTGCTTTCGGATACCACGGCCTATAGCGTCGGGCGAACACCTCGCGGGCCTTCAGGGCCTCGGCCCGGCTCGGTGCGTAGACCACGGCCCGGAGAAGATCCTTCGCCTCGCCCTGCTCCCGCTGAGGTAGTCGGTCCAGCACGTTCCTCATCTTGTGGTTCCAGCACCGTTGCTCACCCGCCTCAGGCCATACCTGCCGTACTGCGCCCCAGATCGCAGCGTTACCGTCCGCCATCAGAAGCCGGGGCGCCTCGATGCCGCGTGCCTTCAGGTCCCGCAACACCTCGGACCAGGACTCGACCGACTCTCGGTAGCCCGCTCTCAGGGCCAACACCTCTTTCGTCCCGTCTCGCATGGCACCCAGCACCACCAGCAGCGCCGCTTTGTCCCGCTCCAGCCCTGCCTTCACATAGATCCCGTCCGCCCACACGTAGACGACCTCACGACCCTCCAGGCGACGCTGGCTCCATTCCTCGAACTCCGCCGTCCATCCCGCCCGCAGCCGCCGAATCGAAGACTTCGACAGCGGTGCCCCCTCGCCCAGCAGGCCCCGCATCGCCAACTCGAAGTCTCCCTCCGCCAGTCCGTGCAGATACAGCTCCGGAAGCAGAGCGCCCAGCTCCTTCGTCCGCCTCGCGAACAACGGCAGCACGCGGCTCTCGAACCGCTCCTCAAGGCCTCGAACTCGAGGGCGTCGGAGTGTGATCGTGCCCGAGCTCATCGCCAGCCGCCTCGGCTTGCCGTATCCGTTGCGGTAGCCCTCGGTCGCGTCCACCACCCTCCTGCGCTCTGACTTCTCTCGCCCTAGCAACTCCGTGACTTCCTCCTCCAAGATCTGTTGAATGAACTCCTGCGCCTTCTCCCGAACCACTTCTTCCAGAACTTCCCACACGGGCGTCCTGGACTCACCCTCGGGTCCCACCGTATTCTTCCTCACGAGGCGTCGTTCCTTTCCCCCGGGCTGTCACCCGGAGTTCGCTGGTTATTACTCAGCGGAAAGGTACGTCGCCTCTCTTTTTACACACCCTTTGATCCTAGCTCTTTTGGAGAACGAAAGAAGCTTGACGTGTTTTCACAATAATCCGATTTTTCATAAAATTGTGAATTGAGAGTTTTGTGTGAAAGCCGGAGACTTCCAGCGAATTGTAGAACTGTTAAGAACCGCAGTGGATACTGCGGCAAGTGTTGATTGGCAGTCGCCAGACATTATTTACGTGGTTCCAAAGAGGGGAAGTCCGACCACTCTGCGGGTCATACCTTGGCGGCACGCCGCGTACCAAACCGCAACACCAGGTGCTCACCTGCTCTTCCTGAGACGACATACACGAAAGGATCTTGACCACTTACGTCGAAGCGGTGCGTCCTTTGTTTCCCTTGCCGGAGCCGTTCGACTTGATGTGCCTGGGTTATTCATCGATCGCACAGATTTCGAGATTCGACGCGCCCCTTCCTACGACTCGGCTCGCAATCCGTTCTCGGACCGCGCTTCGATGATCCCAAGAACACTGTTCTCAGGAGGCCACGGAAGACAGTGGTCTTTCTCTGAACGCTGCGACACTTCATACCGGAGCTGACTCTTATTTGAAGCATACACGCGTTGAGAAGGTCTACCTTTATGTGGATGTGGATTCCCCTTCGAATCTGGAGTCGTTGATCCAAGAGCAGGAATGGCATCCGGCCTAAGATGGCGCTCTCGTGTTGATGACGCCGTACTACCGACGGTCGCTGTGGAGAATCGTGCGGGACGTGCAGGGGACTCCGGTAGTGTCGGTTCTGCAGTTGATTCTTGACCTGTGGCACCATCCTGTCCGGGGGAGAGAGACTGCGCAACTATTGCTTCGTAGGTACGACAGCCAGCGCATGCGTCAGATTGGATAACTCGTTCGCCCCTCTCCAGCGCACCTTAGCCGTGCTTCGAGACTTTCTCTCTGATCTCGTAGTGATCGGCGGTTGGGTTCCGCAGATTCACCGCCAGTTTGGAGCTGTAAAGAATTGGCGCTCAGATCCAGTGAGAACGCTGGTGTCAACGCCGGTTGAAAATGTCACAGTTGTTGGAATTTTGGGCCGCCGCTAACACGCTGGAGTTGGATGTCCTTGTGCCGGAGCCCTTGGAAGGTGCCGAAAGCGTGGTCGATGCCCTAACTCAGGCGGGATTCCGTCCAACAGGTGAAGCGAAGCCTCCGGCCACATGGGAGAGGGAAGGTGCGGGGGGGGGGGGAGAATCGAGTTCTTCGTGCCCCATACGGGCACTGGCAGAGCGATAGGAGCTACGCGGGCGGCAGACGAGGCGGGCCAGTTGGGAGCAGTCTCGCTCCCTGGGTTGGCGCGCTTGGCTGAATGCACCGTGACCGTACAGATGCCCCTCGGACAGGTCTCGAATAGAACTCTGACGACCACCGTGAGGGTTCTTGATCTTGGGGCCTTCCTGGTTCAGAAGGGAGCGATCTTTCCGAGACGGCCTGATCCCGCCAGAAAGGCAAAGGACGTCCTGTATATCGTAGAAGTGATGGCCGCGGGTGAGCACGTAGAAGCCTACGTCGAAACAAGAATCCAGTCTCTCCAGAAAGCGTTGGCCCCAGACCTTCACACAGCCACCAACAATCTCGGTCTTCTCTTGACGACGGGTAGTCCGTTGTCCCGGCTTCTAGATCCAGTCGCTGAAGCGGTGGGCGAGATCGAGGGTTTCTCAATCGATGCCGCGAGGGGGAAGACCATGGGCCATCTCACGGATTTCCACGAGATGATCTCACGATTCTCGTAACGAGGTCACCAACCGCATGCTACCTGCCCGCCAACGCCCCGCGACAAGGCGCAAGAAGTCGTGGCCCTCGCCTGAACCCGTCTGCCGCGAAGCGGCAGTGGCGAAGCTGGGTTCAGGCGAGGGCCACGACTCCTGCGCCGCCCCACGCGCTTATTCGTGGCGCAACGCGTCGATGGGATTGAGCTTGGCCGCCCGCTGGGCTGGCCAAATCCCGAAGAACAGCCCGATCCCGGCGGAGAACGCCAGGGCCATGACCACCGAGTCGAGGCCCACCGCCGTCTCCCAGTTGGCCATCCGTGTCAAGGCCTCCGCCCCACCCACGCCCACCAGGACGCCCAGAACGCCCCCCATGACACACAGTACGAGGGCCTCGATGAGGAACTGGAAGAGGATGGCCTTTTTGGTGGCCCCCAGAGCTTTTCGCACCCCGATCTCGCGCGTCCGCTCCGTCACGCTCACCAGCATGATGTTCATGATGCCGATTCCGCCCACCATCAGGCTAATGGCCGCGATGCCCGCCAGGAGCATGGTGAAGGTCTGGGTGGTCTCGTTGAAGGTGGCCACGAGGTCGCTCGAGTTCCTGATGCTGAAGTCGGTGTTCTCACCCGGCCGCACTTTGTGCTCGCGTCGCAAGATCCGGTCGATCTCGGCGAAAGCCCGGTCCATAGCGTCCGTCGACGGGACCTGGGCATAGATAGACGAGAGCCTCCGGCGCCCGCCAAACACCCTGAACTGGGCCGTCGAGGTCGGGATGAAGACCTCCTCGTCGGGCCGGAAGAAGCCGGCGTCCCCCTTCTCCTCCATGACACCCACCACCTCGAAGGGCTGCCCGCGAATCTGGATTCTCTTGCCCACGAGAACCGGCGCCGGCGTCCCCAACGCCTCTGGGACGGCGTAGCCCAGAATGGCCACACGGCGCCGACCCTGGACGTGTCCCTGATCGAAGATCGCGCCGTGTTCGACATGGAGGTTGTACATGTCGAAGTACTCGGGCCAGACACCGCGGACTTGATTGCTCGAGTTCCAGCGAAGGTAGGTGAGCTGTACACGCGAGCTCACGTCCGGAGAAATGCTCAGCAGCCCTCCGCTCTGGTCCCGCAGAGCCTCGGCGTCCTCCACCGTGAGGTCTTCGGCGTCACCCGTGGATACGCCTCCCCAGAACCGCTGGCCAGCCCTGATCGTGAGCACGTTGGTGCCCATCCGCGATATCTGCTCCTCCACACGGTGCTGGGCTCCCTCTCCAAGCGCCACCATGGCGATCACGGCGGAGACGCCGATAATGATCCCGAGGGTCGTGAGGAAGGAACGGAGCGCGTTCGCGCGGATCGCCCCCAGTGCTACCCAGAGAATCTCCCGGATCAGCATGGACTACCGGGGCCCGCGGCCACCGCCGCCGGTCCTCCCGCGACCGAAGGGAGAGGTTCGGGCACGGATACGCTCGAGGAACGCGTCCTGCGTCGCCCGGAGCTGGGCGGCTCCGATGAGGGCCACATGCTCACCCTCCTCCACGCCACTCACCACCTGGGTGTAATCCCAGTCGTTCAGACCGATCATCACGGCGCGCGGCTCGATCGTCCCGTCCTCCCCGACCACGAACAAGACCGCACGCCGCGACTCCCGTGCCGATCCAGACCCAGCCTGGCCCTGCCCACCGGGTGGCCGTCCGGCAAATGGACCTTGACCGGCTCCACCACCGAACCCGCTCTGGCCTGAAGCCGCTCGCCGCCGCTGGAAGATCGCGCGGGCCGAGTCCTGGGAGATCTCGCCGCGGGTCACGCGGCCGCGGAGCGAATCGAAGCTCGCCTGGCCTCCCCCCGGCCTGGCCTGGCCTGCTCCCGGCCTCCTTTGCCCGCCGGCCGAAGCGGCTCGATCGCCGCCGCCGGAACCGGGGCCACCACCCCGGCCGCCGCCCATACCGGCGAACATGCTGCGCATGTCGACGGCGTCCTCTGGGAGCCCGAGGACCATGGCTGCTGGCACCGCGTCCTGCGGAGTCACCACGGCGGCGTTGGGGATCAGCAGCACCGCGGGAGCCTCGGCGATCTCCACTGCGACCTCCGCGTTCATTCCAGGCCTGAGGAGGCTGGAGCTGTTGTCGAGCCGCACGATGACGGGGAACATGGTCACGTTCTGTTGGACCACAGCCTGAGGTTCGATCTTCTCCACCTCCCCGATGAAGGAAAGGTCCGGGTACGCCTCGACCTGGACCGAGGCCCGCATTCCATCACGGATCTCACCCATGTCGGTCTCGTCCACGAGCGTGCGGACCTGCATCTGTTCCAGATCCGCCATGATCATGAGGACCGTGCCGCCCGACACGTTCTGGGAAGCGGACTGGATGACCTGACCCTCCTCGACGTTCTTCACCAGAATGGTCCCGGCCATGGGCGCACGTATGGTCACGTCTCCCAGACGAAGCTGAGCGAGCTCGTAGTTCGTCTTCGCCTTCACCAGGGTGGCTTGGGAGTTTGCGTACTCCAGGTTTTTGCTCTCGTGCTCCTGCACCGAGATCACGGCGGAGGCCAAGAGCTCCTCGGAGCGCCCGAGCTGGGCCTCGCTGATGTCGAGCCTTGCCTGCGCCACGTCCAGGTCGGCCTCGGCCTGGTCAAAGGCGTTCCGAACGTCCCGGGGATCGATCTGGGCAAGGAGCGCCCCGGGCTCGACCCGATCACCGATGTCGACGTAGAGGCGCAAGATCTCGCCGGAAGCCTTGGACTTCACCTCTACCTTGCGGACGGGCTCAACGTTACCCGTCGCCTCGGCTGTGATCATCAGATCCCCCCGCTCGACGAGCGCGGTCTGGACCGTCGGGGCCTCGTCGGCCTCGCTGGTCCCGCAGGCGACGGTGAGGGGCAGGAAAAGAGTCACTGCCCAGGATCTGATCATGCAGTTCGAGGTCATACATGTATCCCCGTTTGCTCGTGTAAGAAATCCTTGGCGATCACGCCGTCGTGAAGGTGGACCTGCCGCTTGGAGTACTCCGCGATATCGTGCTCGTGAGTGACAACGATGATGGTCTGTCCCTGCCTGTTCAGCTCGACCAACACGGCCATGATCTCCTGGCTCGTCACCGAGTCGAGGTTTCCGGTCGGCTCGTCCGCCAGGAGCAGAGCCGGGTCGTTCACCAGAGCCCTCGCCACGGCCACCCTCTGCCTTTGCCCGCCCGAGAGCTCCGGCGGACGGTGATCCATTCGATCTGCCAGCCCCACCAGATCCAGCTTCCCCTCGGCCCGTTGCTTCCGCTCCTTCGCGCCGACGCCGGCATAGATGAGGGGGAGCTCCACGTTGTGCAGTGCCGTAGCCCTTGGCAGGAGGTTGAAGGTCTGGAAGACGAAGCCGATCTCCCGGTTGCGAATACGGGCGAGCTCGTCGTCGGAGAGGTCGCTGACTTGAACGCCGTTCAGCCAATACTGGCCTTCGGTGGGCGTGTCTAAGCAGCCGATGAGGTTCATGAACGTCGACTTCCCGCTCCCCGACGGACCCATGATGGCCACGAACTCACCTGGCTGGATCTCCAGATCCACTCCCCTCAGAGCTCGGACGGTCTCGGCGCCCAGGACGTAGTCTTTACTGAGTCCCTGGGTCCGAATGATTAGGTCGCTCACAGCTCCCTCCCCAGTATCGCCTCGAGCTCCGCGCGTGCCAGAACGTAATCGTAGCGCGCGTTCACGAGGTCCACCCTCGCCTGATCGGCCGCGATCTGACTCGTGATGACGTCCAAGATGATCGCCACGTCCGCTTCATACCGTGCCCGCGTGACCCTGAGGTCCTCGTCCGCCACGGCCACCGCTTCCTCCGCGATCTCGATGGCACGCTCCGACGTCTCCAGGGCCCTCAGCGCCGCGTCGGCCTCCTGACGGGAGCCCAGCCGGGCGTCGTCTTCCTGGAGCCGCGCCAAGCGTGTCGAATATTCCGCCCGCACGATGTTGGCCTCACGATTGAACCCGTTGAACAGAGGGTAACTAAGGTTGAAGTTCAGGTTCCAGCTCGAGTTCCCCCCACTGAACGAAGCCTCCTGATTCGACCAGTTGTAGCCGCTGCTGAGGCTGAGGCTGGGGATGTACACGCTCTTGGAGGAGGCGTACGCCCTCTGGGCCGCCGCCGTCGCCGCCTCGGCCGCCAGGACCGATGGGGCTTGGGCTTCGGCGATCAGGAACGCCTCTGCCTCGGCCATGGGAAGCGGCCGGGGAGCGAGGTCATCGGGGGCTATGGGGACCACCGGCACGGCCTCGCCGATCAGCCGTCCAAGGCTGAAGCGAACCGCCCGTGTCGCGACCTCCGCGCTGAGCACCGCTTGACGGGCATTGATCATCTCCAGGCGAGCTCTGAGCGTGTCCGATACCGTCCCCGCGCCGACCCGCACCCGTGTGCGGGTCATCTCCAGGCTCTGGTTCGCCTGCTCGATCCGGCGACGGGCGACCTCCAGGAGCTCCTCCTGCCGAAGCGCCTGGAAGAACAGGTTCTTGGTCTGGAAAATGACGGCGAAGCGCTGATCCTCACGCCGGGCCTCCGCCGCTGTCAGATCGGCATTGGCCCTGCTGAGCTCCGAAAACCGCTGTCCACCACGGAAGATGTCGTAGCGCGCCGTGATGCCCGCATTGTACGAGTTGGAACTGCCCGATACGAGCCGATCAGTCCCCAGGTCGAACCGCTCCGTGCTCCGCACCGACATCCCCGAGCTCGTCGAGACCGTGGGTATGAACGCTCCCAAAGCCGTCCTCCTCGACTCCCCGGCGTTCACCACCGACTGCTCGGACTGAGCCATCAGCGGGCTCCGCACGAGGACCTGGGCGATGGCATCATCCAGGGTAATGCGGGTCGCGCCCGGGTCCAGGAGGGGCTTCTCCTGCGCGCTCCCCGGCGTGCTCAGCGCCATCACGGCACCGAGCGTAAGGGTCAAACGTATGGTCATGAGGCTTACCGTCTCGAGTTCCTAGAGCGTCGCGAGTGCCGCTGCGCGTCATGCTCTTCCAGGAGCGCATCATACATGGAGCGCTGATCGTCGGTCAGGACCTCTTTGATCTCCCCTCTCAGATCGCTGATGACGGCTCGGTAGCGAGGCCGGAATTCGGAATCCAGATCCCGTATGCGCCCTCGATGATACGCTACGAGTGAATCCACCGACGCCTTCTGAGTTGAGCTGAGGCCCACCCGGTCGACGATCATTCCGTCATGCCTGTCTCGGTCCGTCCGCCGCTCCTCCGCGCGCGACGTCTCCGGAGTGCTGGCGCTGGCTGTCTGGTCCCACGCGAGGCCGACCACGATGCCACTTCCGAAGAGCAGAACCAGCGCGACTCCGACCACTGCCCTCGCCCGGAACACCCTCTTGACGGCCATCAGTATATCTCTCCGGTCAGGAGGAAAACGCCCTCTTCCTCTTCCAGCGCCATGAAGTCCGGTAGGGTCCAATCCTCGAGCTCCTGCGTGAGGATCTCCTCTGGACCTGCGGCCACCGTCAATGCGGTCCGCCGGCCCTGGGAGAGCAACACGGCCCCCACTGCGGCGGCCACCGCAGCCGCCGGAACCAGGACTCTCGCCCACGACTGCACGACGTCCAGTACCGTGAATTCCGCCATCCCGCGTCGTCGCCTCAGCTCGTCAGCGGCTCTCGTCATCACACGGAACCGGAATCGGGCCCAGTAGCCCGAGTCCCGGTCGCCAGGATCGAGGATCCCGAGGTCGTACCCGGGACCCGAACGCCCCTCGCCTTCGTGGAGGCCTGAACGGCCTCTTCGACCGTTGTTCGTCATGCTCTCTCCATGGTGTCCGCAGTGTCCGCCTTGTATTCGGACAAGCTCAAATCCTTCTGTAGCGCTCTCCTGCCAAAGTGGAGGTGCGAGCGCACAGTACCGGACGGAATCCCCAATCGCTCAGCGATCTCCCGATGCTTCCACCCCTCGAGGTCGTGCAACAGCACGATCTCTCGCTGGACCTCGGGCAGGCTTCGGAGAGCCTTCGAGAGCCTCTCCTCCAACTCGACCTGCTCGGCAGCCCGCTCGGGGGTCGGCCCTTTCGCCGGAGTCACTGCAGGCACGGGATCCGTTCCGCAGAGAACTTCCCGCCGAACGAGGTTGCGGGACCGATTCCTCACGATGGTCATGAGCCATCCCGCGAATCGATCGGGGCTCCTGCACTCCTCCAGCCGCTCGAGAGCGACCATGAAGGCCTCCTGCGCCGCGTCCTCGGCATCCTCATGCCTTCCGGTGACCGAGAGCGCTACCGCGTAAGCGGCACGCATATACCGATCCACAAGTGCCCCGAAGGCCGTGCCACTGCCGGCGCGCGCCCTGCGAACCAACTCCGGATCCGACACTTGTTCCGTTGCACCCATGGAGACACCGCTACCGCCCGTCGTGTTGAGCCCTTTTGATCCCCTGAATCTCACTGAAGCGTGGGCAGGGGGCAAAAATAATGAGACTCCTCGAGGCCCAAGAGTGTTAACCGGATGGCACTCGGTGTGAGCGAGCCCCTATTCGCGCCCCTTGCGGGCTTCGGGCTTGGGAGGGGCTTCCGAGGGCTGATCAGGGGAGGACACCTCCTTTGCCGACGATAGCAGGTTGTGCAGGTCCGACTCGAACAAACCCTCCATGGACGTACCTGGAAAGAGGGCCTCCCGCTCCGCGACCAGCGGATTGCCGGCCCTGTAGAACGTGAGGTGGAGAAGTGGTGCGCCCGCGTCGGAGGCCGATCCCGCCGAAGTCTGCCCGGAGAGGCGGACGATCCACTCGACCCCTTCGCTCGTGAACTGGCGAGAAGGAAGATCATCCACCGCCGTCGGTTCCAGGGCCTGCCCATCCAGGGCATCGCGAGCCGGGACGGGGGTGGGCCGCCCCTTCCCCCGACCGCGTCCCCTCCCCCGAGAACGACCCTCGTCTCGAGGACCCCTCGGGCGTTCCCGCTGGCCCCGCATCCGGGGCGCAGGGTGCTCCGGTGGAGCTCCCGCCCGGGACTCGTCCGGGCGCCGGGGGGAGCTCGGACGTGGCTCTCCAACCACCTCCCGTATGGGAGTCGGCTTCGGTCCCTTACCCTCTCCGCTCGTTCGATCGCTGCCGTCCATAGCCGTCAAGATGGCCCTGTCCGCCGGGCTTCGCCATTGACCTCCCTGAGAGGACCGGGCACGAAACTCTCGACTTATGTCCTAATCTGGAGTCATGTTACGGGGTTAGCGAGGCGAATCCGCCCGATTCATCGGTAGGCGCATGACCGAAGGCACCCTCAAGGCTACAGAAGCGAAGCGGGAGTACGGGCAGCTGTTGCACCTTCACGCCCGGCTCCTCCGTCAGCTTCAGTCGATTCGTGATGATCTCGCCGCGCCGGGAACGGGTGTGATAATCCGATCCATTCGGCGCCGGACCGGCTCATCCCCGGACGAGGGTCTCAGCGAAATCACCGCGGCCGTGGAGGAAGCGATTCGGGTGCTCAAGTTGAGCGAGTCGAAGGTTCGCGAAGAGATCATGGCGGACCACGAGCATGCCGAAGTAGAAGGGATCTCGAACCTGCCCGCGCCCCTGGCCCGATTCCTTGCTGAGCGTCAGGAGTTCCCAGGCTTCTCGTACGACGTAGTCCAGGACGAGAATCGCGGGTGGATCATCCGCTGGAAGGAGCACACCGACTCCGGCAGCGTGCGCGGCTCGGGTCAGTTCTACGAGCGGCCGTACGCCTGGCTGGACGACTAGGAAACCGGGTCTCGGATCCTCACCCGGCCCGCCCGGAGGGTCGACAGTACCTCCTCACCGTAGAACATGCGGATGTACTTGGCCTGGGTCTCCGTAACACGACGCACGGTCCACACCAGACGCACGTAGTTCGGTTCTCTCGGCTCCGCCAAGACCCTCATTCCCGCTTCTCGAGGCAGGCGATTCCCCTTCCGGTTGTTACACGGCGAGCAGGAGGTGACCACGTTCTGCCACGAGTTGTCCCCGCCCCGGGAGATGGGAAGGATGTGGTCCCGTGTCATGAACTGCCGGCCTTTGAGCTGCCCACGGTGACGCCCGCAGTACTGGCACTGGTAGTTGTCACGCGCGAACAGGAATGTGTTGGTCACCTGCCGGCGGAATCGCCTCGGGACGTGTACATAGCGGACCAGGCGAATGACGGTCGGGAACGGCAGCTCCCTCCGCGGCGAGCGGAACGAGCGCTCGTCATCCGTCTCGAGAATCTCCGCCTTCCGATCGATGACCAGCCGGATGGCCCGACGAGCCGGGATTATGGTCAGCGGCTCGTATGACGCGTTTAGGGCCAGACAACCCATGGCTCTGAAATCCCTCCACCGACGATTCCAACAGAGGCCCTCGGCCCCGAACACGCACTAGTACCCGCGAGGGCATGCAGAGGCTCCCCAGACGGGCGGACACAACGCAACAGATACGCTGAACCGCCGGCGACCGCTAGTGTGGTGTCCCAGAAGTGGGGTGCGGCCGCTAGAGCAGTGCTGTGGGATCCCGGTCGATGGCCATACGAACGTCACGACCCCGAGGACGGAATCCGGTCTGAAGCGTGCGGGACGCCTCCCCGAGCGCCCTCGCCGAGGCGCTCCGGAGCATGAAGTGCCAGCGCCAGCGCCGGTGAAGGCGTTCGATGGGCGAGGGCGCCGGTCCGATCAGGTCCAGAGCCGACGCGGGATGGAATCGCCCCCGGAGCCAGCGCACCGCGGCTTCCGCGTTCCGGGCGGCGTCATCAGCGTCGGGGCTGCTCACGACGACGTTCACGAGCCGAACCACCGGGGGGTAAGCCGGGTTGCTCCGTTCCGCCATCTCCCGACGGGCGAACGCTTCGTAGTCGTGGTCCAGGACCGCCTGGATGGCATAGTGGTCCGGGAGGGACGTCTGGACGAGCACCTCGCCCCCCAGCTCCCCACGTCCGGCGCGGCCGGCCACCTGACTCAGGAGCTGGAAGGTCCGCTCGCTCGCCCTGAAGTCGGGCATGTGAATGCCCACGTCGGCGTTCACTACACCCACCAGCGTCACGCGGGGGAAGTCGAGACCCTTGGCGATCATCTGCGTGCCGAGGAGGATGTCCACCTCGCCGCGTTCGACACGGCCCAGGATCTCGTGGTGGGACCACTTTCCCGAGGTCGTGTCCACGTCCATGCGCGCGATCCGCGCACTGGGGAATGTCTCGGCGACGACCTTCTCGACCTGCTCCGTTCCGAGTCCACGGAACGAGAGGTCCGTGGAGCCACAGCGAGGACACCGGGAGGGCGCTGGCGCCTCGTGCCGGCAGTGATGGCACATGAGACGGTTGGTCACTCGATGATACGTCAGCGAGATGGAGCAGTGGGAGCAGCTCTCGACGTCCCCGCACTCGCGGCACTGGACGAAGGAGGAGTATCCACGACGGTTCAGTAGGAGAATGGTCTGCTCATTCCGTTCGAGCCGACAGCGAACCGCCTCCGCGAGCGGGGGAGTCAGCACGACACCGCCTTCGCTTCGCACTGCCCCGTCCGAGCTCTGCCTGCGACGCTTTGCCCGGAGGTCTACCAGTCGGACCGGCGGGAGACGGCCTCCTCCGACACGATCCGGGAGCGAGATGCGGCTGAACTTCCCCCGCTCCACGTTGTGCCAGCTCTCCAGGGAGGGCGTAGCGCTCCCCAGAACGCAGAGGGCGCCCTCCTGGAAGGCCCTCACCACCGCCAGATCTCGGGCATGATATCGGGGAGCCTCGCTTTGCTTGTAGCTGCCGTCGTGCTCCTCGTCCACCACGACGACGCCCAGATCCGCCACCGGCGCGAACACGGCCGAGCGGGCTCCCACTGCGATGCGTCGACGGCCGGCGCGTAGCTGCCGCCAGGCGTCGTAGCGCTCGCCGTCCGAAAGGGCCGAGTGGAGCACCGCCACCTCATCGCCGAAGCGGGCTCGGAAGCGGGCCACGGTCTGGGGCGTCAAGGAGATTTCGGGTACGAGGACGATGGCTCCCCCCCCGTTGGCGAGCACGTGATGCAGCAGCTCGATGTACACGAGCGTCTTTCCCGACCCCGTCACGCCGTGGAGAAGGAACGGCTCCGAGGGTCCCCCATCGACCGTGTTGATGAGCGCTTGGATCGCCGCGGCCTGCCGGTTCGTGGGTGTGTGCCTGGGCCCCTCCTCCACCGGGATCCGCGCGAACGGGTCACGCTCTACCTCACGCTCCTCGACCACGACCAGCTCCTTCTCCTCCAGGCCACGGACCACGCTGCGGCTGAACCCGGCCTGTTTGGTGAGATGTGCCAGCTCCACCGTCCCTCCGGACGCCGCCAGGGCTTGATAGGCCTCGGCCTGACGCCGGGCTCGGCCGAGGAGCCCATCGAGCTCCTCCAGATCCTCGATCCACCGGAGCAGCCGCACGATCCTCTCCGTCTTCACCGGAGGGGACCGGGGCGGAAGCGTCTCGTGACTCAGGACCCCCCGCGCCGACAGAGAGCGGATCTCCGGCCAGATGGAACCCATGGCGAGGCCCTTGCGAAGAGCCCGGACGCTCTGCTGCCCCCCTCGGCCGGTGAGGGCCTCTACCAGACGGTGCTCTCTGGGCTTGAGCTTCCCCGCCTCCCCTCCCGTCAGAGCGACAACGTCGCGAGAAGCGTCGGAGAGCACCGCCGGAAGCATGGTTCGAAGGGCGATGCCCAAGGGCGCCACGTAGTACTCCGCCATCCACCGGGCCAGGCGCAGCTGGGGGGGCGGCACGGCGGGCTCGGAATCCAGGACGGCGAGCACAGGTCTGATACCCTTCCGCCCCTCACTGCCACCGGCTCCCACGACGAACCCGATGCGCTCCTCCTTTCGGAACGGCACGAGCACCCTGGTCCCCGCCTCGGGGGCGGGACCCGGCGTGGAATACGTGAAGGTCTGATCCAGTGGGAGTGGCAAAGCCACCTGGACGAACGAGGGCGAGGAGCTCACCGATGCGGAAGGATGCAGAGTGGTGGGGTCAGTCCAGTAACCGCAGAATCTCGTCCTGCCGCTCCCGCGGTGTGACCTCCGGGCCGTCGGCCCCAAAGTGCACGTTGATCTCGCTCCGGATGCCGACATCATTCGGCAGATAGACGCCGGGCTCGATGGAGAAGCCCACCCCGGGTACCAGAAAACGGTCGTCGCGTGTCTCGAGGTTGTCCAGGTTGGGGCCGCTGCCGTGAAGCTCCAGATCCATCGAGTGACCGGTGCGGTGCACGAAGAACTCGCCGAACCCGGACTCGACCAGGAACTCTCGGCAGACGTCGTCGACCTCGAAGCCGCGCACCCGACGCCCCTCGGCATGGCAGTCGCGAAGAAAGTCGATGCCCGCCTCCCGGGAGCCACGGACCGCCTCCCAGATCGTCTGCACTCGCTCGGGCACTGAGCTCGCCAGTATTCCCATCCAGGTCTGGTCGGCGGGTACGCCACCCTCCGTCATCTTCCCCCAGAGATCGATGAGCAGGACCTCGCCCTCGGCGATCAGGGCTCCGGCGTCGCGGGGATCGTAGTGGGGATCGGCAGCATTGGGACCGATGGCCACATGGGTGTCCACATCCACCCCCACGCCCCGACTCGTGAGCTCCGACCGAATCCAGGCGCCCAACTGGCCCTCGAGAAGAGGAGAGCCCTGGCGGACGTGATCCGCGGCTCTGGCGAAAGCGTCGAGAGCGACCTCTCGGACCGTCTCGGCCGAGGCCCGGTGCTCCTCGAGCTGCTCGTCTGACCACGCGGAGTAGAAGGTAGAGACCAGATCGCCCGAGCTCACGGGCTCGACGCCGACCTCCTTCAGCAGCTCCAGCATACCCGCCGGAATCCGGTCGAGGGTGGGGACGCTCGATCGAGCGGACACCTCCATGGCGAGGCGCGTCCGGCCGTCGACCAGCTCGGCCAGCTTCGCCTCCATCTCGCGCCAGCCGGCGTAGTCCCTCTTCGCCCAGGGCCAATGCCGCCAGGAGGAGTGCTCGATGGCGTGAATCAGGGCGACCGGCTCGCCGTCGGCGGGCAGCAGGGTGAAGGACCGGCGAGTGGTCCAGTCCAGGCCCAGCATGGCGCTCGCCACGGGGTTCTGGCCGCGGAAATCGAAAAAGAGCCACCCATCCAGGTCGGCCGCCTTCAGAGCCGCCTGAACCAGGGCTACCTGCTCCGAATCGGTCATCGGGGCGATCTTGCTCACGTCACTCCCATCGCCTCGGGTTGAGTTCACGTACCGGGGTCCGCCTCTCCACCGAACAGGGGGAGTCCGATGACCTGCTCCCCCTTCGAGGTGCCACCCGCTTCTTCGGTAGTAGGCTGCTCCACCTCGGCGGAAGCCACGGAAGGATCGGCAGCCGCCACACCCCCCGGCTTCACACCCTTGACCAGGTCGAGCCCCAGGATGCGCTCCCGGGTGAGAACCCTGTACACCTCCCGCTCCCTGGCTATGGCGGCCCACACGCCACCCCATCCCCACCGTCGCTGGGCCCGCCGGAGAATCCCCAGCTTCTCGCCCAGGCTGAACAGCTCCGCGAAGTCGGGGAATGGCTTCGCGATCTGGGGGCGGAACGCCGTCTCTTCGTCAGACCAGTCCTCCGTGTGGAGATGCTCCACTCCCGCCTCCCTCAAGATCCTTTTCCACTCCACGAGCATGAGGGGCCGGCAGCCGAGGTGATCGGACAATACCGCTCGCCGCTCCGGATCGACCGGAGCCTTCCAGACCGGTTGGACGACCACCACCGTGGCGCCGGGCTTGGCCACCCGTACGAGCTCCTTCACGGCGGCCTCGGCCTCCACGTGAGACGTCAGGCCGAGCTCGGCCACTACCACGTCGAATATGCCATCGCGGAACGGGAGGCTGTCCATCTCGCCGGGCTGCACGTGCACCCGGTCCAGCAATCCTACCGCGCGCAGCCGCTCTTCCGCCCGTTCCAGCAGGAGAGGGTCATCTTCCACGCCAGAGCCGTGGACATCGTGCTCGTTGACGAAGTACTCAAGCGTTACCGCGAGACCCGACGGGACCACCAGTACCTCGTGACCGGCCTTCATCTCTGCAAGCAGGGCGATCTGGCGGTAGAGCTCCACTCCACCCGGCGGGAAGAGGGGTCTCCGACTCAGATGGATCAGGTCGAGCATGGACGGTACGCCCTTGGCGACCCGTTCTCGACCGTTCGTGTCTGGAGTCATGCGGGAAAGTTAAAAGACCGGCTCCTCCGCCGCATCCATCTCCCGAAGCGCCTCCTTCAGCCGGTCCTCGTCCTCAGCGGAGAGCTCGCGTTCCACGCCCTCTACGGTGGATGTCGGATCCCGCATGTAGCGGAGCACGACGATCACCACACCGATCCCCAAGAGCAGCGCTCCCGGGGGCACGAGCCAGGCTAGCAATCCCCTGCCGGAGGCGCGAGGGTAGGCGAGGTACTCCTCACCATGATTGGCGAGAACCCAACTCACGAGGTCGTCGGTGCTCCCGCCTGCTCGCGCCATGGCCTGAAGGCTGTCCCGCAGCAGGGCCCCCTGATACGAAGTGCACACCTCGAGCATGAGGCCGGGACAATATGGGGACTTGAGATGCGAAATGGCCTCGTCGGCCATCGGATGGGGCTCGACGGGATTCCTCAGGGCCTCGTCATCGTCCTGGGCCGTCAGGGGGATCACCGATGTGCCGAGCGCAGCCATCATCACCAGGCCGCATGTCTGGAGCTTTCTCAGCATCGCCATGCCTTCACCAGTCGCGTGTTCGAGCGTGGATTGTAGCAGAAGCGGGTTCCATCAACTACCCCGGAGGGTTGAGGAAAGAGCCACCCCTTCGCACCGCTAGTCCAGATCGGTGCCGGCGAGTGCCCGCAGCACCGCGGCCGTGCCGAGACCGGTCCGTCTGGGATCGTACCCGCCCTCCAGGGCAGCCACGATTCCGACATCGTCCCCGGTCCGCTCCATGAGGTCGCGTGTCAATGCGTGGAGGTCCTCCGGCTCCAGCAGCATTCCTCCGAGGGGATCGTCGGCCATGACGTCGAATCCAGCCGAGACCAGGACGAAATCCGGGCGACACGTCTCCAGCGCCTCATCCAGCGCCTCCGAGAAGTGGCTCCTGTACTCGTCGACCGGCGTCCTTGCCGGAAGGGGCACGTTGAGCGTCCACCCCTCCCCCTCCCCCTCGCCTCTCTCGTCGCTCCCGCCCGATCCGGGATAGTGGGGCCACTGGTGCAGGGACATGTAGAAGACGCTGCCATCGGAGTAGAAGATGTCCTGGGTCCCATTCCCGTGGTGCACGTCCCAATCCACGATGAGCACCCGGTCCGCTCGCCCCGTGGCCTGGAGCCACCTGGCCGCGACGGCGACGTGGTTGATGAGGCAAAACCCCATGGCCCGGTCGTGAGTCGCATGGTGGCCGGGCGGACGGGTCGCCACGAAGGCCGAGGCCAGGGTCCCGGCCGCCACTGCCTCCACGGCCGTGAGGAGCGCGCCTGACGACCCGATGGCCGCCCGCCACGACGCCGGAGAGACCACGGTATCGGGATCGAGTCGGATCAACGCGGACTCCCTCTCGGCCCGCTCGGCCGCGTCGCGGACGAGCGTCACGTGGTCGGACGAATGCACACGGAGTAGGTCCTCTTCCGTCGCTTCCCCGGGCTCTACCTGGATGACCTTGTCGTGGAGCACGAGGAGGTCCTTCCCAACCGCCGAAGCCAGGGAGCGCAGCCGACCCTGGTGCTCCGGGTGCCCCCAGCCCGTGTCGTGGAGTGGCGAGGCAGGGTGAAGGAGGAAGCCTACCGGGGAAGGATCAGCCACCTGCTCCCACCACCGTGCGCTCCCGCGCGTCGGCGATGCGCTCCTGAATCGTCCGGACACGATAGGTCCGCGAGCGCAGCGCGATGAGGGCGTCACACGCCGCGCTCGTCGCCGACATGGTCGTGAAGTACGGAACCTTCTGGGTGATGGCCGCTCGCCTCATGGCGTAATCGTCGTACTGGGATCTCTTGCCGAAGGGCGTGTTGATGAGCAGGTCCACCTTGCCTGAGACCATGTGGTCCACGATGTCCGGCCGTCCTTCACCGACCTTGTAGACCTGATTGGACGAGATCCCCAAGCGCGTCAGGTACTCATGCGTGCCCTTGGTGGCCCAGATCTCGAAGCCGAGATCATGCAGGCGACGGACGATGGGTGTCACCGTCGCCTTGTCGCGGTCGTTGACGGTCACCACCAGCGTCCCGCCATCGACGGGCAGGACGTTGTACGACGCGGCCTGGGCCTTCGCGATAGCCATTCCGAAAGAGTCGTCGAAGCCCATGACCTCACCGGTGGAGCGCATCTCGGGGCCAAGGAGGACATCCACCTCGAAGCGGTCGAAGGGGAAGACCGCCTCCTTCACCGCCACGCCCGCCACCGGCAGCTCCGCGGGGATGTCCAGATCGGCGAGCTTCTCGCCCGCCATCAAACGGGCCGCCAGGCGGGCCAGGGGCACACCCGTCGCCTTGCTTACGAAGGGGACGGTGCGGGAGGCCCGTGGGTTCACTTCCAGGACGTAGACAACGCCGTCGCGGATGGCGTACTGGACGTTGATGAGCCCCACCACACCCAGCTCCAACGCGAACTTCCGCGTCTTGTCCTTGATCTCCGCGATCTCCGCGGCCCCGAGGAGGTAGGGCGGCAGCACGCAGGCCGAGTCGCCCGAGTGCACTCCCGCGTCCTCGATGTGCTGCATGATCCCACCGATGACCACGTCGGTGCCGTCGCAGAGGGCGTCCACGTCAGCCTCGAAGGCGTCTTCGATGAAGCGGTCCACGAGGACCGGATAATCCGGAGACGCCTGGACCGCCCGCTTGAAGTACCCTATCAGGGAGGTCTCGTCGTACACTATCTCCATCGCACGCCCGCCGAGAACGTAGCTGGGACGCACCAGGACCGGGTAGCCCACGTCCTTGGCGACGGCCAGGGCTTCCTCCTCGCTGGTCGCCACGCCGTTCTTGGGCACCGTAGCCTGGACGGTGCGGCAGACCTTCTCGAAGCGTCCTCGGTGCTCGGCCCGGTCGATGGCATCCACGGACGTCCCCAGGATAGGCACGCCCGCCTCCTGCAGCGGATGGGCAAGGTTCAGCGGCGTCTGTCCGCCGAGCTGAACGATGACCCCGATGGGCTTCTCCCGCTCGACGATCTCCAGAACGTCCTCGAAGGTCAGGGGCTCGAAGTAGAGCTTGTCGCTGACGTCGAAATCGGTGGAGACCGTCTCCGGGTTGGAGTTGATCATGATGGTCTCGTACCCGGCCTCCCGGAGAGCCAGAACCGCCTGCACACAGCAGTAGTCGAACTCGATCCCCTGCCCGATCCGGTTGGGCCCGCTCCCCAGGATGACGATCTTCTCGCGATCCGACGGAGCCGACTCGTCCTCCTCCTCGTACGAGGAGTAGTAATAGGGCGTCTCCGCCGGGAACTCACCGGCACAGGTATCGACGACGTTGTAGGTCGGGCGGATATCCCATCCCCAGCGCCGGCTCCGGACCTCGGACTCATCCTCTGCCCGGAGGGCGGCGAGCTGTCCGTCAGAGAATCCGTTCCGCTTCATCAGGCGGAGCTCCTCCGGGCCGACTTCGTCGAGCCCGGCGTACCACCGCTCGTCGCGGACGATCTCCAGGAGCTGATGGAGGAACCAGGGATCGATTCCGGTAGCTTCTTGGATGTCTTCGAGGCTCAGGGGGGGTGGACCGTCGCCGTCGTGCCCGGCTATGCCCTCCAGGCCCCGCTTGAGCTGGAAGGGCCGATCCGCCGTGGGCCGCCTGAGCGCCGCAAGCAGGGCCTCGGGCTCCTCCGACTCCAGCCCGTCGTCTTCGAGACGCTCACCCGTGGTCCAGCCGATACGGCCAATCTCCAGGCCCCGGATTCCCTTCTGCCACGCCGAGCGGAACGTCCGGCCGATGGCCATGGTCTCTCCCACGGCCTTCATCTGAATACCCAGGATCGGGTTCACCTCGGGGAACTTCTCGAAGGCGAACCTCGGGAACTTCACCACGACGTAGTCCAGGGTGGGCTCGAAGGAGGCAGGCGTCGTCTTGGTGATGTCGTTTGGAAGCTCGTTCAGAAGGTAGCCCACGGCGAGCTTCGCCCCGACGCGAGCGATGGGAAATCCGGTGGCCTTGGAGGCCAGGGCCGACGAGCGAGACACCCGCGGGTTCATCTCCACCACCAGCATCTCGCCGGTGCCGGGATGAAGCGCGAACTGGATGTTGCAGCCTCCAGCCTCGACGCCGATCTCACGCATGATGGCGATGGCCGCGTCGCGCATCCGCTGGTACTCGACGTCGGTCAGGGTCTGTGCTGGCGCCACCGTGATGGAATCGCCGGTGTGGACTCCCATCGGGTCGAAGTTCTCGATCGAGCAGATGATGATGACGTTGTCGGAAGCGTCCCGTACTACCTCGAGCTCGTACTCCTTCCAGCCGATGACGCCACGATCGATGAGTACCTCGGTGATGGGCGAGGCGTCGAGCCCCCGCCGGACCGCCGCCTCGAATTCCTCGAGGTTGTAGGCGATTCCTCCACCGGTGCCCCCAAGGGTGAAGCTCGGCCGGATGATGGCCGGATAGCCCACGTCCTCGCCGACGGCCATGGCCTCGTCCGTGGTGCGAGCGAACCCGCCATGGGGCAGATCGAGGCCGATGCGCCTCATGGCGGCCGCGAACTTCTCCCGGTCCTCGGCCATGCGGATGGAGCGGGCGTTGGCCCCGATGAGCTCGACGCCGTGCTCCTCGAGCACGCCGCGCCTGTCGAGCTCCATCGCGATGTTCAGCGCCGTCTGCCCACCCATGGTCGGCAGCAGGGCGTCGGGCTTCTCCCTCTCGATAACGAGCTGCACCCAGTCGGGCGTCAGCGGCTCGATGTAGGTCCGATGCGCCAGATCCGGGTCCGTCATGATGGTGGCCGGGTTGGAATTCACCAGCACGACCCGGTAGCCCTCTTCCTTCAGGGCACGAACGGCTTGAGTACCGGAATAGTCGAACTCGCACGCCTGCCCGATGACGATGGGGCCGGAGCCCACTATGAGAATGGAGTCGAGGTCGGTACGTCTAGGCAATGGCTGAGCAGGGAGGTTTTAGGCCGCCAAGAAACGGGCGTGTCCACGGTGGGAAAAGCGGAGCGCACATCGCCGGCAAAGGTGTCGGATCGGGCTATGCAGCACAAGGCGCCGACGGTGCTCCGCAGGGCCGGCTCAGTCGCCCTTGTCGGACTCCTTACGGACGGCCGTCAGAAGGAAGAAGGAGAAGCCACCCCAAACGAAGGCAAGGATGAGCACCATGGTGATGACGGTCGATGTGGTCATGGCCGTATTCTCCGACGGACACCCGTGGGACGCAAGGAGTGCAAGCCGCTCAATTCTTCACGGCGACCGTGATTCCAGTGAGGTTCGCGATGGCGCCGTTGTCGCCCCCAACCGCCTGGACGGCGGTGACCGCGGGGAAGGGAGCCTCCACATCCTGGACGCTGATCCGGAAGGACATGTCACCCGGCGTGGGAGTCACCATGACGACTTGGAACACACCGGGATCACTCTCGGCAAAGAACAACCGTGTCTCCCCCGAACCGGAGAAGCCCGTGATACCGGCTCCTGTGAACTCCAACACGATGGCACCCACGGGGATGGGCCCCGACCTCAGCACCCCGGTGAGCTGCCCCGGTCCTTTGGGCCCGGAGTCGCAGGCGCTCACCAACAGTACGGAGGCGAGCGCGATCGCAACGAGCGCCCGCCTCATCGCGACTCCTCCTTCCGCAGGAAGAGGGGCACTACGATGGGATCGGCGGCGCGCATCATCTGCGTCACGGGATGCCCCGGATTGGCCAAGATCCAGGCCCGGAAGTCCCCCAGGTCGTACTCGTCATCTTGATTCCCGTGATAGTCGAGGAACGCCGCGACGTTGGGGTCCATGGGGTCCGACCGGAGGAACTGGTTGGCCATGGCCCGGAGGCCGAGCGTGGGTGGTCCGACCGATATCCTCAGCGCCGCCGAGGCAGTGAGGCCAATGGCATCGGCGGCCCGAAGGGTCACGTTGAAATCGCCCATTTCCAGGGGCGTCCCGTGTATCTCGCCTCTGTTGCGGTGGGAATGCAGCCCGAAGGGAAGCTCGCCGAACTGCTCCCACAGGATGGGCTCGTTGCCGTTCTCCACTGAGATCGTCAGGGACTGGCGTATCGCGGCATCGAACTGGAAGTTCAGTTGTGGGGCTCCGGCGAGCCCGAACGAGACGTCGAACTCGGCGCCCGCCGAGGCCGGCTCGGTGAGCATGATCGTGGTCGGATTCGGCTGGCCCGCCAGAAAGCCCGTCCACTCACGGAAGGCGAAGCCAGTGTTGGCCTCAACCCCGATGCTCACCTCGGTACCGAGCAACACCCACCCGGGCTCCGACGGCGGATTGGTGACGATGCGACCGGCCTCGACGCCAGGCACCGGACTCTCCAAGCTCACGTCGAAGCGAACCTCGGGGTTGCCGTAGGTCGCGGTGAGCGTGGCGTCGGTGAGCTCCGTCGTCCATTCCCGAATCCGCGGAGCACCATCTTCCCACTCGATAAAGCCGTTCCGGAAGCCATCCACCGGCTCCTCGCCACCGGCCGCCTCCAGGGTGTGCTTCTGGAACGGTGCGGACACGACCGTGGCCGGGTTCCCGGAAGTCTCCACCCCGTCCACCACGAATGGCACGGGTCCCAAGCTGCCCGTGGCTTGAAGCGTCACAGTCTGGTAGCGGGTGAGCGCTCGGAACTGTATCTGCTCACCCACCTGCTGGATGTCCAGGAGCGTCACTCCCGCCGCCCTGCCTCGGGGCACTCCGTCCTCACCGTTGAGGCCGTCGTATGTGACGCCGCTGGAAGCGACCCCGCCGTGAACTGCGTCTGGCCCGTGGAGCCCGGGAAGGGATCGCCGTCGTCACCGCGTTGGTTCCCCAAAGCTAAATCGTTCTCGCCGTCACCCTGCCGTAACCAGACCCCCATCCGCTCGGGACGCGCGTTCACGTTGTTGGAAGCCCATCTGATGCCCACCATATCCACGTCGATCTGCCAGACGAGGAGGCCCGGAGAGAAGAGGTTCACGTCGAACCCCAGGGGCTGGCGGTTCTCAAGCAGGTAGTAGTCCCCGCTTCCGTCACCGGCATCGATGCGAATGACGTCCGCCGAGGTCTCGACTGGATCGAGCGTGATCATACCGAGATCGGCGTCCGGAGCCAGCGTCGTCACGTTGGCCCATCCCAGGGCCTCCTTGCTCCACGCGGTCATGTGGCAGGGCCTCATTCCACCCGTACAACCCCACGCGCCCGAGCCCATGAGGCCCCAACGCCCCACGCCGGCGTGACTGCGACCCACGGCATACAGGTCGGGAAGACCGAAGCCGTGTCCCAGTTCGTGCGCGAAGATCCCGATCTGGTTGACGTGCTGCGCATCGCAGCCCAGGGCAGCGACGATGGCGAAGTCGTCGATGAGGACCTGGCCTCCGTTGGCCGAGGGGGTCTGCGTCACGTAGGCGCGGAGCACCGGATCAACCGATGACGCCGCGGACTCGGAGAGCTGCCAGCGGTGGGACCAGACGCGCCCTACGCCACTGACGGAGCACTCCGCCCCCGAGGACGTCGACGAAGCCGTCGTCGTCGCCGGAGTTGGGTAGTCCATCCGGCCCGTCGCTGTCGTACTGCCCCCAATCCACGGTTCCGTCATCGATCCCCGTGAGGATCTCGATGATGAACTCTCCGACCAGATCCGTGCTGCTGAGCCCGTCGCTGTCTCCAGTCACCTCGGCCCCGGTCAAGCCGGTCCGGAACCAGTCGTGGGCGTCCCCCACCAGCGTGACCCGCCCGCCCGAGACCTCCGTGTAGAACTCGGGGATCGTCTTCAGGATGCTGTTCGGACCGTCGAAGAACTCACGCTGCATGACGTCCCGAGTCAGGCTTACGCCCGGCAATTGACCCGCTGGGCTCGCCATTGGAATCCCGGGCGTGTCCGAGTAGAGGCCGAGAATGAGGGGGAACGTGAAGGTCCCGCTCACGCCGTCCTCACGACGGGCCGAGGGTGGCCGCGCCGCGGAAGTTTCCCGGTACGGCGCAGGCCCAGCGCATTGACTCGGGCCTCGGAGCGCCGGCCCCTCCCGAAGCGGTAGGCGTCCGGATTCCGCTGGAGCTCGTAATAGGCCGCAGGCACGGTCGTGCCGTACTCCCGGGCCAGCATCTCGACGTCCTGGGCGGCCAAATGGCTGTAAAGGAGCACAGCTAGCGGTGCGATAAGCGGGAGGATCCTGCGGGACACTACGCTCTATCCTCCGCTCGAATCTCCAGCACGTCGGCAACGGTTCGCATCCCGTCGATGACGTTCTGAATGTGCTCGGCCCGGTCGATGCCCAAGAGATCCACACCGCGAGCCACGTCGTCGCGGTCGACCCCGGCCGCGAACGCCTTGTCCTTCAGCTTCTTGGTCACGGACTTGGGCTTCAGGTCGTCGATCCCGTTCGGCCTCACCAGACAGCACGCATACACGAGCCCGGAAAGCTCGTCGCACGCGAACAGGACGCGCTCCATGAGAGTCTCCGGCTCCACACCCGTCCGATTCGGAGCGTGGGCCTGCACGGCCCGGATGATCTCGTTCGGATAGCCCCGCTGCTCCAGCTCGCTCAGCCCGCGCTTCGGATGCTCGTCGGGGTACTTCTCCCAGTCCAGGTCGTGGAGCAGGCCGGCGATACCCCAGAGATCCTCGTCCTCGTCGTGCATTCGGGCGTAGTGCCGCACAGCGGCTTCCACGGCGAGCATGTGCCTCCGGAGCCCCGTCGTTCTCTACCCAGCTCTCGAGGAGCGCCATGGCTTCCGCCCGGTCAGGATGGCTGTTTCGCTCAACGTAAGCTCCCGTCCTCCAATCAAGGATCTTTATCTCCTACGCCCCGGCCTTGCCGAAAGTGGTAGGTCCCGGCCCTCATACCCGCGACGACGGACAGAGGCGGGACAACGCACACGCCTCGCAGCGCGGCTTCCTGGCTTCACAGATCTGTCGGCCGTGGAAGATCAGGAGGTGCGAGAGGAACGTCCATCTCTCGCTGGGGAAGAGACCCATGAGGTCCTGCTCGATCTTCTCCGGTGTCTTCTCCTTCGTGAACCCGAGGAGGGTGGAGAGCCGTTTCACATGGGTGTCCACCACCACTCCCTCATCGATCCCGAAGGCGTTGCCCAGAATGACGTTGGCGGTCTTGCGCCCGACGCCCGGCAGTCTGTTGAGCTCCGCCATGGTACGCGGGACCTCGCCACCGTGTTCCTCGGTCACCCCCTGGGCGAAGCCGATGATGTTCTTGGCCTTGTTCCGGAAGAAACCGGTGGAGCGGATGATCTCTTCCACGTCTTCCTGGACGGCACCCGCCAGCTCTCGGGGCGTCGCGTACCTCTCGAACAGCTCCGGCGTGACCATGTTGACCCGCTTGTCAGTAGTCTGAGCCGAGAGGATGGTCGCGACCCCGAGCTGGTAGGCATCCCGGTGTTCGAGGGCACAGTGAGCGTCGGGGTACTCCTCCGACAGGAGGGAAAAGGCCTCCGAGGCGCGTTCCGCCTTTGCCTTCTTCGACTCTCTCGCCATTGCCGCCGACCCGAGGCCTACCCGACCTCGGGACTTCCTCCAGCGACCTCTGGGCTTCCTCCGGCCACCTCACAGCCGCCTGCGCCTGCTTCCGTCGCCGACGCCCAAGCCGTCGAAGCCGACAGCCTGGCCACCAGCCAGCCGTTCAGGACGTAAACGGCCGCCAGGGCAATGGCCCATTGGATCAGGACCGAGCCTACGTTGAAGGCAGAGAACAATATCCACGTTTCCAAGAACGAAGCGCCCTGGGCCTGATACAGCCACCAGCCCATGAGGACCATGGACTCGACGATCACCAACCGGATGGTCCAGTCCCACCAGGCGCCGATGTGGATGTCCGAGTCGCCGGTGTTGATGTACTCCTCCCTCCATTGGGTGACCCCGTACTTCAGCACCGCAAAGGCGAAGAAGAAGCCCGAGAGTATCAGCCCCACGCCCCAGACCCAATCCTGGTTGGCAAAGAAGGGGCCAGCCCCCGGCGTGTCCGTCCAGTTTGAGCGCGCTAGGGGCACCGAACAGGATCCCGGCGGTTCCCACCAGGGTGATGGCGCGGCCGCGCGTCATGCCCAGGTCGATGAGGATTCGGCTCGCGAGCTCGATCATGGCCACGAGCGACGTCCAGGCGGCGAACACGAGCGCGAGGAAGAAGAGGGTCATGAAGAAGCGCCCACCCGGAATACGGGCGAAGAGCTGAGGCACCCAGATGAAGGTCCAGCCCCTCGTTGCCCGCGCCCACGATCTGATCTGCGGCGTCGGGCATCACGGAGAAGACGGTCCCCCAGCACCATGATGCCGGCCAAGAGCGACATGGAGTTGTTACCGAACCCGATGACGAAGGCGTTGAGGGCCGTGTCTTCCTGACTTCTCATGTAGATGGCGTACGTGAGCACCAGGCCCCAGCCGGCTCCGGTGTCCCACGCATTCTGCGTCAGGGCCTCGAGCCAGATCCTGGAGTCGGCCAGGTCGGCGAGGTGCGGTGTGAAGAGGAACGCGAGGCCGGCAGCGGCGCCGGGCAAGGTCACCGCCCGGATGGCCAGTACGATGACCAGGATGATGAGGCTGGGGATTAGGAACTTGGCCGCCGTCTCGATGCCCTTCACGCCCTTGGACACCACGAACAGCCCCAACCCCATGGCCACCACGTGGGGTCACGAGAGCCGCCGGCGTGCCCGCGAAGCCCTCCCAGAACGCCTCGGGAACGGCCGAGGGGATGTCTCCGGTGACGCTCGCCACGAAGAACCGGATGGTCCAGCCCATGACGACGCTGTAGTAGAACATGATGGCGGTAGCCACGAAGGCCACCCAGGCGCCCATCCAGGCGAACTTGGGCCCGATGGTCTTCACGAACGTTCCGATGGTGCCTGATCGGGCGCCCTTGCCCATCCCGAACTCGAGGATCAGCAGAGGCACGGACCAGAGCAGGAGGAACACCGCCCAGGCCACCAGGAACGACCCTCCGCCGTTCGACGCGGCGATGCGAGGGAAGCGCCAGATATTCCCCGTGCCCACGGCCATACCCAGCATCGCCAGGAGCATGCCCCAGCGCGAACTGAAGACCTCGGACTTGGATGACAACGACGCCTCCGGATTCGGGGTGAAGAGCCCTCGAGCGCACCAAGACCCGTTTCGAGCAAGCGAGTAACATGGGCGACGGGAGCCCCTTCGGCGACCCTGGCGGGTGGCTAGTGTCCGGCGAGCCGTCCCCGCACCCATTCGGGCACCGACTCGGCGGTCACCCGTATCTGCTCCAGCGTGTCCCGGTCACGGATCGTCACCGTTCCGTCCTCCAGCGTCTGCCCGTCCACCGTCACACACCACGGAGTCCCCGCCTCGTCCCTGCCGCCTGTAGCGCCGTCCGATGGATCCGGCGGCGTCGTAGAACGACGGAATGGCCGCACGGCGAAGATCGGCATGGATCTTCTCGGCGACCTCGGGTAGCCCGTTCTTCTTAACCAGCGGAAAAACGGCCACTTTGACGGGAGCCAAGCCCGGGTCGAGGCCCAGCAGCACTCGCTGTTCGCCCTCAACCTCTTCCTCTCTATAGGCGTCCACCAGCGCGACGAGGACCGTTTCGGTCCACGCCTACGGCCGTCTCCACCACGTAGGGCACGAACCGCTTGTCGCCTGCCGGATCGATGTACTCCAGTCTCTTTCCGGAGTACTCCTGATGCCGAGAGAGATCGAAGTCGGTCCGGTTGTGGATGCCCTCGAACTCCTTCCATCCGAAGGGAAACTCGTACTCGATGTCAAAGGCCTTCTTGGCGTAGTGGGCCAGCTCGTCGGGTCCGTGCTCGTGGAAGCGGAGCTTCTCCTTGCGGATTCCCAGCGAAACGTGCCAGTCCCATGCGCGCGTTCATCCAGTAGTCGAACCACTCGTCGTCGGTACCGGGCTCAACGAAGAACTGAAGCTCCATCTGCTCGAAACTCGCGGGTCCGGAAGATGAAGTTTCCGGGCGTGATCTCGTTTCGGAACGCCTTCCCCATCTGGGCGATCCCGAAGGGGATCTTCTGGCGGGCCGCAGTCTGGACGTTCAGGAAGTTGACGTACGACCCCTGAGCCGTCTCCGGGCGGAGATAGATGACCGCGGCATCGTCCTCGACCGGCCCCATGAAGGTCTTGAACATGAGGTTGAAGAGTCGCGCCTCGCCGAACGCTTCCTTCGTACCGCACGTGGGGCACTGTCCGTTCTCGATCTCGGGGAGATCCGCCCGGAAGCGCCGGTGGCAGTTGGAGCACTCCACGAGCGGGTCCGTGAACCCCTCCACATGGCCGGAAGCCTCCCAGACCTTGGGGTGCATGAGGATGGAGGCATCCAACCCCTCGACGTCGTCCCGCTGGTGAACCATGGTGCTCCACCAGCGGTCCTGCACGTTGCGCTTGAGCTCGATCCCGAGGGGACCGTAGTCCCAAACGGAGCCGGTCCCTCCGTAGATTTCGGAGGACTGGAAGATGAATCCCCGGCGCTTGGCCAGGGATGTGAGCTTGTCCATCGATGGAGAGTCGGCCATCTAAGGTCGATCCGGTATGAACGGGTCTTTTTCGGGTCCTTCGAGAGGGTGGAAGCTAGACAGGCTCGCTCGCCTCATCAACCGATGCGAGAACCCCGGAAGGATTCGCGGGTATACGCTGCCGACCCATTCCGGCAGGCTCGGAGCCGTACTTGGCAGGAGTGCTTTCGATGCTGACACTGACGGACAAAGCCATCGAAGTGGTTCGCAGCTATCTGGACCAGAGCGGTGGCGAGCTCACGGCACTTCGAGTCGCCGTCTCCGGAGGAAGCCCGGTAGCGCCGGACTTCGAGCTGACTCTGGTAGGACCCGACGAGATTCGGCAGCGGCGAGAAGGAGTTGGACGTGAGCGGCCTCACCATCGTGGTGAACGAGGAGACCGCCCCCGGTCTCGAGGGTGCTACGGTGGACTTCGTCGAGCGGGTGAACGAAAGCGGATTCGAGGTGCGGATGGCCCCCGGCGGAAGCACCCCCGGCGCCGCGCCGACCGGGCCCCTTGCCGAACGGGTCCGCGAGGTGCTGGATAGCCAGATCAACCCGGCCATCGCCTCCCACGATGGCGCCATCACCCTCGTGGACGTGCGGGACACCGAGATCTACCTGGAGATGAGCGGCGGATGCCAGGGATGCGCCATGTCCCGCATGACGCTGCGTCAGGGCGTGGAACGGATGGTTCTTCAAGCGGTTCCGGAGATCACAGTCATCCACGACGTCACGGACCACGCCTCCGGCGAGAACCCTTTCTTCGAGGGACCCGCGGTCTAACGTAGCGGGGAGTCGGGCGCCCCTTCACTTCCGTGCGGGTCGTCGCGAGGAGATAGGGCCTCACCCTCACCCAGCTACGCCACTGCCGCTTCACGGCAGACGGGTTCGGGCGAGGCCCCATCTCCTCGCGACGGTACCGTTTCAGGAGGAGGCGACCGGAGGATCACCCGCTCTGTCGGTGCGCCTCAGTTCATGGCACCGTTGATTCCTGCGACCTGGTACGTCCCCATGCCGCATCACAGGCGCGTTTTATCGGTTCGCGCGCTGCCGGTCGAGTAGCTCGAGGTCGAGCGTGAACGAGAGCGGCACCGAGACCGGCTCGAAGCAGAGCCGGTCGTCGCAGGCCTGGTAGTCGAGCGTGCCGCTCAGCGTCAGCGCGTCGAGCTGGGCCAGCGCCTCCTCGGCTTCCGGGGTTGCCGCCACGACCGCCTCCTGCAGCAAGGTGAACGGACTCTGATACACGGGGACCCGTTCGTCGAGCGGCTCGAAGTGGTAGATCTCCGACGCGGGGAACTCCACCGGCTCGAACCGGACGTGAGACACCGGCCTGAGGTTGAGGGAGACGACCCGGTAGCCCAACGCCTCAGCGCCCGGCGCATAGACGTGGATGCCCGGCTTGGGCTCGACCTGGACCGCGACCGAGAACCGGGTGCCTACCGTGACGTAGGGGTTGCTCGGGTAGGCGGTCAGCTTCAGGTGCGCGGTCGACCCCTCGATGGCCGCGATCGGGGACAACCCGACGCCGAGCTTCAGCATGACGTTTCGCCGTGGTGTTCCGCTCCCGGTAGAACTCCTCGAAGAACCGCGCCGTGACCCGGCCCGTGCGATCCAGCATGAACGTGCCGGGGAAACGGCGTGCCGACAACCATCGGGCTGGCTCCGAACACAGAGACGTACCTGGCCGCGTCGGCGACGACCTCTGGATCGTCGCCGTTGGGACCCTGCGCTTCGGCCGCCACGGTGTTCAGGGATGCCGAACTCGGTGATGACCTCCGAATCGTCATCGGACAGCAGGGGGAACGTGATGCCACGGCGTCGGCTGAAGTCGGCCAGCACCGCTTCCGAGTCGTAGCTGATCGCCGCCACGCCGAGCCCCTGACCTCGAAGCTCTTCCAGCCGGTCTTGCAGCTCCACGAGCTGCGCTTTGCAATACGGTCACCAGTCGGCTGAGCGTTGAAACAGCAGAATCGCCCCGTTGGGCCCCAGAATGGAGTCGAGGGTTCGGACCCGGCCGTTCTGGTCCGGCAGGCTGAACGCGGGCACCTGTTTCACCCACCTGCCGGGCCAAGCGACGCGACGTCGATCGGGGTTCGAGCAATCGGGGTTCGAGACTGCATCGCGCGCGATCCGACGCCAAGCACCATGACCGCCAGGGCGATCCCCAGGGCGGCTCGTCTACCGTGCTGGTTCATGATGACCGCATCCTACCATTGCGCTCTCGCCGGCGCCAGACACGGGGGCTGGACGGCGACCACTCTTTCCGGCACACTGCGACCAGCCCGGTCATCGGCTCGCCGTACTCGTAGCGAAGCACCGCCTCGGCCAAGCTCAACAGGCTGAGTCAAGTGCTTGCTACCACGGAGCACACATGGTCGCGGTGGTGTGTGTGAAGCGAGCGTCCACTGGCCGTTGAAACCTTCGCTTGCATTGGCTTCTGTGATCTTGATCTGCACTTGAGGAATTACGTTATTCATTGCTGCGGGAGCAGGCGAACACCAAAAGGGGGCGGCGACAAGTTGCTTGTTTGAAGCCTACTACCTCCTTCTTCCATCAGGGCCCCGTTTCACCACCTTCTCTGAGCATATATGAACCGGCACACGCCGCACTCCGTCTTTCTGTCTTTCACCTTCGTCGCCGTGATCGGTGTCCTATGCTCTTCGTGCACCTCAAGGCCTCCGGACGGTGCGGGCACAGATTGGGCTCAATACTTGGGTCATCCGACCAGCAACCAGTACTCGGTGCTCGCCCAGATCAATACGGAAAACGTGCAGCAGTTAGAGGTGGCCTGGACGTATGAGACGGGTGATAGTGCCATGTATCAGGGCAACAACCTTGTCGTCGAAGGCGTGCTTTACACCGCGACACCCACCCGGAAGGTTACCGCCCTGAACCGCGGCTACGGGCGAACATCTCTGGACGTTTGATCCCGATGCCGTGCACGAAGAAGAAGGCCGCGCGGGCCAGCAGCGTGGCGTCATGTACTGGGAGGATGGTGACGATCGCCGCATCTTCACGGCCAAAGGGCCGTGGCTCTACGCCCTCGATGTGGAGACGGGGCAGCCTATTTCGTCCTTCGGCGAAGACGGGTGGATACATATGGGTGACGGGATGGACGTGGAGGGCCGGCCCATAGTAAACCTCAATACGCCCGGCTATGTCGTCGTCGGCGCTCGGGGCTCAGAAGTTTCCCTCGGCCGCTTCCTCCAGGATCAGCTTGTCCAGTGTCAAGTCCGCCACTGCTCGCTTCAGGCGCCCGTTCTCGCGCTCGAGCTCCTTCAGGCGCCGTGCCTGGCTCACCTTCATCCCGCCGTACTCCCGCCTCCACCGGTAGTACGTCTGCTCGGTGATGCCCAGCTCCCGGCTGATCAGCTTCACGGATTTGCCGCGGGCCAGACCCACCTCTGCCTCCCGCAGTGCAGTGATGATCTGCTCCGGAGTGTGTCGCTTCCTTCCCATCCTGACCTCCTCGCTGAAAAGCTTCAGACCAGGTCGATCCTAACATTGCACCTGGTCTCGTTTCAGGGGGTCAGGTCAACAGTGCGCCGACGTGAATGTCCTCGGCAGCAACCCATTTCAAGATCAGCGGGTTTTCTCGCGGGGAGCGGCGAAGATGAATATGGTCGTCCGCCGAATACCAGCCCTGCTCCGGCATGTTGATCCAGCGCTTCAACTGGAATGTTTCTGACAGGTCGCCAAGGCCGACATTGATCTCGTGTTGCTGACTCAAGTACTCCTGGCCCTTGGCCAACGACATGTGGTACGTGCCCGGCTGGAGTTCGACATCGAACACGCCGTCTACATAAAAAGAGCTGTCGGGCTGGAATCCATATCCGGCCGCCCGGTCGTTCGGTCCCCACATGATCGCAATCGCGGCCTCGGGAAGCGGGGCGATGGCTCCGCCTGCATCGGTCAGTCGCACACGAACCGGGGTCGGCTCTCCCGTCGTATCGTCGATGATGGTGACGGATAACCGGCTGACGATGTTTTGCGATGGAGCTTTTGAAACTGGGGACGGGGCGAAGAAGATAAGGGCGGTAAGCCCAAGAATGCGATGTTTCATCCCAACCCTCCTCGGAAGAATGAGTGGGTTGCTGTTACTCAGACCAGCCAGTGGCCCGAAGGCCTCATCGCGTGAAGTCGTGCAGCACGATCACACACACACTATTGTCGCTTATTACGCAGTTGGCTTCGCCGAATCTCTCCCACCCTCTTCCGTTCTCCAAGACCCTCTGGAGCAGCACCTGCAAGACACCGAAAGTCAGGGTCTGCGGCCCCCAGATCCGCCGAACTCCGGTAGGCACGACGCCGTAAGTCACAGGCGGGGTTATCAGATTGACCTGAGCCGGATCGAGAAGAACAGACTCGTCCTCCCTGAACGCGCTTATGTGCCACAGGTCTCTAACCCCAGCCTCCTCAATGAGGAGCAGGGCTACAGAGCAGGCGGGATCCCAATTCAATACGGGCTGCGCACCGCCGCTAAGCGTCAGGGTGACAATTCCCGCATCAGCGGTACACTGAGCGAATCCAGTGGGATCATCGTCACCACAGGCGACCAGCGGCGCCGCCAATGCGGCGAGTGCGAGGATTCGAGCGCGTGACATGACCACCTCCATGTGAAGAGGCCCCGTTTGTTCATGCTTTCATTCTAGGGTGCACGGACTCTTCTCCCCACGCAAGTCATCGGCCAGGTAGACGGTCGCCATCCCGTCCTCACCCAGTTCGCGGTCGGTCCCCGCGATACATCACGCGCCAGATACGGCCCGTCTTGTCGTTCGAAATGTAGAGGCTGCCATCCGGTCCTTGCGCCACCCCGGACGGCCGGTATAAAGCTTCGTCGTGATCCATCAGTGGCGTTTTCCCGGCGAAACCATTTGCGAAGATCTCGTAGTCGCCGGTCGTCGGTTCGCCGCCGGTGAACTGTACGAAGGCGACGTTATAGCCAGCCTGCGGCAACGGGGCGCGGTTCGAGGAGCCATGGAACACGATGAACGCGCCCCCTCGATACTTGGAGGGAAACTGATCGCCGATGTAGAAGTGAAGGTCATTCGGCGCCCAATGACCTGGGAACCCAATGAGGGGCGGCGAGTACTGCGCGTAGCGACCGACCATCTGGCCGTCGCCCCCGTATTCCGGTGACAGCACCCGTTTGTCCTGCTGCCAGTCGTGGTAGCAGTACGGCCAGCCGAAATTCGAGCCTTCCTCGACCTTCAAGAACTCCTCTGAGGGCAGCTCCGCGTTCTGCTCCACCGTGAACTTGCCGGGCCACAGCGTGTCGAGCCGATTGCGTCCATGCTGGACGAGGTAGAGTCCGCCCGCGGTCGGATGCCAGGCCATGGCGAAGTTCTGCCGCATGCCGGTCGCGAATCGCGCGCCGGAATCCTCGGTCTGACCCGCGGTGTTCTCGTCGAACCTCCAGACGCCACCATGCCTTTCAAGCTCCGGGCACGGATCCGGTCCGGGCTCTTCTGGAACGCGCCCGCCAGGGTCGCAGTTGTTGGAGGGCGCGCCGACGTTGACATACATTCCCCCCTCCCGTCGAACGCGAAGCCTTTGGCGCGATGGCCCTGCTGGTCGGGCAACGCCGCGATGACCTCGCCCGGTCCTTCCGGAACCAGGGCGCCGGGCGTCATCCGGTAACGGACGATCGCTGTGGCACGACCGAAGTACAGATAGCCGTTATGGAGCTGGATGCTCGTGCCGCCGTCCTCGCCGAATCGTTCCTGCACGTCGGCTCGGCCGTCGCCATCGGTATCGCGAAGCGCGACGATGCCACCCGGGGCATTCTCCCGGTTGCGGATGGCCACGAAGATGTCGCCGTTCGCGGCTACGTCCAGGTGCCGCGCCGCGCCGAGGCCGTCCGCGACGACGACCCCGCAGAACCCGTCTGGAAGCTGGATGCTGCCGTTGTCGGCGTCGCATTCAGGGAGGGCCGTCTGCACCGCGCAGTTCGCGGTCGTGAGCGCAACCGCCGCGGCCAGGGCGAATCGGAGCGAACCGAGGATCGAGTGTCGCATGGCTCCTCCTTTCAGGCTCTTGGCAGGCGTCTTCGATTCCGCGTCGGCGATCACCGTGCATCCCCAATCAAACGTCACCGACACGGTCAGCGTGGAGAGATCGTGGCGGGTGTGATGGCCTGCTCCGCTGACCTGACCTGCCCCCAAGAGTGGTACCACATCCTATGTTAGTCCCAGCACCTGTCCGAGCACCGCCCGCGTCCCCTTCCTCAACGCGCGCGTTCCTCTCGTGCTTATCGCGCGGGGGTTGGCGGGGGCGGCGATCTCCGTGGGAGTTGGAAGGACTCTCCAGGTTCCGGCGGGAGACCAAGGAACCTGTCCCGGCCCCGGGACAAACCTCATGCGGGGTGTTCCTTGGATACGGTGTCCATGCTGATGGAGCAGGGCTATGTTTGGAGAGCGTTCATGCCCCTGAAGAGACACACCGATGACATGAGTCCCCCACAACTGACGGATGCCGGTGAGGATAGTGGTTCTCTGGACTCGGACGTGGCGAATCCGCGTCCCCCAGATCACGAGCCAGGGACCGGAGTCGAATCTCGAAAGCGTAACGCGTCGTGGCGTGCGCCGACGACCCTGATTGGGTCCTTGGGATCCTTATAACGTTTCTTGTCTTTCTGTTCGGCAACAACGTGACTAGCCGGTTTGGTCAGGCAGAGGCACCTTCCGATGGTCGAGACACCGACCCTAGTGTACCGCCGCTAAAGTGGCATTAGCACGAGTGACCTTTGCCAGGATATCTTGGCCATGTACGAAAGATAACGCCCGCTTCACGTCATGCCCATCACACTTAGCCGCCGATACACTAGCTCGGTCTCGGGCGGATTTGACCTTCGAAAATCGTCGCATCACCAGCAAAAGGAGGCATCGCATGAATCCTGCCGGAGCTAGGATCAAAGGGTGTGTAAAAAGAGAGGCGACGTACCTTTCCGCTGAGTAATAACCAGCGAACTCCGGGTGACAGCCCGGGGGAAAGGAACGACGCCTCGTGAGGAAGAATACGGTGGGACCCGAGGGTGAGTCCAGGACGCCCGTGTGGGAAGTTCTGGAAGAAGTGGTTCGGGAGAAGGCGCAGGAGTTCATTCAACAGATCTTGGAGGAGGAAGTCACGGAGTTGCTAGGGCGAGAGAAGTCAGAGCGCAGGAGGGTGGTGGACGCGACCGAGGGCTACCGCAACGGATACGGCAAGCCGAGGCGGCTGGCGATGAGCTCGGGCACGATCACACTCCGACGCCCTCGAGTTCGAGGCCTTGAGGAGCGGTTCGAGAGCCGCGTGCTGCCGTTGTTCGCGAGGCGGACGAAGGAGCTGGGCGCTCTGCTTCCGGAGCTGTATCTGCACGGACTGGCGGAGGGAGACTTCGAGTTGGCGATGCGGGGCCTGCTGGGCGAGGGGGCACCGCTGTCGAAGTCTTCGATTCGGCGGCTGCGGGCGGGATGGACGGCGGAGTTCGAGGAATGGAGCCAGCGTCGCCTGGAGGGTCGTGAGGTCGTCTACGTGTGGGCGGACGGGATCTATGTGAAGGCAGGGCTGGAGCGGGACAAAGCGGCGCTGCTGGTGGTGCTGGGTGCCATGCGAGACGGGACGAAAGAGGTGTTGGCCCTGAGAGCGGGCTACCGAGAGTCGGTCGAGTCCTGGTCCGAGGTGTTGCGGGACCTGAAGGCACGCGGCATCGAGGCGCCCCGGCTTCTGATGGCGGACGGTAACGCTGCGATCTGGGGCGCAGTACGGCAGGTATGGCCTGAGGCGGGTGAGCAACGGTGCTGGAACCACAAGATGAGGAACGTGCTGGACCGACTACCTCAGCGGGAGCAGGGCGAGGCGAAGGATCTTCTCCGGGCCGTGGTCTACGCACCGAGCCGGGCCGAGGCCCTGAAGGCCCGCGAGGTGTTCGCCCGACGCTATAGGCCGTGGTATCCGAAAGCAGTGGACGTACTCGAGGACGACTGGGAGCGGATGGTAGCGTTCTACGACTTCCCCGAGGACCACTGGAAGCATCTACGCACGACGAACGTGGTCGAGAGCCCGTTCGCCGCGGTACGGCTCAGGACGACAGCAGCGAAGCGGTTCAAGCGGGTCGAGAGCGCTACGGCGCTAATCTGGAAGTTGCTCTTGGTGGCTGAGAAGCGGTTCCGAAGGCTCGACGCTCCTCACCTCCTCAAGGACGTATTTGAAGGAAGAAAGTTCGAAGACGGAAAGCCCGTCTCACACCAACAGCGGAAGAACGCCGCCTAATACGTTTACACACCTATTGACCCAACCTCTCCTGCCGGAAACTGGACTCGTTTCGGGTGCATAGCGACTATTTTGTTGCTATTTGCGACATTTCCCGTCACGGGCCACGCCCAGGGGTCCCTCGAAGGCACGGTTCGGGATGGTGCCACCAACCAGGGGGTGCGCGGCGCACAGGTGTTCATCTCGGCCCTCTCCATCGGCCGACTGAGCGACGCCGACGGCTCCTTCCAGATTGGAGGCATTCCCGCCGGCACCCATGTGGTCGAGATCAGGCTGATCGGCTACGCCACGGAGCGCCAGGAGGTCAGCATCGCGGACGGCCAGGTGACGCAGCTCGACGTGACCATCAGCGAGGAAGCCATCGCGCTCGCCGGCATCGTCGCCATCGGGACGCGGGCCCGGCCACGCACCGTGACCGAATCAGCCGTCCCCGTCGACGTCATCACGAACGCGGAAATCATCAACCAGGGCGACACCGACTTCGCCAACCTGCTCCGCAACGTGGTGCCGTCGTTCAACGTGAACATCCAGCCCATCAGTGACGCGGCCACCTTCGCGCGCCCGGCCAACCTGCGCGGGCTCGCCCCCGACCACACGCTGATTCTGGTGAACGGGAAGCGCCGCCACCGCACGGCGGTCATCACCTGGTACGGCAACGGCCTGGCCGACGGGTCGCAGGGCCCTGACATCGCACTGATTCCGGGCATGGCGCTGGAGCAGGCCGAGGTGCTGCGCGACGGTGCGTCCGCGCAGTACGGCTCCGACGCCATCGCGGGGGTGATGAACTTCGTGCTCAACAACAACCGCTCCGGCGGAGCCCTCGAGATCAAGACAGGCGGACATCTGTTCGCGACGACCAGCGGACCCTTCCAGGATGATCCGATCCCGGGCGACGGGGAGATGTACAGCATTGCGGGCAACATCGGTCTGCCTCTCGGGGAGACCGGGTTCCTCAACCTGACCGGTGAATACGGCAACACCAATCCCACCGACCGCAGCGTGCAACGGAACGACGCGCTCGCGCTGGTCGGGGCCGGCAACCAGCACGTGCGCTCTCCCACGCAGATCTGGGGTTCCCCGCAGGTATCCGACGAAATCAAGCTGTGGGCGAACACGGGCTACCTGTTCAGCGACGCGCTTTTGTTCTACGGACACGGCAACTACGTAAGCAAGCAGGTCGAGGGCGGCTTCTACTTCCGGAATCCGAACACCCGTAGCGGCGTGTTCGGGACCAGCAGGGACAGTACACTAGTTGACGGGACACCGGTTACCGGCCCGGAAGGTGATATATTGCAGGTTCCGCTATTGTTGGTCGGCGACATGATCGACGCGCGCGACGGAGTGCTGGACGGTTCGGCCGGCTGCCCGGAGGTACGGGTGAACGGCGGCGTCGTGACCGATCGCGCGGCGTTGAACCAGGTTCTAAACGACCCCAACTGCTTCACCTTCCAGAAGATCTTCCCGGGAGGCTTCACGCCGCAGTTCGGCGCATACGTGCTCGACGCCTCCGCAGTGGCCGGCCTCAGGGGCACCCGGGGCCAGCTGGACTGGGACGCCAGCGCCAGCTGGGGCAAGTCCAACATGGACTAATCAGGGACGACCGTAAACTACGATCATATAACGATTTATGGCCGCTTGCAATGCTACGTGTACCACTTCCGATATGCAAATATGAGGTGGGATGGCCGCGGACGACGAGGCACCGCCGGGCTAGCTCGGAGCACCGTGCTCAGAACCGGGGTATCGCGGCCTTCACAGGCCCAATACTTTCTGGAACCGGTCTATGGTCCCTACTTTTCGCCAAGTGGTCTGGTCGTCCTCCCGTAGAAGGGTGCACATGGAACATTCTTCATGCTGCAAGTGCTTCCCAAGCACCAGAGGACGTCCTGTATTGCCCATGGTCCGTGCTGGGCCGTAGCCGACTTATCTTCTAGCTCGGAGAGTTTCACGATGAGATTTGCCCTAGTCATCACCCCACGATGGGTACTTCTTGGTTTGTCCCTAACGATGGTTCTGCCCACCTTGGTGGCTGCGCAGGATGGCACCATCGCGGGCACCGTCCGCGACGATGCCACCAACCAAGGCCTCGCGAGTGCCCAAGTCTTCATCTACGCCCTTTCCGTCGGAACGCTGTCCGACAACGACGGTGCCTTCGAAGTCCGGGGCGTGCCCGCGGGCACCCACATGGTCGAGATTCAGCTCATCGGGTACGCCATTGTGAGGCAGGAGGTTACGGTCACAGCTGGCTCGGAGTCCCGCCTCGATGTGGCCTTGTCCGTGGAGGCGGTCATCCTCGGCGGGATCACGGCCATCGGAACCCGCGCCCGCCCGCGCACCGTGACGGAGTCGGCCGTTCCGGTGGACGTCATCCCCGCCAGAGAGATCATCAACCAAGGCGACGTCGACTTCGCAAACGTGCTGCGCAACGTCGTACCCTCCTTCAACGTCAACACCCAGCCCATCAGTGACGCCGCCACCTTCTCGCGGCCAGCTAACCTGCGCGGCCTCTCGCCCGACCAGACGCTGGTGCTCGTGAATGGGAAGCGGCGTCACCGCTCTGCGGTGATCGTGTGGTACGGCAACAGCATCGCCGACGGCGCGCAGGGCCCCGACATCTCACTCTTCCCCGGACTCGCGCTGGAGCAGGCCGAGGTCCTGCGCGACGGCGCGGCCGCCCAGTACGGGTCCGACGCGATCGCGGGGGTCATGAACTTCGTCCTCAAGAACGACCGCTCCGGCGGCTCGATCGAGCTCAAGACGGGCGGGCACCTGCTCGCCGAGACAACCGAGCTTCTGGAGGGTGGCCTGTTCCCGGGCGACGGCGACATGTACACGCTGTCGGGCAACTTCGGCCTGCCGCTGGGAGAGTCCGGCTTCCTGAACCTGACCGGCGAATACGGCAACGCCGATCCGACCGATCGCGGTGTTCAACGCAACGACGCCAAAAGGCTGATCGCCTCCGGGAGCCCCCACGTGCGCACACCCGCGCAGATCTGGGGGTCGCCGACGGTCTCGAACGACTTCAAGCTGTGGGCGAATTCGGCCTACGTCTTCCGCGACAACCTTTTGTTCTACGGGCACGGCAACTACGCGTCCAAGCAAGTCGAGGGGGGCTTCTACTTCCGTAATCCGAACACCCGTAGCGGCGTGTTCAACACTGGCTCCGGCCAGCTCTTGGTCGGCGACATGTTGGATGCCGCCGACGGAGTAGATGACCAATCGGCCGGGTGTCCGGAAGTCCGGGTCGTGGATGGCCTCGTGGCCGACATGGCTGCGTGGGAGGAGGTCCTGGACAATCCCAACTGCTTCACCTTCCAGAGGATGTTCCCCGGTGGGTTTACGCCGCAGTTCGGATCCTATATCTCTGACGCCTCCGCGGTAGTGGGGCTTCGAGGGACCAGCGGTCGGTTGTCGTGGGACGCCAGCGCGGCCTTTGGCAACTCCAGCCTCGACTTCTACATGTATAACACCGTCAACGCCTCGCTCGGGCCCGACCAGCCGTGCAGCGACAAGGGAACCTCACCGGCCGTTCCCGACCAGCCCTGCACTCCGTACTTCAACCCGGGAATCTACGACCAACTGGAAACCAACCTCAACGTCGATCTCTCCTACGCCGTCAACGACCGGGTCAACATCGCGGGCGGCGCGGAGTGGCGTAACGAGCGGTTCGAGATCGTTCAGGGCGACGAGCCATCTTGGACCGAGGGGCCGCTGGCCTCGCAAGGCTTCACCCCCGGCTCCAACGGCTTCACCGGGTTTGGGCCGCTCACGGCGGGAGCTTGGAGCCGCAGCAACTTCGCGGGATACGGGGACCTCGAGTTCCGCGATCCGGACGGCGCCTGGACCCTCGGCGTGGCGGGCCGGGTCGAGCGCTTTTCGGACTTCGGGACTACGGTCAAAGGGAAGATTGCCGGACGCGTGAGCCTATCCGACGGATTCGCGCTGCGAGGTGCCGCCAGCACCGGATTCCGAGCACCTACCCCCGGACAGCAGAACGCCTTCAACATCTCGACCATCTACGATCCTGCCCTCAAGGACCTCACCAACAACGGTACAATCCCCTCGACATCGGCGCTCGCCCAAGAGTACGGTGGAGAGCCCTTGGAGCCGGAGAATTCGGTCAACGTGTCTTTCGGTGGCGTGTTCCAACGGGGCAACTTCAGCCTTACCACGGACTACTTCCTGATCGACGTGTCGCAGCGTCTCACCACCAGCAAGAACATCAACCTCACGAACGACGAGATCCAGCGGCTGGTTGCGGACGGAATTATCCGGCCCGGCGGCGTGCTCAAGAGGTTCCAGTTCTTCGTGAACGACTTCTCGACCCGGACGCAGGGGCTCGACGTGGTGGCCGCCTACGATGTCGAGAACGAGCGGGGCGTCACCACCGTGAGCACAGCTTGGAACGTCACTAACACGAACGTGACCGAGCACAACTCAGAGACGCTGGACGACGGTCGTGTGAACGCGCTGGAGAAGGGACTGCCCTTCACGAGAGGGAACGTGACCGTCAATCACGTTTTCCCGGGCGGGACCCGCCTGCTGGTGCGGGGCAGCCATTGGGACGGCGTCTTCGAGAGGTTCTCGCCCTACTCCGGCGATCCCGTTGTCACGACTCGTTATCCAGGACGCCAGTTGCTCGACTTCGAGGTGGCCCAGACGTTCGCCGACAGCTGGACACTTACGGTCGGTGCTCAGAATGCGCTGAACACCTATCCGGGCAAGTTCCCCCTCGCCGCCGCCGACTCCGGTCAGCGATATGGCGAGTACAGCCCGTTCGGCTTCAACGGGGGGTTCTACTACACCAAGCTGTCCTACAGCTGGTAGTTGGACGCAGCGGTGCGGAACTGGTGGACGCTGACGCCGATTCGCACCGACAACGCGGCGACCCCGGGAGGTGGAACCACCGCCTTCCGGGGTCCGTATTAGCGTTTGGCGAGCAGCGCGTTTGCGATCAACCTGGTGGCCGAACCTAAACTTAGAGGTGGCGAGTGTGGCACGTTGCCGCGTTTTCCGGAATCGCGGTTCCCCGGGACCCCTGTCCGCGAATACACGACTCATAGCGTAGCGGCTTCTCCCTCGGCTCCAGGTCCCGTAGCCGACCCATGCCCAGACGTCTCAACCACAAGCTCACCGTCGAGCGTGGTGACGATAGACGACGAGCGATCTTCCTCCCTGTCCACCGTCGCAAGCGGCTGCTCCAGAAGCACCGTGTCGCGGCGGTACCGTATGGGTTCCGGTCGTCCCGGAACCTGTCAACGCCAGTGAGACACTCTTGGAAATCAATTAGAGAGCAATCTCCTGTGTAGTGAGGGATGGGGTGGGAGGATTGATCCAGACGGCCTCCGGGAGTGGTTTAGGCTTCGGCTCACCGGAGACGAAGCGCTCGGGATGAGCGGCCCATGCCTCACGGAGCACGGCCTTCCTGCAGGCGATGATCCGATCGGCGTGACCGAAGTGGACCTGTTCGGGGGTCAGCATCGAGATGCCGCCATGGCGGTGCTCGGCATTATACCAACGGAAGAACGAGCGACAGAAGGTCTTGGCTTGCCCCTGATCCCCGAACCGGCCGGGAAACGAGGGATGGTACTTCAAGGTCTTGAACTGAGCCTCGGAGAACGGATTGTCATCCGAGACCTGGGGTCGGCCCAACGAGCGGGTCACGCCGAGATCGGCGAGTAGTTGAGCCGTGCATTGGCTCGTCATCGGAGCCCCTCGATCGGAATGCAGGGTCAGGAGGTGGGGCTGGACGCCATGCTTCAAGCAACTCTGCTGGATCAGCCGGCTGGCCAGGGCAGAGTTCTCCCGATCCGCCACCATCCATCCCACGACGTAGCGGCTGAAGATGTCCAGGATCACGTAGAGGTAGAAGTAACTCCACTTCTTCGGCCCCAGCAGCCGGGTGATATCCCAGGACCAGACCTGGTTCGGGCCCCTCGCCATCAACTCGGGTTTCTGGTATTTGGGATGACTCCGCTGCGCTCGACGCTCCTGAACCGGCACCTGGGAAGCCAGAACGCGATACATCGTACGCTCGCTGCACAGGTAGACGTCCTCGTCGAGCAGCGTCGCCACCACCTCGGCTGGGGACCGGTCCACGAACCGCTCCGAACACAGCGTGTCGAAGACCTTGTCTCGTTCCTTCTCGCTTAAGGCCCGGGCGGGGGTCGGGCGGGGCTGCTGATGCCCGGTCGATGGCCTCCGACGACGGTAGAACGTGGCTCGCGGCACCCTGAGCGCATCGCACGCGGGCTTCACCCCTACGTGCTTGGCTAGCTCCTGGGTCGCCTTCATGAGTTCGTCCCGTCCTCGAGGCTCAATCCCAGCAGCCCTGCAACTTTTCCCTGGACGTCGATGATCAAGTGCGCCTTCTGGAGCTCCTTCTCGAGGCGAGTGTTCTCGCGCTCCAGCTTGCGCACCTTCTCCTCCAGCGGATTGCGCTCGCGCTTACGGCCTCGTTTCTTCGACAGCGCTTTCAGGGACCCGCTATGCGCCGCCTTGCGCCATGTCGTCAGGTGCGACGAGTACAAGCCCTCCCGCCGTAGGAGTCGGCCAACCTCTCCGGGCTCCGTGCACCGGTCCGCTTCTTCGACGATCCGCAGCTTGTACGACGGAGCGAACCGCCGGCGCAGCGGCCTATCTACCACCTCCGAGTCCGCAGGAGCTGCCGCGCTTCGCTTACCGTCCCAGGTTGGTGGGGCTATTCCATTCTCTTTCATTCTCTCACGGTGTCTCAGCATCCTCGGTTTCTCTGCCTTCGCCCTACTCTAATTCCTTAGCTGCTCCGTGTCTCACGTAAGTTGGCAGAGAGGGTCCGGCCGAGGAGACGGACCACCCCCAGGAAGTCGTCGAGGCGGCGCTGGCGCATGTGGTCCAGAACAAAATCGAGGCAGCCTACCGGCGCACGGACCTGTTCGAGTGGCGGCGTCGCCTGATGGACGATTGGGCGGCCTATCTCGCGGGCGAGAGATAGACCTTGGCCCGCTGCTCCGGGCGGTGCCCGGAGAGGCGTTTCGGAGGCGTCCGCAGAGCTGGCTGAGAACACCTTACGGTGCCTAAGCCAGCTTACCCTTTGTGGGAACAAAGGGGTACCGCCGCTAAAGTTGCAAAGATGAGGAGGGCGCGGCCTGACCTGTACTTGGAGAGAAGAATTAGGAAGACCACATGTCCGATTGGTTGAAGCCGGTGTCTCGTATGTCACCGATGTTAAGCTTGATGGCATCGGTTCCTGTTGTGCCCGTGTCGAATACGAATCTGAACTCACGCTCGTCGGCAAAAGTATCACGTTTGTAGAATGCGACCCTGACATCGCCCAGCGGAAACGGAGTGTGGAACGTATTTGCCTTGTAGTACCTTACGACCGTGCGCCAACACCTATATTTCTGTCGCCGCGCAGCAACCCTCACTCTATCCAAGAATCCCCGCACGTCTGTCACGAGCACTGCGTGCGACCCCCATGCTCGCGACGCCTTGGGTAGGGGCGGCATCGGAATCCCTGTCCCCCTGCCCGCGTTGCGGAGTTCGGTCTTGTCCAAGTAGCCCACATGCATGCAGAACACGTTGAGATTATCCACTGCGTCGAGATGACATTTGGCTGAAATTAGATCCGGGACGAGATCCACCGCTTCGGAAGGTGAATCGGATATCCAGATGCGGAAGTGGGCTGTTTGGTCGGGCTGAATCCCATAGGCACCTTCGTCTTCGTCCTGCGTCCAGGGTCTTCTACTTTCCTGAAATACGACAGCCTGTTGACGTGTAGCCTGCCACGAAGGAAATCCCTTGCGTGTCGTCGCTCGCTGAACAGCTTGACCAAGTAGTGTAGGGTGAACGGTTTCTCCATATCCGAGTCCCGTAATGCCGGGCTGGGCCTTGCATCTAGAAGCTGTACTGCTCGTGAGCCTTCCAAGCTTGTGACACGATCTCACCGACCGTGAGCGACATGGCGTACAACTCGGCATGCCCCGCCTCGCTGGCGCGGATCTTCACCCACACGTCGCGTCCAGCGGCCCTCATGTGCCGTTGCCGTTGGGGGGGGTCAGAGGGGCACAGCCCCCCGCCAGCCCCTGCCGGGGACGCGCGAAGCGTGGCCCCAAAGGGTAGGCTGGCTCTTGCACCGTAAGGTGCTCCGAGCCAGCCCGGCGGACGCCGCCGAAGCAGCGGGGGAGGGCTTCGGCTGTGACCCGTCCAGATAGGCCCGCCCAAGCTATCTGCCGCAGTAACGCGGCTGCGGACTGCCGCAGACCCGGAACACGGCACTCCGGTTCGAAGATTCCCAGCATCGTTCGTGCGCAGGCCGACGTCCGGTCGAGATCCGCACCCATTGACGGGATGGTGTCCCGCTGACAGTTGAAGGTGGTGGCTCCGGAGAGTCTCCTTGTTAGCCTGCCTTTCTCATTTCGGCAACCGGTTCATGGTCGTCGAGGTGGGCCCTGAGCATCCAGAGCTGGTCGTAGCCGATGATCCTCCGGTAGCTCTTCTCGGTCTCCACGAACGAGGCCGCAGCCCAGCGCAAGGCCATCGCTCCGTTCTTCCAGTTGGTCACCCTGCGGGTCTTCTGTCTTACGCCCGAGTGGGTGCTGTCGATCAGGTTGGTCGAGCCCAGGCACTTCCTCAGCCGCGGCGGGAGGCCGAGCCGGTTGATCGTGAACATCTCGCTGAGGCCTTCGCGTAGGCTGGCCGAGGCCGAGGGGTGGTCGCGCTCGAGCCATCGGGCGAGCTGCTCGAGCTTCTGCTCGCCCTGCTTCGCGTCCAGCTTCATCGCCGCCCGGAACGCCGCCTTCACCTGAGGATGCTGATCCTTCGGCAGATGACCCAGCACGTTGCGGAGCTTGTGGTTGCGGCAGCGCTGGATGGGGTGACGTTGGCCGAACACCTTCTCGATCGCCTTCCTGAGCGCTTTCGAGCCATCGATCACGAACAGCCGCCGCCTGCCCGGGTCCAGGCCGCGCTCGACCAGATCCTCTAGGAGCGCCCCGGTCACCTCGGCGTTCTCACTCGCTCCTTCCCTCACGCCCAGCACGTGCTTCTTTCCGTCTGAGTCCACGCCTACCGCAGCAAGCACGTGGTGCGAGCCCATCTGGATCCCGTCCAGGTAGATCACCAGGAGGTCCCACGCATCCAGCCGGCGCTCCATCAGCTCCTTCAGCACGCGCTCCGAGGCCTCGACCGTCTCACGGCTCACCGCCGACTTGCTCACCCCGACCGTGTCGGCCATCTCACCGATCACACGGCCGTACTTCCGCGTGCTCACCCCCGCCATCAGGACCTCGAGCATCCGATCCGCCACGGCGCCCGGTCTCCGCATCGCTGCGTACGCCGGCACCTCGACCTCGCCACCCTCCCCGGCGCCCCGGCGCCTGAGCCGTGGCCGCTCCACACGCACCTTCCGGTCCGACAGGTAAACCACACCACCCTGCCGGCCATACCACACCGTGTCGTCTTCCGCTCGTGACCGACCTGCCTGCTTCACGCCTGCCACACCCTCGGCGCTCATCTCCAGCACCGCTTCGATCGTCGCTCGTCCCATCACCTGGATGACTTCGTCGATCGCGACCTCCGTCTGCTCCACGAGCTCAAGCATCGGAAGCAGAAACTGCCCCTCCCGCTTCAGGAACTCCCTGATCGCGCGCTTGTCCGCCCGATCCCTTACCTCGTACGTTCTCTTCATCGTGGTGGCTCCGTGTTGGGGTTTTTGCCTACCCGAGCCTATCGGCCCGGGACCCCCGGAGCCACCACTTTTCTTTCTCCCCTATCAGGAACCTTCAACTACGGTTGGGACAGCTTCATTGACGGAGCCTTCGGCGAAGGCCGACGGGGCGTTTGGCAAGCCGCTGGCGGCGGTGTCCAACAGCCCCTGTACCGTACTGAACGTCTCTGAACGCCACAGGCATTTAGGAGGTTTTCTACGGGTTGACTTCCTTGCAAACGGCTCCTCACCGTTAGGGGCATGAAGACGCTGAAGCAGCAGTTCAACTCGGCGGCGAGCGGAGCCATCGTCCACCTGCGGGGACGCGAACGGGCACTCGAGGGATTTGGCTGGGCGGGCCGTCAGGCCGAGTGGATCGCCTTGGCCTGTCTCCATGGCGGCGTGTTCACTCGGGCTCAGTGGACGAGCTTTCTGGGTTGCCACCACGAAAAGGTGCGCCGCGCCGTCCGCGCCCTCGTCGCGCAGGGCGTGGCCGTCGAAGAGGATCCGCCCGGCATCGACGGCATCGGTCGAGTGTGCCGAATCCACGCGCGCCGGATCTACCGGGCGCTCGGCGCCGGGAACCGCCGCCGCCGCCGGATCACCTCCACGGAAGTGCTGATGCGGCGCCTGCTCTCGCTCGACTATGTGCTTGATCATTCCCGCCTGCCTTGGCTCCCGACCGAGCCGGAGAAGGTGGCCGCCTTCGAGGCGCTCGGCATCGAGCGCCCGCTCCTGCCCCAACGGGTCTACCGGGGAGCGGCCGGGAACCTCCGGCGCTACTTCCCACTCCGGCTGCCGGTTGCGCTGGACGCCCGGCGCGCCGTTTTCGTCTACCTCGATCCGGGCCACGAGACAGCGACGGGACTCCGCTCCTGGGGCGCGGCGCACCGCGAACTCTGGAAGGCGCTCTGGGATCGCGGCTGCGGGATCGAGGTCGTGGCCATCGTCCGGACACCGGAGGAGGACAGCCGGGCGGAGACCGTGCTCGCCAACTGGGCGCGGGATCCCCGCCCCTCCGAATTCGACCACGGGATCGGCCGCGAGATCGACCGGATCGACCGGGCCATCATCAAGGGTGATGTCCGGGTCCTCATGGAGTACGGCGGCTTGCAGGCCGCCATGAAGCGCAGCGTCGCGCTGTCGAAGCGTGCGCGCAGGCAGGCAGGGCGGGGGCTGATGCAGCGCACCGACACCTGGCGGACGGTTCGGCTCGTGGGGGCGCGATTCCGATGAGAAGCCTACGACTTGTGCCGTACTGGAGCGTGCATGAGACGTTGGGGGTCGATGCACACAATGCACCCCTGAAGATGCGCACACGCCGGATTCACCTATCCCGTGCGGTCGCTTGGAGTTGCGTTCGTCGCCACCCGGCCGCCCGTGCCGCACTGGGCAGCACCGACGTGGAGGGGAGCGACCCCCCAGTCCGAGGGCCTGGTGCGGGCTCGGACGCAGGTGTGTTTTCACACCCCTGCCCCCGTCCCTTGGGGTCGCTCCCGATCCATCAATCCCTACGCGGGAAGGCGGTTTGAGCGCCGCTTCGAGGCGGCGGATCACCCGTTCGCCGACCGGCCGGCCGTCTGGCAGCCGGGCATCACCGAGCAAGGCCGGGGTACCCCCGATGGCTCGGGCCACAGCCCAAGCCGCCAAGTCCGGGACGCGCCCGTCCCAGGTGACCGATGGCCTTCCCGCACGGGATTGCTGGACCGGAGCGACCTCCCGACGGAGGGTGGATGGGCGTGCACATCCAACCCTCCCCGATGCCGTACCAGGCATCCCGAAGGGGGGGTCGCTCCCGCCACGGCCGCACCCTCCGGAACGGCATCGCCGGTCCTGCGGCCGTGGTGCAACCGCAACGCCGCCAGCGACATGCGGAACCGCTGGCGCGCACATCGGAATGGCGATGCCGGGCACAAGCACCCCGATGTCGATGTGCACGCGCGGCACGCCACCGACGCCCGCCGTCCGGGGGTCAAGATCCGCCCACTGGAAGCCGGCTCGAACGCCATGTCGTGAACCCGTCGATCGCCGTTCCGGGCCGCGCGGACCGGAGCAGGTCCTTCAGCTCGACGATCCTCTCGAGGCAGCCCTGCAGCCCGCCATGCTTCTCGATCACCGCGTCATCCATGCCGCGGATCGCCTGCTCGATCCGGTCGATCTCGCAGCGGGCCGCGCGGCCGGGTTCGGGGGTGGCGGGGCTGGAGGCGGCGGTATTGGCCCATCTCCCGAGGGTCGTCCGTGCCCGCTCGAGTTCCCCGGGAGTGCGGAAGACGGCCACGACCTCGACGGATCGGCCCCGCTCCCTGAGCGCATCCCAGAGCCGCCGGTGCGCATCGCCCCACGACCGGAGCGCGGTGGCGGTCTCGTGGCCGGGATCGGCGTAGACGAAGACGGCGCGCCCGGCGTCCAGCGCGACGGGCAGCTTGACCGGGAAGTGGCGCCGCGTGGTGCCGGCGGCTCCCCGGTACGCCTTGACGGGCAGAAGCCGGCGTTTGATGCCGAGCGCCTCGAACGCGCCGACCTTCTCGTGCTCGGTCGGCAGCCACGGCAGGCCCGTGTGCTCGATCACATGGTCGAGCGAGAGCAGGCGGCGCATGAGCACCTCCTCGGAGGCAGACCTGCGGTGGCGGATGTGCTCGGCGCCGAGCGCGCGGTAGGTCCGCCGGGCGAAGATCCGGCAGACCCTCAGGCCCCCAAGCATCTCCTCGTCCGCCAGCCGTTGGTCCGACATGGCGCGGACGAACCGGAGCACCTTCCAGCGGTCGAGGCCGAGATGGGCCGAGAGCTGGGTGCGGGTGAACACGCCGCTGTGCAGGCAGACGAGCGCGATCCACTCGGCTTGGCGTCCCGTCCAGCCGAGCGGCTCGGCTTATCTCACGCGGCAGGCCCCTGAAACTCGACTCACGGTGCGCAAAAGTGATGACGCGTGCTCCATACGCCGGCCTCCCGGCCGTGCGTTGGTCCGCCGAGGCGTGCAGCGGCCCGTTGCGCGGGCTAGTCGCTGGCCTCGTAGCACGGTCGAAATCGAGGCGGAGTGGAAGGCCAGTACCGCAGAACGATGCGGAGGGCCGTGAGCTGGAAGCGGATCCTGATTGGCGCCGGGATCGGATTCGCCGCTGGATTCGGGATCCTCGGCACCTGGAAGCTTCCCGTAAACGCCGAGAATCGGGTCAGTTTTCGGGGGTCGCGCCAGCGGCTCGTCCGTCTAATTCCCTAGGTGTAGGCCCAGGCATGCGCCAGCGGTCTCGAAGCACCGGTCTACGTAGCAGCGCTGGCAGTGAAACTCTTCTCGACCACGGCGGCACCGATAGAATCGCCACAGACGTTCACCGCGGTCCTGAAGCGGTCCAGGAGCCAGTCGACAGACAGAATCAAGCCGATGTATTCCACGGGCAAACCGACCGCATTGAGGACGATCACCATGGTGACCAGGCCGGCTTCCGGAATCCCTGCCGCTCCGATCGCCGCCATTGTCGCCGTCACCGCTATCACCAGCTGGTCTGCGAGCGACAGATCGAAACCGAGAGCCTGCGCGATGAAGATCGCCGCGGCCGCCTCGTACAGGGCGGTCCCGTCCATGTTGATCGTAGCGCCGAGTGGCAACACGAAATCCGCCGACTGTTTGGACACATCTGCGTTCTTGACCGCGCACTCCATCGTGATCGGAAGTGTTGCGCTCGAGCTGGCCGTCGAGAACGCCGTGAGTAGCGCCTCGGACATCCGGTACATGAACCGGAAGGGATTCCTGCGGGTGAACATCCAGTAGATAAGTGGGAGGGTTAGGAGCACATGGGTCCCCAGGCCAGCCAGGACGGTCACAAAGTAGGCCCCGGTCTGGCCCACGACATCGAGGAGAACGCCCTCCAGTTGGGCTTGTCCGAATCGCGCCGTGACGAGACAGAAAATCCCTAGTGGCGCGACCTTCATCAGCAGCAGGACGAAGGACAGCATTGCGTTGTTGATCTGGAGAATCATCTCCGTGAGCGCATGCACCTTGCTGCCCATTGTCGTCAGCATGCCGGCAAAGATGATGGAGAAGAAAATGAGCGGCAGCAGGCTACTCTCGGCGGCTGCGAGAAACAGATTGTCGGTAAACAGCATCAGCGCCAGGTTGCTTAGGATCGAGCCCAAGCCCTCGTCCTCGCGACCTGCCGTGATCTCCTGGCCTTGCGCCGCCATGGTCTCCAGCGTATCCGCATCGATCGCGCCGATGCCCGGTTGGATGATGTTGACCATGATCAGACCCACGATGACCGCCATCACCGTCGTGGTCAGGTAGTAGGCGATCGCAAACCCGCCCGGCCGCCCCAGTTTGCGGATGTCCCCGAGACCGATGATGCCGCTCATCACGCTCGCGACGACCAACGGAACGACCATCATCAGAAGCAGGCGCAGGAAGATCTCGCCGCCCAGTTCAAATTGGACGGCGACCTGCGGAGCCGTAACCGCGAGCCCGACAGCGGCCACGATGGCAATGCCGATATACAGGGTCAGACGGCTTTTCTTACGCTTCGGTACCTGGGCATTCGGTGGGGCGCTGGGTGTGTCCGGCAGACTCATGTGTCTTTCCTTGGCACTTGCCGACCGCTACGAAACGATTCGGAAAAGCCCTAAGTGGTGGTGTCTTCTAAGACCTCGGGGCCAATGTATGGAGGTTGGGTCAATAGGTGTGTAAACGTATCAGGCGGCATTCTTCCGCTGTTGGGTTGAGACGGGCTTTCCGTCTTCGAACTTTCTTCCTTCAAATACGTCCTTGAGGAGGTGAGGAGCGTCGAGCCTTCGGAACCGCTTCTCGGCCACCAAGAGTAACTTCCAGATCAGCGCCGTAGCGCTCTCCACTCGCTTGAACCGCTTCGCCGCCGTCGTCCTGAGCCGTACCGCAGCGAACGGGCTCTCGACCACGTTCGTCGTGCGTAGATGCTTCCAGTGATCCTCGGGGAAGTCGTAGAAGGCCACCATCCGCTCCCAGTCGTCCTCGAGTACGTCCACCGCTTTCGGATACCACGGCCTGTAGCGTCTGGCGAACGCCTCACGGGCCCTCACCGCCTCGGCCCGGCTCGGTGCGTAGACCACGGCCCTGAGAAGGTCCTTCGCCTCGCCCTGCTCCCGCTGAGGCAGCCGGTCCAGCACGTTCCTCATCTTGTGGTTCCAGCACCGTTGCTCGCCCGCCTCAGGCCATACCTGCCGTACTGCGCCCCAGATCGCCGCGTTGCCGTCCGCCATCAGAAGCCGGGGCGCCTCGATGCCGCGTGCCTTCAGATCCCGCAACACCTCCGACCAGGACTCGACCGACTCTCGGTAGCCCGATCTCAGGGCCAACACCTCCTTCGTCCCGTCTCGCATCGCGCCCAGCACCACCAGTAGCGCCGCCTTGTCCCGCTCGAGCCCTGCCTTCACGTAGATCCCGTCCGCCCATACGTAGACGACCTCACGGCCCTCCAGGCGACGCTGGCTCCATTCCTCGAACTCCGCCGTCCATCCCGCCCGCAGTCTCCGAATCGAAGACTTCGACAGCGGTGCCCCCTCGCCTAGCAGTCCCCGCATCGCCAGCTCGAAGTCTCCCTCTGCCAGTCCGTGCAGATACAGCTCCGGAAGCAGAGCGCCCAGCTCCTTCGTCCGCCTCGCGAACAACGGCAGCACCCGACTCTCGAACCGCTCCTCGACGCCCCGAACCCGAGGGCGTCGGAGTGTGATCGTGCCCGAGCTCATCGCCAACCGCCTCGGCTTGCCATATCCGTTGCGGTAGCCCTCGGCCGAGTCCACCGTACTCCTGCGCTCTGACTTCTCCGGCCTAACAACTCCGTGACTTCCTCCTCCATGATCTGTTGGATGACTCCTGCGCCTTCTCCCTAACCATCCCCTCGAGCGTCTCCCACATCGGCCTGCTGGACGCACCCTGGGGTCCCGCGATATCCTCTCTCATGAGGCGACGTTCCTTTCCCCGGGCTGTCACCCGGGCTCGCTGGTTTAAATCTCAGCGCAAAGGTACGTCGCTCTCTTTTTACACACCCTTTGATCCTAGCTCAATGTATGTGCCGAACCCTGGAGACGCACCGGAGCTTTCGGGCCTTTCCCGCGGGTCAGGTCTGGCTGTAGCTAGAAATGATGCTTCATTCCAAGACTGACTCCCACAAAGGAAAAATCGTCGGTCGACATCGTACCGTCCACGGGCTCACTGCCATCGCGCCGCAGATTCGGCACATGGCTGCGCAACGGATCCCAGACCACGGTACCTGCAAATTTACCCGAGCTCATCCAGCGAGCCCTGAGTCCTACCGACACCGTTTCCGACACCGGGTAATCGAATCCAGCGAGAATTTGGTAACTGGTCTGTGTATCCCCCATGGTGGCCTGCGCCGAGCTGGACGTGCCGGCTAGATTGCGCGCGATTTGGTCGGCGTTGGGCTGGTTTCGACCCGTGTCTATGGCCACCGGATCCGTGTTTCTGGACCACACGCTCGCGTAGTCTGCATTCGTTCTCCCAATCCCCATACCCAACCCCACGAACGGCGTGAAGCCCACGGCCACGCCAGGCAGGTCCAGGTACACGTTGCCCATCAGCTCTTCGATTCGACGAGACCCAACCACTCCTGCGCCAAGAACAGTTCGTCGCTCAGCTTGTCGGCATTGACCCCCTGGGCGGCGAGTACCCGGACCGCTGGGAGTAGTTGGAGCTCCTCATCACGTACTCTACCTCTGCCCGCACCATGCCGTGCAGCCGGTATCCCATCACAGCGCTCATCGCAACGCCACCGG